>NZ_MWSJ01000009.1 GCF_002237755.1 Lysinibacillus sp. KCTC 33748 | reverse complement strand
AAGAGCTGCCCGACCTATTCTTCACCTCTACTATATAAAAAAATAGTAGTACGAACCAATGCCTTGGTCTGCACTACTAATCTTAGTATGTTTTTCTTATTGTACTACTGAAGTAGGTTGGTTAATCGTAGTAAAATTAATTGTAAGATTTAAATTTCGCTAAATTTGGAGGTTTTATGAAAAACAAGAATTTGATTTGTCGTACCTCAGGTGTATACTCTGATGAATTAACAAGAGGTAAATTATACAAAGTGATTGATATGAAACAGGATAAAGAAATGGTTCGTATTAAATGTGACAATGGACGACTAAGATGGTTTTCATTATTCCACTTTAATGTGAATAGTGAGGATCTCGTAGATTTAATAAGCTGGACGTTTGATGACGAAGTATCAAATGACCCTAATGAGACAAATTGGATAGAAGTAAGTTTGAAAATGAGTGACGGGAGTGAGAGATGGTGTATTCTTTATACTCCAGAACGGTTAAAAAACTGTTTACAACAATCAAACATTTATCCAAAAGGACTCCATATAAAGCATATGATAGTTGTCAAAAGTTATAATGTGGAGGATATACAGAGTGTTTTGGATTATCTTAATCAGGAAGACGAGTTGATTGGTGCAACATTACCACTTAATAGAAGTTCTTCTTGAACATAGAGCAGTCGCTGGAAAAGATATTGAAATAAGAAAAATATGTATGTGAAGGTGATATTAAGGACCAGATAAAAAGGCGGTTCCTAGGTGTGACTGTTGTACTAATTATTTTTGCTAGTGACAAGCTCCCACCTGAGATTATAGACCTTTTAATTCACTTGAATTTGACCCTCGTAAAGAGGGAGAGGTTTATGAATCCTACAAAATTTACGAGATGAAAAATCCAACTATATAATGACTAACAAAAATTGCAACATAAATTAAAGTAATATAAGGTTGATAATCAATATAAAATTCTTTATGTGTTAACCTAAATTTATGGGGAATTAAAACCCAACTAATATAGTCAATTATTATTGAAAGTGTTGTCCATTGGATAACGGTATAAAGCATAAATTCTTTTACATGATCCGTATCAATTCCTTTACTATATAACCAAAGGAAAATTGGAAATATTAAAACATTGTAAAGAACCTGATAGGGTCTAGACTTAACATAAACGGGTGATTTTAAAAAAGTTGTACCTGCCTGTTTCGCATATTTTGAACACCAAAAAATTTATTGGTGATTAACATATGTATAAAAACTACTAAAGTTGCGACTGAATAAGCAAGCAACATCCATAAAAAAGACATACCTAAATTATTAAACAAATAACTTCACCTAACTTTCATAATATAACAATTTATACCAATTCATTGCATTATCCTATAAAATCAAGTGAATGTAAATAAAATATTCCGAAAAATATATCTATAACTTCGATGGCTTAGCAGAGTGGTGCAAACTTTATTAAGTGTAAAACAAACAAAAGCTGAACTAATATCAAAAATTAGTTCAGCTTAAAAATTGCATATTATTATGTTGTACATTAAATATAGGATCCATAAAAATTAACTGCATTTCTTTAACTCTTGATCTTAATAATAACCAGTATCTTGAGTGTTTTTGTGCATAGGTTACAGTATTCCACTAAAAAGATAGAGAGCGGTTGCCCAAATAAAAATCGCTGAGCATTTATTGAAAATATTCATAAGCTTCCCAGAGCTATCAAGTCTTTTCAACGATGCTCCGGCAATGATAAGACCTAAAAACCATAACCAAGAAATCAAAACACAAGCTGCCGTGAACAATATTTGCTCTGTGCCGCTATATTTTAAAGCACTTGTACCAATAACACCTATTGTATCTAAAATGGCATGTGGATTTAAGAGCGAAACAGATAGTGCGAATAAAATTTGCTTTTTTATAGGTAGTGCTTCATTGTTATCGGCAGTTGCTGGATTCGAACGCCAAATTGTATAGCCCATATAAAGTAAAAAAAGTATACCAACAGTCATTAAGGCGATCCGTAACCATTCAAATTGCAATACGATTAATGATAAACCAAATACTGCAAGTAGGATTAGAAGTGTATCACAAATTGCGGCTGTTATACTGGCTGGTAAGGCCCGAACTAAACGAGGCTGTGTTGCACCTTGAGAAAAGACAAAGACATTTTGTACGCCTAAAGGCAAAATAAGTCCAAACGCTAAAATCATTCCATGAAGAAATGCTTCCAATAACATTCCCTCCTTTCACTAACTATTCTAGATGTGTTATAACTAAAAGAAAACGACCAATTGGATGGTTTTTTATCCACCCAATTTCGAGGGGTGATACGAATGAACTGGCAGCCAAATAGACGGGGTGAAATGACATTACAGCAACAAATTGTGACATGGGTTATTGAGCATATCGAACGGGGCGATTGGGTGGCAGGGACAAAGCTACCAACACAAAGACAGCTAGCGATACAGTTTGGGGTAAACCGGAGTACTGTTCAGCAGGCGTTAGAGGAATTAAAAGCAGCAGGAATATTGGAATCGAAAGTAGGCTCAGGTATATTTGTAGCTCATAATTCTTGGCATTCCTTAATTACACAATCACAGCCAAATTGGCAATCCTTTATTGACACAAGCTTACATAAGCCAAATTATCATACCATTCAATTAATCAATGAATACGAGCAGCGCGATGATGTCATTCGATTAGGTACTGGGGAGCTAGCACCAAGTTTATTACCGACAGCTGAAATTGAAGCGTCATTGAAAGAGCTCTCTTTGCAACCGAAAGCTTTAGGTTATTCATCACCACAAGGTAGCGATGAACTTCGAGAAGCGATTTGCGAATACGTGATAAAAAGGGGCATTCATGCAAACCCCAGAAATGTGTGCATTGTCTCCGGTGCACTACAGGCTTTACAGCTCATTGCAGTTGGACTACTAGAACAGGGGTCTATCGTATTTCAAGAACAAACATCTTATTTAAATTCAGTGCATCCATTCCAGTCTGTAGGTATGCAAATGTTGGCTATCCATCGAGATGAACAGCTTGTACAAACTTTAGCTCAACGAAAAAGAAAAAGGCAGGCTGTATTTTATGCTGTTCCTACATTAAACAATCCGACTGGAGGGGTGTGGACTACGCATGAAAAAAAGCAGCTTTATGAAGCATGTCAACAATCTCGAATTCCTATTATTGAGGATGACGTCTATCACGAATTGCTCTTTGAAGCGGCAACGCCCCCAATTAAATCTATGGATGATAACGGGCAAGTCCTTTACATTGGAAGTGTTTCGAAAACATTAAGCCCTGGACTTAGAATTGGTTGGTTAATTGGTCCAACAACTGTTATAGAGCGGTTAGCGGATATAAAAATGCAAACGGATTACGGTTCAAGCGCCATCTCGCAGGAAATTGTGCTGCATTGGCTACAGTCCGGAAAGTATGAAAAGCATATCGTCGACTTACGCCAAAAATTACAGCAAAGAGCAGATTATGTAGAGACTATTTTACAAGAAAAATTTTATGATATTGCAGAGTGGAATAAGCCAAAAGGTGGCTTTTATATTTGGCTAAAGTTTCATGAGCCCATTGTTGATAAAGAGTTGTTTACCAAGCTATTGCAGCGCGAAGTACTCATTAATCCCGGTTATATTTACGATCCGCAAGATGCTCAACATATTCGATTATCATATGCTTATGCGACAGAGGAAGAGTTGGAAAAAGGATTAAATATCCTATTTGAGATTACAAAAAAGTAGAAATGTATAAACTTAAAGAAATCACCCATTGTATACAGGATTACATACAATGGGTGATTTCTTTTAAGTATCGGTATGTTTGATTTGTTTCAGCAAATTATGTCGACGATATATAAAAATAAGAAAAATATATGTATTTAATGTAGAATTTACCATACTTGTGTACTAAAATAGTCTTGCAAGACTAAATATAAAATAAGGAGAAACGCTTTGAGGAATCTAACTAAAATTATTTTTTTACTTATTTTTTTTCTAGTGGCTACTGTCACATTCAATAGTCTGTCCACCGATGCGACTAATGAAAAAGTCTCTAAAATACATAGAGTATCAAATCCAGAATTTTGTAAGAACAAAAATTTCCCATATGAACTGTCTAACGGATTGACAATTGGAGTGAAAAAAACTTATGCGTTCCAGTAATCTTAAAAGGAAAGAATGAAGTATATTCTTTCGGTGGCCCATTTATGGAAGGAGAAATGCAGTTCACTGTCACTGGAAATAAAGATACATTTATGTATTATAAAGATTCTGGGCGTGGTGGTGACAGTCTTGAATTAGTGGGCGTTCGCCCAAATGGAGAAATTTTCTTAGAGAAAGAGATTGATAATGGTGTAGGTATCAACGCCGAATTCCTTTCGCCTAGTATTATTGAAATAGGTATTGAGAGGTATAATGAAGACTACGTAGCTATGGGCGATAGATTTACTGGCTTATTCGATACAAAATACTATCAACTTACTAAAGATGGAGAGATGATAGAGATAGATTATATCGATCAGGAATTTGCCAACCTAGCGAAGAAGGGGCAATTAAAATGGGTGCCAGGGAATATAGGCATGAACTATAAATCTTTAAAAGCCAATAATAAAGGTACGCTTGAGTATGGCGAAATTCCTTTCTATATGACACTTAAGGCATCATACGCTTTCCCTCCTAAAAATAAGCTTGAAGGAACGGAAGCAGTTAATGCTATAGGCAAAAATACAATGATAACGGGCTCGAAAAAAGAGCTAACTGAAAAACTACAGAAATATTTCGGTAAGCCTGTAGCAGAAAAGATAAATGGTAATAGCTATGTATATGCTTACAAAGCTGGTCAATATTATGTAGTAATAGATGGAGACGGCATTAACAAAGAAGCTTATCTTTATATCGGTACAAAGAATGGTATAAATATTTTATTTTGGCCTTTTGATGGAGGCATTAAATAATCTGCATTTCATAATAAATAATGTACTTTAAGAACACATCTTATTGTGTTCTTTTTTTATTTTCGAAAAACATTATTGAGGTGAACAATCAAATGTTGGAATATTTGCTGGCGTCTAAACATCCGCCGCGGCCGCTTCTCTTTACACAAAAGCCATTTGTTGGCCTAATGCTGGACGGGATTAAAATATATAGTCATAAGTTAATTCACATTAAAAGCGAAAATGAAGAATTAATGATTTTAAACAAAGAATTAATAATATTTATTTTTTTAATTAAAAAGTTTAATTTTAATCACTTGCATTTTTAATTCCTTGTTGTATAATCAAATCAACTAGAAGGAAGGGATTTCACTATGGCTTATCAAGTTATCACAAATTGTCCTGTTTGCAGTAAGACATTGAAAATTACTAAGTTGCAGTGCTCTCATTGTCACACAACGATTGAAAATGAGTTTGAATTATCTAAGTTGGCATCTTTATCAAAGGATCAGCTTCATTTTGTAGAAGTATTTTTAACTTGCAGAGGGAATATCAAAGAAGTGGAAAAGGAACTGGGGATTTCGTATCCAACGGTTCGAGGCAAGCTAACAGACATTATCTCATCTCTTGGATATGAGCAAAAGAAGAAAAATGAAGTAGACGAGAGAAAAGTTGTCACTATGCTGGAAAATGGCGAGATTACACCAGAAGAAGCTATTAAGCTTTTAAAAGAAGAATAGGGAGGAATTTATCATGAAAGAGGAAATTGCAAGAGTATTAACAATGGTTCAAGAAGGAAAGATTGATGCAGAACAAGGATCAGAACTGATTCAAGTATTAAAGGAAAAAGAAGAAACAAGTAATGATAAGCCGACTAAATATTTAGATAAAACTTTAAAAGTCCGTGTTGTATCAGCCGAAAATGATAACGTCATGGTTAATTTACCTATAAAACTTGTCAAGGTAGTATTACTGGCTGGACACAGTATCGCAGCGAGTGTTCCTCAAGCGGAAAAATACGTTAAAGATATTGATATAAACCTTATTATTGAAGCAATTGAAAACGAATTAGATGGCCAAATTGTTGATATTAAATCGGCAAACGGGGATACCGTTTCGGTCATCATTGAGTAGTGATTTGCTTATGATGCATGTAAAAGTGAAAACAAAAGGCTTTCGGCTTAATATCCCAATGCCATATGCTATGTTAAACATTGTTATTTCAATTTTGTCCTCGAAACTTTTGCAACGAAATTTAAACAAATGGACAAAAGAGCCTTTCGAAAGAAAAAAAATAGACTTTACTTTTCCAATAATAGATAAAAACACGCTAAAGCCGATCGTCAAGGAACTGAAAAATTATAAGGGAATCGTGATAGTGGATGTCAAAGCTAAGGACGGCACAGAGGTTAAAGTTAGACTATAATTGATGATTACTAGCATTTTTAAGAAAAAGCCTAATTTCTTGATTGAAAAAAACTATTATAGCTCAAGTACGTAACCCCGTTCTTTAATCTAGGACGGGGTTAAATATGTACTAGAATCGCAAAACCTTTTGATAAAAGAATAATTCTAGTAAAGAATCATACATATTTAAATAATGATTATTTATGAAGAGGTGAACCATTGGAGAACATACCAGAGGGCTATTCTTATGTTCCACAGCCTATTCGGAAAGATGGTGCAGGTGGGGTGGATAAAGGGCCGAGAGATGTTATGAGGGATTTGGAAAATCCTGATTTGCTTGTCCCTCCTAAAACAGACGCTGGGCTTGTACCAAATTTAAAATTCTCTTTTTCTGATACGCATATGGTTTTAAAGCATGGTGGTTGGTCTCGAGAAATTACTGTTCGTGATCTCCCAATTGCTACGACATTGGCAGGTGTTAATATGAGTCTGACACCTGGCGGGGTTCGTGAGTTGCATTGGCATCAACAGGCGGAATGGTCGTATATGCTTCTTGGTCATGCACGCATTACTGCGGTCGATCAAAATGGACGTAATTTTATTGCCGATGTAGGACCGGGGGACTTATGGTATTTCCCACCAGGTATTCCTCATTCCATACAGGGTCTTGAAGATGGCTGTGAATTTTTACTAGTATTTGACGATGGGCATTTCTCAGATCTTAGTACATTTTCAATTTCTGATTGGTTTGCTCATACGCCTAAAGATGTGCTGTCCTCTAATTTTGGTGTTCCAAAGAGCGCTTTTCAACATATCCCGAAAGAACAGGTCTATATTTATCAAGATAAAGTTCCAGGATCACTAGACACACAAAAAGTACAATCGCCATATGGTACAGTCCCTCAAACTTTCAAGCATCGTCTGCTTGCTCAAACGCCTATTAAAACTCCTGGAGGTAGTGTCAGAATTGTAGACTCCACTAATTTTCCTATTTCTAAAAATATCGCAGCAGCCCTTGTCGAGATTAAGCCCGGTGCAATGAGAGAGTTGCATTGGCACCCGAATAATGATGAATGGCAATATTATTTACAAGGAAAAGGGCGCATGACAGTGTTTGCAGCAAATGGTGTGGCTAGAACATTTGATTATCGTGCAGGTGATGTTGGATATGTGCCGTTTGCAAATGGTCACTATCTTGAGAATACCGGTACGGAGACGTTATGGTTCCTTGAAATGTTTAAAAGTGATAGATTTCAGGATGTTTCGTTAAATCAATGGATGGCTCTTACTCCATCTGAGCTAGTACAAAGTAATTTAAATATTGGTCCTGAACTTCTACATGTATTAAGGAAGGAAAAGTGGCCAGTCGTGAAATATCCTGGGTTTTCATATTATCCAAAGTAAGCATATAGAAAAGCAGGTGAGATTTTTTCTCACCTGCTTATTTTAATATTGATATTTATTTCTAGTAGTAAGCAGTATACCGATTGCTGGAACCGTACAAATAAGCATTGCTGCAAATGATAGTCCAGGAGAAATTTCGTATAAATATCCGCCTAAAAATGTAAGGATAGCTGTACTTAATCCCATTGCTAATGCAGAGTAGATGCCTTGTGCATTTGGAATTTGCTCCTTTGGCAATGTTTTTGTTAAATAGCTGATAAAAGCGTAATGCGCAAGAGCAAAAGATAATGCATGTAATGTTTGAGAAGCGATAAATACCCAAACATTCGGGAATAAGTAAATAAGTAACCAACGTAAAGATGAACCACTTGCTGCTAAAAGTAATAAAGAAGATGATCGCCATTTTTTAAATAGTGTATCAGCCTTCATAAAGTATAAGATTTCGCACATAACGGCGATGTTTATAATCATCCCCATGTAGAATGGGTCGACATGTAAATCCCCTAAATATATATAGCCGTAGCTGTAATAAGAAGCGTGTGCGCCTTGCAACAGAATAACGACTAATAAAACAATAGGGAAGCCTTTAATAGTCCATAATGTTTTCATCGACAACGATTTTGCACGTTGTTCTTTCGTCGGTACAATGAGTAGCTCTTGTGGTGTAGCCATTTGCTGCATCAACAGCATACCGATCAGGCCGACCACCATACTCCAAAAGATAATGTCATTGCCAAATGCACCTGTCAGCATGCTAATGATTAATACTGCAATGACAAAGCCAAGGGAACCATAGGAGCGGCTTTTACCATAGTGGACATTTCCATTCTGTACGAGTGTTGCCGCACTACTTTCAACGGCAGGAAGCAGTGCTGGATAGAAAACACTAAATATAAGGGTAACGATAAGAAGCGAGATAAAGCTCGTGCTTGGTATGTAAAGTAAAGTTGTGAGTAGGGCACCTATTGCTAGAATACTAGTGAGTCGTTTATTATTCACATATTTTGCAAGCATCGGGAAGAAAAATAAATTTGAGATTGCTCGTGCTAAAAGCCCACAGCCCATTACGACGCTAGCCTGTGAAACTGTAAGATGTTTGGCATCAACAAGCCAACCAGTCCAGTAAGGTAAGAAAATACCCCATGTAAAGAAAAATGCAAAGAAATTTTGAGAAAGCCATCGTTGATTGTTCATAAAATTACGTACCTCCATTAACTATGTTGAATAATAGCACGTTCATCGATACAATAATGTGAGATATCTCACATTTTTTCGAAGGAGAGAGTAAAAATGCATATACTGACAGCTGAGGAACGTTCATACTATCTCGATAAATATCCAATAGATGATTTTTTTTCTTTTGAAATTGATCCATTTTTAGAAATATGTAAGTTTGATAAGGGTGAATGGATTTTTCAAGAAGGGTCATTTCCAAATACGCTATACTACATGATCGAGGGAAAGGCGAAGCTATACATGACACACAAAAATGGCAAAGTCTCGCTTATCGATTACTTGAAGGCACCACTTTTTATGGGGGAAATTGAGTTACTTAATGAGGCAAGATATACGAAGGGGATTCAGACAGTAACCGAGACGATTTGTTTTTCGATTAAACAGTCCTGTAAAGAAAAATTACTCACGGATGTACTATTTTTACGTAAACTTTGTGTGTTTTTAGGGGAAAAGGCGTTCAAAATGACGTCAAAATATACACAAAATCAAGCATTTCCACTTGAAAATCGACTTGCTGCATTTATTCAATTTTCGTCAGATCAAGGAGTCTATAAAGAAAAGCATACTGAAATCTGTGAATATTTAGGGGTTTCCTATCGACATTTATTATATGTACTTGCACAATTTTGCGAAGAAAAAATTTTAGAGAAGAAAAAGAATGGCTATTACATTATTAATGAAGAGCGTCTTTCCGAATTGGCTCAGGAAATACAGTGAGGAGTGCTATTACTTATTGTATTCACTTTTTTTAACTAACCAGCGTGCTATCTCCTTCCCGCTATGGTAAAAGTAAGCCTCATTGACTCTTTGGTTTTGTAGGGAGATATCTAGGGTTTCTTCCGTAACGCCAAAAGGTATAACCCCTAAACATTGGTGTGTGAGGTGTGGGATCTTTTTGTGCTTTACCTCAGTTTCAATGTGAGCTTTAGCAGATTTTTGTGCATTTCGGAATGGACGAGTAAGTAATTCTCCTTGTTCCAATGTTGTGCTTGGCGAATAACAATTACCTTTCATTCAACATGCCCCCTTTGTCGTTAGTTTTATTGTACAAGACATGCGGTGGAAAAAGTCTTCATTTACAAGGCTTTAACTAAAACTTAAAGGTTAGTTAATCAATTATGCCTCGGCATAATTGCGTCCGGAATCGGCTTTGTGCTTGCACAAAGAACTCCTTTCCGATTTCCGTGACATCCGCCGGAGGCATTAACTTCTTTCAGCGGATGTTTGTATATCCGCTGAAAGAAGTTAAATATGTAACCGTATTCATGCCATTTACGAATAGAAATCATAGAAAACTTGTATGATTTTAAGAGAAAAACTCGTACTCAAACTATTGTGAATTTTCCTAACACAACGTATTATTGTAAGTAGAGTTAACGTGAAGGACTTCACATAGTCACGTAATCGTGAGGAGGAATTTTTAATGAGTGCAATTCGAGTAGGTATTGTAGGTTATGGAAATTTAGGACGTGGTGTAGAGTATGCTATTTCACAAAATCCAGATATGGAGTTAGTAGCGGTATTCACACGTCGCGATCCATCAACTGTAAACATTGCGAGTAATGCTAACGTATATTTAGTAGATGATGCTGAAAAATTCCAAAATGACATTGATGTAATGATTTTATGTGGTGGCTCAGCAACAGATTTACCTGAGCAAGGACCACACTTTGCACAATGGTTTAATACAATTGATAGCTTTGATACTCATGCGAAAATTCCTGAGTTTTTCGAGGCTGTAGACGCAGCGGCACAAGAGTCTGGTAAAGTATCCGTCATTTCAGTTGGCTGGGATCCAGGTTTATTCTCATTAAATCGTATACTAGGGGAGACAGTTCTACCAGTAGGCACAACTTATACATTCTGGGGAGACGGTTTAAGTCAAGGTCACTCAGATGCTGTGCGTCGTATTGAAGGTGTTAAAAATGCGGTACAATACACATTACCAATTCAAGAGGCAGTAGACCGTGTTCGTAACGGTGAAAATCCTGAGCTGACAACGCGTGAAAAGCATGCACGTGAATGTTGGGTAGTTCTTGAAGAAGGTGCAGATGGGGCGAAAGTTGAGCAAGAAATCGTGACGATGCCGAACTATTTTGATGAGTATGACACAATTGTAAACTTTATTTCTGAAGAGGAATTTAAAGCAAACCACACAGGCATGCCACACGGTGGATTCGTTATTCGTAGTGGAGAAAGCGGAGCTAACGAAAAACAAATTCTTGAATTCTCATTAAAACTTGAAAGTAATCCAAACTTCACATCTAGTGTTTTAGTAGCATTTGCTCGTGCAGCACATCGTCTAAACCAAGCTGGAGACAAAGGTGCTAAAACAGTATTCGATATCCCATTCGGTCTGTTATCACCAAAATCAGCTGCTGAATTACGTAAGGAACTTTTATAATTTTAACCTATTAAACTACCCGATTATCATTTAGTTGATAATCGGGTTTTTCGAATTTAGCAATTCATTTTGTTAAATCACTATATAGCTAAACTATAAATGAAAGCACCATCAAAAGCTGGGGATGACGAAATTAACGACTACACAAATGCTAACTTTCCGTAAAGGGAGCATATCGAAATAAAATCATTGGACTTTATTAATTGTATTTATTGTAAAATAAATACTTTTTGTGCTTATAATAAAATTAGGTTATTAAAATCTACTTAAGTAGTTTTACATTGTAACGTTGCTGCTTTGTAAAAAAGGATAGATTGGGGGAGTTTCAAATAGAAAAAGTGAATTTTTTTAATAGTGAACTATTTCATAAAAATGCTGAGAAATCATTTTTGATTCACGCAAATAAAATACAAGAATTGCTACCAGAGGCTGATATTCAACATGTTGGTAGTTCAGCAATTCCTAATAGCATTACTAAAGGTGATTTAGATATCCAAGTACGTGTTAATGCTGAACAATTTTCGAATGCCATAGAACTACTATCAAATTTATATGAAAGAAATGATGAAAGTGTTAAAACAGCTACATTTAGGGCATTTAAAGATGATACAACTAATCCTCCTTTAGGGGTTCAATTAACTGTAATTGATTCTGAGTTTGATTTCTTTTGGAAATTTAGAGACGTTTTATTGGCAAATAATGAATATCGCGATGCATATGATAAATTGAAGAAAGAGTACGAAGCTAAATCAATGGATGCCTATAGGGAAGCTAAAGATATCTTTTTCCAAAGATTAATGGAAACTCCTGAGTTTAAGAGATACGATAAATAATTTTGATTATTCATCGGATAGTAAGGAAACTTGAAAAAAGTTGGTAACGGTAAAATCAATTTGATAAACTTGAAGTACCAAGCGAAAACTCCACCCGTGGTTTGTCTCAGCAACAATTGCGATACGTGAGTTTTCGCTTTTATTTGATATATAAATGTAAAGATTTCATAAGATCAGCCCCGCGATATTATGATGAACTCATAAAAGATTTTAACTCTGAAGACTTGTAACCTTACATAACCAGTTGAATGGGGAGGTTATCACTAAATGACGACAGACATTATTATTCAATCAAAATGTATTTCACCGAGTCCGTCTAATCATTGTATTAGTAGAGCTACATTAATGAGAACATTAAATAAGAGTCTAGACCATAGTTGCACGCTTATTCATAGTGGTGCTGGGTATGGCAAAACAACAATCCTTACACAATTTCTACATGCACAATCAAGCAAATTTTCCTGGTATAGTGTGTCGGAGGAAGATGATAATATATTGCCGTTTTTAAGGCATTTATTTTTTAGTATCACACGAATTGTTCCGGGCTTCGGCCAAGAATTCGATGCTTGGAATCAATTATCCCGTTTTCCAAAAATTGAAGAACTTAATCGTTGGTTTAAGCTGTTTGTCAATAGTTTATGTGAAATCGAAGAAGCAATATTAATTGTCATCGATGACTACCATCTCGTTGACCATGAATTTCATATAAATTATGTGATGGAAAAAATAATTGAGTTTTCACCACCGAATGTTCACTTTATCATTGCCTCTAGAACGATGCCGAATTGGGATATTACGAGGAGATTAAAACTACAAAAGAAATTACTTGTAATTGCAGAAAAAGAATTAGCATTTTCCTCAGAGGAGATCGCTGTTTTTTTCGAGGATTATGCAGAGGTGCATTTAACAGAGGTTGAAATAGCGAAGGTTGTGGAAATTACAGAGGGCTGGGCAATTAGTATTTCTTTATTAGCCGAGCAATGGAACGATGAGACATTAGCTCATTGGCTAAATATTTCTACAAATGATCTTTTCACCTATTTATCGGAGGAAGTTTATCTTAAGATGTCTGCATTTGAGCAAGAGGTATTATTAAAGCTGGCGATTTTCCCCACTTTCTCAGAGGAGTTAATATCGCAATTTTATAGTACGGAAATTGCACAAGTGTTAAAACTGTTTGTCCAGCGACATTTATTTATTCAACCTATCACGAAGGATGGTTTGTATCGTTTTCATGCCTTGTTTAGTCGATTTTTAGAGGCAAAGTGGCCACAACAAAATGCTTCACAGTATATTACATTGCATAAACAAGCAGCATTGTATTATGTAATGCAAAACAATATTCAAGCCGTTCTTCATCACGCATTTAAAACGAATGATCAGGATTTTTGTGGAGAGCTATTACAAAATCATGCTGAAAGTCTAGTCCGTGCTGGGCAATTTGAGTGGTTATTAGAAAAGATAAACAGATTTACAGCTAATGAAAAGTCCGAATATTATAAATTGTATTATTTTGAAGGTGAGTGCCACCGCTATCGTGCTTACTATGAAAAAGCAAAGCAGTCGTATGAAAATTGTGCAAACATCGCAAAAAGTAAAAACGATTATCTGTTTATGACAAAAGCGCAGGCAGGTTTAGCACATATTTATCTCGATACAATTCAGCCAGCATTGGCAGAGCCACATTTAAAGAAGGCTTTAGAGTTAGCGAATCATACGCCGTTAAACAAAGAGGAACTTCTCGAATTACAACGTCAGTATGCAGAAAATCTTGTGAATCTAGGGAAGGCGAAAGGCGCACAAGTATTTACCGATGAGGTTGCTTTAACGGAGGACGTGCTACAAAGAGCAAATGTCGATGTTCGAATATTGTTAAGAACAGGACAGCTATTAGAAGCGAAGGAATTACTGACGAAGAGATTGGAATTACCACCACAGCTTGTCGCGACACATAGAGAGAGTGAGCTACTAGCATCATTTGTCTATGCGCTTTTAGGGCTGGGGAAGGATGCATGGTATGCCGCTCAACATGGAATTCGTAGGGGACTACGTGAAAAATCGATTTTTATAGAGGCTGTTGGCTATATTCGCAAAGCACATGCTTACCTATTAGTGGATTTTCCTGATTATCAAGGAGCCTGCCAAGCTTATGAGAAAGCTCTTACATTAATGAATACTATTAATATTTCTCGCGTAAAAGCCGAACCTTACATGGGACTAGCAATTGTCAAACATGCGCAAGGAGATATTATCTCAGCTAAAAAATATATAGCACTCGGCTTACAGGAAACAGAGCAAGTACAAGACGCGTGGATGACCGCTCTAATATTAATTGCTGAAGTGAAAATCATTCTTTCTCAACATGAATATGAACGAGCCGGACAATTATTAATGAAGGCACAGCGATTATTTCACAATTGTGGTGATCAAAATGGTGTAATGCATGTACTATTCTTTCAATCTGTCATTGCTTTCAAAGAAAATAAACCGCAACCATTCAATCATTATTTTCAGCAGTTTGCCCAGTTATGCATCGCAAATGGCTATGACTACTTTTTACAAAGAAAAACCATTCTCGGTCCAGCGAATGGGATGATCTTTTATGAGCTTTTACAATTTAGTAGAAAGTCCGAAGGGGAAAATGCCGCTATTTTAACGATGCGTAGCTATTTTCAGGTTGAGAACAATATCATCTATCCTGATGAGGAAATGCAGGTGAATTTTTTAGGAAGTTTAAATTTAACAAGAAATCATCGAAAGCTTGAGGATAAAGAATGGCAGCGCGATAAATCGAAGGAGCTTTTTGTCTATTTATATTGTCATCGCAATCGTTTTACGCCAAAGGAAGAGATTGCACAGGCGTTATGGCCAGAGCGAAATGTTGATTCACTCGATCGAGGTTTTAAAGTTGTTTTGAATACGTTATTAAAGGTTCTTGAGCCTAATAGAAATGCGCGTCAAGATAGCTTTTTCATTCAGCGTAAAAATAATATGTATCAATTGCAGCATACTCAATTTCTGCAAATTGATGTCGAGCGCTTTCTCTATTTTTATGAATTAGGGATGGAGGAGTTCGATCCACAATTGTCAAACGAATGGTTGTATCTAGCTGAAACAAGCTATACGGATACACTTTATGCTGAAAAAAAGCAGTTAGATTGGCTTATACAGGATCGAGAAAAACTTCAATCTTTGTATATTGAAGTACTGGAAAGGTTAGCACAAAATGCGACGAGGCAGCAAAACTATAAGCAAGCTATTTTTTATGCAGAAAGAATGATTCGTGAGGATGCATTATGGGAAGAAGGCTATCGCTTGTTAATGTATAGTTACTATCAATTACAAAACCGCTCCCTTGCATTAAAATGGTATGAAAAATGTGTGCAGCAATTAAAAAGGGAACTAAATACAACACCGATGGAATCGACGATGGTTGTTTATGATTTGATAATCGGCTAGTGTATATGATGTAATTGGTTATTTTTGGGGCATCTATGACATGGAGGTGATTTCCGTTTCGACTGGGCGCTTTGCTAGGGTGTCCGAGGAGTTTCCCAGTCGGAACGAAAATCAACTAGCTCCTACAAGGAAAAAACATAACAACTTTTGATGAGCATTTATATGCATTAATCAATAATTTTTATAATAATTGGAGGTACTACTATGTCATTTTGTAAGGTAAGTAAAGCGAATATTTACTATGAAGTGATTGGAACCGGAACACCAATCGTAATGCTTCATGGCTATTCGCCAGATCATAGATTAATGAAAGGCTGTATGGAGCCTGTTTTTGCCGAAAGGGAAGGCTGGAAACGAATTTATATTGACCTTCCAGGAATGGGCAAGACGACAGACTATGAAAAGATCAATGACTCAGATGAAATGCTAGAGGCCGTTGTAGAACTAATACACGCATTACTACCAAACGAACGGTATTTATTGGTAGGAGAATCTTATGGTGGATATTTAGTGAGAGGAATAATGAGGGAGTATCAAGACCAAATTTTAGGGGCTGCTTTTATTTGTCCGTTGATTATTCCTGATAAAGAAGGTCGAACAGTCCCAGAACAAAGTATTGTCTCGGCAGATAAAGAATTTTTATCGACAATAACGAAAGAGGAACTAGAGGATTTTAGTTCACATCTTGTTGTTTTAAATGAATACAATTGTCATCGCTATACAAATGAAGTGTTAGCAGGCCAAAGAAACGCAGATGTGGAATTTTTAGAAAAAATCCAAAAAGGCTATCGTTTTTCATTTCCTGTAGATGAAATTTCATTTGATAAACCGTGCTTATTTTTGTTGGGCAAACAGGATTCCATGGTTGGCTATAAGAACGCTTTTGCGATTTTAGATAAATTCCCAAGAGCAACTTTCACAATTTTAGATAAGGCTGGGCATAATTTGCAAATTGAACAAGCGGATTTGTTTAATAGCCTTATGTATGAATGGTTAGATAGGGTAGAGGTAATTAACGATTGAATAACATTTTGTGAGTAGGAGACAGAATGAAATCTTTAAAATCTATTGATTAATTCACTTACTCAATATTTTCAAAGGGTTCTTTCTGTCCATTTTTTCACTTCTTTTCCATATAGGTGAATTTCCCATCGAACGAATTATATTTGCGTAATGAATATAGAAGAAGCATTAGCATTAAAGTAATCGAATTTAGTAGAAGGGATAGTTGCAAATGGATATTAGGAAAATGCGATATTTCATAATGGTGGCAGAAGAATTGAATTTTAGTCGTGCGGCAGAACGTCTTAGGATGGCGCAACCTCCTTTAAGCCAAGAAATTCGTAAATTAGAAGAAGAATTGGGAGTTCAACTTTTTCATCGAACGAAAAGAATGGTTGAGCTTACGGATGCTGGGAAGATATTTTTAGAAGGATCTCAACAAACACTGCTTCAGTTAGAAAGAACTATAAAAGAAACACAACTCGCAGCTGAAGGGAAAATAGGGAGCTTAATTATTGGTTTTGTCGATTCCACAGAAATTGTTATAGAAGTTCTTAATAAATATCGAGAACGCTTTCCTAAAATCCATCTTATATTACGTGAAATGACAACAGAGCAGCAATTAAAAGCACTTTATGAGAAACAAATTCATATTGGATTTATTCGTTCTAAACAGAACAACGGAATACTCTCTTCTGAAGTTTGTTCAGAAGAATCTTTAAGATTGGTTTTACATCAAGATCATCCTTTCGCCTCATTGCCCGAAATACCACTCCGATTGTTGATGGATGAACCATTTATTTTGTTTCCACGTCATATGGGTCCAAGTTTTTATGATTTAATTATTAGCTACTTTTGGGATCATGGTGTAAGCTTAAATGTTGTTCAAGAAGCAATTCAAATGCAAACGATTGTTAATTTAGTGGCAACCGGAATGGGAGTTTCTGTCGTTCCATCGTCGGTGGAAAGTTATAAACATCCTGGGGTTATCTATAAAAAAATCCAAGAGACTACACCAAAGGTAAATTTGTATGTTGGTTGGAGAGAAGATGAAAAATCTGCAGTAGTAAATCATTTCTTAACAGTTGTAAGAGAGATGTATTCGATTTTGCAATTTAATCACCAAAAATAAAAGCCCATCCTAAAGGGGATGGGTAATAAAATATTATTAACCTGTTTTACTCGGATCGTACTCAACGAAACCTTCTAATACTTTGTCAATCTGATTCATAATTTCAATGTCTAGTTTGACACCAGAAGCGAGCGCGTTCTCTCTGACCTGTTCTGGGCTCGAGGCACCGATAATCGCTGAGGAAACGTTCTGGTTTTGTAGTACCCAAGCTACTGCAAGTTGAGCGAGGGTAAGATCAATCTCTTGTGCGATGGGTTTAAGCTTCTGAATAGCAGTGAGTACATTGTCGTTCATCCAACGTTGTGCAAGCTTATTAAAGAATGGTTTGCCAGCCGAAGAATTAGCACGCGACTGGGCTGGTACTGGTTTTTGGGGTAGATATTTTCCAGTGAGAACACCTTGTGCTAAAGGCGACCATACTACTTGCCCAAGTCCTTCACGTTGACAGGTTGGTATAATATCGCTTTCGATAACTCTCCACAACATTGAATACTGGGGTTGGCTTGCAATGAACGGAATATTCAATTCCCGTGCAAGTGCTGCACCACGGGTGATTTGTTCTGCTGTCCACTCACTTACACCGATATAAAGCACTTTACCTTGTCTTACAAGATCCGCGAAAGCTAACATCGTTTCTTCAAGAGGAGTAGTTGGATCAAATCTGTGTGCATAATAGACATCTATATAGTCAGTTTGTAATCGACGCAAAGATGCATTACAATTTTCTAGAATATGTTTTCGTGATAAACCTTTATCGTTTTGCCCATTCCCAGTCGGATGGGACACCTTTGTACATAGTTCAATGCTCTCCCGGCGTATACCTTGTAAAGACCTGCCGAGTACTTCTTCAGCTTTAGTTTCTGAATAAACATCAGCAGTATCGAATGTAGTTATACCGACATCTAGTGCTGCTTTAACACACTCTTTTGCAGTATCCTCATCTACTTTACCCCCATGATTTATCCAGTTTCCGTATGCTATCTTGCTTATTGTTAATCCGCTATTGCCAAGTTTACTAAACTCCATTCTAGTCCCTCCTTTTGAAAGTGCTATCTTCATTATAAAAACCAGATTTCAATATGGGTAATATATTATTACTTATGAATTAATATGAAATTTATATAATAAAACTGCTTTGCTGTTGTTGCAGAAAAAGTGGCACATCACACTTTTGAAGTTAGATATCGATATTTTTCAAAAGTTGGGTGATAAATTGATAAAGTTGGTCGATAAACAATCAAAAATTCTTGATAAACAATCAAAAATTCTCGATAAATCTCAAAATTGTTTCGATAAACCCCTCATCCCCGAAAAAACCACACTATCTTGTAACTAATTTGTAACTGGAGTTTTATATAGTGTTTACACAGCAACGAAAGCGCTTTCTTTTTAGTTCATTATGAAAGGGGATATGGGATGAAAAAGCATTGGTTATTTGTGCTTTTATTGATGTTGACGATGTTGATGGTGGCTTGTAATTCGGATGAGACGAAGGATAGTTCAACTGACGATAAGGCTGCAGAGGATGACACAAAAGGAACTACGGAGGAAGGGGGCACTATTAAAATCGGCGTGCTTGCGTCATTAACGGGTGCTCTTGAATCGTATGGGAAACAAACAAAGAATGGCTTTGATTTAGGAATTGAATATGCGACTGGCGGCACGATGGAGGTTAATGGTAAGAAAATAGAAATTGTTTATGAAGATACAGAAACAAAGCCTGAGGTTGCAGTTCAAAAAGCGACGAAGCTATTAGAAGATGACAAGGTTGATTTTTTAGTAGGTTCTTCTAGCTCAGGTGATACGCTTGCCGTTTTACCACTCGCGGAAGAGTACGAAAAGATTATGGTGGTGGAGCCAGCGGTAGCGGATAGTATTACGGGCTCAGAATTTAATAAATATATTTTCCGTACAGGCCGAAATTCCTCTCAGGATGCTTATGCTGCAGCGGCAGCGATTGCGGGAAAAGGTGTTAAGATTGCAACGTTTGCGCCGGATTATTCTTTTGGCTTGGATGGGGTTAAAGCCTTTAAGACGGCTGCGGAAAAGCTAGGTGCAGAAATTGTTTTAGAGGAATATGCGGATCCGGCAGCTACTGATTTTACGTCCAATTTGCAAAAAGTAATTGATGCAAAACCAGATTATTTATTTGTTGTATGGGCTGGTGCAAACTCGCCGTGGAATCAAATTGCCGATTTAAAAATTCAAGAAAAAGGCATTAAAATTTCTACGGGTGCACCAGATATTATTGCATTGAAATTTATGAATCCATTAATTGGTATGGAAGGGTTCTCTGTTTATTATCACACGTTACCACAAAATGATGTAAATAAATGGTTAGTTGAGGAACATAAAAAACGCTTCAATGACGTTCCAGATTTATTTACGCCAGGAGGCATGTCTGCAGCCATCTCGATTGTAGATGCTTTGAAAAAATCAGAGGGTGATACAGATGCGGAAAAACTGATTGGCATTATGGAAGGGATGTCATTTGAAACACCAAAGGGTACGATGACTTTCCGGAAAGAAGATCATCAAGCATTACAGTCGATGTATTCGATCCGTTTAGAAAAGCAGGATGGTGTAGATTATCCGGTACCAGTGCTAGTTCGTGAGCTTAGCCCTGAAGAAACAGCCCCTCCGGTTATGAATTAATGAAATTGGAGACAGAAAGCGTTATTATTCTGTCTCTCTTCACCCACTTTCATATGAGAATGGGTGAAGAGAGTTAGAAGTACTAGAAAGGAGAATACGATGGAACCCATTTTGCGAACAGAAAACTTAACCATTCGTTTTGGCGGACACATAGCTGTCGACCATGTGAATTTTAATATGCCGGAAAAGCATTTGAAGTCAATTATTGGACCAAATGGAGCTGGAAAAACAACCTTCTTTAATTTAATAAGTGGAGAGTTAAAGCCGACTGCCGGGGATGTCTATTTTAAGGGGCAATCACTTGCGCAAAAATCAGCAATTGAAAGAACACGCATGGGCCTAGGGCGATCTTTTCAAATTACGAATGTTTTCCCGAACCTGACAGTATTAGAAAATGTCCGTCTGGCTGTGCAATCCAAGGAGAAAGTTCGTTTCCAACTATTTCGCCATTATAAAAGCTATAAGGCGATTACTGAAAAAGCGGAAGAGCTATTAGCACTTGTTTTACTTGACAATAAAAGAGATGCCCTCACGACAATGCTATCTCATGGGGAAAAGAGAAAGCTTGAGATTGCGATGCTGTTAGCACTTGATACAGAAATTCTTTTACTAGATGAACCAACGGCAGGCATGTCTTTAGAGGAGGTGCCGACGATTTTAGAAGTGATTCGCATGATTAAAAATCAAGGTGATAAAACCATTCTCCTCATTGAGCACAAGATGGATATGATTCTAGATTTGTCGGATTCGATTATGGTGCTATTTAATGGCCAGCTTCTTGCAGATGGAACACCAGAGGACATTATGAAAAACGAAACCGTACAAAACGCATATTTAGGAGGTCTGTACGATGAACACGTTACTGAAATTAAATGATGTCCACACATATATCGGGCAATATCATATTTTGCAGGGGGTCAATTTTGAGGCAATGGAAGGGCAAGTAAGTGTACTGCTCGGTAGAAATGGAGCAGGCAAAACGACCACTTTAAAAACGATTATGGGGTTAACACCTGCCTCAAAGGGAGAGGTAGAATTTAACTCAATTTCTATTAAGAAAAGCCCGACTTATAAAGTAGCGAAGTTAGGAATAGGCTATGTTCCTGAAAACCAAGGAATCTTTGCAGATTTAACCGTAGAGGAAAATATGAAAGTAGCCATGCGTAAAGAAGATACAGCTACTTTAGAGCGGCAAAATTATGTACTGGAGCTGTTTCCAGACTTAAAGAAATTTTGGAAGAAGGCTGGTGGGCATCTTTCAGGTGGTCAAAAACAAATGCTGTCTATGGCACGGGCATTTATCAATGATAGTAAGTTGATATTGATTGATGAGCCTTCGAAAGGATTAGCGCCCATTGTAGTAGAGAAAGTAATGGAGGCCATTGTTGAAATGAAAAAGCAAACGTCCATCGTACTTGTCGAGCAAAACTTTATGATGGCGAGCCGAATTGGCGATACGTATACATTGATTGATGATGGTAGAACCGTTCACTCAGGGAAAATGCAAGATCTTATCCATCATGAAGAATTAAAACGAAAATATCTTGGAATCGGATAAGGGGGTGTACTTTATTGGAGCTACTTGTCAATTTAGTCATTAATGGCCTTGCAACTGGCATGTTAATCTTTTTGCTGGCGGCTGGTCTGACGTTAATTTTTGGATTAATGGACGTTTTGAACTTTGCACATGGGGGTTTATTTGTTTGGGGGGCTTATGCGGGGATCTTTACGTATATGTTCACAGAGAGCTTTCTTATTGGAATTGTAGGTGCCATCGTAACGGGAGCTTTATTAGGACTCATTACTGAAAAATTAATAATAACACCTGTGTACGGCAATCATATTCAGCAAATTTTAATTACATTAGGGCTAATGCTCGTGCTGCAGGAGATGATTAAAGTTGTTTTTGGTCCAAATGGTGTGGCCGTGAAAACGCCGAGTTACTTAGCAGGCAGCTGGGAAATTGGAGACGTAATTATTATTAAATATCGATTATTTATTATTGTTGTCGGTTTTATCATTTTCGGTATTTTCCAATACATGCTAAAAAAGACGAAGGTCGGCCTCGTCGTTCGAGCTGGTGTACAGGATAAAGAGATGGCACAGGCGCTTGGTATTCATATTAAGCGAGTGTTTTTATATGTGTTTATGGTTGGTGCAGCACTTGCAGCTCTTAGTGGTATGTTAATGGCTCCGTATTCAGGCGTCATCTATGCAGAAATGGGCATGGAGTATGCGATATTAGGTTTTATCGTTGTCGTAATCGGAGGAATGGGCAGTTTTTCAGGCTCGCTATTAGCAGCTATATTAGTAGGTTTAGCAGGCAGCTTTATGGCTTATTATGTGCCAGTGTTATCGCTTGCGGTCAATATGATTTTAATGGCTATTGTATTAATTTTCCGTCCACAAGGCTTATTTGCTATGAGAAAGGAGAGATCAACATGAAAATGAAGCTTCCATTGCAGCATCTATGTTTTTTCCTCATGTTAGCTATTTTAGTGCTTCTCCCTTTCGTCAATGACTCAAGGACGCTCATGATTTTATTAACGCAAATCTTTATTTTCGGTATTTTAGCGATGAGCTATGACATTCTCCTTGGCTATACAGGAATTGTGTCATTCGGGCATGCAATGTTTTTTGGTTTAGGTGCATACACAACCGCTGTCATGCTGAAACAGATGGAGCCAACACTCTCAACATTTTTCTTATCGATTGTAGTCGGCATGTTACTAGCAGGCTTCATTAGCTTTTTAGTAGGATTACTGACACTTCGATTAAAAAGTCATTTCTTTGCGATGCTGACATTAGCTTTTTCAGGACTATTTTTAGTTGTGGCAGAAAAATGGCGTTCTGTTACATACGGAAATGATGGCTTTACGTTTAGAGCACCTGAAATATTTAGAGATCGAATGACGTTTTATTTCTTCGTGCTCGCATGCTTAGTCGTTATTTTTATTGCGCTATATCGCTTTGTGAACTCGCCAACTGGTCGAATTTTAATTGCTGTTCGGGAAAATGAACAACGAACAAAATCACTAGGCTACAACACTTTGTACTATAAAGTGATTGCTTCAATTGTCGCAGGTACTGTTGCGAGCTTAGCAGGCTCCTTATATGCTATCTCCCTCCGTTTTGTCAATACGAGTGTGATGACAATGGACATAACGTTAGATGCATTATTAATGACGATTATTGGCGGTGTTGGCACATTAGTTGGACCATTATTAGGATCGGCTGTTATCGAATATGCACAGCATGCGCTTTCAGGGTTAGCTCGTGATTATCCAATATTTGAACGTTGGATTATCTTCTTTGGGATCCTTTATATTTTAGCAGTTATCTTTTTCCCAAAAGGAATTATTGGATCCTTGCGCATGATGTTTTGGAAATGGCGATTAAAGCGAAAAGGAATAAATCAATCATCGGTTACCCTGTCGCAGGAAAAGGAGCGATTTGAATGACTGTAGGCATTGTAAGTACAGGAATCTATATTCCGCAGACGAAAATGACGTCAAAAGAAATTGCGACGCTGTCCAATATACCAGAGGATGTTATTCGACAAAAATTGGGTATTTATGAAAAGCCTATTCCTGGTGAGCACGATCATACGGTTCAAATGGGAATATGGGCCGCGCAGGACGCTATACGCAAGGC
The DNA here is from genome assembly GCF_002237755.1 of Lysinibacillus sp. KCTC 33748. Lineage (GTDB taxonomy): Bacteria > Bacillota > Bacilli > Bacillales_A > Planococcaceae > Lysinibacillus. The sequence continues at coordinate 117,034 of NZ_MWSJ01000009.1, read as the reverse complement.
TAATATCGACCCGAAGGACATTGATGTTGTGATGTATATGGGAGAGGAGCATAAAGAGTATCCTTTGTGGACTGCCTCGATAAAAATGCAGGAGGAGCTAGGGGCAGTAAATGCTTGGGCATTTGATGTGCAATTAAGATGTGGCACAACTATTATGGCACTAAAGTTAGCGAAAAGCTTAATGGCGTCGGATGATTCCATTCATACCGTACTCCTAGCTGGTGGCTATCGAAACGTTGATTTTATCGACTACAGCAATCCTCGTACACGCTTTATGTACAATTTAGCAGCTGGTGGAGGCGCAATTCTTTTACAGAAAAACTATGACAAAAATCAATTATTAGAGGCGGATATTATGACGGACGGCTCTTTCTCAGAGGATGTAGTCGTGCCTGTCGGTGGTACAAAAAAGCCTTTGACGCCTTCTGATTTAGAAAATAAATTGTATCAGCTCGAAGTGATTGACCCAATTGGAATGAAGGAACGTTTAGAGCAAAAATCTTTAAGCAATTTTTTGAAGGTAATTCGAACATCTTTAGCGAAAAGTGGATTCAATGAGGGCGATGTTGGTTATTTAGCGATGCTTCACATGAAAAGATCTGCTCATAATTATATTTTATGTGAACTCGGCTTAGAGCAAGAGCAATCCATATACTTGCAAGAGTATGGTCATATCGGACAGATTGATCAAATATTATCATTGCAGCTAGCGTTAGAAGAAGGCCGTATTCATGATGGCGACATCGTCACACTTGTTAGTGCTGGGATTGGCTACGTATGGGGAGCGATTACGATTCGATGGGGATAAGGGGGAAATGCAATGTTAAAAACTATTGAGCTATCAAATGGAGAAACGATTGCGTATCGCAAACGTCAAGGGGGAGAACGTGTTTTATTATTGATTCACGGTAATATGACATCATCCAAACATTGGGACGTTCTAATTGACGCGTTGGATGAAAAATATACAATTTATGCGCTGGATTTACGGGGCTTTGGTAGTTCATCTTATCATAAACCAATTTCCGCGATTAAAGATTTTAGTGATGATGTGAAGCTTTTTGTGGATGCGATTCAATTGCAGCAGTTTGACATGATTGGTTGGTCAACGGGCGGAGCTGTTTGTATGCAGTTTGTCGCACAGTATCCAGGCTATTGTCAGCAGCTTATTTTACTAGCCTCGGCATCTACGAGAGGCTATCCATTTTACACAGATTTAGGTACTGGTAATCAAGCTGCATTAAAAAGAGCTTTTACCTATGAGGAAGTACTCGTCGACACATCTAAAACAAAATTAGTACAAGGCTTCTATGATTCGAAAAATGTGCATGGCTTACAGTCGGTCTGGAACGCACTTATTTACACACATAAACAGCCTAGCCCAGAACACTATCAGACATATGTGGAGGATATGCTGACACAACGAAATTTAGCGGAAGTTTATCATGCCTTAAATGTCTTCAATATAAGTGCTGTTGATCATGATGTCGCAAAAGGCACACATGAAGTACTACAAATTACGATTCCAGTTTTAGTGTTAAGAGGGGATCGTGATTATGTAATAACAGAAGGAATGAATGATGAAATAATGCTCGATTTAGGTGAAAATGCACAATTCGTTAGTTTAAAAAACTGCGGTCATTCCCCATTAATAGATGATTTACCACAGCTGACATCTGAAATTGAAGCGTTTTTAGAAATAGGAGGAAAAAAGTATGCGTTTAAACAATAAAGTTGCCATAATTACGGGAGCCGCGAATGGAATTGGCTATGCTGCTGCTGAACGGTTTATTGAAGAGGGTGCATTCGTTGTCATTGCAGATTTTAATGAGGATGCAGGTGTTTCAGCTGCCAAACATTTAGGGGATCAAGCATTATTTGTGCAAGTAGACGTTGCAGATAGAGAGAGCGTCAAAAACTTAGTAGCAACAGTTATAGAGCAAACGGGCCGGGTCGATATTTTAGTGAACAACGCGGGTATTACACGTGATGCGATGCTAACAAAAATGACGGAAGATCAGTTTCATCAAGTGCTAGATGTGAATTTGACTGGAGTGTTCAATTGTACGCAAGAGGTCATTCCACATATGATTGCTGCCGGAGGGGGCAAAATTATTAATACATCCTCTGTTAGCGGTGTTTATGGCAATGTCGGTCAAACGAATTACGCTGCCACAAAGGCTGCTATTGTCGGCATGACGAAAACTTGGGCGAAGGAATTAGGGCGCAAGGGGATCAACGTTAATGCGGTGGCTCCTGGCTTTACAGAAACTGATATGGTGAAAAAAATGCCAGAAAATGTGCTAGCACAAATGCGTTCTGTCGTGCCATTGCAAAGATTAGGAACACCTAGAGATATTGCCAATGCCTATTTATTTTTAGCATCTGATGAGGCTTCCTATGTCCACGGTCACACACTTCATGTGGATGGAGCAATTATGATGTGATAAGGAGGCTTTCCAAATGTTTGTAGAGCAATCCTGGATTTTAAAACGTACATCGTTAACACCTAAACTTATCGCATTGGTAAACCTCGAAACACAGGAGCAGTGGACTTATCAGCAATTAACAGAGGAAATCACAAAATGGTGTCATTTTTTTGAGCGCCAAAACTTGCGGGCCGGAAGTCGTGTTGCCGTATTTGCGAAAAACCATATCCAGCTTTTTGCTGTCTTATTCGCCTGTGGATTAAGAGGCCTAATCTACGTACCATTGAATTGGCGATTGAGTGCAAAGGAATTACATGATATTTTGACGGATGCTACGCCTTCTTTACTACTTTACGATGAAGAAATGAATTGCCCAGTATCTTTAGAAAATATGCATTCTCTGCGTTTAGCGAGTGAAGCGGCTACTCTCAGCATTCGAGAGGTAGACCTGAATGACCCTTGGCTTATGATTTACACTGGGGGCACAACTGGCAAGGCAAAAGGTGTTGTCCTATCGTTTAATTCTGTGAATTGGAATGCAATTAATACAATTATTAGCTGGGGTTTAAATGATCGTGATTGTACGTTAAATTATATGCCGTTGTTTCATACAGGCGGTTTAAATGCCTTATGTATACCGCTTTTAATGGCTGGCGGTACAGTGGTGATTGGTGATAAATTTGAGGCAGAAAACGCTCTTCAGGCGATTAATCAGTATAAGACTACGATTTCACTTTTTGTGCCAACAATGTACCAAGCGATGATTGCAACGGACTACTTTAAGGAGAATTGCTTCCCGTCAATGAACGTATTTTTATCAGGAGGCGCACCATGTCCGTATCCAATCTATGATGCATTTATTAAAAAGGGGCTATTTTTTAAAGAGGGCTATGGCTTAACAGAAGCGGGGCCTAATAATTTTTATATTTCTCGAGAGGCAGCCTGTTTGAAAAAAGGGGCCGTCGGGAAGAGTATGCAATTCAATGAAGCAAAAATTATCAATAGTGCCGGAGAAAGCTGTGCGCCCAACGAAGTGGGAGAGCTATTCGTCAGAGGTAAGCATATGTTTCTTTTTTACTGGAATAATCAGCAGGAGACTGAAAAAATCATGCATGAAGGTTGGTTGAAAACTGGTGATTTAGCCATGATGGATGAGGATGGTGACTTTTATATTGTCGGTCGCAGTAAAGAGATGATAATTTCTGGCGGGGAAAATGTGTATCCACAAGAAGTCGAGCAATGTATTTTGCGCCATCAACTAGTGCAAGAGGTAGCGGTCATTGGAATAGCTGATGAGTATTGGGGAGAAATCGTAGTGGCCTTTATCGTTTGTCAGAATCAGGATGAAACTATATTAGAGGAAATCAAAGAAATTTGTAACAAGCATTTAGGTCGCTATAAAATCCCTAAAAAGATAATCGTCATTGATGAATTGCCAAAAACAAGTGTCGGAAAAATTGATAAAAAAGCATTACAAATGTATGCGAAGGCTGCGAAATAACGAAAAACGCTTGGAAATTCAGGCGTTTTTTTGCTTTTATTGTATCCTTAATTCTCAATTCGGAGTAGTCCCTTAAAGATTGGGATAAACGGATAGAAGAAGCGATTCAATTGGGCAAGATTGTTGAGAATCCACTGTGTAATTATGATAGAATATTGCGAGTGAAATCAGATTTTTAACGATTTTCAGTAACGAAGCGAGGGCAGTCCTACTATGGAAAACGTAACAAGTGTAGAAAAATTAGAATCAATAAAATCTTTACAATCGACAATCAGCAAACTCGAAAATGCCTTGTCTCAGATGACCGAGAAAGGTGCAAATACTACTTTAGTAAAGAAACGACTCAAAGCTGTTTGCATTGGATTAGCGATGCTAGAAAATGTTTGGAATCAAAGTCCCCATTATTATACCCAGGAAGATTTAGCCGTAGCGCGCAATGTTCTCGTTGGTTTATTACCATCAATTGAGAGTGTATATATGAAGTCAAAGGTTGGTAGTCCCCAAAGAACGCTTTTAGAAAGAAGGATTAAAGCGTTGGAACTAGCTGTTCAAGCGATTGATGCACTTTTAACAAACTAACAACTTTACTATTTTTAATATAAATGAGCTGTTAGTGAGCCGTGACTGTGAAAAAATAAGCCAATTTTCTTATAGATTGTTGCCATCCAAAAATTTTTTAACCAACAGATATGTATAATAATTTTAGAAACTTTCTTAATTTTGTGACGTTATAATGATAACCATGAAAAATTAAGGGGGGACAATATGCAAAAAATTAATTCCGCTATTTTAAGTTCAGTCATTATTTTAATAGGTATTATCATTTTGTTATTATGTGTGTTGGTTTTACCGAGGGTAGCGCAGGAAACCGTACTAATACACCCAGAAGTTGCATATCTAAGATATCCGATTTTATTTGGAATGTATGCGACAGCGCTGCCGTTTTTTTATGCAATTTACGAAACAGTGAAAATGATTCTAGTCATTGAGTGTAAATCTATCTTTTCAATTCGCATTGTTAAAGGGTTAAATCATATAAAATATTGTGCATTTGTCATTATTGTTTTGTATGTCTTAGGTATCTTTGTACTTGGTAATGCAAATGCGTTACCACCAGTAATAGCGGTAATGGGATTTGGTATACTTATCGTGACAATAATGGTGGCGGCAGGAGCAGCCTTTATAAAAAATATACTTATAAAAAATCAAATGAAATTATCTAATTAATCCACTCCGAGAACTTAATGTAGTGGTCATTTTCTTGCCCTTTAGTTTTTCAAATAGCTATTATAAAAAATGCACTAGAAACGAGGGTGTAGAATTATATCGTAAGTAAATATGATTCTTTAGTAAAATTTTATTTTCTTCTTCATTTAACGGGGCGTTTATTAAAGATCAAAGAGTTGCATATGCAGCTCTTTTTGCTTTATTGAACTAACTGTACAGATTCCAGGTATATGTACCAGAGTTTACTGCTAAAGGTTCTGACGGACCGACTAAAAATAGTAATAGACAGTTTAAGTCTTTCTGTAGGCGTAAATGATTTCCCTTACATTAAAGAAGGTACTTACCAGTGTAATGTGTTATTAGTAACAATCTTTGAGAAAATAGCCAAAAATAAAGAAGGCTTGCCATCTTTAATAATTCCATACAATAATTGACAATCCACTTTTAGTTAAGTAAACTAAACTTAACTAAAAGTAAATTGGGGCTGATAAATCTTGGACGATTATTTAATAATGATAGACCAAATCAATCAAAAGTTTGAGCAGTTCAAGTTGTTAGTTTTACAAGAATCCAAAGAGGTTGAGGAATTAGAGAACTTTCACTTAACTCCACAACAAGAAATTATTATGTTTTATATCATTCGCAATGAGCCTGTAATTGCGAATGATATTGCAAATCATTTTGGTATTTCAAAAAGTGCGGTTAGCCAAGTAATTTCAAAGCTCGAAGAAATGAAAATGATCTATCGTCAAGAGAATGCAATAAACCGTAGAGAGACCTTTATTTATCTTGGGGATAGAGGACAAGAGTTTTATCAACTTCTAAATAAAATTGACGCCATGCTTGTAGAAAAATATTATTCGAAAGTTAGCTTAACAGAGTTAAAAAATGTTCTTGATACATTAAATAAAATTGTCGGAACTAATGAAAACAAAGGGAGTTAAGATAATGGAGAAAAATTTGAAACAACTAACAAATCGTATACATTATTTACCGCATAATTCTGAAACTGATCGACCAATACTGTCTGCCATTTGTGGGGATCACCAAACCTTAATTGTTGATGCAGGAAATTCTGATAAACATACTAAGTTATTTCTTGATGAACTAAATCAAAGTCAAATTGCTAATTATCATTCTGTAGTATTAACGCATTGGCATTGGGATCATAGCTTTGGAACAAATCAGATGAATCTATTAACCATAGCACATGAAAACACAAAGATGCACCTTGAAAAAATGATGGAATATGATTGGTCAGATGAAGCTTTAGATAAACGTGTCGAAATAGGCCTAGAGAATCAGTTTTGTTCCGACATGATTAAAAAAGAATTTGGAGTAGACAGAAATATTACCATCAAATTACCTAATATTACTTTTAAAGATAATTATGAGATTGAATTAGGTGGTATTCGGTGTGTAGTCAAATATGTGGGTGGAGATCATTCCGATGACTCATCAATTATTTATGCAGAGGAAGAAAAGGTACTTTTCTTAGGGGACTGCTTGTATCCAAGTATTTACTCACAACAACCACAATATAAAATTGAAAATGTTAGACATCTCTTAGAAAACATTGAAATGTTTGATGCCGAAATTTATGTGCTTTCGCATGAGCCCCCATTATCTAAAGAGGATTTTATGGGGTATATAATGTTGTTGAAGTTAATTTGTGATTTAACAGAAAAACATCAAAGAAACCATTCGAATTTAGTTAACGAACTATCTACTCAACTAAATCGTAAATTAAGTCAGTTAGAAGAAGAAATAGTATATTGTTTTATTAACGGATTATCAGTTGATTAAAATAAAGTTGTAAGTGGTATGTAGTTCTATTTTTAGAACCGAAAAACGCTTGGAGATCCAGGCGTTTTTCAATTCTATAAATGAAATGTTTCCTTTATGCACATAGCAACTTCTTCAGCACTCAAGTTTGTGTTGTTGATCTTGAGATAATTTGGATATTTTAATTCGCCCTCTAAGGAATTTAGTCTGTATTTTTCCATCGAGCTTTTCAAATCTTTTTCGGACCATTCAATATCTCTCTTTGAAGGTTTATGCTCAAGTCGATTACCGCTTTTATTTCTTTCCAATCTTTCTACTACATCAGCTTCAAGCTCTACAAAATAAACAGTACCCCCTCTTGATTCAAAAAGCTTTGCAAGATCGTCGACATAATCCCAATCCTCCTGCATATCAAAAGCCCAGACATAAGTAAAAATTAAGCCATACAAATTACTTTTGGATACCTCTTCAAATATTTCCTGACGAAACAAATTAACCAATCTTTTTCCTTCTGTTGTACCATAACCAAAAAAATGACTAACCAAATCAATCGTCATATGGTTATGAAAAAGTTTCAAATCCGTTATTTTAGCTAATTCCTGTCCAACAGTCATTTTTCCTACTGCTTGAGGACCAAATATTAAAACAAGTTTCATAAACTCCCTCCCTTTTAAAAAATATATTAGCATAAATTTCAAATTACACCATAAAAACGAAGGATATTAGTTCACCAGCGAGAGATGGTGGTGACATTATGTTAAAGCATATGTTATGCGGATAAGTTTATCGGAGTGGAGACTGGCGACTCCTCGGACGCCCCCAGGAAGCTTTGCTCTGCGCGAAAGCGAAGCGTCAGCGGCAAAATGTTTTATCTGCGCGAAAGCGAAGCGTCAGCGGCAAAATGTTTTATCTGCGCGAAAGCGAAGCGTCAGCGGCAAAGTGGCAAAGTGCCCAGTCGGAACGGAAATTAACCACACGTTGTGAATTCATTGTATTTCCCTTAGCTACTGCACACCAACAACTCATTTATATTAATATTGTTAATTTATTGATAATGTATTGAAACTATTGATAGAATCATGTTTAATAAAAATGGTTCACATTTTATACATAATATTCCTAATTAATATGAGAAAGGAGAGACGAATTATTTGCGCGCTTTTAAAATTAGTACGAAATTTAATTTGCTTTTAGTGGGCGTTATTCTGTTTTTAAGCATTATGATTGGATTTGTATCCCATATACAAGTGAAGGAAATTATGCTTAATAATTTTGAGCAGAGTGTAACCCATATTTCAAAGGTCGGCTATGCGCTTCTAGAAGAACGATTTAAGGGCGATTGGGCTATAAAAGATGGGGAACTTTACAAAGGGGATTCAAAAATAGTTGATCAGGAAGCCTTTGTTGATGAGGTTGGCGAAAGCATCGATGGTGGTGTAACCATTTTCCAGGGCTCCAAAGGACTTATTACTAATCTAAAGCTAAATGGCGAACGTTTAGTTGGCAAAGATGCTGATCCAAAAGTCGTTGAAAATGTTATGACTAAAGGGGAAACCTTTATTGGTGAGGCAGATGTAGTAGGAACGAAATATTTAACACTCTATGCACCTATTAAAGATGCAAATGGAGACATCATTGGGATGTGGTTTGTCGGTGAAACAATCGATGAAGTGAATGCTATTATTTTTGCATTTATCGGCAAGCTTCTCATTGTATTGTTCATCGGAGCTGTCATTGCTATATTAGGTAGCTTCCTGTTTACGAGAGCATTTGTGAAGCCGCTTCGTGAAATGAATGCTCAACTTCGAGATATTGCGGATGGAGAGGGAGATTTAACAAAACAGCTACAAATTAATTCCAAGGATGAAGCAGGTGAGCTTGCACAATCGTTTAATAAAATGCTGACAAGCTTAAAGGTAGTTATGCAACAAATAGCACAATCCTCTAAACAAGTTGATGTATCGTCTGATGGCTTAACATCTAAATCACAGCAAACCGCTGACATGACGAGACAACTAACTTCAACACTACAAGATTTAGCCGATGGTTCAAGAACTACATTACATAGCACAAGTGATAGCTTAACGGCCATGCAGGAAATGGCGATTGGCATCCAACAAGTTGCTGAAACTGCTTCAACGGTTTCAGATGCTGCTGATTTAATGAGTGACGAGGCTGCTCAAGGAAATGATTCTTTGAATCGTGTATTGAATCAAATGACAATTATTAACAAATCATCCGACCATGTAGAGGCGCAGGTCCGAATTTTAGGTGATCAGTCGCAACAAATTGGCAATATCGTTGATGTGATTACAAGCATCGCTGATCAAACGAATTTGCTTGCCTTAAACGCAGCCATCGAAGCGGCTCGTGCCGGGGAGCAAGGAAAAGGATTTGCTGTCGTTGCAGATGAAGTTCGTAAATTGGCAGAACAATCAAAGAAATCTGCTGATCAAATAGCATCGCTTATTCATTCAATTCAAAGTGATACGACCAATGTTATTACGGCTATTTCTAGTAACTCGAAGGAAGCTGCCGCAGGTATGGATGTTGTCGATGATACAAAACTGGCCTTCCACAAGATCATGCAGTCGATTAAGGGAGTAAGTACACAGTTGCATGACATCTCCGCTGTAACGGAACAAATGTCTGCAAGTGTTGAAGAAGTTACTGCCTCAACAGAAGCAATGGCACGCATTGCAACCAAGGCAACTGAAAGTACGGAACACGTTACGATAACAGCAGAGGAGCAACTAGCCTTCATAGATAATATGGCTTCTTCAGCAAAAGAAATGGCACAGCAGGCAGACGAGCTTCAAAGCTTAATAAAGAAATTCCAATATTAAAGAGTTGATAAACGCTAATCCTAGCAATTTGAAGTACACAAATGGGAACAGTTTTTCTCAAATTTTATTAAAAGGATAGAAGAGCTTAAATAAATTGGCTCTATCTATCCTCTTTTTTATCACAGATGGCACTATATACTACAACAATTTGTTCGTTCATCAATCTAATATTGCGGTAATTCATATCAATTATTAAAAGTACATTCAAGCCTATTTCTTAAACGCCTATGTAAAAAAGATATAGCCTGTTTTCTAAAAGATTCTTGCTATTCAATTAACGATGAAGGATATATTAGTTGAAAAATTGTGAGTATTCAAAATTTAGTGGATGATATATGTTAAAATAGTTATTTAATACATAAATATTTCTATAGGAGTATGTATATGAAAATAGTAGAAAAGTATGGAAAAGTTATAATAGACAACTTTGAATTTTATGGTCAAATTGAAAAAGATAAATATTGTTCTAAATGCAAGTTTAATCTAGTATATTACGATGATTTTGATGCTTATTTTTGCCCTAAATGTAATAGTTGGACTGAATCAAAATGTAGTGATCCTAATTGCAAATATTGCCATAACCGACCAGAAAAACCTTTAACTTCTTTCAGCATTGATGAAAACTAAAACCATGAAAGGAGAGCTAGATAGTGGAAATAAGAATAGCCAAAATCGACGACTTATCGCAATTGTTGTATATATTAAATGAGGTTACATTAAATTTACAACAAAAACGAATACACCAATGGGAATACCCTTGGGATCATAATAAAATTATAAACCAATTAAAAAATAACTTTTTGTACGTTTTAATAGTAGAAGAAGAAATAATAGGAACGTTTTGTATATATGATATAGAAAATATAAATGAATTTTCCCTTGATGATAAAAGTAAGTATCTATCTCAAATTGCCATTTTACCCAAGTTCCAAGGAAAAAACATTGGTTCTGCAATAACAGAATTTGCTTGTTCTTTAGCAAAAGGATTAGATAAAACCTTGTATCTAGATTGTTGGGCTGGAAATGAAAAGTTAAAACAGTTTTATTCAAGAAATGGTTTAGAATATATGGGTGATTTTCCTGAAGAAGACTATTTCGTTAGTATCTTTAAATACAGCTAAACATATTTGCTTCAATTGGAAATCATACAAACACATGTATAGGAGTATGAATTAAAGTATTTTCCTTCACAATCTGGGGCTTATTAATAAAGAAATTCCAATAGTAAAGATGGTGAAAAACGCTTGGTTATCCAGGCGTTTTTTCAATTTTGAAAGGAGGATTATTTACTTTATAAGGAGGGGGAAATGACTGAAAACACATTGCAAAACAAAGCGATTAAAGAAGTTTGGGAGCTAATGCTAGTAGGTTTTCGAGTTTTATGTCCGGATGATCAATATATAATCGAAATACCTAAAACATCTTTGCCGTTAAATAAACGAATTAGCGAAATAAAACATGTCAAAAATCCTTTACAGCAAGTTGGGGCTTTTGTTGTGGAACATGAATTTGGTGAAGAAGATGGATACTGGGTTTGTGTTGAAGTGAAAGAGTTCGAAGATATTCCACATGATATGGTCACTCTAACAATCACACCTCAAAGATATGCAACTTTAACAATCTTAAAATAATGGATGCCTATACGAATCTACATTTGTAAATTGAAGAAAATAAATATGAAAGACTTAAAAATAAATGGCACTTAGAAATATTTCACAGCATGAAAAATAGTGGGAATTTAGATATAGAGCTATTAGATACGATTGAGTAAAGTCTGTTAATGAGAGTCTAAACGTCAAACATAATATTAAGGGGGAATTTCTGTTTATCGTTTTTGAAACTAAATTGTAGTGCTGATATTTATTTTTCTCACAAAGGTTCCCATAATACGAACATATCAGTAAAATAGAGTAGGTTAGGGGGACGGTATTTTGAAAGATCAACGTTTTAAAATTGCGCATCGAGAGGCGCTTATCGGTATTGGACTTGTTATCGTTAACTTTGCGATATGGTTCGGCTTTGCCTATGGACTAGGCTCTGGTGATCCAACAAGCTATACGTATGTTTTCGGTTTCCCTGCATGGTTTTTCTATAGCTGTATAGCAGGGACAGGTTTTATGATTATTTTAATCTGGCTCGTCATGAAACTCTTTTTCAAAGAGGTACCATTTGACGATGAGGAGGTGGATCAATAATGCACTGGCAAGTTATTGTTCCACTGCTATTATTTTTAGTCATCATCTTTGGTATTGGTATCTGGTCAAATAAGCATATACGCTCATCCAATTCATTTTTACAGGAATACTTCCTCGGTGGTCGTGAAATGGGAGGCTTCATCCTTGCGATGACAATGATTGCTACGTACGGTAGTGCAAGTAGCTTTATTGGTGGTCCAGGTGTTGCTTATACGAAAGGGCTTGGTTGGGTATTATTGGCGATGGCTCAGCTTCCGGCGGGTTATTTTGTTTTAATGATTTTAGGGAAGAAATTTGCTATTATCGCAAGACGTTATCAAGCGATCACGTTAATAGACTTTTTACGAGAGCGCTATAAAAGCCATGCCATAGTTATTTTATCAGCTATTAGTATCATCATCTTTTTATTTTCTGCCATGATGGCACAATGGGTAGGTGGTGCTCGATTAATTGAATCATTAACGGGCTTAAACTACACAACGGCACTGTTTATTTTTGCGATTTCCGTGTTAGTTTATGTGATCATTGGGGGCTTCCGTGCTGTTGCATTGACGGATACGGTGCAAGGCTCGATTATGGTGATCGGAACAGTTATTTTATTAATTGGGACAATTATCGCTGGCGGAGGAATTGATAATATTATGGCTTCGCTTGTCGCTGAGAATCCGAATCTCGTATCTCCATTTGGAGCTGAAGGTGAATTAACGCCATTATACGTTTCTACATTTTGGATTTTGATCGGTGTTGGAGTAGTGGGGCTTCCACAAATCGCTGTTCGTGCGATGAGCTATAAAGATTCAAGAAGTATGCATTTAGCCATTATCATTGGCACTATTGCCATTGGGACAATTATGTTTGGGATGCATCTAATTGGTGTTTTAGCACGACCAGTGATGCCAGGTATTGAGATTGGTGATAAAGTTATGCCACTGCTAACATTAAAGGTTTTACCGCCATTTTTAGCTGGTGTTGTCTTAGCAGCACCAATGGCAGCAACGATGTCTACAGTTAATGCGCTCCTAATGCTTGTTAGCTCAACAGTAGTGAAAGATATTTATTTAAATTATATAAAGCCAACTGCGAATGATACGGAAATTAAACGTGCAAGCTTTATTGTTACAGCAGTGATTGGTTTAGTCGTTATCGTTTTTGCACTAAATCCACCAGATCTATTAGTATGGCTTAATTTATTTGCTTTCGGCGGACTAGAGGCAGTCTTTATTTGGACAGTCGTTTTAGGACTATATTGGAAAAAGGCGAACAAATACGGTGCGATAGCGTCAATGATTTCAGGGATGACCTTATATATTATCATTGATCGTTTTTACCCTTCTGTCTTTGGCATGCATACTGTGACAATTCCAATCGTCGCTTCCTTATTCATTTTTGTTATTGTTAGCTTATTAACGAGTCATAAATTTAAAGACGAAAAGTTGTTTATCTGACTTATAAAACGCCGTAGAGATTGAATATCTACGGCGTTTTATATTGTATTCAAAGAGTGATAGATAAAACGTCGAGAGTCGTGGATAGAAACCTTGAAATGATGGATAGAACGTTCAAAGTCGTGGATAGAAACCTTGAAATGATGGATAGAATGTTTAAAGTCGTGGATAGAAACACTGAATTGTTGGATAGAACGTTCAAAGTCGTGGATAGAAACCTTGAAATGATGGATAGAATGTTTAAAGTCGTGGATAGAAACACTGAATTGTTGGATAGAACGTTCGAAGTCGTGGATAGAAACCTTGAAATGATGGATAGTACTGGAATCGACGGAAAGGGTCAATGGAACGACGGATAGTACCTTCGAAACGACGGAAAGAGTCTCCGAATCGACGGAAAGAACCCCTGATACAACGAAAAACCTCTCTCGAATTAAAAAATAGAACACCCAAAGTTCATAAACAAACAAAAACGCCGTAGAAATAGCGTATCTACGGCGTTTTTTTAATGAATTATGTAATCATAAGCATTTTTAGTGAGCAATGTAATCGTTACGATAATAAACAATACGCGAACAAAGCCGCTACCTTTTTTTATCGCCATACGGGAACCTACAAATGCACCGGCAATTTGAGCTACACCCATCAGTAAACCGTAGACATAATGAATTTGACCTAAGTAGGCGAACATTAAAAGGCCTGCAAAATTACTTGCTAAGTTTAAAAATTTGGCATTTCCTGCTGCCTTTAAAAAATCGAAGCCGATTAATAAAAAGCTAAAAATTAAAAATGAGCCGGTTCCTGGACCAAGGAATCCATCATAAAAACCAATGCAAAATAACAATAGCATGAATAAAACTAAGTGCGTAGACTTTAAATTTTTGACTGCAGCTACTGAACCCCAGTCTTTTTTGAAGATTGTATAGACTGCAACAGCTGCAAGCATTACTAGCATAAGTGGTTTTAGTAATTCGGGGTTTATTAAATGTACTGTCCATGCACCAAAGAGTGATCCAATAAAGGCTAGGGGAAAGTATTTGATAACCGAACGAATTTCTAGCTGACCGGAACGATAAAAGGAAATGGTTGATGTTAAAGACCCCATTGTACCAGCAAGCTTATTAGTTGCTACAGCTGCTGCTGGATTTAAACCGGCAAACATGAGGGCGGGTAATGCAATTAAGCCACCACCACCAACGACGGCATCCACAAAGGCGGCTAAAAATCCAAAAGATATTAATAATATGACTACATTTAAATCTACTTCAAATAGCATGTATACACCTCTTTAGATAGTTACTACTGAAATAGTAACTAAATTTCACGTGTCTGTAAAGACTAATTTTTTCGTTGGCTAATCTTCATAGCCTTCAACTATAATAGAGGAAATGGAGGGATTCGATGGAATTATTAATCGCCCAATTAAAAGAACTGGGATTCACAGAATATGAAGCAAAGGCCTATACGGCACTCGTACAAAATAGTCATGTTAGTGCCTATCAAGTAAGTAAGAACTCCGGTATCCCACGTGCAAGAATATATGACATACTTAATGTGCTTGTTGAAAAAGGGTTAGTACTGAAAGAAGAAACGGCAGATCAAACGACATACTCTTCCATTCCTGTTGCTGTGTTTTTACAACAAATTGAGCAACGCTGGCAATCGAATTTCACGTCGATTAGTGATCAATTAGAAAAATTAGAGGTAAAAGAGCAGGAAGCGGAGCATAAGGTTGTGACGCTAAAAGGAAAAGAGGCAATCGTCAATTATTGTCAGTCGTTATTACAAAAAGCGGAGAAAAAAGTACTATTATCAATGTGGGAAGATATGTATGAAAAATTGCGAGAAGATATACACGAGGTCGCTCAGCGTATTTCGGTTCATGGAATTACTTTGTATGTGGATGAAAATATTGCATCGATTGACCAGCACCGCATTACTCAATATACGAGGAATGCTTCCACGCCCCATTGGTTTATTCTGTCTATAGATGGTCAAGAGATGATTTATGGACACTCACCGTCCAATCAAGAAACGGCTTTTATAACAAATGACCCTGTGCATATTTATTTATTAGAGGATTATATTTGGCATGACGTGCTTGTCAATCGATTGTTAACGCGCGATGATGATATGGAGCTCGAGGAATGGATTACTAAAGAACGCAAAGCCTTTTTCGTAGAGTGAAGATAATAAAAGAATCTACAAGCACAGATGGCTTGTAGATTCTTATTTTTTGTAATATAAGATCTTTTATCTTAATAAAAAACTTTATCAACATTGTATTTAGCGCGGAATGTATTAACCGCGTATGTTTCGTAAATTTCACGTTCCATTGGATCATCTACTTCGTACACTTCAATTTTGAAAACTTCATCACGATGATTTTTCATCGGTGACACATTGTCTTCAAAATGCTTTTTAATACGTTGACGAATTTTACGTGCTTTACCGACAAATAATAGTTCATTCTGTTCATTGTAGAATAAGAAAATGCCGCCATTTTCACGAGTGATTTTATGGAAATCAATAAAACCGAAATACGGTGTGATTGGAACATCACCTGGTTTTAAATCTTGCTCTCGTTGGCGAATTACTAAATCTGGTTTTGGAAATTCAATTTTAATCAAACTATTCACGTTCCTCTCTGTTACTAAAGGTATATGTTAACATAATTACAGCTTGTTTACCATAAAATATATGGACTTAGCTTCAATATTAGTTTTAAACAAATTACATAATGACATGCATGGTTAATAACAAAATATTCTATGTATTGTTGATATTCTTAAATGTTCATGTTACAATTCTTTTTAATTAAATAATCTTATCAAGAGAAGGCTTGAAAAAACTTAGGAAAAGTCAGTAATACCAAGGGTTCAAGGCACTTGTTAAGATGTGGAGTAAAATACAGTTTGTTTGTTATCAATAGTACACTTCTTATTGTCTATTAATTTAGATAAAAAGGAGTGTATTTTTTTATGCTTTTAAAGTTTGCGTTTGATGATTTTATATCGGATAGACGATTTAATAACACAACTGAGTCAAATATCAGAAGTTATAAATACATGATTAAGCCTTTCATTGACTATTGCATTGAAGAAGGAGCAGTTAATGTTGAGGATGTGAGACGAAGTCATCTTAAAAAATATTTAATGATGGCACAGCAAAAAAACAGGAAACCAAATACAATCAACACAATTATTTTACGTGCTAAAGCTTTTTTAAATTATTGCGTTGAAGAGGGGTATGTTGATGAAAACATTGGGAAGAAGATAAAAACTCAAAAAGTAGATGTGAAGATTGATACTTTTACAGACCAACAAATTAACCAAATGTTAGCGTTCTATCGGACACAGAAAAAGAGGCATCAATCATATAGCAGTTACCGTAACTATTTGATTATTTTGGTACTTCTAGGGACAGGCATTCGTAGGAAGGAACTATTAATGTTGAAGTGGGATGATGTAGATTTTAAAAATCAAACGTTACAAGTACATGGTAAGAGTAGAAAATATGAAACGGTATTTTTAACAGATAAATTAACGAGAGAGCTACTAGCATTCAAGACATTTTCATCAAATTTCTTAAAAAATGAAAGTGAGTATTTGTTTGTTACTAATAAAAATGAACCATTCACAATTAATACGATTGACTACGTGTTTCGTGAATTAAAAGAGAAAATGAATTTTAAAGATGTGCGAGTTAGCCCACATACGTTTAGGCACACTTTTTGCAGGAATCTTGTCCAATCAAATGTAAACAGTTTTACGATAATGAAGTTAATGCGACATGAAAATATAACAACGACTCAACGTTATGTAAATTTATGGGGTAGTCACTTAAAACAGGAGAATGACAAGCACAATCCATTAAACAATTTCGAGTTTTAAGCAATAAAAAAGAGAGTCAGCTACGGCAAATAGCTAACTCCCAACTCATTTAGCCACACACAAATACAACTAAATATGAGCATTTATAGCCTTCATTTTACCTGAAAAAAAGATAAAATGCAAAGGTCTAGTTTCCTATTGTCTTTTTTAGATAATAGTAGCTCTTTGGTGGTTGCCCAATAACACCAATCGAAACTAAACTGGAAAGGTTATGAATTAGCCGCCGCAATAATTAAGTCTAGGATACCACTAGGAGCTTCCTTGTTGGCTTTGGTATCTGAATGGTGTTAGCGACCAATAACGGCTAGGAGTGGAAGGTCTGAATGGCTACGGTCATGCAGAATACATAGTACATTGTAATTGTTGTTGAGTTTCTCATAATAGTAGAATAAGCATTTACGATACAAGCAGAAGGCATGTAGACGGATTACAAAACGTTTCGGGGCAGAAGTAGAAACTATATGTATTGTTCGAAAGAACGCATTAACAGGGGCATACAATACGGATACCTCAAATGAAGGATTCATGAAAATGTAATGACTGTCTATGTTTTAGATTCTATTAATTTAGTTTCTGAAACGTAGGCAGTCATTTTTGCACCAAGCCATTTTCCTCAATTCTGGCTTCATGTTGGGGGATAGTATTCTTAATGTCTACTATAAATATTGGAATCTATGTATTGAATATTTTTTTTAAGATTATCACCAATATTTATCTTATATTTAATTTCGGTCATTTTTATATATGTTGTAAATATATTATTTAATTCATATAGACTGTTGGTTCCATTTTCCTTAAGGCTATCAAGGTTTGCTATTTCATTGTAAAACTTTTCGTCAGATATATTTAAAGTTTTGTCTGCACCTAAGTATTGTGCTACAGAGAGTAAGATCAGTACACCACTTATCAAGATTTGAAATGCATGTAATATAGCGAGCAGGATATTAGGGAAAACTCCATAGGAAATATTAAAAACTCCTAGTGTAGAACTCATAAGTAGAGTTTCAAAAAGTGTTGGTGCATCTTCTTTTTTGATTATACAATTATCAGAAATTGTACATGTTACAAAATCAGTAGTAAGTGATAATGATGTTATAACTTGAAAATAAACGAAATAAGCAATTGCAAAAATAAAAATCATTTCAATTAAACTATGGATTGCTAGAGATAAACGACCACTCTGTCTAATAAGAGAAGATGTAAAACCATTAATATATTCTTCATCTTTTCCTAGATAAAATTGTTTTGAATTGACCTGTACAACGTCATAATAAAATGCCACTACAATCTCCGTTCCTCTAGATAGTATTCGATAAATAATTATTGCTAGAATCCAATAGGTTGCTATATCAAAAATAAAATAAGTAACTACAAATAAAATGGTAGTAAGAATAATATTAAGCCAATTAGAGAATTCTATAAAAGCTTTTTTTTCGATTCTTATTAAGCTCCAATGATAACTTGATAGTCTATGTTCCCTATCTAAATATATATCTGTATCACTGGTATTAAATTCGATAGATTTTATGTCGTTAACAATAAGATTTTTACAGTATTGTGCCATAGCTAAATCAGGAGATATGAATATTTTTAAGATATCCCTTTTATTGAAATTATCGAATACAGTTTTGAAAATTGCTTCAGTAGATAATGATGTTTCATCACGTGATCTCAAAATCCTATAATAAGCTAAAAAATGCACTCCTAAACTCATTAAGAAAGTAAAGATAAAACCAACTAATAGATACGGTATAAAAGAAATATCACCTAAATTTTCATAAACATATTCAGAAGAAGCCAATTTTTTATAATCAAATTCGGAAGAAGCCAATTTAGAGTAGCTAGAATTGCTAAAACCGTCCTTGATGCGTAAGAAATTAAAAATAAATGCAAATATAGGAATAGCAACGATGAGGAAGTTCTTCCAAGTATTAATTTTAGTATCGCCTTCTAATAAAAAATGTCGCTGTAAATGTAAATAAGTGTATGGGAACTGAACTTTTTCTAAACCCAAACAATATGCCCCCTTCAACCAGAAAGTAGTAATATAAAATTTAGTACATTAAACAATTAGGAGATGTACGGATTGTATAATAACATAGTTTTTAAAGAGATAAAGTAAATATTAAAATAATATCTGAAAAACCCAATAAGTTCGAAGCAGGTTAATTGAAGAAGGAATTTTGAACTCGACCTTACAAGTGCAAGCAATCAGTCTATTTTATAAATAATATTGAATTTTTTACTAATGTAGTATAATTTTATATTATTGATGTATAGAAAGAGGTAGAACAACAAAATGGGATTTAAAGCCGAAGTGTTACGTGTTTTAATTGCATCGCCTTCTGATGTATCACAAGAAAGAGATGAAATTGAACAAGCTATTTTTAAATGGAACACAGTTTATTCAGAAAATATGCAAGTGGTATTACTTCCTGCAAGGTGGGAAAATGTAGCTCCTACTTATAGAGGAGAAGACCCACAACAAATATTAAATGAAAAGTTAGTAAGTAAGTGTGACCTTTTGATTGGTGTGTTTTGGAAAAAACTAGGGTCAGCAACTGCTAGTCATCCATCTGGTACTCTTGAAGAAATTGATTTATTTATCCAGCAAGAGAAGGAGATTATGCTTTATTTTGTTGATAAGCACATCACAATGGATGAAGACTTTTCTGAAATCCAGAGAGTACAAGCCTACAAAAAGGAATATCAAGCTAAAGGGCTATACTATAAATACGACATAACAAAAATTGTTGAACACTTATACACGAAAGTGACAGATTACAAAAGAAAATCTAGTGATGTCACTAATATTTCTCAAGAAAGCTCAGTTTCATTTGGTCCACTGTCTACAGGAGATATAAAAAATGAGGAGCTGTTATCTATAGAAAGTATGATACTTTCTGGTGTTTTAACAGACAGCGAATTATTGCTGATAAAATTTATAATGGATACAGAAGAACGTTATTTGGGTAGTAGGTTGAAATCGGAACATACTTTAGCTCAAATAAAGGAATGGCAAATAAAGGGATACGTAAAAGAAGTTTTGTCCGATAATTATGATAAGGCACTAATGAATTTAGTAGAAAGAGGTTTATTAGGAGTAGCTGAATATACAAGTGAGGGGAATCCAAAAACATACATGTTACCTCTATCAAAATTGGATCAGTTACGCATGTTATCAGATGATGTAAAAGGAATAATTACACAAGTAGAACTAGACTATGTTGAGCTTCCTTTTTAGTTAGACAATATTTTGAATAAGGATGCATTGTTTGCACCTTTTATATTTCTCTTTATGAAATTTGAAGTGAGATTTTGAGTAACGGAGTTTAAAGCATGCGAAAGAATGTACTTATGGTATCGAAGTGCTTTAGTAGAAGAAGATAGTAAACTAGAAGCAACAATTTATATGAATACATCTTTAAAAAAGGTTCGGATTTAATTATCCGAGCCTTTTTCTCTTACCAATATATCTGATATTTCACAATCCAATACCTCGCATAACTTATCTAATGTATCAGCAGAGTATCGTGTTGCTGTATTCGTAGCAATTCTTCTGAGCGTTTCGAACGATATCCCAGTTAATCTTTCCAACTCACGAATAGAGAGACCTTGTGAATCCAATATGTATTTTAAATTTGATTTAACAACCATTTATTAACACCTCCACAGGGAAGTATACCATACAACACAAAACGCATACAAAGTGTTGACTAATAAAATGAGTCTATGCTATTTTGATTATAGACTTATTTAATAAGTCATAATGTACATAGAGGTGAATAGAATGAAAGCGAACTTAAACAATCTAAATGAATTACAAAATGTGGTAGCATCTTATTTTATTAACAAATTGAAATTAACATTAGACGAAACATTGTTCATGTCAATACGTAACTTGGTTTCTGAGAAGGGCAACATATTCGTGAAGCACTCTAGACTAGGAGAAATAGTAAAACTACCACAAGACATTCAAATAGCTGTGGAGAACCTTGTGACGCTTAATAGTTTAGGGTTTATCGAAAAAAGAGTTTGCATATCAGATTTATTCGTAGATGCACAAGCATTATAGCAGTGATTCCTCTTGTGTCTATGCAAAAGGTTGCTCATAGGGACAGTATTAACAATCTTACTAATACAACACAAATGTAAAAGGTTACGTATACGGACAGTTATAAAATAACCTAAAACATAAAAAATAAAATATAAAAATAGTAATAATATAGTACTAGTAATTTAGGTAGTATTATAATTGTCCGTATACGTAACCTTTTAGAATTTTTAATGTGATACGCTAACATTTCGACAGAAGGGAAGGTAGACACAAAGCTGAAATTATAGACGATGGAAATGGTTGCATAGTGGAAGGTTAGTAGGAGAGGACTTTAAATATTAAAAAATGAACATAAAATGTCGAACGCTAAACACTTAACCCCTTGTATATCAAGCAATAGACTCACAAAATACGTCACTATATGGATAGGGAAAAGTTTAATAGAACTGAAACTCATAACACAATATGAAACGAAGCAGGATTACGTTACTTTTTCCTCTATCATATCTTTGGTGAGGAAGACCGTAAAACAGCGGTGTACATCATTGGATAGTGTTCCTAAGTTAATTTCACACTCATTATTCGCAAGGCTAGTTCTTCCTCCTCCTAGTCTTGCAACTTCTCTTTTATTTTTAACTTAATAAATTAATAAGAGCATTTAGATGAACTGAGGTTCTTTTTGGTGTGGTGTGTTTTAGGAGGAATCAATTCAATTAAGAAAAGGATAATGCGACTATGTTGACAGAAAGATACGCAGTACGTAACAAATATATGGCGAATGCTCTAGGGTTTATTACAAACCAAAAATACAGCGTTGAGAAAGATGTGAACAATCCCAATAAAACAGTGTTCGTATTCAAATGCACAGTAGAACTTATGAACGCAGTAACAGAATTAACTCAACTAAAGAAAAAGTATTCTAACTAACTCAAGGGGAACTC
The DNA here is from genome assembly GCF_002237755.1 of Lysinibacillus sp. KCTC 33748. Classification (GTDB taxonomy): domain Bacteria; phylum Bacillota; class Bacilli; order Bacillales_A; family Planococcaceae; genus Lysinibacillus. The sequence continues at coordinate 94,715 of NZ_MWSJ01000009.1, read as the reverse complement.
AATTATGACAGAAAACACTCAATTCAATTCAAGCAACTACGACCAATTGTTAGAACAACTTAAACACGCTGAACAAGAAAGCCCAGTATGCGTTTCTAATGAATATTTTGAGATGTTGCCAACTATTTATAAGACACATGAAAAAGAGATTAAGACTTGGAAGACTGTTTCTACAGCTTACTCTTATATCTACTTCATGACCTACTTGTATAGGTGGTGCAAATATTCACACTACGCTCCAAGCGTTAAAGATGTAAAAAGAATTCTAGGTTCAGCTAGTAATAAAACTGTTGATATTTTTATAAAGAAAAATGGCTTATTTGACCAGTATCACTTGACTGAGACTATCGGATTATTCGAATTGCCAGTAGCATTTGAAACTGATGAAGATACAGACTTACCATTATTTACGAATGTACTAGAGCTACATGCAGACCTAAAAGAACACGTACATATGTATTATCGTGAACCAATGGGATTGACAAATAGATACACTTCTAAAAAACCTGTATTAGCATTTCACAGTAATACACTAGAAGAAGATAATCAAGGAACATTCTATAAAGGCACAAACTTTACAAACATACCTTTTGAGGTGTTTGCTTTTTGTATGAATCATGCTTGTCTAGGTGATAAAGCATTCTATGTTTATTCATTCCTAAAAAGTCAATACGATTACTTTGAAGATAAAAACGAAGAGTATCGTGTTGGACATAGAACAGTAGCGAGCAAGTTGAATATACCACGTAGTTCGGTATATGGCATCATGCGTTCACTACATGATTACGGACTAATAAGAATGGAAAGAAATCAAGACTACTTTGTATTAGGCGATGACATAGCAGACCGTATAGCACCTACTATAACTATAGTAAGTGAAATCCAAGAGTTTGGTAAGGAAACTAAGAAAGAGTACGACTTGATGCCAACTAAATCAAAAGAAGATTATATTTTAGAAAAAAAACTAGAAGCCATTGGGGAGCTAAATGAGTATAGCCAATTAGTGGTTGAGGTAAAAGGTGTTAAAAATACTGCACTAGATGAAATACAACAAATGAAAATGAATGAAGTAGCAGAAACGCTAGTTAAATCAGCAACAGACCCACGGAAAAAACGTGCAGAAATCAATTTAGGTGAACTACCATTCTGATAATAAATTAGGAGAATACTGATTATAAAAGTAAAAGTATTGAGTAATAGAAGAAAACTAAGAGGTAAGGAATATAGGGGTAGTACGAAACGAACTTTCTGGAAGTGAACTAGAATTTTTGGTTCTTCTCAACAAACAATATTGCTTGCTGTAAAAGTAAACATAAAACCAACTATAAACTTATTTGGAAATATGCTCAGAAAACTATTTATCCAAATTTCTATATTCAATATAGCACACAGACTATTAAAAAACAACATATAAAATCAACTAAAAAAGGGGGAACAGCTACTATGAAAGCAAACTTAAACAAATCAACAGAAGGTGCATTCATCCAATCAGTAGAAGCGTCAATCATTTGGGAGCATATGAACAGAGGAGCTTCATTAACACCAAAGTATGACGGCTTCATTCCGTATTCATTAGAACTTATTAAGCTACGAGAACTGGGGATAAATGAATTTGCAAACCGTAAAAATGATAAAGTTGATATTCAAGAGTTAGATAGGCGGACAATGAAGACAATCCGTAAATTCCATACAGACGATATTATCAATGTTAAGTTTAAAAGCAAAGTAAGTAACGTTAAGACGGTCTTAAAGAAAGTTGAAGATTCTCAAGCTCGTACACTAGAGTCATTTACAAATGAACATGGTGAGAAACCAGACTTTGAAGAACGATTAGCAGTACTGAATGAAAAACTTGATACACGCAATGAAGAAATCGCTCAATTAATCGAAGCTAATAAAGATGCTTGGGAAACTACTTTATCACTACAAGAATTACGTAATGAATTATACGTCAATGGTTTTACATTAACTAACTACAAAGGTGAAAAAGTTAATTACGTTGTATATAAACGTTCTTCTGCTAAGTCTCGTATAGGCTCATGCTTATTCATTCGTGAAGATATAGCAAAAGAAATAACTAATTGGTCAAGAATGGGTATCAACTTTGAAAACGGTGAAGAAATTGACATAGCTTCATTGTCTGCTTATGAGTCACTAGTTACATCTTCACTTAAAGGCACAATCAAGATTAACCCTAAACACATTCTATTGATTGATGATGTTGATTCAGTATTTAACATGTCTGCAATTGAAATTGTTAAAGACGCTGTAGACGGTAGAGTCAAACTTAAATCTCAAGCAAATGAGAACGCAACAATCTCTAACAGTTTGTTTGATGGTTCTGGACTATTAGACTCTCAATATTTCAATGGTCAAGGAATGATGCTATTGCGTCAACACTTCTTTAAATCATGTGTGTTCAATACAAATGTAGTTGATTTCATGAGAGACCAATTCGGCTCAGAGTATGAGACTGCTACTATTAAAGATATGCTAGGTAACAAAGTTAAAGTTAAAGATATACATATGATTATCACACCTTCAAGCTTAAAAGTGTTTAAGTTCAGCAGATTCGTAGGCACTGATAAAGATATGTACAACCATTGGAAGAAAATAATTAAAGCAGAAAAGAATACCTTCGGTGTATGTAAGTCTGAATCCTCAACTAAGCTAGGAAATGATAAAAATGGAATGCCACTTCAACAAATGTCATATCAAATGGTTAATTCATTAGACTTAGATATTAAGGGGGTTCAAGAATTATCAAAATTCGAAGTTGACTATATTAACACAATCAAAAATGATGATGAAGCATTTGCACAACATCTATTAGATACTGCAACAATGACAAACAGCAATGAGATGTTAGCAAACTTATTCTATTATAACAATGATATTGCTAAGACTGAGCTATTTAATACATTCAAAAGAAAGACTATTAATAAATACGTAGCACATATGAAACAAGGTAAAATACGTATCACTGGTGACTACGCTGTACTAATTGGTAATCCGATAGAATTCTTATTCTCTGCAATAGGAAAGTTTGACGTAAACGACAAGAATACACACCACATGAACGGCAATCAAATTTATAATAAGAACTTTAAAAATGGTGAAGAAGTTGTATGCTTCCGTAATCCTCACACATCTGCTAATAACCTACTATATGCAATCAACACTAAAAAACCTCTTATTGACAAATACTTTAATTTCACAAAAAACATTGTCGCTGTAAATGCCATTGAATTTCCTGTTCAAGATATCTTGTCTGGTTGTGACTATGATTCAGATACAATGTTAATCACGAATAATAAAACAATTGTAGAAGTTGCTCGTAATAATGACGCTAAAGTTTGTTTGAATGGTGTTTCAGCTACTTCTAACCGCTATGTATTAGATAGCCTAAATCGTGCTAAAGTTGACAAAACAATCGCTTCGGAGCTTATCGGAATGGTTGTGAACGTAGGACAAACCGCTCAATCGGTTATGTATGATGCAAAGCTTAACGGTCATACAGCGTTATACAAAGAGATGAAAGAAGTCGTTGAAATCATATCAGTATTATCTACAATCGCTATTGATGGCGCTAAAAAAGCCTATGACATTGATGCGGAGAAAGAGCTTGTTCGACTATCTTTGCTAGTTAAATCTCGAATGAAACAAGATGATGAGGGTAAGAATCTTTTCCCTAGCTTCATGAACAACGGAAGGAATCACAAACGTAAATACACTAGCTATAAAACTGCAATGGATTATGTAGTTGACATCTATGACGTTCGTAATCGTGAAACAGCAGAAGAACTAACTACTAAAATCAGACGGGCTAAAGAACTAAAATCATCTGATGTAATTAATATGTTCGAATTAGTAATGCCTTTTGATATTGAAACAGGTGAGATTTTCCACGTTCGCAATGCTAACAATAAACAAGAAAATGAAATTATCTCATTGGTTGACACTTACACAGATAAAATGAAACACTATAGAACTTCTCTATTAAAAGCTAATTCAGAAGATAGGGGAATAATCGCTAAGAAAATTGTGCTTAGTGGGAACATAATTAAAAGCTCTATGAAGAAACGCACAATCAAAACTACTACGATTTTTTCTATTATGTATCATCTATTTGAATCAAATACTATTGAAGACAATCAAATTCAAATTATGAATGCTGTATATCAATCTGAGCCGAAAAAGTTTTTATCAGTTTTTGAGCAAAAATAGTAGAACATTGGCTTAATTGATTAGTCGGAAATGCTTAATATCTAAGGAGATAACGAACAATAATATGTCACTACAAGGATAGAGACATTCAGGTCTTTTCCTTTTTGGCATATTATATTCCTCCTATGTTCTTGTTTTTTGATTTGGACAGCACCTAGACACTGGGACTGTTCTTTTAAGCAACTAAGGAAGTAGTAACACCAAGAATAAAACATGAATGGAGATTATATGAAAACATATAAAGAAAGATGCCAGCTATTGATGGAAATGAGACTAAAGAAGATTAAAGCGAAGGACTTAGCAGAATTACTAGGTTGCTCGAAAAGTTGGATTAGTCAGTATTTCAATAACAAAGTAGACATACCGAAAGAATCAGAGGATAAAATTGTAGCGTATGTTGAATCAAAATAACTAACAAGGGAATTGGCAAGGAGATAATTTTATCGAAGCGACATACCAAATGTTTGAGTTGGTAATGGGTAATGACGATCTTGATGAAATTAGGTTGATTGTCTGTTATTTGAGAAGAGAATAACATGACTGATTATTTATACGTTAATGACATTTTCTCCATATTCACTTACAATTGTAGGTAGATAGGAAGTGTTATGTATGTCAAGTGAAAAAAAACCATTTAAAGAGTGGATTAAGGAAAATGAAAATAAATGGATTATTGGAGGAATAATTACTATATGTTTTGCCATATTAATCCCGATAGCAATTTTCTTTTTTTCAAAATCTAGTTTATCATTTGATTCGTTTGCTAAATTAGGAACTGTCGGAGATTTTTTAGGTGGTTCAACAGTTGGATTTTTATCGTTAGCCAGTATTTTGTTTTTAATCTCTACTATTGTAATGCAGAGAAAGGAACTAGGATTGCAACGAGAAGAACTGCAAATGACAAGAGAAGAACTAGCTAAAGCAAATGAACAATATAGAATAACTAATGATACAATGCTAAAACAACAATTTGAGACGACATTTTTTAATATGATTAATATGCATAATAATTTAGTAAAAGGTTTAACTTTATATGGTACGACTGTAAATGATAAAGATGTGTTTATAAATATTTATGAAGCTATCGAAAATTACTACAAAAAAGAATCTTTAATATCGTGTTTAAAAAAGATGCTATTTAGAGAACAAGATTCCTTAGCTGAACTAGGATCAGATTTTATTAATTTTTATAATAAAGTTAATTATGGTACCTCTGAAATAGATTCAGAGTATGATGTTCAAACTTTTGTGCGTCTTGCAAAAAAGCACCTCAATGGTTCAAGAAATGATGAAATTATGAGGGAAAAAGGAGATATGGCAGTTTTCTATGTTTTTAAATTTAATTATGAAGAATTAGAAAATTATTTGATCAGATTCAATAATGATAATTTTATTAATAGAATACAGAAGCAATTTCTTAATGATGAAGAATATAAAGTTAATGCTATCTATATAGTAGATTATAATTTCAAATTTCCTTTCCATCATTATTTTGAAAGTATTATATCTGTAATAGATTTTCTAGAAGGTAGTAATATAAATGGGGATGAAAAAGATAATTATTTTAGAATCTTTTTTTCGAATTTAACTACATATGAAAAAACAATAATTAATCTTTATACTAAATATAAAGTGGTCGAAGATTTCGAGGTTTATTTTAATAAGTACAATCGATATTTTGAGAAAGATAAAAAGTTTTACAATTCAACACTATACCCTGATTTATAAAGCGTTCTTAATTGAATGCTTTTTTATTTTAAAAACAAATAAAGGTGGATGGAATGTGGTAAGAGAACATACAGTAGAAGCTAAACGATTCTACAATAGTGCAAAGTGGAAGAGAGTACGAAAGAATTATATTGAAAGTCCAGAGATTGCAGGATTGTGTGAACATTGTTTAAAGCAGGGATTATATGAACGAGGATATATCTTAGACCATATTATCGAGATTAATATTGACAATATCAACGACACTAATATCACATTGAATCCTGATAACTTCCAGTTCCTTTGCTTGTCCCATCATAATCGTAAAACGTTTAGCAAGACAGATAAGAGTAGCACACAAGAAGGATATGGCTTTAACTTTAAAGGTGAGTATGTTCCTTTGAGTGAGATAGACTAAATAATAATAGTAGTAACTAAGTTGAATTAGTTTTAAGTTTTATATTGTTTAAAAGTTTGATGAAGGTAGGTGACTGTATGTATGGTTGCCTATCTTTTCTTTTGAATAAAATTAAGATTTAAAATTAGAAAGTAAAATGAATTGTTTATTAATGATTAATATAAATAATTTCAAATTAAAAATAGAATTATAAGAATAAAATTGGAGAATAAATTTGGGAAGAATAAATCCCCCCTTCAAAAAGTTTTTTAGAAGTTGTCTAGAGACCGATGAGAGTCTTCTTTGTGCAACACATGTCCATTTTTTAGACCCCCTCCCCATCATTTTAGACAAGAATAGTCGAATGCAAGCCATATCAAACGAAAGGAGACAGTAGCATTGGCAGTTAAGAAAAAAAAGACGAAAACAGAACGTATTACAGCAGAGAAGAATCGACTTAAGCGTATTTTAAAAGCGGCAGAAGTAGATGATAACAAACTAGAGGCAGTTGAAGGCTTAGTTGAACGTGCATCATTTCTCAAAATACAATGTGAAGAGTTTGAGCGTGACTTACTTGAAAATGGTTATGTAGAAATGTTTACACAAAATCCAGATGGCTCAGGAGCTTATGAGAGAGAGCGTCCAACAGCGAAGTTTTACGCTACAACTGTTAAAGATTACAAAACAACTATGAAACAGATTATTGAAGTATTAGGCACTAAAGCCAATGTTATTAAAGATGATGGCTTCGATGAATGGAATCGAGGAAACTAATCTATGGCTAAGAAAAAGAATGAACCTATCAAAATCAGGTATCCACTAAGTTACAATCCAGTAATAGAATACTATGAAAAGATTGAATCAGGCGAAATACTAGTAAGTGATAAGGTTAAAAAAGTATATAAAGAATTAGTACGTAAAATAAATGACCCTAAAAGTCGTTATGAATATGATGCAAAGAAAGCTAACAAAGCTATCGAGTTTGTAGAAAACTTCTGTAAACACTCAAAAGGTGAGTGGTCAGGTAAGCCAGTAATTCTTGAGTTATGGCAAAAAGCATTATTAGGCGCTACATTCGGAATGGTTGATAAAGAGACAGGCTACAGAATGATTAAAGAGCTTGTATTAATCATCCCACGTAAAGCAGGTAAATCTACTTTAGGTTCAGGAATAGCAAACTATCTATTGATTGCTGATAATGAAGGTGGTTCTGAGGTTTACGCAGTATCGACTAAGAAAGATGCCGCCAAAATCGTTTGGGGCGAATCTGTAAAGATGATTAAGAAGTCTCCTGTACTTTTAAGACGCTTAGAGTGTCGTATTAGTGAAGTTCGCTACCCAATGGGGGAAGGTGTTTATAAACCTCTATCCTCTGATTCTAACTCACTTGATGGTTTAAACGCTCATGGTTCATTCATGGATGAAATTCACGCTTGGAAGGATAAAAACCTTTACGATGTAATTGTTGATTCTATGTCTACACGTAAACAACCTTTAAACTTTATCATGACAACGGCAGGATATGTCCGTAATGGTATTTATGATTTAAAGTACGCTGAGTGTGAAGATATAATCAATGGTTATTCAGATGGTTCTTATACAGATGAATCCGTATTACCAATCATTTATGAATTAGATGGCTCAGAAGAGATTCACGATGAGGAAATGTGGTACAAAGCAAATCCAACATTAGGGACTGTTAAGAGTTTAGATTACATTAGAAAGCGCTACAACAAAGCAATCAACAATCCTGTTAATATGCCAAACTTATTGACTAAGGATTTCAATATCCGACACAGTGGAAATGTTGCATGGTTAACTTATGACCAAGTAAACAATGAAGCTACGTTTGATATTGAACAGCTTAAACCTAAATATGGAATTGGCGGTGTCGATATGTCTCGTACAACAGATTTAACGGCGGCTTGTTTCTTATTTATGATGCCTGACGATGATACGATTTATGTTGAACATATGTATTGGCTTCCAGAGGATGGGTTAGACGAGCGTATTAAAGAAGATAACATGCCTTATGATATGTTTGTACAACAAGGTCATATGCGATTATGTGAGGGTAATATTATCAACCCTACAGACGTTCTGGATTGGTTTAAAGAGGTTCAAGAAGAGTACAAGTGTCATATGTATTACATTGGATATGACCGTTACGAGTCTTCACAGTGGATTGTAGACATGGAACAAGAGTTTGGACGCTCAACAATGATTCCAATTGCTCAAGGAGCGCAAACGTTGAGCATTCCTATGTATAATCTAGGAGCTTTGCTAAAGAAGAAGAGGGTTAACTACAACAACAACCCTATCACTAAATGGTGCTTACATAATACACACGCTAAAGTCGATGACAACGATAATATTAAACCAATCAAAGGTGAAAACAAATCGAAACGTATTGACGGAACAGCGTCTTTGTTAGATGCATTCACAGTATTAGAGAATAATAGGAATGAATATTCAAATCGTATTAGATAACTTAGAAAGTAGGTGAGAATTTGAATTTACTTGGCTTCGGTAAAAGTAAACAAAGTGACATAACGACAAAAAGTCAGAAGGTTAAAATGCTAACTTCTGATGAAAACGACTCTTATTTTAATTGGGACGGTAATATCTATGAAAATGATATCATTCGCTCAGTAATCAGAGCGAAAGCAAAAGCAGTAGCAAAAACTACAGCAGAACATGTTCGTAAATCAGGAGATAGCACAGCAATCAATCCAGATTTCTACATGAAGATGCTTCTAAAACGTCCTAACCCTATCATGGGAATGCAACAGCTATTAGAAAAGACTGTCACACAATTAGAACTAAATAATAACGCTTATATCTTTATCAATCGTGATGATAACGGCTATCCTATTGGATTGTATCCTATCGTTGCTACTAATGTACAAGTCTTAGCAAGTAGTAACGATACGTTTCTACGATTCACAATCAAAAAGAACGGTCAGATTGCTACTTTTAATTATAAGGATGTTATTCATTTGCGTCAAGATTTTAACGACAGCGATATGTTCGGTTCATCTAATGTTGAGGCATTAGCTTCATTAATGCAAGTTGTAAACTCAGTCGATAAAGGAATCATCAAAGCAATCAAAAATTCAAATGTAGTTCAATGGTTGCTAAAGTATCAAGCAAACTTAACAGAAGATGACGTAAAGAAACAAACGAAACGTTTTACAGATTCATTCCTAGATATTGATAGTGAATACGGTGGGGCAGCAGGTATTGACAATAAAGTGGATGCAGAACGAGTAGAGCCTAAATCATATATGCCTGATAAAGAACTCCAAAAGGAAAATGCAAAGCGTATCTATAATTACTTTGGTACTAATGAGAAGATTGTCAGCGCTTCTTTTGATGAAAATGAATGGAATGCTTTCTATGAATCTTCAATTGAGCCTATCTTAATTCAACTATCAGAAGAATTCACTTATAAGCTATTTACACGCAAAGAAATAAGCTATGGAAACGAGATTCGATTCATTTCTAAGAATCTAATGTTTGCAAGTATGACTAGTAAAATCGCATTAGGTGCATTAGCAGATAGAGCTATTCTAAATCCTAATGAGATTCGAGACATTTTAGGCTATGCTCCACACGACAATGGAGATGAGTTCCTACTTCGGAAAGACACAGGAAAAACTACAGATAGAATAAGTTAAAACTCAGAAAGGGGTGAGAATTAATTTTGAAGACGATTAATATTAACGGAATAATTATTTTAAATGACAAAAAAGAAGCCTATGATTTTTATGAAATTGAGTCAACATGTCCTAATGATGTATTAAAACATCTAAACGGAGAAGATGTAAAGGTAATCATAAACAGTCAAGGTGGTTCGATTTTTGCGGGCGCTGAGATTTACACAGCTCTTAGAACATATCAAGGCAAGGTTACTATTGAGATTCACTCATTTGCAGGTTCTAGCGCCTCTATTGTTGCTATGGCAGGTGATGAAGTATATATGTCTCCTATTGCTCAAATGATGATTCACAATGTATCAGTTACTAAAAGTGGAGACTCTCGAGACATGGAGCAAGCAATTGACATCCTTAAAAGTTCAACAGATGCATTAGCAAACGCCTATGTCCTTAAGACAGGTATTAACAAAGAAGAAATTCTAGCAATGATGGACAAAGAAACATGGTTAAACGCAGAGAGAGCTGTTGAATTAGGATTCGCTGATTCTATTATGTTCCAGAAGAGCGCACACAAGCAAAATGCAGTCAACCCTATGTCACTGGTAGCTTCATATAATGCGGAAATGTTACCTCAACAAGCTATTAACAAATTTAATGACATGAAGAACGAAAAGAAATTCAATACGGAAAAAGTCAAACATATGACTCAAATAAATTTACTTAAACTAAAGGAGATTCACTAACAGATGAAAAAAGAAACGTATTTAGAACAACGCAATGCATTAGTAACAGAGGCAGAGGATTTAATTAACAAAGGTAACTTCGAAGACTCTACAGTTAAACAAAATGAAATCAAAGCATTAGATACAAAGTTTGAGAGTGTTACTCGTGAACTTGCAAACTTAAATTCTTTAAAGAACAAGGAACAGTAGAACTAGAGAATAAATCTGTCTCAGCGTCAGGATTATCAAATGTACAAACAATTGAGCAGAACGGAGAACTACAAAACATGAGTAAACAAGAATTACTAGTAAATGCTTTTGCTAAATCAGTAATGGGAACAAAAATGTCAGTAGTAGAGTTGTCTAATGTCACTTATGCAGAAGACAACGGTGTTGTCATCCCTGAGACTACAATGAACGAAATCATCGGTCTTATCGGTGAGCAATATCCATTCTTCGGTGATGCTAAGAAACTTAACATTCGTGGGATCATTCATTTACCAAAACACAAGGCTATCAAATCTGGTGATGCTAAAGGTTACAAAGAGAAAGCAAACACAGTAGGAGAAGAAAATGAAATGGCTCATGTAACTCTTAAAGGAATCGAAGTTTCTAAACTTATCGAAGTATCATTCAAAATCGAAGCAATGTCTATTCCTGCATTCATGGAATACCTTAAAGGCGAATTAGTTGACCGTATTGGTGCTTTCGTTGGTCAATCTGTATTTATCGGCGATGCTTCTACAGATGAAGAATTAGAAGGTGTTGTAAAAGTATTAGAAACAGCAGGTCAAGCAGTTAGATATCAGGCAAGCGGAGATATTTCTTATGAAACATTAACAGGGGCAATGGCTAGACTTGCTTCGCAGTTCCAACAAGGTGCAAGTTTCTATGCTAATAACGCAACAATTTGGAATAAGCTTGCGAACGTTCTAGACAAAAAGGGACGTCCCATCTTTATTTCAGATGAAACAGCTGGAGGCGTAGGACGTGTATTTAGTTTACCTGTAAAAACTGATGGCGGTTGTCCAGATGGTGTTATTGTTATCGGTAAACCATCTGTTGGTTACGCTGTAAACACACAAAAGACTATCTCTGTAGAAACAGACAAAAATCTTAAAGCTCGTACAACTGAGTTCTTAGGACACACTATCCTAGATGGTAAAGTTACACGAGAAGATGCATTTGTTGCTATCGTTCCAGAGGCTTAATAATAAAACAAAAAGGAGATGCAATAATTGAAACATTTAGTAACTAAATTCTTCAAAGACAAGGTGACTGGGAACATGATGATTCCTAGTCATTATTTTGTTTGTGAAGATTATGAGCGTATTCAATATTTAGCTTCTCTAGGTTTAATTATTCCTCATTCTAATATAGAGCAATTGAATAAAAAAACTAAAGAAGAAGCAGAAGAAGAAACAAAAGAAGAAGTAAAAAAAACTTCTCAACGTAATACACGAGCTAAGAAAACGAGTGATGCTTAATGCTTGAAAAAGTTAAATTCGCATTACGAATTCAAAATACAATGTTCGATGGTGAAGTTCAAGACATCATTGATGCATGTTTATTGGATTTAGAACTATCTGGTGTAAACATAACAAGTAAAACAGAAGACGATAGGCTAATTACTCGCTCAATTGTTTTATATGCTAAATCTGAATTTGGTTTAGCTAACACAGATAGCGAGAAGTACAAACTATCATATGAAGCACTCAAAAGACATCTGACATTAAGTGAGGAATACACAAAATGATGTATAACGAAGTTATCAAACTAGTTGGCTACACAATTGAAAAAGATGAAATGTTGCAAGAAATCAAGACTGAATATAAACGTGAATTATTCTGTGAAAGAAAAAGTGTAGGACGATATGAGTTTTTTATCGCAGGACAGCAAGGAACAAAACCTGAATATGTATTCGTGGTTCGTTTAGCTGATTATGAAAATGAAGATACATTAATCTACAAAGGTAATAAATATTCAATCTATCGCTCCTATGATAAAGGTGAATTCATTGAATTATATACACAGCGTAAAGTAGGTAAGATTGTATGACGAGTATAGATAACTTTGCTAAAGAACTTGTAAAAGAGTTACAGAGATTTTCAAACTATGTAGCAGAAGAAGTGGAAGCAAGTGCTAAGAAAGTATCTAAGCAAGCTGTACAACAACTTAAAGCTAGTTCTCCAACAGGAGACTATGCAGGCAGTGGTAGTTATGCTAAAGGTTGGCGAGTTAAAAAGGTGGGCAACAACTATACAATTCACAACGCTACAAATTATCAACTTACGCATTTATTAGAGAATGGTCACGTAAATAGAGACGGCTTAAGAACCCCTGCACACCCTCATATTGAAAAGATTGAGAAGCAAGCAATAAGAGACTTTGAAAGGGAATTAAATAGCCTATGATTACGCTTAAAGAATTACCTAAGCTATTACAACAAGTTGGTGTTCCAGTAGCCTACAGTCATTTCATCCACAATGAAAATTCTCCTGCTCCTCAACCCCCATTTATGGTTTATCTCGAAGAAACTTCAGGTAATTTCGGTGCTGATAATAGAGTTTGGAAAAAGGTTTTAACTTATCGTATTGAAGTTTACACAGATAAAAAGGATTTAAAACTTGAACAAAAGATAGAAGATTTATTAGATGCTAATAGCGTCTTTTATGATACAGATGAACTGTTTATTACGGCTCAAGACTTGTATCAAAAATTCTATACAATACAAATATTAAAATGAAACGGAGTTTATTTAATCTATGGGTAAAAATACAGTAGTATTCGGTTTAACAAACGTTCACTACGCTACTTACGAACGTGAAACAAATGGTTCTTACAAATATAATACACCAGTGCGAGTTGAAGGTGCGGTTTCATTAGCACTTAACCCAGTTGGTGACGAAGGAAAATTCTATGCTGATAACGGTGTCCACTTCTCTCGTTTTGCTAACAACGGCTACGAAGGTGCATTAAATATTGCAATGATTACAGACAAGCTACGTACAGAAGTATTAGGTGAGAAAATGGTAAACGGTGGTTTCTTAGAAACTTCTGACGCTCGCCCTAAAGATGTAGCTCTAATGTTTGAAGTAGACGGTGACGAACAAGCAACACGCTTTGTATATTACAACTGTTCTATCGCTCGTCCTTCTCAAACAGCTAACACAGTTGCAGAATCGATCGAAATCGAAGGTCAAGAGCTATCATTTACAGCAAAACCACGACTTAACGACAAAGCTATTCGTTGGAACACAGGTGAAGCTACACCAGAAGAAATGTACAATGACTTCTTCAAGGCAGTTGTAGAGCCAGTAGACGTACCAGTGCAACCTTAATAGACAACAGAAAGAGGAATAAATCCCGATGGCAGAAAAAGTTATTACAATTAATGATAAAGAAGTAGTGTTCAAGATTACAGGACAAACACCTTTAATGTATCGTTCAATGTTCGCAGGTGCAGATTTCTTAAAGGATTTCATGAACTTAGAAAAGTCTCAATCAGCAGGCATAGCGTTCGAGTCAATCGAGTTCTATCAAATGGTTTACTGTTTAGCAAAGAAAGGCAATCCAGAAATCCCAGATATGGACGCTTGGTTGGATTCATTCGATGAAGGTTTTCCAATCATGGATATCTTCCCTGAAATCTTGCCACTAATTCAAGCAAACTTCTCAGTTGCTCCTAAAAAAAAGCCAACACGAAGCAAGAAGTAAATGAAGACCCTTCTACAGCTATCTATCTATTAATGGCTAAAGAATCTAAGTTGTCTTTTGGTGAAATGGATTTAATGTCTATAGGTATGGTATTAGAACATATAGAGTTGTATTTTGAAATGAAACATCCAAAAGATGATAATGGTAAAGGTACAGTAAGAAAAGCAACTCAAGCAGATATAAACGCATTGAAAATATAAAACTACTGGGGAATTGCCAATATTGGTAGTTCCCTTTTTTTATTACATAGAAGATTCATTTGTGATTTTCTATGATTCAAATTATAGAAAGGAGCAAATATATTTAATGGCAGGTAAAGGAATCAAGGGTATTACTTTTGATATTGGTGGTGACACTAGGGGACTAGATAAAGCTCTACAGAATGTCGAGAAAGAAGCTGTAAAGACCCAGAAAGAATTAAAAGAAGTTGAGAAAGCCTCCAAAATTGACCCTTCTTCTACCGAACTATACGCACAGAAACAGCAACTACTACAAAAGCAAGTGTCCAATACAGCAGATAAATTAGATGTATTGAAAAAGGCTCAATCACAAGTAGAAGAACAATTTAAGAATGGCAAGATTGGCGAAGAACAATACAGAGCATTTCAACGTGAATTAGTTATGACCGAACAAGGATTAAAATCCTATCAAGGTCAAATAGATAAGACTCGTGCAGAACATCATGCATTAGCTGAATCAACAAAGAATATGAAGACGTTCTTTGAAGCTACTGGAACTTCTGTAAATACTTTCTCAGACGTTTTAGGAACTAAGTTGACAAATGCTATTAAAGAAGGTAAGGCAAGCTCACAGCAACTAGAACAAGCCTTAGAGAAGATGGGTAAAACTGCTTTAGGTTCTAGTGCTGACTTTGAGAAGATGAAACATGCTCTTGCTAATGTTGACCAGAAAGGGCTTAAACAAGTCCAAAAGGAATTAGCACAAGTTTCTAAAGAAGCTAAAGAAGCAGGAGATGAAGTAAACGGATTCGGTAATAAATTATCAGCAGTTGCAGGCGGATTGGTTGCAGGTGGTGGATTAGCGGCTATAATCGGTGAAGCATTAGACGTGTCTTCTCTTAATACTGACATAGAACTTTCTATGGGTATTAAAGGTGGAGATGTTGAAGTTGTACGTAGCTCAATCAATAGTGTAGTTGCCGCAATAGGTGACGAAGAAGCCGCATACGAAGGTGTTAGACGACAATTCACACTTAATAAGAATGCATCTGTTGAAACCAATCAGGAGATTATCAAAGGTGCTTCTATGATTTCTAGAGCGTACAAAGAAGTTGACTTTAAGGAGCTAATTCAGGAATCACATGAAATTGGTAAAGAGCTTGGTATTACTCAACAAGAAGCATTGGGTTTAACTAATCAACTACTATCAGTTGGATTCCCCTCAGAGCAATTAGATATTATCTCTGAGTACGGCTCACAACTTAAAATGGCAGGATTCTCAGCAGAAGAAGTTCAAGCTATTATGGCGGCAGGTGTAGAAACAGGAACATGGAACATTGATATCCTCATGGATGGATTGAAGGAAGGTCGTATTGTTGCGGCTGAATTTGGTCAAGGTGTAGACAAAGCCATGAAGGAATCTCTTGAGGGTACTAATATTTCAGCAGAAGCATTAGAGAAGTGGGGTCAAGCAGTAGCCAAAGGTGGAGACGATGGGGCGAAAGCATTGGTCGAAATGAATGCCGCCTTAATGGGGATAGAAGACGAAACTAAACGCAATGAAATTGGTGTTAAACTCTACGGCACACTTTGGGAAGAGCAAGGCAAGAAGATTTCAGACTCATTACAAAACATGGGCAAACACATGAAAACTACTGGTGAAATGACTGGTAAGTTGAAGGACGACACATCAACGCTTGAAGCAGACCCTGCTTATAGATTAGCAGAAGCTATGAATGATGTAAAAGAGTCTATGGCTCCTGTGTTGGCAGATATCGCAGAAGTAGTAGCCTCTATTGCTGACTGGGTAGCAGAGAATCCTAAATTGGCAGGAACATTAGTTGCAGTTGTTGTGGCAGTCGGTACATTGCTTGGTGCATTTGCGGCTTTCATGCCTGCTATTGGCTCATTAGTTGGGATGTTAGGTGGAGCAAGTGCTACAGCAGGTATATTAGGAACTACATTCACAGTATTAACGGGACCCATTGGTTTAACAATAGCCGCCATTGCCGCAGTAGGTATTGGCTTATTTGCATTGAATAAGCATATGCAACAATCATCATTTGAAGTAGAAGATTGGTCTAATAATGTAAGTGAAGGTACTGCAAAAGCAGTTGGTGCTTATATGGACTTAGATAAGAAAGCAACAGATGCATTCCTACAGTTAAAATGGTCTGGTGAAACTATCACTGGTGAAATGGCTACTAGTTTGATTGAAACTAATAATCAAATGACAGAAGCAATCTTAACTAATATGAGAGAGAAACATAAAACTCAATTAGAAGAACAGACTACTTACTTCGAAGAGTCTAAAGCTCTTTCAGCAACTCGTGAAGCTGAAATATTAGAAGCAACTAAGCAGAAGCAAATAGAAGAACAAACAGCTATTACAGAAGGTCAAGCTAAGATTAATCAAATCTATCAAACTGCATCTAACGAAAAGCGTGGTATTAATCAACAAGAAGCCGCAGAGATAGAAAAGATTCAATTAGGCATGAAAGAAAAGGCTGTACAATATTTGTCTGAGTCAGAGCGTGACCAGAAGGTTATCTTAGAAACTCTCAAACGTGATTCATCACAAATTACTGCACAACAAGCCGCAGACGTAGTTAAGAACTCTAATAAGCAGAAGGATGAAACTATCAAAGACGCAGAAGAGACTTATAAGAAACGTGTTGCCGCTATTACTAAAATGCGAGACGAAGACAAGTCTATTTCAGCACAAGAAGCAGACGCATTAATCAAAGAAGCTGAACGCTCTAAGACAAATACTATTAAGAATGCTAATGAAATGCACCAAAAGGTTGTTTCAGAAGCTAAAGGTCAAGCAAAAGAACACGTAAATGAAGTTAATTGGGAAACAGGAGAAGTTAAAACAAAATGGGAGAAATTCAAAGGTGATATAGGCAAAGTATGGTCTGATATGGGTACGAATTTCAAGAAATCTTTATCCGATATGTGGACAGGAGCTAAGAAGCTTTGGGGTGATATTGAAGGGGTATTTAGTAAATCTCTTGATAAAATCACAGGATTCTTTAAAGGTCTGAAATTTGAGTTTCCTAAACCTAAGATGCCTCCAATGCCTCACTTTAAAATGTCTGGTTCATTCTCATTAAATCCTCCTTCTGTGCCTAAGATTGGTATTGACTGGTATGCAAAAGGCGGTTTAATGACTAAGCCTACAGCATTCGGTATGAACGGCAACAATTTAATGGTTGGTGGTGAAGTTCCGAACGTATCAGAAGCAATTCTACCATTAACACCAAAAGTATTAGCAGGTATCGGCAAGGGTATTGCAGAGCAGATGGGTGGAGGTCAACAGGTAATGTACGTACAGCCTGCACCGGTTTACATGGATGGTGAGAAGGTCGGAGAAATTACATTCGACACAATAAATCAGAGACAATACAAACAAACGAATATATTAGCTTCAACGAAAGGGGTTAACTTATGATAATCCAATTATTAAACGGTAAGAAATTGGATATCGCAGACTACAATTTACAACGTTTATTTCATCGTATCCCTTCTATTTCACTATCTCATTCGATTGAAATGGTGGATGGGAGAGACGGTGGAATCTTTACAGAGAGTCAATTCACTGACAGAGTGATCTCAGTGCAATTGCTATATGAATCAACAGATATCTATGACTTCTATTTACTAAGAGATGAAATCAATGCATTGTTTACACGTAAAGAATCATTCTATATTACTTTTAAGAATGAACCGTATAAACGATATCTAGTTAAATTAAATCAAGGTTTTATGTTAGAGCCTAATCAGCATATGGAAGCATTCGAGTTAGAATTTACTTGTGTAAATATCTTCGGTGAATCCACAGCAACAACTAAACAAATGGTGAAAGAATGGGATAGAAACCAGTGGGCTTGGAATGGTCATATAACATGGGATGATGATATTTCATACTCATTTACAGAGAGTAACTTCACAGTGTTGAATCAAGGTACAGCTCACATTGACCCTAGACAAAGCGAAATTAAGGTTACTGTACAAGGAGATTTCCCAAACGGTCTGACGATTACAAATAATACAACTGGTGATGTATACAAATACACAAAAGTATTAAGTAGCGCAGATACATTAATACTAGACGGAATAAGAACTCTTAAGAATGGCACAAGTGCGTTCAGAGACACAAATAAGAAACTAATCACACTTACACAAGGTAAAAATAGCTTCACAGTAGATGGTGGAACAGTTTCGAATATAGAGTTTGATTTCAGATTCTTGTACCTATAGAAAGGAGAGCGAAATGACAATTATATTAAATAACACTGGTAATCCAATTACTAGAGAAGAACGAATCAAGATTAACGAGAACTGGGATAGAATCATAGGCGGTCTTACAGACTTACAATTCCAGATTAACGTATTAGCAGGCGGTAAAGAGGTAAATGAAATCTTAGAGGCTATTCGTATTGCTACAGAGAATGCTATCAAAGCTACAGAAAATGCAGAAGAAGTAACGGCACTAGCTAACGAAGCAATTGCTAAATCTGAAACTGCTACACAAAATGCTAAAGACGCTACTATGGATGCTCTTAAGGCTAAAGCAGAAGCTGATAAAGCAACAGCAGAAGCAATAGTTAAGATTCAAGAAGTAGCTGTTTTAATCAGTGAGACTAAACAAATCAATTCAACTTCTTTAGCTACAATCAAAGAAATGCAAACTCTTATTACAACTGGTAATACTTTATTCTTAGATTTAACAAACCTTCAAACTCAGCTTAATTCTGAAATTGCAAACTCACAAGTAGCTACAGCTAATGCTAAAGACGCTTATGAGAAAATTAAAGGCTGGGATACTGCTACAGAATGGAAATCTACTGTAACTTATTCTCGTAATAACGTAGTAACTCGTAACGGTAATACGTTCCAATCCAAAGTAAATAATAATACAAACAAACCACCAACAACAACAGATGAAAACTGGATTCTATTAGCTCAACGTGGTGTAGATGGTAAAGGTGCTGTAGGTTCTGTAAATGGTGTACAACCAGATGAAAACGGAAACGTAGAAATTGATACAGGACTATTAAACGCTTATACGAAAGATGATACAGACGGTCTTATTGCTCAAGCAGAGAACAAGTTTACATCTCAAGGCTATACATCTAATGACTTAGTATCTGTAACAGAAGTAGAGTTTAAAGATTCTACTATCTCAGGATTCAAACAAGTTCAAACAATTGACGGTAGTTTCTTACCAGATTCTACAGACTACTTAGGTCAAGTTATTGTAGATATTGATGGTGCAGTTGTAACTAAACACTATCAATTAGTAGATGTAATCTTAGGTGTAACTTTCACACGAGTCATTCGTACAGATGGTGCTAATGTAATTTCTGATAGCGAATGGGTTAAAGGTGGAGGTTCTGGTTCAGGCGGTAAGTTTGTAACTTTACCACTTAAGCTTAAGACTACTGTAAAGAATCAGAAGAATTGGACTATTCCTAATGATTCTCTAGACCTTACTACAGATAGCGTACTAGTATACTTCAACACTGTGTATTTACGTCCAGAAAAATATTCAATCATTGGTTCAGCAGGTACAGGATATAAACTAAGCTTTGATTCACCAGAATCAGAAATTGCAGATAATAACATTGATATTGTTATTTTCAAGAATGTACCAGACCTTAACGGTTTAATTAGTGGTACAGCTTTAGTTGATGGTTCAGTTGGTATGAATAAACTATCTGACGAAGTTAAAACAGCTATCGAGGAAGCAAGTAAAACTAAAGACGCTTGGCAGTTAGGCAAATACAACAATGCATATGTAACTAACTTAGGTAATCGTTCAGTATCTAAAACTCTATGCATCGATGGCATTGGTGGAGGTTGGAACGGTACAGACAACGTTGAAACTCTAAATATCACTATTCCATTTGATGCTCAATTCTCAGGTATTGTTAAGGCAACTTATACATCATTCTGGGGTCATTCTGAATCTCATGGTGGTGCTACTGTAGCTTATCGTGTAGCTAACTATTCAGATAGAGGTGGAGTTAAACAAGCAGATTATATCATTGAAACTATCACAGATTCATTTGCTAAGACTTATGATATCAAGAAACCTATATTCTTAAGCAATGATTTAGTATTACCAATTATGAAAGCACCATTAGGTTCTATGCCATTTATGATTAAGCTAGAAGTAGATGGATATATTGGGGAGAACAAACTATTGTTTGATTCTGTAAATGCTTCTACTTGTGAAGCACAAGATACAGGAAGTCCAACAGGTGGCGGTTATCCTTGGGTAGCTCAAACATCCTCATTCTTAAATAGTACTGGTGGTACTATGACTGGTGATTTAGTTGTTGATAAGAACAATGCATCTATAAGTTTAAAAGGAAGTCGTTCTGATGGTTCTGTAAATGATTTCATCATAAAAAATAAAGCGAACGATACTAACAATTCATCTGGTGTAGATATGCTAGTAAATGGAAATCTTGCAATGGCATTTTACAGTGATAAGAATATTCAATTCAAAGGTCATGACAACGTTTGGACTAGTTTACAAGATTTAAAGCAATCTGTCGTTGATGGGAAAAAGAAAGTAGCATCCGCTATCACGACAAAAGGTGTACCAACAGCTTCGGATGCTACGTTTGATGTTATGGCAAACAATATTAATGCAATAAGTACTGGTAAGAAATACGCAAGTGGTTCGGTAAACTCATCCACTTCACCTAAAGCATTCACACATGCTAATGGTGGTAGCACTTCATCTCAGTATTATGTGTCAATAGACTTACCGTTCAAACCTTCAATCATTAGAGTTAATAGATGGGATAGTAATGGATATGCATGGGATTCATATTATTCATATGGCAGTGATGGAGCATTTGGTATGCACTTAGTAAAATGCGGTCAATATAGAGGCGGTATGGAGAGTGCTTCAACATATAACTACCAAGCTGATATCTTGGAGAATACTACTACTAGATTCAGGGTTAATCTACCTGTTCTCTATAGTGGCAGTCAATATTTTGAAGCTTATTCATTATAATTAGAAAGGAAATGATTTTTTATGTATACACGAGGAAATAGAGTGTTTTTCGATTCATTCTCAGGCAATATACTATGGCAAACAGGGGAAATGCAAACTTCTTCTCCATTCCCACATGAAGATATTTTAGGTCGTATTGATTATGTAGATTTAGAATATGGAACTATGAAATACAATGAACAATATTTAGAGAGTATTGACCGTAAGACACGTAAGCCAGTATTCAAACCAATTCAACGTGAATTAACACCACAAGAACTATTAGAACAAAAGTTAAAAGAAATTGAAGAATTAAAGAAACAATTAGAAGGGAATGGTAAGTAATGACAGGTAATGTTTCATATGAAAACTTGTCAGATTCTTTAAAACAGAAGCTTACAGAATCAAATGTTGATATAGTAAATGATTTAATAACAGGTGGAGCAGATAAGGCGCTTTCTGCTGAAATGGGTAAAGTATTAAATGATAAAAATCCAGAGTATGGTGTAGAGCGTATCAATGCAAACCATGCAATTAGACGTTTTCCAGTGTTTAATGATTGGGCTAATAATACAAATAGAGAATTATTACGATTTCAATTTCCAGACACTATGATGGTTGGTAGAATAACAGTTAGATACTCATCTAAAATCTATGTAACAAACAATGGTGGTACGGCTGAAATACAATATGATGTTGCTAGACGTAATGTTGGACAAACTGGAGTTAATGCAACATCCAACTTAATAGATATAACTAAAGACTTTGCAAATATGTTTTATGTGATTAACGGTTTAAGTTCTCCCAATACAGATTTTAAGCCTTATTTCACACTAGTAAAAAGGTCTGAGAAAACACCCCTATATATTGAGGTTGAATATTTAACTAACTATCCACATAATGCAGGAGACATTTTAGAACAAATGGAATTATTGTTAGTAAGTACTGATAATGCACCTGCTAACCCTGCCTCCCATCCATTTCAAATAGGTGCTTTAGAAAAAGCTAAGGATGCTATCACACGCTCAATCGGTGGAGGTACTTATTACATTAATCCCACAACAGGCGATGACTTTACAGGTGAAGTTGGTAATACAGCTAAGAAGTTCAAGACTATACAAGCAGCATTAGATAAAATACCAAAATTTTTAGATGGTAATTATATGATTATATTAGACAAAGGTACTTATAATGAATATGTTCGTATAGATGGGTTTGTAGGAAGTAGTGAAATAGAAATTAGAGGTGCAAGTACTAAGGCTGAATCTGTAGGTTATAAACTCATGGGTGTGCATATGCGTGGGTGTGTTGTTAAAATAACATTATATGGAATTAATTTTTATGGTGGTAACAATCTACCTATAAGTGCAAAAAGATGTTCTCATGTTCAATGTTCTGCAAGTATTATGCCAGATAGTTCAATCTATTCAGGTGTAGTAGCAGAAGCTTCTTTTGTAAACATTTCAAGTTGCACTATAGCAAATAAAGTAAATGCTATAGAAGCTTCTGACATGTCTACTGTTTATGTTGGGTATTGTGATGGTTCAGGCAATAATACTGTATTTAAAGCTTCATGGGGTGCAACTATAGTGAAAAATAGTGTATCTATCACAGGCTCGCAGAATGAAAATATATTAAATGGTGGTTTAGTTAGATAATAAATAAGGAAGGAGAATTAGATGATATACGTAACAAACGGCAATGAATCAGAACCTTTGGTATATCTATCTAGTTTCGAAATGAAGCAAGAGATTAAGGGAGATTTTAGTATCTCCTTTAATTCTGTTAATGATGAAAAGAATGTTGGTCATTCTATATTAACAGAAGAGTCTATAGTTACAGTAGATGACTATGACTATAGAGTTAAGCAGATGAAAGAAACTAGGACAGGTAAACAAGTGACAGCTCTATCAACTTACTTTGATTTGATAGATACTAGACGTAATGATATATATGGCGGTACTCGCACATTCAATGAGTTCCTAAATTACCTATTTAAAGATACAGGTTGGAGAACTTCAACTGACTTCAATGAATCACGCTTTATTGAAAACTTTGGAGAGAATAATATAGTAGCCTTAACGAATGCTTTATGTCAGGTATTCGAATGTGAGTTTGAAATTAGAAAGAACAATCTAATCCATTTCTCTAAGAAGATAGGTGGAGACTATGATGCTCAATATAGATACGGACATAATGTACAAGCATTATCTAAGAATGTTGATACAACTAAGCTTAAGACTTATATAGAAGGTTACGGACATATTGATGAACAAAACGGAGGTCAAGTATTTGTTTCTTATCTATCACCTAATGCCGATAAGTTTGGTAAACGTGAAGCTGACCCAGTACATGACGACAGATACACTAGTCCAAATGAATTACTAGACCACTTGAAATCAGTACTAACAGATGAACCAGAAATGACATTCGAAATGGACTCAATAGAATTGTTAGATAAAGAGTTAGGTGAACGTGTGTGGCTTATCTATGAGCCTCTAGACATTGAACTACAAACACGTATACTTTCTCAGTCTAAGGGGTTCGTAAATGGTCAGTTGAGAACGGTTAAAGTAACACTAGGTAACAGCTTACCTAAAACAACTACTGATATCTTAATCTCACAAAAAGTAGAAATAGACGAGAATAAGAAGATTACACGCTCTAAATTTGAACAAACTAATGACCGAATTAGCATGGCTGTAGAAACTATTGGTGAATCTATTGCCGAACTTGAGCTGACGGATAAGGAAATCAGAGCAGAAGTAAAAGACAACAAGGATAGTATCAGTAAGTTAACCGTTAAAGCAGAAGGAATCGAAGCTAATGTTTCTGATAATAAAAAGAATATCGCAAACCTCACAATACGAGCAGACAGAGTTGAATCTAATGTATCTGGTCTAGATAGTAGAATGGGGCAAGCAGAATCAAGTATTGTTCAAACTAATAACAGAATCACTCTTGAAACAAGAGGAGATAATTTAATCAGTAATATTAACGTAGCCCCAGGGAATGTATCTATTAATGCGGATAAGATTGATTTAAATGGTGCAGTTATTGCTAACGGTACTATTACAGGTCGTTCCAGTATTAGTATTGCTACAGACGCAACAGTAGGCAATAATTTATATCTAGGGCAAAGTGGTGGTGAAAAGTCGGTATGGTTCGGGAGTGGTGCTACTATTAGCTACAATGGTAGTTACATGAATCTATCTTCACCTAATGTCAGATTAGATGGCAACTATAATGAAATAAATGGTTATAACACTATATACGGCACATTAAATGTTCCTTCTACTACAAATATTGTCGGTGTAGTAAGAGCAGAGTCGTCTGGTATTGGATTATCTTATTCAAAGGGCAATTTATATGTAAAAGTAAACGGCTCAACAGTGGGGCGAGTAGAATTGACCTAAAGGATGGAGAAAATAAAAATGAAATACTTATTACAATTAAACAATCAAATGAGCTTCGGTGATTTAGTTGTAAACAAGCACATTGTTATTGGTATTTTTCCAATAAAAGAAGAACAAACAAATAAATAAAGGACTGACCCGATGTGCTTATATGTGTATCGGTTTTTTTAATGGTGAAAAAATGGGAGTATTAGAATTTATTATAGCAGTCTTAACAATCATTTCAGTTGTTGTGGGCGGTCTGGTTGCTATATGGAAGATTATGAACGGTGTCGATAGCACTATGTTAAATCTAAACAACAGCGTCGATAGACTAAACGAGCATCTGGAAGAGGTTAAGCTTGACCAAAAAGAAATACGAGAAAAAGTATTTGAACACACTGTTGAGATTGAGAAGCATGATATACGACTAAAAACAATTGAAGAAAAAGTTAAATAAATGGATAAAAGGAGGTGCTGTAGTGAAAAGAAGGATAGTAGAACAGTTAGCAAAGCTATTAGAAATACGCAATATTATCGCCTTAAGTGTGTCTATGCTATTTGTAGTCTTATCTCTAAGTGGCGTATTGCAAGTAGATTTCATTCAGTCAATTATCATGGCTGTAGTTATTTTCTTTTTTGCTAAAGGGAGTTCCTATGATGAAACTAGGAAGTATCCAGAAGATGAAAAAAGTTATAGACAATGATTTACGACAAAAGGAATCGAAATAACTTGATTAACCTTAATTGACATGAAAATTGAAATAACATCTTTATGCATTAGTATAGTAATGGTAAGATGGTATCATTATACAGAAAAGGATGTTGGTTAATTATGAAGAAAATATTAACGGGGATTTTCGTATTAGGTTTATCACTATTTACAATCTCTTCTGCAAAGGCGGATGTACTAATACCAGATAGAAATGGTGTATTTGAAAAGTATAATGAACATATCAGTGAGTATGGCGATATTTATAGATACGTTGTTTATGAAACAACATACGACAAGGAGTACTCTGAAAAATATCAGAAGGATCACGACATTTTAAGTACAATTTATGCATTTGAGAGCAAGGTGTATCGTGATGGTAAGGAGGTAGACTCATTCTATCTCTATTTGAATCCACTAGCTATGAAGCATGCAGGTCATCCAGATAAACCAATTGACGGTGATACTTATTTACTTGTTAGTGATAATAAGAAGCATAAGCTTACAAAAGTAATCAATCCTAACCCAAGTGAAGAAATCAAAGAAGAGCCTAAGAAGAAATTCAAACCAAAACCAAAACCGAAGAAATAATTTAATTGAGACTACCTCTTCGGGGGTAGTCTTTTTTATGTTTTTATTAGCTAATTGAATAGTTCTAATCTTCGCTATCAAATAAGCCATCGAAGACAGTTCCCAAGATTGCAATGGTTTTCTTTCTTTCTTCGGGTGTCATTTTATTTACTGCTCTTTGAATTGTAAGTATATCTGTGTCAGTGTTATTTTCACTTACAATGCTATAGAAATTTCTTTTTACGTCTGTGCGACCTAGTAGGTAGTCAACAGACACATTGAAATAATCTGCTACTTTTTCTAAATTAGCCCCGTTAGGAATTTTCTTTTTCCATCCATATAGAGAATTTCTACCAAAATCAAGCTTTTCTTCTAATTCAACTACAGAGATTTTTTGTTCTTCACATAATTTTTTTAATCTGTCAAACATAGTCATATCAATCATCCTCGAGGGCTTATGAACAAGTGAGTTAGCTTTTGAACTAAAAAATGTTTGACTTTTAGTTTTAAGATTAATATACTATGTTCATAAGCAAAGTTATTAACCAAAAAGACAATAGAAAAGACAACCTATAAAACACGTTATTTCGTTGGGGAACGGGTAAAGTGTAGATTTCACAGGCTTTTTAAAGTCTTATTTAGTTATGTCTTCATTCTATATCAAAGGCTAAAAATAGTCAACGAATTAGTTATTTGGCTAATTTCTTTGCTTAAAAAAGTTTGAGGCAAATAACATACCTGAAACAAAAGTAGAGAGGTTAAATAATATGATAAACGTAGCACTAGCAATGAGAACAAAAAATACAAAATTCGAGCAAGCTGAGAATATCGTTTTTATGGATACTAACAATATCATTCACACTTATAGAATAAACCATAAAGAATATGATAAGGGTTGGTTATTATTAGATATCTTATTTGACAATCTTGAAGCGTTTAAGAAAATAGAATGGTCATTCGAAAATGTAGCAAGTGTTTACTTTGAAAGCTATGATAATGAATTGTTTGGTCTTGAGCGTCTTCAATCGTTTGATGTGGTAGAAATAGTAGAGCTGTAAATTGCCTCAAAGGAGCAGTCTTTTTTATTTGAAATTCTATACACTTCTTTTTATCAGAAGTATGAGTTATAATAAAAATTACATAGATTTTATAAGAAGTGGAATAAACTAAAAAACAAATATATTACTCCCAAACATAATGACATGCATGGTTAATAACAAAATATTCTATGTATTGTTGATATTCTTAAATGTTCATGTTACAATTCTTTTTAATTAAATAATCTTATCAAGAGAAGTTGAGGGATTTGGCCCGATGACGCTTCAGCAACCTCTAACAAAAGTTAGAAAGGTGCTAATTCCAGCGAAGGATTTGTCCTTTGAGAGATAAGAGTGAACGTGGAAAACATCCTTCTCATTCTATCTCAAATGGAATGAGGGGGATTTTTTAATTTCATCGAAAAAAAGACTTTACGCAAGGCCTGTGTATGGAGACTAAGGCCAATAATGGGTTTAACAGAGAGAACTATAAGAGAGGGGAATGCAAGATGCCAATTAATATTCCAAAAAACTTACCAGCTGGAGAACATTTACGTGAGGAAAAAATCTTCATAATGGAAGAGGATAGAGCGAAAACTCAACAAATTCGTCCGTTAAATATCTTAATCTTTAATTTAATGCCAGAAAAAGAAAAAACAGAGCTGCAATTACTACGTTTATTAGGGAATACCCCGTTACAAGTGAATATTACATTTTTGAATACTGCTACTCATGAATCGAAAAATGTTAGTAAATCACATTTACAATTATTTTATACGACGTTCGATCAAATTCGTCATCGTCGCTATGATGGCATGATTATTACGGGTGCACCAGTAGAAAAAATGCCGTTTGAAGAAGTGAACTACTGGCAGGAAATTTCAGAAATTATGGAATGGTCCAAAACGAACGTAACATCGGTTCTACATATATGTTGGGGTGCACAGGCAGCGTTATACCATCATTACGGTATTGGCAAAATTGGGCTTTCTGCTAAATGCTCAGGTGTATATTCTCATGTCATTACGGATTTAACAGTGGATTTAGTACGCGGCTTTAGTGATTTGTTTACGGCACCACATTCGCGTTATACGTCTGTATCGACTGATGAAGTACGCAACCACCCTGATTTACGATTGCTCTCTTATTCAGAAGATGCTGGTGTTTTTATTGTGCAATCTAAAGACAATAAAAATATTATGATTACTGGTCACCTTGAATATGATGCGACAACTTTAGCGGATGAATATAGTCGCGATGTTGCGAAAGGATTAGATATTGATGTGCCCTTGAATTACTTCCCTAATGATGATCCAGCAAATGAACCGATTAATACGTGGCGTGCCCATACACATTTGTTATTCTCGAACTGGTTGAACTACTATGTTTATCAAGAAACACCATACGAATGGGATTTTGTTGATCAAATTGAATATCATATTTAATGCCATAGAAAAATGATGACCTTGATATTTTTGGGTCATCATTTTTTACTTTTCTCATTTCCGTTCCGGCTGGTCACTTTGTAGCTGCCGCTTTGCTTTCGCACAGAGCCTCCTGGGGGGCGTCCGATGAGCCGCTTCACTTTTGGTAATGAACCACACTGCTGTTAATTGTCTGGCGATTTTTTATTCTTATCACTGTTTGGTGTATTTCCGGTATCACTATCATTTTGTGTAGAATTGCCGGTATCGTTTTCAATTTTACTTTGAGTAGTATTTTCGGCAGTACTATTACTTGCATTTTGAGCAGAATTGTCATTGTTGCTACTACTTGTACTTTGAGAAGGATTACCACCATTGCCGTTACAATCGCTTTGAGTAGAATTATTGCTATTACTTGCATTTTGAGCAGAATTGTCATTATTGCTACTACTTGTACTTTGAGAAGGATTACCACCATTGCCGTTACAATCGCTTTGAGTAGAATTATTGTTATTACTTGCACTTTGGGCAGAACTATCATTATTGCTACTATCAGCACTTTGAGAAGCATTACCGCCACTGTCACTACTTGTACTTTGAGAAGGATTACCACCATTGCCGTTACAATCGCTTTGAGTAGAATTATTGCTATTACTTGTATTTTGAGCAGAATTGTCATTATTGCTACTACCCGCACTTTGAGAAGCGTTACCACCACTGTCACTACTTGTACTTTGAGAAGCATTCCCACCATTACCGTTACAATCACTTTGAGTAGAAGTATTGTTATTACTTGCACTTTGGGCAGAACTATCGTTATTACTACAACTAGCACTTTGAGAAGCATTCCCGCCATTGCTACTACTATTACTTTGTGTAGTATTTCCATTTTGATTTTGCGTACCGCTATTACATTGCGTATTATTTCCTTGATTACCATTGATTTTACGAATCTTAGCGACAAGTAATAATAGTAATGGCAATAAGATCATTAAAATGAATGCGAATATAGGCCATATATCTCTATTGTAAATATCTGAATGAATAATATTTGGATGAACAATTTGTGAAAGTCCAAGGATAATCATGCCGAGTGGAAAAATGAGTGGTCGATGATTTTTAATTTTACATAAGTGTGCGATCCCGATAACCGAAGCATAAAAATACATAAAAGTTCTAATAAAAATAGTGATAATCCACATGGCTGCCATAATTACTTCCATACGTTGTAAAAAGTTCCCGATTGAAATTCTTTGGGCTAATGCATAGCTAGGGAATGTCCGTGAAGCAGTATTTGCCGGGCCAAGGACAAGGATCGATAGTGTGATGATCGTAATTAAGACAATTCCTCCCAAAATTGTGCCAATGTAAAACCCTTTTTGCGCAGATTTCTGGACGTTAACTGCGGAAGGGAAAATCATTAATAATACGACAATTGGGAATGAAAAAAGACTTATAAATCGAATGATACTAAAGAATAATGATTTTTTTGGTGCTTCCATTATTGGCTGTATATTTTCAATCTGGATGGAGGGTGCAATAAAAAGGACAAAGAAAATAAAAATTAAAGTAAATATTGCAAATAGTATCTCTGCAGAACGGGCAAAAACTTCAATTCCTAAAAATGCAGCATAAATGATTATAATACTGAACAGAAATGCAAACGCCATCGTAGGTGTTTCAGGCATTATTTCCGTTTTCATGAAAATTCCAATGAAATATAATAATTCACCGGCAGAAAGTAAAGATATAAGTATAAAGCCGATTGCAGTGAATTTTCCGAAAAAACGACCTAATATTTTTTCATTAGCTTCTACAAATGTAAGGGTGGGTGTTTTATTTCCTAAAGCAACGAAAAGCTTTAATATGGGCAAACTTATAACGACACCAATAATCGCTGCAATCCATGCATCTTGCTTTGCTTCACTGGCAACACTTGCAGGGATAATTAAAATAGCTGTACCAATTGAAAAAAGAAGGGTAATGATCATAAATTGTCTTGAACTAATGATTTCTTTTTCCATCATGAACTACCCCTTTTTTCTTAACATAATATTGCCTTATTACTTAGTTAGTGAGACGATGTAATCTTTAATAGGTGAAAAAATATAAGTAATCAAATCTAGTGGGCTCGGTATTTTGACCTTTAATAAGATCGCAATATTTAATGCGGCACCAAGCAATAAAAAAATCGAAAAAATAACGATCGTTTTCGTTTCTTTATT
Source organism: Lysinibacillus sp. KCTC 33748 (assembly GCF_002237755.1). Classification (GTDB taxonomy): domain Bacteria; phylum Bacillota; class Bacilli; order Bacillales_A; family Planococcaceae; genus Lysinibacillus. Next base: position 63,726 of record NZ_MWSJ01000009.1, on the reverse strand, counting down.
TTTTTTTAATGTTGGAATAAAGGCAAAGGCTATAGCAGCAGAAATAATTAGTATGAATATTGCCATCATCATAGTTTATTTTCCCTCCGACTTATTCACTAATGAGTTTTCCATCGTCCCTAAGCCTTGCGTGTTGACATGTACTTCGACTTTAACTGGTAGCTCTTGAAATATGGTTAGCCAATCTTTTTTTATTTTTTTCCACTCTTTCGGATTTGTGCGATGCAGTACTTCACCAAATCCAAAAATATCGACCCGATAACTTTGCTGAACTGTACTGATTGTTTTTTCGATTCGTTTTTTAATAAGTTCTGCCGTTTTTTTATTGACGTATTGAAGCGATTTTTCTTTTGTAAGGTCTATATCACATTCAACTTCTCCGACATTTTGGTTAACATCTATAGCAACATTGATTTTGGGTGATCCATTTTTAAATTTACCTTTTATTTTTGTCTTTGAGTGTGTAATTTCAGTTGATAGAGTACCTCCCTTAGGGCAAGCAAGAGTTTCAATTGTACTTTCTATTTTGTCCTTTAAAAAACCTAGGCTTCTACTCTCATCTTCCGTTAAAAGCCCAATATATTTATCTTCTTTAAAAACTGCTAAGCCCGCGTACTTCAAGACCGCAGATGACTTTGATTTTTTAACATTCGTTTGCTCCATTCCCACACTTTTATCTCCATGAATTTCAATGGCAGACATGACTACGCTTGTTTCTTTGGTATTTAAAGTATTGATTAATTCATCTATTTTAATGGATTGGGTTGTACCCCATGTTTTCTCCGACGTTCTAAGAGAATTTAGCATTTTAATAGCTGGTACTTTTTCGATAGGTGTTAATACATTTAAAACTTCTTCGGCAGTCGCGTCATGAGCAACGATGACATCGAAATCATTTCGGAATTCATGATCTCTTGAAATTAAATCTAACGGCTTGCCAATCCCTTCTCTAGCTAATTCATCGCCGAGCACAACTATTTGAAGATGAGAAAAATAAAGTTTTCGAGCTGTTAATGTTGTCATTTTTCTTATGGCCTCAAAAACTGTTGCACCTTTTGAATGATAGGTAATAACCGGTGATCGTCCTGAAGTAGGCTGTTTGGAAGAGATTTCACCAGGAATTACAACTTGAACAGTTATGTCAAATTCATTATCTACTTTATCTATTCCTAATGCCGCGACAATTGCTAATTCATTGAGTTCGCGTTTACTCCAGCAACCACTCAAAAGTATAGAAAGAATCATTAGTAAACATAGTGCCTTACATTTTGACATAGTATATTCCTCGTTTACACATTCTTTTAATTCCTTTTTTTCGTATTAAAATATTTATGACCTCGGACAGTGTTTTTGTTACTAATTAAGCGTGGTCGAGTCAATAAAGCTCTACGCGGGAACAACACAAGTGCATCTTTTTGATCCTTTAAAATTAATGGGCCGAATGGACTTAAATATGGGACACCGAAAGTTCGTATGCTGCATAAATGTAGTAGGATGATCATCAGGCCAAACATCAAACCATATAATCCAACGATTGCTGATACAATCATTAATGGGAAACGAAGAGCACGAACTGTATTGGATAAGCCATAGGCAGGGAACAAGAAGCTACAAATGGCTGTTAAGGCTACAATAATGACCATTACGGCTGATACAACTCCTGCTTCTACAGCAGCTTGACCGATTACTAATGTTCCAACAATGGACACGGCTGGTCCAATGGTTCTTGGCATTCGAAGACCTGCTTCTCTTAATACCTCAAAGGCAATCTCCATAATGAGTGCCTCCACAACGGCAGGGAAGGGGACTCCTTCTCGTTGAGACGCAATACTGATCAGCATAGGAGTCGGTAGCATTTCTTGATGGAAGGTGGTGATTGCTACGTAAAGTGATGGTGCCACCAAGGCAAGGGCAATTCCAAAAAATCTCAAAATGCGTACAAGTGAACTGATCATCCAATGCTGATAATAATCTTCAGCAGATTGTAAAAAGGATGTAAATAATGCTGGCACAACGAGGACAAACGGTGAACCGTCCACTAAAATAGCAATTTTACCGTCTAATAGCTCACCAGCAATAACATCAGGCCGTTCAGAATTATAAATTGTAGGGAATATAGTGAATTTGTTATCTTGAATAAAATCTTCGATGTAGCCGCCTTCTAAGATACCATCAATATTAATACGATCTAATCGGGCAAGAACCTCTGCTACTATTTTCTCATTGGCAATGTCATTTATATACATAACTGCAACTTCCGTTTTTGTTACTTCACCGACAATCCGGGTCTTGATCCAAAGGTTTGGACTTTTAATTTTCCGACGGATCAGGGCCGTGTTCGTACGTAATGTTTCTGTAAATGATTCCCTAGGACCTCTAATAACCGACTCTGTGGCTGGTTCCATAACGGCTCTATCTTTTGCACCTTGTGTACTTGTCACGATACCAGTTGAAGATTCATCTAATAAGATGACCGTATCACCGTTAAAAATAGAATTGTACAGTGCTGAAAAATGGAAAATATCATTCACATCTCCGGCTGTTAAACAAGAATCTTTCAAATATCGAATAATCTTTTCTATTTCTGTATCTTGATGATCTTCAATATCAAGCATTAGTTTATCAATCACAGCATTAGAAATACTTATTTTATCGGATAAGCCATCTATATAAATGATTGCTAACGTATATTTTTCAGCTTTTCCAATTGTTATTTCTCGTATGACAAGGTCATTACTATTCCCCAGTGTGTTTTTTATCAACTTTAAATTTTGAGAAAGAGAACTATATAGTTGGTCGTTGTTTTGGGAGGTATCAGCAATTTTAGAAATAGACATGTTCTTTCCTCCTCAAGTTTTTACATAAATATAGAATGTACAACTTTGAGAGAAGATAAACTAAGGTTGGAAGTGATTTCATAGAAAAAAGCAGTGTTCCTTTCGTATAAAGAAAGGAAACACTGCTTTATTTTGTATACGTATATTTTAGTTCATCATTAGTAGCATCCACATCTACATTTAAATTGTGGTCATTGAAGAACCATAAATCTTTTTCATCAATATAGTAGGTCACATTGTCAATAACCGTCTTTACACCAATTTCGATTGGTTCTTCACGTGTCATTCCAAGAGAAAACCCTTCGTGAAAAGGACTGGAACCACCATATCTAGCATAAAAACGAATAGTATCTCCGGATTCTACTTCCATTTCTTGTTTAAACCATTGTAGGGCTTTATCTGTTAGTGTGATATTCATTAGAATGCTCCTCTCTTCGTTACAGCCATTTTACCTTTGGTTCAGTACCATTTTTAATGCGGGCAATATTTGCTCGGTGACGATACATGATAAAGGTAAATAAACAAGCTACTAAAATACCTAACGCAAAATCACCTGTAACAAAATAATAAACGATTGAATAAATAAGTGCTACTAAAGCGGCAATCATCGAAGTTAAGCTTACAATCTTCGTTATTTTTAATGTTACAACAAAAGCGATGAATAGTAAGATAAATAGAGGCCATGAATAACCTAAGAGTACACCTGCTGATGTTGCCACTGCTTTCCCACCGCGGAAACCTGCAAAGATAGGGAACATATGACCAACAACGGCTACTAGTCCAAGAATTAGCGAGTGAATGGAGACGTCAGAGAAGACAGGAAGAGCTACAAGTAATACGGCTGCTGTACCTTTTAAGACATCCATAATTGTTACGACTATTCCCGCTTTTTTTCCTAAAATACGAAATGTGTTTGTCGCACCTAAATTTCCACTTCCGTGTTCACGAATATCCGTTTTATAAAAAATTTTGCCTACCCATAATCCCGAAGGTATAGAGCCGATTAGATAAGCACATAAAATAATAAGTCCATTTAGCATAGCTGGACTCCTTTCATTCATTGATTATTACTTGGTACTAATAATATGTAATAAATATTCTACACTTTTTCTCTACAATCTACAATGACATGAAGGAGATTTCTTCGTGTATCTTGAATTCATTATAAAAGATAACTATTTTTCAAGGATTTTAATATGTATTTGATTATATGTTAGGCTTTTTGACATGATTCATGTTGGCAGCATGAAAGCCCTTTCTAAAAATATAGGTAAAAAGGCAATTTTGTCAATCATCCATTCCTTTGGTAGAATAGAAGTCTATCTTTAATTTCTAGAGTAAGTTAGTATGAATTTTCAAATAGACAAAAGGAAGCTATGAAGTACTGTATTGTATATTTTTCAGTGGATTTTCAAATGCTTCTGTATGGAAGACCAAAACCTATACCGATCGGCATCGATTTGAATGAGAGAAATGACCAGAAGTTAGCCATATGTTGTTTTATTTATGGAACTAATGTTTATGATCCTGCGTCTAGGGAATAGGATAGTTAGGAATACATAATAATGCATATATTGCAACTTTTTCTTCCGGTAACATGCTCAAAACGACAAAGCTGTGAGGAAATTTTAAAATTTTATTGGGTCTGTCACTAGCTATTGACAGGAAATGCTATTATTATTAGGAAGAGAACATAAATAGAACATGCGTTTTGTTTTTTGGAGGGGAATTTTTTGGCGAATAAACAGTCACCAAGCGTCTATAATGATGACGCCATTCAAGTATTAGAAGGATTAGAAGCGGTACGAAAACGACCCGGCATGTATATCGGTTCTACAGATGGCCGTGGACTTCATCACCTTGTATATGAAATCGTAGATAATGCGGTGGATGAAGCACTGGCTGGCTTTGGTTCTCATATCATTGTCCATATTCATAAAGATCAAAGTATCAGCGTTCGAGACTTCGGCCGTGGAATGCCAACAGGTATGCATAAGATGGGGAAACCCACTCCCGAAATTATCTTTACTGTCTTACATGCTGGTGGTAAATTCGGGCAAGGTGGCTATAAAACAAGTGGTGGCTTACATGGTGTAGGTTCTTCTGTTGTAAATGCTTTATCCACTTTTTTAGAAGTAACGATTCATCGTGACGGTAAAAAGTATCGTCAACGCTTTGAAAACGGTGGCCATCCTGTTACAACATTAGAACAAATAGGACAAACAAAACAGACAGGAACACATGTACATTTTCTACCAGATGACACAATTTTCTCTGTAACAAAATTCAATTATGATACGCTTGCAGAACGTTTAAGAGAGTCCGCATTTTTATTAAAAGGCTTGAAAATTGAGCTAATTGATGAACGCGAGGAAGGCAAAGGTGATGTTTTCTTTTATGAGAACGGCATTGAAGCTTTCGTTGCTTATTTGAATGAGGAGAAGGATGTCCTGCATCCTGTTAAGTATGTGGAAGGGATTCAAGACGATATTGAAGTAGAATTCGCCTTCCAATTCAATGATGGTTACTCAGAAACAATCCTTTCATTTGTTAATAATGTTCGTACTCGTGATGGTGGTACACATGAAACAGGTGCCAAGTCTGCGTTAACACGTGTTTTCAATGAATATGCGCGAAAAATTGGCCTATTAAAAGATAAAGATAAAAATCTTGAAGGGACAGACATTCGTGAGGGCTTAGCTGCGATTGTTTCTGTTCGTATACCAGAGCATTTACTACAATTCGAAGGTCAAACGAAAGGTAAGCTCGGAACTAGTGAGGCACGTTCAGCGGTAGATAGTGTTGTTTCGGAGCAAATTTTATATGTGCTTGAAGAAAACGCTGAATTGTCTGCATCTCTTGTGCGTAAAGCTATTCGTGCGCAGCAAGTACGTGAAGCCGCTCGTAAAGCACGGGAAGATGCACGAAACGGCAAGAAAAGCAAAAAAGGCAGTACGATTCTTTCCGGAAAATTAACACCTGCACAATCACGAAATGCGGCGAAAAACGAGCTGTATTTAGTCGAAGGGGACTCTGCAGGAGGATCTGCAAAACAAGGGCGAGATCGTACGTTCCAAGCGATTTTACCATTGCGTGGTAAAGTTATTAATACTGAAAAAGCAAAGCTTCAGGATATTATGAAAAATGAAGAGATTTCAACGATTATCCATGCTATTGGTGCTGGCGTCGGAACAGATTTCTCGGTCGAGGATGCAGCGTATGACAAAGTCGTGATTATGACCGATGCCGATACGGACGGAGCGCATATTCAAGTGTTGCTGCTAACGTTCTTCTATCGATATATGCGACCATTGATCGAAGCTGGAAAGGTATTTATCGCATTACCACCGCTTTATAAAATATCAAGAGGCACTGGTAAAAAAGAAGTGATTGAATATGCTTGGACCGAAAATGATTTACAAACGGCCATTAAAAAAGTTGGAAAGGGTTACATATTACAGCGCTATAAAGGTCTTGGTGAGATGAATGCTGACCAGCTGTGGGATACGACGATGAACCCTGATACGCGTACATTAATTCGTGTAACGATTGAAGATGGTGCACGTGCTGAAAGACGTGTGACAACATTAATGGGCGATAAAGTAGAGCCACGCCGTAAATGGATCGAAGCTAATGTAGACTTCGGTATGGAGGATGATTCAAATATTTTAGAAAATGAATTCATCCAACAAGAGGAGGACCAAGCATGAGTAGTACGGAAAAGTATCAAGATTTACCTTTAGAAGAAGTAATGGGTGACCGCTTTGGTCGCTATAGTAAATATATTATTCAAGACCGCGCGTTGCCAGATGCACGTGACGGTCTTAAGCCTGTGCAACGACGTATTTTATATGCGATGTTTACAGAGGGCAATACGAACGATAAACCATTCCGTAAATCAGCCAAAACTGTCGGTAATGTTATCGGTAACTACCACCCACACGGTGACAGCTCAGTCTATGAAGCAATGGTGCGCATGAGTCAAGATTGGAAGGCGCGCCATATGTTGATTGAAATGCATGGGAATAACGGCTCTGTTGATGGTGACCCACCAGCAGCGATGCGTTATACAGAGGCAAGGCTTTCTGCTATTGCAGCGGAAATGCTCCGCGATATTGGCAAGAAAACCGTTGAATTTGTACCAAACTTTGATGATCAGGATATGGAGCCGACTGTTTTACCAGCTCGTTTCCCGAACTTATTAGTCAACGGTTCAACGGGTATTTCGGCCGGTTATGCGACCGACATTCCACCTCACGCACTTGATGAGGTACTAGACGGTGTTCTTATGCGCTTAGATAAGCCAAACTCCACTGTTGATGAATTAATGACCGTTATTAAAGGTCCTGATTTCCCAACAGGTGGGATTATTCAAGGTGTCGACGGTATTAAAAAAGCATATGAGACTGGACGCGGTAAAATTATTGTGCGCGCTCAAGCTGCCGTTGAGCCAATTAAAGGTGGCAAAGAGCAAATCGTTATTACGGAATTACCGTATGATGTCAATAAAGCAAATCTTGTGAAGAAAATCGATGAGCAGCGCGTGGATAAACGACTGGAAGGAATTGCAGAAATTCGCGATGAATCAGATCGTACTGGCCTACGTGTTGTCATTGAGCTGAAAAAAGATGTTCCAGGACAAGGGATTTTACAGTACTTGTTTAAAACAACTGATTTACAAGTAGCCTATAATTTTAATATGATTGCTATCCATAATCGTCGTCCGACAATGATGACATTGCCATTGCTATTGGATTCTTATATTGCCCATCAAAAGGAAGTCGTGACGAACCGCTCTATTTATGATTTGCAAAAAGCTAAAGATCGTTCGCATATAGTTGAAGGCTTGATAAAGGCATTGTCTATTTTAGACGAAGTCATTGCAACGATTCGTTCGTCGAATGATAAACGAGATGCAAAAACGAATTTACAGGCGAAATTTGACTTTACAGAAGTACAATCAGAGGCAATCGTTAGCTTGCAATTATACCGATTAACGAATACAGATATTACAGAGCTTCGCAATGAACAAGATGAACTAAATAAACTGATCGCCAAGCTTGAAGGGATTCTTAATAGTGAAGCAAAGCTTATACGTGTCATTAAACAAGAATTGCTCGACATTAAAAAGCGCTTTGCAGAGCCTCGTCGCTCAAAAATCGAGCAAGAAATTGAAGAAATTAAAATTACGTTAGATGTCCTTGTACCAAGTGAAGAGGTCGTAGTGACTGTTACAAAGGATGGCTATATTAAGCGAACATCTACGCGTTCACATGCAGCTTCAAACGGTCAGGATTTTGCAATGAAGGATTCCGATTATTTATTATATGAAGCAAATTTAAATACACAGCATCATCTACTGCTGTTCACAAATCGAGGCAATTATATTTATCAGCCTGTCCATGAGCTACCTGATATTCGTTGGAAGGATCTTGGTCAGCATATTTCAAGTATTGTGCCAACCGGAGAAGATGAATCTATTATTGCTGTATATGGTTTTGAAACATTCGAACAGGCCAATACGTATATTTTAACGGCTACGAAAGATGGACAAATTAAACGCTCATCTGTAGCAGATTATGCTGTAACACGCTATTCGAAGCCGATAAAAACGATGAATGTCAAGTCAGGCGATGAAATGATTTTTGCAAGTATTGTGACGGACGAGGTAGAACTAATGTTAACGACAGATACTGCCTATGCAATTCGTTTCCCAATCGAGGAATTACCAGTAACAGGTGTGAAAACAGGTGGCGTCAAAGGGATTGCACTGAAAGACGGAGAAGCATTAGTCGGCATCAATGTTTTACCGCCAGATGAAACGTCCTATGTGGCAATTGTTACGCAACGCGGTGCTGTGAAGAAAATGAATGTAGCCGAAGTAGAAATGACTAGCCGTGCAAAACGCGGCTTAAAAGTATTAACAGAGTTAAAATCGAACCCGCATCGAATCGTGGCTGTCGTAAAAGTAACAAATGAGGATCAGCTAACGATCGAGACGGAAAAAGGCGTTCAAGAAATCCTTGACGTACAAGCATTAACTCGAGCAGATCGACATTCCAATGGCTCCTTTAAAGTAGATATTGCTACAGACGGTGCCATTTCACATGTCTTCACGGTCAAAAAAGAAGAGAAATAAAATTGATTTTCTAGCCCAGCTCCTTGTGAGAGCTGGGCTTTTTTATGTAAATTGAAACTAATCAGCTTTGTGCTTTGGCTAACTTATTCAATCTAAAGATGGGAGAATTGTAGAGTGATAATAAATTGATTTATTTTTAGGCTGTTTTCTAAAAGATTGTTGCAGATAAAACATAAAAACAGAGTTAATCTACAAAATGTGTAGAATCAACTCTGTTTTATGTTTGATATTTTGCAAATGGAATATTTAACTGAAGTACCCGTTAGCCATCCATGTAGCGCAAAAACCAGCGCCACACCACAGAAAATGAAAGATGGTTAAGTTCTTTCATGGGAGTTTAAGTGCGTTATTTCACAAACTATTTTACTCGTTGAAACATCGGATGACCTTCTATAAATTGAAATAAACCTCATAATTGTATCATCCTTTTATAAAAACGTTTGATAATTTTTGTGATCCTTGCTAATTAAAGCGCGCTTATAATTGAATATTTTTTTAGTATTTTGCCCAAGGATATGCTTAGGTAATTTTCTTTTTAAGAATTGTTATAATTAAAGTCATAATTCCATTAAGAGCAAATATTCCTACCAAACAATAGATTAATAATGATATGTCCGGTGCGAAGAACCTAATACTTTTCCATGGGGTACCTATAACATAAACAAATAGTGGGATCAATCCCACAGCTAGGAGGAGTGAAATGATTCCAACAGTGAACGGTAATTTTTTGTTTAGAACCTTATTTCTTCTAAGTCTGAAGAAATGGATAATCGTAAAAATAGCTAAGAGTAATGTAACTCCCAGTATACTCAATTGGATACTATAGCTTTGTACAGGCAATTCATCTGGTCCTTTTCCGTTCAGGATGGATCGAATTCCATTCATTATATGAGAAACTTGAGCATCTTCTATAAAATTATATTTATTGGTTAAAAGTACTGCTGCAATATTTTCTTCAGGTATAAAAAACATTTGCGATCTAAAATCAGATGTTGCTCCACCGTGGAAAGGGAAATGTTCTGTTTTAGAAAAATGCCAACCGTAACCGTATGTTTTACCTTCTTCTGGAGAAGTTTTTAATAACTCAAGGTTTTGTTCTGATAATAAGTCTCCGCCCTCTAACATAAATTTTAAAAATTTCGCTATATCATTTGAACTTGACGCAATATAGCCATAAGGTGCTCCTGCATGATCATAAAATCCATCACTTACAACTGGTCTACCAAACCATGACTCAAAACCAGGTATGTATCCTTTTTCTACCGCACTTTCATAATCAGCAGCGGAATTTTCCATACCAAGCGGGGTGAAAATATTCATATTCAAAAACTCTGAAAAGGTTTGGTTCGAAACATTTTCAATAATTGCCCCTAAGAGTAAATAGTTAGCAGAGTTATATTCATAAACCTCACCAGGGTCGTGAGATAACGCTACACCACTAAGTCCTTTTATAGCTTGATTGATCGCCCCCTCTTTCGGCCAATCCTTGTCCGTCACTTTAAGGCCGTCAGGTTCACTAATACCACTTGTTTGTTCTAATAGATGCAAAACTGTAATTTGTTTTGAACTGTCCGTTTGATAGGTAAACGATGGAATATAGGACTGTATCGGTTCATCCAGCCTTATTTTGTCATCTTCCACTAACATCATAATAGCCAGAGATGTAATTGGTTTGCTTAAAGAACCGATAAGAAACGGTGTGTTTGCTGTTACATTTGAACCATCACTTAAAATACCCCATTGATTTTGATAAATCGTTTCCCTGTTTTCTAATATCGCCAATGATGCGCCGGGAATATTATACATATCTAAAGACTCTTCCATAAACTTTGTTATTTTTTGTTTAGTATCTTCCGTTTTAGCAGAAGCAGAAAAAGGGGTTAGTAGGAGTAGAAAGCTCCATAAAAAAATGATTGCTTTTTTCATTGTTTTTCTCCTCACATGAACAATCAAAGTTAAATTAAACTCTAATTGTTTCTTTTTTCTCTAATAAGTCAATTAACAATTTATACGTTTAATCAGGGTCAAATTCATCGAAATTTTTGTAGGGCTAGTTCATCGAAGCAAGCCAATAAAATACCGGCAAAGGCATCGGTTTCTTTGGCCGCAACGTTTAGGTTCTTTAGGGGATTAGAAAGACTTTCTCTATTTAGCTTCACAGTATTTGTTGCTTCTCTTAATTAGAAACAGGTACTTTTCTATCATCCCTTTCACTAACTTTAGCGTATAGCGTTTTTGTTATTATGTAGTACAAAAATGTACCAGTTAATCCTAGAATAAGGAGCAACCCGCTCATATATATAGGGGGAATCCACTGTCCAACGATGATCAATAACGAAGCTATAATCATTGCTCCATAGGTAGTTAAGCTATTAAAAGCCATATAGGTGCTACGAGCGTTAGAAGGGGCAAGTTCTCCTATCATCGCCTGTTTAATGGGCACAAACATCAGCTCACCAATTGTTCCAATAAACATGGCAATAAAAAGAATCAATACGCTATTTGAAGAAGCAAAGATACTAAAACATATAGAAAAGATCAACATACCTGTAACAAGAGTCCAGCGATCACTGCATTTTTTTAACAAGAATAATACAGCACTTGAGAGGAGAACTACAAGAATAGTATTCTCTGTTCGAAGAAAACCAAGCATTTTTGTGCCATCTACCATGAAATCTATTCCAAACAAAGAAGCTGAATGTTGAGGTATATCTTTTTCGAGACGAATCCCAATATAGTTTGATAAAGACTGTTCCAAGGTAAAGATCAAGATTGCTCCTAAAATATAAAACATAAATAGCTTATCTTTTAAAACGGTTGAATAAGTTTGAAACATTTCTACGGATGAAGATTTTTTCTTATGATGAGAAGACTTAGGTGAAGGCTCTGGTGAATAAGTTTCTGTGATGAAAAATACAGTCATAAAAACAGATAACAAAGAGACTAGTGAGATCCCAATAAATAATTCAAATAAGTAGTTTTTAAAAAGAAATGCCCCAACGATTCCACCAATTGCAGTTGATAAATTCCCTAGCCAGTAGCTAATTGTAAATACGAGCTTTCTCGATTCAGAATTAGTAACATCAATCATCATAGCTTGTGCAGCTGGCTGAAACATGCCTCCACAAAACATATTAATGATGAAGAATGCTGCAGAAGTATAAGGAAGGTTAAACCAAGGGGAATTACAAAGTGCTATAAACAGATACGAAAGTAATAATCCAATCTCAGAATAAATCATTATTTTTTTTCGCCCAATTTTATCTGAAATATGCCCTCCGATAAACCCTCCAAGGACCCCACTAATGACAATTATTATAAGAATAATAGCCGTTTTAGTAGCTCCGATATTTTGAGTAAAATAAATAGCCAAAAAAGGGATAACAGCCATAGAAATAAGACCGCCTAGAAATTGCATGACTAGGCGAAGTTTGATGTTGGGATGGATATCTCTCAATTTCATATAATCACTCCTATTTAATACTATATTGTCTACAGGTCCTGGCTGGGCAAAGGGGGAGAAGGCTTAGTTATTTTTGATAGGCCCAAATAATCTTAGAGCTTGTCTCGATATATCCTTCCGCATCACGTTTGTATATTCATCAATAAATGTTAAACGCATTCCGTTTAAGATGGATAAGTACGATTCAGCAATTAATGAAGGTGATTCTTCATAAAAGTAACCAAGCCTTTGACCTTCTTCAATAACCGGATAAATACTGTTTATAAATACTTTTACGAAATCATCTAGTTCTTTAAAAAGTTTTGGGAAACGATCAGGTCTTGCAAGAACCTGCTGAATGAGACGTAAGTATTCACTTTTCATTGAAAAAAGCTGTACATGACAATCTATCATTTCCTTCACAACTTCAAGAGGGTCACCTTTAAAGTGTTCTCCTATTTCAATAAAATAAGGTTTGATTTCCTTCAATGGCTCCAAAATAGCTGATTCATAAAGCGCTTCTTTTGAATCAAAATACGTAAATACGGTACCAAAGCTAACACCAGCTTCTTTTGATATGTCGGCAACTTTTGTCTCCGCAAAACCAGTATCACTGTATAATTTAATGGCAGCGTTTAAGATAGTAGATCTTTTTCTTTTCTTTTTCTCATCATTAGTAAGTTTAGTTTCCATTTTAGATACTCCTTCCAAAATAAATGATTGATTGGTCAATCAAATTCTATTGTAATATGTTTCCATTGTCAATATGTTTAAAGAATTTTTTGAATTTTATACCTAGTTATAACAGAAATACCTCAATGAAGGGCCATAGCAGTTAGATGATTAGAAATGAGGCTGCTTAATAATAATTCATCACTATCGGTAAACAGACCCTTGTCATTTCCGGATGGATATGGGTATAATAATCATCGAAAAGTTCATATGGAAAGAATGTAGGGGGGCTGGTAGTTGCCAGCTGAGATTGTGTCCGATAGACGCTGACCCTTTGAACCTGATTTGGCTCGTACCAGCGTAGGGAACATCTATTCAAAAAAGAAAATTTTTGATACTGATTGTAAAACGTCTGGGAGGAATCCTAGGCGTTTTTTATGTTTTCAGACTTTTGTTTCCCTCTGGTAAAGACATTCATTTATGAACACTTTCACACTACTTACTTGGAGGATTCAGCATGAAAAAATGGTTATTGGTCCTAATGGTTGCACTTTTTACATTAGTGGGCTGTAGCGAAAAAGAGGCTAAAAAGGATGTTAAAGGATTAACAAAAGTATCGGTAGTTCTTGATTGGACACCGAACACAAATCATACAGGTTTATATGTAGCTGAAAAACTTGGCTACTTTAAGGAACAAGGTTTAGATGTTGATATTTTATTACCTGGCGAAACGGGTGCAGATCAGCTTGTAGCATCAGGAAAGGCTCAGTTTGGCGTAAGCTATCAGGAAGGAATTACACAGGCGCGTGTGCAGGATGTACCTTTAGTATCGATTGCAGCGATTATACAACATAATACTTCTGGCTTCGCATCTACCGCATCAAAAGGCATTACATCACCAAAGGATTTTGAAGGGAAAACATACGGTGGCTGGGGTGCACCGCTTGAAAAGGCTGTACTACAATCACTTATGCAAACAAAAAATGCGGATATTAATAAGTTAGATATCGTCAATGCAGGCGATTTAGATTTCTTCACTATGATGAAAAAAGATATTGATTTTGCGTGGATTTATTATGCATGGACAGGTATTGAAGCAGAACTTCGCGGCGAAAAGCTGAACATGCTTTATTTAACAGATTATAGTGAGCAATTAGATTATTACACACCTGTGCTTGCTACAAATGAAAAAATGATTCAGGATAATCCTGAGACGGTAAAAGCTTTTGTCGCTGCTGCAGCAAAGGGCTATGAATATGCAATAAAACACCCTAATGAGGCAGCTGATAGTTTACTAGAAGCGGTACCTGATTTAGATAAGAACCTTGTGCATAAAAGTCAGGAATGGCTAGCAGATAAGTATCAAGACGATGCTGCACAATGGGGCGAGCAAAAATTAGCTGTCTGGGAAAACTACGCGAAATGGATGGCCGATAACAAAGTTTTAGAGGGCGAATTTAACGCAAAACAAGCATTTACAAACGACTTTTTACCGAAAAAGGAGACAAAGTAATATGGCAAACTCTTTAATAAGTGTACAAATTATCCCGAAAACTGAAACATATGAAGATGTGATCCCGTTTGTCGATGCAGCGATTACAGTGATCGACGCTTCAGGGGTGAAATATGAAGTTCATCCATTAGAAACGACAATGGAAGGCGAGCTTACGACTTTGCTGCAAATTATTGAAAAAATGAATGCCAAGATGATTGAGCTTGGCGCAATCAATGTCATTACGCAAGTGAAAATTTTATATCAGCCATCCGGTATTACAATGGATACGCTAACGGAGAAATACAAAGGATGAAGCAGGCTGTTAAACAAGGAAGGACGATAATTTTTATCGCCTTCCTCTTATTCATATGGGAACTAATTGTCCGTTTTGCTGATATTCCACATTGGCTTTTGCCTGCACCGAGTGCCATTTTGAAAGAGGGCTTTCAATCGTATGAGACGTTTGTGCCGCATGCTTTAGCTACGATCCAATTAGCACTTCTTGGTCTTGCTATCGGGATATTATGTGGGCTAACAGTTGCGGTGCTATTACATCGTTTTACGTTTATAAGGGAGCTATTTTATCCTATTCTCATTATGTCGCAAAATGTCCCGGTACTTGTCCTAGCACCATTATTAATCATTTGGTTTGGCTTTGGTTTATTGCCAAAGCTCATTATTATTTGTCTCGTGTGCTTTTTCCCTATTGTTATTTCGGCAATGGACGGCTTTCGTCAAACTTCGCCTGAGCTAAAGCATTATTTTGAGATGATCGGTGCAACGAAAGCCCAAACCTTTTGGAAGTTAGAATGGCCTTATGCGTATCCAGCAATTTTTTCAGGCATAAAGATTGCTGCTACCTATAGCGTTATGGGGGCTGTTATTGCGGAATGGTTAGGAGCGAAAATGGGGATTGGCGTTTATATGACATTGGCACAATCTTCATTTCGAACGGATCGTGTATTTGTAGCGATTTTTGCCATCGTATTTTTAAGTTTATTATTATTTAGTGCTATTCGAGTACTAGAAAAACTTGTTGTGAAGGGGAGAGGAAACTATGCTAAGCATTCAAAACATTGATAAATCCTTTGATTCCCTTCCAGTTATCCGTAATTTATCTTTTGAGGTGAAGGACGGGGAATTTGTGGCGATTATCGGTCCGTCTGGCAGTGGGAAAAGTACACTTTTTCAATTAATTGGTGGTGTTTCTTCTATTGATAAAGGTGCTATTTTATTAAACGGCACAGATATCCAGAAAAAAAGAGGAACGATTGGCTATATGCCTCAGCAGCCATGTTTATTACCGTGGCGGACGATCATAGAAAACGTCACGATGGTTGAGGAGCTCCATGGAAAACCTAATGTCAACGTTGCGAAGGAATGGTTACATAAAGTGGGGCTCGCAGCATTTGTAAATGCATTTCCTAATGAACTGTCGGGTGGTATGCAACAACGGGTATCGTTTATTCGTACAATTGTCAGTAATAAACCTATTTTATGTTTAGATGAACCATTTTCTGCACTGGATGAGTTTACAAGGCTTGAAATGCAGGCGTGGCTATTATCGATTTGGGAGAAATATAGAAAATCTATATTGTTCGTTACACATAATATTGAGGAAGCTCTGTTTTTAGCTGATCGTATTATTGTACTCACAAAACGACCAGCGACGATGAAAAAGGAAATAATCGTACCTTTTGCAAGGCCACGACAAGAAGAAATCCGCCATTCCGCTTCATTTACGGCGTTGAAGCAACAATTATTCTCGTATTTAAAAGAAGAAAAGGATGAGGCGAATGTTGATTGATGCACATATTCATTTAGATCAGTATAAAAAAACGACATACCTCCTTTGCTAGAAGAAGCGGAACATGTCATTGCCGTAAGCATGAATCTACCGTCATGTGAAAAGACGTTGAAGCTGTCGAAAGCCTATTCTAAAGTAAAGGCGGCGTTTGGCTTTCATCCTGAACAACCGTTACCTAGTAATGCGGAGGAAGAGGCATTATTCGATTGGATACGTCAACATGCTCATGACATGGTGGCAATTGGCGAGGTAGGGTTGCCTTATTATTTGAGGCAGGAGAAGGCTATTGATGATCGTGCGTATGAGGTGTTGCTAGAACGGTTTATTGTATTGGCAAAGGAATTAAACAAACCGATTGTGTTACATGCTGTTTATGAGGATGCGGCCATTGTTTGTGACCTGCTAGAAAAACATCATGTAAAGAAAGCGCATTTTCATTGGTTTAAAGGCGATGAGGAAGAGATTGAACGGATGATTCATAATGGGTATTTCATTTCTGTGACGCCTGATTGTACGTATGAGACTGAAATTCAAGATCTAATCAAAAAATACCCAATCGAGCTAATGATGGTAGAAACAGATGGACCTTGGCCATTCGAAGGTTCTTTTAACAATAGACAAACATCCCCATGGATGATGGATCATTCCATGGAGGTTATTGCTTCGGTAAAGGGGCTTACAACAGAGGAAGCGGCGCGTATCATTACAAGAAATACGACAATATTTTATAATTTATAACAAAAAACACAGCTGTTCTTTTAAAGAGCAGCTGTGTTTTTTCAAATTTTCGATAGAGTTGAACGCGGTAAAAGCGCCCGAATCGCTATAGCTGAGCGAAGTGGAAGCATTAAATTTACAATATTTTCATTCTAAACTAACTTTTTTCATTTTCCAGAGAGCAGGTGATCGTGTTGAAAGATAGAATTTTAAAAGAATCAATAAGTGAAGCTGAACGAAAAGGATTCCGATTTACGATGGGGGATTTGGCAAAGCAACTAGGTATGAGCACGAAAACATTGTATAGTTACTATCCATCAAAGGAAGAATTACTCAACGACATGATTGATCTTACAATCCATGAATTGAAGTTGAAAGAAAATGAAATACTGCATGATTCATCGTTAAATCTTCTAGAAAAACTACAGAAATGTCTTGTATTAATTCCAGCTGATTTTACATTTGCTCAGCTCCAGTATTTAGAGGAGCTTCAACGCTATTATCCAAAGCAATGGGAAACAGTTGATCAATTTATTCAAGAACAATGGACAGGCATTATTTCGTTATTTGATGAAGGGATTGTCGCAAATCAAATACGTTCATTTAATAAAGAGATATTTATAGAAGTCGATATTGGTGGGCTTTATAGATTGATGGATCATGCATTCAAACGCAGAAATATGATTTCACTTCAGGATACTATGCAGGAAATGGTGGACATTCTTATGCTTGGTATTCTTAATGGTAACGTTCATGAAGAAAATTAAATGGGGGCTGTAGATGAGTAAAACTTTAAAAATACTATTTTTATGTACAGACTTCTTTTTTATACTGTATTGGCTTGTCACTTTTTTTCATTTGATTCCAGAAGAGTATTTATATAAGGATTATCAAAATGAATTATTAGTAATATGGAATTGGTCGTTTTTCCCGCTAGATATTTTAACTTCTTTCAGCGGGTGTTTGGACACCCGCTGAAAGAAGTTAAAGCCTCCGGCGGATGTCACGGAATCGGAAAGGAGTTCTTTGTTCAAGCACAAAGCCGATTCCAGACGCAATTATGCGAGGCATAATTGATTTTCAGTTACTGGTTTTATTAGTCTCTGTCTATTTAAAATAAAAAATGAAAAGTGGAGAGCATTTGCCTTAGTATTTTTAACACTTACAAGTTGTTCTGGATTACAGGCGATTGCTTTTTGGACAATAAAACTTGATTTTGATCTTATGTGGTGGATACCAAACCTTTTTCTATTACTATATCCGTTGTACTTTATTCCAAAACTTATTACTTCTACACATCAAAATGTCTCATTACAAGCAAAACACAACCACTAACAATCCTCAATGTGGTTGTGTTTTTTGTGCTTTGTAAAATTTTGTTCAATGCTTTCTTTTTTCGTTTTCGTTACACGCTCATGTGTACTGAAAGAGGAAGTTTGACGATTTTTTTCAACGTCCTTCCCTTTAGTGCGCTTTACATGCATACGTTTCTTTTTTGCATTTGAGTTTGTCATGTTTTCTTACCCCCAACTGTCGTTTGTAAATATAGTACCTAATAAGGAAGAAAAAGTAAAACCTCGTAAGTGTTAACTTACGAGGCGGTTGTCGTATTATTAGTGAGATACGTCCTGCACAGAAATACCTGTGTTCGCTTTAACATCGACTTCACGATATTTCTTATCATCTTTTTCCTTAGAAAGCATTGTTCCGATGAAGCCGCCTAGGAAGCCAAGTGGAACAGAGATGATTGCTGGGTTCGTTAACATAATTAACGGATCACCTACGAAAATTGCTTTTCCTTCAACTGGATTCCAAATATTTGGTGAAACAGCAACAAGAGCTAAAGCAGAGATTAGACCTGTTAACATTGCCGTTATAGCACCAGCTGTATTAAAGCGTTTCCAGTAGATCGTATAGATGATTACAGGTAAGTTAGCTGAACCTGCAATACAGAATGCTAGTGATACTAAGAATGCTACGTTTAATGTTTGTGCACCAAGTGCTAAAAGGATTGAAATAACAGCGATTGTGATGGAACCGATACGAGCTGCAAGTACTTGCTCTTTTTCTGTAATTTTGCCCTTTTTAATAATTTGACCGTAAATATCATGTGATAGGGCAGATGCGCCAGAAAGTACAAGACCAGCTACTACCGCTAAGATTGTTGCGAATGCTACCGCACATACGAATGAGAATAGAATGTCGCCACCAAGTGCTTCCGCAAGAAGTGGAGCCGCCATGTTACCAGCAGCGTTTGCAGCAATAATATCTTCTTTACCAACGAATTTAGCTGCACCGAAGCCTAAGAAAATTGTAAGAATGTAGAAGATACCTACAATCCAAGTAGCCCAGATAACTGATGAACGAGCTGTTTTCGCATCTTTTACTGTAAAGAAGCGCATTAGGATATGTGGAAGACCAGCTGTACCTAATACTAAAGCGATTAACATTGAAATAGTATCAATACCATTTGTATATTTAAGACCTGGATTCAAATAAGCTGCACCGCTATCAGTTGCAGTTCCCATTTCTTTGAACATCGTTGCAATGCTAAAGCCGAATTCTTTTAATACTAGGAATGAAATAATAACTGTACCTAACATTAAAAGACAAGCCTTAATAATTTGTACCCAAGATGTTGCAGTCATACCACCGAATAGTACGTATGTCGTCATCATAAAACCAACGATTAAAACTGCAATCCAATAATCAATTCCTAAAAGTAATTGAATAAGTGCTCCTGCACCAACTAGTTGTGCAATCATGTAGAATAATACAATTGTAATAGTGCTTAAAGCTGCTGTAGCACGAACTTTAGCGCTATCAAAACGTGCTGTTATCATGTCAGCTAATGTGAATTTACCAAGATTACGTAATGGCTCAGCGACGATGTATAGAACCACTAAGTAAGCTACTAAATAACCGATAGAGAAGAAGAATCCATCAAATCCAAATAATGCAACTGCACCGGCGATTCCTAAGAAAGATGCTGCTGATAAGTAGTCACCTGCGATGGCTAGTCCATTTTGCCAGCCTGTTAACCCTCCGCCTGCAGTGTAGAAATCACTTGCAGATGAAGTTCGTTTTGATGCCCACCATGTAATAACTAATGTTAAACCTACAATGGATACGAAGAAGAATATGGCTGTTAAACTCATCCCGTTATTCATCGGCTGCCACCTCCATTCTCGTACTCAGCAATAATTGCCTTTGCTTCTTTATCAAAGCTATTCGCTTTTGCTACATATAAATGACAAAATGACCAAGTCATGATGAAAAGTCCTGCTGAATAAACCCACACCCAAGTGATTTCCCCAAATGCCTTTTGGTGTAGTATTTTCGTGTACGAAGTCAGAACCGGTAGCAACATATATGCTGCTAAGAAGATCGCGGTCATTAACCAAAGAAATGAATTCTTCCTTCGAACAAGCGCTTTAAATGATTCTTGATTTGCAATCGCGTCATAGTCAATCACGACACTTTTGCTAGCTTTATTGTTCCCCATTAACATTCCCCATTTTGTGTTTATTTTTACTGCTTAAAGACTTGATTTTGCTAGATTAGTGAATTCACATCTTCATTTTATGAGAGAGTTCACAAAATTGCAATACATTTCAGAAAAATTATGAAAAAATAATTTTTGTGAAAAAAAGTCTCGAAAGAGAATATACGTAACAAAGCTAAGAAATAAAGGGATTTTAGAAAATTCTGATAAATATACAGAGGTAGGTCAATTCTAGATTTCCGAGCGAGGAATATGGAAAAAAATTAGAAAAAGAAATGGTTTTTTTTGAAAAATAAACACTGTTTAATTAGTGAAAATCATTTTTTTTTCTCATTTTTTTTGAAAGAGAATAGTATTGCTAGATAAGTAAATTGGGAAATATTTCGAAAGAAAACATAAAAAAACTCGATGAAAAATCGAGTTTTTTTATTAATATGGATAGGATGATTGATAGATATTTTTTCAATAATTTGGATGTTAGGAATGGGTCAGTGAGAGATATCAGAAACCGATACACCAGTGTTTGCTTTAACGCGAATTTCCTTGTAAATACGTTCTGCTTCTTCCTGTGGTACTTTACTAGAAGAAAGAACGGACCCTAAATAGCCTGCGATAAAGCCAAGCGGAATCGTAATAACCGCTGGAACGGCTAATGGAACGAGAGGATTACCAACAAAAATGGCTGTACCTTCAACAGGACTCCATACATTTGGCCCCATAGCACCTAACACTAAACAAGATACTAAACCAGTAACCATCGCTGCTATTGCACCCGTTGAGTTGAATTTTTTCCAGTAAATTGTGTAAAGAATAACTGGTAAGTTTGCTGAAGCACCGATACAAAATGCAAAGGATACTAAAAATGATACATTCAGGTTTTGCGCAAATAACGCAAGGATAATAGATACAATAGCAATAGAAATAGAGCCAGTACGAGCTGCTACAACTTGTTGCTTTTCTGTTAATTTACCACCTTTAATGATTTCACCATAAATATCGTGGGAGATGGCAGAAGCTCCTGTTAAAACTAAGCCCGAAACTACCGCTAAAATTGTTGCGAATGCTACTGCACCGATAAATGCCATTAACACATCACCGCCTAAATAATTAGCAAGTAGAGGGGCTGCAGTGTTACCAGCTTTACTTTCAGCAAGAATTTTATCGATCCCTACAAAATTTAATGCACCAAAGCCTAAGAAAATAGTTAGTGAGAAGAAAATAGCTGTAATCCAAGTTGTCCATGAAATAGAAGAACGCGCAGTTTTAGCATCTTTCACTGTAAAGAAGCGCATTAAAATATGTGGTAACCCAGATGTCCCTAATACAAGTGCCATCATCATTGAAACGGAATCGATTGTACTTGTATATTTAATCCCTGGAACAAGGAATTTCTCACCATGATCTGTGGCAATCGTATCAAACATTTTCAGTAGAGAGAAATCAAACTTAATTAATACTAATGTAGCTAATACGCCTGTCCCGAATAAAAGAAGGCTAGCTTTAATAATTTGCACCCAAGAAGTAGCTGTCATTCCACCGAATAAAACATAAGTAGTCATCATGACACCTACGATTAAAACTGCAATCCAGTACTCAATACCAAATAATAGTTTAATAAGAGCACCTGCACCTACTAATTGTGCAATCATATAAAGAATGACGATAATAATTGTTCCAGACGCCGCAACGCCACGAATGCGTTTTTCATTAAAGCGGGCAGTAAGCATATCTGCTAAAGTATATCGACCTAAGTTACGCATAGGTTCTGCAATTACATAAAGAAGAACTAAGTTAGCCACTACATAGCCTACGGAGAAGAAGAAACCATCGAAACCAGTTAATGCAATCGCTCCGGACACCCCTAGAAATGCAGCAGCTGATAAATAGTCACCAGCGATCGCAAAGCCGTTTTGCCAACCTTTAAGACCTCCACCAGCTGTATAGAAATCAGATGCAGAAGACGTCCGCTTCGCTGCGATATATGTTACTACTAGTGTTAAACCAACGATTGCTAAGAAGAAACCAACGGATACTAAGTTCATTTATTTTCCACCTTTCGCCTGATACTCAGCTAGTACTGCTGCGGCAGCCTTATCGAATGAAGCTGCTTTTTTTACATATACTGTACAAAGAACAATTGTCATAATGAATAATCCAGCTGAATAAACCCAAACTCCCGTAATATTTCCGATGAATTTTTGTTGTAGTACAGGTTGGAAAGCAAGGATAGGCAATAAAATATAAAGTAATAAAAAAATTGCTGTGATCGAGAAAAGGAAGGTATTCTTCTTTTTTACGAACTTGTTGAACGATTCCATAGCTTCAATTGCATTATAATCAATTGATTCTATATTTTTGTGTTCAGAAACATTTGCCATTATTATTCCCCCTAAAGTGATATATTTCTGTTTTAGACGACATATTTCTTTTCTATTCGCCGTTATATTCACTTATTTTATGGGGTATATTCTTATAATGCAATACTAAATTTTGAGTTTTTATAATTTTTAATCATTTCTAGAATACGGAAATAACATAGAAATAATAAGGGTTTAGTAGAAAAAAACCGCATGAAAGAGAATGGTGTTGTCTATAAGAATAATATTCCTATAATAGTTTAATAATGATAATTTTGAATGTGGTAGAAAATTTGAGTGTGAAAGAGAATTTTTAAGTGGTTTATTATTCCATCATCAGATGAGGAGGGGCATAGAAAGTAATGAAATGTTGTTATATAACAAACGTTTTAACTCTTGGGAAATAACCAAAATAGTAAAAAACAGCTTTGAAAAATTTTTAAAAAAAGTGTGAATTATCTGGAATGCAAAGGAGGTTAAATATACTAAAATTGTATAACATACATAGAATGGATATAAAATGTGAAATGATAAGCTCATATCTTGTATTAAGCAACTTTAATTTATACAATTAACTACGATGGTAAATGGAAGGGAAGTGAGCAAATAAATGAAAAAGAAAAGTGTCATGCTCGTATTGATACTAACATTAAGTAGCATACTTGCTGCTTGTGGAAGCTATAAATTTGAACCAGAAATGAACATAGAAGTACAGGATTTTTCGGTAACAAACCAAAATAATGAAAAGGTTAGCCTAAATGACTTAAAAGGTAAGCCATGGTTAGCGATGTTCATCTTTACTAATTGTAATACTATTTGTCCACCAATGACGTATAACATGACAGAGGTTCAAAAGGCGCTTAAAGATAAAGGTCTGGAAGACTATCAAATTGTAGCTTTTAGTGTTGATCCTGAGGTTGATAAGCCAGAAGTTTTAACGAATTATTTGAAAACGTATTCAGTGCCCGATGCAAGCAAATGGCAGCTATTAACTGGCTATGAACAAAAGTATATTGAACAGTTTGCGAGGAAATCGTTTAATTCATTAGTAAAGAACGACCCGAATTCTGACCAAGTCGTACATATGTCAAGTTACTACTTAGTGGATGCCGATGGTATGGTCGTGAAGGATTATGACGGTACTACAGATGTACCAGTTGAGACGATCGTGGCAGATATGAAGGCCTTAACTAAATAAAAAACAATAACTCAGGAGTTCGAAGGAACTTCTGAGTTATTTTTTAGCCCTCTCATCAACTAGATGAAGTGGCAACTAATTTATTGAATTAATAGGATTGAACAATACGGTCATTCACAAAAGTGAGCTTCAGGAAGCCCACTTCTTCAGAGGTGGGAGGAATGGAGTGCTTTTTTCTTTATAGAACATATGTTTATATTATATATTGTGAATAATCAAAAAACAAAGGGGTGGCGGGTAATGACGAAATGGAGGAAAGATTGTTTTATTATAGAACTCAAGTTACTTCTAGATACATGGCAAAAGGACATCCTATTAAAACGTTTTGAGATTGTCCGTACACTCTATAACACAACTTTGTCTAATGCAATAAAACAATATACTTTAATGCAAGAATCAAAACACTATCGAAAACAATTACGTTGCTACCAAAAAGCGAAAAAATTGAATGATTCAAAAGAATTGAAGCAGACCGCAAAAGAATTAGAGTACATTCGTCAATCTTTTGGATTAAGTGAATATCAACTGCATGCGTATATTAAAAAGCATCAACATAACTATAAAAAACATATAGATAGCAATACTTCTCAGAAAATCGCCTCGAGATGTTCTATTTAAAGGGAGCAAAGCACACTTTAAACGTTACGGAATGCTTCGTTCTGTCGAAGGGAAATCGAATAAAGCAGGCATTCGATTTAAAGAGAATATGGTCTATTGGAATGGATTAACCCTTCCTGTTCGTTTTCGCAAACAAGATTTGTTTGTAAAAGAATCCCTTGCTCTTCATACTATTAAATATTGTCGTTTAGTTAAAAAAATGATTCGTGGCAACCATACTTTTTACGTACAACTTGTGATGGATGGGATTCCTCCTGCAAAGAGAATTCCATCAACAGGGGCCTTTCGGCATGCCTATCAAAAACAAAAACGAATAGGCATTGACATTGGTCCTTCTACCATTGCGGTTGTTTCAGGAGAAACCGTTTTCATCCAACAACTTGCGCCAGAAGAACCTTTACTAGAGAAACAAAAAAGACGTTTATTACGCAAATTGGATAGAAGTCGTAGAAGTACCAATCCTAACAATTTCAACAAGGATGATACTTTAAAACATGGCGTCAAACTCCGTTGGACATCTAGTAAAAACTATCAAAAAACAAAAAAACAACTAAAAGAATTATATAGAAAGAAAGCTTCCTACATCAAAGAAACACATGGTGCGTTGGCAAATAAAATCTTGTCTCTCGGCGATGAAGTGTACATCGAAACCATGCATTTTAAAGGATTGGCAAGACGTACAAAAGAAACCAAAACAAATATACAAGGCAAATTCCAATCCAAAAAGCGTTTTGGAAAAAGCATTGGGCATCATGCCCCGGCCATGTTAGTGGAAATTATCAATCAAAAGTTAGGTTACACAAAACAAACGATACAGAAAGTAAATACGATCACTTTTAGAGCCAGTCAGTATAACCATGTGACAGATCGTTATGAAAAGAAAAAACTCCATCAACGTTGGTGTCAAATTGGCAGTCATCTCGTACAACGAGATTTATATAGTGCGTTTTTACTGATGAATAGTGAACCAAACTTACAAAATACTAATCAAGACTTATGCAATAAAACGTTTACTACTTTTTTAGCGTTACACAATCAACATATAGAAGACTTAAGACAAGTAAAGAAAACATTCCCTCTTAGCATGGGTATCAAACAAATCAAGTGAGGGATATTCCTCCGTAGGTAGAGCTACCTGCCTTCGTTAAAACTTATTGCCAACACAACATCGGTTGTGTAAATAAGAAAGTCTTATAGAACAGAAGATAAATCAAAGATGTTGTACACAGGACATGACAATACCATCTGTGGAGAGCTTTGTAACGCTTCTCTTAAGTATATAAGAACCCTACTGCTTTAGCTGTGGGAGTAGTCAGTTAATTTATTTAACATGTTATTTCTCCTCTACTTTACATATTCATTGTATGAAAGAGAAAATCTACATGTGTATTTTAAAAAATAAAATAATTTGAGATTTTCTCATTTTTATTTTTTTACCATTGGACTTGTACCTCCTTATTTAATAAGGAAAAGTATACCATGTAATTAACTGAATAGACTATTTTTTCTGAAAAATAAAACGATCTCCTTCGTGTATGAAAAGGCAACCGCTTCGTGTGACGTAACTAATCACAAATGGAGTGGCTTTTTTTATGGACGATTTAAAGAAAGAACAGTTAGAGCAGCAAAATGCTAGGTGAAATAGTACCCAATCTCTCGTAGCTCGCATTTATATTTTTTTAATCGATAATTTTATTATGTCTACTATAAATAAAACTTCATTAATGATTAATGGTTTTTTTAAAATGTATTTTTTTCCAAACATGTATATATTTAATTTAGCCAGCTTATATATTATTAGAAAGATATACCGTCTGGCAGTCGATTATAGGCAAAATTTATTCCGAGGTATGGCAGCAGCAATCGCAACGGAAACATCTTGAAGCTGTGAGGAAGGGAATACCATCATGTTCAATACAGGTGAAACTGCTACAAAAAACAGTCGTTTGCAATGCATATAAATTTCTATTATTTTGCCAGGATCAAAGGCTTCTTGATAACGTGTATCGACAAAAGTGAAGTAAAAAAATGTAACTCTAAAATATACGACAATCGTTGTTTATTTTAGAGTTACTTGACGTTGACCAAAAACGATATGAAGGGATGAAATAAATGAAAAAGCTTATCGAATTTATAAACGTAACGAAAGAATACAAAATAGGAGAAGTCCCAATCAAGGCTCTTGATGGTGTTGGTTTTTCCATTTATGAAGGGGAATTTGTCGTTATACTGGGTGCAAGTGGGGCGGGTAAAAGTACGATTCTGAATATTCTTGGTGGTATGGACACGGCTACCTCAGGTCAAGTATTTGTTGGGAATCAAGAAATAACAAGATTGAATGACAAAAAGTTAACAGACTATCGTGGTGAGAAAATTGGTTTTGTTTTTCAATTCTATAACTTAATTCCGAATTTAAACGCGCTCGAGAATGTTGAATTTGCTACTGAAGTATGTAAACACCCTCTGGATGCAAAGGAGATTTTACATCAAGTCGGATTAGAAAATCGTCTCAAAAATTTCCCTTCACAACTTTCTGGTGGCGAACAGCAAAGAGTTGCTATAGCTAGAGCGGTTGCAAAAAATCCGTTGCTTTTACTTTGTGATGAACCAACCGGCGCTTTAGATTATGTAACTGGTAAGTCCGTATTAAAGACTTTGCAAGATTTAAACAGAGAAACGAAGAAATGCGTTGTTTTGGTCACACATAATTCAGCAATTGCTCCTATGGCAGACAAAATTATTAAAGTTAAAAGCGGATTCATCGAAAGCGTCACGATCAATAATGAAAAACAAAGTGTTGAAGGGATTGAGTGGTAAACATGAAATTGTTTTTAAAATTATTGAGGGACATCAAACAATCTATGGGGCAATTTTTAGCCATAGTAATTATTATCGCAGTTGGTGCTTTTTTCTATGCGGGACTAGTAACGTATAGCACTAATCTAAGTGCTTATACGAAGGATTACTTCCAAAAGCATCATTTAAGCGATTTAAATGTGTATTACAGTCACCTTTCTAAAAATGATGTGACGCGTTTGAGTAAAATTGAAGGGATCCATAAAATTGAAGGACGTTACACCTTTGATGGAACGCAAGCCTTTGAAGATTACAAAACTACATTAAAAATTCAATCGATCCCTGAAAACAATGAAATAAATACGCCTACTATCATTGAAGGGAATATCCCATTAAACAAGGGTGAGATTTTATTAGATTCTCACTATGCAAAAGAACATCATTATCGTGTTGGCGATCAATTCACAATCAAGGCGAATGACAAAAATTTTGATTTTACAATTAGTGGATTAGGTGAGAATGTAGAATATGCAAAAAAGAACGAAATTCAAGACCATAAAACTTATGGGGTAGCTTATATTGCCGAAGAGACATTACCTCAAATTTTAAATGGCTTTTATTATAATGAGGTCCTCATTGATGCTAAAAAAGGGTATGATATTGAACAATTAGGCAAATCAATTGAGGTACAATCTAAACAGCTTAGTTATTTAGATCAAGTAAACAAGGAACGGACTTTGAATTATTCTAAAATCAATCAAACGATAAATAATAATAACTTAATGAGTAAGGTTATACCTTTAGTACTCTTTTTGATTGAAGCGGTTATCCTTTTTCTAGTCATGTCGAGGACAATCGATTCTCAAAGAATTCAGGTTGGTATTATGAAGGCTTTAGGTGTGAAAAATAGCAACATCATGCTTCACTATATGGGATACCCTGTGCTTGCAAGTATACTAGGCTCAATCATTGGCTGTGTTATGGCCGCTTTTGTTTTTATCCCTTTAGTAACGGCATCATGCGCGAGAGCCTATTCTTTACCTGACATTAAATTCTCACTCTCTCTATTTTCAATCATTCCTCCGATTATTTTCTCAAGTGCTTTTGGAGTTCTAGCATGTTACTTAAGCGGTAGAGCTATATTAAAAGAACGTGCAGCACAAGCTATGCGTCCTAAACCGCCAAAGAAGATGAAAAAGCTATTGATAGAAAGAGTTCCAGGCTTCTGGAGTTCTATTTCCTACAGTAATAAACTCATATTAAGAAATATATTTTTAAATAAACAGAAGGCTTTAGCGAGTTCAATTGGTGTTGTTGTTAGCACGGTTTTACTGATTACTGCTTTTGGTACTCAAGCATCCTTGCTAAAAGTAGCTAATCAAATTGAAGAAGTTTATACGTATGATCTAAAAGTAGATTATACGATCGGTACATCTCCTAATATGATAAAACAACCTCCTGGTATGAAAGAAAGTTATTTTTTATCGACTTTTCCTATTGAAATCATCAAAGATAATGAAAAAGAAAATACTACTTTAATTGTTACTGAAGAAGATAACAATCTCATTCATTTCTTTGATGAAAAGAACGATAACATCCCTTTAGAAAATAACGGTTTACTTGTACCCAAATCTTACGCGGATCAATACCATATTTCAAAAGGGGATTTTATCAAAATAAAGTTCACAGCGCCAGAGCTTAAAAATACTACTGTAGATATGAAAGTTTTAAATATATCTACACAATACTCGAATCCATCATTTTATAGTACACCAGAGTACTTAAAGAGCTTTAACATAGACTACAATCCAACCTCGCTTTTAGTTCAAGCAAATAGCGCGGCGGATCTTATGAACGTTCGTAACTTTTTTGAACAAGATCGTTATGTAGATACAATTGCTGATAAAAATGATTTGAAAAAATCAGCACAATACATTGTGAAACAAAACAGTTTTGTTTTTATCATGTTCATCACAAGTGCGATCATACTTTCCTTTGGCGCTATCTATACGATATCTTCCATAAACATCTATGAAAGGAATAGTGAGCTTGCAACGCTTAAGGTACTAGGCTATCAAAAAAATAAAATAAACAAACTAATATTTTTGGAAAACATCATATTAACTTCATTCGCGGTTATTGTGGCTTTGCCAATCAGTGGTTATGTTTATAAAATTATTGTAAAGGCTCTATCAAGTACTCATCAGCAAATCCCTGATAAATTAAATATTTTAATCATTTTGGTTTCTGTATTGCTTGCATTCTTACTGACGATTGTTTCTAATTTACTTCTTAGAAGAAAAGTTACGAAAATCAATATGATTGAATCGTTAAAAAGTGTGGAATAGGCCTTTTAAGATGATCAGACAAAATAGTATTTTTCCCCTTGATGCGAAGATAACTCATCTTTCGAAACATGCGAATGAGGGTCTAAAAAGTTTTGTCTTGTTAAACTTATGCCTGCGTTCGTTTAAGTACATTTCTTCATGAACTTATTAATATTAAAGCTGTCTTATTGCCATATACAAACCCCTTGAATGTGGGGTTTGTATATGGCAATAGAATCGGACAGTTATTTAAGTATGCTATGTTTTGAGGTTTAGAATTTAATTGAGTATGATTAAAAACACTTAAAGAATATGGTAGAATAAAAACGGAATTAAAAAGGTGTAATTTAACAATAAAAGAAATATTTATACTAAAATTTAAAACAGTATATTTGAATTGGAGAACCTTAATGAAGTCGATATTAATTAATAACTAGTACTCCGAAACCTCCTAAAAATGCTTGTTATTTTTGTAAACGAAAAGCAGCTGATTTAAGAAATTACCGGAATGAAAGAACTGAAAAAATTAAGGTATGTTATCTATGTGTTGAATATGCTGAAAGACGTGCCTATCGTAAATAAATCTTGCTGCTTTTGGGATTAAAACAAGGGTAATAAAAATTGTATAAATAGATTGTAGGATTGAACAAAGACCTATTACTCCCTTTTAATTAAATCAATTACTTCTAATTCCACTACGATCAATATTTGAACAATATATCGGAATATAGTATGTAATTTTTGGTATAATTACATATAACTATTTATATTAAGGAGTGACTATATGAAAAAATTACTTATAGTAACAAGTTATTTAGGCTTTTTTATATTAGGAGGATTAACATTTACATACCTCTCAACAACGGAAGCGGCTAGCAATTTGAAAAAGATTAGCGTATTTCAGGATACAATCAATTACTATTTTGATAAGGTTGAAAAAAAACCACAAGCGGGTCAATCTGGCTTTATTTATGAAGGTACTACTTATGTGCCAATGCGTTTTGTTGCTGAATCATTAGGGAAAAAAGTGACATGGGATGGAAAATCAAAGTCCGTTTATATTGGTGATGTTCCAAAATTCGTCGCTTTAAAAGATGTAAAACCTATTGGGAGTGATGAGGATCACTTCTTCCATAACCCAAGCTCTATTGTAATCAGTACCGGAGAAAAGTTTGAACGATCCTATCAACTTGGTGGATATCATGGTGGAGGGGCTGTACAAGATCATACAGTTGAATACTTAGCAAATGGAAATTACAAAGGATTCGAAACGTATTTAGCACCAGTTAAAAAGTTATCGGCGGGCTCTTTCGGGGTAGGTTATATGAAAATTTATGCAGATAATAAATTGATTTATGATAGTGGATCGATAAAAGAAAAGGTAAAGGTTAATGTTAATTTAGAAGGTATTTCAAAAGTGAAGATTGAAATTGAAGGCGGTGGCTTAGGTATAGTAGATCCTAAATTTATTCAATAATTGTACAAAGTAAATATAGAAGAATCTGAAGTCAATACAGCACGTGTTCAGTGATAAAAAAGAAAGAACGAGGAGACTCACTCATATGTTCTTTCTTTTTTTGCTTTACGTCTCGTAAAACATATAATTATCAACCTTGTTTGGGTACTACTACCATATATCTTGACTTGTCCAAATCTGACGATGAAAAGGCGAAAGTACTGCGAAACAAGGCAGCATATCATACGATCTTAATCTTATATTTGTCGATTATAATCGAATACCTTGTATCAGAGCTCACTTCTATAAAAATTGATCATATATTTACTATCTACGCCATTTTGGTTATTAGTTATACAATGAACCTGTTGGTTTTGACAAAAAAAGAATAAAAGACAACTACTTTGTAATATTAAAGATAAGTGAATGTATGTTTTTGTTATAAAAACAGTAACTTATCTTGTCGTACACTATAGGATAATTAGTACTTCACTTATTTATAAGTGGTGTACTTTTTTGTTTTGTAAGTTGGTGTATTCATTAATGGGTTGGGTGGGGCTTGTGTCACTGATCATGTGTTGGATGCTATGCAAAAATTCCTCAATCAGAAAAAAGCAAGAACTATGAAATATAGGAAAGCATCGTTCTAGATTAATGCTTGTTGTGTTGCTTTAGATTAAAGAAATTTATGGTAATAATACTTCTTGCATCAATTTAGATTTTTAGTTAGAATGGTAGATAGTTAGATAATCTAATTAAAAGGTGATTAAATGACAAAATTTAAAAAAATGTTCACTAATGAAGATGATTTACCAGTATTAGGCCTAGAGCCGTATATCGAGCTGATTCAAACGACTTCTTCAGGTAATACGGATAAAGAAGATGCAAAATTAGGATTAATGTTATTGTGGTTAAGTGACTACGTTTTAGATGAAATGGATATTGAACTGGCTCCTTTCGGAATTACAGAAAGTAAATTAGACTTACTAATATTACTTACACTTCATGGTGAAAGACGAGCGACTCCTTCTGCTAT
Source organism: Lysinibacillus sp. KCTC 33748 (assembly GCF_002237755.1). Lineage (GTDB taxonomy): Bacteria > Bacillota > Bacilli > Bacillales_A > Planococcaceae > Lysinibacillus. The sequence continues at coordinate 31,324 of NZ_MWSJ01000009.1, read as the reverse complement.
AGCTGAACGATTAGGGATTACGAGGGCGTCGGCAACTTCCATGATAGATTGGTTAGAAAAGAGAAATCTTGTCGTACGGAATCATAGTAAAGAAGATCGTAGGAAAATTTATGTGAGTTTAACAGATGAAGGTCGTACTTTTGTTGCTGAGATTTTGCCAACTTATTGGTCGTCTTGTGCTTCTAACATGATTGATTTGGAACCCGATGAACGAAAAGTCTTTGAGAAGCTGGTTAATAAATTATTAACATCTATACAAAGAAAACTTGAGGTGGAACGTTAAACTGTAGCTTTGTTGATGCAGTTTAATTTTTTTAATCATTTAATTAGAATGTCTAACTATAAGTTAATCAAATTAAAAAGGGTGATTTATTGTATGAACAAAGCTATTACAGGAAACCAAGTAAATTATTCTCTGATGACTATTATTTTATCTTGGTCAGGGATGGTAGTTATGTCTAGTTTATATTTAACAATACCTCTTATTAGTCTTTTCAGTGATTATTTTCATATTTCATTGTCCAAAGCAGGCATCACTTCAAGTATTTTTTCAATTGGATTTGCTACAGGGTGTTTTTTCTATGGAGCTATATCAGAAAAATATGGACGAAAAAATGTGATCGTTATGGGACTTTTTGCATTAAGTATTATAACGTTGCTACTAGGAATGGTTACTGATTTTTCTTTAATTCTACTACTAAGAGGGTTACAGGGACTTGCGGCGGCTACATTTTCACCAGTAGCACTTGCATATACTCTTGAGGTATTTCCAAATGATAAAAAAGTAGGAGCAGTTGGTTTTATAAGCACAGGATTTCTTGTAGCTGGAATTGTAGGTCAGGTATTTAGCGGATATGTTAGTGAACATACTCATTGGCATGTAATATTTTATGTTCTTTCTATAGTATATATTTTTACTGCCTTTCTAGTATCGTGGTTTATACCAAAAGGGGTGGCTCATAACCAAACCAAAAATATATGGGAACCCATGAAAAAGATTGGTACTATTTTCACCAATGGAAATTTAATATTCAGCTATATGATTGCATTCGTTTTATTAATGTCTTTTGTCAGTATGTATATTATCTTGGGTGAGTATCTTACGAGCGCTTCTTTCGGAATGAGTAGTCAGAAACTAATTTACATTCGATCTTTTGGTATTTTAGGAATGATAATGTCACCTTTTGCAGGAAAACTAGCAAAACGATTCAATGTGTTGTTTGTACTTAAAGTTGCCTTGACTCTTTCGATTATCGCACTAATCATGATGAGCGTTATTTCAAACATAATTGGTTTAACCATCATTAGTATCATATTTGTTAGTGGGATTGCTCTTGCTGTCCCTTCATTAGTGACACTTGTTAGTCAATTAGGCTGGAAAATGGGTGGCATTGCAGTCTCTATGTATACGGTTATTTTATTTGCTGGAACAAGTGTTGCGCCCATTATATCTGTTTACTTTATGAAAATTGGTAGCTTTACAGTAGCCTTCATTCTTCTTGCTACAACACTTAGTATCGGATTAGTTTCTGCAATGATGATAAAAATGCAAACTAAGCAAAGTCTAAATTGATTATTGATGGACCATTAGCATCAAATAGAAGAAGACCAGCCAAGCTAATCGATATGCCTTCCGAAAAATATCGATTTTCAATAATGGAGACTTACCTTTATTAACATGACATTTTACTGAAATTCAATATAATAAATAAACCTAAAAACTGGTTAGATAAATCTAACCAGTTTTTTCAAAAAAAGTATAGTCTCGAAATCTAACTTTTAATTGGCACCCAAAGTTCAACTTCAGCATTCATTGAGTTTCCATTTATAAGAACTTCCAGAATTTTCTCGCCGTTAAATTTTGAAACATCGTCTTTATTTGAAAAAAACTCATTTTCAAGTTTATCAAACAAGAGCCTTGAAACCCCATCATGTGTAGCAAGTACTACATAAGATTGTGAAGATATTTCTAAATTTTCATATCCGTCTTTACAATCATCTGATACTACACCTGCAAAGTATTTTATTCCGTTTTCTATGGGAATAATAACTGCATAACCTTTTTTATCAGTTGAGATAGGCATAAGTTCTTTCATCATGCCTTGATCAAACAATTCCTTATAGAATTTTGTTTTTTCTTTTGAGTAATTTTCATCATTTACTCCTTGACCTTGTATCTCAATACTTCTACCAATTAATTTAAATGTTTCTCTGCTTTTGATTTTCATGATCATGAACCTCCTTTGGTTTATGCTATAATCTTATCAAATACAATATGACAACTGTATGTCATATTAATAAAGGGGTTTATGAGGGAGATTTTATGAAAATAGATAGGCATTTAGGAATAATTTCTTACCTAATTGATCATAAAAAAACAACAGCTAAAGAATTGGCTGAAAAATACAATGTAAACATACGAACAATTATGCGAGATATAGATGACCTTACATTGTCTGGATTACCACTGTATTGTGTAAAAGGTAAAAATGGTGGTATATATTTGATGGATTCAGTTGAATTAAATAAACCTCCGATGTCGAAATCGGAGTTGATGTCTATTGAAACAAGTTTAAAAAGTAGGTTACAAGTACTAGATGATAACTCGACGTTTAATGCAATATTAAAGTTAAATAAAATTGGAGAAACTCCAGATTTTGAAATAGACCTCTCTCTTTCGAAAGGAAATACGGAACTAAGAAAACTGGTTTTGGATTTACTTTCAATAATACGAAAAAATGAATTAATTAGTTTTAACTATATAAATTCAAAAGGTGAAGAATCAATAAAGACCACTGAGCCATATAGAGTTGTATATAAAGACAGAAGCTGGTACATGGATGCTTATTGTTATTCCACAGAACAATTCAAAATCTATAAACTTGCAAGAATATCAAACCTTAGTATTGTAGGTACCTTCTCAAAAAGAGAGTATCGACCACTATCTTATAGTGGTGGTGAATGGATGGAGAAAGAGAAAGTACCAGTTACTCTATTAGTAAATAAATTAGTTATTGATAAATTTTTTGAATTACTAGGAAGAGAAAGCATTAAGAATGTAGATGATACGTGGTATTCTGTAATCTATCCTCTTAATGATAATGTATTAGGATATAATACTCTCCTTAGTTATGGTAAATTCGTTGAAGTTGTATCGCCTACTTCATATATTAATAATTTTACGAAATATTTAGATGAGATTAGAAATCTATATAGTAAATAGTTCTGCATGTTAAATAAGATTAAAGGGCTATAGTTTATGTTATTATATCAACTTTTAATTAGGAATATTTACAACAGCAGCCTTTAAACTAGCTATAACAGTCCGTTTACCTTGGAGGTAGACGGGCTTTTTATTGTATGTAGAGATAAAAATACCGCTCGGAAAGCAGAAAGAGAAAATACTTATAAGATCGATAAAGCATAATTCCCTAGTTATTTTCATATTTACTTTTGTCAAAAACATGTAATGTTGTTTCTATTTTTGTTGAAAGTGAACAATGTTATTTAAATGCTCCTATCCTACAATTGCATTAAGGAATACCATAAGAAAATATGAGAAAGTAGAAGTGTTAAAAATGAAAATACCTTGTTTTTTGTGCAAAACGTACAAAGTGAAAACTGAAATTTCATTCACCTCTTCTTATGTGATTTTAACGTGGATCTTTCTATTTTTAAACTATGGTACCTAGTTAATCAACAGACGTATTGTAAAATAATAGGAGGGAATTGATGACATGTTAGTTAAATTATTAGAACCATTAAATGTTTCGGATTCGATCATTGAAAAATTAGCGGAACCAATTAAACAGGGCGGTCATGAATTTGTTTATTACAACGAGAAAACAACGGATTCGGCAGAATTAGCAAGACGTAGTGAAGGTGCAGATGTGATTATGATTGCCAATAATCCATATCCTACAGAAGTCATTGATCAAAATGACAATGTAAAACTAATCAATGTTGCCTTTACAGGTGTTGATCATGTAGGGATCGCTCAAGCTAAAAACCAAGATATTTTGATATGTAATGCAGCTGGATATGCAAATCAAGCAGTTGCGGAATTAACAATTGGTTTAGTATTAGATGTGTATCGTCATATTACTCAGGGGGATAAAGAGATTCGTGGCGTTAATTTCCCAGGAGCATTCCAAGGTCGTGAAATTAAAGGTAAAACTGTTGGTTTGATTGGTACAGGTAAAATTGGCATGATGACGGCTCATTTGTTTAAAGCATTTGGCGCAAAAATAGTGGCTGCAGACCAATCCCGAAGAAATCCGGAAGCTGAGGCTTTAGGAATTGAGTATATGGAATTAGATCATGTATTAACTCAATCTGATATTGTGTCCTTACATATTCCGTTATTACCAAGTACGAAGGGATTAATCTCTAAAGAAAAATTAGAATTAATGAAGGAATCTGCTATTTTAATCAACTGCGCACGAGGTCCGATTGTTGATAATGATGCATTAGCGGATGCATTAAACGAAGGTCGAATTGCCGGAGCTGGTATCGACGTATTTGATATGGAACCGCCTATACCTGGAGACTATAAGCTATTACAAGCTAAAAATGTAATTTTAACACCACACGTAGGTTTCTTAACTGATGAAGCGATGGAATTGCGTGCTAGAATTGCATTCGATAACACAATTGCCTTTTTAGAGGGTAAACCTCAAAATATTATAAAAGGATAATTCCTTGATACTTAACTTACAAATTCGATAAGTTTTTTATCTGTTACACGCTAAATCATTTGGGTTTGGAAATTTGAAACAAGGAGAAAATACAATGACATTAAAAAAAATAGCAAGAGATGATTTGAAAAACCGTATTTTCCATTGGCCAGATATTCAAGAGTTTAGAGATGAAGAAGCGACAAAACATATTTTCTATGAAACACCTAATACTGTTGGAGCTGTCTGGTGTATGCGTCCAGGACAAGATTTGCCCATCCACTCGCACAAGAAGGCGGATGATATTTGGATTGTTATTGAAGGAACAGCAGATTTTTATCCAGAATGTGGTGAAATGGTGCAAATTAAAGCTGGTGATGTTGTTGTTGCACGTCCGGGTGAAAAGCACGGTATGACTAATAATTCTGATAAAGATTTTGTTATGTTAGGAATTGCGGGTCCTACACCAATTGGTTTTATTCCGCATTAATAGTGTAGAGTTAACTTTCACGTCTGTTGGTTAACTAGTTTTCATCGATAAAATAGAGAGATTAACACGATTTATATACTTTTTCAAAACTTGATTTCACAGTAAGCAATGGAATTTTGAACGGCTGCCCAGAAAACAGATCGAATCTGATCTTTTGGCAGCTTTTTTATTATGTTTCTATATTTGCAAGTATAGAAAAATAGGGGTATACAACGATAAAGCAGAAAACCATGTATTAAAAGGGTTTAATCCATTGATACTACATTGATTTCTTACTTAAAGTTTTTTTGGACGTCTTATATGACTTGTCTCAAAAGTCCTTCTTCCGTTTTTGTATTGACTCGTCGAGTACTGATTTTATGATGTTTCGGTTGATTGAAGGAGTATTTATCATCAATAAAAAAGAAATACCCAAAGTCGGAGAACATATATAGGTCCTTAATGCTGCAAAACATATGAGTTCTTTTCCTTCCTAAATTTACCTCTAACGTTCATTCCTCATTAACATTCATCGTACTTCCTAATAAAAAAGGAAAGGTTTATTTAAAATTTGTTTAAAAATACTAAGTTTTAAGGTTTACAAATTCCATTTATGAGGTATTGAATTGTAGGCTTAATATTTTTATATGATCACATAAGAAACCAAAATTTTCACTATTGAGTGCATTTTAATTATTAAATTGTAGTCAAAATTCGTGTGAAAATAAAAATGTCTTAACGGAAATCTAAGACTGAAATTATCATATCGGGGGGATAATGAACATTTTAATTTGTTTTTAGTGTCGGTTATATTTAAAGGAGAGAGGAATGTAATAAAAAAATATTTTCAGTTGTTCTTTATAATGACAAAAGTAAGTGATTAAAGTAAAGTATAAAAGCCATTTTTTCGAGGTTTATCCATCGTTGAAACAATTATTATACGCTGGATAAATCAGTAGATTAGAGTCAAATAGTCTTTTTACAAAAAGAGATAGTTGATTTATTATGGAGGAATTTAAAGAAATGATAACAAAACGACAGTTAACATCTTGGCGCCCTAAAGGTATAATTCAGTGGCTATTAACAGCCCTTTCAGTAGTAATGATACTTATTAATGTCATGGTAATATATCCATTTCCCATTACTTATACAATGAGTATAATTAGCATGATGGGTCTTGTTGGAACACTTGCATTGTACACTCCATGGTTTTTAGTCATTCTGACAGTTTTCAACATAGCGCTATTAATACTTGCTACATGGAAAAAAGCTAGAATCGCTCAATTTATTTTGATTCCACTATTGTTACTAAACATATTTTTAAATGTAGAACCAATTATAAAAATGGAGAACTATGCTAAAAGTGAGAATGTTTCAGTTTCACTTAACACTCATTTTTTTAACAATGCAAAAATATCGTCTACATTTACACAGGATGTTGTATATGAAAAAACTACAGATGGCATAGAGTTAAAGCTTGATGTGTGGCCTGCCCATGCAAGTTCAAAAACTGCACTTAATCCTGCTGTTATAAATGTACATGGTGGTGGCTGGGTTGAAGGTGATAAGAATAGTGCCCCCCATTGGAACCAATATCTTAGTGAGTTAGGATATACTGTTTTTGATGTACAATATCGTATGCCTCCTCATGCAGAATGGAAAGATGAGGTCGGCGATGTGAAATCAGCAATAGGATGGGTAGTGGAACATGCGGATACTTACAAAATTGACCCGACCAAAATAAATTTAATGGGCCAATCCGCAGGAGGGAATCTAGCTATGCTAGCTGCTTATAGTATGGGGAATGAAGAGTTATCAGCTTCAACTAATGTTGCACCGACACCTATTAATTCTGTAATTAATATTTACGGACCGACAGATATGACAAAGTTTTATCAGGGTAGCCCTAGTCCGGACTATGTGCAAAATGTTATGAAAGAATATATAGGGGGCACACCTTCACAATTCCCTGATCGTTTTAAAAAACTTTCTCCTATCAATTATATCGGAGAACACACACCACCTACTATTACGTTTTTAGGAATGGACGATCGTATTGTTCCAATAGAACAAGCTAAAATTTTAGATACAGCACTTTCAAAGAATAACGTTCCTCATGAGCTTTATCTTCTTCCACATGCTGATCATATTTATGATGGAACACCAGGTAATTTGAATACTCAAGTTACTTTCGAAAAGGTCAAGATGTTTCTTGAAAAATATAACAAATAAACATTAAAAACAAATTATTTGATGAGATATGTAAAAAATATGAAAAAAGTAGTTTGATAGAGTTTTTATTTTTCCAAAGCTGATTTCTGGTTAGAAATCAGCTTTTTTCTGCTCAGTATGGCCGCTCTATAGGGTGCACCTCCCATGCCGAGAAGATAGAAGTAGCGGTCAGCCAAGTGTAATGGTGGCAATGAACAACTGATTTTGAAAGCCTCTCTGAAAGATCAAACAAAAATGTATAGTGAGTATTCATTTGTTTAGACGAAATATTAATTATTTTAAGAATTGCCTTTTGTCTAAAATATGCAAAGTAATTTTTATTTTTGTTCAAAGTGGACAATGTTTTTTACCTACTCGTAACCTACAATCAAGTTAAGTAATAACAGTAGTAACTGCAGTAAATACAAAAAAATGGGAGTGTCAACCATGGAACAAACAGTTAAACATGACCCGAATTATTACAAAAAAATCATTTTTGCATTGTGTTTAGGTTGGGTAGTTATTTGGATTTATCGTACAATACTTACGCCAATATATCCACAAATTCAAGAATCGCTTGGTAATATTAGCGATACACAAGTAGGACTTATTGCTTCTATTTATTTCTTTGCCTATACAGGTATGCAAATTCCATCAGGAATACTCGTCGATAAATTTGGACAAAAACGAGTATTAATCCCTGCGTTTATCATTTTTGCATTAGCAGCATTCGTCATTGGATCAAGCACGACAATTACTCAAGTTTATATAGGCGCCTTAATGGCAGGTCTTTCGACTGGTTCATATTATGGTGCAGCGTTCTCCTTATCAGCTAAATATATGCCAAAAGATAAGAAAAGTTTTTCTAATGCGATCATCAACAGTGGTTCGGCATTAGGGATGGTCATTGGTCTAGTAGGCTCATCTGTATTAGTAGGTGGTCTTGAAATTAAATGGAATTTCATGCTGTATATTATAGCAGTCTTAATAGTAGCTGTAACATTTGTGTTTATGTTGTTTGTTAAACAAGACAAAAAAACAGCTACAAATGAAACATCCGAAGATAAGAAAACAACACAAAACACAGTATCTCAAGGCGTAGAATTATTCTCGTCAAAAAAATTAGTTATTTATTTCGTATATTTTGCAACATGTTATGGTTATTACATGATTGTGACGTGGTTACCATCATTCCTTGTCTCAGAAAAAGGATTCGAACAAGGTTCAGTAGGATATGTAGCTGCTTTAGTTGCAGTCACAGCAGTACCTGGTGCATTGATATTTTCTAAGTATATTGATAAAAATGCACATATGCGTCAGAAATTAATTATCTTCTTGTTAATTGGTGCAGCCGTAACAATTAGTTTAACCGTATTTGCACCTAACCCTGCTGTCCTTTATGGAGCACTAATTTTATATGGTTTATTAGGTAAACTTGCCATTGATCCAGTTTTAATCACATATGTAACTGATTCAGTACCTTCCAACAGCATGGCTAAAGCACTAGGTATCTTTAACTTCTTTGGGATGACTTCATCAGTTATCGCGCCAACTCTTACTGGTTATATTGGTGATATCACCGGTTCGAAAGTATTAGCATTCTATATTGCAGCAATACTTCTTGTAGCAGCAACGATTTTATTCTTCATTGTCGTGATGTTGAAAGAGAAGAAAACAATCCATCCCCTAACTAATGAATAAAGTAAAGCTACCTATCAGTGGAGGTTTAATACATCTCCCGCTGATAGGTAGTTTTGTAATTGCTGTCTAAAGGCAGCGGAATTTATCGAGGTCTTACAAGCTAATGCTCTAGATTTATATAAAACATGAATTGTACAACCCCTGCAATCCGAGTTCGATATAACCACTGAATTAGGCAGTAGTAACAAGGAACATATCCTTGTCACTACTGTCTTCTCATTTGAATTACTAGTTAGTTTGTATACAGTATTTTATACATCATTGGTTTGACTTTGTTTTTCGGCTGGATCACCAACCGCAGCATGGATAAATTTTTGAATAATTCTCTAGGTGTTAGTTTGAAACAAAGATGCACAGTTTATAAGAAAGTCTTTGCGTAGGAAGAATACGATGGAAACTAGAAATATTATCTGAAAGAGAGAAGTTAATTACTTTTTGTAGTGTTACTTTTTTCAATTATTGAACTTGGACTTATATAAAAGTCGGTGTTATTTTGACAATGAAGGCTGTGAATAGGACAATTTTTCATGTTTAAGTGATTTACAAGGTGGCTGGATAAGAAAGTGGATATTATTATGAATAGAACGAACAAGAGCGATTCTTCATTATCTAAAGATTCTTTTTTTTATTAGGTTAAAGTAGTATCTTGAAATTTTAAAGAGCAAATAAAAAATGTAAACAGTTTTTTAGCAAAAACGGAACAGCATCTCATTTTACAAATTGTTATAATGAATTCGCCATACAGAAGAAGGTAGGTTGGTACATTGAATTATAATGATGACATTAAGCGTAGTATTACATATATTGAAAAGCACATTAGGGAAGAACTTACCGCAAATGAGATTGCAGAACATATCGGTTATTCTGTTTTCCACTTTTGCAGAGTTTTCAGTTTGTATCAAGGAACACCTCTTATGGATTATGTTCGTAAAAAAAGATTAATTCAAGCTAGAGAAGAACTTCTATTAAACAGAAAAATCATTGACATTGCTTTTGATTATGGTTTTAAAACAGCAAGCGGATTTTCCAAAGCGTTTCGGAAAGAATTTGGTTACAGTCCGACGGTTTATATTACTAGAAACAATAGCTTGAGCAAAAGCAAAAATATGTTAAAAATCGAAAGTTATAACATGAATCCTACCTTTACTAAAAAATCTGCTTTTAAGGTTGCAGGTTATGGAATCAAAACCAATCTTTCGAATGGATATACGAAAGATATAGCTGCATATTGGGATACTTATACTGGTGAAAATTTAGAGAGCAAAATGTATGAACAATTGAATCCACCAAAGCATGGCGAAGTTGGGATTTGTGTATCTTCATCTGATGAAAGTAATGTCAAATATTTGTTCGGCGTTATTGTTGATGATTATTCAAATATAACATCGGATATGATGACAATTGATGTTCCAAAAGCGGAATATGCAGTTTTCACAACTCCTCCTGTTGACAATGTTGCAACAGCAGCAACATACAATGCAGACCCATTATCAGAAGTTGTAAAGGCAACATGGAAATACATTTTTGAAGAATGGTTTCAAGACAGTGAATATGTTTTTGACGAAGCAAAAGTAGACTTTGAATTTTACGATGAACGTTGTCATGGTTTAGAAAATGCAGTAATGGAAATTTATGTACCAATTAAAAAGAAATAATAAAAATTGAGGTGCGGAAGTTTTAAAAATTCAATTAAAATTTTTCGCATATAATATCGGAGGAAATGGAATGTTTAGTTATTATGGTGCATTAAGTACGGAAGTATATGATTTTACCAAACCAGTGGGGTATTCAATTGACGGTGATATTGAATATTATCTTGAAAGATTAAAAGGGACTAAAGGGAAGATACTTGAAGCTGCTGTCGGATCAGGCCGATTCCTAATTCCTTTAATTGAAAATGGATTTATTGTTGATGGCATTGACTATTCAACAGAAATGTTAAATTCTTGTCGAAAACGATGCAAAGAAAGAGGCTTAACTCCGAAACTATATGAAGGTAACTTACGTAGTTTTTCTTTGGAATCAAAATATGAAGCTGTCGTTATACCTACAGGCTCCTTTTGCTTGATTGACAATTTAATGGATGCTAAAGATGCTCTGAAATGCTTTTATAATCATCTAATGCCAGGAGGACGTATAATAGTTGATTTGGAATTACCAAGCAATTGGCGTACAGGAGAAATTACTACTGAAACCTTTCCTCTTTCTAACGAAGAAGGCATTTCATTAGAAAGCAAATCAATTGAAATCAACTGGGTCGACCAATATACCTTATCTTATTTAAAATACGAGAAATGGAGAAAAGGTAAGCTGGTAAGCACAGAATTACAGAAGTTTGCAATGAGATGGTACGGAATCGAAGAATTCAAACTTATATTAGAAAACGTTGGTTTTTCTGATATTACTTGTTCTGCCGATTATACTTACAAAAAGCAACCATCAAAAGATAGCCAACTCATTACATTTGAAGCTGTACGAAAATAATATAATCGCACACTTATGAAATTGGATATTTCCAAAAGAACTGAACGTTATTTTTCGCTCAGTTCATTTATTTAAAAAGACTTTTAAACCTGCTAATAGTTTATGATGAATTACACTTAAACTAACGGCGGTGAAGAGGAGCTCCTATATTTTCATGCTCATAATTGAGGTGGGGAAGCAAGTGTAGCGGTAAAATAGGAAAAAAATCCCGCTATAAAGCATCCATAACAGCTTTTTAGCGGGATTTTTTAGGTTAAAAATTTACTTTTTCTGATGCAAATAATGCTAATCGTAAATCCAGTGAAATGTCAGGTGCTTCGATAGGTTGACCTAATATCTCTTCACATTTTTTAATCCGATATTTAACCGTATTCCGATGAATAAATATATCCTCTGAAGTTTTTGTAAGATCACAATGGTTCGCCAAATAAATTTTCAATGTATGTTTTAGTTCTTTTTCCTTCGTCGTTTTCGGATAGGCTAATGAACCTAGCGTATATGTGATAAACGGCTTTAATTTATTGGCTGGAATGAGTTGTAATAATTCTTCCACACTTTTAGATTTATAGAGTTCTATAAATTCTATTTTCCCACTTTCAGACTTATGATCAAAAGCTTCATTCGCTTCGAAATAAGAGAGTGGTAACTGTGAGAATTCAGTGACTTCATTCCCAATACCGAAAGAAAGGGTACTATTAAAAAGTTTTTGATACTCTTTTTGGATATATTTGCAGTAATCTAAATAATGTTGATGTTTCGTTTGTAAGAGTATCGTAAACCGATGATTCCCTGGAGACATATAGACACTGATAGAAGGATCAATGTCCGTCAACTTATGTGTGAGCCATTCAAAGGTCATCTGATAGCGTTCATTCAAATAAATATTATTTTCCACATCTCTTTCTTGATCAATTGCACAAACGATCACTTGATAGAAATTAGATGGTTGGATAAGATGCTTTTTTAAAAACTCAGGGTGCTGCTTGACTGAAATAAGATTATCAGGATGTTCAGACATTAAAGTTTCGAAAAATCGATTTACATCTTGTTGTTCCGCTTCTTTGATTTTACTATTTTTATAGATGGCAAGACTGAGTGTATTGACAGCTTGTTCTATGGCAAGCAAACTAAATGGATACGTAAGCGTATTGACATTTGAGACCATCAAATAATATGGAAAATATTTAAATGCTGGAACCTCAAATATAATATGTTCTTCTTGGAAAGATGCTTTATTATTAGGTGAAATTTGATTGGAATTAACACATCTTTTGAAGTAACTAAGATTTTTTTGAACTTGCTCTGAGTGTTCGTGGAAGTGATGGCTCATCGATTTAATTTGATGGAAAGGATTTAAGAGCATCACCGGGACTCTGAGGAGTCTGCTCATACGTTCAATCATCATTTCCAAGCTCAAACCTCTCATAAGCATTGTATTTAATTCTTGTTGGATATCTAATGCGAAATATAATTTTTCAGTTTCTTCATCCAATATATAGGATGATATATGGTGTGTAATGGATCCAAGATTCCAACTATCAGGGATTCTGATAATGGGGAATTTTAACTCATTCGCATATTCTAATACTTCCTCGTCGATCTTTTCTAAAAAGCGCGATAACTTAACGCCTATGCCGGCAACTTGTATATCATTTAATTCTCGTATGAGATCTATTAATCCGGATTGGTCGTCTTGATAACACATACCCGTCGTGACGATAAATGAATGTGGTGCTGTGAAATTTTTAATGTCAGGCGTTTCCGTAATATCAACCATTTCTACTTCTCTTTCTAAATCGCCCTCATCATTTAACAATATTAAATCAGAAAATTGTTGGACAGACATAATTTCTTTTAATGTTGTCACAAGAATCATCTCCTCTACCTTTGTTAGAAAAAGCCAAAATATTATTTAAATATGTAAGATGCTACAAGGATAAGCTATCTCTCTGATTGTATACTATTTTTGAAGGTTATTATACGTATAATCCTTTATTTCGAAATAGTAAAGGAGATTCATATGCTTGAACTAGGTCAAAATATTCTATGTAATGCTTTGTTTTTGAAAAGCGGGTTACAACAAGGATAGCATGCTAAAGTAGCTCGAACAAAGAAATTCACTTTTACTCAACTAAACCATGTTAGAAATAACTACGTTAGAAAGAAGTGACAACGATGTGGGATCAACAATACAATCCACTTGGAAACGAAATAGTGAGTGGCATCATAGCCTTTCTTCCTATACTCCTATTTCTACTTAGTTTAACAATCTTTAAGTTAAAAGGTATTTATGCAGCGGCTTTAACTTTAGGGGTTACTATGATCATTTCAGTCGGAATTTTCGATATGCCGATTGCCAAAGCTTTCGCGGCCATTCTTCTAGGAACAGGTAAAGCGCTGTGGCCTATAGGTTATATCGTCATTATGGCTGTTTGGTTGTACAAAATTTCTGTGCAAGCCGGAAAATTTGAAATCGTACGTGGTAGTATAGCGAATATTACCGAGGATCAAAGACTGCAATTATTGCTCATTGGCTTTTGTTTTAATGCTTTCTTGGAAGGAGCGGCCGGATTAGGTGTTCCAATCGCTATTTGTGCAGCCTTACTTGTGACGCTTGGTTTTCATCCGATTAAAGCTGCCGGACTTTGTCTAATCGCCAATGCCTCTACGGGCGCATTTGGTACAGTTGGAATTCCCGTCATTACTGGTGCTGAAGTAGGTGGGTTGGAAACGTTAGAACTGTCAAGAATGACAGCCTATCTATTACCTTTAATATCATTTGTCGTACCCTTTCTCCTCATTTTTATTTTAGATGGAATCAAGGGAATAAAAGAAATATTCCCAGCTATTTTAGTCGTTAGTAGTGTCTATTCAGTGCTTCATTTACTGACAATTACTATGATCGGGCCGGAGCTTGCGAATATTATTCCTTCTTTAGTTAGTATGGTTGCTTTAGCGTTATTCTTAAGGAAGTGGCAACCGAAAACGATTTACCATGAACCAGGGGTAGAATTAACAGGGAAATTAAAAAACTATTCGATGAAAGAGATTTTGGTAGCATGGTCACCATTTTATATACTTACAGGTGTTATTGCCGTTTGGAGCTTGCCTGCATTTAAACAATTATTTGTAGATGGTGGTGCACTTGATTTTACGACTGTCGCTTTGAAAATGCCAGGATTACATGAGCAAATCATGCGTACACCACCGATCGTAACAGAAGCAAATGCTATACCAGCTATTTTAAATATTAACTTTGTTTCGGCTACGGGAACGGCGATTTTATTGGCCATCATTTTAACAAGTGTCCTGTTTCCAGCATTAAATATCAAACAATCCGTTCATTTATTAGGTGACACGATTAAAGAACTATGGTTACCAATTGTTACAATCGTACTTGTAATGGCTTTTGCTAATCTTTCGGACTTTTCTGGGCTTAGCACTTCTCTAGGACTGGCGCTTGCCAAAACGGGTGAATTTTTCCCATTTGTTAGTCCAGTATTAGGATGGATCGGTGTTTTTCTCACGGGATCTGTTGTGAATAATAACGCATTATTTGGCAGCTTGCAGGTAGTTACCGGAACGCAGATTGGCATCTCACCATCATTGCTAATGGCTGCGAATACGGCTGGTGGAAGCGTAGCGAAATTGATTTCACCACAATCTATCGCGATTGCAGCGGCAGCCGTTAATCAAACCGGGAATGAGTCAAAAATTTTTCAATATACAATACGATATAGTTTAGGCTTGCTCCTTCTCGTATGTATCATGACACTCGGGTTATCATTTATCCTCTAATGACGTAAATAATGAATATACCACATAGTAAATCTAAGTTTTTACATAGATTTACTATGTGGTTTTTGTTTTTACGTAAAGATAAACTCGATTATTTGCTCTGCTCAAACGCCTTTTTAGTCCCTTTACATAATCGATAGCGAACAGCATTCTTTTTTACCTCACGGCTACTTGCTCCTTACTAATTTTTTTGTTTAAAGTGCATAAAAGGACCCTCCATTATTGTTCGTTGTGTCAATGAATGGTTATAAGGAAGGCCCTATAATAAAAGTGTAGAAGGAAGGAGTGAAAGCAGTATGGATATTCAATCGACTTTTGAGTTGTTAGATAAGAAATTCACAAGCTTTGGCGGTTTAGAACAAGGTGGTATTACACGTCTTTTATATTCTCAAGAATGGAATGATGCCGTTCGTGAGTTGGAAACAACATTCAAAGAAGAAGGCTTCTATGCACGATTCGACGACATCGGTAACTTATCTGGGCGTCTTGTTGGCAGTAAATATCCGGAAGAAACAATTTTAACAGGATCACATATCGACACAGTAGTTGAAGGTGGTCATCTAGATGGACAATTCGGTATCTTATCTGCACTCGTGGCTGTGAAATATTTAAAAGAAAAGCATGGTCAACCATTGCGCTCATTAGAAGTATTATCGCTTGCAGAAGAAGAAGGTAGTCGTTTCCCTTATACATTTTGGGGTAGCAAAAACTTCTTTAACTTAGCTAAAAAATCAGATGTTGACACAATTGAAGATGCTGAAGGTATTAAGTTCGAAGATGCGATGCGTCAATCAGGTTTTGATTATCGTAATACGACTGACGTACGCAAAGACATCAAAGCATTTGTTGAAATTCATATTGAACAAGGTAAGGTGTTAGAGACGGAAAATAAAACAATCGGTGTTGTTAATGGAATCGTCGGTCAAAAACGCTTCACGATCAACTTAAAAGGTGAAGCAAATCATGCAGGCACAACGCCAATGTCATTACGTCGTGATACAGTTGTTGCCTATAGTGAAATTGTCACTGATTTAACAAAACGTGCTAGAGAAATTGGGGAACCACTTGTGTTAACGTTCGGTCATGTCACACTTGTACCAAACACAGTAAATGTAGTTCCTGGTGAAATTACGTTCTCAATAGATTGTCGTCATATTGATCAGCAACTATTAAATGATTTTGCTGCAGAAATCGAAGACAAAATTAAACTAGTCGCTGAAGCAAATAGCATGACTTACGACATTAATTTATGGATGGATGAGGCACCAACATTGATGGATGAAAAAATCGTTCGAATTATTGAACAAGCAGCAAAAAACAATGTAGGTGATCAATATAAAGTGATGCCATCTGGTGCAGGACATGACTCACAAATCTTCGCGCAATATGTTCCAACGGCGATGTTGTTTGTACCTTCTATTGGTGGAATTAGTCACAATATCACAGAAGAGACGAAGATAGAAGACCTAGTTAAAGGCATCGAAGTATTAGCAGATGTACTTTATGAACTAGCGTATAAAGAATAAACATTGAAAAGGAGCGGATTTACTGATGGGTTACTTAAATCTTAATCAAGGATACAGAGAAGGTTTATTAGAAACACGTTCTGTCATTAAAAAAGATAATTACGCTTTAATCACACCAGATGGCTTAGTGAATAATGTTGTACCTGGCTTTCAAGATTGTGACGTAACAATTTTAGGATCACCACGTTTAGGCGCAAGATTCGTAGATTACTTAGTGACGGTTAAAAACGAAGGTGGAAATAAAACTGGTTTCGCTGGTGAAGGTATTCAATCATTTGTATACGTTATTAATGGCACAATCAACGCTTATGCAGCTGGTGAAAAATACGAATTAACGGCAGGTGGATACTTATATGTACCGCCACACCTACAGTTAACTTTTGAAAATAATAATAACGGTGAGGATAGCCGCTTATTTTTATATAAAAAACGTTATCAACCACTTAAAGGGCATCCACTTAAAGGACATACACCTGATGTAGTGACAGGTAATGTGAACGACATTAAACAAGAAGCTTATGAAGGTATGAAAGAAGTATTAATCCAAGATTTATTACCAAAAGAGATCGGATATGACATGAACATTCATATTCTTTCATTCAAACCAGGTGCTTCACACGGTTACATTGAAACACATGTTCAAGAACACGGTGCGTACGTTTTAAGTGGCCGAGGAATGTATAACTTAGATAACGAATGGATGCCAGTTGATAAAGGGGATTATATCTTTATGGGCGCTTATGTACCGCAAGCAACTTATGCAATTGGTTTAGATGAACCATTCTCATATATTTATTCTAAAGATGCAAACCGAGACATTGACCTATAAAGAGGAGGCCTAATGAATCTTTGAAGCTATCGAAAGATTCATTAGGTATCTCCGTTACAAAAGAAATTCACTTATGTAGAATCTGACAAAATATTTTAGTGATGTAAGAAAAGGGGCTGACAAGATGCGTGTATCGAAGGAAGAACTATTTAATCTAATGAAACAAAAGTTTATAAAAGCGGGATTAAATGAAGGAGCGGCACATGATGTTTCAGATGTTTTAACATTCGCTGATCATAGAGGTATTCACTCACATGGTGCCGTACGTGTTGAATACTATTCTGAACGAATCGCAAAAGGCGGTATTACCGCAAATCCAAATTATACATTTGAACAAACAGGTCCATGCTCTGCTGTTTTTGGTGGAGATAATGGCCCAGGTCACCAAGTGGCAAAACAAGCAATGGAAAAAGCGATTGACATGGCAAAACAATCAGGTGTTGCCGTTGTTGGTATGAAAAATATCTCACATAGTGGTGCGTTAGGTTATTTTGTTGAGATGGCAGCAGAACAAGATATGGTTGCTATTAGTATGTGTCAATCAGATCCTATGGCCGTGCCATTTGGGGGGACTGAACCTTACTTTGGTACAAACCCAATTGCATTTAGTGCACCATCTGCAGATGATCGCATCATTACATTTGATATGGCGACAACTGTCCAAGCTTGGGGCAAAATTTTAGACGCAAGAAGTAAAAACGAATCTATTCCAGATACATGGGCAGTAGATGAAACTGGTGCACCAACTACGAATGCTAGAGATGTTCATGCACTCCTGCCAATTTCGGGTGCAAAAGGGTATGGCTTGATGATGATGGTAGATATATTATCCGGTAGTCTTCTAGGAGTCCCTCATGGTATGCATGTGTCTTCCATGTATCAAGACTTAACAAAAGGGCGTGACTTAGGTCAACTTCATATTGTTATTAATCCTGCCTATTTCACAAATTTAGATGCTTTCAAACGACAAATTTCCACGATGCTCGATGAATTAAAAGGGCAGCCAGCTGCAGAGGGATATGGAGAAATTTATTATCCAGGTGAACGCGGTAAATTAAGAAGTGCGAAATATGATAAAGAAGGTATCGAAATCGTAGACGATATTTATAACTACCTTGTGTCAGACGATGTTCATTTCGATCGTTATCACGGAAAAAATAGATTTGCAGAATAATAAATTGGAGGATCATCATGTTATACACAATTATAAAAGAAAACACTTATAAAGACTCCATCGTGTTAATGCTTTTATCAAATAAGTTATCTGCAATTGATGGTGTAAGCAAAGTATCAATCATGATGGGAACACCAGCGAATAAAGACATTTTTAAATCTTCTGGCTTAGGCACGGATGAATTAGAAAAAGCTAAGCCAAATGATATTGTCATCGTTGTAGATACAGATCAAGAACAAAAAGTAGACGAAGTGAAAGAAGAAGTAGAGATCGCTTTAAAAGGTGAATCAGATTCACAAAATACATCTAAAGGTCAAGAAGCACATAACTGGAAACGTGCAATGGAGCTTGCGAACAATCCGAACTTAGCGTTAATTTCAATTCCTGGTCAATATGCTGCGATGGAAGCGGAAAACGCATTGAACGAAGGCTTGCATGTATTCATGTTCAGCGACAATGTTTCGAAAGAAGACGAAGTGAAATTGAAACAAAAAGCGCATGAAAAAGGATTATTAGTGATGGGCCCAGACTGTGGTACTGCACTTATTCACGGCGTACCTCTTGCCTTTACAAATAACGTAAACGAAGGCGACATCGGTATTGTCGGGGCATCAGGTACAGGGATCCAAGAAGTGACAACAATTATTGACCGTTATGGTAAAGGTGTTACGAACGCTCTTGGTACAGGTGGACGTGATTTATCGACGGAAGTTGGTGCGATTACAATGTTAGATAGCATCAAAGCGTTAAATCAAGATCCGAAAGTAAAAGTAATTACAGTGATCTCCAAACCACCTGCAGAGGAAGTACAACGCAAAGTATTAAACTTATTAAGAAATATTGACAAACCAGTTGTTACGCTATTTTTAGGTGACAAACCTTCCTATCAAGAAGAGAACATCTATCATGCTTATACACTTGAAGAAGCAGCAGTTGTAGCTGTCCAATTATCAAATGGGGACAAACCGAATTTTGAACCGACAACAGCTGATGTAAACGTTGTATTAAAAGAATCACAAGTTGGTATTAAAGGTTATTATTCAGGCGGTACATTAGCATCTGAAGCAGCGATGCTAGTGAGAGATGCTTTCAAAGATACAATGACTGAAGAGCAAAGCGATCGCTATGTTTTAAAAACAAACACTCATGAAATTATCGATTTAGGTGATGATGTTTATACAAAAGGTAAACCACACCCGATGATTGATCCTGAAAAACGAATCGAAATGCTTGAAAAATCCGTTAACGATCCTGAAACAGCGGTCATTATGATTGATAACGTCATTGGTAACGGTGGGCATGAAGACATGGCCAGTGAACTAGCACCAGCAATCAAACGTATTTTAGACAGTGCACGTCAAGATGGTCGTCAACTTGCAGTGCTTGCAACAGTTGTAGGTACAGCACAGGACATCCAAGGTTATGAGAAACAAATGGAGATCTTAAAAGAGAGCGGTGCAATTATTTGTAAGACAAACGACCAAATGGTTCGCACAGCTATCCAACTTATATGCGGTAAAGTGGAACAACCAATTGTCGATGTACAAAAATTCGACTATACAAAAGAAAATTTAGCAGTAGATGATAAAGTGATGTCGTTCATCAATATGAAACCAAGTGTGATCAATATTGGGCTAAAAAGCTTTACGGAAGCTGTTCAAAACAGTGGCTCGGAATGTGTTCAATTTAATTGGCGTCCAATTGCTGGTGGCGATGAGAAGTTAATGAAAGTACTTCAATTCTTAAACTATTATGAAGGAGGTACAATCTAATGGGTTTCAGAACAATCAATGAAGCAAACGAAGCCGTTATTCAAAAGATCATAGCAGCAGCACCATTCTTAACGGATGTTGTACCTGCTAAGTCTGTTATTCCAGAATTAAAAGAGTATGTGTTATTACATGCTGGACCTCCAATGAAATATGAAAACATGACAGATCCTATGCAAGGTTCCTGCGTTGGCGCAATCCTTTTTGAAGGATGGGCAAAAGACGAGGAAGGTGCACGTGATCTACTTGAAAATGATCAGATAACATTTATTCCATGTCACCATGTGAATGCGGTTGGGCCAATGGGTGGTATCACATCACCTAATATGCCAGTCCTTGTCGTTGTTAACAAAGAGAGTGGTCACGAGGCGTACTGTCAAATGAACGAAGGGATTGGAGCCGTATTACGCTTTGGCGCTTATAATGAGCAAGTAATCAACCGTTTACACTGGATGAAAGACGTATTAGGTCCAGTGTTAAGTAAAGCATTAAGAACATTGGCTGAAGGCTTGAACGTTAACGTATTGTTTGCGAAAGCGATTGCCATGGGTGATGAATTCCACCAACGTAATATTGCTGCGTCACTTGCGTTTTTAAAAGAAATAGCGCCAATCATTACGTCATTAGAAGACGTTGAAAAAGAACAATGTACAGAAGTAATCCAGTTCTTAGCTGACACAGACCAATTTTTCTTAAACATTGCCATGGCGGCTGGTAAGGCGATGATGGATGCAGCGCGTACGATCGAACACGGTACAGTTGTTACTGCGATGTGCCGAAACGGTGAAAACTTTGGTATACGTATTGCGGGTATGGGAGACGAATGGTTTACGGCTCCTGTTAATACGCCACAAGGATTATATTTCACTGGTTACTCAGCAGAAGATGCAAACACAGATATGGGCGATTCAGCGATTACAGAAACAATCGGTGTGGGCGGCATGGCAATGATTGCAGCTCCTGCAGTTACACGCTTTGTAGGTACGGGCGGATTTAATGATGCGCTTGAAACGAGTAATCAAATGACTGAAATTTGTATTAGTGAAAATCCGAACTTTGTCATCCCAACTTGGGACTTCAAAGGCGCATGTTTAGGCATCGACGCTAGGAAAGTTGTTGAAACAGGGATCACTCCAGTCATCAACACAGGTATTGCCCACAAAATTGCGGGTTACGGACAAATTGGTGCCGGTACAGTCCATCCGCCAATCGAATGTTTCGAAAAAGCTATTACAGCTTATGCCGAAAAGCTAGGCTTTAAAGGATGATTTTACAAGCAAGTGCGGTTGGGTCAATCGCACTTCCATTGTTAAATGAAGGTAATACCTTTTCCGTACACAGTATATTTGAAAAAGGTTTGAATATCGTTGATCAAAATGGTGAATTGATATTTGCTGGTACCGATGAAAATGGGACATTTCCGTTTGGTATATTGCTTGATCCACAAACGAAAGAAACGATAAAGACTTATATTCAAGTGGGAGATACGTTAACAGTTCGTCATAATCGTCTTACTCATAACCGATTTGACATGTTGTTGAATTCAAAAACACTCCCTTTAAATATGGATTTTGAACATGCAAATATCACTCAATTAAAAGAAAATTTTCAAGACATTTCATTTAAAGCCTATGATTCAACAGATTTTGAACGTGCACGTGTGTTGTCCTTGATCAATCGATTACAAGATCCATCTGAAAATCTTGAGGAGACACTTCGTTACTTCATTGGACGTGGACAAGGCCTAACACCAACTGGTGACGATATACTGGTCGGCATTTTGTACGGACATTTTATCAATCATTTTATCGAACATAAACATCTCGAAACGTTAAAAGCTTTAATGAAGGAACCGTTAACAACCATTGTTAGTAAGCGTTTTATAACATGTGCTTTAGATGGTCTATTTAGTTCGAAGATTACAGCATTGCAGCATGATCCATCTTTAGAAAGTATGAAAAGGCTTATAAATGTAGGTTCATCATCCGGGATGGATACGTTATATGGCATTTACATGTCATTAACTAAGGAGTGAAAGAAATGGGGAAAAGTGTAGTTATTGCTTTGGGCGGTAATGCCATTTTACAGCCAAAACAAGAAGCAACTTATGAAAATCAATTTAAAAACGTAGTGTCGGCAACAGGCCATATGGTGGAAATTCGAGAAGCGGGGCATAAAATTGTCATTACACACGGCAATGGTCCGCAAGTGGGAAATATTATTGCTCAAAACGAAGCTGCTAAAAATGTTGTTGAACCACTACCAATCCATGTTTGTAACGCAGAATCACAGGGGTTCATTGGTTATATGATGGAGACAGCTTTAAAAAACCATATGAAAGAACGAGACATTGCTACAAATGTGGTGACATTGCTAACGATGGTAGAAGTGGACAAGGACGATCAAGCGTTTAAAAATCCGACTAAACCAATTGGTGTATTTTTCTCGGAAGAAGATGCGCAGCGTCTAGAAAGACAAGGTTTTACGATGGCAGAAGATGCAGGTCGGGGATACAGACGCGTTGTGCCTTCACCAGAACCTAAAGTGATTCATGGTATAGATGAAATTAAACGTTTAATTGATGAAACAATTGTTATTTCATCTGGTGGTGGTGGAATACCTGTTTATCGTGAAGACAGTGGTCAATTACAAGGTATTGAAGCAGTAATTGATAAAGATCGTTCAGGATTAAAGCTTGCACAAC
Source organism: Lysinibacillus sp. KCTC 33748 (assembly GCF_002237755.1). Lineage (GTDB taxonomy): Bacteria > Bacillota > Bacilli > Bacillales_A > Planococcaceae > Lysinibacillus. Next base: position 7,983 of record NZ_MWSJ01000009.1, on the reverse strand, counting down.
AAGTGAATGCGGATGTTTTCATGATGCTAACAGATGTACCAAATGTCTATATTAATTTTGGGAAAGAAAATGAGCAAAAATTAAGCCATATTACTGTAGCAGAAGCTGAGCAGTATGTTGCAGAAGGACAATTCCCAGCAGGTAGTATGTTACCAAAAATGCAAGCAGCTATAGAATTTGCGAAATTAGGGAAAGAGTCTATCATTTGTTCAATCGATCAAGCAGTAACTGCATTAGACGGAAAAGCAGGTACACGTATAACAAAATAAGCTGAATTAGTTGTTTGCAACGTCCTAAAGCGACATATAGCGTTCTCTAGACGTTGCAAACTTCTTGTCGTTCAACTTACTTCGAAATTGTTGAATCACTCTTAAAGAGGGTTCTACTAGCCTTTAAACAAATAAGTAGAAAGTATATGTAAAAATTAAAAGTCCAAAACTATTTGTCTTAAAAATGGAGAAATAGTTTTGGACTTTTTATATTTAGTTAAAAAAGGATAATAATGTATAATGAAGATTGATAATTTGTAAAACTGTTGAAAAACTTCTAAGATTCACAGCTATTACAAATCATTATTCTATGTTTTGAAACCAATAAAAATGTTTATTTAAAGGGGAGAAAACTAAAAGATGGGTGTAACTATTTATAACGGAGAACGTTCAGAAGAAAGTATTCAATTCGAAAAATGGATAATTGCTGAAAGTAATAAAGAGAGTTTTTCTAGTATTGCAAACACCGAACAGTTTGTTAAGGAAAAAGGTACTGAAAACACTAAACCTTATGTTATTGGAGAGGATGTTACATTTTTAAGTGAAGTGAAGGAGCATGTATTCGAGGGAATGCAGGTTTTCACATTAAATTACGAAAAGTCTTTGAAGCAAAAAGCTATTCTATATCTACACGGTGGTGCTTGGACGGAGCAACCTTTAAGTTTCCATTGGTTGTTCTTGGATAAAATGGCGCAATCTTTGAATGCGAAAATAATTGTTCCGATTTATCCTAAAGTGCCTCATTTTAACTATAAGGATACGTACCCGAAAATTCTAAATCTGTATAAAGAAATGCTTGCAACTGCTGAAAATTCAAATCAATTAACAATCATGGGAGATTCGGCAGGCGGTAATATAGCACTTGGCCTGGCCCATGTTGTAAAAATGAACAATTTGCCTCAACCGAAAGACATTATTTTATTATCAGCAAGTGTTGATTTGACTTTTGAAAATCCTCTTATAGCTGAATATGAAGAAATCGATCCGATGTTAGCAAGTGAAGGAATGGTAGTCATTACTAAGTTATGGGCAGCTGATAAAGATTTAAAAGATCCATTGATTAGTCCAATAAACCTTGACTTTAAAGGACTTGGAAAGATAACTCATTTTATTGGAACGCACGAATGTTTATATCCAGATGCAATAAGACTTGATGAAGAGCTAACAGAACAGGAAATTGAACACAATACCTTTGTTTATCCGAAAATGAATCATGTGTTTGTTGTTATGCCAATCCCTGAAGCTCTAGATGCTCAACAGAAAATTATCACTATAATTAATGAATAAATGCTGTTTTTTAGGTATGGAACGTATGTTCTGTATGTGAGTAAATTAGCGTGGCAAGATTGTGATGAATTCATATATCAATTGAAATATGCAAAAAAGAGGACGTATTTATATATATGGTTTATCAGAAGTCAAAATGGCTTAAACTTTAATCTCCAATTGAAGGTTAACTGCAGCTGAAATAGCAGACTATGGTCATTTCGCGCATTAAAGGGCTTAGAAGTAAGAACGCATTATAAGAAAAGAAAATGGTTGGTGAAAGTTGTTTAAATATTTAGCCGTAAATGATTTTGACAAAGTGGATTATGTATTAAAGGGATTAAACTGGAGGGAACAAACAATAGATGCAAAGACACTTTTGTTACAACAATGGACAAGCTGCTTAGATGAAGAAGATTGGTTTCCAGCACTTGAAAAAGTGCTAGAGGAAATTACTTTTGAACAGGCATTTTGGAAACCAACTGAGGGAGCAATGAATTCCATTTGGGAATTAGTTTGTCATTTACTTTTCTATAAAAAGAGACTTCTGACGCGATTTCTTGGTGATACAGCGAATGAACCACGGGCAGATAATAATGAATCTACATTTCGATTACCAATTTTGACGTTTGAAAATTGGAAGGAAACAAAACAAGAATATTATGATGTTCATCATGAACTAGAAAAAATACTAGCAAAAGCAGAACAAGAAGATTTGTATCGACAGATACCTGGAGAAAGATCATTAGTGCTTGAAATGAAGAGTTTAGCATTACATGACGCATACCATATTGGGCAAATAGTATTCCTAAGTAAAATGCAAAAAGCTTAGGCAGGTAAACGCAGATTTCATATTAAGAATGGGAACATCCAAATCGGGCGTTCCCATATTTTATACTTAAAAAACAACATTACTAGTTAAATTAACTTTTTTAGCTGTTTTGTCTCACTATTATTAGTATACTTTTCATTGATACATAACTTCCTATAATTTGTATTATGTAAACTAAAATTATTTGGCGTGGAGGAGGGCTTGGATACGTCAACTGCCCATATGTATATGGACAAGAATCTACAGACATTTTGGACAAGAATGTCCGGACATAATATATTTCCCTACTTTTTGGACAAGAATATCCAGACAACGTACATTTTTCCAGCTGTCTTAATATTTTTTCTCCATGTGCTCGTACTGTTCCACAGCTATGTATATTAGTGTTGGTTTGGAATAAAGTTTGATAAAAAAGTTTGCTGCGAACGAATAGAAGAAACCCAAGCATATTGAAAAAAGTTCGATCAAAATGCTTGGGTTTTATTTAAATGCGAAGTTAATCAAACTATATCACAAATTATCGAACTTTATTTTAAATGATCAATCTTTTTACCCTTTATTCTTCCATCATTAGGCTAATATTTTATTTAAATGTCCAATAACCTAAAAATGAATTTAAGCTTCTGTATACTGTCCAATCTTTCTGAATTTCTCATAACGATCCTCAATTAATTGTTCGCCATTTAAAGAATTCAATGCTTTTAGTGTGACGCTTATACATTCTTTTATATAAATTGCTTGCTTCGCAACATTACGGTGTGCTCCACCAGTTATTTCAGGAATTATTCCATCAATAACGTCGAGCTCTTTTAAGTCAGGTGCTGTTATACGCATTGCTTCTGCTGCTTGCTTCCCTAGACTACCATCTCGCCATAAAATCGACGCAGCACCTTCAGGCGAGATAACCGAATACGTTGAGTTCTCTAACATAAAGACGCGATTAGCTACCCCTAATGCAATTGCACCACCACTTCCGCCTTCTCCAATAACAATACTAATAACTGGTACTGTTAGAATCGTCATTTCAGCAAGAGTTCTGGCAATGGCTTCACTTGGGCCGCGTTCCTCGGCTGCCTTACCTGGATAGGCACCTTTCGTATCAATAAAACAAATAATTGGGCGCTTAAATTTCTCAGCCTGCTTCATTAAGCGTAATGCCTTACGATATCCTTCTGGGTGTGGCATACCAAAATTTCGTCGAATATTTTCTTTAGTTGATTTTCCGCGCTGGTGTCCAACAATTGTTATGGGCTGACCTTCAAAGAGAGCGATTCCTCCAGTAATAGCCGCATCATCACCAAACGAACGGTCTCCATGTAACTCTATAAAATTTTCGCACATAGCTTCTATATATTGTAATGTTGTTGGACGTTCAGGGTGTCTAGCAACCTGTACACGATCCCATGGTCTCATATTGGTATAAATGGATTGTTCTAGCTGAGTAAGGCGTGTTTCAAGCTTTTCGATTTCGCCTGTCATATCTACTTTCGCTTCGGTAGCAATTGTTTTTAACTCATCAATATTTTCACGTAATTGTACTACTGGTTCTTCAAAAGCTAAATTTTTAGACATGTTGCACGCCTCCTTTCGTATGCATTTTTACAAGCAATGCTACTTGGTTTCGTAAATCTTTTCGATGGAAAATTGCATCAAGCTGACCATGCTGTAGTAAAAATTCTGACTTTTGGAAATCATTTGGTAGTTTTTCTCTTAATGTTTCTTCTATTACACGGCGACCAGCAAAGCCAATCAATGCTTTTGGTTCAGCAATATTAATATCTCCAATAGAAGCAAAGCTTGCCGAAACGCCACCGTATGTAGGATGCGTCATGATAGAAATAAACAGTAGTCCTTCTTCACTATGATGTTTTAATGCCGCACTCGTTTTTACCATTTGCATTAATGATAGAATACCTTCTTGCATGCGTGCTCCACCACTAGTAGAAAAGATAATAACCGGTACACGTAATTTAATAGCTTTTTCAACGGCACGTGTGATTTTTTCTCCTACAACTGAACCCATAGAGCCCATACGGAAATGAGAATCCATAATTGCTAAAACAATTTCTTCTCCATCAAGAGTACCTAACCCAGTTAGTACAGCATCGCTTAATCCCGTTTGTTGTTTAGCCACTGAAATTTTTTCTATATAATCAGGGAAATTAAGTGGATTACTTGTTTGTAAATGATCATCCATTGAAACAAATGAACCTTCATCTAAGAAATATGCTACGCGCTCCCGTGCAGTCATTTTGAAATGATGATCGCATTTTGTACACACTTTATGATTTTTTTCTAATTCCTTTGTTAACTGAATATGACGGCATTCTGGACATTTTGTCATAAGTCCTTCAGGAAATCCCTTTTCCTGTCCGTCCTCTTTCTTTTTACTAAATAAGCTACGTATTGCCATGTTCGTCTCCCCCTTTGTTGTTTACATCCTTTGTAAAGTTATCATCCACTGCTCGTAAGCTTGCAAAGCTTCTTTTTCACAGCCAAGCTGCATCGATTTCTACATAGTTTAAATGATTATTTTTTCTTCTTCTGTTGAGCTTTGATTTACACGCTCACCATCATAAGCCGCTAACTGAAACCAGATTTTTAGTGAAAGACGATTTCCCGCCGTGATGATTATTTCTCGTAATACATCTTGACAATTAATCGTACCTTCTATTTCTAGCCTTACAAAAAACTGTCACACACAGGTAGTATTCGCAGAGTCTCTGTACAACTTATTACGCGAATGGCTTCCTTTTCATGAATTTGTCGCGTTAATTCGACATCTTTTTTCGATTTTTCAGCTTCTAACATAAACATTGACAGGTATTTCTACGAGCTGATGCATATGTGTAGAAGCTAGAAACATACCTATCCCTTGTTTCGTTTCAATAAGACCTAACAATCTCTAAGCTTCGCAATGCCTCCCTCACAGAGGATCGCGCGACACCTAGACGCTCTGAAAGAACTCGTTCGGAAGGTAGTTTTTCTCCAGCATGTATTTCTTCCAATTTAATAAGTTGTAGTAATTGTTGGACGATATCTAAAAACACTTTCTTTTGTTCGGTATTTTTATCCATACGACCAACTCCTCGTTCTATCGCTTTCGCACAGATAAACATGCGTCCAAAGGCTTTATCTTCATTCAGTAGGTGTTTGGATACTTACTATAAGGAAACGAAATCCACTACCTTTAGAGGATGGTGGCTCTTACTGAATAAATACAAAAGTGGTCTGACCACTTTTGTATTTTCATCTATCTTACAAAATAGTTATTTAAAAGTAAATAAAAAACTGGATAAAAATTTATGAATTTCCTTCAATTTCGTATTCTTTTCGTCGTTAGTGCATGTTTTACATTTACTTGAGGTCTACCAAAGCGCTTTTTAAGCGTTCCCTCAATGTAAAGCAATTCATCTTCTAGTCAAGTGAGTCAATACCCAGGGGTATTAATCGTCGCGACTTTATGGGTGTTGGTACATCACTAAGTCGCTATTTAAATAGGGATAATAATAAAAAAAAGTTAATAAGGAGATATACTCCTTATCAACTTTGTATCCTATATTAAGGTATAGTATCGACCAGCTTAGTTTGTTCCTTCTTTTGAATAATTTTTATGAATATTGGACAAATCTACATTAAACGATAATTAGAAAGTTGTGACCAAGGTATTTATATTATGTAAACTAAAATTATTTGGCGTGGAGGAGGGCCTTGATTCATCAACTACCCATAATATCTGTACTTGTATATGGACAAGAACCTTTAGACAAATTGGACAAGAACTTTTAGACATTTTATTTTTTTGAGGACATGAACTGCCTCTATTATATCTTCTGAAGTAGGATTTTTCTTTAACATCAATAAAGAAACCTTCGAATAAAGATCACCTAAAACCTTGCGGTATTCTGGAAACACTTGATCTAAAATAGTGTGAAACTGCAGCTTAGCTTCCACATACATATTCGTCACAATCTCATGTTGTCTTGAAAGATTTCTAAGATTCAGCAGTTGATTCCTCTGTTTTTATGAGGTTCAAAATCTTATTTGTAATAAAGCACACACAACTGATACGCACTGGATCTCTTAGCCTGATAAGAAATAATAGGATTAAGCAAGATATATAAAACCTCGTACTCCTCCAAGTATTGAATAACAGGAGAATGATAATGACCTGTAGATTCTAAAATGACCATAGGCATTTGCCCAGTTATTACTTCAATTTCATTTAAAAAGCCGGTAAAACGATGTAATTCCTCTCTTGTATGCTTCATTGAAAAGCTCTTTCCAAACGGCTCAGATTTATCTAAAAACGTCTGAACTTGGCTATCTCCTTTTGCCACATCCAGACCAACTACTGGATTCATTTCGCTTCCTCCACTGACCAATCATTCACCAGTACCCCTAATCCTCCATGTAGTATCATAGATTCGCTTGTTATACGAGATCTATGTCCCAACCAACCTCAAACATGTTTCTACAAGTAAGGGGTGGACAGTTTAGTTGACGGAATCATTGTTCCACGCACCCGTACGTCCTACCCTGGCTACTGATATAATAGATTCTATTAATAAAAGGTCAACCAGTAAAAACTGGTTAACCTTTTAATACGATCGTACCCGTTAACTCAAAAGGTACTCCATTCACATCTTATATCCATCTAAAAAAGATGTATTTGTTATCTTCATTTTGCTCTTTTCTGCCCAATCAGCGTCGGCGCTCACCGCTGTTGCTCGAACACGAACGGCCGCGTCCGAGTCACGAACTGGAAGCCCTGCTTGCGCAGGATAGGCGCGGAGGTCGGCAGCGCGTCGACGAAGGCGTGCGTCCGGCCGCGATCACGGGCTTCCTGCAACTGCGAGGCGACCAGCGCGGTGAACAGTCCCCGTCTCCGGTGTGTGGTCTTGGTACGACCTCCGGCTAGTTCGGCGTAGGGCCCTCCGGGCCGGAAGTAGACCCCGCCCACAGGCGACGGGCTCGCCATCAACGTAGGCAATGTGGATGCTCATCTCGTCCGAATTCTCCTTCAACTTAAGGGCCAGCGCGCGCCGTTCCTCCTCCACGTTGTGCCTGCCAATCTCGCGGGACACCTCGGCGTAGTCCACCAGGTCGCGCTCTTCTCGGACGATTCTGATCTCGTGTTCGCCGCCGTCACCAAAGGCAGCCAGCGATGCCTCGTCCAATGGCAGGACAAACACTTCCTCCTCATCCTCGGCCTCGAACCTGGCGGCGACGAGCCGCTCGGGCAGGTCGATCGGCGTATCGTGACCGTAGTACTTCCACTCCAGGCTATAGCCGCCGGAGACGGCGGCATCCAGCTCCCGGCGGATCAGGTTATTGGTTTCCTCCGGCGGTAGGCTGGCGAACACGATCCGGCACGCCCAGCGACCGTCGCTCGGCATCCAGGCCCGCCAGGATATCAGTTCTTCTGATCTCACCTGTTTCATACACCATTTTCGCTTTCCCCAGAGCCTGGTTCTCCTTGTCCATGTTCGACACGTTCTCCTGCCTCCCTTTGTTTTAGGGTTCTATAATATTTTTTGGGGTATTCGCACAATTCCACGCATAAAAAAAGCACAGATTCACCGATTTATATATACTTGAATTGTCGAGAAACAA
>NZ_MWSJ01000008.1 GCF_002237755.1 Lysinibacillus sp. KCTC 33748 | reverse complement strand
AATGATGTTGTAGAAGTGAAAAAGCGATTATTAGCTTTTTACCGTAAGGTAGAAGAGGCAAAATTACCAGCTTTCTTAAAAGCAATTCAAACATTGAAAAACTGGCAAGTAGAAATTTTAAATAGCTTTAGTTTTGGTTATTCCAATGGCTTCTTAGAGGGCATTAATAATAAAACAAAAGTGATGAAACGGAATGCATATGGCTTTCGACGCTTCGATCACTTTCGAGCAAAAATCTTATTAAATTTAAAGTATAAAGAAATTGGAGTTCATCTGGGTTAAGGTGCTGAAAGAGTATAGCACCCCAACATTTGACTTAGAACCGGTTTAAAGAGGGTCAAGGAACAGGCAGTAGGGCAGATGATCCGCCTTGGTTTAAAATTAAAGATCAGTAGAGGACACGCCATAAATAAAAGGTAGCGTATGATTCCCAGTTTTCCCATGGAAGCGATAATTCTAAGATTTCATCTTTCGTAGGCTTGCGCTCCATATTACGTAATATTTTTATCGAATTAATAAGGCCTACATCATCGATTGGAAAAGCTGTCTGGAACCTGAGGCAGCGCATTAAAACATAATTGGCTGTCCAAGGACCGATTCCTCGTATTTTAATTAAGTTTTTTTCAGCATCTTTAAAGTTCATTTTTATTAGTTTTTCCCTCGATAATTCTCCACTTGCCATTAATTTAGCAATTCCAATAATATATTCACTTTTTTTTACCGTCATTTTAATATGTGCTAGGTCGGTAGGTGTTAATTGTGCAATTCGTTCGTACGTTGGGAACACCCAATACTTTTTACCATTCCAATCGATGGAATCGCCAAATCTTTCTACAAATTGCTTCTTTAAGGAGTACGCGAAGGCTAAGTTAATTTGTTGCCCTAAAACGCCCCAACATAAAGCTTCAAATAAATCGGGAATGCCGATAACTCGCAATCCATAGAATTTTTTGGCAGGCATTTTAAGTAATGGGTCTACTTTCGCCATTTCATAAAATGGCGTTAAATCGTTATCAAGATCAAACCATTCATAAATATATTTTACAATCTCTTCCCGTTTCCACTTTTCAATAGGTCTCGTATCATTTAGGAATTGAACAACCATTTGTTTATTATTGATTACGCTTACCTGTACTAAGGATCGAATTTCCCCAATGGCTATAACTTTTGTAATGATATCGTTCTCTATTTCATACATGCATTCATTTTTTTCTCTTGTTAGATAGCCTACGTTAGCATTCATGTCGAAGTTTTCAGGTAATGCAATTACAATAACATCATTGATTTCATGCCATATCACTTTTCATTCTCCTCATCTTATTCCGATTTTTTTATACTGTAGAAAACTCACACTGACTGTAATTTTACTTTATCACATAATAATCTTCCCTAATTTTGTTATCTTGCTATTACATTCTAAACACCTTATTTTTTTTTATTTATGAGGTTATAGTGTTAGTTATCAAGAATGCAAAATAGGAGTTGATAAAAATGGTCCAACATATAAAAACACGTGTCGAGAGCTTAAATTGGGATTCAATTCAACGTGAATTAGATGAGCAAGGATTTGCAAAGCTTCCAGTGATTTTAACGAAAGAGGAATGTGAATTCTTCAAAGGATTGTATTGTGAGGAAGAGCCATACAGAACGACAATCAATATGACGAGATATCGCTTTGGAAATGGGGAGTACAAATATTTTTCCTATCCATTACCTGAAATCCTCCAAAGTTTAAGAGAGTCCTTTTATGTAGAGTTGGCCAAAACAGCTAATCGCTGGTTAGGTTATTTAAAGAAAACAGAACAGTTTCCAGATCATCTTCAAGATTTTTTGAACACCTGTGAAAAATATGATCAAACTAGACCGACACCTTTACTATTAAAGTATGAAACAGGCGGGTTTAATTGTTTGCATCAAGATTTATCTTTATTCAGCAGAATACTCCCACCTCTATAGGTGGTGAGATAAATGCGATTTTGGTACCTATTCAGTGGGTGTCCAAACACCTACTGAATAAAGATAAATGCCTCCGGCGGATGTCACGGATTTTCAAAGGAATGAATTGTGATGGCACAATTCAAAATCCGGACGCAATTACGCCAAGCGTAATTGATATGGAGACATATTTTTCCCGTTTCAAGTAGTATTTGTATTAAATCAACGTGAAAAGGACTTTTGCGGTGGAGAATCTCTGTTAGTGGAACAAATTCCTCGTGCTCAGAGTAGGGGACATGTCATTACTTTAGAACAAGGTAGTGCGCTGATTTTTACTACTAACTATAGACCTGTTCTAGGTAAAAAAGGATATTATAAAAATACGGTTCGTCACGGAATAAGCACGGTTACTTCTGGAGAACGATACGGTCTTGGAATTATTTTTCACGATTCTAAATAAAAAAATAAACTTCAATATATTGCTATTCCATTCCCAGAACTATACATTCTGAATTTATAGGGAGTATATTGTAAGGAGAGGTGAGCTCAATGCCGGAAAGTATTAATAACGGACATAGAATTTCAAATGATGTAGAAATGATAACAGATGAAAAGTGGCAAGCAATTATAAATAATGATGCAACGTTCAATAATCAATTTTTCTACGCTGTAAAATCAACAGGAATATTTTGTAAACCATCCTGTAAATCTCGCGTTCCGAAAAAAGAAAATGTATGCATTTTTGCAAACGCAGAACAAGCTCTCCGCGCAAATTTTCGTCCTTGTAAACGTTGCAAGCCCACTAATGAAAATCTACCTGATAGCGAGTGGGTTGATTTAATTACTGAATACATTGATAAAAATTTCACAGAAAAATTAACGCTAGAATCGATAGCAACTATTTGTCATGGGAGTCCGTATCATTTGCATCGAACATTTAAAAGGATTAAAGGGATTACGCCGGTTGAGTATATACAACAAGTTAGAGTACACGCGGCTAAAAAGTATTTGATTCAGACAAATAAAGCGATTGGAGATATCGCCATATGTGTGGGTATGACTAACACACCTTATTTTATAACTTTATTTAAAAAGAAAACTGGACAGACACCAGCGCAATTTCGTCAAATGAGTAAAATGGAGGAAAAGTGCTATGGAAACAAAGAATAAACCAACCCTTTATTGGTCTTTACTAAAGTTTAAGGATTGGAATTTTTATATTGCTTCAACTTCAAAGGGGCTTGTGTTTGTAGGTTCACAGAACAAACCATTCGAGGAATTGTTCGAATGGGCTAAGAAACGCCTTCCAGGAAGTCCTCTTGTTGAAGATGATGCAAAGCTTGAACCCTATGTCGTTGAAATCACTCAGTATCTAGAAGGGAAGCAGAAAACCTTTACTGTTCCATTTGAGTACGTAGGTACGCAATTTCAGCTAGCAGTCTGGAATGCACTTTGTGAAATTCCTTATGGACAGACGAAATCTTATTCCGACATTGCACATGATATAAATAAACCAGCAGCTGTTCGTGCTGTAGGAGCGGCTATTGGGGCTAATCCGGTATTAATTACTGTACCGTGTCATCGTGTAATAGGGAAGAATGGCTCATTAACCGGCTATCGGGGCGGAATAGAAATGAAGACATTGCTACTGGATCTAGAAAAGCAAGCTTCGTCAAGCAATGAGTAATTATTGCCCTACAATGAATGGAGGTTTCGTCATGAAAAGTGAATTATTCTATAAAAATCCGAAAACGATTCTGAATAAAGGAACTGGCTTCCTTTCAGGATATACGCATTCACTAAATCCTTATACAGGCTGTTCATTTGGGTGTTCCTATTGTTATGTACGCGAAATGCCTGTATCTCTTTTTCGAGAAGGGGAATGGGGAAATTGGGTCGATGTTAAAAACGGAGCTGCGAATTTATTAAAAAAGGAGCTTCGTCGCGCCAAAGCCAAAGGGAATGTATCCATTTTTATGTCATCAAGTACAGACCCGTATCAACCAATAGAGCATAAGGAGAAAGTGACGCGATCTTTACTAGAAGTTATGGTAGAAGATCCTCCTGACTTCCTATTAGTACAGACTAGAAGCCCACTTGTAAGCCGAGATATCGATTTGCTGCAACATTTTAAAGATAGAGTTCGAGTAAGTATGACTATTGAGACAGATTCGGAAACAATCCGTAAACATTTTACGCCAAAGGCACCTCCAATCCCGGCACGCTTTAAGACATTGGAACAATTAGCGGCTGCTGAAATACCGACGCAAGTTGCTATAGCCCCCATCTTACCGAGTGGAGAATATTTCCCTATGAAATTGAAGCCATTCGTCGATCGGATTTGTATTGATGACTACTTCATGGGCGATGGTAGTGGTGGCAAACGCACAAGAAAACTAGGTCTTGAAAAAAAATATGCCCAGCTTGGTTTAGAAGAATGGTATGGACCACATGTGATTAAAAAAGCATATAACCGATTCATTGAAATCTTTCCGGAAAATAACGTTTATGTGAGCCAGGCTGGGTTTGAGCCGTGAAAAAATTTGTTTTCGGCCCTCAATATGACAAATCCCTACTACTTTCATGATCAGGCACGATTATAAAGTGGATACGGATTATATGCCGCAGCAAAACTTCAGGATGTTTCATAGTTAGGAAGGTCCGCTCGTTTAAAGATTTTAAAACAAATAGACAGCATGAATTTCTATCAATTTAATAAAAAACCATTTGATTATGCATTTAACAGACCTAAGTATCAGCATCTTGTTGGTGCTTTTTTTAGTGATGTGCGTAGCTTGCGCATGAACTTTAGGGTGCAGGTTCCAATCTCTGAAGGAAGTAACACACCTGTCCGAGGAACACTACTACATATATAAGGCTTGATCCGATTGAGTAAGCTCGATAAAACAAAGCGCTTTCTTTTGAAAACCGTATAGGATAAATAAGGTGGGTAGATGGTGTGAAAGTGTATGTGCTTATCTGTGGAGGTCTGACAGAAACGTGAAGTATCCCTTCATAACCTCTTTGTGAAAAGTAGATGGTTTATTAGAGTTTTACAGAACACTTAAAGGAGAAGGTAATTTCCTAATCATAAAGCAGTCTACCTGTTCAAATAGCTGCCACAGGGAATCTTGTTGACAGTTAGGAATAAAAATAGAACACCTAAATCAAATACTTTAGACATCTAAGTATAGAGGAGTAGATTGTATGCATGGAATGAAAAACAGTAGAATTCTCGAGTTATAGTTTGTATGTAAATTAGGAGGGTGAACCATGCAGGATTACAACGTAAAGGTAGAAAAATTAACAAAGAACTATGGGAAAAAAGCTGTTCTGAAAGGAATAGACTTTACTGCTAAAAAAGGAGAAATTATTGGTGTTATCGGTAAAAATGGCGCTGGGAAATCGACGTTCTTGGAAATTTTAATGACGATCAAAGATTATAATGACGGCAAGGTAGCTGTTTTTGGTAATAACTTGAAGGAAGTTGATCAAGCTAAGCTAGAAGAAATCAAAAGTAATATATCTGCTGTACTTCAGCCTACACAGTTTTATAAAAAATTAAAAGTAAAAGAATTACTAGATCTTTTTCGTGCCTATTATGGTAGCAAAGTAGATTTAAATGAAATTATCGAAGAATTTGAATTGCAGGAGCATCTAAATACGTTTTTTGATAATTTATCTGGAGGTTGGAAGCAAAAGGTTAGCTTAGCAATTGCTTTTTCTTCAAAACCGCGTTTGATTATTTTGGATGAACCGACTACCGGTCTGGATCCTCATATGCGAAACGTATTATGGGAAAGTATCACAGGATATATAAAAAAAAATGACAGTACAGTGATTTTATCGACTCATTATATGGACGAAATCGAACTCTACTGTGATAAAGTTCTATTCATTAACGATGGTGTAACCGAAGTATATGATACGCCAGAAAATATACTGAAATCAGGTTATAAGTCTATTAATAGTTTTTATCTTGATAAAATTTCTAAATAAGGGGAAGAAAAGATGTTATTAACACAAATTAAATATGACTTAATCATGTTTTTTAGAGAGTTATTTTATTTAGTTTTCACAGTTGTTGTACCGCCAGTGACATATATTTTAATGGGACAAATGTTCAGTAATGCAACCTATAGCGGAGGAATGAACTATGTTCAAATGTATACACCATCGTTTATTGTCCTAATTAGTTTTTCAGTAGTATTTTTTGCCTTTGGTTTTGATCAGGTAATGAATCGCGCAGAAGGAATTGAAAAAAGACTTTTCATTACGCCTATAACGGATAAAATTCTTCTGATGTCCAGTATTGCCAAGTCATTTATTATTGCAACTGCAGGGTTTGTCTTCATAACATTGATTGGCATACTTATTTATGATTTGCAACTTTCTATAGTTAATTTCTTAGTTTCATATTTAAGTTTGTTGCTTATTAATGCGATAATGTTAGTTTATTCTCATGCGATTTATTCAAACTTCAATGAAGTAAAAACAGCACTAATTATGTCAATTGTTTTATTTCAAATTGTTATGTTCACTGGCGGATTTTCTGTACCTGTGGAGAGTCTTCCGAATTTTGTGAAATATGTATCCTATGTGAATCCATTCTATCATTTAAATAAAATGTATATTTCAATTTGGAATCAGACATTTGAATTCAACCAAGATATGCTGATTTCAATCGGGTACACATCGTTTCTTCTAATTATTTCATTAGTTGTTATTAAGCTCAAAAAAAGATTTTAATGAGTTCCAACGATTTGGTGAGAATCGTTATAAGTAGATATTGTCTTCTACGCCATTTGATAATGAGTTGTTGTTTTAAATGAATTTTTTGAAAGAGCTTTGTAAAAGTGATATAAGAGCTGGAATAAAACTTGAATTTTGGTCAGGTTTTGTCTTTCTTTTAATTTCCTATCTTCCGCTAACACGCCTTCTCTGATTCCTTTTATTTACTTATCTATAGTATACTTTATAGTGGAGTTACTATATAGAAAAGAGGGTCAGTGAGTGGCTATATTAGCATTCATTCAGGTTTTATTTTATTGTATTTTGGTAAGTTTCGTTATAGGTAAACGTTTTTTTCGAAAGGAATATATTATTGCGGTCATATTGTTTAGTTTAATTATGGCTGGGCTATATTCGTATTTAGATATTTTTGGTTCGTTATTAATATTTGCGTTTGTTCTTGCTATGTTTAAATATACATATCTAAAGTGGATACCGGCATTGTACTACGCATCAACAATAATGATTGCTACGATTCTAATTGATCATATAACAACTTTCATTATGGTAAAAATCTTTGGGATTAGTACTACCTTTATAGAAACAAACGGAGTCATTTCTTCAGCGACATTACTTCATCAATTTATTACACTGATTATTGGCTTTATATTTATAGCCTTTTGGAAAAAAGTGACTATCCGAATTTTTGAGAAGGATGCAGATGATAGGAATTTAACGCGAATTGCGGCATTCTTCGGTCTTTTTACATATGCGATTTATTTTACAATAATTGTTTATGTACGATTAACAGGAAATCAAAATAAGCTTGTATTGATGAATACGCTGTACTTATTAATCTACTTTATTATTTTTGCTGTTAGTTTGTCGTTCCTAGTGTATACCTTTAGAAAGCAGTTTGAGATGAGGGAAAAGGAAATTGAGCTAAACAGTCTACAAATGTATACCGAACAGCTGGAAAAAAACTATAATGAAATGCGAACTTTCCGCCATGATTACATCAATATCCTTTCTTCTATGTCCGAATACATCACCAATCGTGATATGACTGCTTTAGAAAGCTATTTTAATGACAATATTATGCGCGTCAGTCAAAAGATTCGTGACAATAATTTTAAAATGAGGGGATTATCCCAAATTAAGATCCCGGAAGTGAAAGGTTTAGTATCCTCCAAACTGATTACAGCACAGGAAAAGGGGATAGATGTGGTTTTTGAGTGTCCTAATGAAATTCATTATCTAAATATGGATAGTGTACTGTTGTGCCGCTGTATTGGAATTATTTTAGACAATGCCATTGAAGCAGCAGAAGAAGTAGAAAAAGGTACGGTTCGAGTGGGGTTTGTGGAGTTTGAACAATCCGTGTCCTTTGTCGTTTGGAATACGTTTAGAGATACTGGACATAAGCTCTTTCAATATTTCGAAAAAGGTTTCTCAACAAAAGGAGAAAATCGAGGCTTGGGGCTGACTAGCCTGAAGAAAATGGTTGAGCAAGAAAATAACACACAATTGGATACAGTTATAGAGGATGAATTTTTTAAGCAGGAAATTGTAATTTTAAAGTGAGGGATTGAGATGATAGATGTTTTTATTTGTGAAGATCAGAAGGAACAAAGAGAAAAGATAGCCAGGTATGTTTCAAATTACATAATGATTGAAAACCTTGATATGCAACTGATACTAACAACTGCAGATCCAGAAGAAATAGTAGCCTATATTAAGGAGAGTAATCGACCTGGTTTATATTTTCTTGATATCGACTTGAATCATGAGATGAATGGTATCACACTTGGCGCGGAAATCAGAAAAGTTGATCCAATAGGTGATATTGTTTTTATCACAACCCACTCAGAACTTACATATTTAAATTTCATCTATAAAGTAGCTGCGATGGATTTTATTATTAAAGATGATGTCGATTCTGTACAGAGCAAGATTGTTAGCTGTTTGAAGGTGACAAATGAAAGAAAGCAAGTAATGAACAAGACATCCAATAAAAAATTCGTTCAAAGAGTTGCAGATAAAATTATTAGTGTCAATTATGATGATATCATGTTTTTTGAATCCTCCCCATTACATAAAGTTGTTTTACATTTGGATAATCGTCAAGTGGAGTTTTATGGGAAGCTGAAAGACATAGAAAAAGAGTATGAAGGCTTCATTCGTTGCCATAATTCTTACGTAGTAAATATCGACAATATTCAGGAAGTGGACTTAAAAAAGAAAGAAATTCTAATGGAAAATGGAGAAACTTGCTATGGTTCTGCTCGAATGATTAAAGCTGTACAGAAAAAATTAGAAATGAATGTTATTGAATAATAGTATGATCTTCATAATATCCCAAGTGTTAAAAATGTATCAAAAAAGGAAATGGAAAGTTTAGTATGAACTATAAATAAAAGAAAGCTATCGTTTTGATCAATCTATATTCAAAACGATAGCATTTTTTAATGCGGTACAATCAAGTATTTAGAGTGGAATACAATCAAACTTTAAATAAAGGTGGGTAACTGTAATTTCCCATTGACTTTTTTTCAAAGTCTCTATACGATAAATAGCGTACCTTTAAAAATGTAAGGAGGATTATTAAAAATGATACCTAGACTATGGTCCCTAACTTTGAACCAGTAATTCAATACGGTCAAAGACTCTGTTTGTATAACACAGAGTAAGCGGGATAAGTCTGTCCTTTTTTAATGATCTTCATTTTAAATATAATTATCTAATTTGAAGAAAGGGATTATTCTGCCTTTCTTTATTTTTGTGTAATTTTCCTTTACTAAGAGAGAGGCTTATTTGGTGACAGTTACCTTCAAGCCTCTACTTTCATGAAGATAGGCAATTCCTTTTACTCTAAATCACAGACAGGACGTCTGTGATTTTTTATTTTATTTAAATGTAGGAGGGATTTTGAATGGGTATGCTACTTTTTTATTGATACGAGCTTAGTTTACAAGCTCGTATCGATCCTTGCTATCGATACGAAATGATAAAAATTTCGGAGGTAGCGAATATGGAAAAAATCTGTTTTGAATTAGAAAATGTTGAAGTAGCCTATTTAGATAAGGAAATCTTAAAGATCGACCGGTTAGCCATTCACCAATTTGACCGTATTGGGATTGTTGGTAGTAATGGTGCAGGAAAAAGTACACTATTAAAATTATTGTCAGGTAAGGTTCAACCAACTAAAGGGAAAGTGTATCGTCATGTTGAGTCCGGGTGTTTTGAACAACTTGAAGCACCAACATCTCTTGGAGCCGACCCGGTATTACTTGGAAAATTAGATATACCAAAAGATTCAGTTCATTTAAGTGGCGGCGAGCAGACAAGGATGAAGCTTGCTCAGTTGTTTACCAACTATTACGATGCATTACTAATTGATGAGCCGACAACGCATTTGGATCAAGAGGGGATTTCCTTTTTATTAGAGGAAATTCGGTATTATTATGGAGCGCTAATATTAATTAGTCATGACCGTGCTGTATTAGACGAACTAGTCACGACAATTTGGGAAATTCATGAAGGCAAGGTCCGAGTTTATTTAGGGAATTATAGTGAATATGTGGTTCAAAAGCAGTTAGAACGTGAGCAACAACAGCAAGCCCATGAACAGTTCGTGAAAGAAAAGAGCCGGCTCGAAAAAACAGCGCAAGAAAAAATGAAAAAAGCTCAAAAGGTTGCTCAAGCAGGGCGGATGTCTAAAAGGGAAGCGAATGCCTTACCGAACAAGTCGTTTATGACGAAGTCCAAAGGTACGAGTGCAAAAGCGATGCAACGTGCTGCTAAAGCTATTAAAAATCGAATGGAAAAACTTCTGGAAGTCGAAGCTGTAAGAGAAAATAAACCTATTGTTTTCCGTCAATCTAAAGCTACAGAATTGTATAACAAGTTCCCGATTATGGTTGAGCGATTTACACTTCAAGTTGAAAATAAACTATTATTAGAAGATGTTAGTTTCCAACTGCCACTTGGTAAAAAAATTGCGATTACAGGTAGCAATGGCAGTGGGAAAAGTACATTGCTAGACTTTATTGCAAAGAAGGATGATAATCTAATAATTTCTCCAAAAGCAAAAATAGGATACTTCAAGCAAATGAGTTACCATTTCACGAATGATGCAACAGTTATGCAATTCGTAAAAAATCGTTCAGGATACGATGAACCATTTGTACGAAGTGTTTTACATTCAATGCAGTTTGTTGGTACAGATTTACAAAAAAGTGTAAAGTCTTTAAGTGGAGGAGAAGCTATTCGACTCCAACTATGTCTGCTATTCTTAGGTGAATATAATATTCTATTGTTAGATGAACCAACTAATTTCTTAGATATTTATGCTATAGAAGCATTAGAAACCTTTATTACTGGATATGAAGGCACTATTCTATTTGTTTCACATGATCAACAATTTATAAAAAATGTAGCAAATTTGCAATTGAATATTCATGAGAAAAAATTGATACAAAATTGAATAATAAATAAGCCGCCGGATTTCGGCGGTTTTTTAATTAGTTGAAATGACTTTCGACGATTGGCTGTAATTATTGAAGATTAATAGCTAGAAAATGATCAAACTTTATTTGAAGGTTACATTTATCTCGTTATAAAGATAGGTAGGCAATTTTTTCTTCATTTAGAAAACTGCTGCCCTCTTTGAGAGGAGGGGTCCCAAATTGTATATTGGTTTTGGTTTATTACTAGGCACGATTTTTACGGACAAACAGGTAGGGGGTATCTTTGCGCTATTTGTCAATTTATCAACTTGGTTTAGTGGTACGTGGTTTAAGCCTGACATGAGAGGTGGTACATTTCAATCTATCACGCAATTTTTGCCATTTGTCCATGCTGTTCATGCGGCGTGTGCAGTACTAGGTGGAGCATATTCAGATGTTTTCGTGCCACTTGCTATCGTTTTAGGGTATACGGTCATTATTTTTATGATCGCTACTCTGTTATTTCAACGGAAGATGCGAGGTCAAATCTGAAATTTGAATTTAAATAGTAGGATTTTCAGGAAATCTCTCGAAATATTATAAGTATAAAGGGGGAGGGTGTATGTCTAGTTTACCAATTATGGTTGCTCCGATGTTTTTAGTTTCTAATCCTAAGATGGTTATTGAGGCTAGTAGAGCAGGGGCTATCGGTTCATTTCCGTTATTAAATGCAAGACCGGCTTCAACTTGTGCAGAGTGGCTTGAAGAAATAAAAAAGGCGCTACCTGCTGAGCTATGGGCAGTCAATTTTATTTGTCATCCTGTAGCGAATACACGTTTTGAAGAAGATTTACAGTTAATTGAACAATTTCAGCCACCAATTGTCATTACTTCACTCGGTAATCCAAAGAGAGTTATGGACATTGTGCACGGCTATGGTGGGAAGGTCTATGCAGATGTTGCGAACGTCAAGCATGCCGAAAAGTCTGCTGCAACGGGTGTAGATGGTCTAATTCTTGTATGTGCAGGTGCTGGCGGTCATGGTGGGCAACTAAATCCATTTGGCTTTGTATCTGCGGTTAAGAAATTCTTTACGGGAACGATCATTTTATCTGGCTCCATCTCTAGCGGTGCGGACGTACTAGCTACTCAAATAATGGGAGCAGACTATGCCTATATGGGTACTCGATTTTTAGCTTGTGATGAAGGAGATGCACCTGAGGCGTACAAAAACATGGTAATTGAAAGTGGCACTTCAGATATTTTATATACCGATGCTTTTAGCGGTGTCCATGTCAATGTGTTAATTCCATCCTTATTAAAGGAGGGAATTGATCCAGCGACATTGAAGCCAAGAGAAGATGTTGATTTAACACATCTTGTTAATATCAAGGCATGGCGAGATATTTGGTCAGCTGGACATGGCATTACCAATATTGACAAACGAGAGTCCGTTCGTGAAATACTCATAACATTGGAGGCGGAGTACGAGAAAGCAAAGCAACAAATAATTTCTGTACAACCATTATAATAACGAATCTCTAACATAAAAGGGCAAGTCCAACGAAAAATATCTGTTGGACTTGCCCTTTAACTTCTTTCAGCGGTTGTTCAAACATCCGCTGAAATAGAGGAACTCAGTCTAAAAGCGCCACGTCCTGTGGCATTACCGAAATGACCGACTTCGTGTCGGCCCTCGTGTTGTTGCTGTCGCTTCGCTTTCACACAGACAATAACATGTTGCTGTCGCTCCGCTTTCGCACAGACAAAAACATGTTGCTGACGCTTCGCTTTCGCAAACAAAAACATGTTGCTGACGCTTCGCTTTCGCACAAACAAAAACATGTTGCTGACGCTACGTTAGCACTGCGCTTTGGCACAAAAAACATCTGCAGGCCTAAGCACAAAGCCGATTCCAGAATCAATTATTCCGAGGCATAATTGATTTGTTAATCATGATTCAAAGTAGCTGCGATTTCTGGTTGTTGCTCTACTTGAAGTAGCATATTGAATGATGCGATGGCTACTTCTACTTGGTCGTCTTTCGGCTCACGTGTTGTCAGTAATTGTAGCCATAAGCCTGGATAGCCAAGGAAGCGTAACACGGGAATATTGCGGCACGCATTTGTAGCTTGAAGTACTTCAAATGAAATCCCAAGAACTACTGGAATTAATAGAATACGGTCCAAAATGCGTAACCAAAGTGGATCAGTTGGCACGAAGAAATATAAAAACATGCCGACAAACACGGTAAACAGCATAAAACTACTACCGCAACGATAGTGTAAGCGTGATTGTGCTTGTACATTTTCCACTGTAATTTCCATACCAGCTTCATAGCAGTTAATCACTTTATGTTCTGCACCATGATATTGGAATACGCGTTTAATAAGTGGTGTTAAAGATATAAAATATAAATAGGTAAGTAGTAAAAGTAGCTTTATGCCACTTTCAAGTAAAATTTGGCCAGTTTTTCCTTCAATCCATTTAGAGAAAAAATCTGCAATAAATACTGGAATTAAAGTAAAGGCAAATTTACCAAATAAAAAGGAAAGGATACCTACAACTGCAACCCCTAAAATCATTTGCAATCTTGAGCCTTCCTCTTTATGCTCTTCTTCTTCGCCAGGTGTAACGTCGTAACGGTCCCCTGAAAATTGCATATGACGAGAGCCTAAACCAGCTGATTCAATCAGTGCTACTACGCCTCGTATCAATGGAATTTTTTTAAGCTTTTGTAAAATAGGGTTTTGAACTTTTTTAAAATGATAATAATCGATGGAATCATCGTTACGGCGAATGGCAGTAATCGTATGTTCCTTTCCTCCGAACATTACACCCTCTAATTGTGCTTGTCCCCCGTATACAGGTGAATTGCTCAAGGCTAACACCACTCTCTTTATATATTTCAACTGTACCATTGTACTAAATTTAGTGAAAAACCTCTAGAGTTACGCATAGTAAAATTTCTATATGGATACACTAATCGTACAGTTTAGGGAATGATTAACGTTTAAAAATTAACTCGTAGTACAAGTTAGGAGGATTTTACTTGAGAGTAGCTAGTATAACATCGCTAGTCGGTGCGCTTGTTTTAGCATTGTGTTTAAAGGGGCTTCATTACTTTCATCTTATTAAATGGAATCCAATAGGTTTTTATAAGAAGTGGGATTTATTCGAAGGCAGTTCAAAACTATTTCAATGGAGCTTTTTCATTTTAGTCTTATTCATGATTGGGTTTTTATTATACATTACGTTGAGATATGTTTATATTATCCCAGCTGTGCTTTCATCTTTTATGCTCGGCCTTATCGTGTCAATCACATTAGAATGGATTGTTCTTGATTTACCTTTACAATCTTCTTCCTTTAAAAAATTATCGATTCCTTTTATGGTCATTGTTATTTGTCTATTACGTTTCTTGCTTGAAACTGCAAACTTTCATCAGAAGGAGCATACAGCACAAAAAGGAAATTAGTTGCTGTATGCTCCTTGTATGATAAAATAATGGCAAGTACATAGAAAGAGGCGAATATGCGTGAAGTTATTATGTTTGAATGGACCTAACTTAAATCGACTAGGTAAAAGAGAGCCACATATTTATGGTTATGAGACGTTGGAAGATGTGAAAAACAATATTCAGAATCTTGCGGCGTCTTTAGGTGCTACTGTCGAGTTTCGTCAATCTAATCATGAAGGGGTACTTGTTGATTGGGTGCATGAGGCGGAGGATGGAAAATATGATGGTATTATCTTTAATCCCGGTGCATATACCCATACAAGCATAGCTTTACATGATGCAATTGCAGGGATTTCTGTGCCGGTCATAGAAGTACATATTTCAAATATCCATAAACGTGAGGCTTTCCGTCATCATTCTTATCTCGCTCCGGCATGCCTTGGTCAAATCTCTGGACTAGGTACGAAAGGCTATGAACTGGCACTACGCACATTTATTGAGAGGGAGAATTGATTATGTTGAAATTGCAAAAGCTACGTAAGACACTTCAAGAACAAAATCTCGATGGCATTTTAATTACGAACGGATACAACCGTCGTTATATGACTGGTTTTACAGGGACAGCGGGCGTAGCAATCGTGTCTCAAAATGATGCTGTGTTTATCACGGATTTTCGTTACACAGAGCAAGCAGCCGCGCAAATACAGGATTTCCACATTGTCAAACATGAGGCGACAATCATTGAAGAAATTGCAACGCAAGTAAAAAACATGGGTATCAAATTATTGGGCTTTGAGAAAGATACTGTTAGTTATGGCACATATGAGCTATATAAAAATAATATTCAAGCTGATTTAGTACCGATTTCTGGGCTAATTGAAAAAATTCGCTTGATTAAGACGCAACAAGAGATTAATATTATTAAGGTTGCGTGTGAAATTGCTGATCACGCATTTACACATATCTTAAACTTCATCAAGCCAGGTAAAACAGAGCTTGAGGTTTCGAATGAATTAGAATTTTTCATGCGTAAACAAGGAGCAACTCAGTCCTCGTTTGATACAATTGTTGCGTCTGGTCTTCGCTCAGCCTTACCACATGGTGTAGCAACGAATAAAGTGATTGAAAAAGGCGACTTTGTCACATTAGACTATGGAGCACTGTACAATGGCTATATCTCGGATATTACACGTACTGTTGCAGTAGGCGAGCCATCTGAAAAATTAGTGGATATGTACAACGCAGTACTTGCTTCCCAGCTTTTAGCACTTGAAAAGGTTGGCCCTGGCTTAACAGGGATCCAAGCAGATGCGATTGCACGTAACTACTTAAAAGAAAAGGGATATGGCGAGGCATTTGGTCATTCATTAGGACATGGGATTGGTCTTGAAGTACATGAAGGCCCTGGCTTATCAATGCGTTCAGAAGCGGTGCTAGAGCCAGGTATGGCCGTAACGATTGAACCAGGAGTGTATTTACCAGGAATCGGTGGTGTTCGTATCGAGGACGATATTTTAATCACAGAGACAGGTAATGAACTGCTAACTCATTCGTCAAAAGAACTTATTATTTTGTAAACTATGGAGGAACACAAATGATTTCAGTAAACGATTTCCGTACAGGCCTAACTATTATTGTAGATGGCCAATTATATCGCGTGTTAGATTTCCAACACGTTAAACCAGGTAAAGGTGCTGCGTTCGTACGCTCTAAATTACGTAACCTACGTAACGGTTCAGTAAATGAAAAAACTTTCCGTGCTGGTGAGAAAGTTGAAAAAGCACAAATCGATAACCGTAAAATGCAATACCTTTATGCACAAGGTGATGAGCATGTTTTCATGGACTTAGAATCATATGAGCAAACTGAACTTGCTTCAGCTGCCATTGAATATGAATTAAAATTCTTAAAAGAAAACATGGAAGTTCATATTCAATCATACCAAAGTGAAATGTTAGGTGTTGAATTACCAAACACTGTTACGCTAGAAGTAACAGAAACAGAGCCTGGTATTAAAGGTGATACAGCTTCAGGTGGTACAAAACCTGCAACTCTTGAAACAGGTCTTATTGTACAAGTGCCATTCTTCGTAAACCAAGGTGACATGTTAATTATCAATACTGAAGAAGGTTCTTACGTTTCTCGTGGGTAATGAATAAAAATATCCGACCTACTCTTTTTTTAAAAGGGTAGGTTTTTTAATATACATATAAAGTAGAGCTAGGTCCCTTTTTTATTAATAGAAAAATTTGTTTCTATTATTTAAAATGTGGTCATAATTGGAAGATTTGTTTACAATAATAGTAAGGAGTGAATGCTATGCTACAAACTTTTGAAATATCATATCCAATAATACAGGCGCCAATGGCTGGTGTAACTACGCCAAAATTTGTGGCTGCCTGTGTAGAACAAGGTGTTTTAGGCTCGATTGGAGCGGGCTATTTAGATGGTGAGCAAACAAAAAGCTTTATTCAGGAAGTTAAAAAGCTAACGAAAAAGCCATTTGCGATTAATTTATTTGTACAAGAAGAACCACGAATTGATATAGATGTTCTTCAAAAAGCTCGAATGGCTCTACAGCCGTTTTATGATGAACTTGGACTATCACCTGTACAAAGTGTCATGTCCAAGGAAGTATTTGAAGAACAAGTACAAGCTGTTCTTGATGAAAACGTAGCCATTTGTTCCTTTACATTTGGTATTCCTTCAGCAGATGTCATTCATCGTTTAAAGGACAACCAAGTTTATGTTATTGGTACAGCTACTACACTAGAGGAAGCGAAGCGTGTAGAACAAGCAGGGATGCAAGCGGTTGTTCTTCAGGGTGGCGAAGCTGGTGGTCATCGTGGTTCCTTCACGGAACCTTTGCAATTAATTGATTTGCATGATTTACTGCAGCAGGTTGTAGGGCAAATTTCCATACCAATTATTGCTGCTGGAGGCATTGTTACAAAGGAAGACGTAAGCAAAGCACTAGCAATGGGTGCACAAGCGGTTCAAATTGGTACAGCCTTACTTGTAGCAGATGAGTGTGAAATTTCACCTCTTTATAAAAATGCCTTGCTTCAATCGGAAGCACAACAAACGACGATTACACGTGCTTTTTCTGGGAAACCAGCAAGAGGCTTAGCAAATGGTTTTACCGAACGTATGAAGAATGCTACTGTAGCCCCTTATCCATTGCAAAATGATCTAACTACAACTATTCGTAAAGAAGGCGCAAAACAGGGTAAAGCCGACTATTTATCGATGTGGATGGGCGAAAAGAGTTATTTAGTGAAACAACCAGGTACTGTGAAAAGCATCATTGAAAAGCTACTTTAACTTCTTTCAGCAATTGTTTTCGTAGTGAAAGCGAGGCGTCAGCTACAATTGTTTTCGTAGCGAAACTATAGGTGGTAGCAAATGCAAGGTGTCTAACATCCACTGAAAGAAGTTCAGCTCCCGGCGTTACGCAAGCAAGAAGGGGGCGTTGGGCTGCGCAAAGCCGACCCCGAACGCAATGATGCCGAGGCGTCATTAATTTCATAAAAATACTAAGATCTCTATACGTAAGTATGGAGGTCTTTTTTGTGTGGTAGCGACATATATTGCTGTACACGAGGGGGCGTATGAAATGGAATTACAAGACGTATTAAGAGTCGCTGGAGTGGGACTAGTAGTTGCGCTTCTTCATGTCTTCTTTGATCAAACAGGAAAGAAAGAATTTTCATTTTTCCTATTTTTCATTGCCTATTTATATATGACAGCGGAATTACTGCGATTTTTACGTCTATTTTTTAATGAGATCCTCACATTCTTTCAATGGCTGACCTCATCAGGGTAGGTAAATGGAAATTGTCATCGTTGCTGTTGTCATGCTGCTTTTATTATTGCTTATAAAAGAAGTCATACAGCCACTCCATGCGCTAATTAGTGTAATGTTTTCGTTTTTGCTTTTCGGTATGTTGTTTTCGACACTCTTATTGCCATTCATCAAGCAATTACTTGAGACATTAGCATTTTTGCCTTATGCAAAAGCCATTGTGGTAAGTGCTAGCCTTTTTTATATCGGGCAATGGGTGTCGATGTTACTGGTAGAACAAAACTATAAAGTACTCGGGCACATCGTCTATGATGGCGTCAAAATTGTTATTTTGTTGTACTGGTTTAAGGAGTTTTTGGCTGTTTTACAGGAGGTGTCGGCCATTTTACAACGGCTAAACTAAGGGGCGAAGACATTGCTAGAGCAAATATTTTCGTTTTTAATTGATCCATTCTTTCTATTGCTGAAGATGACGCTTATTTTATGTGGCTATGTCATTATTATTTTGATTATCAATATGATTTTACCAGAATTTGAAAAAGGGACAAGGATACTTTTTTTTCTTATAGTCCTTGCAACAATAGGACCTGTCGTTGTGAATTCATTTAATTTAATAGACGATATCGCAAAGGGACTTGCTCATATTTTTACTGCATTTTATCCCATTCTTACTTCAAGTTTTCTTTTATCAAGCAGCATTACAGCGATTGCTTCTTGGCAGCCTTTTTTACTTTTTTTTGTACAAGTATTAACGATTATTAGTAGTAAATGGCTTATTCCGGGAGTGCTTCTTGCCATTGTTTTTGATGTTTGCAGTGTCATCGTTAAAGAAATTTCGTTTACGAGAATTGCTGAATTGATTCGTTTTACCATTATGAGTATCGTCTCTGCATCAGTTATTTGTTACATCATTTTAATGTCGGCGAGTGGTGTTGCTGCTTTTAGTGTCAACGCAGCTGTTGCAGAGCCTGTGAAAAAATTAATAGAGGAAAATATTCCAGTTGTCGGTTCCTTTATAGTAGATAGTTTTTCAATGTTCCAGCATATGACACAATTTGCTTCTTCTATTAGTAGTATTACTGCGTTTATAGCGGTTATTACCGTGTCGTTCATTCCTACAGTGCAGCTTGTTGTTGCTGCCTATTCGTTGAAAATGTTAGCTGCTATTTTAGAGCCAATCGCCTTTGATGATATTTGTAGACTTCTAGATCATGTTAGTAAATCTCTATTTACATTATGTGCTGTATCATTTCTAATTGCTTTTTCGTTTATGTTTTCTTGTTTATTCCTCATTGTTTTTGTGCAAGTTATGGCTGGAGGGAGATAAATTGATTCTTTTATTAGCAATTCTCTTTATCTGTCAGATATTCGTGTTTCTAACAGATGATAAAGAAATAATTTTACTTACAAAGCTTGTCATTACGTTAGTATTTTTGCAATTGCTATTAAAGATTCCATTTATCAATTCATAGGAGGAAACAAGCGTACATACACTTGAAAAAGAGAAGAGATGAAAGGAGGCAATGTACAAGTGATGTGGAAAAGAAACCAAAAAAAACAACGTCATTTTTAGTCTTAATGCTGATCGCTGCCTCCGTGGGAATTTTCATCATTTTACCAATGTATCAAACGAATACAACGAATGGGCAAGTATCACCGAAAACCAATGAAGAAAAACTTGAACAGACATTGAAGGCTATGAAAGGTGTTGGGGAGGTAAAAGTCTATTTTTATTACGGAGATATGACAGATGAGAAGGATGACAATCAACTTTTCAGTCAATATTTTCGAGGAACTGAACAAGGCACGAAAGAAGTAACAGGGATACTAATTGTTTCAAAAGGAGCATCAGATATCTTTGTTAAAAATGAAATTCGTGCGGTTGTTAGTCAAGTAATGCAATTACCGATTCATCGAATTATTATCGTTCCAATGGAAAATAAGGAGGAAAAGTAAATGCGCGTACGTAGAAGAACAGTTTGGTTTATGACATTATTAAGTCTAGTAGCGGTTATTTCAGTGTATTATTTGGTTGATCCAGCAAAACAATTTAATGGACTAACTATTTTCACAGATGACGCATTACAGCAAACTGCAGTATCAGGTGTGACTGATCAAGAAGCAACGAAAGAGGGAGAGACGAAGGAAGTATCTTCTCCAAGCCATTTATTTGAAGAGATGCGCATGCAAGTTAGTGATGAAAGAAGCCAGCTTCGTTCGCAATTAGAGCAGAAAATCGGTTCACAAGATTATTCAGCAGAAGATAAAAGTAAAGCTTATAATGAGATGGATAGCCTTATAAAACAAGAATCCTCTGAAGCAATGTTAGAAATGCTTATTAAATCTTTAGGATACTCCGATGCATTTGTACGAGCAGACGGTGATAAAGTACAGGTAACTGTTATGGCGGAGGAGCTATCAAAAGCTCAAGCGAATGAAATTATTTATTTAGTGAGAACAGAAATGGAAGGCGCGAATGACGTCCTAGTAAAATTCAGTGCAAATAGTAACAATTAAAAATAACAAGAAAAATACTAATATTCTGTTTATTTGAAATCGTTGTTATATATCAGTATCATGAAAAGGCTTTCGTTTAGTAAAAGAAAGCCTTTTGTTTTGTTCATATTTACTTAATTTGCATTAAAGTATTTCAAATTGTTCGAAAAAAATATAGAATAGTGCTTGTAGTAGATTTTATTTCATAAGGAGAGTTAGGAAAATGTTCAAAATTCAAGAAATTCGTGAAATCATTAAATTGGTAGATTCTTCTTCAATTGACGAGTTCGTTTATGAAGCAGATGGGGCAAAAGTTAAATTAAAAAAGAATGTTGTTGTTGTTACTGAAACTGTAGCACCTAAAAAAGAAGTAGTGGCACCTGTTGTACAACAATCTGCACCAGCAGCGGCTCCTGTAGCACCAGCTACTCCTGCTCCAGCAAAAGCTGAAGAAGCACCAGCTGCAGCACCAGTAAATAACGACCCATCGTTACATAAAATTGTATCTCCGATGGTCGGTACTTTTTATCAATCTCCAAACCCAGATTCACCAGCTTACGTTAAAGTGGGGGACAAAGTTGGTAATGAAACAATCGTATGTATCGTAGAAGCTATGAAACTTTTCAACGAAATTGAAGCAGAAGTTCAAGGGGAAATCGTTGAAGTACTTGTTAAAGACGGTGAATTAGTAGAATACGGACAACCATTATTCCTTGTAAAAGCTGAGTAAGGAGTGCACAACTATGAAAAAAGTTTTAATTGCAAACCGCGGCGAAATCGCTGTGCGTATCATTCGTGCTTGTAAAGAGTTAGGCATTCAATCTGTTGCCGTATATTCAGAAGCAGACGCAGACGCATTACATGTGAAATTAGCAGACGAAGCATATTGCATCGGACCAAAGTTATCAAAGGATTCATATCTTAGCTTCCCAGCTTTACTGAGCGTAGCAGAAAAAACAGGTGCAGACGGTATCCATCCAGGTTACGGTTTCGTATCTGAAAACGCTGACTTCGCTGAAGCTTGTGAAAACGCAGGCATTAAATTCATTGGACCTTCATCAGATTCAATTAAAATTATGGGTATTAAAGATGTTGCACGTACAACAATGGAAGCAGCAGATGTTCCACTTGTTCCGGGTACTGGTATTGTTCCAGATATCGAAACAGGTAAAGAATGGGCTGCTAAAATTGGGTACCCAGTTATCATCAAAGCAACTGCTGGTGGTGGCGGTAAAGGTATCCGTGTAGCACGTACAGAAGAAGACCTTATAAAAGGCATTGAAATTACGCAAAAAGAGGCTGCTGCAGCATTCGGTAACCCTGGCGTATATTTAGAAAAATTCATCGAGTACTTCCGTCACTGTGAAATCCAAGTATTAGCGGATGGCTATGGTAACGTTGTACATTTAGGTGAACGTGACTGTACAGTTCAACGTCGTATGCAGAAATTAGTTGAGGAAGCTCCGTCTCCAGCACTATCTTCAGAGCGTCGTGCTGAGATGGGTGCGGCTGCTGTTAAAGCTGCACAAGCTTGTAACTATGAAGGTGCTGGAACAATCGAGTTTATTTATGACTATAGAGAAGATAAATTCTACTTCATGGAAATGAATACTCGTATCCAAGTCGAACACCCAGTAACAGAAATGATTTCTGGTGTTGATCTTGTGCAACAACAATTAAAAATTGCATCTGGTGAAAAACTTCCTTTCACTCAAGATGATATTCAATTAAATGGATGGGCAATTGAATGCCGTATTAACGCAGAAAATGCTTATAAAAACTTCATGCCATCAGCTGGTACAGTAGATACTTATGTAACTCCAGGTGGCTATGGTGTACGTATTGACTCTGCAGTTTATGCTGGTTATACAATCCCGCCATATTATGATTCTATGGTTGCAAAACTAATTGTTCATGCAAATACACGTGAAGAAGCGATTGCGAAAATGAATCGTGCACTTAGCGAATTCGAAGTATCTGGTCCTGGGATCAATACAACAATTCCATTCCACCAAGCATTGATGAACAATGATGTTTTCAAATCAGCACAATTCAATACGAAGTTCCTTGAAGAGAATGATGTATTGGGGACAAGCAAGTAATTGATTTGTGGATTTAAGGAATAGAACACATTCCAAATATCCAATAAAAATACCTTCTAACTTTTATTAGTTAGGAGGTTTTTTATTTGGCTAGAAAAGGTCAGCGTACAGTTTTTGATTTAGAGGATGTATACAGCTACCAAGTTTTGGGGGTATGTTTAAAGAGGAAGATGCTATCATGGGAAAGTATTGTGGTAGATGTGCTTTGAAATGGGAGTAGAAAAAAATAAGAAGTATTTATCTCAAATGGGGTGGGTATTTTTTATTTCCGGCATTCTTCGGTATCAGAGCTTAAGAGTTTCGACCCCTTTTAGAAGCACATCATTTGGATATGTTATAATTAAATTTATGGAGAAATGTACACTATCGGTGTTGTTAAAAGAGATAGGGGGCAGATGATGAATAACGAATATTTCGTCGGTTGGGGTACATTGGCGTTGATAAATGCTGCACTTGCACAAGGGAAGAATAGAACAGGGTTAAATTGGTTTTTACTTTCTCTTGTATTAGGTCCATTTGCAACACTAATTTTGTTATTTGTTGAAAAGAGACAGTAACGCTACATATTCACGATAATTGATATAAGTTAATCAAGGGAGAAGCGTGGACATGTAGACTCTCGCTTATTCAACTATTTGGGTGTTTAATAAATGTAAGTCGATTATAGATCTGCTTATTTAATAGTGCCATAACTTAAACCTTCTGACTTTACTGTCAGGGGGTTTTTTACTTGTCTGAAATTAATTAGCGTTATGGTAAAGTTGATGGCTTTTTGTGCTTAGATTACTTCTGCAGTCAATTTCATTTGTTGAGCAATTCCCTTTCCTTCACCAATCCATGATTTTCTATGTTACAATATCTTGTAGATTGAATTTTCAGGTATTTGAAGGGTGGGTGAAAAAGTATTGAAAAAATTGTTATTTTTAGTGCTTTTGACAATGTTAATTTTAACAGCATGTAATTCATCGACGTTAAGTATTAGTGAAATTGAGATAGTTCCAGATAAAGTGCAAAAGGTAATAGATGAAAAATATACACTTCAAAAAATCAATGTAGTAGATAAGGATATTTCTTATGTGGTTTTTCGGTCAAAAGGCACAGTTACATCAGACATTGAAACGCAAGGTGATACATTAATAATAAAGTTAGATGTTACGAATCAACAGGATAATGCAATAAAACAACATGTTTATAAATTAACGTTAGATCCGGACCTTGATACGATTGATATTCACATCAATGGTAAATCTACCCCTATTGATAATGTAACAGGGATAAAATAAGGCGATTAATGACTTTTCAATAGCCATCTCACATAAAGAGCCGTTTACAAATAATGAATAGGGTGATTGTATGGAGGGATTTGAACTTTCATTTAAAAATAAAGCAGTACGAGTTTGGTTTTGTACGATGCTACCAGCAATTATTTTAACTATTGTCCTTAATATTGTTTTGCCTAATGAGCAAAGTAGATTTGTTTCATTAGGTTTATCACTAGTTACAATCTTATACTTTGTCTGGTTTGTGATTTATTCTAAAAAGAAACGCAAATAATATATAAGATGGCGAAGAAATCTTCATAGATATCTTCGCTTTTTGTTTTTATTGAGAGGTTATTTGATTTAACGCCTAACTTCTTGAATTTATCGACATAAACCAGATCCAAATAAATTAAAGCGTCTTTACGAAGCCAAACCTTCCTTTTTATAGTATAATAAGCGTAAGTACAGCATTTGTTTGTGATGTGTAAGGGAAAGGATGATATTTGTATGGCAGAGAAAGTAGGACAATCTTTCGTACAACCAACGCCTTCTGGTAAAGAAGAACTTGGGAAAATTGAAGTAGCAGCTGAAGTAATCGAGGTTGTTGCTGGAATCGCAGTGAACGAGGTAGAAGGGGTTGCTGCAACTCGCGGTAATATTGCTACGGGCGTAGTTGAACGCTTCGGTAAAAAAGTTCACAATAAAGGCATTAAATCGGGTGTTACTGAAACTGGTGAGATTGCCATTGATGTATTTTGCTCTGTAAAATACGGCTATACAATCCCAAAAGTGGCGAAGGAAGTTCAAACTCAAATTCGCCAAGCGATTTTTAATATGACTGCACTTGAAACAGCTGAAGTGAATGTCCATATTACTGGCATTCTCTTTGAAAAAGAAGAAGTAGCTGTACAAGAATAAAAAGAAGGGTTGCCTTATACAGGGCAATCCTTCTTTTTACGTTGTTTACGGAAATTGTTTAGCAGTGATTAAGTATAGCTACTTTATTATATTTCAATATGCTTTGGCTTTCTCCAGAACAAAGCAAGGATAACGCCGAGTGTTAAAACAATTGTTGCAAAGTAATACGGATAGTTCAAATTGATATCGAATAATACCCCACCTAAAATAGGACCGAATATATTTCCGAGACTTGTAAACATGGAGTTCATGCCACCAACGAATCCTTGTTCATTACCAGCAATTTTAGATAAATAAGAGGTAACGGCAGGACGAATTAAATCGAAGCCGACGAAAATAAAGAATGTGACAAATAATATTGCGAAATAGTGGCTTACAAATGTCATAGCCAATGTTAAAACAGCAGATAGGACGAGTGAATAACGGATAAGATTAATCTCGCCCATTTTCTTTGTCAGCCAATCAAATAATATTAGCTGAGCAAGAGCCCCAACTACTCCGCTTCCCGTAATAATAATCGCGATATCTGAAGGTGTAAATGCGAATTTATGATCTACAAATAGACTAAATAACGATTCAAATGCAGCTAAACCAAATGATAGTACGAAAATAAGCACGAATGGAATAAGGTATAGTGGGCTAAAAATACGCTTCATGCTGCCCAAAATTGATGGTGCAGACTGTTCATCATCATCAGCACGTGTCGGTTCTTTTAGTAAAATAAATGACAAGAGCGCTGCTAAAAATCCGAGTATACCAGCAGCATAAAATGGTATGCGCGTTCCGAATTCGGCTAAAAATCCACCGATACCAGGTCCGATAATGAAGCCGGTACTAATCGCTGCACTCATATAACCCAAAGCCTTTGGACGTTGTGACAAGGTTGTAATATCAGCGATATATGCAGTTACCGCAGGCATGATGAAAGCAGCACTGATACCGCCTAACATACGTGAGATAAAGAGTATTTCAACTGAGCGTCCAAGACCAAATAATAGCTCTGAAAAACCAAATATAAATAGACCCGCAACGATCATAATTTTACGGCCAATGTTATCCACCATTTTACCAGAAATCGGTGAGAAGATAAGCTGAGTGATAGCAAATGCGGCCACCATATAGCCAACGACAGAGCCTGAAATTTTCAGCTCATTCATGAGTGTCGGTAGCACAGGTATAACTAAACCAATACCTAAAAAGGCAATGAATAAATTCGATAATAAAATACTTAAGGTTAAAAGTTGTTTCTTATTCATATTGTTCTCCTTCAATCTTTCACGATACATGAATCAAAATCTACTAGAATATTTCCACGTAATACAATAAACCCTATAGTAACTATAGGGTCAAAAGATTTGTTTTAACTTCTTTCGGCCTGTTACGGACACAATTATGCCTATGCTTAATTGATTTTTATAGTGTGGAAGTATTCGTCGCGGTTATACAAAGTGTTTTATATTTCTATAATGCTCCGAAGGTAATGGGGCAGGCATAGTTATTTTTCTAAGTCCATTCATAAAATGCCTTTACTAGTAAGAGCTAAAGAAGTTTCGTATCGCATCAAAACGAATTTTATGTTTACAATCATCGCAATAAAATAGGTGCGATTTGCGTTCTTTGAATTGTTTATATTGTTCCTTCCCTTCATATAATTTGAAAGTTCTTTTGCAGCTTGTACTGTAATAAACACCTCAAAAGATGATAATTAATTTCCTTAATTATAACATTCTTGGTATTTAAATAATAAAGGATGATTTTTTAATTTCAATATATTTCTTAGTAAAGTTAATTGCAGGGTGTTAAAATAAGCAAAAAGTTGCTTGGAAAAGGTATCAGATTATTGAAAACTTGCTTGAATTCGTGTTTCTCTTACGAATTTATGCTA
Organism: Lysinibacillus sp. KCTC 33748; assembly: GCF_002237755.1. Taxonomy (GTDB): domain Bacteria; phylum Bacillota; class Bacilli; order Bacillales_A; family Planococcaceae; genus Lysinibacillus. Next base: position 118,933 of record NZ_MWSJ01000008.1, on the reverse strand, counting down.
TTATAAACCTTAATGCCACTTAAGAAGGAGAGCTTTACATGAAACGACATGAAGCACGCGAAAAAGCGTTGCAAGTTTTGTTTCAGCTAGACAATACCGATCTAACAGTAGAAGAAGCAATGGGTCATATTAAAGGCCAACCAACAAATGTCTTCTATGAAAAGATTGTTACTGGAACAGTTGAACATTTGGAGGAAATCGATGCTGCTTTAGAACAGCATCTTGAAAAGTGGTCGCTTGCCCGTTTACCTAAAATTGAAAGAACGGTTTTACGTCTAGCTGTATACGAAATTTTATACATGCCAGAAACACCAAAAAGAGTAGTACTTAATGAAGCAATCGAGTTATGCAAAACATTTGGCGACGATGGTTCGTCTAAATTTGTTAATGGCGTACTTTCTAAATTTACAGAACAATAACATGTGTTGAATTGGAAGGAGTAACTAAGGTCTATGTCAAGTGCAATTATTAATGGTAAAGAAATTGGTCAAGAAATTCGTAATTCAGTAGCAGAGCGAGTAACGCGTTTAAAAGAGCAAGGATTAACACCAGGCTTAGCGGTTGTTTTAGTAGGAGACAACCAAGCCTCAGCTACATATGTGAGAAATAAGCAAAAATCTTGTGAAGCCATCGGTATGTTTTCAGAGCTAATCAAACTACCAGAAGAAACTACACAAGAATCATTATTAGCACAAATTGAATTATTAAATAATCGTGAAGATATTCATGGTATTTTAGTACAATTACCACTCCCAAAACATATTGATGAGGATATTGTTATTGCCACAATTGCTGTTGAAAAAGACGTTGATGGCTTCTCACCGGTAAGTGTTGGGAAAATGATGCTTGGCCAAGAAACATTTTTGCCTTGTACACCGTTTGGCGTAATGAAGCTTCTTGAATTTTCAGGAATCGAAATAGCAGGAAAGCATGCGGTCATCGTAGGGCGTAGTCATATCGTTGGGAAGCCAATGGGACAACTTCTACTACAAAAGGATGCAACTGTGACATATACGCATTCCAAAACACCAAATTTACCTTCGTTCACTAAACAAGCAGATATTTTAATTGCGGCAGTTGGACGTGCGAACTTTATTACAAAAGAGCATGTTAAAGAAGGCGCAGTTGTGATAGATGTTGGAATCAATCGTGATGAAAACAACAAGCTTTGCGGTGACGTAAACTTCAATGAGGTAGATGGAATTGCGTCTCATATAACACCTGTACCAGGCGGTGTAGGACCAATGACAATTACGATGTTACTATTCAACACTGTTCAAGCAGCAGAAAATAAGCTTGAACATATAGTTAAGCTATAATTTTGAATGACTCTTTATAAAAAGCTATCTCAATTTTTTGAGATAGCTTTTTTGTATGATTAAGTATTTCGAGAACTTTCACGTTGTTTTTAACGTCTAATATAACGTTTGGGTCATACATATGAATAGGGAGGTTTTTATGGAAAACATAGATTTAATACTGATTATCAAACATATTATTATCGGTCTTGTCCAAGGATTTACCGAGCCAATTCCTGTATCATCAAGCGGGCATGTTATGATTGCAAGTGAAATTCTTGGTCTTGGTGAGCAAGGATTTACTTTTGCTATTTTAACGAACACTGCATCTTTACTAGCTATTGTCTATATTTATCGAGAGGATATTATCCGACTCATCACAAATTTTTTCCTTTATCTTAAAACGGGAGAGAATCGATATAAAGCGGATTTTCGTTTTTCCATATTCATTGTGATTGGTTCTATTCCAGCGGGCATTTTAGGTGTTTTATTAAGTGATGTTATTGCGGATAATGTTAGTATGACAACGATTGCACTTATGCTATTTGTGACAGGTATTGCCTTATGGCTAATCCGTAATATGCGTGGTACGAAAAGGGATGCGGATTTGACTGCAAAAGACGCCATCATCGTCGGTCTTGGTCAAGCTGTAGCATTAACTCCTGGTATTAGTCGTTCAGGAGCAACGATTATTTCAGCCATTGCAGTTGGTATGAAACAGGAAACTGCTTTACGATTTTCCTTCATGCTTTATATTCCTGTAAGTCTTGGTGGGGTTGTCCTTGGGATTTCAGATTTTTTAGATGAGCCAAATAAAAGTGCATTAGCAATTCCTTATGCTGCGACATTTATTGCGACATTATTTATGACTTATTTTGCAATGCGTTGGTTTATGGGAATCATGAAAAGTGGCAAGCTTAGCTACTTTACATATTATTGCTTTCTTGTAGGTACGCTTCTTTTAATATTTTATTAATTTAAAATGCCTCATAACTTTAAATAGTTATGAGGTTTTCTTGTTAGTTGAGAAAATGAAATGGTAGGTTTTTGACTTCTATCCATCATTTCGACGATTCTATCCGTCGTTTCATTTTCATACCGTCGTTCCGTCGTTTCAATCCGTCACTTCGCCTGTTTTATCCGTCGTCGAAGCTGCTTTTTCCCTCACTCCGTCTTCTTACCGTCACTCGGACTCTTCTATCCGCTCCCCAGCAAAGCACTCAGTAGAAACGCAACTCCACCCCTTATTTCGTCGAAAAGACATACTTTATCTAATACGAGATCTTAAGATATGTTATAGTAAGGTTTTCAATTCTATGAAAGACAGTCGTTTTTTCAAGCGAAACTGCATTTTGGCACGTCAGGCACAATAAAAAATGTTATGATAGGTGTAGTTTTGTGAAAAACTTGATTTTAGTAAAGGAGCCGGAAAAATGACATCTGCTTCTTATTTAACTGTAAAAGCATTAACAAAATATATTAAACGGAAATTTGATGCTGATCCGCATTTACGTGAAGTCTATGTAAAGGGAGAGTTATCCAATGTCAAGATTCATCAATCGGGGCATATTTACTTTACATTAAAGGATGATGGAGCAAGGATTGCGGCTACAATGTTTAAATCAGCAGCCGGAAAGTTGGCGTTTGAACCTAAGGAAGGTATGCAAGTATTTATTCGTGGAGATGTAAACGTTTACGAAGGCTACGGTACATATCAACTATATGTACAGGAAATGCAACCAGATGGAATCGGTAGCTTGTTTGTTGCCTTTAACCAGCTGAAAGAGCAGTTACAAAAAGAAGGGCTTTTTAAACCTGAATGGAAACAACCAATTCCGAGATTTCCTGAAAAAATCGGGGTTTTAACGTCGACAACAGGTGCAGCCATTCGAGATATCTGTACAACATTAAAGAGACGTTATCCACTTGCTGAAATTTTTATTTATCCTACCCTTGTACAGGGAGCACAAGCAGCGCCAAATATTGTTCGCAATATTGAGAGCGCAAATATTGATGCGAGTTGTGATGTACTGATTGTTGGGCGTGGTGGAGGATCGATTGAGGATTTATGGGCATTTAATGAGGAAGTTGTCGCAAGAGCGATTTTTGAAAGTCGTATCCCTATTATTAGTGCAGTAGGTCATGAAACAGATACAACTATAGCGGATTATGTAGCTGATTTGCGTGCACCGACACCAACAGCAGCGGCTGAGATGGCTGTACCTGATCAACAGGATTTATTTCAGCGGGTACTTACACAAAAATCACAGCTCCACCAAATTGTAAGAGCGCAACTTATTGCAGAACGGCAACGTCTAAATAAGCTCCAACAGTCATATCCGCTGTCAATGCCAGAACGTCTATATCGACCATTTACGGAAAGGCTAGCACAACTTGAGTCGGGATTGCAAAAAGCAATGCAGGTCGATTTAATGAAGAAAACAGCGCAGTTTCAACAATTACGTAGTGCAGTAGAGCAGCACTCACCGAAAAAAGCATTAGCTTTCCATCAACGAGAGCTAGAAGCACATGTCCAACAATTAACTCGTGCTAAAACACATTATGTAACGAAGCAAAAACAACAATTTGAGGCAACCGTCAGAACTTTAGAAGCATTGAATCCGCTTGCCATATTAACAAGGGGCTTTACGGTAGCTTATAAAGATCAACAAATGTTGAAATCAGCAGCTGATGTTAAGCCACAGGATCAATTAACACTTTCTTTCCATGATGGAAAGGTAATTGCTGATGTGGTAAAGATCTTGCCTAAAAATGAGGGGGAATAATTGTGGCAGAGAAACAACAAACTTTCGCAGAAGCAATGACGGCACTTGAGGAAATTGTCCGCCAGCTAGAGCAAGGTGATGTGCCGCTAGAAAATGCGATTGATTTATATAAACAAGGCATGGAGCTTTCGCAATTTTGCCATAGCAAGCTACAAAATGCTGAAGAGCAGTTAATTTCAATTGTCCAAGAGACAGGTGAAACGACAGCATTTGATCCACTAAAGGGAGAGAACTAAGAAATGAACGAGCAATTAAAGCATTTTATTGAAAGCAACATACCACAAGTTGAAGCTGAAATGTTTACACTAGTTGAGAAAATTGACGCACCAGCCAATTTAAAAGAGTCAATGCTTTATTCATTAAAAGCTGGAGGTAAACGTATTCGCCCTCTTTTCGTTTTGGCTGTTCTTGAACTATACAAACAAAATTTAAAGAATGGTTTAACTGTAGGATCAGTCATTGAAATCATCCATACGTATTCGTTAATCCATGATGATTTACCAAGTATGGATAATGACGATTTCCGTCGAGGTAAGCCGACAAACCATAAAGTTTATGGCGATGCATTAGCGACACTTGCAGGTGATGCATTGAATACACTTGCGTTTGGCATTTTAGCACGCATGGAAGTATCAGCTGAAAAACGTATTGAACTTGTCGGTCTGTTAAGTAAAGCAGCTGGTGCAGAAGGTATGGTTGGGGGTCAAGTACTCGATATAGAAGGTGAAAAGCGTCAGCTGAACTTAGCTGAGCTTGAGCATGTCCATATTAATAAAACGGGTGCTTTACTACGATTTAGTATTGAAGCGGGAGCGGTGTTAGCTGATGTATCGCAAGAAGAGCGCGAAACTTTAAAAGAATATGCGCATCATATCGGCCTTGCCTTCCAAATTCAAGACGATATTTTAGATATTGAGGGAACTACAGAAGAACTAGGGAAAACTGCAGGTAAAGATGTAGCAAGTGATAAAAGCACATACCCAGCTCTGCTAACTTTAGATGGGGCAAAGGAAAAGCTTGCTGAGCATTATCAGCATGCCAATAACGCACTAGATAAATTGCAAGTGGATGCCAGCTTATTACGTGATTTTGCAGCCTATATTGTTCATCGTAAAAACTAGGATAAAAACGAGGCGTTAAAGGCATAGAGTATGCTAGAATAGGTGAGGGCGTTTGCCAATGTGCAAACAATAAAGTGTTCGTACTTTTAGCATATTGATAACACTGTTATAATGGTGGAAACACAATTACGGTGAATAATTTATTGAAAAGGTGTGTGAGAAAGGTGGATTTAAATAAGATAACTAGTCCAGCCTTTTTAAAAAACTTAGATAAGAAGGAGCTTGAGCGACTTGCACAAGAAATTCGTGCCTTCTTAATCGAAAAATGTTCTGTCACAGGTGGTCATATCGGGCCGAACCTGGGTGTTGTGGAGTTAACGATTATGCTCCATAAAATGTTTGACAGTCCACAAGATAAGTTTTTATGGGATGTTGGCCACCAAGCTTACGTGCACAAAATTTTGACAGGTCGTGCAAGTCAATTTGACACATTACGTCAGTTCAAAGGACTTTGTGGTTTTCCAAAGCATGTGGAGAGTGAACATGATGAGTGGGAGACGGGTCATAGCTCGACATCTTTGTCAGCAGCTATGGGTATGGCTGCAGCACGTGATATTAAAAATGAAAAGAACTTCGTGATACCAATTATTGGAGATGGAGCTTTAACAGGTGGTATGGCACTAGAGGCATTAAACCATATCGGTCATGCTGAAACGAATATGATTGTCATTTTAAATGATAATGAAATGTCAATCGCTCCAAACGTCGGAGCGTTACACAATGTACTGGGACGTCTTCGTACAGCCAAAGAATATTCAAAAGCAAAAGAAGAACTGGAATCCCTTATGAATAAGATTCCTGTGCTAGGCGGTAAGCTTGCTTCAACTGCTGAACGCTTAAAGGATAGCTTAAAATATTTAGTGGTATCAGGTGTGTTCTTTGAGGAGTTAGGCTTTAAATATCTAGGGCCGATTGATGGACATGATTTCGAAGCTCTTGAGGCAACTTTATCACAAGCTAAAAAAGTAAAAGGTCCAGTGCTTGTTCATGTGATTACGAAAAAGGGCAAAGGTTATAAACCAGCTGAAGATGATACAATCGGTAATTGGCATGGGACAGGTCCTTATAAAATTGAAAATGGTGCCTTTGTAAAATCAGAGACGAAAGGTCCAGCTTGGAGTAGTTTGGTTGCCGAGACTGTTCGTAAAATTGCACATGAAGATAAACGAATTGTCACAATTACACCTGCAATGCCGGTGGGCTCGAAACTACAAGGTATCCAAAAGGATTTCCCAGAGCGTTTCTTTGATGTGGGGATTGCCGAACAACATGCAGCCACGATGGCAGCAGGTCTAGCGACGCAAAAAATGAAACCATTTTTAGCCATTTACTCAACGTTCCTTCAACGTGCCTATGACCAAGTATTACATGATATCGCACGTCCAAACTTAAATGTCTTTATAGGAATTGACCGTGCAGGCTTAGTTGGCGCAGACGGTGAAACCCATCAAGGTGTATTTGATATTGCATTCCTTCGTCATATTCCAAATATGACAATTATGATGCCAAAAGATGAAAATGAAGGCCAGCATATGGTGAAAACAGCCATTGAATATGATGGTGGTCCAATTGCGTTACGTTATCCACGAGGTAATGGCATAGGCGTTCCGTTAGACGATGAGCTTAAGACGTTACCAATTGGTAGCTGGGAAGTGTTACGTGAAGGTAAGGATGCTACGATCTTAACCTTTGGTACGACGATTCCAATGGCAATGGAAGCAGCCGGTATTTTAGCACAGCAAGGTGTAGAGATAGAAGTAGTCAATGCTCGTTTCATTAAACCAATGGATGAGGATATGCTTCATCGTATATTATCAAGCCGTAAACCAATATTAACGATTGAAGAGGCGGTTCTAAAAGGTGGTTTTGGTAGTGGTGTATTAGAATTTGCCCATGACCATGGCTATTTAACTGCACTGATCGATCGTATGGGTATACCGGATCATTTTATTGAGCATGGTAATGTAGACCAGCTTCTCGCTGAAATTCATATGACGGCTGAAGATACAGTGGCACGAATGCATGTGTTACTTCAACAAAAACAGCAAGTAGGTTTGAATAAATAATGACAAAACATCCAAAAGAACGTGTAGACATTTTACTTGTAGAGCGTGGGCTTTGCGAAACGCGAGAAAAAGCAAAGCGCTCTATTATGGCAGGGCTTGTTTTTTCTAATGAAATTCGTATCGATAAGGCGGGGGAAAAAATCGCTATTGATGCACCGCTACAAGTAAAAGGCTCTGATTTAAAATATGTTAGCCGTGGCGGCTTGAAGCTAGAAAAAGCGCTACAAATTTTTGATATGTCTGTAGAGGGGAAGCTAATGCTAGATATTGGCTCCTCTACAGGAGGATTTACCGATTGTGCATTACAAAATGGTGCAAGACATTGCTATGCATTGGACGTTGGTTCCAACCAACTAGCATGGAAAATCCGTTCTGATGAACGTGTAACTGTCATGGAAAAAACAAATTTCCGTTATACGACAGCGCCAGATTTAACAGAGGGCTTACCAGACTTTGCAACAATTGATGTCAGCTTTATTTCATTATCACTTATTTTACCTGTCTTAAAAACATTGTTAATGCCAGGTGGCGATGTAATGGCACTTGTAAAGCCTCAGTTTGAGGCTGGGAAAGAGAATGTCGGTAAAAAAGGTATTGTTCGTGATAAAAAAGTACATTTAGATGTTTTAGAAAAGACAGCTGCAATGGCGACAGAGGTTGGCTTTGTCGTTAAGGATGCTTCGTTTTCGCCAATTACAGGAGGCGAGGGGAATATTGAATTTTTATTCCATTTAGTGAATCCTATTGGTGATGAAGATGTCTCTGCATATACAGCTTTTAATACACTCGTTGAAGAAGCGCATAGTGCACTAAAATAACACGTGCTCGTTTACAGAGCCGTGTTTTTTCTTGTGCTTTTATGTTTAAAATGGTAGTGTAAATATACAAATATTCAACTATTTATAAGAGGTGACCGAGATGAACAAAGGACAACGACATATACGAATTCGGGATATTATTGCCAATCATGAAATCGAAACGCAAGATGATTTAGTCGATTTTTTAAAAGATGCAGGCTATAATGTGACACAAGCAACAGTATCACGTGATATTAAAGAACTTCATCTTGTTAAAGTACCTTTACAAGATGGACGTTATAAATATAGCCTACCCGCAGACCAACGATTCAATCCTATACAAAAATTACATCGTGCGTTAGCTGATGCTTTTGTCAGCATTGACGGTGCATCACACTTTTTAGTTATGAAGGCTCTTCCTGGTAATGCCAATGCTATTGCATCATTACTAGACCATTTAGATTGGCCTGAAATTTTAGGGACTATTTCTGGAGACGATACTATATTAATTATTTGTCGTAATGAAGATGAGCGTGAAAATACTAAAAATCGCTTATTAGAAATGCTATAAAATAGCAGGGTAATTTGATACAGAGGTGACATTTTGTGTTAAGAGAGCTAAGTATAAGAAACTTTGCCATCATCGAGGATTTAACTGTTAGTTTTTCAGGTGGTTTAACTGTTTTAACAGGTGAAACAGGAGCAGGGAAATCCATTATTATCGATGCAGTGCATTTACTTGCTGGCGGACGAGGAAATACCGAATTTATTCGTCATGGAGCTAAAAAGGCAGAATTAGGTGGTTTATTTCAAATTTCAAGTTCTGGGCATCCTGTTCATAAGAAACTTGAAGAGGCAGGCATTGAAATTGAAGAAGATACCATTATTTTACGCCGTGATTTAAATGATTCTGGAAAAAGTGTTTGTCGAGTAAACGGTAAACTTGTGCCATTATCTGTTTTACGTGATATTGGGGCTAGCCTTATCGATATTCATGGTCAGCATGAAAATCAAGAATTAATGGATGAGAAGCAGCATATCTCTTTACTTGATCATTTTGCCGAGGAACAACTTACACCAATTCAAGAGGCATACAGTTCTCAATATGATGAATATCGTTCACTAAAAAAAGAATTAGCTTCGATTTCGATTGATGAGCAGTTAATGGCGCAACGTATTGATTTGTATCAATTCCAAATGAAAGAGCTGGAGGATGCCAATTTAAAGCTTGGCGAGGAAGATGAGCTTCTTGATGAACGCCGTCGTCTAATGAATTTCAATAAGATTTTTGAACGCTCCAGTGCAGCTTATGAAGCCATTCAAGGTGAATCGAAAGGCCTTGACTGGATTGGCAATGCAATGGGAGCCTTAGAGGATGCTGCCACTATTGACGAACAATTTAAAGAGGCATCCGAATCTGTTACTACTGCATTTTATGCGTTACAAGATGCTGCGTATCAGGTTAAAAATGTGTTGGACGAATTAGAATTTGATCCTGCCCGTTTAAATGAGGTTGAGCAACGTTTAGCCTTATTACAAAATTTGAAGCGCAAATATGGCTCAACAGTTGAAGAGATTTTAGCGTATTACGATAAAATTAAAGCAGAGCTAAATGAACTATTAAATCGAGACGAAATTTTGCAAGTGAAAGAACGAAAAGTGCTGGAAATGGAAACGGTACTTGAGGAGCTTGCTGCAGAACTTTCTACTGTTCGAAAAGAAGCTGCACATAATTTAAGTGAAGCTATTATGGCCGAGCTGCGTGAATTACATATGGAAAAAGCAAAATTTATTGTTAATTTTGATGAATTATCTTTCTTTGATGCAAACGGAAAAGATCAAGTAATTTTTTATATTTCTACGAATGTAGGCGAGCCACCAAAATCTTTGCCGAAAATTGCTTCTGGGGGAGAATTATCGCGTATGATGCTTGCGTTAAAGACGATTTTCTCATCGTCAAATGGCATTACATCTATTATTTTTGATGAAGTAGATACAGGTGTAAGTGGTCGCGTAGCGCAAGCAATCGCAGAAAAAATTGCAGCAGTATCCATTAACTCTCAAGTTTTATGTATTTCGCATTTACCACAAGTAGCTGCGATGGCTGATCATCATTATTTTATTAAAAAAGAAGTCGAGCATGATCGAACATTTACGTCATTGCTGGAAATAGATACGAATGCTCGTATCGAAGAAGTCAGTCGCATGATATCTGGAGCGGAAATTACAGATTTAACATTGCAGCACGCAACAGAGCTTCTAAAAATGGCGAATGAACGAAAAAAACAAATGAGATAGCAAAAGAATCCAGAAACAGCTCGTTGTTTCTGGATTTTTTCTTTTTGCACAAATATTTACCGCTTATAAGAACGCCACAACAACACATAGTATAAAGACAAAAATAAAAAGGAGGTGTCGTATGAATCGTCGTTGGCGTCAATTTGTCATTTTGCCTATGCTCATCGTTTTATTATTCATGCCCGTAAAGGCTTTTGCCGCAAAAAAGCTAATTCCGATGGGCGAAGCAATTGGTATTCAACTTCAGCTATCACATGTATTTGTAGCACATGATGTGCTATTAGCTTCCAATCAGTGGATGAAAGGAGGCGCTGTGATTGAAAAAATAAATGATATTACAGTAAAAACACTTGCAGATGCCAAAAAAGCTGTTGCTCGACAAGGACAACAGAAATGGACGATAAAAAATGAAGGAAAAGAAGTGACACTTGAGTTACAGGAGCAAGAAGCTGAACATGTTATTTCCTTTCTAAAAGATGAAACAGATGGAGTAGGAACATTGACATACATTGATCCAGAGACAAAAAATTACGGTGCGTTAGGCCACCAAATCGTTGATTCAACTTTACAAGAAGCCCCTAATTTCCATGCTGGCTCCATTTTTTTAGCTTCGATTCAACAAATTCGTAAAAGTATACCTGGGCAACCTGGCTATAAAATATCCTCCATTGAAAAACATCAGGATCGATTAGGGAGTATAGATAAAAATACAGTTTATGGAATTTTTGGCCGTTGGGAAGACGGTTATCAACAAAGTTTGCCTAAAGCAATTGAAATTATGCATGAAAAGGATATAAAAACAGGAAAAGCGGAAATCTCTACGGCGATCAAGGGCAGTAAGGTGGAAACTTTTTCAATTGAAATTACAAAGGTTGAAAATGAACGCCTTGAATTCATAGTCACTGACAAAAAGCTCATTGAAAAAACAGGTGGTATTTTGCAGGGGATGAGTGGCAGTCCTATCATTCAAGACGGTCGTTTTGTAGGTGCCGTTACGCATATGTTTGTGGAGGAGCCGAAAAAAGGAGCAGCAATAACTGTAGCGGAAATGTTAAAAAAATCATCTTAAACGAAGGAGCTGCCAAGAGGTGGCTCCATTCTTCATTCCTTCATAAAAATATATTGTTCATCAAGTATTTCGTTTATTTATGAAGCGATTAGCGATACTTAAGAAAAACTGTAGTTTTATCTCCATTTTTTCACTAAAATAAATGGTATAAGCATTCGAAGCTTTGTCAGTTATTTATCATAACTTGTCGATATTAAATGAAAGTATCGGACTACATACTCATTTTTGGAAATTGAAAAGGTTTTTAAAACAATAATGTCGAAAATTCCACAGTGTGCAAAAAAAGCATTGGGGTAGGTAACGGGATATTCGAAGCACAGTTCAGAAGGAGGAATTTTAAATGACAAAGGTTAAAGTAGCAATTGCAGATGATAATCGTGAGTTATTAAAAACGATGGAGCAGTATTTTCAAGGACATCCAGAAATTGAAATCATTGCAACTGCTTCAAATGGGAAAGTTTGTTTACAAATGCTTGAGGAATTCACACCAGATATTTTGCTGCTAGATATTATTATGCCACATCTTGATGGGTTAGCTGTTTTAGAGTCGATGTATCAAAATGAACAAATGTCATCAATTCAAGTAATAATGTTAACTGCATTTGGTCAAGAAGATGTGATGAAACAAGCTGTAGACTTAGGTGCATCCTATTTCATGCTAAAGCCATTTGAATTTGATCAATTGGTTCAAAAGATCTTACATTGTGCTGGACAGAAAGCAACACTTCCTAAAAAGACAAGTGTTTTACAACCGACGGCACCTCAAAAATTAAATCAACATCAATTAGATAGCACGATTACGGCCATTATTAAAGAAATTGGCGTTCCTGCACATATAAAAGGCTACTCTTATTTGAGAGAAGCTATTCAGATGGTATTCGAAGATATCGAGTTATTAGGATCTGTGACGAAAATTTTATATCCAGAAATTGCTAAGAAATTCAATACAACACCATCACGAGTTGAACGTGCGATTCGTCATGCCATTGAAGTTGCATGGAACCGTGGCAATTATGAATCGATTTCGTCGATGTTTGGTTATACGGTACATCATTTGAAGTCGAAACCGACAAATAGCGAATTCATCGCCATGATCGCTGACAAGATTCGTATTGATATGATGGCGAGCTAGTCACGGTATATCAAGGTTTGTAGCGATTGGCTTACCGGAGAATGACCGGTAAATCTAAATTAGATAACGTTTATTTAGCGAAAATTATAACGCCTTTTTAGACAGTTTACGCCGACTGTTTGAGGGGGCGTATTTTTTATGTCTATATGTCCGTTTTTAATCGAAGTTGACCATTATATGTTGGATTGCTGTATGTTTCGTTGTGACGCTATACATCTTTCTCCAAAATATCTCCAAAAACCATGAAAAGTTATGAACAGACTTTAACGCTATTCAGAAATTACACAGTGCGAGATTTCAAAATTAAGGATGCAGGGAAGGTAAAATCATCTTATATTCAACAATACATCAAATACTTGAGAGAGCGTGGAAAGGACACTGCTTCTTCTTCTGACAAGGTATTAAACAATAACTATCCTAAACGTAGGGAAGATTATCAAAAACCAGATACTACCATAGCCAATTGTTCAAAGAATATGAAAGTATTTTACTTTTTGAAAGCTGAACGAGAAATAACGGTTAATCCGATTGACACAATAGAACAGATTAAACCAAAGCGTAAGTAGAAACAACTGCTTCCCCCTGAGGAAACTAAATTAATACTAGGTGCTTTCAATCTTACAAAATATTATGAGTACAGGACTTGGATTCTACGGGGCTTAAGGCTAATGAGTGTTGTTCCTTAATGACCGAGGATATAGATTTAAAAATAATTCTATTCTTGTCAAAAATGCCAAGAATGGACATCAACGTTATGTATTTTGGGGCATAAAACGGTAGGTAATTTAAGACGTTGATGCAACTAGACAGATTTCAGATTCGCCATTTTTATTTCCAACAAGCTATAGTAGGTGTGAATATTTTGAAGATCAATAAGAAGGGAAGGTTTAAGTGTGGGTTTATCTGTTCATCCACGTTTAATACGAAATAACTTATTACATCATTGAAGGAAAGGTGAAATTTGTAAGATTGAGTAAAATTTTAGGTCATAGAAGTGTGGAAACGACAATAAAGCTTGTCTAGATTTTACTGAAAATGAGATAGATAGAAAATAACAATTTCAGTCTACAAAATAATTTAGACTTTTAGGGGACGGAACAAGAGGAGGAAAAAAAGGAGAAGATAAGAATGATAGACTACAAAGATTTTTTTCAGTACCGCAGAATTTTGAAGGGTTCAATGATTTGCAACAGCGCAGGGGAATGTTGACACTAATTGTATCTAAAGGTGGTCAGAAAAGGGTCTTAAATGATGTGAAAAGCTTGGAGCAGTCAAGATTGATGTAGATGAAGAACAGAAAAAAAGTGTTTAGAAAACTCGACTAAGCGAGTATAAACAGGCATTAGGCTTAGTGAGTTCTCCTTTTGTCCTAGTGGCGAAGTGAGAAATTGCGTAGGAAAAAGCTGTTAGTGCGCGAACACTAACGACTTTTAACTGAATATGACTACCGCAAAGCAATAGCATACACACCAATGTAACGCTATTGTACAGCCTATTCGAAAAAAATCAACGTCTAGGCTAAATAAGTGTGCTTATTTTCCGTAGTCGAACGTGGAAGCCTAGTACATATGCTCAAACTAAAACTTGACAGGTTTGTACGATAGCCGATGTAATAATTATCGTTATTACTCTATGTAAGCGTGCCTTGTCTCGCTTTGAATGCCATCGTTAAAGATCAGGAGCGAATTTTGAGTGGCTACGGCAACGAAGAACATATCATATACTATAAAGTTAGAATTCCTGGCCAATAAAGGGATAAGTATTTATAAGCGTACGGCTTACAGCAACTACTGGGGGCAGAAGTATAAGGATGCTAGGAAAGAGGTTCATGGAACTATGAGGTCTTGTTCCTTTATGTCTATTTATAGATTTATTGAGATCAAGGCAGCACTTTTTCGACGAGATGTTGATACACACTCAGCTTCATGTTAGGGTGGGCGTAAATAATATTAATATAAATATGTAAATACAGTTATATAAATATTGTGCTAATTTTGTACAGTGTTTAGACCCTATCCTATATAAAATGTGCCAATTCGGAACATTTTTTAGATAAGTGGGTCTAAAATATACGCTTAGTTGGAACACATTCTGACAAGTTTAAAGAAAAAAACTATTTAAAGAAATAAATAGTGATAAAGAAAAAACTATGGACGGGCTTGCGCCTTAGTTTACTTTCATGGATATATTTATTATTTGAACACATTAGTAGAACTGTGTTCTATGTTATAGATTTCCAAACAATGTACTGCATGACCGCAAAGACGATTCAGTCAGACGGATATAGCTGTTATTTCAGTGATTTAATAACTAGGATAAGTACCCTGGAAGTAGTGCAAGCACCTATTTTTGTAAGGGTCTTTTTATGCGTGAAAAGTATTGCTAATATTTTTTCTAATAATATATTTCGATAATTATTTTCGGAAAAAGCATTGGTAAATAATAAAACAATATATAATGAAGACTAGAGAACTGTGATTTATGAAAAATAAAAGGAGCATATTTAATGGATTTTAAACAAAAAATAGATCAACACAAATTAGGCAAATATGACTTAACAACAGAGTTGATAACCATGGGCGCAAAAGTTGAATATGAGTTGTCCTTTCATTTAGTGACAAAGCATATGTACAGTTACATGGAGCCGAAACGAAAAGCAAAGGCAGAAGTTGCAGAGGATTATATAGCAATCTATATCAATTCGCTACAACAACGATACGCAAAGTATGTATACAAAAAGTATCTGTCAAATATTGAGAGATCGCATGATGACATGAAAGCTGCGGACTATATTTATTACTATTTGTCACAGATTGGCGAGTATTATTACGTTGATGATTTTGATAAGATACCTGATAAAGTGTTGAAGCAAGTAGAGCATGAAGAATTTGATGAGTGCTTTAATGACATATTACGGGTATTGCCATATGTCAAAAAAGAAAAAGCAGAGAAGATTGCTGAGACAGTTGAGCCTTTAAAAAAGGTGCTAAATGAAATTATCCAAAAGGTCGATACAATGAAAACTGACAAAGAAATTGTAAAGTATATCAATCATGGTATTAACAAAAAAATCTATCGTGAGATTGCCAAAGCAACAGGTACTAGAGAGTTTAACATTGATGGAGAGCGTTATTTTATCAATCAAAATGATATGAAGTTACTCAAAAATCAAACAAATTTTCGTAGGATATTTAAGTTTGATTTCTTAAATTTGTCGGAAAGACAAAAGGAATTTACAAATGAGTTGCTAGATCACTTGCAACGAGCTTTGGATAGCAAGCAGACAAATGTATTTACATTTAATCAAAATGGGGAAATTATCGATTTCAACAAACGCAACTTTGCTAGATTGATGATGCTGGAAGAAAGCAACTTCAAAAAAAGATTAAAGCGTGTGCAAGACAAGTATGACTCTTGGAGATGACCTGAATTCAAAAGTCACACTTTTTGCGTACAAACTGTTCATAGTGAGAGGATAATTTTCCTCTTAAATTTGTTGAGGTTACAATAGAGCCTTGGCATAATTTTAATATTATAATCAAAAAATGGTAACTATTGAACGTAATCAGGGCCATTGTTTGAGGGCTACTAATTGTAGTCCTTTTTTTGTTAGCCATTATTCAAATCTTTAACTGAGCATGTTCATAACATCTATTGAGTGAATGACAGCTTGGAACACCACCTGTAAAGTCTAGTGAGCGTCAATGAGTCATTCCTGATATTTATGAGTGGCTTACTCAGAACGCTCTATATGATATTCTATGGACTTATATGGAGTGATGGACAATTAAGCCATGAGTAGTTACTTATTGGCTTTTTTTAGTTTGTGTAAATATGGAAAATACCAAATCAGAAGGAGAATTATTAATGGGGAATTTACAAACAGCAGAAGCAATTGAAATGAATTCTATTGAGGTTACTGAGGGAGTTGACGTAACTGAACAGGGACAAAGTGTAAATCCGTTGGAACATGAAAAACAAGAGCTACAAAAAGAAACCGAGCGTTTGGAACAAGAAAAAATTGAATTAGAAAATTTAAGATTACAGTTACAGCTTGAAGAACGAGGGTTTGGCTTTGCAAAGGAATTTGTAGAGAAGTTTAGTCTTACTAAAACACCAATAGAAAAAGTTGATGCTCTAGCAGAGTTAATAAATGAAGTAAAACTTGATATGGGCTTTAAGCCTAAAGAAGTTGCTAAGCAAGATGATTATACAGCTCATAAGCAAAATGGTGACGCTAAAGGCATGATTGCTAGTAAGTTCGAAAAAATATTTAAGTAAAACAAATTAACAGGAAGAAGGAATTTTATAATGTTTACATCACAATCATTTACAGAATCAGAACGCATTTCATTAGCAAATGAGATTGCAGTAATTGGGGTTCAAGCAACGCCATTTACATCATTACTTATGGCGAAAGGCAATATTGAAAAAGCACTTAGCACTGTGTATACTTGGCGAGAAAACTCACTATCTAATGATGAAGATATTTCAGCAGTTGAAGGAGCAGACACAACAGTATTCTATGAATCTGCTAGGGCAGAGCTAAGTAATATCCTTGAGATTTTCAAGAAGGGTGTTCAGGTATCAGGTACAGCAGAAGCTATGCAATCAACTCAGTTCTCAGGGGAAGTAGCTGACCGATTACTAGAGTTAAAAGTTAACATGGAAAAGAAATTTATCAATGGTCTTAGAGCGGATGGTTCAAAAACACCGTTCAAACGCCAATTATCAGGTCTAATTGAAATGGCTGATGCTTCTAATGCTGTAACAGCTCCGATTGATGAAATTGCAATTAAGCAAGTTATGCGTAATCTTTGGAATCAGGATTTAGCAGAAGGTCAAGTATATGCCTTTGTCAATGCTGATATTAAAGAAAAAATTGACGCTATATATAAGGATAACTACTCATACAACCATGTGACAACATCATTTGGCTTACTAGTAGATGAAATCAACACTAATTATGGTTCAGTAAAATTTGTGTTATCAAAACATGTTCCTGCTGATAAAGTTGTGTTCTTCAATGATGCTTATGTCGATTTAGCATATTTGCGAGAGCCACACTTTGAACCACTTGCAAAAACAGGTGATTCAGTGAAAGGTCAAGTAATTGCAGAAGCAACTTTAAAGGTTGGTTCAAAGAAAGCAGTTGCAGTATTAACACAGGGTAAATAATCCCTTAGACACTCTCAGAAATGGGAGTGTCTTTTTCAATTCATTTCATGAAAATTTTTAACTAGAAGAAAGGAAGTAAGACCATGACACAAATAGAGTTGTTCTTAATGCGTAGACAGAAGCAAATTAGACTAACTGATATTGCTAGGCACATTGGTTGCTCGATAGCTTTGCTCTCAAAATATGAGAATAACAAAGTAGCTATGGAAGCAAATAAAGTACAGAAATACAAAGAATTTATTCTGAAAAACTAAGTGTTCAAATGGACAGATAGGGGTATATAACATGACAAACTTAACTGAAAAAGACTTCTTCTTTTGCTTTACAAAGAAACTATCAATCTATTTGAAAGAAGAAGGAATTTCATACATCATAAAAGCTAGAAGCATTAAGGACAATGCGATTTATACGGTCTATCACAAAACTGATGAACTACAGCGAGCGTTAGATAAATATAAGAAAATTAACTAGGTCGTTACCGAGAGGGTGACTTCTTTTTATAACAAAAATACAATCACACAGGAGTTTTTACATGATGGAATTTATAATGATTAACAATCAACTTATTTCAGATGGAAATGAGTTTCAACTAACACCGCAGGAATTATTTATTTATGCGTTGCTGTCAATAAGCAGGGACTTTAGAGAAGATATTTATATTTCGGTTTCATTGCTTCATGCCAAAGGACAAATTGAGCTTGCAAGCAACAAAAAGCGAGCAGTTAAAGTAATCAAAGATACTCTTATTTCTTTGAGAGATAAAAAGGTTATTAGATTTACTAGTATTGATGGTGAGCTTGTAGATGAGTTTAATGCTAATGATATTCTTATTGTTGAATTAGTGGAATTTGAGGATATAAGCCATACACAACTTAAATTTGATGTGTTCAATGAGCTTACAGACATCCGCCAATTGTATGTATATCTTGCTACCTATAGATGGTCTAAAAGTGAAAATGGTATATTTACTTGTTCTAAATCACGTTGGGCGATAATTTTAAATTGCTCAGAGTCAACAGCAATCCAAGCAGTAAATAAAACAATTGCGGCAGGTCTAATTCACAAAAATATTGGTGATTACAACGATACAGGGAAGCAAAACACCAACCAATACAGAACAACGCCTTTTGAAAATGATGAAATTACACATCATTCATTTAAGAAAAAGTATGTTGAAAAATTAGTTGAAGAAGAAACAGACCTAGAACATTCGACTGTAGAACAGTTAAAGGAAACAGAGCATCGATTCAACAAATTTAAAGATGAAAATGGTGAAGATGTATTCCCTATTGAACAGGATTATGTTGCTGTTTTAGACCTGCGAAAACAAAAAAGAGAAGTAGGTTTAACTGACATTGAGAAAAGAGTCTTGAGAGCGGGGGAAAACCGCATTAAGAAACTGAAAAAACAAGACTATTTAATAGATGAGTATGGCAATGAGTTTAAAATTGTTGATAGACACATTGAAAATGCAAGACTTTACATCCAAAACAGGGATGAAATGAACTCTGAATATCACTAAAAGAGAGGATTGATATTTATGGATATTTACAAAGCACTTGAAGCTGTTCCATACAAGAAAAGGGAATACTTCAAATGGAAGTTTGACCTATATGTTAATCGAACAGAAGAACTCTCAGAAGAAGCATTGTGTCTAAAGTTAGATGTGAAAACATTGAACCACATGAAGAAGTGGGAGAAATCTTCTGAGTATTTGATGTTGACTAATTTGTATCTTGAATCACGCATGGCGAATGATTTAGAGCAAATTTATCAAGTCACAGCAGAAAGGGCCATTGAGGGGGATGAAAAGGCTATTAAGCTTTTATTAGACCTTCAAAAGCAGGTCAGAGCATTTAATAAAGAGTTTAAGCTTACTCGGGTCTACGAGCCACAAGAAAGCAATGCTTATGATGAATTGGTGATGTAGCACATGGCAACTAAATCAAATAAACTTGAAAAAGTTCTTAGTGAGTTCCCACTTTTTGCTAAGAATTTTATTTTTATTACAGACAACGAAAATCAGGTCATTAATTTTGAAATCAATGAAGCACAGCAAGAAATTGAAAATCTAATGCTAGAGAATCGCTTTGTTGTGATTGGTAAAGCAAGGCAAGCAGGTATTTCAACATTTGTGCTTGCTAGGGCATTATGGCGAGCATTAACTAAGCCTAACGAAAACATCTTGATTGTTAGTTATAAGGGTGATTCAGCAAAAGCGCTTTTTGAAAAGTTGAAGCAAATGAATGACACTGTTCCAAGAGAAAAATTCCCTAATATATTCCCAAAGGTTCGCAGGGATAACAGAAGCGAGCTTTTGTTCACTAATGGTTCAAGAATATCAAGTGTTACAGCAGGGAACAAAGATATTGGACGTGGTTCAACATATACCTATGTTCATTTATCTGAGTTTGCTTTCTATGCGTCACAGGAAACGCAACTACTCTCGGTTGAACAATCCCTTGCAAAAGGGGCTGAGAGTAAATTAACAATTGAAACAACCTCCAATGGTACAAGCAACCATTTCTACCGCCTGTATATGCAAGCCCTCAAAGGTAAGTCTAAGTATGTTCCTTATTTCATTCCTTTTTACCACAAGCTATACAAAAAGCAATTTGCCCATGACTATGATGAAGCAGAGCGTTGGTATAAAGCAACCAATGGTGGCAAGCGATTTGCTTCTGATAATTTAGAAGAAGATGAAGTAGCTCTCTATAGAGCAGGTGCAACTTTAAGGCAATTAATGTGGAGAAGATGGAAGGTTCAGGACATGGAAAACGAACAGCAGTTTATGCAAGAGTACCCCTCAAATCCCTTTGAATCCTTTATTTCTACAGGTAGAAGTGTATTTGATCAACATAAGGTTTTAACTAGGCTTTCTTATACAATTGAGCCGTTACCTAAAAATGAGATGTTGTCAGAAGTACCTGAGAGCGTTCGGAAATATATTGGTAAGGGCTTAGACCTTTTCGAATTTCCTAAACGCAATACGAAATATTATTTTGGTGTCGATACAGCGAGTGGCTCAGGTAATGATTACTCAACAATTACTGCATTTGATTCAGAAGGTCATCAAGTCATAAGTTTCTACCATAATAAAATTCCAGTCTATGAATTTGCTCAGGTCATCTATGACTTGGGGATTTTTTATAATTATGCTTTTTTGACAGTGGAACGCAATTCATATGGTTTACCTGTTATTGAACGCTTACGCAAAGAGCGTGGCTATCTAAATATGTATAAGATGAAAACCTTCGATGACCGAGGAAAGAAGAAATTGCAAATAGGCTTTATCACTTCTGAGAAAACAAAGGCGATAATGATAAGTGATATGAAAGAACAATTTGAGCTTGGGCTTATCAATATAGAATGTAAGACTACCTTACAGCAAATGCAGATGTTTGTTGAAACAAATGGTCGCTTAGGAAATAAGCGAGGGAATAGTGAATTGCACCACGATGATAGTGTTATTTCAACAGCATTGGCTATTCAAGGCATGAAGATAAATAAGTGGTATGTATAGGAGAATAGCAAAATGGAAGCATTTAAAAAGTATTGTGACAGTATTGAATCAATATATCATTGGCAAGGTTGGTACGAGAAAAAGTAGTTTTTAGCCATACTCATTCAGGGTAAGGTTTATTTTGAATAAGAAAGGGAAAAAGAAGATGAATTTAGATAGATATTTACAAGTAAAGCACAAGGGTAACCCCACTTGGTTCTTAGAGGAAATAAACTCTTATGACAACCAAGAGCGTTTGCAAGAAGTGTTTAGTAAGAAAAAGTATTTAGATGGTCAGCACAAGATACTACAGCGTGATTCATTTAAGTACAATGGTCAGTTCATTGAGCCACGCAAGATTGTGATCCAGTTGGCTAAGACTATTTTGAACTTCCAAACGCAATACCTGTTGAAGAACAGTGTCAATATCATTGGAGTAGAGAAAATGGTTGAGCAATTTTTGAAGGTAAATAAGCTAGGTCGCTTTGATGATAAGAATGTTATTATTCTAAACAAATTAATCAAGTTTGGTCAGGTAGCTGAATATCTTTTCATTAATGCTAAAGGGAGAATTGATTCAAAAATTATTGACGCGGAGGATGGAACACCTGTTTTCAACCATCATGGGGAAATGATTGCCTTTGTTGAGCATTATGTCTTTGATGGTATTGCTTATTACACAATTTATACCGATAAGTTAGTCCAAGAATGGTCAAATGAAGGTGGAGAATTAAAACTAGTTGCTCAGTATGCTAATCTAAGTGGCTTACCTGTCCTATATAAAACTGACAATGAATTTAGTGATACAGAAGGTCGCTCAGAGTTAGATGATTATATGGGGATATTGGATAACATGGAAGATGTATTATCTAAGTATGTTGATAGCATGTATAAGTTTATGAATCCTATCCCTGTTGCAGTTGGTCAGCAACTCAAAGACTCATTGCCTACTGATATTGTTGGGGGAGGCTTAAACCTTGATGATGGTTCTGACTTCAAAATGGTATCAAACCAATTAGATTCAAAGTCTTTTGAATTAGTCTACAAGACGTTACAACAGGCATTATTAGATGTAAGTTCAACGCCTGCTGTATCCATGAACAAAACTGATGTAAGCAATCTATCGGAGGTTAGTATTAAGTTGCTGTTCTCATTGGCAGATACGAAAGCAGGATTAAATGAAACATACTTGAAGCAAGGCTTTTATGAGCGTTGGGAGAAGGTCTGTGAGCTGTTGAGATACAAAGGGGTTCATATTTTAGAAGACGATTTTATGACCCTTGAATTTAACTTTCAATACAACACACCTTCTAACCACGCTGAGATTATTGACAATATGAGTAAGCAACATGCAATGGGTGCTTTAAGCACTGAAACAATCCTTGAGCAGTCGCCGTATGTGAATGATGTTACGCTTGAAATGAATCGCATACAAGATGTGAAACCATTTGAACAAATAGAACACAAGAATCTTGGTGGCTCTAGTAACCTTGCTGAAAAGGTATCATAGAGATGGATAAAATCAGAATAAAATAGGTGTCTATATTTAATAGAAATCATAAAGATTTTCGTTATGTGTAGGCATTTTTATTTTGGCGAAAATTAGTGTTTTTTCGGGTGTAGAGGGTTGGAATGATTATGTCCAATTTTTCACGCCTGTTACAACAGTTGTATTGGAGGTGAATGAACAATGGAGAAAATGAGTTTATTCACTATTCTAGCCTTAACAGGAACATCCTTATCCTTCCTTATTGGTGGGTGGCATGTATCATTGACTGTCCTAGTAGTTTTTATGGTTATTGATATTGTTACAGGTGTAATTGTGTCACTTGTACAAAAGCGTCTATCCTCAAAGATTGCTTTTGTCGGATTCTTAAAGAAAGCCACTATTATGATTGTGATAGTCTTGGCGAACCTATTAGACGTCCTTACAGCGTCAGGTATTCCTGTCTTTAGAACAATGGCTATATACTTCTATATCGGAATGGAAGGCTTATCTATCACTGAAAACTTAGCTAGGATTGGTGTGCCATTGCCTAAAGGGGTAAAGGAACGTCTATTACAGTTAGCAAATGAGGAAAATCAACAAAAATATTAATGTATAATATCTTTTTTTATGTTGTATTTTCAATAGTCTATTGATGTTTTGGTGGAAACCTTGATATATCAACAATGTATAGAAAATTTATAAAAGAAGTATTTCTGCCGAACTTAAACATTTTTGTTGTATCAGTTGTTTGTGACTACTTTTAGTTTACCTAACTAAGGTTGTCGGCAGTTAAAGATGAATATTATGCAAAATAAATTAATTGGAGTGATTACTAAAAATGAATAATTTACAGCGCTTACAGTTGGAAACAAAAGGTATTGACCTTGAACAGAATGAGTTGATGGTGTATCTTGCTGAAAACGGTCTTGATGCTTATTTAGAATACAATCCACAGTCTATGACAGACAAGAAGGCAATCTATTCTACTGCTCTCAGTATGCTTGAATCAGTAGCTAACAATCCAACACTGATGAAAGCCGTTAAAATTGATGATATGACAGTCAGTGAGTTCCACGAGAACCTAATGAAGCGTATTGACCAATTAACTTTTAAGGTAAGAACCATGAGAACTGAAAATAGTAACGCAGATGTGTTCATGCTATATGTGTAGGTGGTGGCAAGATGAAATTATTTGACGCACAGACGCTCACAGACACATTCTCAGAACTTGTTCAACCTTACATGAAGAATGAGTTGACTGCTACACCAAGTACCTTAGAGGGCTTGGTGACAAATACTAGGCTGTCTACGAACAGTACATTTCACTTCCATTCCGTAAGTGAGTTTAAGCGTGGCGATTACTTTACTATTAACGGTAGTTACTACCTTGTGACAGGTGATATAGTAGCTCATAGAGGGTTCAAATATAAAGCCTTAGTGGAATATTGCAACTATATCATTGAGCCAACTACTACAGTAAAAATCAAGGTAGGAACTGACGCTATGGGTAGACCAATCTACAAAACGGAAACAGTTGTAGACCGTTTCGAACCTGCTGTGATTTGCTATAAGGAAATGACAGTTGATGAGGATTCCATTGTAACGGCTACTAAGACACTTGTTATCAATGTACAGGATAACGCTAAAAACCGAGAAGGCTTCCAAGTGAATAGTACAATAGTGATTCATGGGCGATCATACAAAGTGATTAATGCTGAGATTGTGAAGGTTGGACTGATAGAACTAAAGGTGCAATCAGAAGATGTGTTACTTCCATTGCTTGATGATTAGATAATGATACCCCAATCGAGTTTCTTCTACTAATACCATATCAATTTTCACACGCACATAATTCTATGACAATAGTAACTAACCAGTACTATTGTTATAGAATGAATATTAGAAAAAACTAGTTGGTGTAATACGGTTAATTTGAGTAATATGTTATATTTTGGGGAGTTTTATGTTGAAATCTATATTTTTAATAGCTATTTTGGCACTATTGTTTATAGTTGCCGGTGGAACTGCATATCTTGTGTATTGTGCTAACGGTGGGGAAAATGATGCGAAAAATACAAATGTAGAAGAAGATAGGACAGGTCAAGATGTTCCTCCTTCTGAAAGATATGCTACTGAATACATTGTCCAGAATTTATGGAAAAGTATGATTTAAGATTAAAGGGTTGAGAAGTTCGATTTAACTTATCAAATAATCTAGATGAAGATTTCTATTTGAATGGTAATGATTAATTATGTGATTACTACAATCATGGATATACAAATGAAGGAACATTCTTTTCTGGTCAATTAACACCTGTTGATGGTGGATATTCTGATTCGTGGTATTTATACTTTGATAGAGATTCATTTGACAGCGTATATCTAGCAAGATTATATGGAAATGTTGATATGAAAAATGTGGCAAGGATTCCTAGTAATATTTATGAACGAGGACAAAGGAATATGACTGTTGTGAAAGCTTTTGAGGGTTATTAATCACTGTAACATTCTTTCTCGTTCTGTTCTTTATAGTAATGGTAATATTTATATTTATATATATCCAACGTTTCAATCCCTTCCCTTTATAGGCATATATGATTGAAAAAACTACTGTGTAAGATAGCGGAAGGACTACAGTATTTTGCTGTAGTCTTTTTTTACTTTTATGAGGACTACAACATAATGTGTTCATGTCTTTTTAATTTGATGGTACTAATTACACGAATTTAATGTAAAATAGGGTTGTAATACAGGGCAATACATAGGGGTGTGTGATATGAAAAATTTGAATGAACAAGTTTATTGTTATGGTTGTATGAGAAAAAGGAATCATAAAATTATTACTACATAATAGTGAATATTGATGGACAAAGAGAGTGGATAGATGAATTTACAGTTTACTCAGAAAAACTAAAACAAGAGGCTTACATCAAATAGAAATAAAATATTTCAAACATGCTCCTGAGATTATAATTCATTTGAATGAACAGATTGTTGAATTATAAGCATTTAATTTTGTGTACTTCTGGATTAAGAACTTTAATTAGAGGGAATTTGTTCGCAATTAAAAATTATAAAGGTTGTTTATATGATGAAGAAAGGACAAAATTATCAAATCAAGATTCTAGGTGGACGGATTTTCGGATTGTACGAGAGTGGTTACATATTATTTCCACAAGCATTAATGCCTCGGAAGGTTAAAGGATTTGGTAATAAGGCGATACATGAAATAATCGTTCCAAACGTTAAAACTATAAAAGGAATTTTTATCATTTTAGAAAAGTAATGTATGACATTTTGTGTTGGGAAATCACGAGTAACTTAATAAATAAACTTTAAAAAGAGTGGGAATACCCTCCTTTTTTTAGCAATTTCACACGTCTAACAATATAATAGAAGAAAGTAAATTTGACTACCAAAAAATTTACAAATATTGACTGATAAATATATGAAACTTTGGTTAAATAAAGTGTTTGAAAACATTGATATTAAACATTTCAATCTTCAATTTAGACAAGTAGCGAATTCATTGCCATGATCGCTGACAAGATTCGAATTGATATGATTGCGAGCTAAGTTAGAACCACAAGGGATTACAGGACTTATTTAGAGAGAATTCATTGAATTTATACCGACGAGTTCAGATAACTAATGTAAATTAATTGAATTAAACTATGAAACACATTCATTTATGGGACATTCCTGTTCATGGACGTGTTTTTTTATGATTGATTTCGCCATTGAAATAGATCGTTTTATGCTTGATTGTTCGGTAAAAGGACTAGCTGTAAAAACAATGAATTTCTATGAACAAACATTAAAGATATACGCAAAATGGATGTTTGATGGATTTGAAATTGATTCACCTCAGAATGTAAAGCAAATCTGAGCGTGGCAAATATGAAATGCCGATCAATGACAAAGCAAATACATTTACTTATCACAGAACAAAAGACGGTGAAGTCAAAGCGATTCATGCTTCCTAAAGTAACAAGAGAAGGTATTGAACCGTATACAATGAATTTGCACAATGATGTTTATCTGTTTGCAACACGTAAAGGTAACAGCCATATTTCAACAACTCAAGCATATAGAACCCTTCAAAAGGTTGCAGATGTACTAGGACCTGATGATATTGGAGCTCATAAAATGAAATAAACATTTGTTTACCATTACTACAAGAAGAATAAAGATGTAGCTACGCTTGAAATATTATTTAATGATTCAGTACCAAGCATTACATTAAAATATATTGGGATTAATGCAGTGCAGATGAAATTGATAAAATAATGGAAAATTTTTATTGGTAATAATAGTGATAAGTTCTAGAAACAGCTTGTTTATCACTCTGAAATTATAAGTAATATTTTCAATGAGTATAATTAAACAATTTTAGTACATATTTGTTTTGTGGGTCATTTTAAATGCTGATTTAAGGTAATTATGCAGGGGTAATTAAATATCAAAAAACTGCTGTTTAAAGAAATCGATATATGACTGAACAGGTAGGCATACACAACTTGGGGAAAATTAGTGAATATGTAGTTGTGGAGTTAAATTACTCTAGTGGAAATTGAGGATTATTTAGGATAGTTGTTGATGGATAAGAACAATCTCAATTGGAGAAAATATTTGTGAACTAAAAAAATGTTCAAATTTTAAGGATTGGGAGGACTAAATATGTCATCTGAAATGGAAGATATACATCGTACTGGTCGAGACATTAATGACGGAATAGTACACTTTGGTGGGCAAGCTGAGAGTGTTTTTAGTTCATTGGCTGAACAAGCTCGAGTTTCAATACAAAAGAAAGCAGACGAATTAGCTGCACAGTATCTTGAAAGTAATCCTAACCCAGACTATTATGATTGTGTTCAAATTGTAGAAGAGGGAGTCTTTTCGGCTGGGAACGAAATAAAGGCTAGCAGTGGTTCTTGGGGAGATTCGGTAGATGCAGCACTTGATGCTGGTGTTGGAACTCCAGCGGCAAAAATAGCTTGTAAAAGAATATCGATGTCACATTAATTTTTGAAAAAGCATAGGCGTAGATGATCTGACCCAAAAAAGTTAGACATATTTAGTTAAGCAACTTCTACGACCTGAGTTCGGTACTCCACCGTGCTTAGGTCTTTTAATTTTGCTTCATTCGTTTGTGATTGTAATAGTGAATATAGTCCTTAAGTTCCTGTTCAACATGTGCCATGGATTCAAATTCTTGTAGATACAGGAGTTCAGAGTTTAATAAGCCAAAGAAATTTTCAATGACTGCGTTATCCAAACAATTCCCCTTACGGGACATACTTTGCGTAATCCCATATTGTTTTAATGTTCGTTGTACTTTTTCATTTGATAGCGCCAACCTTGGTCCGAATGAAGAACGACTTGGATTACCTGATTGAAGGCGCTCCAATGCTTATTCTAACATATCATGAACCAGTTTATACACCGGACGATTCATTACCGTGTATGCAATGATTTCGCCATTACATAAATCAAGGACGGGTGATAAATAACGTTTCTCACCAAATAAATGGAACTCTATCACGTTTGTTACCCATTTCTCGTTAATTCATTTTATAGTCAATAATATTGTGTATAGGACTTTAAGAAAGTCTCTACACCACTTCTTTGATAACGGCGAGCCCATTCACTGACAACTTGAACTGTCATTCCGACATCTTTCGCAACTTCAATCATGGTTTCATATCCATTTAAGTATCGTTGAACCGCTTGAATACGTTGTTCAACACTTACTTTCCCCATAAAAAACCCCAGTAAAAGTTAGATTGATGTCTAACTTTTACTGGGCAGTTCAAAAAAAAGCTTATGCTTTTTGATATTTATTGATTTCTTTTATCTCTCATTAACAATAAAAAAGAAGAATCGATTTCTCAATCCTTTCGCTATTCTCAGAATTGAATAAAGTTATAAAATTTTTCAGCTGCTCACCGCAATCGATTTTAATTCCTAACATGTTCTTCTTGAAGCGCCCTTTAAAGGCATTTAAGAGGGTTATACAGGACATAAAAGCAGATGGTGGTTAGAGGAAAATAGAGATGGAAGGTACATTCTATAATGTTTCTAACACTCACTCAGTAGGCTTCGATGTATTTATGTACTGTTTGGCAAACAAAGATTAAGGTGTCGTAGGATTTTATCTGTACGGCACATCATTAAGTTGCTGTGCTTTTTCTGTTTTCACCTTCTCAAACAGCCCTCAGATGATTCGATAATTGATTAGGCGCATACTTCGGTTGCGTGGATTGCTCTAAGGTTAGTTCTCAGTGTCAATACATCTTGCAGATGGAGTGGGTTGCAGTTGAACATTTGGTTGTGACTATATAGTAGTACTATAGTTTGTAAAAAAAGGTACCATTATTTACATAAATATAGTAAAATTTAATGTATAGACTATAGTCTTAATTTACTGTAAGGAGTTTAGAAGATGGAAGAAACAGAATACAAGCCGATTGAAGAAAGATTTAATGAGCAGAATGATAACAAAAAACTAAATAAGCAATCAAAAGCACCATATACATTATATAGTGTTCTTGGCTTCATAGGAGCTATTATATCAATTGGCATGGGCTTCTATAAGATGTTTGTTTATGAAAGTGCTGATGAAGATAGCTATTTTAGTAGTAAAGAGAATATCAATGCTTATGTTGGCGGTGATGCTTATAACTACATTATCAACGGTACATATACAACGAGTTATTTTGTATTAGCATTAGTATGTATGGTATTTGCTTGCTCAATGTTAATTTTAAAAAGTATTAATCAGAATAAGTAGGAGTTTAGTTTTTTATGAAGAAAATTTTTGTAGGCATTATACTAATTATTACAACTATTATTATTTGCGCTTGTGGGAATAAAAGCGATGCACCTGAAAATGTGCGTGAGGATATATGGAATCATGGAATACAATTTGCTCTTTTCATGAAAGATACAATTCATGATGATTTAGATCAAAATGATTACGAAAAATTCGGTAGTGCTTTTAATAGCTATTATGAAAAGTTTGATAAAGATGCGACAGAAGAAGAACGAAAAATATTAGGCAACTTGTATGCTGCAACACTTATCTACGATATTGCTAAATTACATCGTGATACAATGGGCAATTATAATTATAATGAAGAAGATTATAATGATATATTCAAAGCTTTGGAAGAAGTATTTGGTGCTTCCAATTTGAAAGATGTAAATTATGATAAAGATAGTATGAAAAAGATTCTTTCAAAATATGATTAGGTGTGCATAGCCTAAAGTGTTTAAAAAGATAGAGTGAACTGCTCTATCTTTTTTTATTGCCATGCTAAAAGCTTACAGTCACTACACAAGACATATTGATGAAACGATGAGCTCGGCTTTTGTTACATTAATTGACCCAACCTTGAGAGCTTTTCAATACAGAAATGTACTGAGAACGCTTAGTTACTCAATAATTCCGCTTACATAATTTGGCTTTCTAGGGGGGATCTCAACTTGGACAAATAATTATAAATCTCTATTATCTAAAGAATTTTTACATTCTTTCTCACTATATTTTGTCTCATCCTCAAATATGTCAGTAACACCATCCGCTGAAAGTACGTCTTTTTCACAAAACTGCTGAACTTGTTTTCCTTTTTTAGTTATTCCATAATAATAGGCTGTATTCGGCTCATCTTTAAAAATAACCATAAAGTGTCCGTGATAAAAGTCTTTATTTATTAAGTACTTTGGCTCAACATAATGTGATTTTTCAATTTTTTCGTCTGTATATCCCTTCTCTTCTAAATATTTGGGAACATATTTGTTAGCGATGTATTTTGTATATGGATTACCATTGCTTAGTACATAAATAAAACCTGTTGGAATAGCAATGACAATAACGGCAATTAGGATACTAATTGTAATATATATCTTTTTTTTCTTCATTTTACGTCACCCTTCTTTATTAACAATAATCATTTTTTACGCACAAATCCTTGATGAGCTGTGTGATAGGCTTTGTTTTGAAAAATGATATCCCCCTATTATTTCGAGTAAAATTAAGCTACAAACAAACCATTTGATCAATTTATCCACCTAAACATCATTTAGTGTAATTTTACACTATTTTAGTGTTTAGTCAATTAGGGGTTGCTACTTATTCGCAGTTATAAATAATATCGTTTAAGGAGTTGGGTTGAATTTATGGAAAAATATTCTCATATTCTAAATGAAGGATGGACATTTGGAGGGGGAGTAAAGATGGGGATATTTGATGGGATAATAGGAAATGCAAGTGAAGTTAATCTAGAAAAGTTAAAGGAAGAAGTTAAAGGCTTATTAACACCTAATGAAACAATTAAGAATGCTTACAAAATTATAAGAGACACGTTTATTTTTACGGATAAAAGACTTATCTTAATCGATAAACAAGGAGTGACTGGAAAGAAGACACAATACCATTCAATTCCATATAAAAGTATTCTTCATTTTGCAGTTGAAACGGCAGGGACATTTGATTTAGATGCAGAGTTGAAAATTTGGGTTTCAGGTAATGAATTACCAATACAGAAAAGCTTTAATAAATCAACTAACATATATAAAATTCAAAGTGTATTAGCGGAACATGTATTAGGAAAGTAATAAATTAAACGATCAACAATGCTGTTGATCGTTTATAACTTCTTTCAGCGTGTGCCCAAACACCCGCTGAAATAGGGGGAATCAGTCTAAGAAAGCCACGTACTGTGGCAATTTAACTGTGCGAAAGCAACAACAACAACACACGAATGAGTGATCAACATGGGGTTGGCCCAAAGCCTATTCCGGACACAATTATACCGAGGTATAATTGATTTGGGGTGATAACAGATGAAAAGCGTAAACATACAGCTTGACGAGAAAAACTCGTTAGAAATAACGCAGATAGAAGATAATTTATTTGAAATGCGGCTTGGAATGAATGGAAGCATTAGCGTTTACTATATGACACGTGAGCAGCTCCTGAATTTCGATCAATTAGGCGCTCATTTGCGCATTGAGTCTATTCTAGGGATAGATTAGGAGCTATTATTCGATTATGTATAAATGGTTTCCGAGGGATGTTTATTTAGTATTGAAGGCCTAAGTAAGCTTATGAAAATTATGACTGATATATTATCTGTTTTTTAAGTTAGTTGAAGATTTAGTAAATTTCCTGATTGTTAATAGTGAAATTTATACAATTTGGACAGTGAGATTTTGAAGACTGAATAAAATATTACTTTTGTATAGTATAAATCTCCTAATTATCATATGAAAATGAAAAAAATGGATGTGTATATTACTTATAAAGTATGTGTATGTTCTTTCTGAGTAGTGACAATTGTCTCTAAACAAATGTAAATAGATTGTATATACTTACAGTTAGAGGGAAGGAGGAGGTAGCTTGATTCTAGTTCGAAATGATAAATTCGAAATATCGGAAGAAAATGGCAAAGTATATATGCTTACTTTCAGTGCCGGTTTTCCATTAAAAGAATTTGATAGTATTTTACGAAGTCATCCCCGACTCAAATTATCAAATTTTTCAATATTAAAAAATGTCTTAGCAACCGAAAGCACAAGCCCTGTTGAAATTGGACGCTGGCTTCCTAATGTTGAGGCTGAAGTTGCAAGAGATAAAATGTCTGCCTCAATATTTATCTATGAAACACATGACTATATTCTAAAGAATAAAGAGAAATTAACGGAACAAATTTTGGAAACTATCAAAAACGAAGGAATTGCTCACGGCATATTAGATTTTGATATTTCTAACATTGAGACAGGAAAAGCATTTTTAATTGCTCAAGGTACACAACCAGTAGCAGGAACAGATGCACAAATTACATACTTACCTAAACCAGAGAGAAAGCCAGTAATTCGCGAAGATGGCAAAGCTGATTATTATGACATGAACTTTATTTCTGAAATATCCGAAGGTTCGTGGTTAGGCGAGAAAATTCCTGCGACATTAGGTAAACCAGGGGAAAATGTACTAGGTGAAATGATGGCTGCAGTACCGGGTCGTGATTTTCCTATACGATATGATAAAAAATCAGCTTATGAAGTGGAAGAGGATGGGAAAACTGTCATCCGTTCGAAAATAGCTGGTGTATTAGATGATGTTAAAGGCATGATCGGAGTTAATAGACATTTGCCAATTCATGGAGACGTTGGCGTTGAAACAGGGAATCTCGAATTTAATGGCTCTTTAAGCATTAAAGGAACAGTTACATCAGGCTATACAGTTATTGCTACTGGAGATATTTCCATCGAGGGTGCCGAAGGTGTAAGCGGTGCCAAACTGATTAAATCCCTTGAAGGCGACGTCTATATTCGCGGAGGGATTTTTGGTCTAGGTTCAACGCTTGTAGAGGCAGGCGGCAATATTTTCGTTAAGCATGTCAATGAAGCAAATCTAGTTGCAGCTGACAGCATTCATATAGGATCTTATGCATTGGGATCCCAGCTCTCTGCCCATTCTATCTTTGTGGACGAACGAAAAGGAAAAATTATTGGGGGCCGTGTAGTGGCCAAAAATACAATTGTTACGGCCATCTCAGGAAATCGTTTAGAGCGTCGAACTGATTTAATCATCGAAAGCGTCAATAAACAGGAAAGCTATTCTATTATGCAAGAGAAGGCGGGGAATCTTAAGAAACTGCAATCAGAAATCGCTGAGCACGAAGGAAAAATTAAAAGCTTACTGCCACTCCTTAACCAAATGTCTAAGGAGCAAATAGCTACATTTGAGGGTACAAAACAAATTTTAACAAAATTGAAAGCGGATGCAGTGACCATTGATCGTGAGGTTAAACTCATAATGGATGAAATGCGTCATGCTGGAAAAGAGGAGATTACTGTTACGAAGGAAGCGCATCCTGGTACCTATATTCAAATTGGCAAAAAATCATCCTTATTAAGTAAGATTAAAAAGGGTAAATTTCTTATTGAATTTGGTGAGCTAAATGCTTAGCGAATCTTTTATTCCTGTATTTGCACATCGTGGGGCATCCGCGTATGCACTTGAAAATACTTTGAAGTCTTTTGAAAAGGCATTAGAGCTAGGAGCAGATGGAATTGAATTAGATATCCAGCTTTCGAAAGAGGGCATTCCAGTAGTGTTTCATGATCCACAGCTATCAAGATTAGTAGGCATCAATAAGCTGGTGAACGAATGTACGAAAGAGGAGCTAATAAGCTTTAAACTTGGGAAGCCGTGGAGACGATTATTTTCAACGTATAAAATTCCGACGTTTGAAGTTGTTTTAGCATGGGCAAATTCTCAACAGCTTCCACTTAATATTGAATTAAAATCAACACTCCTTGATAATAAAAGCGCACTTATTCAAATGCTACATGGGCTTACTTTGCCTGTTGGCAGTCATTTTTCATCGTTTCACTATGAGCTTTTAGAGATTGTGAAACAATATAAGCCAGACTATGAAACAGCACTTATAGCAACGAAAAAATTAAAATGGGATTTGCTTCGTGATTACAATGCAATTGATAGTGTTCATATGCATAAAAGGTATTATAAACCAAGATATTTAGAGGCTTGTGTAGCGAGTGATAAAGCATGTCGTTTTTATGCAATTGATGGGAATGAAACATTTTTAACGAATCCTCATCCTTCAGTAATTGGTTGGATTTCTGATTTTCCAGATAAAGTGATTAAGAGACAACAACGTTAATCACTGTCGCCTCGGCAAAATTGTAGCTGTTGCTTCGCTTTCGCACAGATAAAAAATGTAGCTGAAGATTTTGAATGAACATAAAAATAGCTATCCAATAAGTCCGCCTTAGACTTATTAGGATAGCTATTTTTATTTTTTTTGGAAGCGCGGAGCCACTTTTCCATTTTTTCGATCGCGGTGAAGTAAAAAACCTGCGAAAAAGCCAAAGCCTATAACAAAAAGAATAATGCCAACGACAAATTGTAGCCATAAAAATGGGAAAGGTGAAATGAGCTTACCGAATAATGTATCACGCATAAATTTAATGCCACCTGCAGCCATAAGACCGGGAATAAGCATTACTATAAATGCAGCAAAACGAGCCATGCATGTCCCTCCTTATTCCTAAGTTTAATTGTACCTGTGGATATTGGAATGTCAAGAAACGTTATAAAACTACGGAACTGATGAATCCAAAAACAAGTAAGACAAAATGCGATAATTGTAACTGAATCTTTAGAAAATTCTTACTTAAACAAGAAAATGTAATAATAGTTGCTAAATTGTGAAATTGTCAGTATTGTAAAATTAAATGGAGCAATATTATCCATTGTTAAACAATTTTAAATTCTTTCAGCAGGTGTCCTAATACCTGTACCTGACGCTACGCTTTCGGTACAAAAGATATTTGCTAAAAGAATTTAAAGCCTCCGGCGGATGTCACGGAATCGGAAAGGAATTCAATATAGGATGTTAGCCTAAAATCATCGCATCCATGCGATAACGGCATACTGACCTGCATCGGTAAAAACGCCACGTTCTGTGGCATTACCGAAATGACCGACATCGTGTCGGCCCTCGTGTTGTTGCTGTCGCTACGTTAGCACTGCGCTTTCGCACAAAAAACATCGCAGGCCTATGCACAAAGCCGATTCCGGACGCAGTTATGCCGAGGCATAATTGAAACACTAATTATACTGAATTGGAATGGGCGTTTGGGGATGCACTTTCCAAAGCAAAGGGGCGAGTTTTCATGGAAATCTTCAAGTATATGGAAAAGTATGATTATGAACAATTGGTATTTTGCCAAGATGAAGCATCAGGGTTAAAAGCGATTATCGCTATCCATGACACAACACTTGGACCAGCATTAGGTGGTGCACGTATGTGGACATATGCATCAGAAGAAAATGCGATAGAGGATGCATTGCGTTTGGCACGAGGGATGACCTATAAAAATGCTGCAGCTGGTTTAAACCTTGGCGGTGGAAAAACGGTTATTATCGGTGACCCATTTAAAGATAAAAATGAAGAAATGTTCCGTGCGTTAGGACGTTTTATCCAAGGGCTTAATGGTCGCTACATTACGGCAGAAGATGTAGGTACAACAGTGACAGATATGGATTTAATGCATGAGGAAACAAATTATGTAACGGGAATTTCCCCTGCTTTTGGTTCATCAGGAAATCCTTCACCAGTAACTGCTTACGGAGTTTATCTTGGGATGAAAGCAGCAGCAAAAGAAGCATTTGGATCTGACTCATTAGAGGGACGTACTATTTCTGTACAAGGTTTAGGAAATGTAGCCTACAAGCTTTGCGAATATTTACATAATGAAGGTGCAAAACTTGTTGTTACAGACATTAATCAAGCGGCAATTGATCGCGTTGTGAATGATTTTGATGCAACTGCTGTAGCACCGGAGGAAATCTATTCACAGGAAGTTGATATTTTCGCACCTTGTGCATTAGGGGCGATTTTAAATGATGAAACGATTCCGCAACTAAAAGCAAAGGTGATCGCAGGTTCTGCCAATAACCAATTACAAGATTCTCGACATGGTGATTATTTACATGAATTAGAGATAGTTTATGCACCTGATTATGTAATTAACGCTGGTGGAGTAATAAATGTAGCTGATGAATTATATGGATATAACCGTGAACGTGCAATGAAACGTGTCGAAGGCATTTACGATAGCCTTGAAAAAATCTTCGCGATTTCTAAACGTGATGGTATACCGACGTATGTAGCAGCTAATCGTTTAGCAGAAGAACGTATCGCTCGAGTATCAAAGTCTCGTAGCCAATTCTTAAAAAATGAAAAAAATATTTTAAACGGTCGTTAAGTACCGCTTATTCGTTGAAAGAAGTCGCATTGTCGACTTCTTCTAACTTTATCGTAAATTAATAGATTACATGAATGATTAGCATTTTTCTCACAAGGGGGAATCTATATGGCTCAAAACTATGATGTTGTCATTTTAGGCGGAGGTACAGGGGGCTATGTAGCTGCAATTCGAGCTGCGCAGTTGGGCTTAAAAACAGCTATTGTCGAACGTGAACGACTAGGTGGAACATGCTTGCATAAAGGCTGTATACCAAGTAAGGCCTTACTTCGAAGTGCAGAAGTGTATCGTATGGCAAATAAAACTGCGGCTGAATATGGTGTTGATATTGAAGGGGTGACATTGCAATTCGACAAAGTGCAAGAAAGGAAGCAAGCTATTGTTGAGCAATTGAGCCAAGGTGTGAATACACTGATGAAAAAGGGCAAAATAGACGTTTATCAGGGATTAGGGCGAATTTTAGGGCCATCTATTTTCTCACCGATGCCTGGCACTATTTCAGTTGAAATGAGTAATGGCGATGAAAATGAAATGCTAGTTCCAACAAATGTGGTGATTGCTACAGGATCAAAGCCAAGAGGAATGGCGGGACTAACGGTTGATGGTAAATATGTGATGAACTCTGATCATGCATTGGAAATGGAAGAACTGCCAAAGTCGTTGTTAATTGTTGGCGGAGGAGTTATTGGAATAGAATGGGCCTCAATGCTTTGCGATTTTGGGGTTTACGTAACGGTCATTGAATATGGGCCATCCATTTTACCTGCAGAGGATGCGGATATTGTAAAAGAAGTAACAAAGCAACTTGAAAAGAGAGGCGTCCGCATTGTGACGAATGCTCGCTTAGATTCGGGATCCTTTAAAATTGAAAATGATAACGTTTTCATTTCCGCAAAAGTAAATGATAAGGATGAATTATTTGAGGCAGATAAATTATTGCTTTGTGTTGGACGTGAAGCCAATACACAAGGTATTGGTTTAGAAAATACTGAAATAGAAGTAGAAAATGGATTTATCAAAGTCAATGATTCGTATCAAACGAAGGAATCACATATGTATGCCATAGGGGATGTTATCGGTGGCTTACAATTAGCGCATGTTGCCTCACACGAAGGGGTGTGTGCTATTGAGCATATTGCAACGGATAAAACAGAGGGACTTGATGTTCTAAATGTTCCGAAATGTGTTTATTCTTATCCTGAGGTCGCAAGTATTGGCTTAACAGAAAGGGATGCACAAGAACAAGGTTATTCGTTGAAGATTGGTAAGTTTCCGTTCAAGGCGATCGGAAAAGCACTAGTTAATGGAGAGACAGATGGTTTTGTAAAAATTGTTGCTGATGAAGAAACGAATGATATTTTGGGTATTCATATGGTAGGACCACATGTGACAGATTTAATTGGAGAAGCATCACTTGCTAAATTATTGGATGCAACGCCTTGGGAAATAAGTCAGGCCATTCATCCACATCCGTCACTCAATGAGGTGCTAGCGGAAGCGGCGTTAGCAGTGGATCATCGCGCCATTCATTTTTAAGATTCGTAGTTTTTGTAACTAAAGTCTAGGGTCAAAACAAAAATCTGTTCTTGATTAACAGGTAGATTAAAAGTACTCATAAAGCGGTAGGTGACGTCGTTCGTGGAAAACGTCCTTTCTGGAGTGGAATGTGCAATCAAGTACATATTTTGGTGAAGGGCCATAATTGCTTTAGTTATCTGTATCCAGAAAGTGTTTTGTAGCGAAAGCGAAACGTTCGAAAGGGGTGTTCGTATGCAAGGTGTTCAAATTAAGCATGAGGATTTAGGGTTAACAAATGAAGATGTGCTTGCAATATTCGAAACGATGTTAATGGCAAGAAGACTTGATGAACGAATGTGGTTATTAAACCGTTCTGGTAAAATTCCGTTTGTTATTTCTTGTCAGGGTCAGGAGGCGGCGCAAGTAGGGGCAGCATTTGCTCTAGATCATAACAAAGATTATATTGCACCTTATTATCGTGATATGGGTGTTGTTTTACATTTTGGTATGACACCGAAAGAATTGATGTTATCTGCATTTGCTAAAGCAGAGGATCCGAACTCGGGTGGGCGCCAAATGCCAGGTCATTTTGGACAAAAGAAAAATCGTATTTTAACAGGTTCTTCGCCAGTTACGACACAAGTTCCGCACGCGGTAGGCGTAGCTTTAGCAGGGCGCCTACAAAAGGAAGATTTTGTTACTTTCGTTACACTCGGTGAAGGTTCATCTAACCAAGGTGATTTCCATGAAGGTGCGAACTTCGCAGGAGTGCATAAGCTTCCAGTTATTATAATGGTAGAAAATAATCAATATGCAATTTCTGTGCCAGTTGAACGTCAATTAGGCTGCGCGAAAGTATCAGATCGCGGTATTGGCTATGGTATGCCAGGTGTTACAGTTGATGGGAAATGTCCGTTGCAAGTCTATAAGGTTGTGAAAGAAGCGGCTGATCGTGCTCGTAGAGGTGAAGGCCCAAGTTTAATAGAGACAGTGACGTATCGCTTAACGGCGCATTCTTCGGATGATGATGATCGTCAATATCGAACTGCTGAGGATATAGCTGAAGGAAAGGCAAAGGATCCAATTTTGTTATTTGAAAAGTATCTTATGGATACTGGAGTTATGACAGAAAAACTTCGTGCTGAAATAGAAGAACGTGTCATGGCAGAGGTGAATGAAGCAACAGATTATGCAGAAGCTGCTCCATATGCACCACCAGAGCATGCTATGAAATACGTATATGCACCAGTGGACGGAGGTGACGTGTAATGGCAGTAATGTCTTATATTGATGCGATTACATTAGCGATGAAGGAAGAGATGGAACGTGATGAGCGTGTTTTCATTTTAGGAGAGGACGTTGGTCGTAAAGGTGGGGTTTTCAAAGCGACAGCAGGTCTTTACGATCAATTTGGTGAACATCGGGTACTTGACACACCTCTTGCAGAGAGTGCTATTGCAGGTGTTGGTATTGGTGCTGCGATGTATGGAATGCGTCCAATTGCCGAAATGCAATTCGCTGACTTCATCATGCCTGCAGTTAACCAAATTGTTTCTGAGGCAGCAAAAATCCGCTATCGTTCAAACAATGATTGGTCTTGCCCGATGGTTATACGTGCACCATTTGGTGGAGGAATTCATGGAGCGCTTTACCATTCGCAATCTGTAGAGGCGCTTTTTGCAGGAACACCAGGGTTAAAAATTGTTATACCTTCAACACCGTACGATGCTAAAGGCTTATTAAAAGCAGCGATTCGCGATGAAGATCCAGTGCTATTTTTTGAGCATAAGCGTGCATATCGTCTTATTAAAGGCGAAGTCCCAGTAGACGATTACACATTGCCGATTGGTAAGGCGGATGTTAAGCGGGAAGGGGAAGACGTTACTGTTATTACGTATGGTTTAGCTGTCCATTTTGCATTACAAGCTGCAGAACGTCTAGCAGCAGACGGAATTTCAGCGCATATTCTGGACCTACGCACGGTATATCCGCTTGATAAAGAAGCAATCATTGAGGCGGCAAGTAAAACAGGTAAAGTTTTACTAGTTACCGAGGATAATAAAGAAGGTAGCATTATGAGTGAAGTTGCAGCAATCATTGCAGAGCATTGCTTATTTGAACTAGATGCACCAATTCAGCGTCTTGCAGGACCTGATGTTCCGGCAATGCCGTACGCACCGACGATGGAAAAATATTTTATGATCAACCCTGATAAAGTAGAGCGTGCGATGCGAGAACTTGCCGCATTCTAATATAAATGGATCTATTTCTGTGGTAAATAGAAGCTTTTAAAAGAAAGTTTATAAATATCACAGGTATTTTAAGACTCTTCATCGAAAGTTCGGGATGACATTTCTTAAAACGTTATGTCGTGGTATATAAGTTGATTAGAGTAGAGACTGGCTGACTCCTCCTAGGGGGTTATTGGACGCCCTTAGGAGAGCCCAAGTCGGTGCGAAAATCAACCCCACTTTATGGTGATGAGTAATATTATAAATATGATAGTAATTTGATAGATACAATTACACCTAGGCATAATTGATGGGGGGAATAGATGATGGCTATTCAAAATATTACAATGCCACAGCTCGGCGAAAGTGTAACAGAAGGTACGATTGAAAAATGGCTTGTCAAACCAGGTGATACAGTAAAAAAATATGATCCACTAGCAGAAGTAGTTACAGATAAAGTAAATGCAGAAATCCCATCTTCTTTTGAAGGAGTCATATCAGAGCTACTTGCAGAGGAAGGGCAAACGTTACCGGTTGGTGCAGTCGTTTGTTCCGTTGAAATAGCAGGTGACAGTGAGTTACCTCCACCGCCTCCAGCTAAAAAATCAGCGGTAAGTACGGCAATTTTAAATGCAGGTGTACAAAAGAAACAAGAGACTCAACAACCAACTACTGCTACAAGAGAATCGCAAAAAACAGTTCGTCAGGATAAAGTACGTTATTCACCAGCTGTTCTTCGACTTGCACAAGAGTATGAAATTGCCCTTGATCAAATAACAGGTACTGGTGAAGGTGGACGTATTACAAGAAAAGACCTAATGAAACTGATTGAAACAGGAAATGTGCCAACGCCTCTAGTGGAAACATCACCTGTAGTCGATGAAAAAGTTCCGCAATCAGTACCGGTTACAACACATACAGCACAAGAGAATACGAAAGTGGCCACACCTACACAACCAATGCAAGCAGGCGATATTGAAATTCCAGTAACGAAGGTGCGCCGTGCGATTGCCAATAATATGGTACGAAGCGTTCATGAAGTACCACATGCATGGATGATGATGGAAGTGGACGTCACAGATTTAGTAGCATTTCGTGATAGCATAAAGGCTGAGTTTAAGCAAAAAGAAGGCTTTAATATTACGTATTTTGCTTTCTTTGTAAAAGCTGTTGCTCAAGCTTTAAAGGAATTCCCGATGATGAACTCTATGTGGGCAGAGGACAAAATTATTCAAAAGCATGACATCAATATTTCCATTGCAGTCGCAACAGATGATGCGTTATTTGTTCCTGTTATAAAACACGCTGATGAAAAATCGATAAAAGGGATTGCGAAGGAAATTCATGAGCTTGCAGGAAAAGTTCGTGCCGGAAAATTGTCGATGGATGATATAAAAGGTGGTACATTTACGGTTAATAATACGGGTGCATTCGGCTCTGTTCAGTCGATGGGCATCATTAATTACCCACAAGCTGCCATTCTTCAAGTGGAAAGTATTGTAAAAAAACCGGTTATTTTACCTGGTGGAATGTTCGCGGCACGAGATATTGTGAATTTATGTTTATCTTTAGATCATCGAGTTCTTGATGGACTTGTTTGTGGTAAATTCCTGAATAGAGTAAAAGAAATACTCGAAAATACAAATAAATCTTCAACGTCAGTCTACTGATGACTTGTCGGAAGCCTGTTATATAACGGTTTCCGATTTTTTTTTGCTTTGCGAGTCGCAATTTGTCATGTAGAATAACAAATAGAAACTACTAAGGGGGGAAGCTGATTAAGCGTCCGCATGTCAAACAACATGAAAAATATTGAATTTGAAAAGCCGTCCTATTCAGAATGGCAAGATGCAGCAATCAAGGCTTTAAAAGGGAAACCATTCGAGTCTCTTTTAACGAAAACGAGTGAAGGTATTACATTAGAACCTCTTTACACCCAAGAAAGTTTAGTAGCAAAACTTGGAGAAGAGCTTGATAAACAAGTTGCTACGATCCGTTCCCTACAAAATAATGAAGCATTTCGAGTGGCACAGCAAATATATGCTGAAACAAGCGATGCATTTTTTGCACAGCTTGATGATAGCTTAGCTCGGGGCAATGAAGTAGTAACAATTGATAGCCGTGTGAATTTTGAATGGACGGAAGAAGTAGTGGCACAATTAGCGACTTATTTCTCTGAATATTCGTTTAAAATGTCGGTTGAAAATTCAAATGACCCATTATTAGCAGTATTCGACAAAATAGCAAATAATCAGCGAGAAGCTGTAAAAGGTTTCATCGTATCGAAAAATCCTATCTCTTTAAATAATTTCTCGAACGTGCGCTCAGTCGGTGCGGACACAACGGTTTATCATAATGAAGGCGCAAACGCAGTGCAAGAGTTAGCTTATGCACTTGCATTAGCCGTAAAATACGCAAATCAAGAAGAAAGCTTTGAAGCGTTCGCGAAGAAGTTTTATGTATCATTTGCAGTGGATACACAGTTCTTTACAGAGATTGCCAAACTCCGTGCTTTTAAAGTACTTTGGAAAGCGTTTTCATCTGCATATGGAGTATCTAATTGCGTAAAAGTTCCAACGATTGCTGAAACATCGGTAAGAAGCTTCTCGAAGCTGGATGTTTATGTAAACTTATTACGTTCGGCAAATGAAGCTCTTTCTGGCTTAATTGGTGGTGCGGATGTCTTTACAGTTCACCCTCATGATGCATTAACGAAACCAACAGATCAATCGGTTCGTATTGCACGAAATGTATCCTTAATCTTAAAAGAAGAAACAAATGTTTTAAAAGTTATAGATCCAGCTGGTGGCTCTTACTTTATTGAGTCATTAACAGCTGATTTTGTGAAAGAAGCTTGGACATTATTTTTAGAAATTGAAGCAGCTGGAGGTATCGACGCTTACACTGCATCTGGAAAGCTTGCGGAAGAACTAGAAAAATCCTACCAAGCTCGTATTAAAGCGGTACAAACACGTAAGCAATCATTAATCGGTACAAATATTTATGCTAATCCAGCAGATGTGCTTGAAAGTGCAACAAACCCAGCTTTTGCAGAAATTAAGCGCATTGCTAAACCTTTTGAACATTTACGTACGGAAATGACAGCAGCAAATGTAACAACAGGAATTTTAGCATTAGGTACACTAAAAAGCTCAAAACCACGTGCTGACTTCGTGTCAGGTTTCTTAAATACTGTAGGTCTAGTACCAGAAAAAAGTGAACCAATTGCTACAGCTGAAGAAGCATTAGCTTGGTTAAATACTACAGAAGCAACATATGTAGTCATTGCAGGAAATGATGACGATACAAAACAATTAGTACCAGCCATTTTAGCTGGCAAACGAGCAAACGTAATTGTTGACGTTGCAGGTAAATTTAAAGACGAAGAAGAAGCTTGGTTAGCAAATGGCTTAAACGGCTTTATTTTCGCAGGACAGAACATCATTGAAAAATTAAATTCAGTGTTCGCTAGCATGAAGGAGGTCCAACGATGAGCAAGCCAAATTTTAGTGCAGTTGAAATTGAAAAAGTTTTAGCAGCAGAAGCGCCTCAAGCGTCAGAAGAAAAATTCATGACAAATGAAGGCATCGAAATTAAAGATATATACACAAAAGAAGATATTAAAGAGGCAAAGCATTTAAATGATGTAGCAGGTATTGCGCCAAATACACGCGGTCCATACCCTACTATGTATGTAGCTCGTCCTTGGACTGTTCGCCAATATGCTGGTTTCTCAACGGCTGAAGAATCAAATGCATTCTATAAACGTAATCTAGCAATGGGTCAAAAAGGTCTTTCTGTTGCCTTTGATTTAGCAACTCACCGTGGCTATGACTCAGACCATCCGCGTGTAACAGGGGATGTTGGTAAAGCCGGTGTAGCGATTGACTCTGTAGAAGATATGAAAATCTTATTTGACCAAATTCCTTTAGATCGAATGTCAGTTTCTATGACAATGA
The DNA here is from genome assembly GCF_002237755.1 of Lysinibacillus sp. KCTC 33748. Classification (GTDB taxonomy): domain Bacteria; phylum Bacillota; class Bacilli; order Bacillales_A; family Planococcaceae; genus Lysinibacillus. Next base: position 74,686 of record NZ_MWSJ01000008.1, on the reverse strand, counting down.
ATGGTGCAGTATTACCAGTTCTTGCATTTTATATCGTTGCTGCTGAAGAGCAAGGAGTGACTCCTGACCAATTAGCGGGTACGATTCAAAACGATATTTTAAAAGAATACATGGTTCGTAACACATATATTTATCCACCGACAATGTCTATGAAAATTATTGCAGATATTTTTGAATATACAGCGAAATATATGCCAAAATTCAACTCTATTTCGATTTCTGGTTACCATATTCAAGAAGCTGGAGCAACAAATGACATTGAACTTGCTTATACATTAGCAGACGGCCTTGAATATGTTCGTACAGGGCTTAAAGCTGGAATCGATATTGATGCCTTTGCACCGCGTTTATCATTCTTCTGGGCAATTGGTATGAACTATTACATGGAAGTTGCAAAAATGCGTGCTGCACGCCGAATTTGGGCACAAATGATGTCAACGTTTAATCCGAAAAACCCGAAAACATTAGCACTTCGTACACACTCACAAACATCTGGTTGGTCTTTAACAGAACAAGATCCATTTAACAATGTGACACGTACATTAATCGAAGCAAATGCGTCTTCAATGGGGCATACTCAATCTCTTCATACAAATGCACTTGATGAAGCGATTGCTCTACCAACTGATTTCTCTGCACGTATTGCACGTAATACGCAGCTGTTCCTACAAGAAGAAACAGCTATGACGAAAGTTATTGACCCATGGGGCGGTTCATACTATGTGGAAAAATTAACAGACGAGATTACAAAATCTGCATGGGCTTTAATTGAAGAAATCGAAGAGCTTGGCGGTATGGCGAAAGCGATTGAAACAGGTCTTCCAAAAATGAAAGTTGAGGAAGCTGCTGCAAAACGTCAAGCGAAAATCGACTCTAAAACAGAAACGATCGTTGGCGTAAACAAATATCGTTTAGAAAAAGAAGAACCTATCGACATTCTTGACATTGATAATACGTTAGTTCGTCAAAAGCAAATTGAACGTTTAGAAGCTATGAAGGCAGCGCGCGATGAAGCAGAAGTACAAAAACATTTAGCTCGTTTAACAAAAGCGGCGCAAGATGGCGAAGAAAACTTATTAGCAATTGCAGTAGATGCTGCGCGTGCTCGTGCTTCATTAGGAGAAATTTCTGATGCGATCGAAGTTGTTTCAGGTCGTCATAAGGCCGTAATTCGTTCCATCTCTGGTGTTTACTCTGCAAACTTCTCAGATGAAGAGCAAATTACTGAAGTGAAACAAATGACAGAGGAGTTCCTTGGAAATGAAGGTCGTCGCCCACGTATTTTAGTAGCGAAAATGGGACAAGATGGACATGACCGTGGTGCAAAAGTTGTGGCAACAGGCTATGCTGACTTAGGCTTCGACGTAGATATTTCACCATTATTTATGACACCTGCAGAAGCAGCTCAAATGGCTGTGGAAAACGATGTTCATGTCATTGGTGTATCTTCATTAGCTGCAGGTCATAAAACATTAGTTCCTGAATTAGTAGCAGAGCTAGAAAAACTGGGCCGCGAAGATATCATTATTATTGTTGGAGGCGTTATTCCAGCACAAGATTATGAATTCCTTTATGAAGCTGGCGCAGTAGCAATTTTTGGACCAGGTACAGTAATTCCTGTATCTGCACAAAAGATTATTGAAGAGATATACAAACGTTTAGGCTATGAGGAAGTGTCTGAATAATGGACAAAAACAAAGGAATGCCGGAAAGTGCGCTATTTGTTATGGACGGAGTAGAGGCAACTCACGACGGAATGCAATATGGTACACCGAAAAAGTTCCGAAAGAAAAAAGCAGACAATTTAAACGTACAGGAGCTTGCACAAGAAGTACGTGCTGGCTCTCGTACACAATTGTCAAAAGCTATTACACTCATTGAAAGTTCAAATGCAACACATAAAGTGCAAGCACAAGAACTTTTACAAGAGCTTCTACCACATACAGGAAACAGTGTCCGCATTGGGATAACAGGCGTGCCTGGTGCAGGAAAGAGTTCGTTCATTGAGGCTTTCGGAACGATGCTTTGTGAGTTAGGGAAAAAAGTGGCAGTCCTTGCGATCGATCCGAGCTCTTCTTTATCGGGAGGAAGTATTTTAGGTGATAAAACTCGAATGGAGGAGCTCGTGAAAAAGCCTAATGCTTTTGTTCGTCCCTCTCCATCAGCTGGTACCCTAGGGGGTGTTCATAAAAAGACGCGTGAAACGATGCTTGTTTGTGAAGCGGCTGGCTATGATGTCATTTTAATAGAAACAGTTGGTGTTGGACAAAGTGAAACGTATGTCCGAGGGATGGTTGATTTCTTCTTGCTGTTAGTTTTAACAGGTGCCGGAGACGAGTTACAAGGCATGAAGAAGGGCATTATGGAGTTAGCGGATGCCATTGTTGTTCATAAGGCGGATGGTGATAATGTTCGTCTGGCTAAAAAAACGGTATCCGAGTACAAGCAAATTTTACATTTCTTACAGCCTGCAACACCAGGTTGGATGTCCACAGCAATGCCGGTTAGCTCGTGGGAAAAACGTGGTCTCGATAAAGTCTGGAATACAATAGGGGAGTTCAGACAAATCGTTGAGGCAAATAATTACTGGTCAATCAGACGTCAAAATCAGACAAGAGATTGGTTCCAATCGATGATTACCGACCAATTAATCGATATGTTTTATGGTAATCCAGAACGGAAAGCACAAGTGCAGCTTTTAGAACGTCAAATTTTAAATGGACAGTTGACAGTTACACAAGGTGTAGATCGTTTATTTAGCGATGAACAATCACAGAAATAATATCATCTAATATATGAGCAAGTAGGTGCACAAATTCGTCACTAACTGCTATGATAGGAGATGTATGAGCGTCGAATATCTAAAGCTAGTAAGTTTCACTTCTTTCAGCTGAAAAAAGTGAAAGCCTCTGGACGCAATTATGCCGAGACATAATTGCTGATGATGACGCGAACTTGAAAGGAGCTATCGCTTTATGAATATGGATTACGATTTATTTATGCAAGAAATTTTAAAAACAGCACGTGCAGAAATTGAGGCTGCAGGTTATGAGCAGCTTCGCACGCCTGAAGCTGTTGAAGAGGCGTTTGCTCGTCCAGGTACAACATTAGTCATGGTAAACTCAGTATGCGGCTGTGCAGGAGGTATCGCACGTCCATCAGCAGCACAATGCGTACATTACGATAAACGTCCAGACCATCTTGTAACGGTGTTTGCTGGCCAAGACAAAGAAGCAACTGCAGCTGCTCGTTATCTCTTCGGTGAAGATCATTTACCATCTTCCCCATCATTTGTGTTATTAAAGGATGGACAAGTAGTAGCAGAAGTTGGACGCTATGAAATTGAAGGTCATGACCCAATGTCAGTAGTAACAAACTTACAAGCAAACTTTGAGGAATACTGCGACGAACTTTAATTTTATTCAATTATAGAAGAGCTATTCATTTAGCAGAAAACTCCGCAGGCTATAAAATGTCTGCGGAGTCTTACTACTAAAAAATTCTCCGAATTAGCATCGCTTTCTCCACTGATTCCAGTAGAATTGCATTTAGAATTTTTGTAATATTGGCTAAACGATTAGCTTATAGTTTTCTTTAAATTGAATAAAATAAGTAGAGTACTAAAAGATAGGAGGCAGTCGACTTGAAGAAGTTTTCAATCGGCTATCGTACATTAAAAACGGCATTTGGTGCAGCACTCGCTATTGCCATTGCCCAATACTTTGAATTAGCTTCTTATGCATCTGCTGGTATTCTAACAATATTATGTGTACAGCCAACGAAGAAAAAATCTCTTCATGCTGCTTATACACGATTTGTCGCAAGTATTATCGCAATGATTTATGCATTTTTGAGCTTTGAGCTATTTTCCTATCATCCACTTGCATTAGCAGGTATGCTACTAATTTTTATACCAACAATTGTGTCATTAAGGGTAGCGGATGGATTTGTCTCTAGTGCAGTTATTATCATGCATATATATGCAGCTAAAAGCTTTTCATTAGCGCTTGTTTATAATGAATTCGCATTAATGGCAATTGGTTATGGTACGGGAATAGCTATAAATATGTATATGCCAGACATTCAAAAGGAATTAAATTACTATCGAGTTAAAATTGAGGAACTTTACAGTAAGATCTTTTTAGAAATTGCCAACTATTTAAGAGAAGGCGATACATTGTGGGATGGGCAGGAAATTATTGAAGCGATTAAAGTATTGAATAGTGCAAAATCCCTAGCGTTTAAAGATGTTGAAAATCATTTTACGAGACGAGAAAATGACTACTACGTGTATTTTGATATGCGTGAACAGCAGTTAGAAATTATTGATAGAGTTCTTCCTAAAATAACGGCACTTCCTGTTATAGTACAAGAGGCTGATATCGTTGCTGACTTTTTACAAGACCTTGGTGAACATGTTCATTCAGGAAATACGGCTAGTCATTTTAGAGAAAAATTAGAGCAAGTAAAGATGGATTTCGCCCAATTACCATTGCCGAAAAATCATGAGCAATTTTTAGCGCAAGCGGCACTTTATCAATTTATTGAGGAAATGGATCGATATTTAGAAATAAAGCAGTCTTTTAAGGGGTTAAAGGTAAAGAAAAAGCGCCCGCAGTAATGCGGACGCCTAGCCTTTCATTACACTATCATCGATAAGCCGAATGCTAGAGATGAAATTACCATGATCGCGACCATAGTATAAACTACGATTTTTTGAAATTTTTTATTACTCATATGCTCGTTCGCTCCTTCTTTTCTTATAAATAGTTTAGCAAATCTGAAAAATTTCTCAAGTAGTAGAGTTTTGACGAAAAAGTCTGTAAAATAGATTATGTACCATAACAGAAGGAGATGTCACCATGGAGAAAGTAGATCATATTGGGATTGCGGTCCGAAATCTTGATGAACGCATTACATATTATACAGAAACTTTAGGCTTAAAGTTGCTAAAAGTGGAAGAAGTAGAATCGCAACAGGTTCGTGTTGCATTCATAGATGCGGGAAATATAAAAATTGAGTTATTAGAACCGATGAGTGAAAAAAGTACTATTCATGGATTCATCGAAAAACGTGGAGAAGGTATTCACCATGTAGCTTTCGGTGTAACGGGGATTCGTGAGCGTATGGCTGAGCTTCGTGAAAAAGGTGTACGTCTTTTATCAGAAGAGCCAGGACCAGGAGCTGGTGGTGCAGAGGTTGCTTTCATGCACCCGAAATCATCTTTCGGTGTGTTATATGAATTATGCGATAAAAGTGGAAAAGGGGATAAGTGATCAGTATGGATATGTTCGACAAAATTAATGAGTTGTATGACCGTAAGACAGTGATTGAACTTGGTGGCGGCTATGAGCGCATCGAGAAGCAACATGATAAAGGTAAATTAACTGCTCGTGAGCGTATTGAATTATTACTAGACGAAGGTACATTTTTCGAGATCAACCCATTCATTACACACCGTACAGTAGACTTCGGCATGGACAAGATGGAAGGGCCTGGTGACGGAGTAGTAACTGGTTTCGGTAAAATTAATGGACGTCCAGTATACTTATTCTCTCAAGACTTCACAGTATTTGGTGGAGCGCTTGGTGAAATGCACGCTAAAAAAATGGCAACAGTAATGGATCTAGCAGCAAAAAATGGTACACCATTTATCGGTATTAATGATTCAGGTGGTGCTCGTATTCAAGAGGGCGTACTTTCACTTGATGGTTATGGTCATATTTTCTATCGTAATGCAATCTACTCTGGGGTAATTCCACAAATCTCAGTTATCATGGGACCATGTGCTGGTGGGGCGGTATATTCTCCAGCAATTACAGACTTCATTCTAATGGTTGATAAAACATCTCAAATGTTTATTACAGGACCTAAAGTTATCGAAACGGTTACTGGTGAAAAAATCTCTGCTGAAGATTTAGGTGGTTCTAAAGTAAACAACGCTATAAGTGGTAACGCACACTTCCGCGCACCTTCTGAAGAAACAGCGATTGATCAAATTAAGAAACTATTAAGCTACTTACCACAAAATAATAAAGAAAAAGCTCCACGCCAGGCACGTCCAGAGGGTGACGACTATCGTCCAGAAATCGTGGATACGATACCAATCGAAACAACTCGACCTTATGATGTTCGTAAAGTAGTCGAGCAAATCGTGGACGCAGATTCATTTATGGAAGTGCATTCAGAATTTGCGAAAAACGTAGTAGTTGGTTTTGCGCGTATTGCTGGTGAATCAGTTGGTCTTGTATGTAACCAACCTAAAGTATTAGCTGGTGGTTTAGATATTGATTCTTCAGACAAGGCTGCTCGTTTCATTCGTACTTGTGATGCTTACAATATACCAATCATCACATTTGAAGACGTTTCTGGTTTCTTCCCAGGCGTTAAACAAGAGCATGGTGGTATTATCCGTCACGGAGCGAAAATCCTTTATGCATACTCAGAAGCAACTGTACCAAAAATTACAGTGATTCTACGTAAAGCATACGGTGGTGCCTACGTTGCGCTTAACTCTAAATCAATTGGGGCTGATTTAGTATTTGCTTGGCCTAACGCAGAAATTGCTGTTATGGGTGCGGCAGGTGCAGCTAATATTATCTTCGCGCGTGAAATTGCCAAATCAGAAGATCCAGAAGCAACACGTGCAGCGAAAATTGAAGAATATAAAGAGAAATTCGCAAACCCATACGTTGCGGCATCTCGCGGTATGGTAGACGATGTTATCGATCCACGTGATACGCGTATTAAGCTAATTCAAGGGCTAGATATGTTAGCGAACAAACACGAAACACGTCCAGAGAAAAAGCACGGAAACATTCCTCTATAACAATTGTACAAGCCTAGTGTCCATTCGGATTGCTAGGCTTTTTTTGACTTATACTAACTTTAAATAATAAAAGATAAATTATAAATAACAGATAATTGAAACATATTTTGATTTCATTCGTACATATATGTAATAGGAGTTGAGATGAATGGAATGGAAACAATTACAAAAAGAGCAAGGAATAATACATGCACAATTAAGGACTGCCAGTAGATTAAGTGAACAAAAGGTTTTAATTGAACAGCAAATCGGGCATGCCCAACAGGAAATTGACAAACATTCTAAAGCACTCAATCAAATTCGTTTAAGACTCGATAAGTTAGAAGGCTTTTCTTTTATGAATATGATTCGTACGTGGGCAGGGCAACAAGATGAGCTACGTGCAGAAAAAATTGATAAAGCAGCTATTCTTGAATTAAAAATAAATGAAGCAAAGAAGATGGATGTTGATTTGGCGCATGATTTGGGGCAAATAAACACCAAGCTTTCTCAAATTAATGAAAAAGAGTTACAAGAAGCTTTAAGCCAATTAAATGCTAAAAAGAAAGGCTACTTACAAATCCATGAGCCTGAACAGGCAAAAAGGCTTGAACAATTAGCACATGAGGAAATGCATACGAAACAACTACTGATAGAGATAAAGGAAGCAGAAGCGGCTGGTGAAACAGCACTTACTGAGCTTGGACAAGCAGCAGAGTCCTTACATTCCGCTAATGGATATTCAACTTGGGATACGTTTTTTGGTGGAGGATTCTTTGTTACGCATTTAAAACATGATGCACTGGATAAGACCGAAAATTATCTTCACAATGCTCAAATTGCGTTACAACGCTTCCATAACGAACTGCTAGATGTACATGATATGTCAACGAAATCCTTACAAGTTGATACAGATGGATTCGTGAAATTTGCGGACTATTTCTTTGATGATATTTTTTCGGCTTGGTCTGTCCATTCTAAAATATCCACTGCAAGAGATCAGGTTTCTCGTGTACAAGATGATGTACATAATACAATTTTGCGTTTACAGGATAAACATAACAAGGCAGATGATTATTTGAAGTCTCTGCAAAAAGAAAAAGAAGCGATCTTTTAAAACGTAGATATAAAGTAAACTGTGAAAAGATTTTCCCTATTTCTAACGGGTTCGGTTGATTGGGAGAAAAACACTAAAAGTGAAGTTAATAACAACCTCAATGACACTTATTTTAACAGTAATTTAGTAACATAAACGACAGATAAAAACGCTCAGTAATTTGAGCGTTTTTTTGTGTAAAGCCCCCGTTTGACTACGCCGAAGGTTATTAAGTATCACCGTAGTATTCTGCAAAATGTAAAAAGCCAAATTTCCTCACAAGAAAGTTTCTTAATTCGCCATGAGTAGCTTTTTCTATTGGAGGGTTTGTTAGGGAGTATGCTTTGGCATTTAATTCGGCAAATTTTTCTTTATCTACTTCATTATGTTCTTTATCTTCAATAATTCCTGAAGAAATTGCGGCCTTTGGATAACCCATAAAAAATATATGTGTTCTTAATGCCATACTGGGTGTTGAATGTAACAATATAATTACAACCAACAAAGAAACAATAATTATAACTTTTTTCTTCAAGTCGCTACTCTCCCCAATAAAAGTTAATAATCTATAAAATATTTTAATGTAATTTTCTGTTAAATGTAAAAAGTTTACTTAAAAAGCTAACTATCTAGATAAATTATATTTTTAAAATTTTGGTGATATCTATTCGTCTTCCTGAGGTGAGCAGTGTGAATTCTTCATGAATGGTTCTGATCTGTACGTTTTGAAGATAACGAAAACTTGATTTGTCATGTTTGTCATCTAACCGTCCAGTCCAAATTTGTTCAGTCGTTTTTGTTTACGTTAAGTGCTACTTTCCTTTCAATCTGAAAAAAGGTGCTTCCATAATTATCAGTACTTTTACCTCTATATAATTTGCGAATCGAATAAAGCGGGTATTTGCAGCCATCAATTGAAAAACAATGTAATCGTTTTATTTTCCCAAACGCAGCAGTATGCTAAAATATAGAAGATAACTATGACGTGGAAAAACACGTAAACTAAGGGAGTCCTACAACATGACAAGTCGTTTAGTAGAAGAGTTTTTTGAGCTCGTACAAATCGATTCAGAAACAAAATATGAACAAGTGATTGCGCCGGTTTTAGTCGACAAACTAACAGCGCTTGGTTTTACAGTAGAACAAGATGATGCACATACTAGAAACGGGCATGGAGCAGGTAATATACTTGCTACGCTAAAAGGTTCATTAGATATCGAACCAATTTATTTTACTTCTCATATGGATACAGTTGTCCCAGGTAAAGGGATTAAACCATCTCTTCGTGAAGATGGCTATATTGTTTCAGATGGTACAACTATTTTAGGTGCTGATGACAAAGCTGGTATCGCTGCATTATTTGAAATGGCTAAACGCTTAAAAGAGCAAAATATTGAACACGGTGATATTGAATTTATTATTACAGCTGGCGAGGAAAGTGGCCTTGTTGGCGCTAAAGAGTTAGATCCATCTAAAATTAAGGCGAAATATGGCTTTGCGGTAGACAGTGATGGCAAAGTAGGGGGAATTGTCACAGCAGCTCCATTCCAAGCGAAAGTTTCCGTTAAAATAATTGGTAAAACAGCGCACGCAGGTGTTGCTCCAGAAAAAGGAATTTCAGCGATTACGGTTGCTTCTAAATGTATTGCAAAAATGAAGCTAGGTCGATTAGATGAAGAAACAACAGCAAATATTGGTCGCTTTGAGGGTGGTCAGGCAACAAATATTGTGTGTGATGAAGTAACGATTCTTGCAGAAGCTCGTTCAATCGACAAAGCGAAGTTAGATGCACAGACTCAGCATATGCAGGAGACGTTTGAGCAAGTTGCTGCTTCATTAGGAGCAAAGGCAGAGGTTGAAGTAAAGCTAATGTATCCTGGATTCCGTGTAACAGAATCAGATAAAGTTGTTCAAGTAGCGATTGCAGCTGCACAGAACATCGATCGTACACCAAAGCTAGGTATTTCAGGCGGAGGTTCCGATGCTAATGTTATTGCAGGCTTTGGCATCCCTACAGTCAATCTTTCTGTTGGATACGAGGACATTCATACAACAAATGAAAAGATCCCAGTAGAAGAATTAGAAAAATTAGCAGATTTACTTGTTGAAATCGTAAAAGAGTCTGCGAGAAAATAACAACAGAATCGAAGGATGTGACCGTATGGAAAGTGTGAAGGCAGTAGTTTTTGCTTGTGGTACAGAGGAATATGCAGTGCCTGTGGAGCAAGCGATTTCGATTGAAAAGTTAGAGCAAGTAACACCGATTCCTCATTTGCCTAATTATCTTCTAGGTTTCACAAGAATTCGTGGCGAGCTTGTGCCAGTGCTTGATTTTGAGCGTATTCTTTATAATCGTTCCTCTAATGCTGCAACAGCACGTATTATTGTGTTGAACACGGATGTTGTGAATTATGGATTACTTGTCACAGAAGCTCGTGAAATTCTTGATTTTGATGAGTCGGTATTAAAACAGATGGGACTAGTCAATTATTCAAAAACACGCTACTTTACAGCTGTGGCAAATCTAGAAAATCGTATGATTACTTACGTTGACCCGAAAATTCTTGTGAATTCATTAGAAGGTATTCGTGAAATAATTAATTATTTGCACAAAATGCTTGAAAATGAAAAAGAAAACGTAGAGGCTTGAGTTTTTATTAAAGCTAAAAATTAATTCAATAATACACATCAAAGTTGATGTTCTAGACAGAATTACAAATATGTGATTCTGTCTCTTTTTTTAACTTCTTTCTGCGAATGTCTTGAAGTTCATTACCAAAACAAAGGTGGTTTCCGTTCCGACAGTTACTGAGGGTGGAAGATATGCCGTGCTCTTAGTCTGAGGTCCTCTATTTACAGAAGATATCTTTCGTAAATAAATAATAAATTTGGGAGGTATTCCTCACATGGATTCAAAGAAAAAGGAAACACCAGAAGAGAAAAGAGAGAATTTAAGAAAAAGTGAATGGGTTGGAAAGAAATGCTAGTATTAATTTTAGTGTTATTTATAGGATACATTACGTACAAATTGTTTTTCAGTTAAAGGAATATTTATAGATAATCTCTTCTACGTTTATATGCTGATATAGTAAAAATAACCTGTGTTCTTTTTTTCTAGTTGAAAGTTGTTATTAAAATTTATGCGTATTACCTACAGACATCTCCGTTTTATCGTCGTATTATGTAAAGGAAGAAAACTACTGTAAAAGGCAAACTTCACCGAAAGGGAAGGACGCAAAGCCGTGAGTCTAAACACTATTTTTAGTGCATGATCGTCAGGTTGCCAGGTTCTGTTCTATGAGCCTCGGCAAATAGAATGGAGATGTGATTATATGGTAAGTCGTTCACTATCAAAAACATTTATTGTTTTTATAGTAACAATTGTAAGTATGCTAGGATTAACAATGGGAAAGGTAGACGCAAAGTTCATGCAAGATAAGGCTACTTGGTTATGGGATACGACAAAGATTGTCGAAGATGAATCAGGGGCACTCTCATTTTTAGAAGGCAAACAAGTAAAGAAATTATATTTACAAATTAATAGTGATATAGCAAGTGACGATTACAAAAGTTTTATCAATAAAGCTACGACAAAAGGTATAAAAGTATATGCGCTAGATGGTTCAGCAAGCTGGGTATCAGCAGATGGCTATAAAATGCAGGATCAGCTGTTTGATTGGATACAATCATATAATGAAAATGCAGCAGCAACAGAGCGATTTTCTGGAGTTCATCTCGATGTAGAGCCTTACTTAAATAGTGGTTGGAGCTCGAACCAAGAAAAAACGATTGAATCCTATCAAGCGCTCCTCACTAGAGCCAAAGGGAATACAGAGCAATTACAATTGCCTTTAGAAGCAGATATGCCATTTTGGTTTGACGAAGTTTCATATAATAACCAATTTGGTTCTGGTTTATTAGCGGACTGGGTTATTGACCAAGTGGAAAGTGTTTCAATAATGGCTTATCGAGATTCTGCTAAAGACATTATTAAAATTGTTGAACATGAAATAAACTATGCCAAAAAAGTAAATAAATCAATTGTTATTGGTGTGGAAACTGGGGCTTCTGATGAAGGGAAAAATATTACCTTCTATGATAATGGAGAAGCCTATATGAATAAACAGTTAGCACAAGTACATAAACAGTATGCCAATAAAACGAGCTATAATGGTTTTGCCATTCATTATGTTGATAGTTGGATGAATATGAAGCCGTAAAAAATCCTCTCCAGCGATAAGTTGGAGAGGATTTTCTTTGATATTATGAAAGTCGACCGCTATAGTCTTCAAATTTAAATTTACGAATGACTTTAATGCCTTCTTCATCGTTATAAGAAACGATGGATGGAAGGTTTACACCATTAAACATATGATTTTTCACCATTGAGTAATGCGCCATATCTGTAAATACTAGACGATCGCCTGGTTGTAAAGGTTGTTCAAATGAATAATCGCCAATTACATCACCTGCAAGACAAGTAAGCCCGCCTAAGCGATATGTGTGAGCTAGCTCATTTGGTTGACCTGAACCGATAATCATTGGGCGGTATGGCATTTCTAGAACGTCTGGCATATGGCAAGTTGCCGATGTATCTAAAATTGCTAAGTCCATACCGTTTTTCTGTATATCAAGGACAGTTGCTACTAAATAACCTGTATTAAGTGCAACAGCTTCGCCTGGCTCTAAATATACGAGAAGGTTATACTTGTCTTGAATGTAATTAATAATATTCACAAGCTTTTCTACATCATAATCCTCACGAGTAATATGGTGACCTCCACCAAAGTTTAACCATTTCATTTGATGTAAGACATCACCAAATTTTTCTTCGACAACTTGTATAATACGCTCTAACGTATCTGAGTTTTGCTCACACATCGCATGGAAGTGTAAGCCATCAATACCGTCAAGCTGTGACTTGTCGAAGTTGGCTAAAGTTGTGCCAAGACGAGAATTCGTGTAGCAAGGGTCGTAAAGTGCTGTTTCAATTTCAGAGTACTCAGGATTGATACGAATACCACATTCAATTGTTTTACCGGACGATTTTACTTTGTCCTTATACTGGTTCCATTGGTTAAAGGAATTAAACACAATATGATCAACATAGCCAAGTAGCTCGTCCATTTCATGCTCCACGTATGCTGGTGCATAAACGTGAACTTCTTTGCCCATTTTTTCATAGCCAAGTTGCGCTTCAAATAATGAGCTAGACGTAATCCCTGCTAAATATTCCCCCACTAAAGGGAATGTTGAATGCATAGAAAACCCTTTTAAGGCAAGTAAAATACGGCAGCCTGTTCGATCTTGAATCGATTTTAAAAGTTCTAGATTTTTTGTTAATAATCGTTCATCCACTACGTAAGAAGGGGACGGAACTTTTGAGAAATCAATTGGCTTCATCGACTTAATTCCTTTTCATCTAACTCTAGGTCAAGTAATTCTGGGTTATGGCTTTCTTGCCATGGTAGACCCCATTTATTTAGTGCATCCATGAATGGATCTGGATTGAAATCTTCGACATTCCAAACGCCAGGTTTACGCCATTGACCGTTCATCACAAGCATTGCACCAATCATTGCTGGTACACCAGTTGTATAGGAAATTGCCTGTGAACCAACTTCGTTATAGCATTCTTCGTGGTCACATACATTGTAAACATAATAAGTTTTTTCCTTACCATCTTTTAGACCGCGAATAATACAACCGATGTTAGTTTTTCCTTTTGTACGTGGTCCTAGTGATGCTGGATCAGGTAGTACAGCTTTAAGGAAATGAATTGGTTGAATCATTTGTCCTTCAAATTCGATAGGCTCGATAGAAGTCATACCAACATTCTCTAATACTTTTAAGTGAGTTAAGTATTTTTCAGAGAATGTCATCCAGAAACGGATTTGCTTTAAGCCTTTAATGTTTTTAGCAAGTGATTCTAGTTCTTCATGGTATAAAAGGTAAATATCTTTTGGTCCGATTTCTGGTAAGTTATAAACCTCTTTTTTCTCAAGTGGTGCAGTTTCAACCCACTCGCCTTCTTTCCAGTAACGACCATTCGCTGTAATTTCACGAATGTTGATTTCTGGGTTGAAGTTTGTTGCGAAATGGTAACCGTGATCACCAGCATTTGCATCCACAATATCAATATAGTGAATTTCATCAAATTCATGTTTTTGTGCATGAGCTGTGAAAACGCCCGTTACGCCTGGATCAAAACCGCTACCAAGTAAAGCAGTTAAGCCAGCTTTTTCGAACTTCTCTTTATAAGCCCATTGCCATTTATATTCAAATTTTGCCGTTTCAGGTGGCTCGTAGTTTGCAGTATCCACATAGTGTACACCCGTCGCTAAGCAAGCATCCATAATCGTTAAGTCTTGATAAGGTAGTGCCACATTAATAACAACTTCTGGTCCAAAGGCTTTAATAAGCTCAATAACCTCTTCCGTATTGTCTGCGTCTACCTGTGCAGTATGAATCTTTGTTTTTCCGCCTTCTAGTTTTTCTTTTAGAGCGTCACATTTTGAAACAGTTCTACTTGCGATACAAATCTCCTCAAATACGTCCGAATTTTGAACACACTTGTGTACCACAACACTGGCTACTCCGCCAGCTCCTATAATCAATGCTTTACCCAATTGTCTACCCCCAAGTTCAAATTAGTATTGTCAAACAAGCTGATTATACAGAAAATTGAATTACTACTCAATCATTCTTTTTAAATTTTCTACAAAATTTTTTATATTTCAACAATAATTAGTCGTATTCAGAGGGGAATACCACAAAAAAAGAAGCTTTTCATGAAAAAAATCCCTAAACTACTAATGTAGAGAAGGGGAAAATTTCTTCAACGGGCGTTTTTAAAAATAGGATTACATAATTTAAAATCACCCGACTTATTTAGAAAAACGATTAGAAATTTGTTGTTTTTCATCCCCCCATAAATAAAAAAAGATTAGTAGTGATGTGCTTAAGAACCCCATCACAAGGGCATATGTGCTGAGGGCAACATCCACTTGACTTTGCATAGCATAAATGAAAATAACTCCTAGTGTTAACAAGTTTCCGATAATAATCGATACAAAATGCAATCGTCTATTCAAAGTAAGCCCTCCTAATTACAGTTTACATACCCTCAAAAATGAAAATACACTTCAATTATCTCATAATTCAGAACTTTATCCAACCCCATTTCATTTATCGTAATTTAAAACATAAATCTAATAGAACTAAAAAACAGGAACTTATCCCTAATTTTGGGATGACGTTTGTTAAGACGTATGCTAAATAAATTGATTGGGGTGAATACTGGACGCCCCCAGGAAAGCGCCCAGTCGGAAAGGAAATCAACCTTCGTTATGTGATGGGCCACAAAAAAATAATAGATACTGAATAAGTCGTAAATTAAAAGAATTGTAGAAAAATTATTGCTATTTAGTTTGTTTTAGATTTAAAGATGGTAAAATACCTGTAAGACTTTTCTTTTGGTGAAGGTGAGGATTTAAATAGTGATCAAACAATTTGATGAGCAAGTCCAACAAATAAATGAATTATTTTTAAACGGTCATGTAAAAGAAAGCTATCAATTAGCGAAAGCACTTTTAGCTAATAGTGCGTTTACAGAACATGAATCATGTCCAACAATTCAACAGCACGTTGCGTTGTTGGAAGCGAACGGATTTGCAAATATGCCTATTTCTACTGCTGAAAAAGTAAAGCAAAGTGTTGAACGAACAGATGGCTCTTATCCAGAACGTGATGTACTCGCTGCATACATAGGAAGTGAGGATGAAAAGCAATTTGGTAAAGTAGTAGATGATTTGTTGGCTGGATCGGCAGAGGCACAAGCGAATGCTTACTATACAATGGCCGAATATTTTGTTCTTGCTAAGGAGCATGACAAAGCACTTGTGCAATATGCGGAAGCGATAAAACTCCAACCAAATAAAGCTCTTTACTGGGGAGCATTCGCACAGTTTTTGAACCGCAATGAAGGCAGTCCGTACTTGGCACTACGTCTTATTGAAGAAGCAATTCAGCTAGATAGTATGAACCCTCGCTGGTACTATATTCAAGGGAATATTTTTTTACAGCTTGTTTCAGCTACGAAAAATTTAAGCTATTTACCTGCGCTAGAAGAAGCTTGGGAAAAGGCTAAAAAACGTTGCTCAAATAAACAGGCTTCATTAAAAGTGGACATTGCGAAATCCAATGACGTGCTGTCGCAATGGAAAAAACAAATGTTATAAGAGGGATGAGAAGGGAAGTTGTCCTAAAATTTGCATGCTAAAAAAATAGATTTATTGAAGTAAAGGTACAATTCAAGCCTGTTAGTTGGATTTACTGTAACGGGTGGGGAAGTGATTATTAAATATCAATAGAAATAGCGTAATTAGATAATAAACAAGGTAGAGATTGATCATGAAACCTTTGCCTTGTTTATTATTATTTGATTGAATCATATCAAATATGTCTTCTGATGAAAGTTCCAACATCTTAATTTTATGTTCGAAAGCTTTCTGAATATTTTAATGCAAGTTGCGTTCGGGAAGTTACTTGAAATTTTCGATACAGATTTTGCAGATGCTTCTTTACTGTATTTTCACTGACATATAAAAACCTAGCAATTTCTGCATTTTTAAAGCCCTTACATAAATATAGTAGCAACTCTTTTTCACGTTGTGTAATTTGCAATGATTCGCCAGGCTGAACATATTGATGTAATAAATAAACATTTTCAATCATCCGCTTTACATATGATAGCTTTTGACTATCCTTCTCTGTAAATGGAAGTTCCCCTTCTTTTCGTAAAAAGCCAATAGCAGCTGTTGGCTTTTGCTGATTATACAGGTACATAACCATTTCATCGATAAAATCATTTTTTTGTAAAAAGCGCTCAACATAATATAGCTTTTTCTTCTTCGATATTGCTTCATTTCGTTGCATTAATTGAATATCGGGTTGGTTTTGCATATTCACTGGGTGTAAAGGATCATAATATTTATATTCATGTAAATAATTTTGTATCGTATATGTCTCTACATTGAAACAGACAGGCTGTTCATTTAACTCCCCATCTGCTACTTCCCAAAATATAGCATGTTCATATTGAAAACATTCACTCAATACTTGCAACATACTCAATTTAAAGTCTCCACTTGTTTGTTGCATATTCAAATTCGAAATCCTAAACGTTGTTTCTAATAAAAACTCCACCTCTTTTTGCTCATACAAAATAATTCCTCCTTTTCTCTATTAAACTCATATATTCTCGTTCGAAACAAATTATCCTTTTGGGTAATATCGATTTTTTTTATTTCAATTTAAGATGGAATTGTAAGTCAAAATTTTAACGAGGTGATCAGATGAATTTACAGGAATACGCATCATATGACGGTCTTGGATTAGCGGAGTTAGTAAAAACAAAGCAAGTGACACCACAAGAACTTACAAAATTAGCGCTACAAGGTATTGAAAAAGTTAACCCTTCGATTAATGCCGTTGCCAGTGTGTTAGGGGAACAGGCTGACAAAGCGATTTCAACTTTAAATGATAATCAACCATTCGCAGGCGTCCCATTTTTAATTAAAGAAGTTGTGCTTCATGCGGAAGGTGTGCCACATAGTATGGGCAGTCGTGTTGCAGAAAATGCTGTAATGTCTGTCGATAGCGAATTAATGAAACGTTTTAAAAACGCTGGTTTTGTGTTAAGCGGTACAACCACAACACCAGAGTTCGGCTATAATGCTGCAACTGAAGCTGTCATTTATGGTCCAACACGTAACCCATGGAATTTAGAACATAGCCCTGGTGGTTCAAGTGGCGGTGCAGCCGCTTCTGTCGCAAGTGGTATCGTTCCAATCGCGCATGGTAATGATGGAGGTGGATCCATTCGAATTCCTGCATCATGTAGTGGTATCGTTGGCTTAAAACCTTCACGTGGTCGCGTGCCGATGGGGCCTTATAATAGTGAGGCATTAAATGGGCTAGCAATTGAATTTGCACAAACAAAAACCATTCGTGATACCGCTACATTACTGGACCAAGTAGCTGGGCCAGACTTAGGATGCTACTCGATTATTCAAAGCCCAGAAATGCCTTATAGTCAAGCGATTCAGCAAAAGGTACGGCCACTGAAAATCGCCTGGACAACAGAAACAAATTCTGGTGCATTCGTTGATCCAGAATGTATCGAGGCCGTACATAAGGCCATAAAATTATTAGAAGAATTAGGGCATGAAGTAGTCGAAGCTCGACCAGCTTACGACGAAGCACCATTTTCACGCGCAACGGTAAATATTTGGACAGCGAATATTTATAAAATGATTGTGGGGGCGGCAGAATTAACAGGTAAAACTCCTTCACGCGATACTATTGAAGCAGCCATTTGGCAATGCTATGAATATGGCAAAAACTTAAAAGCTAGCGCACTTTTAGAAGCCATTAATACGAATGCACTCGTATCACGTCAAGTAGCGACATTCTTTGAAGATTATGATGTTCTTTTAAGTCCAACAATCGGCACATTACCAGCGAAAATTGGCGAGCTAAATGCAAATAATCCTAATATTTCGGCAATTGAATGGACAGAGCAGATTTTCACATACGCGCCGTTTACCAATTTGTTTAACGCAACAGGTCAACCATCATTATCATTACCACTCGCAATGAGTGCGTCTGGCTTACCAATCGGGTTGCAATTTACAGGACGCTTCGCCGATGAGTTAACCCTTTTACAGCTTGGAAAACAATTAGAAGAATCTGCTCCATGGAAAGATCGAAAACCACCCGTACATGTGGGTGCAGAAGTTGTGGAAATTGCAACAACATAAAAAAAGTAGGTACAAGATTTTTTCTTGTACCTACTTTTTGCAACTTTACGGACATGCACGATGCTCCAAATAACGTTCTTAATAGTTCCTGAACTAACCTATACGTTTCTCCGTACTATGTTTATATGCGATTATTGTTATATATTTCATTATAACAATAGTAAATTAGTTTGAATTTTCGGAAACTGAATGTTACAATTAATGTACTAAATTTGAAGGGATGATGAATGGACGATGAACAAATAATTCTATTTTTAAACGTAAAATGTATATGCATTTTCAAATAAAAATAGGATTAGTCTGTCTATTTATTATACTTTTATAAAGCTTACCTTTTTGGAGGCTTATTTTTGTTCACAATAAATTTATTTACTAATCCTTCTGAAGCTATTTTCAGAGGGATTTTTTATTTGTTTTTGCGTTTACATTCAAATTCAAATTCAAATTCAAAGGAATGGGATGATACGATGCATAGTAAAAGACAAATCTACGAAGATATAATTCAAATAATGAAAAGAGATTATGCGGGTTTTTTAGATAAAAAGCATATTAACTGTCCTGAAAATTATCTCATTACAGATGACATGACAGATAAAGATTTTGTAGAAACGATACAGTCCTATTTACTCGATTTTAAAGATGGACATTTATCATTTAAAGCGAAAAAGACAGTAATGCCGAATAGAGGGTTTAAAGTACGACGCTATCAAAATGCTTTATATGTTACAGAGGTGACCTATGAAGCTAGATTATAAATAGGTGATGAAATACTTGAGATTGACGGCTTAACGATTGAAAAATTTGCAAATCTCTATTCGAAAATTTTAGAGGATCCTGTACCAGAAAGACAATATTGGCATGTAGGATTACAACATACAAAACGAGTATTAGTAAATCGAAATGATGATAAATTTATTTTGCCGTTAGCCACATATGAACGGTCTCCATATGTACCGAGCTACGTCTTTAAAAAGTTGGATAACAAAACGGTGTATCTAAAAATAACGGATTTTTCTCAGGCTCAACCTATTCAGGAGTTGTTGAACAATCATAAAAGCGATATAAATCATTCACATAATTTAATTATTGATGTACGAGTAAACTATGGTGGGAATGACCTATTTTATTTTCCAATACTCAATTACGTATTTGATAGAGAAATATTATTTAAAAGCTTATTTCATGAAGATGAACTAATATATACAAACTACACAGACCGAAATTGTCTGCTATGGATAAAAGAGTTGAACGAGTATTTAACACAAGAACTAGATAGTGAAATGCAAAAATGGATTCAAGAAGAAATAACAGAGTTTGAAACAAATTATGCGAAAGGGCTGATGGCAGTTCCAGAAGAATTGGATTATACAATTCAAGGTCAGCTAAACCCTAAAAATGTTTATGTTCTTACGGATGTAACCTGTGGAAGTTCGGGTGATACATTTGTCCAGAATGTTAAAAAGTCACCAAAAGTTACCGTAGTTGGACGCCCTACAATGGGAATTATGGACTTCTTTAATGTCGTAACTGTAGATTATGATGATTACGAATTTGTTTATAGCATTTCTAAAATGCATGAAAAATATCATTACAATGTTACAGGCGTAAAGCCACACATCTATATACCTTGGACACCGCAACATTTACATGAAGATATTGATCTTAATTATGTTTTACGTTTATGTCATCAAAATCAAGAAAAATCACTTTAAGGAGATTGCGATATGTGTTACACAATAAAAAGAATTTACCCAACCGAGTTAAAGGAAGTTGCCCATTTTATTGCACAGCTAAATATCGAAGAACAACATAACATTGGGTATTGTGGTCAAAATGAACAAGAACTATTGAGTACATTACAGGAAGATTTTATCGATGGTAATTTTACATCGATTGTAGCTGCTTTCGATAATGAACATATACAAGCACTTATTGGATTAGATATAGACGGCGATTCAACTGAAGTGTGGGGACCATTTTCTATAGATGAAGATGTAACGATCCAAGAGAAATTACTTTGCACATTGCAGCAGACATATCCACAAATTTCGAACTTTTATTTCTTCATTAATGAGCTGAATACTCGACAATTAGCATTTCTGGAGCAAATAAACGCCAATAAAACAGGTGAGCATTTATTACTTGGAGTTTCGAAAGATTCCTTTGAAACTGTAGTTGCTATTACTAGTCGTTATTATAAAACATCAGACTATGAGCAATTTAAAAAGATTCATTCAAATGCATTTTCAAAAACGTATTACGATGCAGATACAATTTTAAAGAGAGTTCAATTAAATAAAGAAAATGTTTTAAGAATTATGGAAATGGATGGGGTCGTTCAAGGATATGCTTATTTTGAGATGGACTTAACAGCAAAAGAAGCCCATTTAGAATATATAGCTATCAATCCTGAATACAGAGGCAAAGGAATAGGGACCAAGCTACTAAAAGAAGTTTTAACAGAAATGTTTCGATTTAATGAAATCACTCAAATAACACTAAATGTAGATAATCAAAATGATCAGGCAAATCACGTTTATTTTAAAGCTGGATTTAAAAAGAAAGCGACTTTATGGAGTTATTGTTTAAAGAAATAAAGTAAATTTTAAAGTCTAAGTCGAAATTAATAGTAGCATAAGATTTTCGAGCTTTGACCAAGTATTTAGTTGAATTTGGTTGAATCTTTTCAAAAAGAACCACCAAGAACATTGTCACGACAACGTTCTATGGTGGTTCTATTTTTAACCGCACTTACTTAAGATCCCATTCTCCTCATCATATTTACTGATGATTTGGACTTTATTAAATAAGGTCTAATCCATTCCTATTATCAAATTTAAAGATAACCAAAATCTTTATCATGTACCATTTAATCTTTCTATAAAATAAAGAAGGTAAAATCCGATATTATTTTTGAACAGCTCTTATTAGAAGTATTTATAATAAATTATGATTTAAAAGGAGAGAAAGATGTTTAAAAGATATAATATTGTTTTAATAGCTTTCATTACAACAACCTTTTTGTTTACATCTCATAATACTGCTAGTGCTAACGACTCTATTAAAGTATTTGTAAACACCAAAGAAGTAATATTGGATCAAAAACCTATAATAAAAAATGATCGAACTTTTGTACCACTTCGATTTGTATCTGAATATTTAGGGAATGGTGTGAAATGGGATTCGAAAAAGAAAGTATTCACTATTGTTTATTCTATCGAACACACTAACTACACTGTTGTCTTACCAATTGGTCAAAAAACGGCTACTATAACTTCAAGTTCTTATTTGAATAATAACGGTGTCGAAGATGTAGAACATATTCTATCAGATGTACCTAGTCAGATTATTAATGGAAGAACTGTAGTCCCTTTAAGATTTATAGGGGAACTGCTTGGTATAGATGTCCGTTGGGATTACCAAAACACAGATATATATATTTCTAGTTTAGGTGTGAACTTGATCCCATCTGATTTTGAAAAGGATGTTTATGATAAAGAATTGCGTAAGGTGAGAGATTTTGGTAAGCCAACAGTTAATTATGAAAAATTTCTAGCTCTTGATGCTGATCATTTTAACTCAAGCGATCTTGATTATCTTTTTGCTAAAAAGCCTAGTGTTGACTTATTTGGGGCTCTAGAATCATTCCATGATGGCGCCAATCAAATTATAATATCTGGGCCCATTAAAACAAATTATTTAAATATGATAATCTATAAAGGAAAGGAGCTACCCATTTTAAGCTACCCAGATGTTACAGCTGAAAGTACTGCTACTATTAAAGAAGGCATGACCTATGATGAAGTAGTCAAAATATTTGGTGGCCCTGGAGTATTATCAGGTAAAGGTACTCTTCGAGAGGAGTACAAATGGGTATCGTCCACAGAGAAGGGCGAAGCATATTTCACATTTGTTAAAAGGAACAATTCTCTTTATGTTACGCCATCTCCATATAGATCGTATTCTTGGGAAAAAATTTATTGAGTTTCCTCTAAAAAAAGGAGTCGAACCGTATCATCTGCGGTCGACTCCCACTTTATTAAGCAAACTGGCAAAGGTCTATCTGTCCAAATTTTATATAATTCCAGTCTACTGTAATCGTTTATTAGTCCTTCATTCATTATAACTTCTATTATATTGAAGACCCCATCTTAAGTTTAGGTCTACACTTTGAGCTCGGTGTACTATAAAGCACCACCAAAAATTGGTTATAGGCATCAAAAAAAGTGAATAGCAATCGGAATAGGTCACCCAATACCATCATACAAATGATTTATAAAATAATAACGTAAAAATGAATAAATATTAGTGAAATGTTCTAATTATGTATTTTTATGCTATAATACAACTATAAACGGACGTATGAAACATATTCTATTGCATGAAAGAAGTGTTTATTTGAGTTTATATGTAGCGTATGTGTTGGTAGGACTTGCGATTGCCATGCCTGTTGGGGCCATTACAGTAGAAATGACAAAGCAAGGACTAAAAAATGGGTTTATGCACGGTTGGGCTGTCGGACTTGGTGGTATGACAATTGATGTTGTACTGGTTTTTGCGTTATATATGGGGCTAGCTTCCATTTTAGCAATGCCTATCATTCAAATCCCTATGTGGATTATAGGGGCTGGATTTTTATTCCTTTTAGGACTAGATTCTATCAAAAATGCTGATCAAGATATTACGCTTGTAGGAGAGAAAGTGACAAAATCATTTTTTACTTCTTATCGTAATGGTTTACTAGTTGCAATTTCGCCTGGAAATCTAGTATTCTGGGTAAACGTTTTCGGTGTTGTACTAGCCAAATCATATGGGCAAGGGGAGTCATCGAACTTTCTAGTGATTGCTGCAGGTGTTCTGAGTGGCATATTGTTACATGATATAAGCTTGATGGCCATTGTTTCGGTTACTCGAAAAGCGATGAGTCGTAAAGTCATTAAGTCGCTTACAATGGTAGCGGGCGTATTACTAATAGGATTTGCTGGATATTTTATTTATGAATTTATACAAGCTATAAAGAGCTATATATGAGAAAAGTGCGATCAGTAAAGATCGCGCTTTTTATTTTTCCAGCGTTCATGGTCAGTGAACTTTGTATATGCATAGATGCAAACTAAAATTTCCTCTGCTAATGAAAAGTTCAGCATATGTAAATTTTATGTATGGATTCGTAGATTTTTGAGTCTAAGGTGCGAAATAAATCCGGATTTATTAAACCTTCCTATGATTGCTTTCTTTGAAAAACTGTAAGATATAAAATCATGCAGAGAATAAGGATTGTCCCAATAAATTGAAAACCTCCGAAGGTAATTTTAAGCCAAAGCACACTTGTTATAACAGCTGTTAGGGGCTCCAGACTACCAAGTAAACTAGTCTCTTTAGGCGATAAATAATTCAAACTAGCAATATAAAACCAAAATGCTAGCATTGTCCCAAATATAACGATAAACAAAAAATAAGCGATAGTCGACAATGCCCAGTTTGACACATCAATTTGCCACGGTTGATGGAAAAAGCTCATCACAATACCACCAATAAGCATTGACCAGCCTACAACTAACAATGAGTGAAATTGCTGTAAAAGTGGGACTGCATATAACGTATAAAAAGCAGCCGAAAGACCAGATAAAATCCCCCAAAACACGGCCGTCGCAGGTACAGAAAGTGTAGACAACGAGCCATTTGTTAGTAATAAAAAAGTACCAACAAGTGTAAAAGTTACAGCGATTCCATCCTGCCTTGTCAATTGACTGTGCTTCGTTATTAAATAATAGGCCATAATAAAAAGTGGTGCTAAATATTGCAATAAAGTCGCAACAGCTGAATTACCTATAGCAATCGACATCATATAAGTATATTGAACCGCCAGCATTCCTAATAAACTAAATAAAATTTGTCTAAAAGCATTTTGCTTTGTACGCCACATCACAAAAATAGACTCTTTGCGGTGTGTAAGTTTATAGGCAGTAATGAGCAATAGGCCAGCTAAAAGAAGACGACTGGAAACGAGCCAGCCAACCTCTATATTTTCCTGCTGAAAAAGCTTTTGAGCGACGGTACCACCAATACCCCAAAAGCTTGCCCCTAGAATGACGAGCATAAAACCAAGCGTACGATTTTTCTGTGATGATTGATTCAACTTAAAACATCTCCTAAACTATCAATATAAAGAAATTATAAAAAATGTTTGACGTAAAAAATATCGATTTAAAGGGTTAATAATATCAATATATTGAGGTGAGCTAAGTAGTGATGTTAACACATATTAGAATTGCAAAGGATTTACAAGAACTAACGTTACATGGGACGAAGGAATTTCCAGTTGCACTATATGAGACGCTTTTGCGATTAGATCGTTTAGATTTTTTACCGTTACATTGGCATAAGGAAATTCAATTTGTCTATGTGAAAAGTGGTTTTGTGGAATATCGTGTAGGAGCAGATGTTTTTGTACTTGAGGCGGGGGAGGGACTATTTGTCAATGCATCAGGCTTACATGAAGCAAAGCCTTTTCAAGTAGAACAGGCTACAATTTTGTGTATTAACGTGGACCCGTTGCTATTAGGTGGACATAAGGACAGTATTTTTGCCACTAAATATGTACTGCCTTATATAACGAACAATAGACTGCCTTATGTCAAGCTTTCTGGCCAATTGGCGCAAAAAGTAGACATCGTGGCTAAATTACTACAAGAACAAGCTGTTTTTTATGAGCTAAAGGTATGGAGAGAGCTATTAGTCATTTGGGAAACTATTTTGTCACAATCAATGCTAACAGAAGAAATACTGGATCCAGCAATTATTGTCCAGCATGAACGAGCGAAGGATATGCTTGATTATTTACATACTTATTATCAGGAAAAGATATTTTTAGAAAGTTTAGCTGCACATGTTTTTTTAAGTCGTGCAGAATGTAGTCGCTTTTTCAAAAAAATGGTCGGTATGACACCATTCACATATTTATTACACTATCGTCTTCGTAAAAGTATGGAGCTATTACGTGATAGTGAGCAATCCATCACTACAATTGCTACAACTACAGGCTTCAGTACAGTAAGTTACTATATTGAACAATTTAAAAAATATACAGGATACTCCCCATATGTTTATCGTAAACAGTTTTTTGATAAAGGATAGTATTGAATTGGAACAGTATTGAATACGCGCTCTTGCAATGAATCGCTTCATCTTAATTTAATGAAATAGGGATATCTATTTCTTAATGTACCTATTTGTAATTTAATAATAGTGAATAGAATAAACTTGGAGGTGGCTCAATGAAAAAATCTATGTTCCTGTTTTTATTCGCATTACTAGTTTTACTTTCTTCTTGCTCAATTGCAAAAACGCAAACATTAGAAGAATTTTATAAGGATGCAAAAATTGAAAATGTAGATAAAGCAATCATTCAAGATGGTTCAACTGGTTATTCTAAAACGATTACAAAGCAAGAACAAATTGGTGAATTGCTAAATTTGATTAAAGATATAAAGTTTACTCCCCAAGATAATCAAGAAGAACGAACAGGCTGGCGATATGGACTTGCTCTTTTTGATGGCGAAAAAGAATTTATATTTACGCTTAGTAAAATTGAAAATACCTATTACGACTCAAACCCAGATATTTATCCAATTGTAGAGAATTATTACGAACAATTAGATATCGAAGAAAAATAAGGATGTTAAAACTAGACCTCTTAATCAGGAGGTCTTTTATTTTGCCATTCTTAATGTCTCGATAGTTGGAATAAGCATCTGGTTCTGTTAAGACATGTGAAAAGTTTTTGAAAATTAAAGGATTAGCTCCCTCACTTTATTGCTGAATCTATTGACAATAATAACCATATAAAATAAAGTAAAGTTAATAGTAAAGATACCTTTACTATTAACTTTACTTAAAGGAATGAATGAGTTTTGGCAAAGGATGAAGAATTTATTTATAAGCTTGTGGAGGAGATAAATGATGCTATTTATTCGATGGATAGTCATTTCATAAAGCTACATCAAAATCTAATCAGTGATGAACTTTCTCCTAAACAAATAATTTTATTAGACTTTATTAACAAAAATAGGCTCGTGACGATTGGGCAAATTGCGAGTTATATGAATATAACTTCTAGTGCGGTCGGACAGCTAGTTAGTAAACTTGAGGAACAGCACTATGTATCCCGGAGCATTAATCCGGAAAATAGACGTGAAATATTTGTGAGCCTTGAGACGTCAGGCATTAAGTATTTTGAAAGAGAGGAAGAAATAAAACGATTTATTATCTCGAGGTATTATTCAAAACTAGAGATAAATGAGATCGTGCAATTAAAAGAGATTGTTCAGAAGTTAAACCAAATTGTATTAAAGGAAGGAATAATACATGAAATAAATGATAAGGGAGAGATTTAACATGATTGCATTAAAGAAAAAGCAAAATATTTGGCTAGCATTTTTGTTAGTCGTACTTGCCAGTAATTTTGCGCTTTATAACACTGGGCTCGGCGCATCCATTTTACCACCTGAAACAAATGGCGTTGTTTTGGGCTCATTAATTGATTTTGTCCTTATTATGCCTGCTTTATTTCTGCTTTATAAACGAAAGTTTTCTATAAAACAAGCAGTGCTTTTAGCAGCATCTGGTTGTATTGCAGCCCGTTTTATTATTCCAATAGAACATCTACAGCCATTTGTTGCGGTGACTTGGGCTGGGTTTGCGATTGAAGGTACGATTATTCTATTAGAAATTTTAATCATTGCAACGCTTGTTCGCTATATGCCAAGAATTTTAGCGGATGTACGATCAACTACTTTACCAGATTTGTTTTCATTTCCAAAAGCAGTTGAAAAACATGCACCGAAGCATCCTATTATCCAACTACTTTGCACAGATTTTTTAGTGTTTTATTACGCTTTTGCAAGCTGGAAAAGAAAAGAGCGACCTGGATTAACCTTGCATAAAAATTCGAGCTATATTGCCTTTATTATTATGCTAATCCATGGAATCGCCATTGAAACAATAGGGATTCATTGGTGGTTACATGAGAAATCACTTGTTCTTTCTATTCTATTGCTTATTTTAAACGTATACTCTGTCCTCTTTTTTATAGCGGATATGCAAGCCATTCGTTTAAATCCTGTTCATGTAACACCTGAAAAACTGTATTTGTCATTAGGGTTGATGAAACGAGCAGAAATTCGCTTTGATCAGATTGAGGAGCTTATTGAGGATAAGGAACAGTTGGAACGAAAATTATCCAAAGATACAATTGATTTTATAGCACGTGATTTTGAAGCGGTATATCCACAGTTTATATTAAAAATGAAGGAGCCTATGGAAGTGACTTTTATGCTGGGTATTAAAAAACGTTTTAACAAAGTAGCCATTAAAGCTGACCAAGCACAGGAATTTAGAAAAATGCTTCTACAAGGAATGGAAGATAATAGATAATAAACAACAGGTGCGAGCAAACTAAGCTGGCACCTGTTTCATTTGGACAATCAAAAAAAGAGGATGATATTTGTTAAAACACATACCATTTATATAAAAGTTGATCTTCGTTACGACTGGGCGACTCCTTGGGAATCAGCGATCTAGACGAACGAAGGCTAAAAGCATCACGTCCTGTGATAACGCCTTCGTGACCAACGACAAATGTTTTCTGTAGCGACAGCTACAAAGCGCCCAGTCTGAACGGAAATTAACCTCATGTTATGAGCCTTAATTTACAAGACTAATAATAAAAATAATAAGGATACACAATAACGGCAGATCTACAAATCCCTTAAGTAATCGCCTGCTAGCTGCATGAATTTGTTCATTGGATACTTGAAAGATTGACCAAATTTTGTGCTCTAAAATTTGCTGGATTACCGATTGCATCATTGACCGTAAAGTAAAATAAAGAATTCCAAGCATGATTATTTTCGCCCATGCTGGCACAAGAATGATGAGCCCAATACCACTCAATAAAAAACGAAGGTAGCCTAAGCGATACTGTTTTTGGCGAAGCATCGTTTTGCATACTAATTCCTCTATAAAATAATCGGAACGTCGAAACATGCTCTTTGAATTTTTCCATAATAGGCGAGGCTTTTTTAATTTTGGTACTAGCTGACTTCGAAGCTCAGGAGCAATTTGGAATAAAAGACTTTGCCATTTATAAAATGCTGCTTGATCGAGCTCCACTTGTTGATCAAAAAATTTAGTGCTATAGATATAATGTTTATTATAATAGCTAGTGCAATAAGCAAGAAGAATTAGATAAATAAGTGAAGTAATAATAATATGTACATATAAAAAGCAAACTGTACCGAGAATGCACATGAAAATGGTGCTTACTAGTTGCTGCCATTTACGAAGCTTTAATTGTAAAAGTAACTTCATAAAATTAGTCGCAAATAGTAGCAATAGTAAAGAAAACAATTCTAATACCGTTACATGATGAACGATTATAAAGATCGGCGCTAATAGAGTAAGGCCAGAACCTAGTAAAATTAGGTGCTTACTTAACGTCCAATAAAGGCCAGCTCGTTTTAAGCGTATCATTTGTTTTCGGTTTTGGATTAAAAAAAGACGATCGGCTCGCTGCAAGTAAGTACGAATAGTTCCAATACGTGTAATAATAAATAATAGTACAATAAACAAAACTAGCGGTATATGTACGATCCAAGAGGTACTTATATTTATGATAAAGTCTTTATAAAGGAAAAAGCCAATGACTAGAGCAGGCACAACAACATATAAGGCGACTGTCCAATCGATAACGCTTGCCAGTATCTTAACATTTTGGGAGCGCTCTAATTTTCTTCTGTGCTGCACTATATTAGTCATGGCGATTTTCCTCAAGCAGTGTGTCGAAAATATCAAGAAGAGACGCTTTGTCCTGTTTCACCGCTAAACGTAACGATGCGAGTGTACCTTGCTGTAAAATTCGCCCGTGATCAATCAAGATGAAACGATCACATATTTTCTCTGCCGTATCAAGTGCATGTGTACTCATTAAAATGGCGGCACCTTGCGCTTTTAATTCTTCTAAAATCGTTAGAAGCTTACGCATTGCCTGTGGATCTAAACCCATAAATGGTTCATCTAAAATATAGGTAGAATGCTTATCAAGAAATGCTAAAATAAGCATTACTTTTTGCTGCATCCCTTTGGAAAATGTTGTTGGATAATCGTGTAGCTTATGGTCCAAATGGAAAATTTCTAGTAAATCTTTCGCGCGCTTTGTCAAAGAATCTTCTTTACCAGTAACACGCAAATAAAAATCTATATGCTCCCATAATGTAAAATACTCATACAAAATTGGTCTTTCAGGTACGTAGCCGTAAGTTTCTATTGTTACTTGACCATCCACTATTGGTAGTACACCCATCATTGCTTGCAACGTTGTACTTTTACCTGCCCCATTGGAACCGATTAATCCAACGAGCTCACCACTATTTACTTGAAATTGAATGTTTGAAATAATGGCTTCACCTTCTACATAGCCACCTTTATGTATGTTAATATCTATTGTCATTCACTTCCTCTCTTTGTTTATTTACGAACGAAAGAGGAAAATGTTTCAAGTTCTGACCTATTACTTTTTTGGAAATATAACATATGAGATGCTAGTTGCGGCATCAATCGCAAGTACAATACCCCAATATTTCATTATTGAAATAGGGGAGAGGTATCAGAATTTGAACCAACGAAAAGAGACATGGCATACAATAATCCAGCACCAATTATAAAGGCACCAATATGCTGACTAAGCATTTTTATTTCATGCTTACCTTTTTTTACTCCGGTTAATGGCTCATTTTTTTGATTAGATTTTAAAAACCATTTTTGGAATTTTTCATCGGCCCATGTAATCATTGTTTTACTAAAAGCTATAGAGACACCAATATAAATAGCCGCTATCCCGTGAGATGTAGACGCAGGTGTACCAGCTTTTAAATCCATAGCAGTAAGGATAACAAGGAACAAATCAATAACAGGTGTTAGTGCAAAAAAGAAAATGCTCAGTTTCGGCATATTAAAAACATATCTGCAAATAAGCCCAATAATAATAACAATCCAAAAGGAAATTTCTGCAGTAATAATCCATGCAATCATAAAAAACCTCCAAAATTTATTCAACATATCTGTTAAAAAGGACCACGCATTCTTAATTAATACAAACTTATTAAAAATAGATTTATGCCAATAATAGGGAAAGAAAGGTGACTATCGCAAATGCAGACCATTTAAATGCCTTTAGGTTTTTAGCTTCATGTAATAAGGGGCTTTGTACCGATGGATAAGGAGGAAATCCTTGAAAAGGAATTAGAGCAAATTATGAAAGAATAGACTCTTACAATTGCTCACCTACTTAATCTAGGTGGGCAATTGCATTTATTACGTCCTCACTCACTGCATCCCAAAAATGTTGCTGTACAACATCACAATACATATATAGGTCTTTATTTTGGACATGCTCATATAGCTCAGAAATTGCTTCTTTATGAAAAAGAAGTCGATGATTTAATGCCTCACGTTCTTCCTCGATACAAAACGATTTATACGTATCTGCGAGACGTTCAAGCTTTGCTAACTTTTGTTTCGTTTCCTCGTATTGTGTTTGATGAAAGCGTCCTACTGCTGTAGTCATCGAGATCTTTGCTCGATGCTCGGTATTTAATGTGCGCAATTCTTCCTGACGAATAGCTACTCGATACCAAAATTCATAGCGAATAGGTAAGTCTTTTAGCTCGTATGTGAGCAAGGATTTTAAAATAAAACTAACATGCTCAAAAGTATCTATAACCTTCTCTGACTCTTTAAAAATACCAAACATACAGCCACCCCCGTTTAGTTTAATACTACGAACGAAGAGTAAAACCCTTTAAATTTTTGATAATATTCGGAAAAGTCAATGAAGCAAAAAAATACCCCAAAGATTTTTAGAAATCTAGCTATAATACAAGGTCGAATTGTTGAAAAAATAAATAGAAATTCACATTCTCTCAGATGGTGCATGGAGTGCAAGTGAGTAGGGGAACGAAGCTAAGGGCATCACGTTCTGTGAAATGCTTAGTGACCAACATCTTGTTGTTACTGCCGCTTCGCTTTCGTACAGGAAACATGTGTTTCCCAAAGCGTCTTTTCGGACTCCTCTAAAAAGCGCCCGAAATAGTAAGTAATTCCACGTTATGGTAATGCGCCTTCTAATTAATAAAAACGTCAAAATGATGAATTGACCATCTAAAAAAATATATACTCATTCGCACTAGTTTTTACCTAGGTAAAAATCTAGTGTTTTTTGCTGAAGAAAAAAGTTGTCGAGTTATCGCAAAATTCCCTATTTTTCGTAAAGAAATAGACTGTTTTTGAGAAATAGCATTTACAAAATAAAATTAAATGTGTTAACTTAAAACCTGTAAACAGTTAACTTAAAAATAGGGGGTAGGTTAACGATGCAACATTTTTGGGTTGTAGGGACAGATACAGATGTCGGCAAAACACTTGTCACTACATTGCTAATGCGTCAATTACAAAAGCAGGATCTACAAGTCACGCCTTATAAGCCTGTGCAAACTGGCGAAGTTTGTGAGAATGGGTATTGCTATTACTACGATACAGCAATGTATGAAAAGTATTCATTACAAAGCCTAAAGCAGGAAAATTTAAATGGTTATTCGTTTAAGGAAGCTGCATCACCACATTTTGCTGCACAGCTGGAGGGTCAGCAAATTAATGTAGAGTATTTATTACAGCAAATTCAGTTGTTACAGCAAGTATACGATGTCGTGATTTGTGAGGGAGCAGGGGGACTTTTTGTTCCGATAGATACATATGGAGAGCAAACACTGCTTGATGTCATCGTTCAAAGTAAGCTTCCGGTCGTTCTTGTCACACGAACAACACTTGGAACAATTAACCATACATTACTTACTCTTGAGGCATTACGTGCTCGTAATATTGATGTTCTTGGCCTTGTATTTAATGGAGATACAGGCAGTCAGATGGAACAAGATAATGTGAAAATGATTTTACAACGTCATGATTTGCCATATGCGACGATTCCAAAGCTTCGGGATATTTCACAGATTGTTGACTTCTCTATTTCACACACATCTTTGTTTGAAAGGTTGGTCAAATATGAAACAATCTTTAACTGAATTGCAGACGAGAGATTTACAGCATGTTTGGCATCCTTGCTCACAAATGAAGGACTATGAGCAATATCCGCCTATTGTTATTAAAAAAGGACAAGGTGTATGGCTGTACGATGAACATAATAATCGCTACTTAGACGCCGTATCTTCCTGGTGGGTAAATTTATTTGGACATGCGAATCCACGACTAAGTCAAGCATTAAGCGATCAAGCATTTACATTGGAGCATACGATCTTTGCGAATTTTTCACATGAACCTGCTATTAAGGTGGCAGAAAAATTAGTTGCCTTAACGCCAGACGGTTTGAATAAAGTATTTTTTGCAGATAACGGCTCGTCGGCGATAGAAGTGGCACTCAAAATGAGTTTTCAATATCATATGCAGACGGGAAAAACTATGAAAAAACGTTTTTTAGCTTTAACGGATGCTTATCATGGTGAAACACTTGGTGCCTTATCTGTTGGTGGGGTAGGGCTATATAACGAAGTGTATCAGCCACTGTTGTTGGATACTGTACGTGCACAAGGACCAGATTGCTTCAGATGTCCATTTAAGGAAAATCCTGAAAGTTGTCAAGCCCAATGTATACAATTTGTTGAAGACGAGCTTCGTCAGCACCATGAAGAAATTACAGCTGTTATTATTGAGCCACTCATACAAGCAGCCGCTGGCATGAAAATGTATCCTCCAATATATTTGAAGCGATTACGAGAGCTTTGTACAAAATACGATGTTCATTTTATCGCAGATGAAATTGCAGTAGGCTTCGGACGTACAGGTACTTTGTTTGCTTGTGAGCAAGCAGGTATTGTTCCAGATTTTATGTGCCTATCAAAAGGTATAACGGGTGGTTATTTGCCACTATCCGCAGTTTTAACGAATGATGATGTATACAAAGCTTTTTATGATGATTACGGTACAATGAAAGCTTTTTTACACTCCCATAGCTATTCCGGTAATACACTTGCTTGTCGTGTAGCCCTAGAAGTTTTGACGATGTTTGAAGAAGAGCAAGTGATCGACATGATAAAACACAAAGGTGAACGTATGCGAAAGCTAGCTAAGCAGGCATTTGAAGAGTTGCCGTTTGTTGGCGAATATCGACAGGTGGGACTAGTTGGAGCTATTGAATTAGTCGCCAATCGTGAAACAAAGGAGCCACTTCCAAGTGAGGAACGTATCGGTTATCAACTATCTAAACGTGCATTAGCAAAGGGCTTACTCATTCGTCCTCTTGGCAATATATTATATTTCATGCCTCCATACATTATATCTGATGATGAAATGGATTTTATGATTGATACAACAAAAGAGACGATCATGCAATTTTTCGAGGAGCGGGAGGGAGCAAGTTGTTCAAACGACAATCAACACTGTCACTTGTGATGATTGCGATGTTCGCCGCTTTAACCGCAATCGGTGCATTTATTAAAATACCGCTACCAGTAGTACCCTTTACATTACAAATTGTTTTTGTTTTTTTAGCAGGAAGCTTGCTCGGTAGTCGTAATGGATTACAAAGTCAGCTCGTCTACATAGGGGTTGGTTTAGTTGGTTTGCCAGTTTTTACACAAGGTGGGGGGATCACCTATGTATTGCAACCAACATTTGGCTTCCTGATTGGCTTTGCACTGGCTGCCTTAGTCATTGGTTTCATGATTGAAAGAGTGGATACGCCGACGAAAAAGCATTTTATTGGTGCAAATATTGTCGGGCTTATTATTATTTATGGGGTGGCGGTTCCGTATTTATATGTAGCATTGAATTTCTGGTTACATATGAAAACCAGCTGGTCACATATTTTCGTAGTTGGCTTTTTAAACAGCATTGTTGCCGATTTTTGCTTAGCGATAGCTTCTGCATTTTTGGCCGAGCGTCTTTACAAAGTTTTTCATTCAACAAGAACAATAACTTCTTTCAGCTGAAGTAAAGTATCCCACCACTACAGATGTGAGAAGAATGCAGATTTAAATTGTTTTTTTAGCGGTTGATCACACATCAGCTGAAAAAAGTGATAGCCTCCGGCGGATGTCACGGAATCGGAAAGGAGTTCTTTGTGCTTGTACAAAGCCGATTCCAGACGCAATTATGCTGAGGCATCATTGATAAATTATCAAGTAGAGAGGGAGAATGTCTAGATGAATTGGTTACAGTTAGCAGAGGAAGTTATTGCAGGGAAAGTCCTTAGCAATGAGGAGGCTCTTGCCATTTTACATAGTGAAGATGATGAGCTATTAAAGTTGATGGACAGTGCCTTTGCTATTCGTAAGCACTACTATGGAAAAAAAGTAAAATTAAATATGATTATGAATGCTAAGAGCGGTTATTGCCCAGAGGATTGTGGCTATTGTTCTCAGTCATCAAAATCTACAGCACCGATTGAAAAATATCCTTTCATTACGAAAGAGGAAATTTTAGCGGGGGCCAAACGTGCATTTGACAATAAAATCGGTACTTATTGCATCGTGGCAAGTGGTCGTGGGCCGACTCGAAAAGATGTCAATGTAGTTAGTGAAGCGGTTACAGAAATTAAAGAGAAGTATGGCTTAAAAGTTTGTGCTTGTCTTGGCTTACTAAAAGAAGAACAAGCACAGCAATTAAAAGAAGCGGGGGTGGATCGTTACAACCATAACTTAAATACATCTGAACGCCATCACTCTTATATTACTACGTCCCATACGTATGAAGATCGTCTGAATACGGTTGAAATTGCGAAAAAGCATGGAATCTCACCTTGCTCAGGGGCCATTATTGGTATGAAGGAAACAAAAGAGGATGTCGTGAATATTGCGCGTGCACTTCATCAATTAGACGCGGATTCGATTCCGGTCAACTTCTTAAATGCGATTGATGGTACGAAACTAGAAGGGACAAAAGAATTAAATCCACGTTATTGCTTAAAAGTTTTAGCGTTGTTCCGTTATATGAATCCAACAAAGGAAATTCGCATTTCTGGTGGACGAGAAATTAATCTTGGATCACTTCAGCCATTAGGCTTATATGCAGCAAACAGTATCTTTGTTGGGGATTACTTAACAACTGAAGGACAAGAAGCAAACAGTGATTATCGTATGCTTGAGGATTTAGGCTTTGAAATTGAATTATCAGAGAAGCAAGAAGCAGCATTCTGCTAAGTAAAACTTATCTACGTATTAACGGGCGGTAATGAACTGCCCGTAAAAGCCCGATTGGTGAAGACTAATAATCAGTGCGGGATAAGAAACCCCACTGATTAAAGTTTCACCTTATGAAATAAAATCTACTACTACTACTTAATTATCATCGAATTTGAAAAGCCGTATGTGCGTCGTGGAAAAGGCGTACATACGGCTTTTCGTATTGAATGTAGGAATGCGGCGGGGCGGTATGAAGATTGTATTTATGCCTTGAAAAATCCGGTTTTCACAAATTGTTCAATGAAAGCGTTTTGAAATTGAACAGTTTGTGAAGGGCTTCACATAAGGCTTTAATTTTATAAAAAATCGGCGTAAAATAAGAATCAAGTAAGGGGTTGTTATAAAACAGTTAGAAAAGTATCACGGTTTTTGGTGGTTGTTATATTACAAAAACAAATTGGAAGGGAGTTTTTATGATGTGGGTTATTACAGTATTTGATAAAAAGGACGTTCGAATTTTTGAGTATGCTAACAAAGATGAGGCAACAAAGGCTTTAGAGAAATTTAAGAAACATGCCGTTTTAACATACACAAAATAATTGCAAGTTTGATTGAAGCAACCCTCTTCGTGCGCTATAGCGCACGAAGAGGGTTGCTTTTTATCCTGTTAATGAAGGAGAATTGAAATCGCGCTGTATACTAATAAAAGAGCCATCACGATATTAAATGTTTGACGATACTGTAGTAAAATTTTTTGAAAAGCTGAACCAAATAGGGCCCAACTGAATGTGCTCATTATACCGACCATTCCTAAAAATAACGAAAAAAGCAAGTAGCTGACATAGGAAGAATAATAGGGAAGAATGTAAGTTGCCACTACTGTAATGCCAAACAAAATACCTTTAGGGTTTACGAATTGTAATAAGACGCCTACTAAAAATAAGCTCCGTTTGTTATCCTCTTCTTCATCAGTCTCATTCTCTTTGCTCGTTAGTATTTTAATAGCTAAATATAACATATAGCCCACACCAAGAATGGTCAAAGGAAATTCGATCATTGGCATAATATTTGTAAGGACCCTATTAAATAAACTACTCAAGCCCGTAATCGCAAAAAAACCAACCCCAACACCTATACAAAATTGAAGAGTTTTTGCTAATCCATGTTTGTTTGCAAATGCCATTGCCATAATATTGTTAGGACCTGGAGTAAAGCTAGTAATTACTACAAATACTAAAAAAGAAAATAAAGGCATTTGTGGACCCCCTTTGAATTTGTTTGTTATAATGTCTGAAATAAACAATATAACGTACGTCTTTTTATTATACATAACGGTCGTTATATTGTACATTTTGAAGAGGAGATATTTAATGGAAGAAATTCAGCTTATTTTTGCAAAAAATTTAAAAATGATTCGAGAGAAAGAAAAATTAAGTTTGGAGAAAGTTTCTCAATTGTGCGGAGTAAGTAAAACGATGATAGGACAAATTGAAAGGGGAGAGTCCAGTCCAACTCTTACAACTATTTGGAAAATAGCGAATGGGTTAAAGGTTTCTTTTACTACGTTAATTAATAATCCTCAGCCTGATACTGAAATTATTATTAGAGAAGATGTTCAACTATTATCTGAAGATGATGGAAGATATAGAGTGTATCCAATCTTTCCTTTTCAAGAGGATAGCCGCTTTGAAATATACACGGTGGAGATTGAAAGGGAAGGGACATTAAGCGCTGAGGCTCATAAAGATGGCACAGAGGAGTTTATCATGGTTTTTGATGGTGAGCTAGTGATGAGAGTCAATGAAGACGAGTATCACTTAAAGCGTGGTGACTCCATTCGATTTAAAGCAGATCGTCCACATATCTACAGGAATCCTGGTGATACGTTAACAAAATTAAGTATGACTATCTATTATCCAAACTAAATGTATAAATGGGAAAGCCGTATGAACACATCATAAAAAGTGCTCATACGGCTTTTTATTCTACTTAACTCGCATTAACGGGCAGTAATTTATTTACACTGAATCAGGTACAAACCTCAAAGCGAATGCATTAGCTAGAGGATGAACTGCCCGTAAAAGCCCGATTGGTGAAAACTAATAATCAGTGGGGATAAAGAATATCCCCACTGATTAAAGTTTCACTTTATAAAATGCTACCTAAGCGTTTAATACCTTCGCGGATTACTGCAGGTGTTGCATTTGTATAATTTAAGCGCATTGTATTAACACCTGTTTTAGATGTGTAGAATGGATCGCCTGGTACGAAGGCAACTTTTTGCTCCATCGCTTTTTGGAAGACGTCTAATGATGAAGTTCCATTATTCATTGTAGCCCAAATGAACATTCCGCCATATGGTCGTGTGTAGTCCACATGTGCTGGGAAAAACTCCTCCATTGCATTTAGCATAGCATCGGCTTGATTTCTATATAACGCTATAATTTTCTGAACGTGCTCCGTATAGTCATTGTTTGCTAAATAATCATAAATGACATATTGAGAGAAAATATTTGTGTGTAAGTCAGTTGCTTGCTTCGCAGTTTCGATATGCTGCAATAATTCTTTATTTTTTGTAATGATAAAGCCAAGACGCATTCCTGGTGTGACTGTTTTAGAGAAAGAACCTAGCAAAATACTATTTTCTAATTTACCAGCACCAATGTATGGTAGTGGCTCACCTTGGAAGCGTAACTCTCCATACGGATCATCCTCAATTAACGCTACATCATATTTTGATAGGATTTCGAAAATTTGCTGACGTTTTTCTTTAGAATACGTAAGACCTGTTGGGTTTTGGAAATTTGGAACTGTATACACGAATTTTACATTTGGTTGTTGTAGTGCATTCTCTAATTCTTCTAAGTTTAACCCATCATTTTCGAGTGTTACACCATAGAAGGTTGGCTCACTTAATGTGAAGGCTTGAATAGCACCTAAGTAACCAGGCTCCTCGATGACGATACCATCGCCTTTGTTAATAAGTACTTTCCCAATTAGTTCAAGAGCCTGCTGTGATCCTGTTGTAATAAATACATCGTCAGCATGGACATCTAGTCCGTGTACTCGTCGGTATTTTGCAGCAATGTACTCACGTAAAGGCGCATAACCTTGTGTACCTGAGTATTGGAATAGACGACTACCGTTTTCCGAAATCGCTTTGTTCGCAGATGCCTTTAACGCTTCAACTGGGAAAGAAATTGGGTTTGGAAGCCCCCCTGCAAATGAGATGACATCCTCTGATTCAGTTACTTTCAAAATATTTCGGATGAATGAAGATGGCGTATTTAGTATCTTTTCTGAAAATTCCATAATTTATCGTTCCTTTTTTCTGATTTTTTAAAAATTATATCATTGTCATCATATGCATACAATATTATCATTGTATGCAAGACAATTAAATATTGTATGCAAAAAATGAGAGAGAAGGAGCTTAGCTTAGAATATGCCAGTTAATTCGTTCGAAGAATATCCAATGAGTTGGAAGCCGAATATTAGCGAAAGTTCGGCTCCATTATATATAGCAATAGCTGAACAACTGGAACAAGATATAAAAAATGGGAAATTACCGCCAGGCACAAAGCTGCCTCCTCAGCGTGAGCTAGCAGATTTTTTAGATGTTAACTTAAGCACGATAACAAGAGCTTTTAAACTTTGTGGGCAGAAGGGGCTTATATATGCATCTATCGGAAGTGGAACATTCGTTTCATCAGATGCGGCGACGAATAAAATTTTATTACCGACAAGTAATTCTACTCAGATAATCGAAATGGGCTCTGTGCTGCCAGAAAATCATGCGAATGAGGATATTACACGTTATATGAAAAAGATGATGAATGACCCTAATTTTAGCAAATTATTTCAATACGGACGACCAGAAGGAAATGCGAGGCAAACGGAAGCAGCCATGAAGCTTTTGGAAAAGGTCAACTTTCAAACGGATCAACCAGTATTACTTGGGGCAGGGGGACAAAATGCCATTGTTGGTACGCTAGCGGCATTGTTTCAGCCAGGAGATCGAATTGGTACAGATCCCATTACTTATGCAGGTATAAAAACAGCAGCAAATATGCTTGGTATCCAACTAGTAGCAATCCAACAAAGAAACGGAGAAATGACAAGAGAGGGGCTATTATACGCTTGTAAAAATGAGCATATAAAAGGTCTTTATGTTATTCCTGATTTTCATAATCCAACAACCCATACAATGTCGATGGAAACAAGGAAAATGATAGCGGAAGTTGCGAGGCAAAAAGACTTAATCATTATTGAGGATGCGATCTATAGTTTTCTTAAAGAGAAACCACTTGCACCAATTGCCTCCTACGCACCAGAAAAGGTCATTTATATTGCCAGTGTTTCAAAAACTATTTCACCGGGCTTACGACTATCCTATATCGTTACACCGCCAGCACTGCGAAAAAAAATAATGGAAACTTTGTATAACATAAATATTTCAGTGTCTTTAATGATGGTGGAGCTTACGGCAAGGATGATTCATGATGGCGTCGTGCAAACCATTTTAGAGAAGCACCGTTTGTATGCTAAGCAACAAAATGCCCTTGTCAATCAATATTTAGGGGAATATAACATTTTAGGAGAAGAGGAATGTATTTTCAGATGGCTTATACTTCCCGAAAAATTCACTAGCATCCAGTTTGAATTGCTAGCAGCGAAAGCGGGTGTGCAAGTGTACGCAGCTGAACGTTTTGCCGTAGGAAATGCGAAGCTAGTAAATGCAGTCCGTTTGGCTATCACGGCACCTGAAAACCAACTTGAACAAGCACTCATTATTTTGAGGGATTTACTTGAAAGTGATGGGGATTATACATTTGTTGATTAAACTAAGGAAGGTTTATAATAAAGTTATGTAAAGAAATGTGGCGATTCGATAGCGCATACAGGGTAAGCCAAAGTAAATGAGGAGATAGAATATGAATAAAGGAAGAATCATTTTACATATTGACCTTAATTGCTTTTATGCCTCTGTTGAACAAATTTACGATGCCTCATTAAAAGGGAAACCTGTGGCAATCGCAGGTAATCCAAAAGAGCGTAGAGGTATTATTATTACTTGTAGCTACGAAGCAAGAGCAAGTGGTGTTTTTACAACGATGAATGTCGGAGAGGCACGTCGAAAGTGTCCAGAGCTAATTGTACTTCCTCCTAATTTTGAACGATACAGAGCTGCCTCCAAGTCATTTTTTAATTTGTTAAAAGAGTATAGCGACATTCTCCAACCAGTTTCAATCGATGAAGGATATTTGCAACTTCCTATAGTTGAAGGCCAACATGTATTGCAACACGTACAAAATATGCAAGATAGAATCTGGAACGAACTGCAACTTCCTTGTTCAATCGGCATTGCACCGAATAAATTTTTAGCGAAAATGGCAAGTGATATGAAAAAACCAATGGGTATTACCATACTCCGAAAGCGCGATGTTCCCGCAATATTGTGGCCGTTGAAAGTCATTGAGATGCATGGAGTAGGTAAAAGTACGGCGGAGAAATTAGGTAAATTAGGTATCAAAACAATTGGAGAACTAGCTGTAGCTGAAGAATATGTATTAAAGCAAAACTTTGGCATTAATGGTCTGCGTATGAAGCAAAAGGCAAATGGTGAAGATGACAGACCAGTTGATCCAGGAGCAATATATGATACGAAAAGTGTAGGGAATTCAACAACACTTTCCCGTGATACGACAGATAGAGATGAACTATATAAAGTAATCGCAACACTTTCTGAAAAGGTAGCGGAAAGATTAAAGGCCAAGAAACTTGCTGGAGTTACTGTAAGTATCATGATTCGTTCAGCTGATTGGGAAACATGTACACGAAGTAAGTCTATCAATAACGCAATTCATTCAAAAGAAGATATCGTTGAGCATGCCTGGTATCTCTTTAATAAGCATTGGGACGAGGAGCCAGTACGATTACTGGGTGTTACTGTATCGAATGTCAATGATATTAAAGAAACGACACAACAACTAACGTTATTTAATTTTGAAGAGCATGTAAAAGATGAGCCAATCATCAAACTGGTTGATCAAATCGAGCAAAAGTTTGGAAAAGGAACAATTTTGCGAGGTTCAGATATTGCCAAACCAGCTGGGAAATATCAAGCCAATACGAGTTTTAGTAAGGACTTTTGGGACGAACATAAGTAGAATAAATGATCAAACTTTACAATCAAACAGAAAACCGTCATTTCGATCAACCTTTTTTCGAAATGACGGTTTTCTAATTGTATTCAGATTGAAAGCGGCTTATTTAAGTGGAAATATTATATGTTCGTAGACAATTCATTTTCCTTTTGTTCATAGTTATCACGGCGATCTTTGATTTTTTCTAATACACTATTTAGCACATTCCGTTCAGCTAGCGTTTGATAAAGGACATTTTGAACCTGTGCGGCTTCCTTGTTTTCTTCTTGATTACTTAGAAATTCACTGAATGTTCCCATATAATCATGATAATCTATATTGGAAAGTGTTTTAGCAGCTACTTGTTTGTGCTTTGTTAACGCAGAAGTAAACTGTTTACGTGCCTCATCTGGTTGGGCAGGTATTAGTTTGATTTTACCTTTTGTATCTGAGTCTCCTGTGAAGTCAAGGAATTGATAATCGAACGCCAATGGTTTAGCAAGAGCGATATGGGCGTGAAGAGCAACAGCATGGTCAGGAAGTTTTTCAGTTATCTCACGAAGGATATCGTTTCCTTTGTCAAGATAACGACTGCCATCGAATGCAAGAACACGGCCGACTTCTTCAGAGAAATAGTCTTGAGCAAGGAATTCCTGATCGTATCCGGTAGGTGGTAAAACTCGAAGTCTTAAGTTATTTGATACGATGTTATGGCCGTTTATTTGCATAGCCACTTGAATGTTATAAAATCCTGGGTCATCAATTAACCAGCCATTTTTCCCTACGGACGCGAAAATAGTTTCGTACAGTGATTCACCAGGCATTATTACCTTATTCTCTTTGTTCCATAAATATTGAACATGAGGTAGTAATCGACGTCCTTGTTTTCCATCTTTTTTAACCATTACAGTCATTCCGTATAAATCGGACAATATATGTTTATTGATTGACTGAGGTTGATTCGAAGTATTTGTTAATTTGATTTCAATAACTGCAGGTTCTAACCATTGGAATATAGATGTTTTACGGTTAACCCTCAATTCAAGATTAAATGAAGGGTGAATAGAAACGGTCGGTTGCTCAAAACCATGATCTACAGCCCAATCAGCATTACCCATTTGTACGAAGCGCTCAGGAGCGTGGCGCAAAAACAAAAGCTCTTGATCGCTAAAACGATACTCAAAGTTTTTGAAGAACTCCTGTTGGTTGCCATCAAATTTGAAAGGGTAATTCATAAAGCTTAGAGCCTTAGGTTCTGGGGTAAGAGGGCGATCCAACGGTTCCCAAGGATGACCTAAGTGTTTTTGCCAAGAGTGCAGAAGATTGAAAGCATGTCCCATCTCATGGCAAGCACACCAAAAACGATATCGCTGTACCCAAGCTTCTGGGGAGGGGTCACCTTTAGGTGGATCTGAAATAAATGAATTATTAAAAATGGCCGTCCCTTGACGATGATTCGGACCTATACTATCAAACATAATACCGCCCAGACCATGGCCTTCTTCAGCTTCCGAATTTGCAAAGAATGTCCACATGGACCATTGGGGTTTATTATCAAAGTGTGACCAATATACCTGCATGGCATCATGCATCTCTTGGGTGTTCCACTTTTTATCAGTTCCTGTA
The DNA here is from genome assembly GCF_002237755.1 of Lysinibacillus sp. KCTC 33748. Classification (GTDB taxonomy): domain Bacteria; phylum Bacillota; class Bacilli; order Bacillales_A; family Planococcaceae; genus Lysinibacillus. Next base: position 30,938 of record NZ_MWSJ01000008.1, on the reverse strand, counting down.
TGGTCTTTGGAAACCATATTATTACCGTCTGATATTTTCACATCAAACCCAGTGCGTTTGAAAACTTCTGAAATTGACAAAGTTTCATCCGGCAAAGATGCTGGTTTGTCTGGATGCGCGTGTGTTTGATAGGTTGTGACTGGTGTTGTCCCTTCTTCACCATCAAATTCAAATTCCACAGGATGGAAGTAAGGAGATTGAAACTTGAACGAGCTAGTTTTGTCTGTCTCTCCTCCAATCAGAAATGCGACTTCTGCAGTATGCTGTTCAGGGATTGAACCGCGTGTTACTTGTATTTTTACATTTGTATAAGGAAATGATTGTATGTCATCTAAGTATTTATTTCGAATATTGCCTGTCCAAGTATCTGGACCGTTAGCTGTTAACTTGGCAATCCAATGAATAGTAGAAGACATATTTGAAATAATAGTTCCGCTTGCTACCATTTGTGGGTAGTATCCGTCTACATCGATACGAAGTTCCTCACTGATTTGCTGTTCACTCCATGCATATAAGCCACTAATTGGTGCGAGGGGAAATTCTCCTAAACTGGAAGGGCTAATGGCTTTTTCTAATTCTTTTGCTTCGTTCGTTTTGTTTTGATCCATCTTTATTACCTCCATGTTTATTATTTTTTGTCTTTCTTCCTCAATCCCAAGAGCTACAATGTTTCATCAAAAATGCTAAATGTGTTTCAAATATTATATATGCAACAGTAAATATAAATATGACACATAAACACTATAAATTGGTAAAATAAATACAATGTGTAAAAGTATAGCTAATAACCTTAACGAGTGGTTGATTTCCGTTTCGACTGCCAGGGGGGCGTCCGATGAGCCGCTTGGGGCAGCAAATGTTTTCTGTGTGAAAGCGTAGTGCTAACGTAGCGGCAGCAGAGGGTTTTGGTTTTGTTTGTGCGAACCGCAGCGACAGCAACAGGTTTTGGACTGTGCGAAAGCGAAGCGGCAGCAACAACAGCACCGATGTTGGTCACGAAGGCGTTATCACAGGACGTGATGTTTTTAGCCTTCGTTCCTCTATATCGCTGACCCTAGGAGTAGCCCAGTCTCCTCTCCAATCAACTTATATATATGGCATACACTTTAACAAAAGTTATCCACAACTTTTGGTGATGATTTAAAATATGTAAGAATAATCTGTGTATTTACCAGGGAATACAAAATCAAAGAAAGAAGGTGTGGTAATGCATTATAAGGAGTACGGTAATCTACATAAGCCACTCATATTATTAATTCATGGAGGTGGTGTTGGAGGGTGGATGTGGGATAAACAAGTCCAATACTTTTCCGATTATCATTGCGTTGTACCAGAATTAATAGATAACGAGGCTAATAATACATCTGATTTTTCAATTGAAGATAGTGCAAAAAAGCTTCTAAGTTTAATAGAAGAAAAAGCAAAAAATAAACGAGTCATAGTAGTCGGATTTTCACTAGGAGCTCAAATTACTATTCAAATGGTTAGCTTAAAGCCGCAATTAATAGATTCAGCCATCATCAACAGTGCTTTAGTGACACCTTCCCCTATTGCAGAAAAATGGATTAGACCATTGATAAAACTAACTTTTCCCTTAATAAAAAATAAATCATTCGCCAAGCTTCAAGCTAAAACGTTATATGTCGATCAAGAATATTTTGAACAATATTATGAAGATAGTTCGAAGATGAAAGTAGATACACTTATTAAAATACTGAAAGAAAATATGTCGTTTGCTATCCCGCGTGATTTTTCGAAAGTGCAATGTAATATTTTAGTAACTGTCGGTGAAAAAGAGAAAGGCAACATGAAAAAATCTGCTCTCCATCTTGTGAATAGCAATCCCGATAGTCAAGGTATTGTGCTATCTAACATCGGCCACGGTGTCTCATTAGCCAACCCTGAGTTCTTTAACCGTTTTGTAGAAGAGTGGATTAAGGATGGTAAGTTACCAGAAGGGAAGGTTATCAATTAGTGCATAGTGCAAAAAAGAAGTTATTTTTACTTTTTGACTATTGTCTATAAAAGTAGGGAAGATATTTGTAAAACTAATGTCATATTTTTAAGTTGATAGGAATGGGGAGTCCGATATTGTGTCGGACTCATGCCTTTATTTTCTTTAATACGTTCTATACTTTTTTTTATGTTCCACATTCTCAGATTTTTTAAGATATATAAACTCTGATTCATGATGCCAAAGAATTCCTCCATGTAGCTGGTGGTTTCAAGAATGTTAAAACTTTCTCCAACCTTATTGATACAAGAGAATATGTTCGACGTGAGCCAATCGGATATATAATGATTTCGCAATTAAACACAACAGTAATATCAGTCCCCATTTTTGATTTGGGTTATCTGCTGTAAATTGACGGTTTAAAATATTTGGTGCAATTTTACTCACTGTCCTTTCATACAATTGATCGCACAACACACTTAAATTAAGCTTTTTCATAATACGTTTATTCCTTCTTTTGATTTGCTTTCCCCACGGTCGTCCAGCTCATTGCGAATACGGCGATATCCGTAACGACCTTCATGTTCCATAAATCGCTTAAATCTCAAAAATCGGCATTTGGATTTGGACGGTTTATCTTCTTTATGAAATCGTTGCTACGTGGAATTTGTGCGTATGCTACAAGCGCCTTCATCGAATATTTGTGCCTTAATTCATAGATGACCTTCACTTTATCTTCTTTGGTGATTTTTTCTTTCTTCATACTAAACAATTCAACTTTTTTGACGGTTTTAGTTGCCATAATGAGCAGTATCATGCAAGATTTATGCAAGTGTTTGACTTCATTGCATACGGTCAAATGGAGCTTTCGTATATTAAATGAAGCATAGTATGAACAGGTACTGCACTGAGACTCTTAATGGACAAGGGTAACATTCTATGGGAAGATGCAATTGAGGATTTCAACAGACAACCTGGTATTACACAATAAGAAAAATTAAAGAACCATTTGAAGTCAAACGAAGTAGAAGGCGCTAATCAAATAGAGGAACTGAAGCAAATTTATGTCCCCATTTAGTGTTGCGAATGCTCCTGATTGCCTAGATAGACGGGTTAATTCTGATTGTTATAAAATTTTATTGCAATTAGAAGTTTTTTGGTTTTTATAGTAAGGAGAGGTCAATTATTGAATTTGAATATTTTAGTTTTAGACGATGAAAAGGAAATTGCTGATTTAGTAGAGCTTTATCTAAAAAATGAAAATTATAATGTCTTTAAGTATTACATAGCTAAAGATGCCCTAAAATGTATTGAAAGTGAAAATATAGATTTAGCTATTTTGGATATTATGATGCCTGAAATTGATGGTTTTACAATTTTAAGGAAAATTAGAGAAAATTATAATTTTCCTGTTGTTATGCTTACTGCTAAAGAAGAAGAGATAGATAAAATAAACGGATTTACTCTAGGAGCGGATGATTATATAACAAAGCCTTTTCGTCCATTGGAGCTGGTTGCTCGCGTAAAAGCCCAAATACGGAGATTTACATTGTATAATCAGGATTCTAAGCAAAATGAAGGTATTATAGACTTTTCAGGTTTAGTTTTGAATAAGGATACACGCCAAGTCTTTTTAAATGAAAAGCAATTATCCCTTACTCCAACTGAATTCTCTATTCTATGGTATTTATGTTCAAATCGAGGGAAGGTCATTAGTTCAGAGCAATTATTCCAAGAAATTTGGGGAGAAAGGTATTTTAACAGCAATAACACCGTAATGGTTCACATTAGACATTTACGAGAAAAAATGAAAGATTCTGCGGAAAACCCAAAGTTTATTAAAACGGTTTGGGGAGTGGGGTATACAATTGAAAAATGAGTTTGGCAGACTGAAGAGGAAAATGATTGTACAAATTATTTTTATTTTAGTGATAGCAATAGTTATTGGTTATTTAATTAGTATTGCTTTACTTGATGGTATATTACAAGCTCCTTTTGCGGATGCCTTCGTTGCCTTTTGTGAAAATGTCCTGCAATTAGATTGGTACACAGCACAAAAAATTTATTTGATAATATTTCAACAGAATAAATCTCTTTGGCTAGCTGTAGGATTCATTCTATTACTTCTTATCATTTTTTATATTGCCCTATCTCGTTTTACTCGTTATTTTAATCTTATTAGTACAAGTATTAGTATGCTTTCAGATGAGTCAGATAAGGAAATTCACCTTCCTGCTGAGCTAGACTTTTTGGAGAAGCATTTAAATAATGTGAAAAATAAATTAGAAAAACGAGCGAGGGATGCACAAGAAGCTGAGCAAAGAAAGAATGATCTTGTTGTTTATTTAGCCCATGATATTAAAACCCCGTTAACATCAATTATTGGTTACTTAAGCCTTTTAGATGAGGCAAAGGATATGCCTGCTGATCAAAAAGATAAATATGTAACGATTACATTGGAAAAATCATATAGACTTGAACAATTAATTAATGAGTTCTTTGAAATAACAAGATTTAATTTACAATCCATTATTTTAGAGAAAGAGCTTATCCCTCTAAACTATATGCTATTGCAAGTAGCCGATGAATTTTACCCATTGTTAGTGCCAAAGGGTCAAAAAGCAATTGTCCATATAGATGGAGAAATCAATATTTATGCAGATGGAAATAAATTGGCAAGAGTATTTAATAATATTTTGAAAAATGCAATTGCATATAGTGACCCAAATAGTACAATTAAAATTAGTGCTAAAAGCGAAAATAATCAGACGTTTATTTCGTTTAGTAATACGGGGAAAACGATACCCGCTGAAAAATTGGATATGATATTTGAGAAATTTTACCGTTTAGATAGTGCAAGGTCAACACAAACAGGTGGTGCGGGACTCGGTTTAGCCATTTCAAATGAAATTGTACAAGCCCACGGAGGGACGATTTCAGCCACTTCTAGTAATGATAAAACAGTGTTCACTGTCATGATTCCAACCAAATCTTAAGAAACCTTAAGATTTTACTAATAGTTAATTAAAATAAAGCTCCTTTTTTTATGTTTGAATAGAAGCATACAGAAAAGGAGTTGTTATTTATTTTCACTAGAAAAAGTATTTATAGTATATTGTCCATATTAATCTTGTTATTTGTTTATTTTATACTGTCCAAAGAAACCCCTATGTCTTTACGCCAGGAGATCGTTACCTCTTCAAAATTAGTCGTACCAACAAATAGTGATGGGATGATCGATGTCGACTTACGTAGTTCCAACGCGATTTTAGTTAATTTGGATGAAAACAAAGTTCTATTGGATAAAAATAGCGAGGAAATTATTTATCCTGCATCTTTGACAAAAATGATGACGGTATTAGTTGCCATTGAACATATTAAAAATTTGCAAGACGATGTAGTTTTACCAAGAGAAATATTTAATGATTTATACAAAGAAAATGCTTCAGTGGCAGGTTTTCTCCCTAATGAGAAGCTTACTTTAAAGGATTTATTGTACGGTTCCATGTTACCATCAGGTGCAGAGGCAACAATCGGCTTAGCTAAATATGTTGCTGGTTCAGAACGGGAATTTGTAAAACTTATGAACGATAAGGCTAAAAAGCTAGGAATGGAAAATACTCACTTTATGAATACAACTGGACTGCATCACCCAGATCATTTTACGACTGTCAAAGACCTTTCTTTACTCTTACAATATGCGTTAAAAGATAATGAGTTTCGAAATGTTTATACAGCAGAAAGATATTTTATAAGGCCAACAAATCTTCATCCAGAAGGTATCGTATTGACGAATAAAATGTTTCATAATATGAACTCAAGTGCATTGCCTCGAGGAGAAATCTTGGGCGGTAAAACTGGCTATACAGAAGAAGCCGCTTTATGTTTAGCGAGTTTGGCTAAGATAAATGGACAAGAATATATCCTTGTGACAGTAGGAGCTGAAGGGAGTTCTCAGACTGTGCAATTTAATATAGAGGATGCATTTTCAGTATATAGTAAATTATAAACTTATCTTAGAAAAATTAAATTTTCATAAAACAATTGAAGAAGAAGCACCTGCTCTAATTGATTTAGAAAAAGTAGTAGGGTTTATGGATTGTTTGTTTAAGTAAAAAACGCATTGTAGCTCCAAAAAAGTATGTTCATAAAAGTGTAGGGAGACATGTTGAAACTCAAAAAGAATTTAAGCCTTATAACATTGAGAACTTCACTTTCAACCAAACTCGAATCATAAAACTACTTTAGAAAACAGGTTTTTAACGTTACCTATAATTCATATATATAGAGTAAAAGCTAATAGGGGTAGAAATCATTGGACAAACAAAATAGCAGATATAGATGGGTTGTATTTGTTTCTGTATTATTTACTTATTTGTTAATGGCGAGTCAACGCACCGCCCCAGGACTGATTACAGACCAATTGATGCATGATTTTAATGTAACAGCATCAACGATTGGGTTATTGACGAGTATACAATTTTTTGTCTACACGAGTTTGCAAATTCCGATGGGGATTTTAGCTGATCGATTTGGGCCGAATTTTTTTCTAATTATTGGTGCTACCCTTACAGGTTTAGGGACGATTATTTATAGTATGGGTACACATGAATTTGTCCTGTTTTTTGCCAGAATACTAACTGGGGTAGGGGATGCGACCATATGGGTGAACATGGTGCTAATTTTGGCTCAATGGTTTCATACAAAGGAATTTGTTCGATTAATTGGCCTGGCGGGTATGACAGGAAGTCTTGGTTTCTTATTGGCGACAGTACCTTTTTCTACATGGATACTTTTATTTGGTTGGAGGGTAACATTTTTCTCAGTAGGACTACTATTATGTTTATGTGGCATTCTCCTTTATTTTGTACTTGTAAAAAAAACAAAACAAGTTTTTGGAGATGAGCAAGAAGTAGCTACAGCAGAAGTGCAACGTGAAAAAACGTCAGTTTTACTGCGAAGAATATTTTCAAATCCGCAAGCGTGGGCTCTATTCTTTTGCCATTTTGGGGTAGTCGGCGGTTATGTAGGATTTATCAGTTCGTGGGCAGTACCATATGGGATGAATATATATGAAATGACTCGTTCAGATGCGAGCCAGCTGATTATGATCGGTCTTATTGGGGCTCTTATTGGGGCACCTCTAGCTAGTTGGATTTCAAGTCGGTTAGAAACAATTAAAAAACCGTATATTATCGTTCATATTGTTGTTTTATTAGGGTGGTTATCTTTCCTTTTATGTAATGGGCATCCTTCCTTTTTCTTTCTAATTATTATTTTCTTTAGCATTGGCTTTGGATATGGGGCAAGTGCATTAACTTTTGCAGCTGTACGTCAATCTTTTAAACTGGAGGAATCAGGAATTGTTTCAGGGATTGCGAATACGGGCGGCTTTCTAAGTGCTGTATTGCTACCCATCATTTTTGGATATATATTGGATCATTTTCAATCAACTTCAGGAAATCTATTGGATGGCTATTCCTATGGTTTCATCACGCCGGTTATCTTCTCCATCGTTGGTTTGAGTGGAGTGATTTTATTTAAGGAAAAACGCCAGAACGTAAATAAAAATAACAAGCAGGGGTAAAGAGCATGGAAGCAAAGCAACCATGGTGAAGGAAATGCTGATGTTTTAATTGGGACGTATAACGTTATACTTAGAGAAATAAGCACTTTCGCTTATGATTCAATTTTACAGTACTCGGTCAGTCGAAGTTCTGTACTAATGGATTGTATGTGGAGGTGCTTTTTTTCTTTCTGGGCTCCATGTTCCATGTATTGGTCTGGCCATACCTATTAAGTAACACATAATGACCTGATCCGCCATGTACAAAACATTAGGCACAATGGGCATATAAAAATCCTAATCCGAACACTGAGCACCTCGTTTTTTTGTCTATTCACCCTAGAATTTCCTTGATGGTGGTACATCGATAGAATAGTAGAGGAATGTAGTTTATGAAATAGGAGTTTAACTTCTTTCAGCAAATGTTTATTGTAGTGAAAGCAAAGCGTCAGCTATATAAGTCTCCTACCTCTTTAAGTGGTGAGATGAGTGCAGATTTAAACTACTTTTCAGCGGATGTTCAAATACCAACTGAAAGAAGTTAAAGCATTCGGTCGATTCCGGACGCAATCTCTTATCATGGATATCAAACAAATCAAGTGAGGAGTATTCCTCCGTAGATAGAGCTACCTGCCTTCGTTAAAACTTATTGCTAACACAACATCGGTTGTGTAAATAAGAAAGTCTTATAGAACAGAAAATAAATCAAAGATGTTGTACACAGGGCATGGCAACACCATCTATGGAGAGCTTTGTAAGGATTCTCTTAAGTATATAAGAACCCCCACTGCTTTAGCTGTGGGAGTAGTCAGATTAATCATTAAAAATGCTTGTCATTTTCTCTGCAACCTCTTCGGTAATCGCAAGAAATCGTTTGGAAATTGATGTCATGTAACGATCCTTAAGTGTAATTATATTAAGTTTTGTTTGTAACACTGGATTTGCTAGTGGTCTAAGTACCGGTAAATCAGGAGAATTAAGTAGCTTGAAACAGCTAGGTACAAAACAAACTCCTGCGCCTTTCATTACCATCATAAGTGTTGGTAATGTTTCTGTCCCCCAGTAAACGACATTAGGCGTAAATCCACTTTTTTGGCATGCCTCGATCACATCATCAGCAACACCTGATCCATAAGATGTTGTATTTAAAAGAAATCGCTCGTTTTTCAAGTCTGCAATATCAATAGAATCTTTTTCACATAGATGATGGTTGGGGGGAAGAGCTAAAAGTAAAGGTTCTGTTAGTAGTGTTGAAGTATGGATGTCTTCCGCTCTCACTGAAGTTCGGACAATTCCAATATCTATTTTATGACTTCTTAGTTCTTCTAAAATATATGATGTATTACCCTCGCGAACATGTGTAACTATGTTAGGAGTTTCCTTTTGAATTTTTTTTAAGACATTTGGCAAAATAAATAGATTTGCTGAAGTAGTACAACCCAATTTCACAGTACCTCTAATTCCTTCATGAAACTCGACTAATTGCTTCTCCGTATTCTCAGATAAATCAAGTAATTCTTTTCCTTTTTCATATAAAAATACTCCACTTGGTGTTAATTCAAGAGATCTACCTAAACGATTAAACAAAGTGACATTTAATTCTTGTTCAAATTTTCTAATTAAAATACTTAAGGGGGGTTGAGTCATTTGCAGTGCAGTAGCAGCTTTTGTAATGCTACCTTCCTCAACTACTGTAATAAAACAATGTAAACGATGAAGGTTCATTGTGATAACTCCTCCTTTTAGTATTCATAAAATATATGGAAGTCATATAAATATTATAATTTACATTATAAAAATGTAAAGATATAATATTTCCATAATTAAGAATAGTTCAAAAATTGGTTTTAAACTGTATTTTAGTTTTAAGTTAGTTGATACCAGAGTGTGTCCATCCAATCGCAAATTATTAATTTATAAATGGAGGTTTTATCAATGACAACTAAAATTACTCAACAATCAAAAACTGTAGAGTTAGCTAAACTGGACAAAAAGCACTTTCTACATCCAGCTTCAAATCCGAAGGCTTTAATTGACAATGGACCGCCTATCATCTTTGTTAAAGGTAAAGGCGTTACAGTTACAAGTACGGATGATGTGGAATACATCGACGGGATGTCAATGCTTTGGAACGTGAACTTAGGACATGGGAATCAAGAACTTGCAGATGCTGGTAATAGTCAATTATCTACCCTCGCGTATGCATCATCATTTAAAGGATTCTCAAATGAACCATCCATTCTACTTGCTGAAAAATTAGCTGAGTTAGCACCAGGAGATTTAAATAGTGTATTCTACACTTCTGGTGGGTCAGAATCAAATGATACAGCAATTAAATTAGCTCGTTTCTACTGGGAGCTTAAAGGGAAATCAGAAAAAAGAAAGATTATTGCGCTAACGAATGCTTATCACGGTGTAACGATAGGAGCGCAAACAGCTACTGGTCTTGCAGCATACCACAAGTTCGCATCATCAAATATAGACGGAGTTGTTCGTGCAACAGCCCACCTATTAAACAGCGAGTTAGGTGATAAAAGTGATCCAAACTATGCAGAATCTATCCGTGGAACAATTGAAAGAGAAGGTGCGGAGACGATTGCCGGAATTATTATTGAACCTGTGCAAGGTGCGGGCGGAGTTAATATTCCACCAGAAGGTTACTTAGAAGCAGTTCGTAAAATCTGTGACGAGCACAATATCCTTTTCATGGCAGATGAAGTTATTTGTGGATTTGGTCGTACGGGGAAAATGTTTGGTGTAAACAACTGGAATGTTGTCCCTGATATGATGTCAATTGCAAAAGGAATTACGAGTGGTTATTCGCAACTTGGCGGGGTCATGATGAATGATGAAATTAGAGAAACAATTGCTAACTTCGATGCTGTTATCCCACATGGTTTCACATATAGTGGCCATCCGACTGCTTGTGCAATTGGACTGAAAAACATTGAAATACTAGAGCGTGATAATATTATTGACCACGTAAACGAAATGGAGAAAGAACTTAAAAAAGGTTTAGATTACTTAGCTGAAAAACATAGTATTGTAACAAATTGCAGAGTAATTGGTCTGTTGGCTGCATTTGAACTTTATGAAGATCCAACAAGTGGAAAATTGTTTGATCCAACTGTTTTCCCAGCAAATGCGGTAGTTGACGCATGTTTCAATCGCCAATTAATAGTAAGAGCGCTCGGAGCGTATAACCAAATTGTGGCAATTGCACCGCCGCTTATTATTAACAAAGAAGAAATTGAAAAAATGATTCAAATTATAGACGATTCGATTACTGCTTTTAAAAATACACGCAACTAAACTATTCCTATAAAGTAAGTTGAGTAGTGGTGGTTATAGTTAAAAAAGGAGAGGTTCTCTAGTGCTTTATATAAATGGTGAATGGCGAGATACCGGAAATAAATTAGATGTAACAAATCCTGCGACAGGAGAAATAATAAGAACTGTTGCTACAGGTGGTAAAACTGAAACTACAGAAGCAATCGAAAGTGCGAAGAGAGCATTTGAATTCTGGGGTAAGACAACTGGAAATGAGCGCAGCAACTACCTGTTTCAAGTGGTTCAATTGATGAAAGAAAAAACAAAAGAATTAGCTGAAACAATTACACTTGAAAATGGTAAGCCTTTACCAGATGCTACTCGTGAAGTAGCAGGTGCGATCGGCTATCTAGAATGGTATGCAGAGGAAGCTAAGAGAATTTATGGGGAAACAATTCCTGCATCTGCAGCTGATAAACACTTAATGGTAATTCGCGAACCTGTTGGGGTATGTGCAGCTATTACACCATGGAATTTCCCGTTATCGATGATTACAAGAAAAATTGCACCTGCACTTGCTGCAGGTTGTACGATTGTTTTAAAACCGGCTGACTTAACTCCTCTTTCGGCGATAAAAGTATTCGAATGCTTTCATGAAGTTGGACTACCTGCTGGAGTTGCAAACCTGGTAATTGGCCCAGCTGAAGAAATTGGAAACGAGATGACGAGTAACCCAGACGTTCGTAAAATCACATTTACTGGCTCGACGCGTGTGGGGAAAAAACTTATCCGTGATTCGTCTGATACAGTGAAGAAAATATCAATGGAGCTTGGTGGACACGCACCGTATATTGTGTTTGAGGATGCTGATATTGACGCAGCAGTTAATGGTATCTTAGTGTCTAAGTTTATTAACTCAGGTCAAACTTGCATCAGCACCAATCGGATTTACGTAGCAGAAACTATAGCTGATGAATTCTCAGGAAAGTTAGCTGAAAAGGTATCTAAATTAGTTGTAGGAAATGGATTAGAAGATGGCGTAAATGTCGGTCCAGTAATTAATAAAGTGGCTCTTGAAAAAGTGAAAAGTCAAGTAGAAGACGCTGTGAAACATGATGGTAAAGTAATTGCAGGTGGTAATGTATTTACATTAAATAATGGTAGCGGTTACTTCTTTGAGCCCACAGTTATTCAATATGCAAGCGATAATATGAAGATTACAACAGAAGAAACATTTGGACCAGTTGCACCAATTTATACATTTAAGACGGAAGAAGAGGTAGTTGAAAGAGCAAACCATCCTGAATATGGTCTTGCAGCTTATTGTTATACGCGAGACATTGGGCGAGGCTTACGAATGATGCGTGCTTTAGAGTTCGGAATTGTTGGTATTAATGATCCAGCTCCAGTGGTTGTACAAGCTCCGTTTGGTGGTATGAAGGAAAGTGGAATGGGGAAAGAAGGCGGTTGGTACGGACTTGAGGAGTACTTGGAGAAGAAGTTTGTATCGATTTATTTAAAATAATAAAAAATGTTACTAATCTAGGTAACTAATTATATTGTAGTAGACTTATCTACATTCTCCATGTCTCCCATACATAGTTTCTAAAGAATGTATGGGAGACAATCTACACAATTAATAAAGTAATAAACTTTAATTTAATTCCAATAAAATAAGAGGGTGAATTTATTATGTCTCAAGTAAATTTAAAAAATAATGGACAAGAAATAGTTGTCCGCAATATTTTAAAAGAGGATCTTGCTGAAGTTGCCTCACTTTCTATGAAGTGTTTTGGACCTGATATGGCATTAAAATATGAGCATTTTGAAAGTCAGATTGAGTTGTTTCCAGAAGGTCAAATTTGTCTAGAATATAACGGTAAAATTGTAGGAACCGCTTTAAGTCTAATTGTAAATTTTGAAGATTACGGAGATAGTCACTCATATTTTCAAATCTGTGATTTAGGATTTATTCGAAATCATAACCCTAATGGTAGAAACCTATATGGTATTGAAATTGGAGTACACGAAGATTTTAGAGGGTTACAATTGGGGCGTTATTTGTATGATGGCCGAAAAAGAATATGTGAGAAACTTAACTTAGAAAGTATCTTAGTAGGTGGTCGTATACCTTTTTACTATAAATATGCTGAGCAGATGAGTGCAGATGAGTATGCACTAGAGGTAATGAAAGGGAAAATATATGATCCTGTATTAACATTCCAAATGAAAAACGGATACGTATTAAATAAAGTAATGCCAGGCTATTTACCTGGGGATGTTGAGTCGTTAGAATATGCAACACTTTTGGAATGGAAAAATCCAGTTTACAAGCTTAAATTAGTATGAGTCTTTTGTCCGTTATGTTCGCCTATTTTAATAGGCGAACAGTGGATGCCCATTGTTTTTTGAGATTATTTAACTTCTTTAGTTGTGTAAGCGCTTTCAAAAGATTGTTGTAAGAGTTCCATTAGAAGTAAATCTTAGGTAAAGAGAGGAGTTATAAATGGTTATCGCTGATAAAGTTATTTCGAGTGAAGCAGTATTTACAGGTTTAGAAAATGAAGCAAAGCCAGCTGCTATTGCGATTAAAGGTAACAAAATCATTGCGGTAGGTTCGATGGAGGAAATAAAACCATTTATAGGTTTAGACACGAAGGAATATCATTATGGCAACCAACTCATTATGCCAGGATTTCATGATGCGCACCTTCATCTCATGTTTGGTAGTCTTTTCTCGCATGCAAGTATCAATTTATCGGATGCTCATTCGGAAGAAGAAGTTGCTAGTTTAGTAAAGCAATTCTCGGAAAACGTGCATGCTGATGAGTGGATTATAGGCTATGGATGGGATCATACAAATTGGGCAGAGAAATGCCTGCCGACACGTTTTTCTTTAGACAAAGTAGTTCCTAATCGCCCGATTATTCTTTTCCACGCTGAAGGTCATTATTCGTGGGTTAATAGTTTAGCACTTGAAAATGCTAGGGTTACAAATGAAACTGAAGACCCTCCTAATGGTACGATTCAAAAAGATGAAAATAATGAAATCACAGGAATTCTTCTTGAAACAGCAATGAATTTAGTTGTGGATATTGCTCTCGCATTTCCGGATAAACGGAAAGAAGAATTGTTTGAAGAGTTCTTAAAAAAATCAGCTCAATTAGGCATTACATCAGTAAATGATTTGTTTGCAAGTAGTTTTGATAAGTTAAATAGTTTCGATATGTATAAGGCATATGATGAAGCTGGAAAACTTACGACTCGAATTCATCTTTACCCTGAGTTAAATGATGATATAGATAGAGCGATAAGCTTGCGTGAAAAGTACAATTCCGAAAAATTACAGCTTGCAGGACTTAAGCAGTTTATTGATGGCGTTGTAACTGGACATACCGCATACATGTTAGATCCTTACTTAGACAAACCTATAACACGAGGGAGTACTGCTTTTCCTGTAGAAACGATCAAAAACTGGGTGACAAAAGCGGACAAAGAAGGATTTCAAATTCGCTTCCATACAATTGGTGATGGTGCAGTTAGGCTTGCTCTAGATATTTTTGAAGCAGCAAGGATGGATAATGGTGTGAGAGATTCACGACATGCGCTAGAGCATATTGAAGTGATTCATCCGACAGATATTAAGAGATTTAAAGAATTGGGGGTTGTTCCATCTGTACAGCCTTCTCATCTAGCGTTGATGCCAAAAGAAAGTCATACTTTGCGTGTCGGTAAAGAGAAAGACCCTTATACGTATTTATGTAAAACGTTATACGATGCAGTCGAGTATATTGCTCTTGGTACAGACTATCCAATAGCAACATTAGATCCTTTTAAAGAAATTTTTCATGCGATTACGAGACTAGACTTTACTGGTGATTATGAGTGGAATAGTCAAGAGCAGATAACACTCGCAGAAGCGTTGAAAGCGTATACAAAAGGCTCAGCATACAGCACATTCAGAGAAAAAGATTTGGGTACATTAGAAGTTGGAAAATTAGCAGATATTATTGTACTAGATAAAAACCTCTTTGAAGTAGAAAATAAAGAAATTCTTCAAACGAAAGTTTTGTTAACAATTATGGATGGTGAAGTTGTTTATAGTGAATCAGTCTACTATCCTACTATTTTAGTTAATTGATCATTTTACTGGGAAGATTTTTTTATCTTTATTCAGCAGAAAACTCCCACCTCTATAGGCGGTGAGATGAATACGATTTTGGTACCTTTTCAGTGGGTGTCCAAACACCTACTGAAATAGAGGAACTCAGTCTAAGAACGCCACGTCCTGTGGCAACGACTGAGTGACCAACATCTTGTTGGCCCAAAGCCTCCGGCGGATGTCACGGATTTTCAAAGGAATGAATTGTGGTGGCACAATTCAAAATCCGGACGCAATTCCGCCAAGGCGTAATTGATTACTATTCGAGGAGTGAAAAAAATAAAACATCCAGTTAATTTGTCTAGATCGCTTTCTTTAACGTCTGTTGTTGTTACTGGGATGGCCTTTATGGCTTTAACTACAGTGTTTAGCACATACGGCATAGCCTCTAAAATATCTCATGGTATGGTCGCTGGATCGTATGTAATTGCATTAATTGTGATGATGTTTACGGCTCATAGTTATGGTCAAATGGCAAAAGCGTACCCCATTGCGGGATCTGCCTATACCTATGCGCAAAAAGCTATTAATTCTCATGTTGGTTTCTTAGTGGGATGGGCAATTTTAATGGATTATCTCTTGATCCCAATGGTTAACTTTTTACTATTTGGTATTTTCTTCTCAGCTGCTATACCTGAAGTTCCACAGTATGTTTGGATACTTACATTAGTAGTTCTTGTGACGTTTGTAAATGTTAGAGGTGTAAAGTTAAGCGCAAATATCAACATGATTGTAGTAGGCTTATCGGTATTATTTCTAATTGTCTTTTGCATCTTATCAGTTAAATCAATAGTAACTGGAACCGGGACTGGCATTTTATTTAACCTTGATCCCTTTATTAATACTGAGGAGTCATTTAAGTATATAGTTGCTGGTGCTGCACTATTATGTTTCTCTTTCCTCGGTTTTGATGCAGTTTCTACTTTTTCAGAAGAAGTAAAAAATCCGGAGAAAAACATACCGCGTGCAATATCTTTAGTAACAATAATTGGTGGATTATGTTTTGTAGTCGTATCTTATTTTGCACATAATGTTTGGCCAGATTATACGAGTTTTAAAGATGCTGATTCTGCTTCCTATGAAATTATTTTCCTAGTAGGCGGGAATGCCCTACAAGCAGCATTCCTAGCAAAAACTGCAGTGGTTGTATTTGGTTCCGCGTCCGCATCTCAAGCAAGTGCCGCACGTGTATTATACGCAATGGGAAGAGATGGACAATTACCTGAAAAATTTTTTGGAAAACTAAATAAAAGAACGAGAACCCCGGTTAACAACATTTTATTAATTGGTCTTTTATCATTATCTTCATTGTTTTTAAGTCTAACCATTGTCGCGTCTTTCATTAACTTTGGCGCCCTACTTGCATTTACTGCTGTGAATCTATCCGTTGTTTTTTTATATTACGGTAAGCGAAAAGAACGCTCCTTAAAGGGGATTATCTTCTATTTGATTTTTCCATTAATCGGAGCAGTACTTACAACTTGTTTGCTTTTCAACCTAGATGTTTATTCGATTGCTCTTGGTAGTGTTTGGTTAGGAATTGGTGTTATTTATTTATTATTTATGACAAAAGGTCTTAAGCATAAACCACCAGTGCTCAATACAGATCAAATTAATTAGTCGCAATTTAAAACATTAATGAAGCAGCTAAAAATATGTAAAGGGGATGGATGAATGACAGATAACACTACGCTCAAAAGGTCATTAGGTGTTTGGTCAATTGTTGCACTGGGATTAGGATATATGACGCCTACAGTGGTCTTTGATACGTTTGGAATTGTATCAAAATTAACAAATGGTGTAGTACCAATGGCGTATTTAGTCGCCTTGTTAGTGATGGTATTGACAGCGATTAGTTATGGAAAGATGGTACAGGTATTCCCGGCTGCTGGTTCAGCATATACATACACCCGGGAAACAATGGGGTCTCACCTAGGATTCCTCGTAGGATGGGCATCGTTATTAGATTATTTATTATTACCGTTAGTTAATGCATTAATTATTCGAATATATATGGAATCTCTGTTTCCGAATGTACCTGTTTGGATTTGGGTTTTTACTTATGTCATTGTAGTTACTGCAATTAATGCTTATAGTATGGAATCAACATCCAGCTTAAACTTTATACTCGTTGTTTTCACGATTTGTTTAATAGGTATCTTCATAATACTTGCTTCTGTACAACTTTATCAAGGTATGGGAAATGGTACTTTATTCACGATTCATCCACTATCACATGAAAATGTGAAATTAATAGCAGTTTTAACTGGGGCAACAGTAGTAGCTTTCTCGTTTATCGGTTTCGACGCAATAACAATGTATACGGAAGAAGCAAAGGATACATCAACAGTTCCTAGAGCAATCCTTCTAACTGTTTTAATCGGTGGGGGTATTTTCTTTATTGCTTCTTATTTTACACAAGCATTATTCCCGGATGTTTCTGTGTTCGAAAATGTAGATGATACATTGCCGGAAATTGGTTTATATGTAGGAGGGAAGTTATTCCAACTGCTTTTCATTGCAGGAGCTTTCGCTGCTACTGTAGCTTCAGGGCTTGCATCTCACGCAAGTGCATCTCGTTTGCTGTTTGTTATGGGCAGAAATGGTGTACTTCCTAAAAAAACTTTCGGATACTTACACCCTAAATTTAGAACGCCTGTTTTTACGATTGTTTTGACGGGAATCGTATCATTATTTGCAATAGGACCAAATTTAGAATTAATTGCTTCAGTCATTAACTTTGGGGCATTAATTGCATTCACATTCGTTAACCTATCTGTTATTGTTCATTTCTATATTCGTCAGAAAAGGAGATCAGGCAGTGAAACCTTTAAGTACTTAATTATGCCTTCTTTCGGAGCATTAGCTACTGGAGTTCTTTGGTATCATTTACACGCTGATGCATTTATAGGTGGAATCGTTTGGCTTATAATCGGAATCATTTACATGCTGTTTATAACAAGATTCTTTAAAAAAGAACTTGGAAGCATGGACTCTATTGATGACTTGGAGTCATTAGATAAAGAGATTTTTAATGAAGATAAGATTAAAGTCTTGAATTAACTATTTAGAGGATGAGAATCTCTTAGATAATCTTCCTCTTTTTAATGACACAAGAAGTAAATAAAGGAGTGATTGCTTTGAAAGAAAAAATCCGACTGTATATAGAAGAAAATAAAGAAGAATTATTTAAAACAATTCAAGATGTCGTACGTATAAAAAGCGTTGTTGGTAATGAACAAGAGATGCAAGTATACATGAAAAAAAAATATGAAGAACTTAACTTGATTTTGCATGAGATTGAACCAAAATATGAGAAGGTTTCAGCTCATGAAGCGTTTATTGATTCAGGTATTCCGTTTGAAGACCGAAAAAATATTATTGGAATACATAAAGGTGTCTCCAATGGTAAGTCATTAACGATTCATGGGCATGTAGATGTTGTTTCTCCAGAACCATATTCAAACTGGACGATGGACCCATGGAGTGGAGATATTATTGGAAACAAGTTATACGGTCGAGGCTCTGCCGATATGAAAGCAGGACTTATTTCAAATTTGTTCGCATTGAAAACATTAATTGATTTAGGTTATCCAATTGCTGGAGATGTTCAGCTACATTCAGTAATAGAAGAAGAAGCTGGTGGTGGAGGCGGAGCTTTAGCATGCTTGGAGGAAGGCTTCGTAACAGATGGGTACATTTCGACAGAGCCACATAATTTGAATATGACAATAAGTCATGGGGGAATTATGTATTTCCGAGTGTACGTAAAGGGAAGAACAGCGCATGCTGGTTTAGCGCATGAAGGCATAAATGCTATTTCAAAAATGATGAAAATCCTTAGTGCGCTGGATGAATTAAGTGAATGGCGTGCTAAAAATGTTAAGTTTGATTTATTTGAAAAGGGGTCTGGACAGTCCGTTCACTTAAACTTAGGTGTACTAAAAGCTGGGGACTGGGTATCGACAGTTCCAGGGGAAGCGATCCTCGAAGGAAGAATTGGTTTTATCCCAGGGGAAACTCGCGAAGAAATTAAGCAACTAGTACAAGACACGATTATGAAATCTGTCTTAGGCGATGAGTGGATGGATAAAAATCCACCTGTTATAGAGTGGTTTGGATGGTCAACGGAGCCATGGTACCAAGATCCTGAGAACCCTTTTGTAAAATTATTCATCGAAAATGCAGAAGATGTTATGGGACATAAAGTAATAATGGTTGGGAGAGCTGGAGGAAATGATGCACGATTTACTCAGTATTACGGAAAACAAGGATTGTGCTTTGGGCCAATTGGAGAAAATATGCATGGACCAGATGAATGTGTTCATTTAGATAGCGTAGTAGAAGTAGCTAATGTTTTGGCAAATTATATTATTAAGTGGAGCGAGAGTTAATCATCGTTAACTTTTGGGAATATTCATTTCAAACTAATATAGTATCTCTCATAATGCTTCTAACTTGGGTAGCTGAATGATTAGGGATATTGTGGAAAAAGGGGTTTAATGCAATTACACTAAAAAAACTTTTAATCGGGAAATTATTAGTGTGGAAAATGATTTGATAAAACAAATCTCTCTTAACAATTAAATCGACGAAACAATTCCTGTATTCAAAATTAATTGAAAATTAAATCAATTCATTTTCGAGATGTAAGTAAATCACATTTTAGTAGTTGGCTAGCTTATTGTTTATTAATTGTGAGTGTATTGTTTAAAAACATTTAAAAGAGAGGATGTATTTTTATGAAAAGAAATTATTCTGTTGAAGAACTTAAAGTGTTAGACCAAAAGCATTTTCTACACCCTACTTCACCAGTAAAGACGGAAAATGGACCGGGATTTATTTTTACAGAAGGAAAAGGTGTTTATCTGTATGATATTACAGGTAAAAAAGTTATTGATGGTATGTCTTCACTTTGGAATGTGAATATCGGACATGGTAGAACAGAACTCGGTGAAGTAGCGAAGGAACAAATGGATAAATTAGCCTTCAGTTCTTGTTTTGCAACGTTTAGTAATGAGCCTGCTATTCTATTAGCAAAAAAGTTAGCAGAATTAGCACCTGGTGATTTAAATACTACATTTTTTACGTCCGGTGGTTCCGAATCCAATGATAGCGCCTATAAATTGGCTCGTCATTATTGGATATTAAAAGGGGAAATTTCTCGAAAAAAAATTATCTCAAGATCGAGATCTTATCACGGGGTGGCAATCGGTGCTACAAGTGCGACGGGTTTAAAAGGATTTCGTGATTTTACAAATTCGAATGCACCGGATTTTCTATTCGTAGATCATTTTTCCATACAGGCTTTACGTGATTTGATTGAAACTGAAGGTCCAGAAACAATAGCTGCTTTCATCACCGAGCCAGTACAAGGTGCAGGGGGCGTGCATGTTGCACCGGATAATTATTTCAAAGAAATTCGTGAAATTTGCAATGAGTACGGTATTTTGATGATAACTGATGAAGTTATCACAGGATTTGGTAGGACGGGTAAGTTCTTTGCGATGGAACATTTTAATGTGGTACCGGATATGATGTGCTTTGCAAAAGGTGTTACTAGTGGATATGCACAATTAGGTGGTGTAATGATCTCAGAGAAAATACACCAAGAATTTTCTGAGTTATCAGAAGGAACTATATTGCATGGATACACTTATAGTGGTCATCCAATGGCTTGTGCAGTTGGGTTGAAAAACATTGAAATTATAGAGAAAGATAATTTAGTAGCAAATGCAGAAATTCGTGGTAAAGAGCTATTAGCAGGGTTAAAAGTATTACAAGCGAAGTATCCATTTATTGTAGATGCAAGAGGTTTAGGTTTAATGGCAGGTATAGAAATCTCTTATGAAGGAAGGCTCCTCGCTCCGCAAATAGTGTCAGAGGCAGCAAAGTTGGGATTAATATGTCGCTCTGTTGTACTAGATGCTCAAGATATTGTTGTATTTTCACCACCATTATCAATAAGCCAAAAGGAGTTAAGAGATTTATTAGATATTCTAGAAAAGGCGATTCAAGAAGTAGAGAATCAGGTATTGGCAAATAAGTTGTAATACGAAAGGTGAGGTAATTATAATGAGGAAAAATTTATTTATCAATGGGGATTGGGTGGAAGCAGCAGAGTATACAGAATTATGCTCTCCATATAGTAGCGAAGTCATTGCAGAAATACCGAAGGCAAATGTCGAGGAAGTAGAAGCAGCTTTAGTAGCTGCCGATGCTGCACGTAAAACGATGGCGAATATGCCTTTGTATAAGCGTGCGATTATTCTTGAAAAATTAGCTTCTTTATTAGAAGCACGTGCTGAAGAAGCAGCAGAGCTAATAGCACTAGAAGCAGCCAAGCCTATTTCAACCGCCAAAGCTGAAGTTCAGCGTACAATTCAAACGTATAAATTTGCTGCTGAAGAAGCAAAGCGAATACACGGAGAAACAATTCCTGTGGATGCTGCCCCCGGTGGAGACGGGCGCATTGCCTATACGGTTCGTGAACCATTAGGCATCGTGGCAGCTATTACACCTTTTAATTTCCCAATGAATCTAGTAGCTCATAAAGTAGGGCCAGCAATAGCATCAGGTAACACGGTTGTATTAAAACCTGCAAGTCAAACACCATTAACTTCCTATTTTATTGGTGAATTATTAGAAGAGGCAGGATTACCGAAGGGTGCGTTAAATATCGTTACTGGTGCAGGTTCTTTAATTGGTAACAAATTAGTCACGGATAATCGCGTGAAAAAGATTTCTTTTACAGGTAGCCCCGCTGTAGGTATTGGCATACGCAATCAAGCAGGTCTTAAGAAAGTAACGCTTGAATTGGGTTCTAATGCGGCTGTTATTATCGATGAAAATGTTGATATTGATAAATTAATTCCACGTGTCGTTTCCGGTGCATTTGCATTCCAAGGGCAGGTATGTATTTCAGTTCAACGAATCTATGTTCACGAAAAAATGTATGATTTGTTTGTAGATAAATTTGTAACAGCTACAAAAGAGTTGAAACTTGGTGATCCCCTAGATCCTACAACGGATGTTTCAGCCTTAATTAGTCCACAAGATGTAAAACGAACATTAAGTTGGATTGAAGAAGCAAAGGGGCAAGGGGCAATTATTGCAACTGGTGGAGAATCTGAAGGGAATATCTTACAACCTACCGTACTATTAAATGTAAAACCGGAGCAGAAGGTTTCCTGTCAGGAGGTATTCGCACCAATCGTATCTATTATGAAGTTTTCATCTATTCAAGAGGCATTTGAACAAGTAAATGACTCCAAATATGGTTTGCAAGCTGGTGTTTATTCAAATAATATCCATGTTGCTTTACAGGCAACGCAAAAACTCCATGTAGGTGGTGTCATTATAAATGATATTCCTACATTCCGTTTAGATCATCTACCATATGGTGGCGTAAAGGAAAGTGGTATGGGAAGAGAAGGGCTGAAGTATGCAATTGAGGAAATGACAGAAATGAAACTTGTAGTTATAAACCAAAACTAATAAAAAAATAGGTAGGAGGAAATATAATGATAATTGGTGTACCTAAAGAAATAAAAAATAATGAAAATCGAGTAGGAATTACTCCAGCAGGTGTTGTTGCTTACAAAAAAGGTGGTCATGAAGTAATAATTGAATCGAGTGCAGGGCTAGGTAGTGGATTTACAGACCAAGATTATTTAGATGTAGGCGCTCAAATTACTAAATCGACTAAGGAAGCTTGGGATGTTGATATGGTGATTAAAGTGAAGGAGCCGATTCAGGAGGAGTACAAATATTTTAAAGAGAATCTAATTCTCTACACATACCTACATTTAGCTCCAGAGCCAGAATTAACGAAAGCTTTGCTTGAAAGTAAAGTTACTGGAATTGCTTATGAAACAATTCAATTAGATTCAGGTGCCTTACCGTTATTAACGCCAATGAGTGAAGTTGCAGGCCGAATGTCTGTACAAATTGGTGCACAGTTTTTAGAAAATTCCAAAGGAGGAAAAGGGGTTCTCTTAGGTGGTATACCTGGTGTTGCACCTGGAAATGTAGTGATTATAGGTGCTGGAGTTGTCGGGACGAATGCTGCGAAAATGGCAGTAGGATTAGGTGCAAACGTAACAATTTTAGACGTTAATATTACACGCTTAAGTCAAATAGATGATATGTTCCAAGGACGTGTTCGTACACTTGCATCAAATACCTACAATATCGCTGAAGCAGTGAAAACAGCAGATTTGTTAATTGGTGCTGTGCTAATTCCAGGTTCACGTGCACCACAATTAGTTTCAAAAGAAATGATTCAAACGATGCAAAAGGGGTCTGTTGTAGTGGATGTAGCGGTAGATCAAGGGGGTTCTATTGAAACAATTGATCGAATTACTACTCATAGTAATCCTACTTATGAAGTATACGGGGTTGTGCATTACGCAGTTGCGAATATGCCAGGTGCTTGCGCGCGTACCTCAACAATGGGCTTGTCAAATGTAACTGTTCCATACGGTTTGCAAATAGCTAATAAAGGCTATCGCCAAGCTGCTTTAGATAATCCTGTTTTAGCGAAGGGGATAAACGTAGTAAATGGAAAAATAGTATATAAAGCGGTAGCTGATGCACATGGATTACCATATACGGATCTACAAGTAGAATTAGCAGCAGATTCAACTTCGGCGTTAGCAGTTAAATAGAATAAGAGAAATAATGTTATTTGATATGAACAGAAGGTGAAAATTGGTAGGGAACGTACGTAATCTACCAAGCTTTCACCTTCTTTTCTATTTTTAAATTTCGATAATTTTCAAAACACATGAAAGAGCTAGATTATGCGTAAGACCGTAATCAAATAACGAATATAAACAACCAGGCACCTCCGGTACGATAGACGTAACAATTAAAGGAGGTGCTTTTTAATTATTATTTTCTTTATCATTTGCTTTGGATATGGGGCAAGTGCATTAACCTTTGCAGCTGTACGTCAATCTTTTAAACTTGAAGAATCAGGAATTGTTTCAGGGATTGCGAATACGGGTGGCTTTCTAAGTGCTGTATTGCTACCCATCATTTTTGGCTATATATTGGATCATTTTCAATCAACTTCAGGAAATCTATTTGATGGATATTACTATGGTTTCATCACGCCGGTTATCTTCTCCATCGTTGGTTTGATTGGCGTGATTTTATTTAAGGAAAAACGTCAGAGCTTTAATAAGAATAATAAACAGGGGTAAAGAGCATGAAGCAAAGCAACCATTCTTTTGCTCTTGTTTTTTATTCCTTTATCAACCTGATTTATAGGGTAGAGGCTTATCACCAAAGTTGTGGATGACATTTTTTAAAATATATGCCCTGTATTACTTGCTCTTCGTTCCGGCTGGGCGCCCCCAGGAATCTTTCTCTGTGCGAAAGCGTAGCGACAGCAACAACAAATGTTTTCTGTAGCGTTAGCTACAAAGCGCCCAGTCGGAAGAGCCAAAAAAGGAGTTTGTCTCAGACGCAAGAGACAACTCTTTTCTTAGTATTGAAAAACAAAATGATCAAGGTAATCTTTGTGAATGTTTTCGTGTCGAGCCCCAAAATAGAATCACTAAAACTCCTTTCGTTCGTTTTATAGGAATACTTTGAAGATTTATCGAAACAAAATCGATCTTTATCGAAACTATTTGAGCTTTTATCGAAACAAAATCTCATTTTATCGAAACTATTTGGGCTTTTATCAAAAACAAGCTCTTTCTATCAAAGAAATCAACCACACGTTTTGATGAAGAGCCAGGGTATATAAAAACAGTAAGATATTAGGTATAATTATTATTTAAGAAAAGAAAAATTATGATTAGATTAAATCTAGTATAGAAGGGGGAGAAAACTTAAATTGACAAATAATAATAAAACGGTTATTCGTTCTATGGATATATTAAATTTATTTATCGATCATACTGAACTGTCATTTCAAGAAGTAATTGAGCTATCAGGAATTCCTAAAACCTCTGCTTTCCGCATGTTGAAATCTTTTGAGGAAATGGAATTTTTAGAGAAGGGAACTGATTCAAAATATAGGTTAGGTGTTCTCTTCCTTAAATTTGGACATCTAGTATCTATGCGCCTAGATGTGCGGAAAATTGCAGAACCAATTATGAATGAGTTACATAATGATGTAAAAGAAGCGATAAATTTAATCGTTCGTGATGGTGACGATGCTGTTTATATCGAGAAAATAGATACGAAGCAAAAAGTTCGACTCTACACAGCTATTGGTAGAAAAAGTCCTCTTTATGCAGGAGCATGCCCTCGTGCTGTATTATCCTTTTTACCGGATGCAGACATAAAGGAATATCTCGAATCGGTAGAACTTAAATCATTTGCAATGGGGACGATCACGGGAAAGGAAAGGCTTTTTGAAACGATTGTGCAGGCTAGAGATCTTGGTTATACAATCAGCCATTCAGAATTAGAAAATTATACATCTGCTGTTGCAGCACCGATTTACGATCATAAAGGGGAAGTCGTTGCGGCAATGAGTATTGCGGGACTAGAAACCAATTATCAAGGGGAAAACGTTGAAATTTTCGTCGATAAACTTAAAAAGGCTACCGCACAAATTTCTAAACAATTAGGGTATGAACAGCTTTAAAAAATGGGTAGTCTCAAAAGTTATTTGAGATTACCCATTTTGTGTTGGAGTTGCTGATTTTTAGAAAATATTATTATCTAAATATGCTATAACCTTTTTAAACGGAGCCCAAATGCTAATTCATTTCGTTTTCTTTCTTGATGAATTAATGCCAATTGAGCTTCTTCAAGAGTGACCTCTTTAAAATAGATTCGACCATTTGTTTGCATTTGTGCTAATGATGGTAAATCGGCAGCAATCACTTGAGCTATTTTAGGATATCCACCAGTTGTTTGACGATCTGCCATTAAAATAATTGGTTGCCCATTGGAGGGCACTTGAATCGTTCCGAATGTAACTCCTTCCGATAATAATTCAAATGGCTCTTTTAATTGAATAGCTTCTCCTTCTAATCGATAGCCCATTCGATCTGCGTGTGTTGTGATGGTGTAAGGTGTTGAAAGAAATTTTTTTAAACTCTCCTCATCGAAATGCTCATATTCAGAGCCTCTTATAAAGCGGATTGTTTGTGTTTTTTTTAATGAAACAAAGGATGTGTAATCAGCGGACCAAGGAAGGTACGTTGGTTCTTTTTTTAATTGTTCAAAAAGAGCCTCTCCTAACTCTGATCGTCTAACTAATTCAAAGACATCATTCTTCAGTAATTTTCTTCCTTGAAATCCTCCAATTCCAGCACGTATGTAGGTGCTTTTACTGTTCATCACTTCGGGCACTTGAATTCCGCCACTAATTGATACGTAAGCTCGGCAACCACTAATCGCAGTATTAAATTTCAAAACAGATCCTTTTTGAATTAAAAGTGGTCGCCACATTGGTGCTTCTTTGCCGTCTATTGTAGGTTGCAAATTACCACCTGTAATAGCGATCAGTTCATCCGTTTCGAATAAAAGGGATGTTCCATAAAGTGTCACCTCAAGAGCGCCTTCTCCTTCCGAATTACCAACAAGTAAATTCGCAATTCGTAAGGAATTTGAATCCATTGCTCCTCCGACGATAATACCAAACTTTTGTAGCCTATATCTTCCTAGGTCTTGAATGGTTGCCAGCATACCTGGCTGTAATACTTTTATGCCCATGTTTTCATCTCCCAGTCGCTCTTATATTCTTCCAACGAAATTGGTACAAACTGAATTCGATCACCAGGTTGTAATAAGGTTGGAGGAGATTGTTCAGGTAGAAACAAACGAGAAGGTGTTCGTCCGATAATTTGCCATCCCCCTGGAGTTTCTAATGGATAAATACCTGTTTGATTTCCCGCAATTCCAACAGACCCCGGAGTAATCGATAACCGTGGAGTTTCTTTACGAGGTGTTGCTATTCGTTTGTCCATTCCTCCCATAAACGGAAAACCTGGAGCAAAGCCTATCATGTAAACAAGATATTCCACAGAAGAATGAATGTTAATCACTTCATTAGGTGTTAAACCATGATAAGAGGCTACAAATTCTAAATCTGGTCCCATTTCACCACCATATACTACAGGGATTTTTACGACACGTGCCTTCGTTGTTTCAACTATGTGAGATTGATTCATTAAAGAAAGAATTGTTGCTTTCACCTTTTCGTAAGGCATTTCGCCTTCTTTTCCTATATTTGAAAAGTATACTTCAATCGGATTGTAATAAACCGTCACATTATTATAGGCAGGTACAACTTCGATGAATCCTTTAAATGGATTTCTCTCTAATAAGTTCAATATATTTTTAACTTTGTTGTGATTTGCCTCACTGATTCCTTCACCTACATGTATAACTAGTGCAGAATCACTCAAAGGTCTTATCTGTACATTCTCTTTTAAATTCATCATAAAAACCATCTCCTGAAGTTTCGTAATTCGGTATGTGAGTTTTAAATAACGGATTATTAATATTATATTTAAACAATAAACGAAAACAAGTTTAATTTAAATGAAAATTTCAAAAAAAAAATTCTTTCTCAAAATTTTAAATTTATACTTTTCAGTAATAATAAAATATGATAAGATTTTTTTAAATTTCAAAACTTAAGTTCCGAATATCGGTACAGAATGTTTGAAAACGTATTCAGTGTAACTATTTTAGTGGGAAGAAAATGGGGGAAGAAGATGTTTCGAGTTGATTTAAACTGTGATTTAGGGGAAAGTTTTGGTCGTTATCGACTTGGAGAGCAAGAAGAAATCTTAAAATATGTAACTTCTGCTAATATTGCTTGTGGATTCCATGCTGGAGATCCAACAGTCATGCGAGAGACAGTTAAGCTAGCCATTGCTAATGGTGTGAAAATCGGGGCACATCCAGGATTACCGGATTTAAATGGCTTTGGACGACGTGAGATGAACATCACACCACAGGAAGCCTATGATATGGTCATTTATCAAGTTGGAGCATTGCAAGGTTTTCTAACGACTTACAATGAAACGATGCAGCATGTTAAACCACATGGAGCACTTTATAATATGGCTGCTAAAAATCCAGCGATTGCTGAGGCAATCGCACAAGCCATTTATGATATTTCACCTTCACTTGTGTTATTCGGTCTCTCAGGTAGTGAATTAACAAAAGCCGGAGAAAAAGTAGGGCTTCAAACAGCCCATGAAGTGTTTGCAGATCGTACCTATCAGAAGGATGGTTCTTTAACATCTCGTAAACAACCTGATGCATTGATTACCGATAAAGAACAAGCTGTGAATCAAGTTGTGAGAATGGTGAAAGAGGGAATTGTGCTGTCACAACAGAAAATCGATGTCCCATTACAGGCAAATACTATTTGTATTCATGGGGATGGGGAACATGCTGTAGAATTTGCAGAATATATTCATTCAAGATTAGCAGATCATCAAATATCAGTACGTGCAATCAAGGAGGGGTAAGCCAATGGTAGCAAAAAAATCGGAAGTTAGTGAAGCGGGAATCGAGCAAGAGAAAAAAGGTAAATTTGTTAAGAAAACAGCAAGTAAAAGTGTGTTAATAGGAGCTGCCTTTTTAATGGCTACCTCATCTATTGGACCAGGTTTTTTAACACAAACGACAGTATTTACACAGCAATTAGCGGCTAGCTTTGGATTTGTAATTTTAATCTCATTAATTCTAGATATTGTCGCACAGGTAAACGTTTGGCGAATCATTGCTGTTTCTGGCTTGCGTGGGCAAGAAATTGCCAATAAGGTGTTACCTGGATTAGGTGTTATCCTTGCAATTATGATTGTTACAGGTGGTTTAGCATTTAATATTGGGAACGTTGCTGGAGCTGGATTAGGGTTAAATGCAATGCTTGGCGTAAATCCAATTATGGGTGCCATTGTAAGTGCACTTTTTGCTATTTTTATATTTATCTATAAAGAAGCAGGAAAGGCAATGGACAAGGTTGCGCAAATTGCTGGCGGTGTCATGATTCTCCTCATGCTATTCGTTGCTTTTAAAACTTCACCACCTGTAGGAGATGCGATTGTAAACACCGTTTGGCCTAAAGAAATTAGCTGGTTTGCGATTGTAACTTTGGTTGGTGGATCAGTTGGGGGTTACATTACTTTTGCTGGTGGTCACCGCCTTTTGGACGCTGGCATCAAAGGACAAGAATCCTTGCCAGAAGTAACAAAAAGCTCTGTGACAGGGATATTGATTACTGGCGTAATGCGTATTGCTTTATTTTTAGCTGTTCTTGGTGTTGTTTCAAAAGGTTTAGTTATTGATCCTGCCAATCCACCTGCATCTGTATTCCAATTAGCTGCGGGTAATATCGGTTATCGTATGTTTGGTATGATTATGTGGGCTGCAGCGATTACTTCTGTTGTAGGTGCAGCTTATACATCCGTTTCATTTATTCGTTCATTCCACCCTAACATTGAAAAATATCATAATTGGGTGATTATAGCATTTATCGTCATTTCAACAACAACTTTTGCCTTGGTTGGAAAGCCTGTTAATGTGTTAATTTTGGTAGGTGCATTAAATGCACTAGTTTTACCATTATCACTTGGTATTATATTAGTTGCTGCACACAAAAAAGAAATTGTTGGTACATATAGGCATCCACGTTGGTTAACTGTCACTGGAGCAATGGTAGTTGTTCTTATGGGATATCTCAGCATTGTTACATTATTTGAAGAAATTCCAAAAATTCTTAGTTAATCTAACAACCAAACAACCATCCATGAGCATCTTTTCATGGATGGTTAATTTATCTTTATTCAGCAGAAGACTCCCACCTCTATAGGTGGTGAGATGAATGCGATTTTTGTACCTTTTCAGTGGGTATCCAAACACCTACTGAATAAAAATAAAAGCCTCCGGCGGATGTCACGGATTTTCAAAGGAATGAATTGTGCTGGCACAATTCAAAATCCGGACGCAATTACGCCAAGGCATAATTGATAAGGAGTGAATTGATGATGACAACATATAGTGCTTTAGAGCCGAATGAAATCCGAAAACTAATTCGCAATCAAGAAATTTCTGGACCAACTTCTGGCATGTCGATTGGGTTTACCCAAGCAAATTTAGTGATTTTGAAGAAGGAGCATGCCTTTGACTTTCTACTATTTTGTCAGCGAAATCCAAAGCCATGTCCATTATTAGACGTGACAGAACCTGGATCATTTATACCTTCAAAAATTGCAAAAAATGCAGATATTCGCAAGGACATTCCGAAATATCGTATTTATCGGGATGGTATTTTAACTGAAGAAGTATTAGATATTACAGATTATTGGGAAGAGGATATGGTAGGTTTTTTAATAGGGTGTAGCTTTACATTTGAAACATCTCTTCTTGAAGCTGGTATTCCAATAAGACATATTCAAGAGAATGGTAATGTGCCAATGTATAAAACAAATATCGCGTGTGAGAAAGCAGGTGTGTTTGAAGGACCAACTGTTGTCAGTATGCGCCCTATGACTCCAGAGGATGCCATTCGTGCAATCCAAATTACTTCGCGCTTTCCAAATGTACACGGTGCACCAATTCATATTGGTAGTCCAGAACAGATAGGTATTACGGATATTTCAAAACCAGATTTCGGTGATGCCGTGTCCATTAAGTCAGGGGAAGTACCAGTATTTTGGGCTTGTGGCGTAACCCCTCAGGCAGTAGCAATGGAAAGTAAACCTTCTATTATAATTACCCATGCACCGGGTCATATGCTAATCACTGATATAAAGGAAACAAGTTTGAGCATACTTTAAGGAATGATCGAGGACGTCTATTTATAGTAAGCGTCAAGGGGATGGGACAAAACCAATTTCTGAAATCTAAAAAGCTGGTGAAGTTTTACGACGAGTAAAATTCCATCAGCTTTGATTTTTTTTATAAGGCTCTGTTAAATAATATTGTTGATTTTTAATATTTACAAAGGACTTCAGTATTTAGAAGTCCTTTGTACTCAATAAATTACATTCCTAAAA
>NZ_MWSJ01000007.1 GCF_002237755.1 Lysinibacillus sp. KCTC 33748 | reverse complement strand
GTGCCGGGGTGGCGGAACTGGCAGACGCACAGGACTTAAAATCCTGCGGTAGGTGACTACCGTGCCGGTTCGATTCCGGCCCTCGGCACCATTTTTTTATAATTAGCGCCCGTAGCTCAATTGGATAGAGCGTCTGACTACGGATCAGAAGGTTATGGGTTCGACTCCTGTCGGGCGCGCCAAATTAATATTTATCGGAATGTAGCTCAGCTTGGTAGAGCACTTGGTTTGGGACCAAGGGGTCGTAGGTTCGAATCCTGTCATTCCGACCATTTTATGGGGCCTTAGCTCAGCTGGGAGAGCGCCTGCCTTGCACGCAGGAGGTCAGCGGTTCGATCCCGCTAGGCTCCACCATAAAAGATAACCAGTATAAAGATCCTGGCGGCGTAGCTCAGCTGGCTAGAGCGTACGGTTCATACCCGTAAGGTCGGGGGTTCGATCCCCTCTGCCGCCATCTTAAAGGACCTTTAGCTCAGTTGGTTAGAGCAGACGGCTCATAACCGTCCGGTCGCAGGTTCGAGTCCTGCAAGGTCCACCATTTATATATTTTTACGGAGGTATACCCAAGTCTGGCTGAAGGGATCGGTCTTGAAAACCGACAGGCGGGTAACACCGCGCGGGGGTTCGAATCCCTCTACCTCCTCCAGTTTTTTTATAAATGGCGCTTGAAAAACTCGAAAAGAATATTTTATTAACGCGGGGTGGAGCAGTGGTAGCTCGTCGGGCTCATAACCCGAAGGTCGTTGGTTCAAATCCGGCCCCCGCAACCAAATGGTCCCGTGGTGTAGCGGTTAACATGCCTGCCTGTCACGCAGGAGATCGCCGGTTCGATCCCGGTCGGGACCGCCATTTTTTAAAAAATATGGGTCAGTAGCTCAGTTGGTAGAGCATTAGATTGAAGCTCTAAGTGTCGGCGGTTCGATTCCGTCCTGACCCACCATATGCGGGTGTAGTTTAATGGTAAAACCTCAGCCTTCCAAGCTGATGTCGTGAGTTCGATTCTCATCACCCGCTCCAATCTAAGGGCCTATAGCTCAGCTGGTTAGAGCGCACGCCTGATAAGCGTGAGGTCGATGGTTCGAGTCCATTTAGGCCCACCATTATTCCGAAGTAGCTCAGTTGGTAGTAGCACCTGACTGTTAATCAGGTTGTCGCAGGTTCGAGTCCTGCCTTCGGAGCCATTTTTTGGGGAAGTACTCAAGAGGCTGAAGAGGCGCCCCTGCTAAGGGTGTAGGTCGGGTAACCGGCGCGAGGGTTCAAATCCCTCCTTCTCCGCCATTGGCCCGTTGGTCAAGTGGTTAAGACACCGCCCTTTCACGGCGGTAACACGGGTTCGAATCCCGTACGGGTCATACTAAAATACAGTAGATGTAATTTACATCTACTGTATTTTTTTGTATTTCCAAATGGTTCAAAGGTGGCGAATGTAATACTATTTGTCTTTAAGATACACTATAAAAATAGCATGTTACTTTTCATGTCTTTTTATTGCTAGTACCCTAATGGGATATAAAAGGTGTTTTGTGCACGTACTTTTCATTATCAATATGATCAATGATAAAAGTGGCTATATCTTGATTCGTAATTTTTGTACCAGGCATATCAGTAAGATTTTCCTTTATCTGATTGGATGTTAAGCTATCTTTTACAAACGGTAATCTAAGTAGTGTCCATTTGATCTGTTTACTATTTAATAAAAGTTCCCATTCCAATTTTTTATCCTTCATCATTTTCGGAAAGAGAACTTCAAACATCTTTGCTCCAAAACGATTCATCATGCTTTTTTTGTCCTCTTTAATCGTTAGAGAACCACCGGAAACACCTATATATCGACTAATGTTTAAATCTTTCATCACATTAAAAATAGTAGCTGTAACTTTACTATAAATAGGTTCCTCTTTAGGTGGTTGACCAAATGTATTAATAACAACTTGACAATCTTTAAGTAGTTCTCGAATGCTTTCTATCTCTTGAACCTGTCCTTTCACTATTTCAATTTTATCATTTTTATATAGTACCTTATCCGGATTTCTAACAAGCATCCGAACATGATATCCTTTTTCTATTGCACGAGCTGCTATATGCCTTCCTACTTTCCCTGTTCCTCCAATTATCGCTATTCTACTAGTACTATCCATTTTATACCTCCAATTGAATATGCTAGTACATATACGATGAATCTCATTAATAAGTTTCGAATTTTTCTTTTTCTATGTAAGCTGCTTTCCAAAAGATTGTTGCTGTTAAAACAAAAAGGCAGATTTAATCTACAAAATGTGTAGAAAAAAATCCGCCTTTTTTTAAAACTAAAGCCCCGTTTTAGGAAAAATAGCAATGCTTATTAAACAATCGTGCCTTTTTGTGGAATACTTGAATACGAAATAATCTTGAAAAATATTTAGTTAAGTCTACATCACTACAATAATTTCTTTAATAACTTATAGTAATGTATATGTAGCTCTGAAGGAGCTTAATCCTCTTCCTCTTGAGCTAAAGATGCAGCGATATCATCACGTACATCAGACAGTTTCTTCTTATCACCATTTGGATACACAATACTCCACAACGCATAGCCATTGTAACGCTCTGTGTAATTTTCACCTTTAACGGAATTTACTGCGGCAATGGCAGCGGCTGAAGGACTACTATATTCTTTTCCTTCAAAAAGGACCTTGCCACTTGTTAGGTCGATTTCTGCCTCTCTTACGGCACCTCCATAAGTAGCTTCTAGATTTCTTTCGTCTTCATTTAGTCGTGAATACAACTCTTTCCAAGAGATATTTGATTGACGAATCGGAGAAGACGTTTTGGCCGTTCTTTTTTCAGGTGTCTCATTTTTAACCGCATCGAATATCTCATCTAATACATCCTTATACTTATCATATATTGCTACACACAACTCATCATTTACTCTTGCCATCGGCTTATTCACTCCTTTATAGACCATACGAAGATTATGTATATACTCCTCTAAAATATTTTTATTTGCCGTTGTAATTTTCGGGTGATTCAAGCAAGGCACTATGACAAAATCATATAACCCTTGATAATCAATTTGAATAAACTCGGGACATTTTGGTTTTACCGTGGCATCTGGAGACAAAAAGACCTTTAATTCATATGTATACGAGTCATCCAATTGTTTTAAGATTTTCGTATAGGTTTCGGTCTGGTCTTTGTTTTCTCTTGCCAACACCTTATTCTCCACAATGATTTTTACCAGATCGTTCGTCAAATACAAATCAAATCGAGCCCGTAATTCCTGGTTTGTCTCGGGATCGACCGCAGACTCCGATACCTCAGTTGCCACTTTCATTTCCTCTAGTTGGAGTGAGTCCGATTCGATTAAATCAAAATCAATAACAGTTTTCGCATTTGATACATTCTCCTCGCAAATATAGTAGAGAAAACGCTTCAGCGGGAACGTCCCTAAATTTAACGAAGACGTTGGTGAAAGCAACCAACTGATAAAAGAACTATGCATCGTTTCGCGGTGTCCAAAACCCAATAATTGAAACAAGCTTTGTTTTTCAAAAGATTCTTGTAAACGCAAGAAATCAGAATCACTAATTAACTGATTCAGCTTGGTTTTCAACTCTTTCTCATTTCTTATCATATTCTAACCTCTCAAACTCAGTAGATTTAAAGTATCGAAAACTATTATAGCAATAATCTTTTCGAAAACAGCCTTGTAGTATTTTTTTGTAGTGCTATAAGCTAAGATAAATATAGAAACAAAAGTAGGGGGATGAAGATGGAAAAATTATTATGGACAGACAACCAACAATATTTGATGCAGAAGAACGTAGAACAAGTAGTACCTTTTCTACATCATTTTTCACCAGAACAAGTAAACCGTGTTGGTAGATTTCAACGTACATATGAGAAATTTGAAAGCACACCATTACGAAGCTTAAATGCTTTTGCATCACTAGTTGGCGTACAAAGTGTTTTTGTAAAAGATGAATCATATCGATTTGACTTAAATGCATTCAAAGTATTGGGTGGTGTTTATGCAATTGGGCAGTACGTTGCCAAAAAGTTAGATAGGAATATTGATGAGCTATCGTTTGAGCAGCTTAAATCACCAGAAATAAAGGAGCAGCTAGGGGACTTAACATTTATTTCAACGACCGATGGCAATCATGGTCGTGGAGTAGCTTGGGCTGCTAGAGAGCTTGGTTTGAAAGCACGCATTTATATGCCAGCAGGTAGTGCTGAGGAGCGCCTCCAAAATATTAAAAATGAAGGTGCATATGCTGAAATAACGACAATGAATTATGATGATACAGTTCGTTATACATCACAACTAGCAACAGACAATGGCTGGGTCGTTATTCAGGATACGATGTGGGAAGGCTATGAGGAAATCCCGTTATGGATTATGCAAGGCTATACAACACTAATAAAAGAAGTCGCCCTGCAGTTGGAAAAAGCACCTACCCATGTATTTTTACAAGCTGGGGTTGGATCTTTTGCAGGTGCGGTTGTAGCTTTCTTACAACAATACTATGAGCAAGAGATTACATTTGTCTTAGTTGAGCCTTTTGTAGCGAATTGCTATTATGAAAGCTTTAAAGCAGGAGCTGAGCAGTTTGTAACGGTTGGTGGAGAGATGCAAACCATTATGGCAGGTCTTGCATGTGGTGAGCCGAATCCACAAGCTTGGGATTTATTAAAGACTTATACGAAGGTGAGTATATGCTGTGATGAGGAAATTGCCGCTACAGGTATGCGCATTCTTGGAAATCCACTAGCAACAGATGCACGAATTATTGCTGGAGAATCGGGAGCTGCCCCGGTTGGATGTTTTTATGAGTTGATGATGAATGAGAAATATATAGAACTGAAAGATACATTACAAATAGATGAAAATTCTCGTATATTGTTTATTAACACTGAAGGTGACACAGATGTAGAGAACTATAGAAATATTATGTGGCATGGGAAATATGCAAACATTTAATTGAAGGAAGGAGCAAACTAGTGATAGTTTGCTTTTTTCATTCACATGTATTGAAGGTTGAAATTTGAATGACTTATACAATTAATTCAACGTTATGGTAACGAGCAAATTTTTTTATTTTTTTTCTTGACCTTAACGTTGCGTAAAGATTTACAGTAGTAGTAGTAGAGGGGGTGAACAGTGTGGATTTTACGATTCAAGAGCTTGCTCAATTATCCGGAGTTAGCACAAGAACACTACGCTATTACGATGAAATTGGATTACTGAAGCCAGCAAGAACCAATGAGGTGGGCTATCGGTTTTACGGACAGTTTGAAGTTGATATGCTCCAGCAAATTTTATTTTATAGAGCATTAGATATGAAGTTAGCAACCATTAAGGAAATTATTCAATCGCCAGGTTTTGAACATACAGAGGCACTCAAAATCCATCGTACGGCTTTACTGAAACGCAAGGAACAGTTGGATAAGATATTACAAACAGTGGAAAAAACCATTCAATCTATAGAGGAGGAACAACCAATGACAAATGAAGAGAAATTTAATGGATTTAAAGAGAAGCTAATCGAGGAAAATGAAAAGCAATATGGGCAAGAAGTTCGTGCAAAATATGGTGACAAAACGGTTGATGCATCGAATGCGAAACTAATGAATATGACCGAGGAACAGTATGAGGCTATGCAGCAGTTAGAACAGCAATTATTTGCTCGTTTAAAAGAAGCGATGGCAATCGGCGATACAAACAATGATGTGGCAATGGAAGTAGCAGAGCTTCATAAACGTTGGCTTAGCTTTTCGTGGTCACAATATTCTAAGGAAGCACATGCAGGTATAGCACAGATGTATGTAGCGGATGAACGCTTTTCAGCTTATTACGATGAACGTGTTGCTAAAGGAGCAGCGCAATTTTTACATGATGCCATCCACAATTTCACTTTAACGTAATTATAGCAGCAGTTTCGCTTTCGCTACAAAAAACATTTACTAAATGAAAATAATTATACAAAAAATAAGTGATTCCTTCTTATGCTTTCATGTTTTAGAAATTTTAATTTAGGAAAAAATGAAGGCATGAGGAGGAGATTTTTTTGAACCCACAAGTAATGGAAAAATTGAAAAAGCAATTAGAGCAGGAGCTACAGGAAATAGAACAGCAACTGGAGGAATCAGAGCGTCCACAAGCGACAGAGCTATCTAATTATGATAATCATCCAGCTGACAATGCAAGTGATTTAACGGATCAGTTAACGGAAATGGCGATTGATGAGCACCGTGGTGACGATGCTGAAGAAATAAAGGCTGCACTACAAGCGATGGAGGACGGTACATATGGTAAATGTGCTGTATGTGGTGAAGAGATTCCGATTGGTCGCCTAGAAGCTATGCCGAAAGCATTGACATGTGTTGAACATGCGGAGCACAAAGAAGATAATTTAAGGCCAGTAGAGGAAGATGTATTGTCTTCTACCCCAAAATCGGATGATTTCATAGAACTTGAGGACTTTGGCTCTTCCGATACACCACAAGATAAAAGTTAGTAAGCATTTTCACTCTCAGGCAGTATAATAGCAGTATGGGGTGAGAATATGGATATAATTGATTTACACTGTGATGCTCTATTGAAATTAACAACTTTAGAAGCGGCAAAATTTGAAGATGATGTACGTTTGCATGCCAATAGAGAGAGATTACATTTAGGGCGGGTTAAGGCACAAGTATTTGCTATTTTTATAAACCCTAACATTCCGCAAAGCATGCAATTCTTAGAGGCGGTGCGGCAAATTGAAGCCTTCCATACACATGTAATACAAACTGAGGGCATGGTGCATATTACGGATTGGTCCCAATTAGATAATTTAGCTCCGCATGAAGTTGGAGCCATTTTAAGCTTAGAGGGCTGTGGTCCAATCGGTGAAGATTTAGCAAAGCTTTCTGCCATATTAGATGCAGGTGTAAAGCTTGTTGGTCTAACGTGGAATGAAGAAAATGCTGTAGCTCACGGTGCTGAACAGGGTGCAAGCCTTGGTTTAAAATCATTTGGTAAAGAAGTTATAAACTTGCTAAATGAGAGAGACATTATTATCGATGTCTCACATTTAAATGAACAGAGCTTTTGGGATGTCTTGCCACTAGCGAAGCACCTAATTGCTAGTCATAGTAATGCACGTGCAATTTGTGATCATCCTAGAAATTTATCGGATGCTCAGGCGAAAGCACTTGTCGAGCATGGTGGTCATATACATGTCGTGTACTACCCGAATTTTATCCGAGACAATGCTATGATAGATGATTTAGTAGCACATGTGAAGCATCTAGCGAATATAGTAGGGGTAGAGCACCTTGGACTAGGTTCAGACTTCGATGGTATAGATGTTACTGTCAAAGGATTAGCGCACGCAGGAGAGGCGCAAAATTTGTTAGAGGCATTACGTGAACATTTTTCAATCGAAGAAGTTTGCGGTATTGCAAGTAATAATTTTCGACGCTATGTAAAAGATGCAGCAACCTTTTAAGGCTGCTGCATCTTTAATGATGGATCATCTTAATAAAAGAAATATTGAATTAATAAACCGATTCCTAAGAGGAAGCCGAAGAATGTATTTGTTTGCGCTGTAAATTTCATCGCAGGCATCACTTCTTTAGCTTCTTTTTTATCGCGGAAAATTTGAATCGCACGAAGTGGTTTTGGAACACTTAAGAAAATGATTAGAGCCCAAAAGGTAATACCGTCAATTGCTACAAGAGCGATTACCCATAAGTACGAAATGATAAAAAAGCCAGATAGGACAGAAATGGCATTGTCTCGGCCTACTAAAATAGCAAGCGTTTTTCGACCACCTTCTGTATCGCCAACGATATCACGAATATTGTTGGACAGCATGATCGCCCCAACTAAAATCATACTAGGTACTGAAAGTAAAACAGCATCAAAAGTTACTGTAAGTGTTTGAATATAAAAGGCGATTAAGACAATACCCATTCCCATAACAGCGCCAGATACAAGTTCTCCGAATGGTGAATAGGCTATAGGGTAAGGTCCTCCAGTATATAAAAAACCGATCAGCATACAAACAAGCCCTACGGCAGCAAGCCACCAAGAGGTAGAGGCACATATGTAAATGCCAAGCAGCATAGCGATTGCATAAAAGCTTAAGGCAATCATCATAATAGTTTTTGGTTGAACACCGTGACGTACAATCGTTCCACCGATACCGACAGAATTTTCATTGTCTAGTCCTAATTTGTAATCGTAATATTCATTGAACATATTTGTTGCTGCTTGTATAAGCATACTTGCAATGAGCATAGCAAAAAATAGTCCATAATCGATTGTTTGTTTTTCAATTGCTAAGGCAATCGATGTTCCTAAAAATACTGGAACGAATGAAGCGGTTAAAGTATGTGGACGTGTTAAATGCCACCAAACTTTAAAACCCCTATCAGCTTCAATGACTTTGGTCATAAGGTCTTTCTCTCCTTCAAATGTTGTAGACTATTCTTATTTTATACGAAGAATGAGAAATTGGATAGGTTCACAGCTTATTACATACAGTTCAGATAAAAAAAATGATACAATAGAACATGCATTTATGAACTGAAAACAATAATTAAGATAATAGCAACAGTACAAGGAATAGGCTAGCAAAATAAAATGACAGCTATTTTAACAAAAGAAATATGATGTGGTAAAAGTACAAACGCTCACTTTATTATGCAAAGGTTTGTTCAATTTGTGTTATAGAAAAGCCAAAGCAGTTAAAATTTATATTGAAAGTTAGAACGAGTACAAAACATACCGTGCGTCATTCATTATGTACATTGCAACAACGGAGGTAATTTTCATGCAACAGAAGTGGTACCAAGCCACAGAAGTAGAAGTGGACTCTTTGGGCCAAAGCCTTCATTTTTATATGGAAACAATTGAAGTAAGTCGCTTATCGGCGCTCGCATTTTATGCGGCGGGTGAGGAGCATTATAAAGGTGAACGATTTTATTGGCAAAATAGAGAAAAAACAATGACTTTAGTAGGGCTAGGACATGCCTATACGATTCAAAATAACGCCAAAAATGATCGCTACGATGCAATAGAAGCTGAATGGAAAAGCTTAACGAAAAACTGTGTTAAGGGACAAAGTGAACTACAGCCAATTTTATTTGGCGGATTTACATTCGATCCACAAAACAATGTTGCTGGGGAGTGGACAGACTTTCCAGAGGCTTTTTTTGCGCTCGCAACTTATCAGCTTGTCATACGTGATGACAAAGCGTTTGTAAGTATTCATCTTATATCAAAAGATGGGCAAGCAGAGTCTCAGTTTGACGCGTTACGTAAAGAGCGAGATCATTTAATTCATGCTGCGCAGGTAAAAGAAGTAAAAACGTATTCAAAGCCTGAAATCACAAGCTATTTTGAGCCATATAAGGAACCATATTTAGCGTCGATTGACCAAGTAACAGCATTGATTAAGCAAAAGAAGGCAGATAAAGTTGTTATTGCACGCTCGCTAGCATTGCAATTTAAAGAAGAAGTTTCTTCACCACAGGTTCTATCACAAATTATTCATGAGCAGCCAGAGAGCTATTTATTTGGTTTAGAGCGTCAAGAATTATTGTTCTTTGGTGCGTCCCCTGAACGTCTTGTAAAAGTAGAAAAGGGCCGCGCCTTTTCATCTTGTGTGGCAGGTTCTATTAAACGTGGTAAGACAGCAGAGGAAGATGAAGCTTATGGACAAAGCTTATTAAATGATTCGAAAAACGGTGGCGAGCATCAATATGTTGTCGATATGATTGCGGAAACTTTCCGTAAAAATTGTGTCGAGATGAAAGTACCAGATAGCCCTCGCTTACTAAAGATTAGAGATATACAACATTTATATACACCTGTTGAAGGTCAGTTGAATAATGAGGCAACTATATTACAACTGACAAAGTCTTTGCATCCAACGCCAGCTTTAGGCGGTGTGCCAAGAAAAGAGGCAATGGCAGCTATACGTAAGTATGAGCCGATGAATCGTGGACTTTACGCCGCACCAATTGGCTGGGTAGATGCTGAAGGCAATGGGGAATTTGCAGTGGCCATTCGTTCGGCTGCTTTACTTAAGGATAAGGCTTATTTATATGCTGGTGGCGGTATAGTAGCAGATTCAGAGCCACAATCTGAATATGAGGAAACATTAGTGAAATTCCGTCCAATGCTTCGCGCGCTAGGAGGACAATTACATGAGTGAACGAGAAATGTTAACGGATTATGTTTATAAAATGGTAGCGTCACTAGTGCAAGCTGGCGTTGAAAACGTTGTAGTCAGCCCTGGCTCACGTTCTACACCTTTAGCTTATGCATTTGCTTCAACGAAACAGCTCCATATGTATCGTCAGGTTGATGAGCGATCTGCTGCCTTTTTTGCGTTAGGAATTGCAAAGGCTACAGCAAAACCTGTTGTTCTTTTATGCACATCGGGAACAGCTGCGGCAAACTATTTTCCTGCCATTGTTGAAGCAAGCTATGCCCGTGTACCATTAATTGTAATCACAGCTGATCGTCCACATGAATTGCGAGAGGTAGGTGCACCACAGGCTATCAATCAGCCGAATTTATATGGTTCCCATGTTAAGTGGAGCGTGGATTTCCCGTTGGCAGATGATGCAGCACCAACATTGCCGTTTATCGAGCGCCATATCGCACGTGCGGTAGCGATTGCAATGAGCGCCCCATTTGGACCAGTGCATATTAATGTACCGTTTAGAGAACCTTTGTTGATTGATTTTCGAGAGGAACTTCCAGAAGCGACATTTAAGCACAGTAGTATGGGTCAGTTAATACCTTCCATGGCGACTCAACAAGAGTTATCGGAGATTATACGTGCAACTAAAAGAGGCTTTGTTATTATTGGTGAGCTAGCACTTGGTACAGATTTAACAAAGATGTGGGAGTTTGTTCGTCAATTAAAATGGCCGGTCATTGTCGAGAGTTTATCTAATATGCGCTCGTCTGTCCCAGAGGATTGTCTACCATATATGATCACAACGTACGATGCAATTATGAAAAGCGAAGATTTTAAAGCATTAGTTAAACCAGATACGGTACTACGTTTAGGAGCACAGCCTGTTTCTAAATTTATTATGCAATTTATTACTAAATCGCAGCCAAATGCTTATATTGTGGTCGATGAAGATCCGATGTTCCGTGATGCTACAGGTGCGTCTACTCATTTTGTTCATGCAAGTATTGGTGAGTGGCTCACGCAATTAGAAGTCTCTGAAACAGTACTAGAAGCAGCGTATTTAGCTGAGTGGCAAGATGCTAATGATATAGCACTAGAGTATATTGAACACTATTCTGATGGTGCAATTGATGAGGGAGCAATGGTAAGTCGATTACTCAAAATGATTCCTAATGGTAGTGATATTTTTGTAAGTAGCAGTATGCCAGTGCGTGATATTGATACGTTTTTAATGGCGACACCAAAAGATCTCCGTATTGTTGCGAATCGTGGAACGAACGGTATTGATGGCGTCGTATCGACAGCAATGGGCTTTAGTCAAGGAAATAACCGAGAAACATACTTACTTATTGGCGATTTAGCCTTTTTACATGATGTCAACGGGTTAATTGCTTCAAGATACCAGGAATGCAACCTGACAATTATCGTTATGAATAATGATGGCGGCGGTATTTTCTCTTATTTACCACAATCTACAGTCGAGGCACATTATGAAGATTTGTTCGGTACACCGACTGCCCTAGAATTCTTTGATATTGCCAACATGTACGGAATGGACTATATACGTGTAGACGATATTTCAGAGCTATCAGTAAAGTTCACTACTATGAAGAAACGACCAATGCGCTTAATCGAAATTTTCACGAACCGAGAGGAAAATGTATATGCGCATCGGGCGCTGTGGAATCGCATTAATGCGGGGCTAAAAGCATGGCAAAGCTAATGATTCGTGGACTCGAAACGAGCGTGGACATCTGGAATGAAGAAGCGGGGCAAACACTCGTTGCATTGCATGGTTTTACAGGTAGTACGGCTACATGGCGAAATTTAGCGAAAGCTCTACCTAGTGTACGAGTTATTGCCATTGATTTAATTGGTCATGGTCAAACGGCAATACCCAAGCAAATTAGTCGTTTCTCTATGCAAGAGCAAATCCAAGATTTAGAGGAAGTCTTTTGCCAGTTAGAGCTTAAGAAATTTACGCTGTTAGGCTATTCAATGGGAGGAAGAGTTGCATTATCGTATGCAATCACCTACCCCGAACGCATTGAAAAGCTAATTTTAGAAAGTGCTTCGCCAGGTTTACGAACTTCAAAGGAACGATCTGAACGTTGTGAGAGGGATAACGCTCTCGCTGAAAAAATAATTAGTAATGGTTTGATATCATTTGTTAATGCATGGGAGACTATTCCTTTGTTTGAATCTCAAAAGCGTTTACCACACGATGTGCAAGAAGCGATTAGGTTCGAACGACTTTCTCAGGAGGAGGAAGGCTTGGCAGGTAGCTTACGGGGCATTGGCACAGGAGGTCAACCACCAAATTGGATGGTATTGGAGAAGCTTGAATTTCCTGTGCTTTTAATTACGGGATCACTCGATGAGAAATTTTGTAAAATAGCACTAGAAATGAAAGCGTTATTAAAAAATGCCAAGCATACGACAGTAAATGACGCTGGACATGCAATTCATGTGGAAAATCCCGCTGAGTTTGCTACAATAGTAGAGGAACATTTAACTTCTTTCAACACCAATGAGAGAATTTAAAGCCGCGGAATCGGAAAGGAATTCTTTTGTGCTTGCACAAAGCCGATTCCAGACGCAATTATGCCGAGGCATAATTGAACGTAATAAAATTTTTACGTTTTCGCCTCGATTTGAACGAGACGAATTTAATTATTAGGAGGCAATTCAATGACACGTCAATGGACAAGTTTACATACTTATGAAGACATTAAGTATGAGTTCTATAACGGTATCGCAAAAATTACGATTAACCGCCCAGAAGTACGCAACGCGTTCCGACCAAAAACGGTAATGGAAATGATCGATGCTTTTTCACGTGCACGTGATGACAAAAATGTTGGAGTTATCATTTTAACTGGTGAAGGTGAACATGCCTTCTGTTCAGGTGGAGACCAAAAAGTACGCGGTCATGGCGGCTATGTTGGTGAAGATGAAATCCCACGTCTAAACGTCCTTGATTTACAACGTTTAATCCGTGTTATTCCAAAACCTGTAGTAGCGATGGTGGCAGGTTATGCAATTGGTGGAGGACACGTATTACACGTTGTCTGTGACTTAACAATTGCTGCTGACAACGCTCGTTTTGGACAAACTGGACCAAAAGTTGGTTCATTCGATGCTGGATACGGCTCAGGCTATCTTGCACGTATTATTGGTCATAAAAAGGCGCGTGAAATTTGGTACCTTTGCCGTCAATATGATGCACAGCAAGCACTTGATATGGGATTAGTTAACACAGTTGTTCCTTATGAGCAATTAGAAGATGAAACTG
The DNA here is from genome assembly GCF_002237755.1 of Lysinibacillus sp. KCTC 33748. Lineage (GTDB taxonomy): Bacteria > Bacillota > Bacilli > Bacillales_A > Planococcaceae > Lysinibacillus. The sequence goes on along the minus strand of NZ_MWSJ01000007.1, from coordinate 162,935 downwards.
TACAATGGTGTGAAGAAATGCTAGAAATGTCTCCAACTGCTCTACGCTTCTTAAAAGCAGCAATGAACGCAGATACAGACGGTTTAGCAGGTCTTCAACAAATGGCTGGCGACGCTACTCTTCTTTATTACACAACAGATGAAGCTAAAGAAGGTCGTGACGCATTTAAAGAAAAACGTCAACCAGATTTCGGTCAATTCCCAAGATTCCCTTGATGATCTGAAGCGATGAACGGCTCGTATCTTACTGAGATACGAGCTTTTTGTATATCTAAATAGGTAAGACGGATAGACTTGGCAGAGTAATGGAACTCCATATCCAACTGAAGGATATTACGATGAAATGGCAAGATAAGGCAAATTGGAGGAATAACGAGATGTATCTGAATTGGGTTTTACAGCGAGCGTATTTAACACCTTTACGAAACGGTTTAACATATAATGGGCAGACTTGGACATTTCAAGAGTTAAATGATTTATCTTTAAAACGTGCTCGTCAACTTACAACACTGGATATTAAGCAAGGCGACCGTATTGCAATAATGGGGCCGAGTAAGCCTTCACTTGTTATTATGATGTACGCATGTATGCATTTACAATGTGAAATGGTCATGCTAAATCGTAGGCTAACACAAGATGAAATAGCTTACCAGCTTGAGGATTCAGAAGCTATGGCAGTATTAGTTGCCGATGAGGATATAGAAAAATTACCATCACATACGACTAATTATTTATTTTCTACTATAGAAAAAAGTACAGAAACGGCTATTGATATTACGAAAGAATGGTCTTTAAACCAAACAACATCGATTATGTACACATCTGGGACGACTGGTTTTCCCAAGGGCGTTTGTCAAACAGTAGGAAATCACCAGGCAAGTGCAACGGCCTCAGTGTTAAATATAGGTTTGCATGCGGATGATACTTGGTTATGTGCTGTACCACTTTTTCATATTAGCGGCTTTTCTATTTTAGTGCGTTCACTGTTGTACGGAAATAAAGTGCATTTATATGATCAATTTGATGCAGAAGCAATTTCACAAAATATAATGGATGGCGAGGTTACACATATGTCGGTAGTCGCTGTCATATTGGAAAGGATTCTACATACTCTTGAACAGAAAAATGCACAAGCCTCACCGAAATTTAAAATGATGCTAGCCGGTGGTGGTCCTGTACCAGTGGATTATTTAAAGAGAGCGCAAGCATTACATTTAGCTGTAGCACAAACGTATGGTATGACTGAAACTTCGTCACAAACTGCAACATTAGCAAATGAAGATGCGATGAAAAAAATTGGCTCAGCGGGAAAGCCATTATTTTTTAATCAAATGCGCATTGCTGAGCCGAATGACAATGGTGAAGGAGAGATTTGCATACGTGGTCCTCATGTTACACCAGGGTACATTGGTCGTTTTGCTCAAAAAGATGCAACGATTGATGGCTGGCTCCATACTGGGGATATTGGTTATATAGATGAAGATGGTTATTTATTTGTTATCGATCGTCGGGCTGATTTAATTATTTCAGGTGGCGAAAACATTTATCCTGCTGAAATCGAAAATGTGCTACTTACACATCCTGCTGTAAAAGAAGCGGGAGTATGCGGCATTGATGATGATAAGTGGGGACAGGTACCAATCGCCTTTGTTGTATTAAAAGAACATGTTCAGGTAGAACAATTACAAGCATTTTGTCAAAAGAAGCTTGCGAAATATAAACTTCCTAAAGAGATTATTGTTGCAGACAAGCTCCCACGAAACGGCGCCAATAAACTACTTCGGAGAAAATTAATGGATTAATAAAGAAGCCTTCGTTATAGGTTTGACATGTTTAATTTATTTCAAATAGTTTTTCGAAATGGGGGTAAAGTATTGAATTTTCAAGATTTGATGAAATTTAAAGGGTATATATATTTAAACAAATTGTTTGAACCAGAAGAAAACTCACTGCGGGTACTTATTGATAGGTGTAATGTGAACAATACTAAAGAGTTAGTGAAAATTACAGATAAGGTTGAAATAGAAGCATCCCCAATTGATGTTGATGACAATCTACCAATTCTGCAATTGGATTTTGAAACATATGTTGCTTACTCCATTATTGATGAATCGTTTACTGTAATGGATGATTACGAAATTTCCGAGGGCAATCTTTTTAGAATTTACTCTAAATCAAGATATTTGGATTTTATTAAAGCAGGAACAATTGCTGAAGATATAAATCCCGAGAAGCAGTTCGTTCACTATCAAATTCCTTGTTTGAACCATATTATAGATATTATTTCATATGATGAGCCTATAATTACTGAAACAAAAAGAAATTAATAATTTTCACACTAAAAGAGCATCGGAATCGATGCTCTTTTATGTGATTAAAAAAATAATCAAGGGAATCTTTATAAATGCTGTAGCGCTTCACTTTTGCCAGACAAAAACCACTTACTGAAATATTGTATTTTACTATATAAGAGTATGTGGATTGGTTGATTGGAGTGGAGGCTAGGCGACTCCTCGAGGATCCGCAATAGCGGAACGAAGGCTAAAACCATCACGTCCTGTGATAACGCCTTCGTGATCAACATCGGTGCTGTTGTTGCTGCCGCTTCGCCTTCGCGCAAAAAACATATGTTGGCCCAAGCGGATCATCGGACGCCCTCAAGAAGCTTTGCTCTGTGCGAAAGCGTAGTGCTATCGTAGCGGCAGCAAATGTTTAATCTGTGCGAAAGCGTAGCGACAGCACCAACAAAGCACCCAGGCGGAACGGAATCAACTTCTCGCTTTGCAAAAAAGTCATACATAATTTAATTTAATTGAGATAATAGTTTTTTCAACACTATAAAGGGAAGCCTTCATTATAAGAAGGCTTCTTTTATTCGTTTAAGAATCAATTCAGTAAACTTTTAGGATTAAATTAATCATTCATTAACATAATAAGAAATGACAGGCATAAACTATTTAGTAAAGGAGAATGACTCATATGAGAAAATATATATATAATGTTTTCATTATATTATTTGTTCTACAAATGAGTCATGTGCAAGTATTCGCAAACTATGAACAAAAGAACACGACAACAGCCAATTCAATAGAATCCCTACAATATCAAATTCAAAAACAAGTCATGCAATTAACTACTGAATTTGACATTCGATATACTGGTAAAACGACTGAAATAAAAGATGAACTATCAGAGCTTATTAAACATGCTATTCAAGATCCATATATTTACGCCAATATTTCTAGTTTTAAATGGAAATATGAAGGCTATACCAATAATATTGTCATTAGATTTGAGTTTACCTATCATATTTCACAGCAAGAGGAAGTGTTTGTAGAACAGACTTTGGCGAATATTATTGCACCTATGCATGGATTAAGTGAATTGCAAAAAATACAAGCTGCACATGATTTTATCGTTCTATCTGCTGAATATTCAAAGGAAACGGAAGGAAGTCCATATTCTCCCTACACATTGCTTACAGAAAAAAAGGGAGTTTGTCAGGCATATGCTTTAGTACTTTATCGAATGCTAGAGATGCAAGGCTTTGAGGTACAATATGTACCAGGAAAAGTAGGAGAGCAACTACACGCCTGGGTCTTAGTAAAGCTTGATAATGCATGGTATCATATCGACGTTACTTGGGATGATCCTTTGCCTGATCATAAGGGAGAGGTACGTTATAATTATTTTTTAGTTTCTGATCGCCAATTAGCAAAAGATCACTCTTGGGACTATTTAAGTTTCCCAGCTGCTACAAGCGAAGCCTATAGCGATTTACAAAAAACAAGTAAGATTGAAGTTCTTACAAAATCAATTATGGATAGTCAGTTTACCTTTGATAGAGGGCTGTCCGTTTTAAGTAAAAATAAACAATTAGTAAAGCCATTAATAGAACAGCCTACACTGCTTTTGAAAGGTAATAAAAGCGATAAGAGTGTTCAGGTACATCTAAATGAATGGGAACCAATCATTTTAGAAAGTAATATAGCCCAATTAAAGGCTAATCAAAAGATAATACAAAATACTATGTATAAGAAAAAAGGGCTAATAAGTATTGATAGAACGGAAAAACGAATGCCACAAGAAAAGTACGTCATAATAAAGGAGGTGTCCCCATACGATTTTCGGGGCACCTCCTTACTCATTTATTTGTGTTCGTTTAAGGCAGTATTTAAGGTTTGAATATTTTTCTTCATAAGGGTGAAGTAAGTTTCATTTTTCTTCACATCATCTGTTGTTAAAACGCTTAAATTATGCAAGACAAGAGACTTCGCTCCAACTTCTTTTTGGATAACCTCGGCTAATTTAGAAGAGACATTTTGCTCGAATAAAATGTAGTGAATATGCAAATCATTTGCTTTATCAACAATCGTTGTAAGTTCTTTTTGAGAAGGTTCATTTTGCGAGTTTAAACCGGCTATTGGCACTTGCTTTAAGCCGTATTGTCCTGCGATATAGCCAAATGCTGCATGTGATACGAAGAATGTTTTCTCTTGCGCTTTATCCGCCGTTGCTTTAAATTCGTTATCTAAATCTTGTAGTTCTTTTACCAATGTCTCGTAGTTAGCTGTAAATGTAGCTTTTTGTTCTGGCATTTTTTCAACTAAAGTGTTTTTAATGGAAAGTGCTAAGTCTTGACTGATCGTTGGTGATAGCCAAACATGTGGATCTACATTACCATGATCATGCTCTTCATGACCGTCTTCATGACCGTGATGTGCTTCCTCTTCATCATCATGTGAGTGACCTGAACTCATAGCTAATTTTTCATCTGAAATCTGATCTGCTGTTGCCACCATTGTTACATCTTCATTAGCTAGAGTCTTTTTGGCATTTTCAACAAAGCCCTCTAGCCCTAAGCCAATATAGAAAAATATATCAGCATCTGCTAATTTCATCATATCTTTTTGTGTTGGCTCAAATGTGTGTTCATTGGCACCGGTAGGGTAAATTGAAGAAACCTCTACAAAATCGCCACCAATTCGTTGTGCAAAATAACTTAATGGATAGACAGTCGTGTAAATTGTTAATTTATCTTTTGTCTCTGACTGTTTGGACGTTGATTTATCCCCACAGGCAGCAGTGAATAGGGCAAGTACTGCAACTGAAAATAACAAAAATAATTTTTTCATCTTATAGCATACCTCTTTTTAATAGTAATCATTACGATTTGTTTTTTGAACAATTTCTATAATAACGTACATCTTAAAAAAGCACAAGAAAAAATGACCTTCGAAGATTAATTCTTTTTCGAAGGCCATTTTTCAGGTACTGGATCAAAGCCACCTGGATGGAATGGTTGGCATTTTGATATGCGTTTAATCGTTAAATAGAATCCTTTAATGGCACCGTGTTTTTGAAAAGCTTCTAGTCCATAGGAGGAGCATGTAGGATGGAAGCGACAGGATGGCGGTGTCATGGGTGATATAAATTTTCTGTAAAACTTAATGAGCCATATAAAGGGATACTTCATATTTTTTTGTCCTCTTGTTGAGCGTTGGATTGCTTAGGCTTAGCATCGATAGTTTGTGTAAAGAAATTGCCTTTTTTCTTCAACAGGACAATGACAGATACGCCAAACATAAGCATCATCATTGCGATCATAATGATTATTGGTAATGGTACTCCCATTGCGTTCACTCCAAATTCTACTTGATAATAATATTATAAAAGAATTGCTAAAAAAAATGTACAAATTGAACTAGTCATCATCTCGATGAAAGCTTTGCTGAGGTTTTTCGTCAACTGTATGTTTAAAAGCATACGCACGATTGACACTAATAATAGTCGCGACCGTTACTAAAATAACGATGATTGCTGCTACAATTAAGAGTGTGATTAAACTCATGGCATTCACTCCGTTCCTTATTCCTTACTTCTTATTATAAATTAGATCATCTAACTTAGTTGTGAAGGAAGTTTGACATTCCAGCGAATAAAACAACACGTTTACCTCCATACTATGGAAAAAGGAGTGTTTTGAGATGGAGCGTCAGCGTGTATATTTTTCACTTGCCAATAGAACGTATTATACAAATCCATATGCAGGACCGTGGAACTTTGAGCTCAATGTAGACCGACAAGCATTAGATGTATTTGAAAAAATATTTCAGCAAATGCAGATGTTAGAGATTGCGAATGCGTGGCGTGCGCAATTGCCATATATCCAATATCATCTTGATAGAGAAAATGATGAAATTGATTTACGATTAAAAAAAATTTATGCACTAGTTCATGAATATGGGGATGCGGATACGAAGACATTTGTGGAGCAACTTCCTTATTTCAACAAACGTGCTTAAAAGGTAGGGTCACTGAAAAACTTCAGTGACCCTACTTTGATAGCTTTTCCTTAGAGGCGCTATTTTCGTTAAGAGAAGATACCGTTAATGAAAGCTAATATTGAAAACTACTATTATTGCAATTTCAATGATTAAAATTAATAGTGTCCCGATACCTACGAGCGTCAATTTCTTCTGAACGTTATTTTCCAATGCACTGATTTGACAAACTGAGCAGCTAAGTGCGACTCTAGATGGATTGACCATTGTCATTAGGGATGAGCTCACATTTTGAGCACTAGCCGCTAGCAGTGGGGAAATTCCGATTTGTTGCGCTGTTGTTGTTTGCAATCGAATAAACATCGTATTGGATGCTGTATTACTTCCCGTTAAAAAACCCCCTATCGCACCGATTAATGGCGTAATCAGCACAAAGTATTGACCAAAAGATTGTGCAGCAACTGATGATAAAACTTTTATCATTTGTGACTGTGACATTATTTCAGAAACGACAATGTATAAAAAAGTCGTGATGATAATGGGGTAGCATTTGTTAATTGTTAATTTAATACTCTCTAAGATGCCGATTCGATTTAATTTAAAAACAACAATGGTAAAAATACAAACGACCATAAGAAAAAAACCTGGAGCATAGAGTGGGGAGAATTGAAAATTAAATTTTTCGATCGTTATTGTCCAAGTTAACAAAATTTTTTTTAGTGGAAGTAGCATTCTTGATGTGAATAACAATGTAATAAGTAGTAAGTAAGGTGAAAGATTTTTAAATAAATCTTTTTGACTTTTAGAAAAAGATTCTTCATTCTTCCGTTTAATGGTAAAGAAGGTTGCAGCAATGACTGTTAATGATCCAAATAAACCAGCAAGTTCTACACTAATAAACCAATTACAGAACCAGACAGAGGCACCTAATAGCAATCCAGTGAAGAGAACACTTGAAGATTTTTCTTTTACAGCTTCCTTGCCCGCACCTATGAAAGTAACTAAAAAAGCGAAATAAATATAAATAGGGATACACATAGATGCGCTCACGATTCCTAAAGAAGTTAAAGGAATATCTGCTAATGTTGAACCGATAATTGTTCCCATTGCTAAAGTGCCCCATGGAATGATACAAAGACTTATTAGTGCGATAAGAGCTGATTGAATAGGGTGAAAACCTAATGCTATTAAAATTGGAGCTATTACAATAACAGCTAAACCAAAACCGCTAATAGACTCTATTAAAGGAGATAGCCCTAAAGCAAGAATCAAAACTTGATAGATGCGATCATTAGTTGAAGTAGAAATAGAAGAGGCTATTTTCTCTATAGCGCCTGCTTGCTCCATAAAATGAAATAAAAGGATACCAAAAAACAAAATATAGGCTACAAGTGATGTGGTAAGAAAGCTTTTAGCAAACGGAGTAGGTAATATTTTTATACTAGTGTGAAAAAGAGGAGAAATTGCAATGGCTGTTGTAATAAGTACTGCTACACTACCTGTGAAAATAGAGGATTTCTTCAGAACGAAAAGCATAAATAAAATACTAACTAGCGGTAAAAGAGCAAACATGATCTTTAACATGAAAATCACTCCTAATGACACTTATTTACACTATAGTATATATAATTTATTCTATAGTGTAAATAAAGAAGTTGAATTTAAGGGATTTTATTTGTTGATTGTAGCTACGTAATTACACTATAGTAAAAATAAAGGCTCGTTATCATTACGTTGAATTGATTTCTGGGGTATCCAGTTGGAACGGAGATCAACTTATATACATTGTAAATAGTCATTTCAAACTTTTGGTGATGAATTAAAATAAAAATTTATCCAATAGGATAGTGAAAAGGAGCGTGAGCAAGTGGGATTTGGAAAGCAAGTAAATATCATTAGAAAGAAAAGGAATATGACATTGCAGGACCTTTCCTCAGTTAGTAAGGTAAGTGCATCTATGTTATCTCAAATAGAACGAGAAGAAAAAAACCCAACCATACAAGTTGCCTGTCAAATTGCTGAGGCTTTAAATACTACTCTATCCGCGTTATTAGAACAGCAAGAGAAAAGGGATATTATTGTCATAAGAAAAGATGAACGACCAGTTTATATAGACGAAAAAACGGGATTCCAGCGTCATTTATTATCCCCATCGTTCCCCTCTAGAGGGATTGAATTTATTTTGAATATAATTCCTGCAAATAAAGAATCTGGGGTATTTCCTGCCCATAAATCAGGGGTGAAGGAATTCGTTTTTATTAAACAGGGAGCTTTACGAGTCGAATTAGGCAACGGTACTTTTATTGAAGAATTACACGAGGGGGATTCATTCTTTTTTGAGGCCGATACAGAGCATAGATTTATTAATTTATCTGCCAAAGAATGTCATTATTTTTTAGTAATAGATTCAACTCAGTTTATGAAATAAGGCTTTAGGGATATAAAAAAGGAGCAGAAGAGCATGTTCTCATTTACAGATTTAAATGGTTTACGAGTGGATTTAAGTTTTATAAGAGGCGAATTGGACATTGAGCCTAAGCATGTACTGGTTTTATTAAAGCATGAACATAAGTGGTTGTGTACGATTCATAAACGCCGTGGTGTAGAGGTTCCAGGTGGAAAGCAAGAACCTGGGGAAACATTGGAGCAGGCAGCGGTTAGAGAAGTATTCGAGGAAACTGGTGTTCATGTGAAAAACCTTAGATGGTTTGCTGAATATGCCGTTCATGATGACAATTTATTTTGTAAAACGGTCTTTACTGCACAGTTTGTGGGGCAGGAGGACATTGATTTTGATTTAGAAACTTCCGGAATGACTTGGCTAACAGATGAAGAATTTACTAATCATCCAAATTTAAGTTTTCATATGAAGGATGAAGGAATGGAGAAAATGCTGGAGGAGTTGAAACATTATGACCAATGGTAAGATTGTTGAAAAACGTCCTTATCCTTCACCTAATCCAGCAATTCGTTTAACGGAAATCACGTATATGTCACAGGGTCTACGTGTGAAGGGATTATTAGCGGAACCTAAGGCAGAAGGTACATATGATGGCTTTTTATATTTACGTGGAGGTATGCAAAGTATTGGTATGGTTAGACCTTCTCGTGTCGCTCAGTTTGCAGCACGAGGCTTTATCGTTTTTGCCCCATATTACCGTGGCAATCGAGGTGGAGAAGGTCGAGATGAGTTTGCAGGAGCTGATCGTTATGACGCTGTATACGCAGTAGACGTACTAAAGCAGTTCTGTAATGATAATATTCATGTCTTTGGTTTTTCACGTGGCGGTATTATGGCACTTTGGACTGCAATCTTACGTAGAGATATTACATCTGTTGTAACATGGGCAGGAGTATCTGATGCAACAGCTACATATTGGGAGCGAACAGATATGCGCCGGATGATGAAGCGTGTTATTGGAGGGACGCCTAATCGTGTACCAGAGGCTTATGATGCCCGAACACCACTTTTTGAGGTAGAGCATATGACAGCTCCCGTCCTTATTATTCATGGCTATCGTGATGAAAATGTAGATATTGAACATGCTAGACAGTTAGAATTTTATTTAAAAGATGCCAATAAAACATATGAGACATGGTATGATCATCGCTACGCGCATCAATATCCACCTGCCAAAAATCGCGAGACAGTACATGCTCTTTGTGAATGGATGAAACGACAATAAGATATTCAAGTTGTCTTCCTTCAGTTTAATATTTCAAGTTTGTCTTGAGAGGAGGCTATTTTTTGAATTACATAAAAAGTAAAAGACGCAAGATTATTATTGTAGGATTAGTATTGATGATAATCGCTTCAGCTTTTATTTATTATAAGTTTTTAATACCTTCAGCAGACATTCAGCAATACAAGGAATATTATGCTTCGAATACATCGCAAAGATCATTAAACGAAGGGGAGGTAAAGGTCACATTTTTAGGAACATCATCTTTGTTATTTGATGATGGCGACACACAATTAATGATTGATGGTTTTATTTCTAGTCCGCCCTTATTGAAAATATTGCCTTTTAACAATGTGAAAACAGATACAAATATTGTAAATGAAGTCTTTCGTAAAATAGGGGTAGATCATAATAAACTTCAGGGATTGTTTGTAGCTCATACACATTATGATCATGCATTAGATTTAGCTTATATCGCTAAACAAACTGGAACGCATGTATATGGCTCGGAATCAGCAATTAATATAGGACTTGGTAATGGTATAAACACGACACAAATGTCTGTATATGAAGTAAATAAGGCTATGCAGTTTGGTGATTTTATTGTCACAGTCCTACAATCAAAACATTCGCCAACCTTTGACGAAGGAGAAAAAATAAAAGAGCCACTTAAACAACTAGCGAAAGCTCTAGATTATCATGAAGATTCTTCATACGATTTCTTGATTACGCATCATCATAAAACATTTTTTGTAAAACCAAGTGCTAACTATATAGAAGGGGCATTGGATGGCATTCAAGCTGATGTATTATTTTTAGGAATCGGAGTATTAGGAGCTCAGGATCAAGATTTTCAAAATATGTATTATGAGCAAACTGTCCGGGAAATACAGCCGAAACTTATTATTCCAATACATTGGGACAACTTTAATAAACCATTAACAGATGCTCTAGAAGCAATGCCTAAATTTGCAGATAACACAAAAAAAGGATTAGATTTTATAATTCAAAGGACAAAAGCGGATAAAATAGATTTCCAAATACTTCAAGGTTTTGAAAGCATTTATTTTTGATATTTAGAATAATAAAGGAAAATTGCATACTGGATTTAGAGAATTAACTCCATTTTGATTACCTTTTGTAATATGGAGTTTTTTTAGTGAAAATTGCTTAGGTAGATCGAAGAAGTGCCCGAGCCGACTTAAAAAACCGTTCAGGTGCTTTTTAACAGGCACCTGAACGGTTGATAAAAGGATATTTACTCTGCGTATTTTTCTAAAAAGTTATTAATAGTTTCCCAGTACGAATCACCAGCGACGCTTTCTGCACCGCCATGTCCAGCACCCTCAACTATCATTTTTTCCTTCGGTACATTGGCAGCTTCATATACTTCATTTAGCATATCAGATGGCACAAATGTATCATTACTTCCATGAATAAATAGCATCGGTGTTTTCGATTTGGCAACTTGCTCAACAGTATTAGCTTCACCAAGCGTATAGTTAGCTCTTACTTTCGTAACAATTGAAGAGAAGTGCATTATAGGAAAGGCCGGTAAATGAAAGATTTCTTGCAATTGGTAAGAGAATTCATCCCAAACTGAGGAATAACCGCAATCCTCAATTATAGCCTTAACATTGTTAGGTAGATCTTCTCCTGAGGCCATCATCACTGTAGCACCTCCCATGGAAATACCATACAAAATAATTTCAGCGTTTTTATCCGAATTGGTAACATTATTAATCCAAGAGACTACATCAAGTCGATCGTGCCAGCCCATCCCAATATAGTCACCCTCGCTTTTTCCATGAGCTCTTGCATCGGGTATGAGAACATTGTAGCCTGAATCATAAAAATGCTTAGCATACTTTGACATTTGTGAGCCATCAGATGAATATCCATGGAAAACAATTGCCCATTTATTTGTTTCGTTTGTATTTTTAAGCGTATAGGCATGTAATTTCAAATGATCAAAAGACTTTACATAAGAATCCTGGTAATTCTCTTTAAACCACTTTTCGCTCTCTTCTTTTTCTTTAGCTTCCTTAGGATTAACAGCGATTGAATTGTGCGGAGCATCAAGCACAGCTGATTTATCTGTATTAGGATTTAAAGCGAGATTATAAAAATAATTCCCTGCAAAAAATCCAGCACCAACAAACAATACTAATAGAAGACTGACAATGATAATAATTACTTTATACTTTCTTTTCATATATTTCCCCCTAAAACTACTATTATGAATTATACACAAAGTTGACAATATGAAAAGTGGGCTTTTCTAAAATAGGGGAAAATAAAAAAGGAAATGACTTGAATCGTTCCCTTTGTATGTTGTCGAACTACTATTAATTTAAAACGCTACTGTTTTGAATGCGAAATCGAAGCGGCAGCAAAAAACAAAGTAGAGGAAGTGGCTAGATACATAGGATAGCGAGTAGCTTAGTATGGAAATCTCCCTAATTTTCACAAAAATTTCCTCTTTCAACAATAAAAAAAGGGAACGACTGAAATCGTTCCCTTTGCTTAGTAAATTATTTTAATGGACCACCAAGGTTTGTGATAGCTTCAGAAACATTTGAGAATTTCTTGAAGTTGTCGTTGAATAAACCAGCAAGTTCAGCAGCTTTTTTATCATAAGCAGCTTTGTCTGCCCATGCATCACGAGGATTAAGCACTTCAGTTGGTACACCCTCAATAGTAGTTGGGATGTTTAAACCGAATACTGAATCTTGAATTGTTTCAACATCAGTTAATTTACCATCAATTGCAGCGCGCACCATTGTACGAGTATAAGAAAGCTTCATGCGGCTACCAGTACCATATTCGCCACCAGTCCAACCAGTGTTCACTAAGAATACTTGTGCACCGTGCTCGTCAATTTTTTGACCTAACATTTCAGCATAAACTGTTGCTGGAAGTGGAAGGAATGGAGAACCGAAGCAAGTAGAGAATACTGGTTCTGGCTCTGTTACACCACGTTCTGTACCAGCAAGTTTAGATGTGAAACCGCTTAGGAAGTGGTACATTGCTTGCTCTTTTGTTAATTTACTGATTGGAGGTAATACGCCAAATGCATCAGCTGTTAAGAAGATGATTGTTTTTGGGTGACCAGCAACAGATGGATCAACAATATTTTCAATGTATTGAATTGGATAAGCTACACGTGTATTTTCTGTTAATGAACCGTCATCATAGTCACAAACACGAGTTTCTGGATCAACAGCTACGTTTTCTAAAACAGATCCGAAGCGGATTGCGTTGTAGATTTCTGGTTCTTTTTCAGCAGAAAGGTTAATTGTTTTTGCGTAGCAACCGCCCTCAATGTTGAATACACCGTTATCAGACCATCCGTGTTCATCGTCACCGATAAGCTTACGGTCAGGATCTGCTGATAAAGTAGTTTTACCAGTACCAGATAAACCGAAGAATAATGCAACATCACCAGCTTCACCAACGTTTGCTGAGCAGTGCATTGAAAGGATGCCTTGTTGTGGTAATAAGTAGTTCATAATACCGAAAATAGACTTTTTGATTTCACCAGCGTATTCAGTACCACCGATTAGGATGATTTTCTTTTCAAGTGATACAATGATGAATGTTTCAGAAGCAGTGCCATCAACGGCAGGGTCTGCTTTGAAATTAGGAGCTGAGATAACTGTGAAGTCAGCAACATGAGAAGCTAATTCCTCTTTAGTTGGACGGATAAATAATTGATGAGCGAACAGATTGTGCCAAGCATATTCATTGATTACTTGGATGCTTAATTGAGAATCTTTGTCAGCACCAGCAAAGCCTTTGAATACGAATAATTCGTCACGTTCTTTTAAATATTTTACTACTTTTACATATAAGTTATCAAACACTTCAGAAGAAATTGGTCGGTTAACTTTTCCCCAGTCAATTTTATCTTTTGTGCTCTCTTCTTCTACCGTATATTTATCTTTAGGTGAACGACCAGTGTATTTGCCAGTTTCTGCACGAACTGCGCCATCTACTGTTAACATAGCTTCACCACGAGAAGTAGCTTTTTCAGCTAATTGTGGTACTGAAAGTTGAACATTAATGTTACCGCCGCTTAATAATTCCTTCAGTTCGTTTGCAATTTCTACTGAATTCATCGATTAAATACCATCCTTTTTTATAGTATTCCCTTGAGTCTGAGGGAGATTTTCTTAATTTCAAAAATAGTATAACACAATTGCTTAAATAATCTATACTAATTCAGAAATTATTTTTCAGATTTTATTACTTTTCAAGAAAACGACAAAAAGTAAATTGATTCGTTTTGATAATGCATTTTACCCTATTTATTATAAGTGATCAGTCAATCACTTTCGACACAGCAAAATTGTGTTCTAGAAGCTTTTGGCTTATATGAGGTTCGCACAGGATGTGAAGTTTTAGCTTGTTTTTATTAGTTGGAGCTTGTCTTCGATTGAAAAGGGGCTACAATCATTTTCATCCACCACATGTTCCGTAGCTGACGCTTTGCTTTCACTACAAAATGTGCTGTAAAGGGTTACACATATGTTAACACATGATGTGAGGTGGAGAGTAGGGATTATTTTGTTTGAATTTACAGGATAATACAAATGGGTTTCATAATAATGGTATAACTTTAGCTGACGCTTTGCTTTCGCTACAGATAAACAAAGCGAACGAGATCGGTTTTGTACTTAGGCCTGGAGATGTTCTTTGTGCGAAAGCGACAACACGAGAGCCGACATGATGTCGCTTTCGGTAATGCTGCAGGACGTGGTGTTCTTACACTGAGTTTCTCTATTTTAGCGGGTGTTTGGGCACTTGCTGAAAGAAGTTAAAAATATTTGACAACGTTCGACCTTTTACGTATTATGAGATATTGAACGGATACTCTTATCCCGAGCTGGTGGAGGGTCAGGCCCTGTGAAACCCGGCAACCTGCATGAACTATTTCACGACATGCGCTGGTGCCAACCTGATGCAAGGGAAACCCCTTGAACGATAAGAGTGAAAGGTTACGAAGTCATTATTCCTTTCCTCATGTTAAGTAAGCGTGAGAAAAGGATTTTTTTATTGTTAAAAACGAATATAAAGGTAAGTATATAGTCCTTTCCTTATTATAATGACGGATCTTTCGAAAACCTCGTGTTAAAAGTAGTAGTTGTTTTTTGTGCGAAAGTGAAACGACAGCAACAGTTGTTTTTTTGTACGAAAGCGCAGTGCAAACGTAGCGACAGCAACAACTGCTTTAGAGTTCAATCTATAGGAGCGGGCTTGACATGGGTAATGAGTACCGTATTAATTCGCAAATATTATTTGTAAAAGTAATAGGAGGAAAACCAAATGACAAAACGTCGACTGTTTACATCAGAGAGTGTAACAGAAGGACATCCAGACAAAATATGTGATCAAATCTCGGATGCCATTTTAGATGCTATTTTAGCAGAAGATCCAAACGCACGTGTAGCGTGTGAAACAACAGTAACAACTGGTTTAGTACTAGTAGCAGGAGAAATTACTACCTCTACTTATGTAGACATTAAAGGTATCGTTCGTGATACTGTAGCAGAAATCGGTTATACACGTGGGAAATATGGTTTTGATGCTGAAAATCTAGCGGTACTTGTTGCTATTGGTGAACAATCACCTGATATTGCTCAAGGTGTTGACCAAGCATTAGAGGCACGTGAAGGCTCTATGACAGACGCTGACATTGAAGCAATTGGCGCAGGTGACCAAGGTTTAATGTTCGGTTATGCATGTAACGAAACACCAGAGCTTATGCCATTACCAATTAGTTTAGCGCATAAATTGGCTCGTCGCTTAACGGAAGTACGTAAATCTGGTGAACTAGGTTATTTACGTCCAGACGGAAAAACACAAGTGACAATTGAATATGATGAAAACAATGTACCAGTGCGCGTTGATACGATTGTCATTTCTACACAGCATGATGAAGAAGCTACACTTGAGCAAATTCAAGCAGACTTAAAAGAATTTGTTATTGCTCCAGTTGTTCCAAGTGAATTATTAGATGCCGAGACTAAATATTTCATCAACCCAACTGGTCGATTCGTAATTGGTGGTCCAAAAGGAGATGCTGGTCTAACTGGACGTAAAATCATCGTTGATACATACGGTGGCTATGCCCGTCATGGTGGTGGTGCTTTCTCTGGTAAGGATGCAACTAAGGTAGACCGTTCAGCGGCATATGCAGCCCGCTATGTGGCAAAAAATATCGTAGCAGCTGGTTTAGCAGATCGAGCTGAAGTACAACTAGCTTATGCGATTGGTGTTGCTCAACCTGTATCTATTGCTGTTGATACATTCGGGACAGGAAAAGTTACGGAAAGTGAAATTGTAAAATGGGTACGTGAGCTATTTGACCTACGCCCAGCAGGGATTATTAAAATGCTTAACCTTCGTCGCCCAATTTATAAGCAAACTGCAGCATATGGTCACTTTGGTCGTACAGATTTAAATGTACCTTGGGAACAAACAGACAAAGCAGACGCATTACAAGAAAAAGCAGGTTTATAAACTATTCAGCTAAAGTAATAAAGTAGCTGGACCAATATTTTAAGATACTATTACAGAAAGGGGCTCTACATGCTATTGCCCCTTTCACTGTTTTTATACTAAAAAAAACTCCATATATAATCGTGTATGGCTAGGTTGTCCAAGCAAACGTGGAGCTGCTTTGATTAAGTTGAAATAACTATTTATTTTTTGGTTGAAGAGATTTATAGTATTGGCCTTTTTCTACATATTCATGTATGATGCGTTCCATATCTTCTTTATCTTCATCGTTTAATTCTCTTACAACTTTTGCGGGACGCCCTAATGCTAAGCTATTTGGAGGAATGACTTTGCCTGGAGGAACAAGGCTACCTGCCCCAATAAATGCACCCTCTCCAATCTCCGCTCCGTCTAATATGATAGAGCCCATACCTATTAAGGCTTTTTTACGAATCGTACAGCTATGTAAAGTTACTTGATGTCCGACTGTTACCTCATCTTCGATAATTAGTGGATATTTAGGGCTTTGATGTAAGCAACAGAGGTCTTGAATACTAACTCTTTTTCCGATAATTGTCGGTGATACGTCCCCTCGAATAACTGTGTTAAACCAAATAGTTGTTTCAGCACCTATTGTTACGTCACCAGTAACGGTTGCATAATCGGCAATAAATACTGATGGATCAATATTGGGTGTTTTCCCTTTAAATGGATAGATCATGAGAATCGCCTCTTTTCTTTCTATGATGTAATATTATCGTATCAAATACGCAACTTGATGGAAATATTAAATTAAAATGAGCTAGATATTCCGTTATAATCATTGTGTAATTATTTTTTTAGGAGGACTATGTGAAATGTGGAAATGGGAAGCTGATGGACAAGCAAAGGCTGTGGTTGCAATTCTTCATGGGGCATATGAAAATCACCGCTGGTATGCATGGCTTATAGAAAAATTAAGATTGGAAGGCTTCCACATAGTCATGGGGGATTTACCTAATCATGGAGTGAATAAAGGGTTTTCAAATGTTCACGATGAAGATTTTAAAGAATACAACAAATATACTAGGCATTTAATCGAGAATGCTTTTTCGTATAATCTACCTGTCTTTTTAATAGGGCATGGGCTTGGTGCGACACTATTACTACATACCATGCAAAAAAGAAAATATGAATGCGCAGGAATTATTTTAACCTCACCATGGCTTCATTTAAAGCTACTGCCAGGTAAACTATCAAATGCTTTAACTAGTTTAAGTGCCCTGACTGCAAATGTGAAGCTGACTCATGAAATTACTATAGAATCATTAACGCGCAGTGTAGAAGGTAGAGATGAGATGAAGGATGAAGTGCCTTTTTCGTCAGTTGTTTCAGTGAAATGGTATCGAGAACTACAGCAAATGATGCGTAATATAGTGTTATTGCCTAAGGCAGAATTCCCTAATAGACCTATGTTAGTGATGACAGCTGAAAAAGATAATATTACTGAAACTAAACAAACTCGTAATTGGCTTCATCTGCAGGACTTTACAGAGTTTCAATTTAAAGAATGGGCAAACAGTTATCATAATCTATTTCATGAAGTAGAGCGTGACGAGATTTTTGTTTATATACGTGATTTTATTAATAATGCTCTTCGAAACATTGGCTATATAATTAAGTAGTGAATGACCTCTCCAATTAACTAGAAAAATACTAACTTTTTGTTACTTAAATATAATGTTGTAATTTTCTGAAAAGTGTAATACTATAATGACTCAAAGTAATATTTTTCAAATTGGAGGGGTAAAATGGAAGCAATTGTTGGGAAAATGAATGAGATTTTATGGGGACCGTGGTTTATTTATGGCATTTTGTTAATTGGGCTCTTCTTTTCAATCATTACGAGGTTCCTACAAGTAAGACACATTAAAGATATGTTTGTTTTAATGTTTAAAGGCGAAAAATCGGAAAAGGGGATTTCATCTTTCCAAGCAATGTCTATTGCATTATCTGGTCGCGTAGGTACAGGTAATATTGCCGGTACAGCTACAGCAATCGGGATGGGGGGACCTGGTGCTGTTTTTTGGATGTGGGCAATCGCCTTTATCGGTGCGGCAACTGCTTATGTTGAGTCGACATTAGCTCAAATTTATAAAGAAGAGAAAGATACAGAATATCGTGGTGGTCCAGCGTTTTACATAGAAAAGGGAATGGGGCAAAAATGGTTTGCAGTTATTTTCGCTGTTGCCGCATTAGCTGCCATGTTAGTGTTGATGCCGGGTGTTCAATCGAATGCAATTGCGACAGCAGTTGAAAACGCTTTCTCTGTTGACACTTGGATTACAGGACTTATTATTGTTGTATTATTAGGTACTATTATTATCGGTGGGGTAAAATGGATTGCCAATGCTGCACAGATCATTGTACCGTTTATGGCATTAGCATATATTCTTATGGCCATTGTCATTATCTCAATGAATATTAAAGAAGTACCAGCTGTATTTTCATTAATTTTTTCTAGTGCATTTGGTGCGCAAGAAATCTTCGGTGGTATTGTTGGCTCCGCTATTGCATGGGGGGTTAAACGTGGTATTTATTCAAATGAGGCAGGGCAAGGGACAGGTGCGCATCCGGCTGCAGCAGCAGAAGTATCACACCCTGCTAAACAAGGTATCGTGCAAGCAGCTTCTGTATACATTGATACATTATTAATTTGTTCAGCTACTGCGTTTATGATTTTATTTACTGGCATGTACAATGTACAGGATGAAAAAGCTGCAGAAGGCACTGATTCATATGTTTATGTTGGTGATTTCAATAAAGGTGGATTAACTGGAGATGAGCAAATAACATTTGCGAAAAGTATTAAAGAAGGTGCAGCATATACACAATATGCAGTTGACTCTTCATTACCAGGCTTTGGTGGACCATTCGTAGCGATCGCATTATTCTTCTTTGCTTTCACGACGATTATGGCATACTACTACATTGCCGAAACAAATGTGGCTTATTTATTCTCAGGAACTACAGAGAAGGTCGTCATTTGGCTAGCTAAATTTGCAATTTTAATTGCTGCGTTTTACGGTACTATCCGTACTTCCGACCTTGCTTGGGCTATGGGGGATGTTGGATTAGGACTAATGGTTTGGATTAACGTTATAGCGATTTTAATTATTATGAAGCCTGCTATAGTCGCATTAAAGGACTATGAGAAGCAGAAAAAAGAAGGAAAAGATCCTGTTTTTGATCCTCGTAAACTAGGAATTAAAGGTGCAGATTTCTGGATTGATTATAATGAAAAACGTAAAAATAAATAATAGATAATAAGATAGGAAGCTATCTAATAGATTGAAAGATTCTATTAGATAGCTTTTTTTGTTTTCTTTAAAAAAGGCTCAGCACCATAACGTGTGGTTGATTTCTGTTCCGGCTGGGCGCTTTGTAGCTGCCGCTTTGCTTTCGCTACAGGAAACATTTGTTGTTGCTGTCGCTACGCTTTCGCACAGAGCAAAGCTTCCTGGGTGCGTCGTGTTTTTTGCGCGAAAGCGTAGTGCCAACGAAGCGGCAGTAGCAGGATGTTGGTCACGAAGGCGTTATCACAGGACATGATGCTTTTAGCCTTCGTTTCCCTCCAGCTTCACTCTCATTCCTCTATTGCTAGTCCCCGAGGAGTCGCTCAGCCGTAACGAAGATCAACTTACTATACAAAGTATATGTTTTAATAAATGTCATGCACAATTTTTGGTGATGAGCCATAAAAAAAGAATAATACTAAAATCTGCTCTTGTATCCTGTGCAGTCGTTTACATATTTCGGTGAAGAGCTATAAAAGAAAATAAAATTTCTGTTGACGGCAATAGAAAAAGAAGGTATATTTTGTCATAAGGAAATTATTTTTCCTTTAAGAAACTTTTTTGGGGGAGGTGAAAAATTGACTGTGTTCCATTTACCGAAACTTTCATATGATTATGATCAGTTGGAGCCATTTATTGATGCTAGAACGTTAGAAATTCATCATTCTAAGCATCATGCTACGTATGTAAATAATTTAAATGTGGCATTAGAAGGTCATAAGGATTTAGAAGATCAGTCATTGGAAGATTTATTAAGAAATCTTGATGAGCTTCCAACGGACATTCAAACAGCCGTGCAAAATAATGGTGGGGGACACTATTGCCACAGTTTATTTTGGGAATTGATGAGTCCTAATGGTGGTGGTGAGGCAACTGCTGATATTGGAAAGGCGATCGATTATTATTTTAAAACATTGATAATTTTCAAGATCAGCTTTCTAAAGCGGCAATTTCACGCTTTGGAAGTGGATATGGATGGCTAGTGCTAGATGGCGAGCAATTGACCATTATGAGTACAGCTAACCAAGACACGCCTTTAAAAGAGGGGAAAATCCCTCTACTCGTTATTGATGTTTGGGAGCATGCATATTATTTGAAATATCAAAATCGCCGACCTGAGTTTGTTACGAATTGGTGGAATACAGTTGATTGGGACAAAGTCAATCAACGATATGTGAATGCAAGGGAAACAATAAACACTTTTAAAATCTAACTAAGCTAAGTTAATTAAGGTAATTTGACATGAAAGTAAAGTTAAGTACTCCTCCATATCCCCCGCGCCATCGGGGGATATTTTCTTATATTCTTTGAAAACCCCCTACACAGCAGGGGGTTTCAAAATTAAAAGGCATGATTCCAATACGGTATCGGAATCATGCCTTAAATAAATGAATATTAAAACGATCTATTTAGCTTAACGAGTAATCTTTCATTTTTTCTAAAGCAATTACAAAAGGTGGATCATTTTGTTGATTTAGAAACTCGTATTTTAATACATGTACATACTTTTGGGGAAGTTGACTGACATAGTCTATCACAGCATCTCGTTCTTCCTTCCCACCTGGATGACCATGATAAATGACAAGGACAATAAGACCACCGATTTTTAGCATCTTAAGCAAATTATCAATTGCTTGTATCGTCGTATTTGGCTGTGTAATGATGTCGTGATCGCTACCAGGCAAATAACCAAGATTAAAAATTGCAGCTGCGACTGGTTTGTGGACATAGTTGACTACTTCTTCATGCCCTCTATGTAAAACAAGCGCACGATGCTCTAAACCATTGTCTAAAAGGCGATGGAGAGTGGCATCAACAGCGCTCTTTTGAACATCAAAGGCGTATACTTGTCCTTCATCACCGACAAGCTGTGCTAGAAACAATGTGTCGTGGCCATTTCCAGCTGTGGCATCCACTACAGTGTCGCCCTCTACAACAGTATCTTTTATTAGCTGTTGGGCATATTGTAAAACGCGTTGTAGCTTCATTTGTCATCCTCAGCTTTATAAAATTTTCCTTGCCAGCTTCCACGGCGTTCAAGCTCAGCATCAATTCCGTTTAATACTTCCCATTTATTAACACTCCACATCGGGCCAATCATTAAATCGATTGGTCCATCGCCTGTAATTCGGTGAATAACCATATCTGGTGGTAGAATTTCAAGTTGATCGGCTACAAGCTTTGTATAAACATCTTGATCTAAAAATTCTAACATTCCTTTTTCGTATTGCTTAACCATTGGAGTACCTTTTAAAAGATGCAGTAAATGGATTTTAATACCTTGTACATCAAGCTTCGCGACTTCACGAGCAGTTTCCATCATCATGTCAGAGTCTTCGAGAGGAAGACCGTTAATAATGTGCGAGCATACACGAATACCGTGTTTTCGTAACTTTTCAACACCTTCCACATATGTTGCATAATCGTGGGCACGGTTGATAAGATTGGCTGTTTTTTCATGTACAGTTTGAAGTCCTAATTCAATCCATAAATAGGTACGCTCATTTAATTCAGCTAAATATTCAACTACATCGTCTGGCAGACAATCAGGGCGTGTTGCGATAGATAATCCAACAACCCCTTCTTGGGCTAATGCAGCTTCAAATTTTTCTTTTAATACTGGTAGCGGTGCATGTGTATTTGTATACGCTTGGAAGTAAGCCATGTATTTGCCATCCTTCCATTTTTGATGCATTTTGTCGCGTATTTCAGCAAATTGCACCTCGATAGGATCAACTTTGTTGCCAGCAAAATCACCTGAACCTGCAGCACTACAGAACGTACAACCGCCAAAGGCAACTGTACCATCACGATTTGGGCAGTCAAAGCCTGCGTCTAGTGCTACTTTAAATACTTTATGGCCAAATTGCTCACGTAAATAGCGATTCCATGTATAATACCTCTTCCCGTCTGATGGAAAAGGAAAGTTTGTTTCTGTCATTTATTTCACTCCTCTAACACTATATTTTATCACGTGCTGGTGTTTCCGTCATGAGGGAGAATTTAATAATATGTGGATGTACTATGAGAGAAGGCATGCGGAAAGTACATCGACCGTCGTAAACCACCGGGAGGCCCCGAAAAACTACACAAAAAATATTCTAAAGCATATGTAAAAAGAGTAAATTTATTTTTCTTGTGCTTTTGTATGTTTAAACATAAACTAACTATTTAGAGTAGCGAAATAATGGAGGACATTCTATGCCAAAAAGTGTTTGGTTTTTAATTATCGGAATGCTTGTGAATACGACGGGCAACTCTTTTTTATGGCCTTTAAACGCCATTTATATGCACGATTATTTAGGGAAGTCACTTGCGATGGCTGGCTTTGTGTTGATGTTGAATTCTGCTGCTGGTGTATTAGGGAATCTCTTAGGTGGTTACTTATTTGATAGAATAGGTGGCTATAAATCAACAATGTTTGGCATTCTTTTGACGATTGCCTCATTAATAGCTTTAACGATTTGGCACGGCTGGCCACATTATGTGT
The DNA here is from genome assembly GCF_002237755.1 of Lysinibacillus sp. KCTC 33748. Lineage (GTDB taxonomy): Bacteria > Bacillota > Bacilli > Bacillales_A > Planococcaceae > Lysinibacillus. Next base: position 139,640 of record NZ_MWSJ01000007.1, on the reverse strand, counting down.
GGATTTTAACGATACTCGGCTTTAGTGGGGGTATTGTATTCCCAGGGATGTTTGCTTTAGCTGGAACTGCGTGGCCGGAGGGTGGACGAAAAGCTTTTAACGCAATTTATTTAGCTCAAAATTTAGGAGTAGCAATTGGTCCTGCACTTGCCGGTGTTGTTGCTGCTTACCAATTTGACTACGTCTTTAAGGTCAACTTAGCCATGTATATTTTGTTCTTTTTTATAGCATTTTTTACTTTTAAACGATTTGAAGAGGGAAGCATTGCACCGAAAAATGTCGTGAGTGAAAGTAAGCGAATAATCAATAAAGCACCGTTTTATGCATTATTAATTATAAGTTCTTCCTCTGTACTATGCTGGGTAGCTTATTCACAATGGAGTGCGACTATCTCTTCCTATACACAAGATCTAGGATTAGGATTGAAACAGTACAGTCTACTTTGGACTATTAATGGCTTACTTATCGTTTTAGGGCAACCGCTAATTGCGCCGCTAGTGAAACGCTGGGAAAATAATTTGAAGCGTCAATTAGTGTTTGGCGTTACACTGATCGCGATATCCTTTGGCATCATTGCGTTTGCAAGTGATTTTAAAATGTTTGGAGCAGCAATGGTTGTGCTAACTTTTGGTGAAATGTTTTATACACCTGTCTTACCTACAATCGCCAATCAACTTGCACCAAAAGGGCGTCAGGGCTTTTATCAAGGGATTATTAATAGTGCAGCAACAACAGGTCGTATGATTGGCCCATTATTTGGTGGTATTATGGTCGATCAGTTTGGCATGATTGCACTTGTATTAATACTAGTAATTATTGTATTGCTTGCGATAATTCCATGCCTTATCTATGATTATCCTTTACGAAAGAATAAAACAGTGACAGATTAATAGATAAATTTAACAATAATATTCTCAAAACGAGCAAAAACTGTGTGGGAAACACGTTTTTTGTTCGTTTTTTAGTGTTTGATATTGAAAGTTAGCATATTGTAGCGTACAATCAATCATACATATTCAAATATTTGAATATATGAAAATGAAGTTCCGTGGAGGGATTTATGTGGAAGAGAGCTTGCAGCAATTTAAGGCAGATTTTTTTAAAGCTTTAGCACATCCATTACGAATTAGAATATTGGAATTACTAGTAGATGGTAAGAAAAATGTCAATGAAATTCAAAGCTGCTTAGAAAAAGAGGGCTCAGCTGTTTCTCAGCAGTTAAGTGTATTACGAGGCAAAAATATTGTTTATGGAACGAAAGAGGGGAAAAAAGTTTACTATTCTTTAAGCGATCCAATGATTGGAGAGTTACTTGGCGTCGCAAAAGAAATTTTTAATAATCACTTAATAAATACAATTACTAGATTAGAAGAAATGACTATTAATGAAGATAATGAAGAGGATATGTAAACTGGGGTTTTACGAAACATTTACCTTGCTATTATTTTGAAGGGAAGATTTATAAATGAAGTCACTGTTTACAGGGCGATATGAAGGATATTCTGTTCATCATTTGAAGAAAGATTTAATCTCAGGGACAATTGTCGGGATTGTAGCAATACCACTGGCAATGTCCTTTGCCATTGCGTCAGGTGTTAAGCCTGAGTATGGAATATATACAGCTTTTATTGCTGGCATACTTATTTCGCTTTTTGGTGGTTCGAAGTTCCAAATAGGGGGACCTACAGGTGCATTTGTACCAATTTTATTAGGGATAGTCATTTCGTATGGCTATGAAAACTTATTAATCGCCGGATTAATGGCCGGGGTTATTTTGTGCTTAATGGGTATGTTTAAACTGGGCTCATTAATAAAATTTATTCCCCGACCCGTAACGATAGGTTTTACCGCAGGAATTGCAGTGATTATTTTTACAGGTCAAATTGCCAATTTCTTAGGTTTAACAAATATTAAAAGACATGAGTATTTTATTGACAATGTAAAAGAAATTGTTATGCATATTGGTACGACAAACTTTTATAGTGTTATAACGGCGATCATAAGCCTTATCATTATTTTAATAACACCGAAAGTTTTACCCAAAGTTCCAGGAGCGTTAGCGGGGATTGTTGTTTCTACACTAGTGGCAACATTCTTTTTTTCTGGACAAGTTGCCACAATAGCAACAGCCTATGGTCAAATTCCTAATACACTACCGAATTTCGCAGTTCCAGATATCACATGGGAGCGTATTCAGCTACTTATTGGACCAGCTTTTGTGATTGCGATGCTTGGTGGGATTGAATCACTTTTATCTGCTGTGGTAGCGGATGGAATGACAAATACAAAGCATAATAGTAACCGTGAACTTGTTGGTCAAGGGATTGCTAATATCGTCACTCCTTTCTTTGGAGGGATCCCTGCGACAGGGGCTATTGCTCGTACTGCGACAAATATTAAAACAGGTGCAGTATCACCCATATCAGGTGTTATTCACGGTGTATTTGTTTTAGTTACTTTATTATTACTTGCTCCTTTTGCTTCACATATTCCATTAGCTAGTATGGCTCCAGTTTTAATGGTTGTTGCTTGGAATATGAGTGAGCAAAAGCATTTTGCACATATTATTAAATTAAAATCAGGAGATTCTCTCGTTTTAATCATTACGTTTCTTCTTACTGTTTTTACAAGCTTAACATTAGCTGTAGAGGTGGGGCTTGTACTAGCGGTCGTATTATTTGCAAAGCGTATGAGCGAAAAGCTTGTAGTAACAAAGGTTTTACCGGATCATTCGAAAGAGAGTGGAAAGTTACAATCACATGTTGTTCATCAAAAACGAGACTGTCCACAAATTAGTATTTATACAGTTGAGGGTCCTCTTTTCTTTGGAGCAGCTCAAACCTTTGAACCGGCAATTGTAAATTCTATTCAGCACGAACAAAAAGTTTTAGTATTACGCATGGGTAAAGTACCTTTTATGGATTCAACAGGTGAGTCGTATTTTGGTAATGTCATTCGGAATTTTAAAGCACAGGGTGGTACCATTTTAGTTACAGGAGTACAAGACGAATTAAAAAAGGCACTAAAGTACAATGGCTTATATGATGAAATTGGTGAAGATAATTTCTATCCGCATACAGGAGAAGCGATTAATAAAGCTTTAAGCTATTTAGATACAAATAAATGTATTGGCTGTAAGCATTTCGCTTTCCGTGAATGTCAGGAGTTATCCCGCAATAAGGGGCAGTAAATAAAAAAAACTGCCCCTAACTGCCCCTAACTGCCCGATTGGTGAAGACTAATAATCAGTGGGGAACAGAAAACCCCCACTGATTAAAGTTTCGCTTTATCCCGCAATAAGGGGCAGTAAAAGTAGAAGAACTGCCCCTAATTGCCCGATTGGTGAAGACTAATAATCAGTAGGGAACAGAAAACCCCCACTGATTAAAGTTTCACTTTATCCCGCAATAAGGGGCAGTAAAAATAGAAGAACTGCCCCTAATTGCCCAATTGGTGAAGACTAATAATCAGTGGGGAACAGAAAACCCCCACTGATTAAAGTTTCGCTTTATCCCGCAATAAGGGGCAGTAAAAGTAGAAGAACTGCCCCTAATTGCCCGATTGGTGAAGACTAATAATCAGTAGGGAACAGAAAACCCCCACTGATTAAAGTTTCACTTTATCCCTCAATAAGGGGCAGTAAAAGTAGAAGAACTGCCCCTAATTGCCCGATTGGTGAAGACTAATAATCAGTAGGGAACAGAAAACCCCCACTGATTAAAGTTTCACTTTATCCCTCAATAAGGGGCAGTAAATAAAAAAACTGCCCCTAATTGCCCGATTGGTGAAGACTAATAATCAGTGGGGAACAGAAACCCCCACTGATTAAAGTTTCACTTTATCCCGCAATAAGGGGCAGTAATTTATCTGTACCGAAAACAAAGTGACAAGTAAAAAACTCCCCCTTCAAAATTCAGCGAAAGCGAATAAATTAGGTGGGAGTTTAATTGTCTTAGAGGTTATGATAATCATCCCTACAACTTTATTCGTTTTTAATAGAATACGTTTTCAAATATATTTCAAAGGGTATGTATCATAGCAGGAATCTTCTTTGAATAATTATAGAAATATGCCTACGAATAGGCTCCGTAGAATGTGACAAAACTTATAGGGGAGGATTAAAGATGAAAAAAATTATGAATCAACCTGAATCACTTGTTATGGAAATGTGCAATGGGATAGTTCTGGCTCATCCGGAACTTGAGCTGTTAAAAAAATATAAAGTAATTAAGAAAAAAGCAATGAATGCAAATAAGGTAACTTTAATTAGCGGTGGCGGTAGTGGACATGAACCAGCACATGCAGGGTTAGTAGGAAAAGGAATGCTGGATGCTGCGGTATGTGGTGATGTGTTTGCCTCTCCTTCACAAATACAGGTATATCAAGCAATCAAAGCAACAGCCAGCCAAAAAGGTACACTGCTCATTATTAAAAATTACAGCGGAGATATAATGAATTTTAAAAATGGCGCTCACTTAGCCATGGAGGATGGCATTCAAGTAGAGTACGTCCGAGTAGAAGATGATATTGCAGTAGAAGATAGCCTTTATACAGTAGGGCGCCGCGGCGTAGCAGGAGTTGTGTAAGTACATAAAATTGCTGGTGCAGCCGCTGAAGAAGGTATGGATTTGATACAGGTCAAAGCTGTAGCGGAAAAAGCAGCGGCAAATGTTCGAACAATTGGTCTGGCGCTAACTTCCTGTACGGTTCCTGCTAGTGGATCACCTACTTTCAAATTGGGTGAAGACGAGATGGAATATGGTGTCGGTATTCATGGAGAGCCAGGAAGAAAAAGAGAAAAAATGATGGCTGCAGATGAATTAGCTTTACGTATGATAAATGACCTTTTAAAAGATTTAAGATTAGATAAAGATGCTGAAATTGCTGTTCTAGTAAATGGATTTGGCGGTACACCACTTCAAGAACTTTATCTGTTTAATAATGCGGTTTCTAGAGAGCTGAGTAAAAGAAATATACGAATCAATAGAACATTTGTCGGCAATTACATGACAAGTATTGATATGGCTGGAATCTCTCTTACAGTAATGAAACTAGATGATGAACTGAATACACTATTATCGAAAGAATGTAATACACCTGCATTTAAGGTAGATGGACCAGTTGGGCGTGTAGAATACGTAGATATTAATGATAACGTAGAAGAGAAACAAGCTTTCTTTGAGACGGAAACAGGGAAAGAACACGCTATCATCAAAAATGAGGTAATCACATTAAATAATATGATTTATCTTGTAGATAAAATGAGCGAGATTATTATTAAGAACGAAGTGCCTTTCTGCGAATTGGATACCCATGCAGGTGACGGCGATTTTGGAATGAGTGTCGCTAAAGGTTTTAAGGAATTAAAACGAGGATGGAGCTCGATTCTAAATCATGAACATTTAAGTATTGGGACTTTCCTTGATGGTTGTTCCATGATCATTATGGAACATTGCGGAGGAGCTTCTGGTCCAATTTGGGGCGGGGCTTTCCGAGCTGCTAGTAAAGCAGTGGAGGGAAAAATGGAATTAACTGTCGGAGAGTTTGCTGAAATGTTACAAGCTACGCTGAAAGGTATACAATCTGTCGGTGAGCGTTCTTTCGGAAGAGGGGCAGAGGTAGGCGATAAAACGCTTGTAGATGCGCTTGTACCTTGTGTAAATTCCTGGTTAGAAAGCGCTGCAACTGGTGCGGACTTTAAAACAGCTTTTGAGAAAGGGGCAGAGGCTGCTGTTAAAGGAGCAGAATATACAAAGGAAATCGTTGCTCGAATGGGTCGTGCCGGAACAGTTGGTGAAAGAAGTCTAGGTTATCCGGATGCCGGTGCTTATGCGCTAGGAGTTATCTTTACGGAACTTTCTCGTAGTTTAAAATAAAGCGAGCACTATGGATACAACTTATTTCGAATATTGTTACCTTCATAGGGATTTAATTTGTTCAAAAATGGTTAGTATGTAAACAAAGTCTTGTGCTTTTCAGTACTTTCCATTAGAATAAATGCAATACATGTAAGACAATGATGAGGAATAGTAAATTTGTGTTTCTTTTTAGAGAGCTAGCGGTTGGTGGAAGCTAGTAGGAAAGCAAATTGAACTCGCCTTCTGAGTCTGCCCGAGTGAAACAGCTCGTGCCGTTCCTTCCGCGTTAAGGAAGCTAAAGCCGAGTGTGATCACTAATGTGGGTGGTACCGCGGGAGATACGAATTCTCTCGTCCCTTTCTAATGAAGAGAGGGGCGAGTTTTTTTATTTTTTAAATATTTTGTCAATTCTTAAGTTGAAGAGCATGACACATTCAAAGGAGGAAGAATAATGAGTTTTAATCATCAACAAATCGAAAAAAAGTGGCAGCAATATTGGGCTGATAATAAAACGTTTAAAACTGAAAACGAAACAGAAAAACCAAAATTTTATGCGTTAGACATGTTCCCATACCCATCTGGTGCTGGTCTCCATGTAGGACATCCAGAGGGCTACACAGCGACAGACATCCTTTCACGCTTCAAGCGTATGCAAGGTTATAACGTCCTACATCCTATGGGCTGGGATGCATTCGGTTTACCTGCAGAGCAATATGCACTTGATACAGGAAATGACCCTGCAGAATTTACAGCGAAAAATATTGCAACATTTAAGCGTCAAATTCAAGAGTTGGGCTTTAGCTATGACTGGGATCGTGAAATTAACACAACAGATCCAGAATACTATAAATGGACACAATGGATCTTTATCCAACTTTATAAAAAAGGCTTAGCCTATGTAGATGAAGTAGCTGTAAACTGGTGTCCAGCACTTGGAACAGTACTTGCAAACGAAGAAGTTATTGATGGAAAGTCAGAGCGTGGTGGTCACCCTGTAGAACGTCGTCCAATGAAGCAATGGATGCTTAAAATTACTGCCTATGCTGACCGTTTAATCGATGACTTAGAGGAAGTTGATTGGCCAGAGTCTATTAAGGATATGCAACGTAACTGGATTGGTCGTTCGGAAGGTGCAGAAGTAACATTTAATATAGATGGAACAGATGAAAACTTCACAGTGTTTACAACTCGTCCTGATACATTATTTGGTGCTACATACTGTGTTATTGCACCTGAGCATAAATTAGTGGATCAAATTACAACTGCTGAACAACGACAAGCTGTTGAAGCTTATTTAGATAAAGTAAAATTGAAATCTGATTTAGAACGCACAGATTTAGCGAAAGAGAAAACAGGCGTATTCACAGGTGCCTATGCAATTAATCCGATTAACGGTAAAAAAATGCCGATTTGGGTTGCAGACTACGTATTAGTATCATACGGTACTGGTGCAATTATGGCAGTTCCAGCGCATGATGAGCGCGACTATGAATTCGCAACAGAATTTGGTTTAGAAATTATTCCTGTCCTTGAAGGTGGAGACATTAGCAAAGAAGCCTTCACAGGTGATGGTAAACATATTAACTCTGACTTCCTTGATGGCTTAAACAAAGAGGAAGGTATTGCTAAAGCAATTCAATGGCTTGAAGAAAAAAGCGTAGGAGAGAAGAAAATCTCTTACCGTCTTCGCGACTGGTTATTCTCTCGTCAACGTTACTGGGGTGAGCCAATTCCTATGATTCATTGGGAAGATGGTACAACGACGCCAGTACCGGAATCAGAATTACCATTAGTACTACCAAAAACAGATAATATTCGTCCTTCAGGTACGGGTGAATCTCCGTTAGCGAACATTTCTGAATGGGTAAATGTTGTTGATCCTGAAACAGGCAAAAAAGGTCGTCGCGAAACGAATACGATGCCACAGTGGGCTGGTTCTAGCTGGTACTTCATTCGTTATATTGACCCAACAAATAAAGAAGCAATTGCAGACCCTGAATTACTGAAACGTTGGTTACCAGCCGATATTTATATCGGTGGGGCAGAGCATGCGGTATTACACTTACTATACGCTCGCTTCTGGCATAAAGTATTATACGATTTAGGTGTTGTACACACGAAAGAGCCATTCCATAAATTATTTAACCAAGGAATGATTCTTGGTGAAGGTAATGAGAAAATGTCTAAATCAAAAGGTAACGTCGTTAACCCGGATGAAATCATTTCTTCACACGGTGCGGACACTTTACGTCTATATGAAATGTTCATGGGTCCACTTGAAGCATCTGTTGCATGGTCAACAAATGGCTTGGACGGGGCACGTCGTTTCTTAGATCGTATTTGGCGTCTATTTGTCAATGAAGAAGATGGTACAATCGCTGCGAAAGTTCAAGCTTCTGATGACAAAACATTAGAAAAATCATATCACCAAACTGTGAAAAAAGTGACAGAGGATTATGAAGGTATTCGCTTCAATACAGCTATTTCACAAATGATGGTATTCATCAATGATTGCTACAAAGCGGAAGTAATTCCAACAGCATACGCTGAAGGCTTTGTGAAAATACTAGCTCCAATGGTGCCACACGTTGCAGAAGAGTTATGGCAAATATTAGGTCATGATGAAACACTTTCATATAAGGAATGGCCAACATATGATGAGTCTAAACTTGTTGATGATGAAGTGGAAATCGCCGTACAAGTGCTAGGCAAAGTACGTGCAAAAATCATCGTAGCGAAAGATGCTTCAAAAGAAGAAATTGAAAAAGTAGCTCTTGCAGATGACAAAGTACAAGAGTATATGGCAGGCAAAAACTTAGTAAAAATAATTGTCATTCCAGGTAAGCTTGTTAATATCGTTGTGAAATAAAAATGTGAAAAGTGTCCAATATTTGGGCACTTTTTTCTTTTATACTGAAACCATCTAAGATTTCGATACGACTATAGTGTGAATAGGAGGTGTTTGTTTGGGTGAACATTTAGCAAATATTATGGAAGAGCATGGTGAGTACTGCCTTCGTGTAGCTTATCTATATGTTAAAGACTGGGCTATTGCAGAAGAAATCGTTCAAGATGTATTTTTTGCTTATTATCGGCAACAAGAGCGCTTTGAACAACGATCCTCGCTAAAAACATATTTAGTAAAAATAACAGTACATAAAAGTCATGACTATTTAAGAAGTTGGAAAAATAAGCGACATATTTTATTTGAAAAGCTGCACATTGGTGTTAGTAAACGATCGCCAGAAACAAATTTGATTGAAAAGGATGAACGAAGAATTGTGACAGCAGCTTTGTTTGAGCTTCCAATCAACTATCGAGAAGTAATTATTCTTTATTATTATCAAGAATTAAAGGTTCGAGAGATAGCGGAGGTTCTTGCATGTACCGAAAATACAGTGAAAACAAGATTGCGTAGAGCTAGACAAACTTTGCAGGAAAAACTGGACAAAAGCCATTGGGAGGTGCTAAAAGATGACATCTTTTAAGGATAAACTGGATAAAGAGCTTGGAGAAGCACCACGTTTCTCACAACATTTGCAGGAGCGTATTTTGCACAATGCATTTCAGCCAAAAAAACAACCTCGCAGATGGCAATATCCAATGATTTTCATAGGAGCAGTCGTGACGATCCTTTTCTTGATTGTAATTGGTCCATGGAAGCAAGGAGATTCATCTAAGCATGCTACGATTATTGAACTAACCCAACATGAGGTTAAACAGTTTACGAGTGCGTATAATTGGGAGGAAGAAACCTTTAAGGCCGGAAGAACTGGCTGGATTTTAGGACAACAGTCTTATAAAAATGATTCAGAAACAAAGCTCATTGCCAATACGCTTCAAAAGGCAGTTATTTCGAAGAAGGATGATGATTACTATGCATATCGTGATGTATGGGTAGAGTTTGACAATGAGCAGGTTGTGCAGCTAAAAATGTTCTTAAACGATGAGCAGTTAGCTTTTAGCGATCGACAAACAAATATCTTTTACAAGGTGGAAGATGCCGAAACTGCGTCAGCATTTATTACCCTAATGCGAAAAGATGATAAAGATTTTAGTTTCCGTGAGATGTTTATTTTTTTAATAATTGCTCTCTTTCTAGTATGGCTTACTGAAAAAGCTCTTCGAAAAATGTTTAGCATTCCGAAAGAGCCAAAATATATAAATACAGGTCATCAACGCACAACGTATATTGCTAAGTTTATTCAAGGGGCGTCTTTAATTTTATTTAATATATACGGTTTGTTTTTATATACGGCTACAATATGTGTATTTATAGCAGTATTCATGATGAGTTCTATTGTGATTGACTATTATTATGTGCGAGAGGAAAAAAGACATTATACATCGATTGGATCATCTATTATGTCACTAGCACTAATAATTGTATTTATCATTTACTTTTCATAAAAAGAAAGAGATGCTCAATTTATTCCAGAGCATCTCTTTTTGATATAGAAGTAAATTAATGGGGAACTTCATTTCGAAATATGCATTGAAGATCGTCTGAGATTGACTATCTCTAATAGAATGCATTTCTCCGTAAAAGCTAGTATTTACATAAACAAATCTAGAATTGAGTTTTGTAAACGTTAACAGTATTTGGTTTAAAAGTATGTTTTTACTTGTGCGCTATAGCAAATATTTCTGTTATAACTTATTGGTTTAGTTGTTTATTAGTTTGAAAAGTATAACTATCCATAGCTAAAAAGGATGTGTAAGATTCTTACTAAAAGAAAAAATATATATTTGAATAATAAAAATCAATAAGTAATGATTATTCGTTTTGAAGCATGCACAATGTGTATTGTATTTATTTAATTGAATATCCATTAAAAGTTAATTGAATCATTTAACATGATTTTCAGATTCCCTTTTGAGCGAACAGAATTTGTCTATTTTAGCTTTGTAATTCTCTTTTATCCACGTTATTTCTACTTAATGGATATTTGTTCATGACCCTTTATAGAAACACGAAGAAATAATAAGCGTTAGAAAAAGTGGAATATACATTAATTACATGTGAAAATATGCACAAATTTAATTATATTAAAATAGTTAATGCGAAGTTGGATAATAGAGTAGAAAAATAATAATAGCTAAAAAATGTTATGCTTTTTGTTTAAAAAACATCTATTTGCTTAGAGACTGTAGGGTTTTCATTATAAAATTATTGGGGTAAAAAATAAAATACTTTTTGCAGAAATAATATTTTTTTAAAAAACATCTTGCATTTGAATAATTCTAAGTGTTAAATTGTTTTACAGGACGTTCATAAAACTTTCACAGGTAGCAAAAGAGGGGAGAAAAGAGAAATTATGAATAAAAATAGATGGTTAATTGCATTATCTGCAATCGCTATTCACCTTTCAATCGGTGGAGCATATGCATACAGTGTATATAAGATACCGATTGTTACAGAAATGGGATGGAGTGAAACAAACGTAACGGTTGCCTTTACAATAATGATGGGGCTTGCTGGTTTTTCAGCAGCATTATTTGGTAACTTAGTAGAAAAAATGGGGCCACGTAAATCTGCGATGATAGCAGCTGTTCTATTTGGGGCAGGACAAGCTGGTGCAGGTGTAGCGATTTCAATGGATTCCGTAACATTGTACTGGTTAACATATGGTTTACTAAGTGGATTGGGTATGGGTATTGGTTACATTGCGCCTGTATCGACATTAGTAAAATGGTTCCCGGATCGCCGAGGATTAGCAACAGGTATGGCTGTACTTGGATTTGGTTCAGGAGCACTTATTACAGCGCCAGTCGCAGCTAACTTAATGGGGGCTGTGGGAATTTCTACAACGTACTTTATTTTAGGGGCAAGTTATTTCACGTTAATGATTTTAGGGGCTTCATATATAGCACCACCTAAACCTGGTTATATGCCAGCGAATATGAAGGCGGCTGCAGATAATGGTAAAGAAGTAGTGAAGAAAGATTTAGCTGTCATGACAGCACGTGAAGCTGTGAAAACTAAGCATTTCTGGATGCTTTGGTCAATGCATTTAGTAAACGTTACAGCAGGTATTATGATGATTTCTGTTGCATCTCCAATGGCTCAAGAAATTGTAGGGTTATCAGTTGCAGGAGCTGCAGCAATGGTAGGTATAATGGGATTATTTAATGGTGGTGGTCGTTTAATATGGGCTGCTGTGTCTGACTATATTGGTCGTTCGAATGTCTTTGTAATTTTCTTTATCGCACAGCTAGTTACATTTATCGTCTTACCGCATACTACAAACGTTATTATTTTCCAAGCACTTATTTTCTTAGTTGTTAGTTGCTATGGTGGAGGTTTCTCTAATCTACCTGCATTTGCAAGTGATTTATTCGGTACGAAACAACTTGGGGTTATTCATGGTTATTTATTAACAACTTGGTCTTTAGGTGGTATTTTTGGTCCACTTTTAGTAAGCACTATTAAAAATGCTTATGGTAGCTATATTCCTGTATTCTATGTATTTACAGGGTTAATTGCAGCTTCATTAATTATTGCTTTAACATTACGTGCAGATGTACGTAAACGAACAGCATTAAAAGAAGCTTCTGAAAAGGTTGGAGACGTCTCCGCTACACAATAAAGTTTACTTTCAATTCGCACTTGAAAGTAATGGCCATATGAGTGTCATTTCGCACGTGACGCTTGTATGGTCTTTTTTTGTAGCTGTTGTTATATAACACTTGATTAATCTTTGTTTAATGTATAACAGTTGGTGTCTGCTGTCAATATCATTATGGGAAATAAAGTGAATTCGCTACTAAAAGAGAAATTTTGTAACGGAAAGCAAATGCGAGGTGTATGAACTAATTTGCTAGTGGGTGGCCACAAACTAATGTTTTTAGGTCAACATCTTTGTTTTTAAATAATTTTGAAATTTTTGCGGTTTCATGAATAAAAGATTCAACGCATCATTCAATCGTTCGTTTTTACCCCTCCGATAATTTGATTGAATCTTTCCGGAACTTAAAACGTATATAAAATAAATAAGGAGGCATTGAGATATGGGGAGATTTTCTTTAAATGAGTTTATTAATAAAACACAGCAGGATGATAGCGAAAATGAATATTTCGAGTTAGAAACTGAGCGTGTATTAGAGGTTAACCTAAATGGCGAGGTTTGGTCAAAAATGGGCGCAATGATTTCTTATGTAGGAGATATTAAGTTTGAGCGTGAGCGTGTGTTGGAGCATGGCTTAGGTAAAATGTTTAAAAAGGCATTAACCGGCGAAGGTACACAACTTATGAAAGCGATGGGTAAGGGGCGACTTTATTTAGCCGATCAAGGGAAAAAAGTAACGGTCTTCGATCTAAAGGATGAAACAATTTGCGTAAACGGTAATGATTTACTCGCATTTGAGCCTAGTATTGATTGGGATATTCATTTAATGCGTAAAATGGCAGGAGTTATGTCAGGTGGGTTGTTTAATGTAACTTTAAAAGGAAGAGGGAAGGTTGCCATTACAACTCATTTCGAACCGTTAACCTTGTTAGTAAAGCCTGGTGAAACGGTTTATACTGATCCACATGCTACCGTAGCGTGGTCAGGTACTTTGTCCCCAGAGTTTAAAACAGATATTAGCTTCCGAACATTTATCGGTCGAGGAAGTGGTGAATCCATTCAAATGGCATTTTCAGGTGAAGGGTTTGTCATCATTCAACCATATGAAGAAGTATATATGTCAAAAGAAGGTTGAAAAAGCGTGTCCGTATTTTAAGGACACGCTTTTTTTAATGTGTTGATTTCCACCCCAGACTACTCACCGTAATCGAACAAAAGAGATATACAACAGTGATGTGATTGTACATCTGTTTGCTACTGCCGCCCCAGGAAAGCGCTCAGTCGGAACGGAAATCACCCCCACTCGCTTTGCCGAAGAGCTTCATTACCCAATAGTTTTTTTGTGATAAAAACCACTAATAGAAGTCCGAAACAGAGTGTATTACTTTCCTGCATTCATCCCTGCGATACGTCCTGTAACGAGTGCAGACGTAATATTATAGCCACCTGTGTAGCCATGAATATCAAGGATTTCTCCACAGAAAAATAAACCATCTTTTTTCTTTGAAGCCATTGTCTTTGGTTCGATCTCTTTAACTGAGACGCCACCACCAGTGACAAATGCTTTTTCAAGAGATTGTGTCCCGCTAACTGTCATTGTGAAATTAACGAGTAATCTAGCTAAGTTGCGGACTTTCTCCTGTGATAATTCAGCGCCTGTCATTTGCACATCGATATTTGCACGCTCACATAAAAATAGTAGCCAGCGTTCAGGAGCAATACCCTTCCATACATTTTTTACAGCTTTTTTGGGATCTTCTTTAACGAGTCTGTTTAAATATTGCAGGCACGTTTCCTCATTATAATCAACAAGTGTTTGAATTCGCATTGTCACAGGCTCGTATCCTGTTTTCATTAATTCTTTCACGATAAATTGACTACAGCGTAAAACAGCAGGACCGCTTAACCCGAAATGAGTAAAAAGCATGTCCATTTGATGTGTTACGAGTGCTTTGCCCTTCTTATTTAAAACAGAGACAGCGACATCGCGTAACGCAAGTCCTTGTAGCTCACGAGCTTGAATGAAGTCTTCTTTTGATAGAACAGGAACCTCAGTAGGGAAAAGTGTAGTAATTTTATGGCCGGCACGCTCTGCCCATGGATAACCATCGCCTGTTGAGCCAGTTTGTGGAACAGCTTTCCCACCAACGGCAACGACTACTGCCTCGCTACGAATTTCTGTGCCATCTGTAAGGCGTACCCCGAGTATTTTTTCTTCATCCATTAGAAGCTTATTAACGGGTGTGTTTAAGCGCACTTCAATATGTAGCCTCTGAAGCTGACGAATAAGTGAATCTACAACATCTTGCGCTCGGTTAGATACAGGAAACATTCGTCCGTGATCCTCTTCTTTTAATGCCACACCAAGTCCCTCGAAAAATGCAATAATATCTTCGTTATTATAAACCGTGAATGGGCTGTAAAGAAAACGGCCATTTCCAGGTATGTGCTTGACTATTTCTTCAACGGGCAAACGATTAGTGACATTACAGCGACCACCGCCTGAAATGGCCAATTTTTTGCCGAGTTTTGTTCCTTTTTCTAGTAATAATACTTTCTTTTTACGTTCTCCAGCAGCGATAGCAGCCATTAAACCGGATGGGCCACCACCGATAACGATAACATCGTACATATATTTAAAAACTCACTTTCTTTTCAAATTAGGAATCTTTCCTATTATACATGAAGTCTATATAGAGAGGCTTCTTTCGCATTGAAAATACGACAAAAGTATTTTATAATTTCTTATCTTCTACTTTCACGCAGAGCTCGTCATCAAGTGTTGGGGGATGCCATTTGTTAAAACATATGCCATGCCATATTAGTTGATCTTCGTTACGACTGGGCGACTCCTTGGGGCTCATCGGACACCCCCAGGAAAGCGCCCAGCCGGAACGGAAATCAAACCCGCGTTTTAATGAGGAGCTTTCATGTGTGGATTTTGGATGGAAGATGTGAAATTGAAGTGTTTTTAAATGAGATAAAGTGCTCGTTGGTTGAACCAATAATCGGTGTGGAATAAATTCACTGATGAAAGTTTTACTTTATATGTATTGTCGGTATGAAATGAATGTCTTTTCATGCTATTATGGTAAAGGTTATGCACTAAATTATGAGGTGAAAAATAGAATGTGCGGATTTATAGGCTATATTAATGGAACAAATGTGATCGATCATCATCAAACGATCGAAAATATGATGAATACAATTATTCACCGTGGACCTGACAGCGGTGGGATTCACAGTGACGATAAAGTAACTTTAGGATTCCGTCGATTAAGTATTATCGACTTATCAGACGTGGCAAATCAGCCGTTATACAGTGCGGATGGTAACATCGTACTCGTATTTAATGGAGAGATTTTTAACTTCCAAGAGCTACGTGCTGATTTGATTGAAAAAGGTCATATCTTTAAAACACACTCTGACAGTGAAGTTATTATTTATGGTTATGTTGAATATGGTGTAGAATTTGTCAAAAAGCTACGCGGAATGTTCGCATTCTGTATTTGGGATAAAAAGAATGATTTACAATTCATCGCTCGTGATGGCTTTGGTATTAAGCCACTGTATTACACAGAAAACACAACAGATGGTACTTTTATTTTCGGTTCAGAAATTAAATCATTTTTACCACATCCATCATTTATTAAAGAGTTAAATAAAGATGCACTACGTCCTTATTTGACGTTCCAATATTCTTCAATGGACGAAACGTTCTTTAAAGGTGTGTACAAATTACAACCGGCACACTATATTCTTATTAAAAATGGACAAAAGAAAATTGTTCAGTATTGGGATAAAAAATTCCATGCGAAAGAAGCTCCAATCGAAAAGTATGTAGAAGACATTCGTACGACAGTTCGAGAATCTGTAGATGCGCATCAAATTAGTGATGTGAAGGTCGGTTCTTTCTTATCAGGTGGTATTGATTCAAGCTATATTACTTCATTATTACGCCCTGATAAATCCTTCTCTGTTGGTTTCTCTGACTACGAGGATATGTTCAATGAAACAAATTTAGCAAAAGAATTATCGGATACATTAGATATTCAAAATGAGCGTAAATATATTTCGGCAGATGAGTGTTTTGAAGCATTACCGAAAATTCAGTGGCATATGGACGAGCCACAATCGAACCCATCTTCTGTACCGCTATACTTCCTTTCTGAGTTAGCATCGAAGGATGTCACAGTAGTACTTTCAGGTGAAGGTGCGGATGAAATTTTTGGTGGCTATTCATGGTATCAAAACTCTGGCAAAATGCAAAAATATGAAAAAGTTCCATTTGGTATCCGTAAAGCGTTACGTGGCATAGCAGAGGCGTTGCCTAAAAATCAATATACGCACTTCCTTGTTAAAGGTGGTCAAACAGTAGAAGAGCGCTTCATCGGGGAAGCGGTAGTATGGGATGAAGAAGATGCATTAAATGTCTTGAAACCAGACTATAAAAATGGTCCATCTGTAAAATCGATTACAAAACGTATTTACGATGAAGTTCCAGGCGATGATGATGTTACTAAAATGCAGTATCTTGATTTAAATCTTTGGATGCCAGGCGATATTTTATTAAAAGCAGATAAAATGAGTATGGCCCATTCAATTGAATTACGTGTACCATTTTTAGATAAAGAAGTGATGGAATTAGCGAAAAACATTCCTTCGAAATATCGAGTAAATGATATTGATACGAAATATGTTCTTCGTCAAGCTGCGCATCAGGAATTACCTGAAGAATGGGCAAAACGTCCAAAGCTTGGTTTCCCAGTGCCAATCCGTCACTGGTTACGTGAAGAAAAGTATTATAAACTGGTAAAAGAAATGTTTACAACTGACTTTGCCAATGAATTCTTTGATACAAAACAATTAGTAGGCTATCTAGATGAGCACTATGAAGGAAAAGCAAATCGTGGGCGTTATATTTGGACAGCCTATGTGTTCTTAGTATGGTATAAACAATTTTTCGTAGATATGTAATAGAGAAGTAGCTTTAATCGGTGGAGGTTTTCGTAATCTCCACCGATTATTTTGAAACTTCTACTTTCCTTTGGGAGGACATAACTGCTATTTTTTTTTGATTGCTAGAACTTTTTAATGTATTTATGCGTCTGTTTACCTAGTAAATATGTTAAGATTACAGATGGTTTACTTATTTAATTTTCTAGGGTTGTTGTTTTCTGAATTTTGTTAATGTAGCTTTGTAGTTTTTACAGCGATAGTAAGCTTTTATATAGCGGCGTTTACAAGTTTTGAAACAAGTGCTTTGGTCGCAGAAAGATCTGCTCAAGAAGTAGCTTAAACCTTGAGTGCGTTGGAATTTTGCCTAGGCATAATTGATTGGCAAATAGTTTATAAGTTTTTCTAAGTGTTAAGATAATGAAAATATTGACTTTAAAATGAATGGATGGTTACAATGTCCAATTTAATGAAAGGTACTGCGATATTAACGATGGGGATGTTTTTATCGAAGGTGCTCGGATTAATTTATATTTTTCCTTTTTATGCGATTGTGGGTGAGGAGAATGTAGCCCTCTATCAATATGCATATATTCCCTACTCGATTATGCTAGCAATAGCCATCTCGGGTGCGCCAATTGCTGTATCCAAGTTTGTTTCTAAATACAATGCAATGGGTGATTATCAATCAGGCCGCAAGCTTATGAAATCAGGCATACTTATTATGATGTGTACTGGGTTAGCGGCGTTTATTGTTCTCTTTTTATTAGCTACACCAATAGCGGGTCTTGTTATTAAAAGTGATGAACAGGCATTTTCGGTAGAACAAATTGCCTCAGTTATTCGCTGGGTTAGCTTTGCGTTAATTGTTGTGCCATTTATGAGCCTTTGGCGTGGATTTTTCCAAGGCTATGACAAAATGGAGCCTACAGCAGTTTCTCAGCTAGTAGAGCAAATTGTTCGTATTGTAGTGTTATTAGGTGGTTCATTCTTAGTTGTAGTAGTTTTTAATGGGAAACCAGAAACGGCTGTTTCCTTTGCGGTGTTTGCTGCCTTTATTGGAGCAATTGGCGGGTTGCTAGTACTCTATTATTATTGGAAAAAATATCAACCTGAATTTGATTTATTGCGCAGTCAAAGTGTTACATCTACACAGCTACCAATGTCCAACATATATAAAGAAGTAATTACGTATTCGATTCCGATGGTGTTTGTAGGTGTTGCTAACCCGTTATTCCAATTAGTGGATATGCTTACGTTTAATGGAGCTATGGCATCTATAGGCTTAGCGGAAGTAACGGATAAGTATTTATCAATGATTAACTTTACAACACATAAGGTTGTCATTATTCCAGTAATGCTAGCTACAGGTTTTTCAATGGCGCTAGTACCGACGATTACAAAATATTTTACGCAAGGTGAATATTTATCGTTACGAAATGCAATGGATAAGACATATCAAATATTAATTTTCATTACATTACCAGCAGTAGTTGGAATTTCGTTGTTATCGAATGAAATATATTTTATGCTCTATTCTGAAAGCGAGATGGGGGCTATGATTTTAGCCCATTATGCACCTGTTGCTATTTTATTTGCATTATTCCAAGTGACTGCAGCACTTTTACAGGGTATTGATTTCCAGAAGTGGATTGTCCTCAGCTTATTATCGGGGATTTTAGTCAAACTAGCGATTAATATTCCGTTAATTCGTTTGATGGAGGCAGATGGTGCACTTCTTGCCACAGCTATTGGCTATAGTGTTTCAATTATCATTAATATACTTGTGCTACGACAAACATTGAACTACAGATCGGAAATGGTTATTCGTCGTGTCATGCTCATTTCTCTTTTGACAGCGATAATGGCGGTAAGTGTATTCATCGTTCATACGCTTTTAGAGTTATTAATGGGACCAGTAAGTGGTAAATTCTCAGCATTAGTTTATTCTATTATTTGTGCTGGAGTAGGTATAGCAGTATATGGCTTCTTGTCTTTACGCCTAGGCTTAGCACAAAAGCTTCTCGGTGAACGATTGACAAGAATAACGAACAAACTGGGATTTAAATAGGAGGTACTAATGCGATTAGATAAATTACTTTCTAATATGGGTTACGGGTCACGCAAGGAAGTTAAATTGCTTTTAAAGCAGAAAGCAGTGACAGTAGATGGCGCATATGCGAAGGATGCAGCATTACATGTTGATCCTGAAAAGCAGGAGGTTTCTGTATTTGGGGAGCGTGTGAACTATACAGAATTTGTATATTTTATGATGAATAAGCCTCCTGGCGTTATTTCTGCAACGGAGGATTTAAGAGATGAAACCGTCATCGATTTGTTAGAACCTTTACATCAGCATTTCCAGCCTTTCCCTGTTGGTCGCCTTGATAAAGATACAGAGGGATTATTGCTAATAACAAATGATGGTTCTTTAGCACATAATTTATTGTCTCCTAAAAAACATGTGCCGAAGGTTTATTATGCAGAAATAGAAGGAATTGTGACTGAGGAAGATTGTGAGAAATTTGCTCAAGGTGTTGAGCTAGATGATGGTTATGTAACCAAACCAGGAGAGCTCATCATATTAAAATCTGCTCAACAATCTGAAATTGAGTTAACGATCCAAGAAGGTAAGTTTCATCAGGTGAAGCGTATGTTTGAGGCTGTTGGAAAACGTGTAACCTATTTAAAGCGTCTATCAATGGGCAACTTAAAGCTAGACGACAGTTTGAATTTAGGTGAATATAGAGAATTAACGGCTGAAGAGCTAGGTTGCTTACAAAATAGGGATTAGAGAATACCTCGATGCTAACGACGATTAGTATCGGGGTATTTTTTATATACATACTTATACCAGTAACTGTATAATTAATGTAATCTATGTGAAAAGCTATTTAGTCTATGGTACTAAAAATCACTAAAAGTTTCGAAAAAATGATGTTGAAAATAAGTAGAGGACACGTTAATGAGAAACCTAAGAATTAAATTATTAATATCTCTAATTGCCTTTGCATTAATACTTGTTGCTGTAATTTTTTATTTCAACAGGCAAATACTTACAGCTGATATTGAAAAACAAGAAGTTATGAATAGAACATTAATAGAAAATCATATTCTGACAGATATGCAAACGGTAGATAATGCACATTACTATTTTGATAAAACTCTCTCTGAGAAAATGGAAGCGTTACTACGAAAACTAATTACATATTATGAAGGAAACCCTCATATAGCAAAGTGGGATTTGGAGAAAATAAAAAACGAGCATGGAATGGATGTGTACATTCTCGATCAATCAAATACTGTAATTTATACAACTTTTGAAAAAGATAAAGGTTTTAATTTTTCTCAATGCTGCACACGTTTTTCTGCTTTACTAGACGAACGTCGAATAAGCGGGGAATACTTTGTTGATGGTATAGATGTTTCAACAACTACTGGGGGATATCGAAAATTTGGTTATTTAGCAACACCAGACAAGAAATATTTATTTGAGGTCGGTATAGACTTACTTAAAGATCCTGTATTCCAAACTTTTAACTTCGAAAAGACTGCTGACTATTTAATTGATAAATATGCTGATTTATTAGAAGTACAAACGATAACTGCGGGAGGGGTTTTCTTTTCTGATTCTAAATCTCGTAAAACTGTAAATGATCAATCGAAAAGATTTCAAGAGCATTATAAGCTAGCCAAAGAAACGATGAAGCCAACGGAATATCAAAAGAAGTTTGAAAATGGTTATATCGAAAAGCATCGTTTTTTACCGTATGAAGCAGAAGCAGAAAAGGTTCGGGGAGAATCCTCGAAAAGAGTTGTATATGTAAAATACGGTAATTTCACAGAAATTAGAGCGCTTACAAAAAATACAAAGCAGTTTCGAATCCTACTGTTTATTGCCTTAGTAACTTCTTTCATCATGCTATTAGTCATTAATAAACTTCTTTCCAAAACGATTCATCTCGCAACATATGATCCATTAACAAATGTTTATAATCGTGCTACCTATATTAGAAAAATGGATAATTTATTAAGAAAAAGGAAGACGAATAAACCAGGTTTATTGTTGTTAGATTTAGATAATTTTAAACAAGTAAATGATCGATTTGGACATGTTGAAGGTGACAAGATTCTGATTGAAACAGCCAGAACTTTAAAACAAGAAGTGGGGAAAAATGGCTTTGTCGTTAGATTTGGTGGAGATGAATTCGCAATTGTTTTATATGATACGGAAGATGAATATATGGAAAAATTAGCGCATTCTATTTTGGAGAAAATTCATCACTTGAAGTTTGCGGATAATATTTCTGTTGATAAATGGTCTGTGCTTTCAGTCAGTTTGGGCGGTGCCATTTGCAGTCATCCAGATGAGTCAGAAAGAAGCTTATTTGATCGTGCAGATAAAGCATTATATCAATCGAAAAATGCCGGTAAAGACCAATACACCATTTATGAAGAAGTTACAGTTGAGGAAGAAAGTTAAAGCCACTTTGAAATTTTGAATGTAATTGTAAAAAACCAATCATTAGCTCGCTCCAATCCTATTAGTAAGTTCAAGCAAGTATATCAAATGCTTGAGATTCGCTGATAGACATGGAGCGATTTTTTTGTCTGAATGTTAACTCCTTAACAACCCGATTGGTGAAGACTAATAATCAGTCGAGGAAAGAACTCGCTGATTTAATTTATCCCTGTTGTGGCTTATGTTTTGATTTGTAAAATATACAACTGCATAAAACAAGAACAGCAATAACCGCAAACATTGCATTCATGTAATGTGTTAAAAGCCACCCGCCAATAATTGGTCCAATAAAGCCGCCTAAATTTTTAAATTGAGCTGCTCCTAAATAGACTCCCTTTTGAGTATCAGGGGCAATTTCATCAATCATGATGCTCATAGTCGGAAAGGCAAAAATTTCACCAATCGTGAATATAACCATAGCGATCATATATATTGGATAGTTATTCGAGAAGCCGAATAATAAAAGGCCAAATGCGAAGAACAGAATTCCTACTAATAGAGTAGCCGAAGATGAAAAACGTTCTGAAAGTATACTAATCGGTAATTGAAGTAATAATACAACCGCTGCATTTAGTGAAATCAATACAGAATAGAGCTTGGCACCTTCTTCGATTTTAAGTTCAATGATTTGTGGCAGTGTTGAATCAAATTGAGAGTATCCAACATTTATTAAAATTGCCCCGAAAATAAAGCTTAGTAGTACACGATTCGTCAAAAGTATCGTGAAGGTTTGCAGTATTTTTGTAGGTGTTGGAGCTTTTGGTTGCTGCATTTCATAGTGATTTAAAACTAAAAATAAAAATACAGCATAAATAATATACATAATTCCTGTCAGCATAAATGGAATACTTGGGCTAGACAATTGAGAAATATAAACACCAATAACAGGACCGATGACAGCTGCTATGTTAATCGCTGTATAACGAAGCGAGAACAATCTTTTTCGTTTGTCTACAGGCGTAAAATCAATCATTAATGCTTGTGTTGAGGGTTCAAAGAAGGAGCGACATAAGCCATTTAAGGCATTCAATGCTACGAAGAACCAAACTGTATGAGCTGTAGCAAAGCCAAAGAACACAATGCTCCAAACAACAATAGTAAGTAAAATGATGCTTTTCCTGCCAAACCGGTCAGTTAGATAACCACCAAAGAATCCTCCTACAGTGGAGATTAACGGTGCAATACCAATCGTCAAACCTATTTGTAAAGGGGATGCTTCAATTTCATTATGTAAGTAGATGGCTAAAAAGGGCATTGCCATAAAACTTGCTATGCGTGTAAAAATAGTTCCACCTAAAATGATCCAAACTAGAGGATGAAACAGTTTAGAAAGCTTCATAAAAATCCTCCTTCCAAAATGTAGAATGTTTCGATTTTAACGGATTGTTAAGCGATTGTAAATAGTCAGAAAAAACATTTTAATATACCGCCAAGGAAGCAAATGTTGTAAAAATAAATGAATTCTTAGCGGATATAGGGCTTTGTATAAATAAGGTTCATCACCATAATGTGTGTTGATTTCCGACTAGGCGCTTTGTTGCTGACGCTACGCTTTCGCACAGTTAAAACATTTGTAGCTGCCGCTTTGCTTTCGCTACAGAAAACATTTGTTGTTGCTGCCGCTACGTTTTCGCACAGAGCATAGCTTCCTGAAGGCGTCCGATGAGCCGCTCAAACCAACCGATGTCATCCTCAACTTTAATGATGAGCTAATGAATATTTATCGTTAGAGGGAAATTTCACTAAAAGTAATCGCGATTTTTTTGGAGTATTTACTTGGTAGCTTGATAAATTGTGGGGAATAAAAAAGTAGGAAACAAAAAAAGAATGACCACGACGAAAGGTCATTCTTTTCCAATACAAAATGTTTTACGTGTTACACGTAAAAACTAAGACGTCAATTTTACTTTTTTCTTCGTCGTTGTCCATTTGCCTCGACTTGGACTCATCACCAAATCGTTAAAGGCTAACACGTTCAAATCTCTTTGAACGGTGCGAGGAGTGATACTAAACTCTTCGACTAAATCCTGTGTAGACACGGTTCCTTTGTCTAAAATAAACATGTACACATCTTTAATACGATTAAGCATTCGATCAGTAGTTGGTTTCATAAATGAACCACTCCTTCATCTTAATTCTCTTGGCAAAGACTAGCGGACGACAATATGTGCGGAGTGCACTTAGGCTAATAAGTAGCTGCCTTAGACATCCCCTTTTCTAATTTTATATTCAGAAAAATAGTTCTGATAAGTTCATTATATAGAAAAACAAGTCAGTTTTCTAGTGAATGCAAGAGGAATTTACAAATCAGACATAAAATTTTCACTGTATTTTGTGGGAATACGTGAAAAACGTGCTATATGTGGTAGTGATTGAAGTAGGTTTTTGAAAACTTGCCAGAAAGATGATTGTAAATTATGTTGTAAAGAGTAGAATAATGTTATTACTTTAGAGGAGGTACATCATATGGATTGGTTACAAGCTGCAAAGGAAAGACAAGATGAATTGATACAAGATTTACAGGAGCTTGTGCAAATTAATAGTGTTCTCGATGAGAATACGATCACTACTGAAGTACCTTTTGGTGTTGGTCCATTAAAGGCTCTTGAATGGTTATTAACAAAGGGCGAAGCTGAAGGATTACAAACTAAAAATATTGATAATTATGCTGGTCATATACAGATGGGTGAAGGTGAGGATTTATTAGGTATTTTATGTCATGTTGACGTGGTACCAGTTGGTGATGAAACAGATTGGACATATCCACCCTTTAGTGGCACTGTAGCAGATGGAAAGCTATTTGCTCGTGGTGCAATAGATGATAAAGGCCCAACAATTGCAGCATGGATGGCCATGAAACTTGTCAAGGATGCAGGTATTGAGCTTAATAAAAGAGTTCGTATGATAATCGGTACGGATGAAGAAACTGGCTTCCGCTGTGTCGACCACTATTTTAAACATGAGGAAATGCCGACGATTGGCTTTGCACCAGATGCGGATTTCCCGCTCATCAATGCTGAAAAAGGCATTGCAGAGCTAGTGTTCTCTCAAAATAGAACAGGCGATGCTTCGAAAGAACAGCTATTACTATTTAATGCTGGAAAGCGACCAAATATGGTACCAGATTTTGCAAAAGCAACAGTTCAATTTGTTTCCGAACAATTCGAACAGAATTTTCACACATTTTTAAGCAAAAATCAGCTAGAAGGCTCTTTATTAATTGAGGGTTCTCACTATATAATAACTATCAAAGGTAAAGCAGCCCACGCAATGGAGCCGGAAAAAGGTGTCAATGCAGCTGTTTATCTTTCAGCATTTTTACAACAAGAGTTGACGACAGAGGCAAGTAAGCAATTTGTCGACTTTACCGCAGATGTTTTTTATCAAGACCATTATGGCAACAAGCTTGATTTACAATTCGAGGATGAAATGTCTGGTAAAACTACATTAAATCCCGGAATTGTAACTTACGATGTAGCTAAAGGTGGTAGCTTGGTCATTAGCATGCGCTATTCTGTCACATATCCGTTTGATGAAAAAATCACGGAAGCACAACGTTTAGCTGTGGCAAAAGGATTTTCATTGGATATTCAAGATGACTCTAAACCTCATTATGTAAGCGAGGATGATGCATTTATCCAAACTTTAGCAAATATCTATAGACGTCAAACAGGAGATTATGAAACGCCTTTACTGTCTACTGGTGGTGGGACGTATGCGCGTGTCATGAAAAAAGGGGTAGCATTTGGCATGTTATTCCCAGGTGAACCTGACGTAGCGCATCGTGCGAATGAGTTTGTCGTCATTGAAAATCTTATAAAAGCAACAGCTATTTATGCTGAAGCAATTGTTGAACTTGCAGGAAATAAATAAATTAGATATGAAAAGGATGAACGAAACATGGCATATTCATTATGGAATGATCAAATCGTTGAAGAAGGATCTATTACAGTATCTCCAGAAGACAGAGGTTACCAATTTGGTGACGGCATTTATGAAGTAATAAAAGTATATAACGGAAATATGTTCACAGCACAAGAACACATTGATCGTTTCTATGCGAGTGCCGAAAAAATTCGTCTTGTCATTCCTTATACTAAAGACGTATTACACAAATTATTACATGAACTTATTGAAAAAAATAATTTAGAAACAGGCCATGTTTACTTCCAAATCACACGTGGTACAACATCTCGCAATCATATTTTCCCAGATGCAAGTGTTCCAGCTGTATTAACAGGGAATGTTAAAGCAGGAGAGCGTTCATATGAAAACTTTGAAAAAGGTGTTAAAGCTACCTTCGTAGAGGATATTCGCTGGTTACGTTGTGATATTAAATCATTAAACTTATTAGGTGCTGTAATGGCAAAACAGGAAGCATCTGAAAAAGGTTGCTATGAAGCTATTTTACATCGCGGTGACATCGTAACAGAATGTTCATCAGCAAATGTTTACGGCATTAAAGATGGTAAGCTATATACACACCCTGCAAATAACTTCATTTTAAACGGTATTACACGCCAAGTTATTTTAAAATGTGCTGAGGAAATTAATTTACCTGTTATTGAAGAACCAATGACAAAGGCTGATTTATTAACAATGAGTGAGATTATTGTGTCATCTGTATCTTCTGAAGTAACACCTGTTATCGATGTTGATGGTAACAAAATTGGTGCTGGAGTTCCAGGTGAATGGACTCGTAAATTACAACAAGCATTCGAGGCGAAATTACCACTTTCTATTTAATGGATAAGTGAATCTTGTAAGAGAGCTACCCTAAACTTTAGGTAGCTCTCTTTTTCTATAGAACAAATTATGGATGTTTTCTCCTGGAACGTCATGTAAAATAAAAACGATGACTACAGTTGTAGAATGATTGCCATCGGGATTTAATTTCAATGAGCAAATGTCGATGTAATGTATGCAATTGTCTATTTCTCTTCATTTAGCAATGTTTGCGACAACGCAATTACGTCAAGGCGAAATTGTTATTGCAATTGATTTGCTTTCTAAGCAAGAGTGGAGAAATTAGCAAATTAGATATAGGGCGAGTAGGATTGGAGTGACCAAAACACATGGCACAATTGGTGAAATTACAAGATTATATTTCACGCTATCAAATTGATTTAGCAAGATATCCAACACAATTTGTACGCTTAAAGCAAAGTCAGTGGGAGCGTGTTAAGCGACAGTGGGAGTTAGGAGAAGAAATTAGCGAGTGGCAACATAACGACGGCGATTCAGAAAATGATTCTTTTGAGGAAAAAGAAAGATTCTCTTTATTCAAAAAAATTTTTGCTGGTCGTCAGAGGGAAGAAATTGAGGATATTGAAGAGGTCGAAATAACGAATGAACTAGTGAGTGATGAAGATAGCATACCAGAAGAAGAAACGACTTTAACATTTGAACCAAAAATTGTTTACGCACCACAATCTATTCATGAATTAAAACGAATGTTTATCGATCAATTTTTCCATTTCCAAATGAAATGGGCAAGTTCAACACTACGTGAAAAGTCGTATGTGGATCCTCGTTTTATGCGTGATCCCTTGTTGCGAAATTTGTTACAAAAATTACCTGATAACTATTTGCTTTTTTATTATCCTATTTTACAAATTAGAAAAGCACCTATAGAGCTTGATGTCGTGCTAATGTCACCGACAGAATGTATTTGTATAACAGTACTAGAAGCTGAAAATCAAGCAGTTTATGTAGGAGGCAGTGAGCGATTCTGGATAAAGAAAGTAGGGACGAAGGATTCAAAAGTACTTAATCCAATGATAAGTTTAAATCGTATGGAGTCCGTATTAACTCAATTATTTAAGCAGGATAATATCAATATGCCGATTCGCAAGGTTATTTTATCACAGAATGGCTATTTCGATTATCCAGGCTCGCCTTACGGAATTCAATTTGTTGATCGTCGAAATTATGGAGAATGGATGGAGCATTTAAGGAAAGTTTCCTCTCCTATGAAGCATATGCAAATTCGTGCTTCTCAAACGATTTTAAGCAATGTACAAACAACTTCCTTTAATCGAGATATTTGGCAGCAATCTTCTCAACCAGCTGGGGATTAGTTAATGCAAGTATTATTTATTGTGAATGAAGCAGCAGGGCACGGGAAAGGTAAAAAAGTTTGGCATCGTCTTCAACAGCATTTAACAATTAACTATGACTTCGCCTTTACAGAATATGAGGGACATGGGCAGGAGCTTGCAAAAAATTGGGCGCAAGATGCTCAAACAAAAAAATTAATTGTTATTGTTGGCGGTGACGGCACAATACATGAGGTTATTAGTGGCGTTGTACATAATAAATTAATAGTTATTGGTGTAGTTCGTGCTGGTTCTGGTAATGATTTTGCACGATACTTTTCTACATTTCAAGATGCCTATCAAATTGAAAGCTATATACAAAATGAAATGGTTCACCTCCCAATGGATGTTGGTGCCATTCAGCTTGGAGATCATCAGCACGAGATATTTGTCAATAATGCGGGTGTGGGCTTTGACGCATTTGTCACTAAACGTATTAATACATCCCGTTTGAAGCTTTACCTCAATAAAATAGGGCTCGGTAAGCTATCCTATGCTGTGGCTGTTGTAAGGGGACTTTTTAGTTTTAGACGCTTTGATGTAAAGATACAAGCGGACAATCAAGAATGGCACTTTCAACAGGCATGGTTTGTTACGATGTGCAATCAACCTTATTTCGGAGGAGGAATGAAAATTTCACCTACTTCTAAACCTGATGATGGTCATATCGAAATAACAATCGTTCACGGTATTTCCCGACTTAAATTGTTACTAGTATTTGTCACAGTGTTTTTTGAAAAACATACAAAATTTAAAGAGATTACTTTTTTGCAAGGCCATCAATTTAATATTTTCGTGCACGGAAATGATGTTGATTGTCATACTGATGGTAACTATATTGGAGAAATAAGAGAGGGAACGAGGATTCATAGTACAGTGCAACGCGATGCTTGGCAGGTACTATCGGAGAAACATTGATATAATCGGTTTCTAACTAAAAGTTGGGGATGACAATTGTTAAACTATGCTATGCATAAAAGTTGATCTTCGTTACGACTGGGCGACTCCTTGGGGATCAGCGATATAGAGGAACGAAGGCTAAAAGCATCACGTCCTGTGATAACGCCTTCGTGACCAACAACAAAGCGCCCAGTCGGAACGGAAATCAACCCCACGTTATAGTGATGAGACTGAAAAATACCATTTCGCAATAATTTCATGCGAATTTTATAGTAATACGTTATACTATAAAAAATTAATAATTTCATGAAAAAGAAATGAGGAAGAAAATTGAGATTAAGAAATAAGCCTTGGGCGGAGGAAATGATTACGGATCATCCAGAGGTGATTGTTCCAAATCCTGAAGACTTTAAAGGAAATTGGCAGGTTGTTTTCGGAAATGACAACCCACTACATATTGAAGTAGGTACTGGGAAAGGACAATTTGTCACAGGTATGGCCTTACAAAATCCAGATATAAATTATATTGGCATTGAGCTTTATGATAGTGTAATTGTTTGTGCATTGGAAAAAATTTTAGAGGCTAAATCTCCAGCGAATTTACGACTATTAAAAGTAAATGGCGCAGATTTAAATAAATATTTTGAAAAAAATGATGTGGATCGTGTGTATCTGAATTTCTCAGATCCTTGGCCAAAAACGCGCCATGCTAAGCGACGTTTAACGCACGAGGGTTTTTTGAAATTATATGAGTCGATTTTGGTGGATAATGGGGAAATCCATTTTAAAACGGACAACCGTGGTTTGTTTGAGTATTCATTAATGAGTATATCTGAATATGGTATGTTACTAAAGTATGTATCACTCGACCTACATGCGAATATGCCCGAGGGTAATGTTATGACTGAATATGAGGAGAAATTCTCTGCTAAAGGACAACCAATTTATCGTCTAGAATCGCAATTCTTAACTAACTAGGGGGAGAATGGATGGATCAGTTAAAGTTTCACAATATGTCATTATCATGGCTAAACGGGGGTGTCACTTGCCTTGATGGGGGTGCTATGTTTGGAGTTGTGCCAAAGCCACTTTGGGCACGCAAATATCCAGTCAACGAAAAAAATCAAATCGAGTTACCAACTGAGCCAATATTAATTCAATATGAAGGCAAAAATTATATTGTTGATACAGGCGTTGGTTTTAACAAATTAAATGAAAAGCAGCTACGTAACTTTGGGGTAACTGAGGAGTCAACATTAGCGGCTAGCTTACAGGAGCTAAGATTAACAACTGCTGATATTGATGTAGTATTAATGACGCATTTACATTTTGACCATGCTGGAGGTTTAACGCAATGGGAAGATGATGTACTTGTGCCAACATTCCCGAATGCAAAAATCTTTGTAACGAAAATTGAGTGGGATGAAATGCGTGAGCCAAATATCCGCTCGAAAAATACGTATTGGAAAGAAAACTGGGAGCCAGTTCAGCACTTAATCGAAACGTATGAAGGTACGTTAGAGGTAGCTCCGGGTATTGAAATGATTCATACGGGTGGACATAGTGATGGACATGCCATTATAAAATTGACTCAAAATGGCGAAGTATTATTGCATATGGCAGATATTATGCCAACACATGCACATCAAAATCCATTATGGGTTTTAGCGTATGATGATTATCCAATGGCGAGTGTCTTTGCGAAGGAACGTATAATGAAAGAAGCGTTGGCGAATGGCTACGGCTTTATCTTCTACCATGACGCGTATTACCGCATGATTAAATGGGATGAAACAGGTAAAGAAGTTGTAGATAAATTAGAACGCAGCAGACAAGCTGTTATTACATTCTAAATAAAAAACGTGTGAACCTTTTGTGTTCGCACGTTTTTTATTGCGTTGAAAGTATCAATAAAATTAAGGAATTAAATAAAGTATTGCTCATTTGCAAAATTAGGTTTGATTTCCGTTCCGACTGGGCGCTTTGTAGCTGCCGCTTCGCTTTCGCTACAGAAAACATTTGTTGTTGCTGTCGCTACGCTTTCGCACAGAGCAAAGCTTCCTGGGGGCGTCCGATGAGCCGCTTCACTCGCGTTCCTCTATATCGCTAATCCCTAAGGAGTCGCCCAGTCGTAACGAAGATCAAACGCTTCACATAGTATGTCTCTCTGTTATGCCACTCTAATTTATAGTGATAAAACTGAACTTCAGCATTTGTTTTATATGCAAACGTATGCCATGCATATAAATTATTGAAGTTAAACTGTCGGAACGGAAATCAACTTTACGTTATGGTGATGAGCCTAATTGTCTATACTCCATCTTTTTGACACTTTTTTCGTGAACATTTTGGAAAATATGATACACTAAAAACTATACTAAAACACAAAAGAGAGTTGAAAATACATGGCAACGGAGCAACCATTTTTACCAGTATTACTAGGATCAGATATGAATGCATATGGTATGGCACGTGCATTTTATGAGGCATATGGAATTAAACCACTTGTATTAGGACGTTCACATTTAACGGCAACGCAAGACAGCCATATCATAAATTTCCAAGAAATTGATCGCTTAAATGAACAGGATGTATTTGCACCTGCACTTGCAAAGGTCGCAAAAAAATATTCTGATAAAAAACTATTGTTGTTAGCATGTGGAGATGATTATGCAAAGCTTATTATCAAAAATAAGCCAGCATTGCAGGAGCATTTTACAGTACCATATATTGACGAATCATTAATGGATGAAATTTTATTAAAAGAAAATTTCTATAAAATGTGTGATAAGTACGATTTTAAGTA
This sequence comes from Lysinibacillus sp. KCTC 33748, assembly GCF_002237755.1. GTDB lineage: Bacteria > Bacillota > Bacilli > Bacillales_A > Planococcaceae > Lysinibacillus. The sequence goes on along the minus strand of NZ_MWSJ01000007.1, from coordinate 107,931 downwards.
TCCAGGTACGACGACTGTGACAGCTGACAATTACGAAAACTTTACACCACCTTTTGAATATCCAATTATTTTAAAGGCATCGAACTCGGTGGATTACTGGGCATGTTCATTCCCAGGTAAGAAAAAAGTGTTTGTTGCACATGATGAAGCTGAAAAAACAGCTATCTTAAAAGCAATCTATAGCTCAACTTATCAGGATACAATGATTATTCAAGAATTCATCCCAGGTGACGATTCTTATATGCGTGTATTAAATGCATATGTAGGGAAAGACGGCAAAGTGAAGCTAATGTGTCTAGGAAATCCAATCTTAGAAGAGCATTCACCTGAAGGAATTGGTAGTTATGCAGCAATCGTTACAACATACGATAAAGAATTAATGGATCAAGTACGATTCTTCTTAGAGGATATCGGTTATACTGGCTTTGCTAACTTCGATATGAAATACGATATGCGCGACAAACAGTATAAGCTGTTTGAAATCAATTTGCGTAATGGTCGCTCAAGCTACTATGTTACAGCAAGTGGTCATAATTTAATGAAATATGTAGCTGATGACCATATGTTAAATATTGAGCAGGAAGTAACTTATGTTCAGGATAAGCATTTATGGATGATTATTCCTAAAGGTGTATTATTTAAATATGCATCTAATGAAAAGCTTAAACTAGAAGCTAAAAAATTAATTCGTGAAGGGAAATATACAAACTCCCTTTACTATAATCAAGATATGAATGCGAAACGTTGGGTGAAGCTAACGTTAAATAATTTAAATTATTACCGAAAGTATAAAAAGTACTTTAACAATAAAGGTTTGACTGAATAAAACAAAGAAGCCATCTCAATTAAATGAGATGGCTTTTTCGTAGAGTCGGAAAACTAAATTCCTTAATAAATGAGGGGGATTTCCGTTCCAGGCTACTCGCTTTGTTGTTGTTGTCGCTACGCTTTCGCACAGAGCAAAGCTTCCTGTGGGCGAGTGTCGAGCCGCTTCCTCCGCTAAAGGAACGAAGGCTAAATGCGTCATGTCCTGTGACAAGGCCTTCGTGACCAACATCGTGCTACTGCCGCTACGTTAGCACTACGCTTTCGCGCAAAAAACTTCGAGACCTTGCAGCGAAGCGAAGCGGCTCATCGGACGCCCCAAGGAAAGCGCTCAGCCAGAACGAAAATCAACCCCTCGTATTGCAGAAGGGCCACACTTTAATATGACCTTAATTTGATTGATATAATAGTTTTTCAACAACATGAAAGAAGCCCTCTCAAAAACTGAGATGGCTTCTTTTTAGGATTCTATAATATTTGTTCGAGTAATACTGTGTAAGATTATACTTCTTGTAGCTCTACTACAACACCTGAGCGAGCGTCAGCAGCAAATTCAAATGTTTGCATTTCACCCTCGTGTAAACGAGAGATACCTCCACGGTATACAGGAATTGTCATAATGCCGTTTGAGAAATTGTCTGTTTTCATAAAAATCCAAGAACCGTCAATCGGTGAATCTTTTTTAAATTCCTTTTTTATGTTTTCGAGTACTTGTCCTGCAGGTACATACGGAGAAACCTTTTCACTTGCTTCTTTAACAATGACTGCGGCAGCAAGGCCAGTAGCAACACCAATTAAAAAATCACGTAATTTCATGCTCTTTTCCTCCTTTTTCTATAGGTTCATTTTAACATAGCATACAGAGTGAATGCACGTTCACACGTTAGCACTTTTTTATGAAATGTATCATATTTGGAATTTGACATTCAATTTCACCTTGGCATAATTGTTGCTGTCGCTTCGCTTTCGCACAGAAAATAATTGTTGCTGTCGCTACAAATAAATACTTCAGCGAATTTGGGATACACTATGAAGAAAAACTACATGCGCACTTTTTCGCTACTCATTGGAAAATGGGAGTCTTCCGTTGAATATAGATAAATATGTTACAATGGACAAGGAAGAATATTCTACTTCGTGGGGAGAGAGTCAACATGAATGAAGAAACATTACAATTATTTAAAACATTAACAGAATTACCAGGTGCGCCGGGTAATGAACATGCGGTACGTGCATTCATGCGTTCTGAGTTGGAAAAGTACTCGGATGAGATCGTTCAAGATAATTTAGGGGGTATTTTCGGTGTAAAGCATAGTGAAATTGCTGACGCACCAAAAGTGTTGGTTGCTGGTCATATGGATGAAGTGGCATTCATGGTTACTTCTATTACCGATAACGGGATGATCCGCTTTCAAACATTAGGTGGTTGGTGGAACCAGGTAATGCTAGCGCAACGCGTTGAGGTATTTACTAAAAATGGCGCGATTCCAGGTGTGATTTCATCAATACCACCACATTTATTAACAGATACTGAACGTTCTAAACCGATGGATATTAAAAATATGCTTATAGATGTTGGTGCAGACAATAAAGAAGATGCTATTGCACTTGGCGTTCGTCCAGGTCAATCAATTATCCCTGTCTGCCCATTTACACCGATGGCTAATCCGAAAAAAATTATGGCCAAAGCTTGGGATAACCGCTATGGCTGTGGACTGGCAATTGAATTGATGAAAGAAGTTAAGGATGAAAAGCTAGCTTCACATTTATATTCAGGTGCGAATGTGATGGAAGAAGTTGGTTTGCGCGGCGCGCAAGTGTCTGCAAATATGATTAAACCAGATTTGTTTTTTGCTCTAGATGCTTCACCTGCAAATGATATGTCAGGTGAAAAAAATCAATTTGGTCAGCTTGGAAAAGGGACATTATTACGTATTCTTGACCGTACGATGGTTACTCATAAAGGCATGCGTGAGTTCATCTTAGATACTGCTGAAACGAATCATATTCCTTATCAATATTTTGTATCACAAGGGGGTACGGATGCAGGACGTGTGCACACAGCGAATGACGGTGTTCCTAGTGCAGTAATTGGAATTTGCTCACGCTATATTCATACGTCTGCGTCGATTATTCATATTGATGACTATGCAGCTGCAAAAGCTTTAATTGTAGAACTAGTGAAAAATGCAGATCGTTCGACATTAGCAACGATTCGCGCTAATGTGTAAAATAAGACATCCGTTGAAATAAGTTAAAAGATGCCTTTAGGGGCATCTTTTTCTATGCAAAGAAAGAGGGATTAGAAAATGAACATAGCTATTGGTACAACAAACAAAGCAAAAACAGAGGCTGTTGAAGTTATAGCTAGAAAGTATTTTGATAAACCAATTTTCACCTGCGTTAAGGCTGCATCACAAGTGTCTGATCAACCGATGACTCATGAAGAAACACGCATAGGCGCAATAAACCGTTCGAAAAACGCAATTGATGAGACGGGTGCCCAACTATCGTTTGGATTAGAGGGTGGAGTGACTGAAATTGATGGTGTGATGTATGTTTGCAACTGGGGAGCTCTTACAGTATCAAATGGCACAACTTATACAGCTTCGGGTGCACAAATTATATTACCAGAAGAAATTGCCCAGGAAATAAGAGCAGGGAAGGAACTTGGACCTGTAATGGAGCAATATACACAACGTAGGGATATCCGGCAAGGTGCGGGAGCTGTAGGTATTTTTACACAAGGATTAGTAAGTCGTCAGATGATGTTCGAACATATAGTTTCACTTCTTGTTGGTCAATATTTATTCTCATTAGCGCATGAGTAGTGTTTGTTAATTAGTAAAAATGGAATAGTGAAGTTGCATAATTGAAAAAGCTTTTTTAAAATAGAAAAAGGTTAGCAATGAAAGGAAGAAGAACATGTCTTTTACATCGGTGAGAGTTGTTGGCTTACTACTTTTACTTTTGGGGCTTACTGGTTGTAATCAATCGGTTGATGAACAAATTCAAGATGGACTTCAAAATACGAAGACCGTTTTTGCAGAACAACCAGAGGAGCAAACAGATCGTATTGGGGATGTAGAATTATACTTACCTTCAAACTTTAAGGTTGACGACAGTTCAGATGCATATAATATATTAGTAACGAAAGGAAAAGAGAGTTATATTCTTTTCATTAATGATCGTGAAGATGCAGATAGTAAACTATATTACATTCTATTAAAAGCTGATAGTTCAAAAAACATAATCGAAGAAAATACTTATGAAAAGAATGGTATTTTCGGCTTTGCTGCTGTTTTAAAAACTGATAATGAGAACGAATTTGAGCTTATTGTTAGTAATGGTGGTGTAAAAATGACGACCATTTCTCACGCGAAACATATTAAAGATAATCTACACGAGATGACGAAAATCGTTCATTCGGTTAAGATTAAATAATTGGATAGTTTTGAACAGAGCGGTTCACAAACATGTGAGCCGTTTTCTCTTCATTTGGTATATTTTAAGCTACAATAAAGGAACTCAGTTTATAAACGTCACATCCAGTGACATTATCTGCGCAACAGTGCTGAACCTAAATTGATTTTGAAGAAAGGATGTGAGCTAGGTGAAACAAATTAAATCAGAACAACTTGTGTCCCTATTAAAACAACAATTGAATGAGGAAAAGTTTGATTTTGAATTTGACAAAAAGCACGATAAATTACGTCTAAACCATAAAAAAATCGGTAAAGGGATGGAGCTTTCCCTGCCAGGCATTTTAGCCAAATATAATGACAAGCAAGAGGCTGCAATCGATGAAGTCGTTTATACAATCGAGCAAACCTTTAATGCGATGGAGCAAGAGATGGAGCAAGGATTCCAAACGACTACAAAAATTTATCCAGTTATTCGTGCGACATCCTACCCTCAAGCCTCAAAGGAGGGGCGTGCATTCATCAAAACTGAACATACAGCTGAAACACGTATTTTTTATGCACTTGATTTAGGAAAAACTTATCGTTTTATTGATGAATCCATGTTAGAGGTACTACAATTAACAGTAGAGCAAGTTCGTGAAATGGCACGATTCTCTGTAAAGCAACTACCAACAGTTTATAAGAAAGATGAAGTTGCAGGGAATGTTTTCTATTTTGTTAATGCTAATGATGGCTATGATGCAAGTCGCATTTTAAATGAAAGCTTTTTGAATGAAATGCAGACTAAAATTGAGGGTGACATGACGCTATCTGTGCCACATCAGGATGTATTAATAGTAGGTGATATTCGTAATGAAACAGGGTATGATGTATTAGCACAGATGACAATGCATTTCTTTGCTGTCGGTACTGTACCGATTACGTCATTATCTTTTATTTATGAAGATGGGGAACTTGAACCAATCTTTATATTAGCAAAAAACAGAATTAAAAAGGAGCAAGAAAAACAATGAATGTATTTTACAACAAAGAGCATGTAGGCGATGTATTGCTAGTACAATTAGCGACAGAATCAATCGTTAAAACAGTGGTAGAGCGTGCGGGTGATATCGCTATTTTAAAGGAAGCACAAACAGGAGAAATTAAAGCATTTAATTTATTTAATGCTAGTAACTATATACAAACTGAAGCACAAGGTTTAGTTGAAGTTACTCCAGAATTAGCTGCACAGCTAGAGGCAGCTATCACAAAAAACGGAGCTGAAATCAGCTTAGATGTAGATTTTTCTCCAAAATTTGTTGTGGGCTATGTAGAAACAAAGGACAAGCATCCGAATGCTGATAAACTAAGCATTTGTGCTGTAAACGTAGGTGACGAAACATTACAAATCGTATGTGGCGCACCAAATGTGGAGGCGGGCCAAAAGGTTGTCGTAGCGAAAATCGGTGCAGTTATGCCTTCTGGAATGCTTATAAAAGAAGGTAATTTACGAGGTGCTGAATCATACGGTATGCTATGTTCAGCACGCGAATTAGCAATACCAAATGCACCTTCTGAAAAAGGGATTTTAGTATTGCCAGAAGATGCGATAACTGGTAGTGCGTTCGAAGCGCCAACTAAATAAAGTCTTGGGAAACACGGTTTAGCTTTGCGAAAGTAAGCGATAACCCAATTTACACCAATATCAAATTGATTATATGTACTTAAAATCGTTATGCTACTAATATGCTAGTAACATAACGATTTTTTTGTCTAGAATGAGCCTCTAAATACAAGTTTCTATTACATTTTTATGGTATGCTTTTTGTTATAGACATTTAACTTCTTTCAGCAAAATGTTTTCTGTAGCGACAGGTACAGAAGTCTCCTATCTCTATAGGTGGTAGATGAAAGCAGATTTAGGCTACTTTTCAGCTGGTGTCCAAATATCTGCTGAAGCAGAGGAACCCAGCCTAAGAACGCCGCGTCCTGTGGTAATGACTGACTGACCAACATCGTGTTGGCCCAAAGCCTCCGGCGGATGTCACTGAATCGGAAAGGTGCTCACATAGGATGTTAGCCTAAAACCATCGCATACATGCGATATCGGCTAACTGACCTGCATCGGTAAAAACGTCACGTCCTGTGGCATTTCTGAAATGACCGACATCGTGTCGGCCCTCGTGCAGTCCCTAAGACAAAGCCGATTCCGGACGCAATTAATGCTGAGTCATAATTGATTTAGTTAATGCTATAAATGAAGTGTAAGAGAAATGAGTGAAACAATGTGAATTGGTTAAAAAAACAAATGGATAAATTTTTAAATAAAGATGACAATGATTACGAATATGAAGAGTTTTATGAAGACTATGAAGAAGAACAATCTGAGCAACAAAACTCATTTAAAGAAACAACAGTAGCAAAGCAAAAAACTTTTCGTTTTCCGTTAATTGAGGATGATGAATTTTCAACTCCACCATCATCAAAAGAAGCATTCAATCAAATGGACGATGTATTCTCTGAACAAATTGAAGATTTATCGCTACCGAGGCATTTAAATAATCATATTGTGGATTCAAGTGTGTATGATATTGAGATTTCAGGTATTCGAGAACTATTAGCAAATCGAACGAAAAGAACAGGTAGAACGACGATTACGCGAAGTCAGCCTGAACTAGAGAATCGTTCGAGGGCAAGTCTTGTTTTTCGAGATGCACAAAATGAATTACCTACATCGCCTAAGGAAACGAAGTATCCATTAGAAAAAACAGATGAAAGTGATTTACCCGCTAATCGCAAACGTTTTGTACCAACTGATGTTCCTTCACCAGTCTATGGTTTTACTAAGCCGAGCCCAATTGAGCAACTATTAGAGAAACGGAAGGAAGAGCACGACAAAAAAGAGTTAGAAATACCTACAGCAACTAAGTCTATAAAAGAAGCGACAACAAATGAGGCCATTGAAAATATACTAGAAGAAAAAGAGCCTATTAGCGCAGAGCAAAAAGATGGACTTGAACAGTTCCCTGAAACAATTGAAGCACTTACGAAGCAACCGATTACTTTTGATGATAAATTATCAGACGAAACCAATCATCCTAAAGATAAAACGACGGTGGAATTACCTGTACCGCTAACAACTTCTTTTGCCGTAGAATTTGAAGAACAAGTGAAAGAAGCTGTTCAGCATGAGCTGAATATTGAACAACTTCCGGTTGATCAATCAGAAATTCATGTGAAAGAAGTAGTTGTAGAACAAGTACAAATCGAAAATTCTACCATCCACATTGGTGAAGTTACTGTAGTCCAGCCATCCATGAATGAAGATAATGAGCAAGATATATTGCAAGAACAATCTGTAGAAGAGCAACCGGTAGAAAAGAAAGAAAAAAGTGGTGGCGTTCCATTCAATGTTTTAATGCTAAAAACAGATAAAGAGAAATGGAGAATTCGACAGCAATTAAAAAATACGAAGCCGACCCCTACAATTGTTGAAAATTATCAAGAGGAACAGGAGTCTTCTTCTGAGCCGTTTCATTTAGAGAAAGAACATCGATCTAATAAAGATCAGATTCAACAATCTATACATTTAGAAATTAGTGAGCTAAAGATGGATGATACAACAGCACCACAATCGTCGGAGGAAGACGAGGTTTCTATTCCAAATACTGCTCCATTCAATGCTACAACAGAGAGTGTGTCAGTCATTTCAATGGCACCAGTAACATCAATGTCGAACGTTTCGACATTAGAAAAGACTGTGATTGATGTTGGAAGCTCCGACGAAATTTCAGTGACTACTGAAAAGGAAGTAGAAGTACCCGAAAAGGAAGTGGAAGTAACTACTGAAGCGGAAATGGAAGCAACTGCCGAAAAGGAAGTGGAAGTAACTACTGAAGCGGAAATGGAAGCGACTGCCGAAAAGGAAGTGGAAGTAACTACTGAAGCGGAAATGGAAGCGACTGCCGAAAAGGAAGTGGAAGTAACTACTGAAGCGGAAATGGAAGCGACTGCCGAAAAGGAAGTGGAAGTAACTACTGAAGCGGAAATGGAAGCGACTGCCGAAAAGGAAGTGGAAGTAACTACTGAAACGGAAATGGAAGCGACTGCCGAAAAGGAAGTGGAAGTAACTACTGAAACGGAAATGGGAGCGACTGCTGAAAAGGAAGTAGGGGTAACTACCGAAACGGAACTAGCATCAACTACTGAACAGGCGCTTACTACCGAAAATGTAGTGATTCCCGAGGAGAATGATATTGATCTAGAAGAGTATCCAGAACAACCTTCTAAATCAGCTGATACATTCGTGGAAAATCAAGTGATGGAAATGCCTCGAAAACCTGTGCATGTGTATCAAAAGCCAGATGATGAGTTTTTAGAGCCACCTGAGGAAAAAACACAGGATACGGAGTGGATGGAGCAACAGGGAGATACGCTGGTAGAAGCTTTGTCTTATTTCCAAGTCTCAGCTCAAATAGAATCCATTATGCAAGGACCTGCCGTGACGCAATTTGAAATAACAGTGAGTCATGGTACGAAGGTTAGTAAAATCCGTAATCTATCAGATGATTTGAAGCTTGCATTGGCAGCGAAAGATATCCGCATCCAAGCACCGATTCCTGGGAAGAGCTCAATTGGCATTGAGATTCCGAACCGTGTATCTCGCGCTGTTCGATTATCGGAAGTGACAAATAGTGCTTCTTTCCTTGAGTCAGATTCACCGTTAGAAGCAGCATTGGGTCTGGATTTAACAGGGAAGCCTGTAACCATTGATTTACGAAAAATGCCACATGGTTTAATAGCCGGAGCTACAGGTTCTGGTAAATCAGTTTGTATTAATTCAATTTTGGTTAGCTTATTATATAAAGCTGCACCACATGAATTAAAACTGATGCTAATCGATCCTAAAATGGTAGAATTAGCACCGTTTAATCATATTCCACATCTAGTTAGTCCAGTCATCACAGATGTTAAAGCGGCTACAGCTGCACTTAAATGGGCAGTAGAGGAAATGGAGCGTCGTTATCAGTTATTTGCTCATGCGGGTGCGCGTGATATTACACGTTATAATGCAATTGCGGATAAAAATAATGAACATAGTTTAAAATTACCGTATATTCTAATTGTCATTGATGAATTAGCAGATTTAATGATGATGTCTCCTGCAGATGTAGAGGAGGCAATTTGTCGTATTGCGCAAAAGGCACGTGCTTGTGGTATCCATTTAATTGTTGCAACTCAAAGACCTTCTGTTGACGTTATTACAGGGCTTATTAAATCAAATATTCCTACACGTATTGCATTCGCGGTATCTTCACAAATCGATTCGCGTACTATTTTAGATGGGCAAGGTGCAGAAAGATTACTTGGACGGGGCGATATGTTATATTTAGGCAATGGTATGTCTGCTCCAGTGCGTTTGCAGGGTACATTTGTGACAGATGATGAAATTGAAGCGATTATTGAGCATGTTCGTGAACAAGGAGAGCCGGATTATATATTCGATCAAGAGGAACTTTTAAAGAAGACGGAAGTTTCGGCTGAGCAAGATGATCTGTTTGAGGATGTATGTCGATTTGTTTATGAGCAGGGAGGTGCTTCTACGTCCTTGATTCAGCGCAAATACCATATTGGTTATAATCGTGCTGCTCGTTTAATCGATATGTTGGAATCACATGGTTTTGTGTCCGAGGCAAGAGGCAGTAAACCAAGAGAAAGTTATATTACAGAAGAAGATTTAATTGCTATGTTTGAATAAGAATTGTATTGTTTTCGTATAGATTATCTTAATTACGTCGAAATTAGTTTTTTTAGAAAAGTTACACATTTATCCTTATGCATAAATAGTGCTATAATAGACGAGATGTGTTGATTAGTACGTATTTTTTTGTACTTCCAAAGGTATTAATACCTAATAATTAGTGAAAAAATACGTTACACCTAATAGATGATAGAAGGGATATTGAATTCCCGGGGGGTTTAATTAATGACAGTTTTTCATTTCACAGGCATTAAAGGTTCTGGCATGAGTTCACTTGCACAAATCTTATTTGATGCTGGTGAACAAGTACAGGGCTCAGATATTGATAAATATTTTTTCACGGAACAGCCGTTACGTGAGCGTAATATTTCAATTTTTCCATTTAATGCAGATAATATTAAAGAAGGTATGACAGTTATTGCAGGGAACGCATTTCCTGATGATCATCCCGAATTAGAGCGTGCACGTGAAATCGGTGTAGAAGTTATTCGTTACCATAAATTTTTAGGTGAATATATCGGTAATTATACGTCGATTGCTATTACGGGTGCACATGGTAAAACATCTACGACAGGCTTAATGTCTCATGTTGTAGGAGGTTATAAGCCAACTTCTTATTTAATCGGTGATGGAACAGGAGCTGGGCATGAAAATGCTGACTTCTTTGTGATGGAAGCATGTGAATACCGTCGACACTTTTTAGCTTACAATCCCGATTACGCAGTAATGACTAATATTGATTTTGACCATCCTGACTATTTTGCAAACATAGAGGATGTATATTCAGCCTTTCAAGCATTAGCATTACAAGTTAAAAAAGCCATTATTGCTTGCGGTGATGATGAACATTTACAACGTATTCAAGCGAAAGTACCGGTTGTTTATTATGGATTTGGGGCTGAAAATGATTTTGAGGCTCGTAATGTTGAAAAAACAACAAAGGGTACAAAATTTGATGTATTTGTCCGTAATGAATTTTATAGTACATTCTTTATCCCGTTGTTTGGCGATCATGCGGTATTAAATACCTTAGCTGTTATTACGCTTTGCCAATATGAAGGTATTTCACCAGACATCGTTCAAGAACGTTTAAACACATATAAAGGTGTGAAAAGACGTTTTACAGAGACGGAAGTTGGGAATAATGTTTTAATAGATGACTATGCACACCATCCAACTGAAATCCGTGCAACGGTTCAATCGGCACGACAAAAATTTCCGGATCGTGAGCTAGTAGCTATTTTTCAACCACATACATTTACACGTACACAAGCTTTTTTACAGGATTTCGCAGATAGTCTAAGTCTTGCAGATACAGCATATTTATGTGATATTTTTGGCTCTGCAAGGGAAACACAAGGCGCACTTTCAATCCAAGATTTAGCGTCTTTAATTGAAGGCAGTGCAGTGATTACCACTGAAGGAATCGATGTGTTGACAAAGCATAAGGGCGCAGTATTTTTATTTATGGGCGCTGGCGATGTTCACAAATTCCAAGATGCTTTTGAAGACGTGCTAAAGAACAACGAAACAGCTTAATCCGCAAGGAATAAGCTGTTTTTTCTCAAAAAAGAGAAGGGATTCCGTTTTTTTTGTCGAAAATAAGGAAATGAATAGTAAAGAGAATTTGTACTTGCAGGAGGTCTAGTTATGGAAGTTATTTTGTATATTGCAGCAATCATCGCAGCAATCGGTTTTTTAATTTTTTGTGTGAGCGTAGGAATGACATTATTTTCGCTCAAACCAATCCTTAACAGTTTAGCAGGAACATTATCGGGTATAGAAGGTCAAATGGAAGGTATAACACGTGAAACGACTTCCTTACTAGCTAAAACAAATAGCTTGGCAGAAGATATTCAAGAAAAATCTGAACAGTTAAATTCTGTTGTTCATGCAGTCAAAGGAATTGGTGACTCTGTGAATGGTTTAAATAAATCTGTACAGCAAATTACTTCTTCAATTTCTACAAGTGTGGAACAAAATGAAGAAAAAATTGCACAGGTTGTTCAGTGGAGCAATGTCGCAATCGGCATTGCTGATAAGTGGAAAAAACGTAAAATTATCGAACAGGCCAATGAGGTGATTCAAGATGATGTTTATCCTTTTGAATCAGCGCAAACTGAAAAATCGAAAAGAAAATGGGGCCGTAAAAAATAATTATTGTTCGGTAGGCGTTAATGCCAGCCGAATAAAAATAAAGTCTTAGGCATAAGTTGAAGAATGCATCCGCAAAAGCAGATGGACAACCAGTCTAGGCAAATTAGATAATAAGATGGGGAGGAATTGTTGCATGACAACTCAAAAGCCAAATTTTAATGAAGTGAAGGAACAACAACTTGAAAGTTCATTGCCGCAGCTTTATCATCCGCAAGAATCGATTTATGAAGAGGAGCGAGTGAACATGAAAGATTTCGTTATTGGTGCATTAGTTGGGGGTATAGTAGGTGCAGCTGCTGGCTTATTACTAGCTCCGAAATCAGGAAAAGATTTACTTAGCGATGTAGCAGTACAAGCTGTCAACCTAAAAGATAAGAGTGCAGATTTCTCGACAACTGCAAAAGATAAAACCGTTCAATTATCTAAACAAATTCAAGAACAATCTACACAATTAGTAGAAAAAGTAAAAACATTAAAATCAGCAAAGGCACCAACTGTTTTTGACGATGGTACTGTATCTTTCGAGGGTGAAGAGCCACTGGAGGATTTTATTTCTAGCGAAGGACCTAAAGCACAGGATGCTAGTGAAAAAAAGGAACAAGCTGAAGAAAAAAGTGAAGAAGTTCGCGCGTAATAGATAAAAGGGATACGATACATCTGACAACGATGTATCGTATCCCTTTTTTAAGATATAGGCGCTTTTTCTAGTAAAATTTCTAGTTTATCACCGCCGAAAATCTCCATATCGAAGCTTGCTGGTTGACCATTTCGTAAAATCGTAAAATTACCTTTAAAAGTAGTAGGCAGTTGCCAATTAGAGAAGCGGAACACATCCTGGTATATCCAACGACTTCGGTCTTTCTCTTTAAATGAAATAGCGGCCCCATTTGGGACGGTTGAATGAGGTGATACCACTACTTGATTAACGAGAACTTCGTTAGCCATTTTTTTTAGCTCTACTACTTCGTTTTGAAAGTGTATGATGATTTTATCCTCAAGTAAAACACTCATTTGGTCAGCAATCCGTTGAACGGAAGGATATGTTTGTTGCTGAAATGTAAGTACATCACCATCTTGTACAGCATATGACATTTTTGATGGTTTACCATTAATCATTAAATGAGCTGAAAAATCTGGTAAATAAAGTGGCTTTCCATCCACTTGAATATAAAATGACTCAAATTGTTTTAATAACGCCCAATTATTTGTGAGCTTAAATACATCCTCGACTGTTTCAGCTATTTCAAACATCACAACATCTCGATCATTTAATGCACTATTGAGTGATGCAAGGGAACCATTAACAGTTATTTGTGGTTCAATTACATATTTTGTTTCTTGAATCGTAACAGTTTTAATGGCAGCATCATCTACAATATCTCTCACCGTAGCATTAGCTTGCTGACCGTCTTGGCCTTCAATTAGCTGGATGGCATCACCTGTTTTAATCATCGTTTTAGTGGATGCTTGGTGGCCATTCACTAAAATTTCTGCCGGTTGACCGTGACCACCAGGAATGAAAATATCTTGTCCATTTACATTCACTGATAGTCCATGCCCTGGTTTTCCATATAACTGCTTTGCTCGAATATTGGCTGCTAAAAATGCATCAGCAACAGTCATTTCTTTTAATTCAAAAAGGCGCACTACTTGTTCATTGACAGTTAGACTCATATATTGAATAGGCGTTTTTTTTGCTGCAATCGCAATACCAATTGGAGTCACTAATTCAGGAGATGCTTTAATATGATCTTCCTTTGTTAAGTTTTGAATAGCGTCAATCCCTCGAACGGCAATGCGATTGGCAGGTAAATTTAGTATAAGTCCAAGTTCAGTTGTAAGTTTGGGTGTTAAGCTTCCTCCACCAACAAGCATTACCGCTTTAGGAGCTGACTGATTATTAAGACGTAATATTTCTTCTCCAATGGCTTTCGCCAGTTGCTTGACAGCAGGATCGATTGCTTGAAGAACTTCCTCTTTCGGATAATATTGATCAAAGCCTAAAATATCCTGAATTAATATTTCTTCTTCTGTTTGCAGTTGACGTTTCGCTTGTTCGGCAACTGGGAAGTCGAGTAAATAATGGTCACTTAATGCTTCTGTTATTTCATCACCAGCCGTTGGTACCATGCCATACGCAACAACAGTACTTTTATCGGTAATGGCAATATCAGATGTACCAGCACCAATATCAACTAGCGCAACATTTAAACGACGCATTGTTGGGGGGATAAGCACGTTAATAGCTGCAATAGGTTCTAATGTTAGTGCATCCATCTCTAAATCCGCCCGTTTAAGAGCTGCGATAAGTGATTCTACGACAACTCTTGGTAAGAACGTAGCGATAACTTCAATTTGTGCTTCATCGCCTTGCTGATCGAGTAGGCTCCCAATCTCCTCTCCATCTAAACGATAGTATAGAACTGAATAACCAACACAATAATAGTGGCTTATTTTAGCATCATCTTTGTGTTGAAGGAGCTGTTGCTGTGCCTGTTGAACAGCTTGTAGTTCTAAGCGGCTTATATCTTCTTCTGTAAAGATTGGCCGATTACGAATATTGATTGTCACGCTTGCTTGTTCTGTTTTCAGTGAGCGACCAGCAGCAGCGACACTCACTTTTGTTAAAGGACCATGCTTCTCTTCAAGTTCATGTTTAATTTCATTGATTAAATCTGCCACATACATGACGTTATGTATTTGACCATCTACCATGGCGCGTTCTTTATGTTCTTTTACTAAAATGTCTTCCACGTGAAAGTGGTCATTATCTTCTGCTAAAATAATGCCTACTACAGAACGTGTACCGATATCAAGTGCAAATAATTTTGAACTCAATGTACTCGCTTCCTTTCTCGTAATATGTTAATATAATTATATAATTTAGCGAGTTGAAGCGCTAAATTAAAAATGCGTGACATTCTGTGCAACATTGATTATAATGTTGCTATTATCTAAAAATGTAACATACATTTCAGAGTTCTGAAAGTGTCTGTCATAAGGAGAGGAGCAAGAAAGCATGAGCCAAAAAGATTTAGAAAGCTTACGTAGTCAAATTGACGGTTTGAACTTAGAAATTCTTCGTCTAATTAACGAACGAGCAGCAGTAGTAGATGAAATCGGTAAGATTAAAGAAAAACAAGGTGTGATTCGCTATGATCCATTGCGTGAACGACACATGCTTGATCTTATTAAAGAGCACAATCAAGGTCCATTAAACCAAATGACGGTAGATTATATATTTAAACAAATCTTTAAAACAGCTTTAAAACAACTTGAAGCAGACAAGAAAAAAGAGTTACTTGTATCACGTAAGAAAAAATCAGAAGATACTGTCATTAATATAAATGGTGAGCTAATTGGACAAGGAAAACCATCTTTCGTATTTGGACCTTGTGCTGTAGAGTCATACGAACAAGTAGCAGCGGTAGCAGAATCTATTAAAGCAAAAGGTGAAAAATTAATTCGTGGTGGTGCTTATAAGCCACGTACTTCTCCATATGACTTCCAAGGTCTTGGGTTAGAAGGACTTAAAATTTTAAAACGTGTGTCAGAGGAATACGGTTTAGGTGTTATTACGGAAATTGTTACACCAGGCCATTTAGAGGAAGCATTAGATTACATCGATGTTATCCAAATTGGTGCACGTAATATGCAAAACTTCGAATTATTAAAAGCAGCGGGGGCAACAAATAAACCTGTTCTTTTAAAACGAGGCTTAGCAGCGACAATTGATGAATTCATTCACGCAGCAGAATACATTATGTCTAAAGGAAATGAAAACATCATTCTTTGTGAGCGTGGTATTCGTACTTACGAAAAAGCAACACGTAACACATTAGATATTTCTGCTGTACCAATTTTAAAACAAGAAACGCATTTACCAGTATTTGTAGACGTTACGCACTCAACAGGTCGTCGTGATTTACTATTACCATGTGCTAAGGCGGCAATTGCTATTGGAGCTGATGGCGTCATGGCAGAGGTGCATCCAGATCCATCTGTAGCACTTTCAGATTCACAACAACAAATGGATATTCCAACATTTGATGCGTTCTACCAAACACTACAAAATTTCATGAAGAACCATGAAATCAATGCTTAACTTCTTTCAGCAATACCGGCTGAAATAGAGGAACTCGGTCTAAGAACGCCACGTCCTGTGGCAATTTATCTGTGCGAAAGCGAAGCGGCAGCAACACACGGCTGAGTGACCAACATTGGTGCTGTTGCTGGCTCTACGTTAGCACTACGCTTTCGCGCAAAAAACATCTGTTGGCACAAAGCCTCCGGTGGATGTCACGGAATCGGGAAGGAGTTTAATATAGGAAATTAGCCTAAAATCATCGCATCCATGCGATATCGGCTAACTGACCTGTATCCTGTTGTTGCTGCCGCTACGTTAATACTGCGCTTTCGCACAAAAAACATCTGCAGGCCTAAGCACAAAGCCGATCCCAGACGCAATATAAACACCGCTTGCTTTAATTGGCAGGCGGTGTTTACTATATAGTGACAAAATAATGTCTAGAAGAGTACTACTTGTACTTGGTTTTTCTTTTCATATACATACTGCTTCTTGAAAAGAATATGAAAATTATCGTATGATAAGGCTATTAAAGGAAAAAGGGAGGCACGTACGATGACTGTTACAATTTATGATGTTGCAAGAGAAGCAAATGTTTCTATGGCAACTGTCTCTCGTGTAGTCAATGGTAATCAAAACGTAAAACCGGCAACACGAAAAAAAGTATTAGAAGTGATTGAACGATTAGAGTATCGTCCAAACGCAGTAGCGCGAGGATTAGCAAGTAAGAAAACAACAACAGTTGGCGTGATTATCCCGGATATTGCAAACAATGTTTATGCGGAGCTGGCGCGTGGTGTTGAGGATATTGCAACAATGTATCGTTACAATATTATTTTAGCCAACTCAGACCAACATGAAGATAAAGAGCTTCAGCTACTGGATACAATGCTGGGGAAACAGGTTGACGGTATTGTCATGATGAGTGACGAAGTAACTGAAAAAATGCAACAAACTATGGATCACTCTCCTGTGCCAATTGTACTTGCAGGTTCAGTAGATGAATCACAAACAATTGCGACTGTTAATATTGATTATTACCAAGCAGCATATGAGGCGGTTACATTACTTATTCAAAATGGTCATAAGCGAATCGCTTTCGTAACAGGTCCGCTTTCGTATACTATTAATGGAAAATTCAAACTTGCAGCTTATAAAAAAGCCTTACAAGATGCAGGTTACCCTATAGATGAATCACTAATCGCTGCAGATGAATCGAGTTATGATATGGGCTTAGAGGCGTGGGAAACATTATCCTCACTTGAAAATCCTCCAACTGCTTATTTTGCAGGTAGTGATGAATTAGCAATTGGATTAATTCATGGTGCACAGGATGCAGGCAAAGATGTACCTGAGGATATCGAAGTAATTAGCTTTGAAAATTCAAAATTAGCTCGGATGGTTCGTCCACAGCTAACAAGTGTCGCGTTACCACTGTACGATATCGGAGCTGTCGCAATGCGCTTGCTGACAAAATTAATGAGCAAAGAGCCTGTTGAGGACGAAGCGGTTATTTTACCGCATCGTATTGAACATCGACAATCTGTCAAAAGTAAATAACGATACTTAACACGTAAATCTGTTTAAGGATTTACGTGTTTTTATATAGTCGTATAGATGACTAAGAGCAAACGAAAAGCCCCACGATTGTCGTGAGGCATATTGTTAAGCGCGGTTCTCATTGCGAATAATATGTAGCGCCTTGGTTAGCATTTGCGTGTTTTTTTCTTCAATTTCAGTCTTTCTAGGGATTGGCTCATATAGTGGGTTTGGATCCTCCCAAGTTGGAATCAAAGGCACTGGTGACTCAGGCTGCCAACGATCTAACCATGCTTGAGGGAGGGGTCCTGTTGGAAATTGCTGATCTGTCATTTCAAGCCAAAGCATAGACCATGCGCGAGGCACAACACGCCAAATATCGTAGCCTCCACCGCCAACAGCAATCCATTTCCCCCCACAATATTCATGTGCTAATTTATGTGCAAGCTTTGGAATTTCTCGATAAATTTTCATTGTTCCATATAAATGTGTTAATGGATCAAAAAAATGTGCATCTGCGCCGTTTTGTGTTAGCACAACATCCGGCTTGAAAAATTCAAAGACTTCTCGCATAGCTTTTTCATATATTTCTAGGAAACTCTCATCTTCCGTAAAAGCATCAATTGGAAAATTAAAAGAAGTGCCATAACCCTGTCCATTTCCACGTTCCGTAATATTACCAGTTCCGGGGAAAAGATAACGACCTGTTTCATGAATAGATAGTGTACAAACATCTGGATCTTCATAAAAACTCCATTGCACTCCATCCCCATGATGGGCATCGGTATCTACATAAAGTACACGAGCCTTGTATTTTTCCTGCAAATAGCGAATGGCTACAGAACTATCGTTATAAATACAAAAACCTGATGCACGGCCACGGAAGCCATGATGTAGCCCTCCACCTAGATTGAGGGCGTGCTCGGCCTTTCCTTCCATAACATAATCGACAGCTGTTAACGTTCCACCGACAAGCTGTGCACTTGCTTCGTGCATATTTTCAAAAATGGGTGTATCTTCAGTACCGATGCCATAGCTTTCACATTGTGCTTCTGAAAGCTCGCCATGTCCTGCTCTTTTAACGATATCAATATATTTTTGATCATGCGCAAGTAATAGCTCTTCCTCTGTAGCGACACGAGCTGGAACGATATCCAAATCATTAAGAGCATCAATATTCTTTAGCAAATCCATTGTAAGTGTCAAGCGTTTATGATTAAAAGGATGAGTATCTGAAAATTTATATCCGAGTTGCTCTGGTGAGTAAACAAATACTGCTTTTTTCATTGTAATGAAACACCTGGTAAATTTGGCCATAATACATCGAAGCCTTCTTTACGAAGTTCTTCAATCATAGCTAGTGGATTCAGGGTTTTTACTCGGACACTTAATATTTTATTTTGCGTATTTTCAGAGTCAGGATAAACTAAGACGCTTTGGACATTTGCATGATGTTCGCTAAAAATTTTTGTGACTTCAAATAATATTCCTGGCGTATCGGCTACACGAATTTCAATTTTTGAGCCGGGTTCAGTGGCGCCTGTTAACTCTATATATGTATAGAGTAAATCTGTAGTAGTTACAATCCCAACTAATTTCCCCCCAGAGACAATGGGTAAGCATCCTATTTTGGATTCATAAAAAGTAAGAGCTACTTCTTCTACGAAATCAAGCGGATGACCGACAAGTGGATTTTTAATCATAATTTCTTCCACTTTTGCATTAAAAACTGGAGAGTTAGGCTCATCCCGTAATGAGGAAGGTAAAGCCTCTTTTATATCTCTTTCTGTGATAACCCCAAGAACGTGATGTTCCTCATCTACAACTGGCAAATGACGTACTTTTTTCTCACGCATTAATTTCAGTGCTTCAACGACTGTATTTGTCGGAGCCAGTGTGTGAGGCTCATCATTCATAATTTCTTCAACGATCATATACTCATCCCCTTGTGTTGGTTTTAATACATGAAGCGATTTCTAAAACGAAGTCTATCAAATCTTTCCATTGTCTCAGGGGGTACGCGTTTTCCTTCACGTGCCATCAAGCAGTTAGCAGGATGTGATGTAATTTCAGGGTCATCTGTAGCAAAATATTCGAAGTTGGCAGAGCCCATCATTTTCTCCATCATTTTGCGATAATCCCAAACATTTAAACCAGTCCCTTTTAAGTCCCAATGCCAATAATATTCGGTAGTGATAACAAGATAATCTTCCATTTCATCTCCCATAAAAGACACGGCTAGTAGTGCCTTACCAGCACCTGTACCACGATATTCTGGAATGACTTCAATAGCACCTAGCTCAATCATGTTATCAATTCGATCTTCCGCCCATCGTTCAAGTGGATCGGGATATAAATAAGTGACGTAGCCTACAATAATGTTTTCATTTCGAATAATAATAATTCGTCCTTCAGGAAGCCCTGCAATTTCTATAATGGCTTGCTGTTGTTGCTTTGGAGGTCTAAAAGCAACCAAGCCTTCGTGGAATGAATATGTAGCTAATTTTTCTGGAGGAACAGGTCCTTCCACATACACAGTACCATGCTTTGTTTCCTTTGTGACAGAAAAAAAAGTTCTTTTATGTTCCATGATTACACCACCTGAGTTTAATAATTCCATTATAGCTGATTTCCTGCGGAAAAACGCTATTTATTGCAAAATATACCCGAGTTTTTAGAAAAATAAAAATATTAAGACAATCTTGATAAATTCGTGTAAAATATATGTATATTGCAACTGTTATTAAACAGATGAATGTAGTGTGAATAAGCATCCACTAATTTTATACTACCTAAACTGTTGTATAACAATTGCTACATAACGTATTTGTCTTTGGAGATGGTGGCGGATTTTGAAGGGGGAAAATAATGAAATTACGATTTGAAATTTGCTTACTAATATACTAAGGCGATAGCAAAGAGAGGGGTAGTTTCATGGGGATGAAAATGTTGGAGAAGTTGAATGCTTTACCGGGGCAATACAATTTGCTTGATTATGAAAAAGCTGCGGCAACACATGAATGGGCAGAGACAGAAAAGGGATTTAGTTGGTATGAAACAGGGCTTGTGAATATGGCATACGAGGCAATTGACCGTCATACGGAAACGCATCGAAAAAACAAAGTTGCACTTTATTTTAATGATGGAAAACGTAAAGAGGCTTATTCTTTCAATGAAATGAAGAAGCTGACAAATAAAGCTGCAAATATTTTTAAGGCAGCAACAAATTTAGAAAAAGGTGATCGATTATTTATTTTTATGCCCCGTTCACCGGAGCTTTATTTTTCTTTATTAGGCGCTTTGAAAATGGGCGTTATCGTAGGTCCATTATTCGAGGCATTTATGGAAGGCGCTGTTTATGACAGACTTGCAGATAGTGAAGCTAAAGTATTAGTGACAACACCAGAGTTACTTGAACGTGTACCTTTAGAAAAACTACCACATTTGCAGCAAGTCTTTTTAGTAGGGTCTGATATAGAGGAAACAACACAAATTTTAGATTTTAATAGACGCTTGAAAGAAGCATCTTCTCTATTTGACATTGAATGGGTAGACAGAGAGGATGGTATGATTCTTCATTATACGTCTGGATCAACAGGAGCACCAAAGGGAGTATTGCATGTTCATAATGCAATGCTTCAACAATATCAATCAACACAATGGGTATTAGATTTGCGTGAAGACGATATTTATTGGTGTACCGCTGATCCAGGATGGGTGACAGGCACAGCATATGGCATTTTTGGTCCATGGTTAAATGGTGTCACAATGCTAATTGTTGGTGGGAGATTTTCACCACAAGCTTGGTACCAAGCTATTGAGGATTATAGTGTAACAGTTTGGTATAGTGCACCAACTGCTTTCAGAATGTTAATGGGTGCTGGTAGTGGTATACTTGAGAACTATGATCTATCTTCGGTACGTCACATTTTATCTGTTGGTGAGCCGTTAAATCCAGAGGTCATTCGTTGGGGGACTGATGAGCTAGGTCACCGTATTCATGATACATGGTGGATGACAGAAACGGGTGCGCATATGATTTGTAACTATCCTTCTATGGATATTAAGCCAGGTTCAATGGGTAAACCATTACCAGGTATTCATGCGACGATTGTTGATGACGCTGGTAATGAAGTACCGCCTTTTACAATGGGAAATCTAGCAATCCGACGCGGTTGGCCAGCGATGATGCGTCAAATCTGGGGAAATCCAGAGCGTTATGAATCCTATTTCTTAAAAGGTGAATGGTACGTGACTGGGGACTCTGCCTATATGGATGATGATGGTTACTTCTGGTTCCAAGGACGTGTAGATGATGTTATTATGACAGCTGGCGAGCGGGTAGGTCCTTTCGAGGTAGAAAGTAAGCTACTAGAGCATCCTGATATCGTCGAGGCAGGGGTGATTGGCAAACCAGATCCTGTACGAGGTGAAATTATTAAAGCGTTTGTATCCTTACGTGAGGGTGTAGAACCTTCAGATGCATTGACTGAGGATATTCGCAATTTTGTTAAGAGGGGCTTATCTGCACACGCAGCACCCCGTGAAATCGAATTTAAGGATAAGCTACCAAAAACGCGTAGTGGTAAGATCATGCGTCGAGTGTTAAAGGCGTGGGAGTTAAATTTACCAACAGGTGATTTATCTACGATGGAAGATTAATTTTGTAATATAAGAAGCAGGAATTTATTCGGTCGACGAAAAATTCCTGCTTTCTTTTTTGAGAAAGTATAACTTCATTCAACGGGATATTTACTTCAATTTTACCGTTAGTTACTAAAAAAGCAGAAAAGAGTATACAAAAATTATTTGCATAATAAAACATCTCCTTTTAAGTAGAAAAATGCCTTACTCGATATAAAAGTAGTTATTTTAAAACGTATGCCATGTTGATTGAAGTGGAGACTGGGCGACTCCTTGGGGATCAGCGTTACAGATGAGACCCTGGAGCGAGCAAGCGAGTGAAGCGGCTCATCGGACGCCCCCAGGAAAGCGCCCAGTCGGAACGGAAATCAACCACACGTTATGATGATAATTGGTAAATATTTAGAAAAGTTTAAATATAAATAAAAATTCAATTGACTTAATAATTATGCAGACGTATACTAATTTTAACTTAATTCAGAGGTGAGTGCATTGAAAGTAGGAATTGTTGGTGCAACCGGATATGGTGGATTAGAGCTTATTCGATTTTTACATAATCATAAAGCGGTGGAGCGGATCGATTTATTCACATCCTCAGAAGAAGGTGTTATTTTTTCTTCTAAGTTTGGTCATCTCGTTCATATAGCCGATACACCTTTACAAAAAATAGATTATGGGGCTTTAGAGAAATTTGATGTTGTTTTTACAAGTACGCCTTCAGGGGTGACAAGTGAGCTATTACCTCCGCTGGTAGGGAAAGGTCCTAAATTAATAGACTTGTCTGGTGACTTTCGTTTACAAGATCCAGCGAGCTATGAAGCGTGGTACGGTAAAAAAGCGGCACCATTGGAAATCATTCAACAAAGTGTATATGGCTTAACCGAATGGAATGCAGAAAATATTCAACATGCTTCTCTTGTCGCAAATCCAGGGTGTTACCCAACAGCGGTATTACTTTCGTTGTTACCGTTGCTAAAAGAAAGATTGATTGATTCGAGCTTTTTAGTAATTGATGCAAAGAGTGGGATTTCAGGAGCCGGAAATAAACCATCGCAAACAACGCATTTTAGCGAGGTGAATGAAAGTTTATCAATCTATAAAACGAATACACATCAGCATATACCAGAAATTGAGCAGGCCATTTCAATGTTTACAGGGGCCGATACAACTATTACTTTTAATACGCATTTAGTGCCAATGACTAGAGGGATTTTATCTACCTCATATGCCCCTGTTATGCCTGGTGTTACAGAAGAGCAGCTAGTAGCTTGTTTACAGAGTGCTTATGAAAAGCATCCGTTTGTACGGATTGTTACAGATGCTAATAGTCTGGGAACAAATCGCGTTAAAGGTTCGAACTATTGCGATATTTCCGTGAAAGTAGATAGCCGTACGAATCGTGCCACAATCGTTGGCGTCATCGATAATTTAGTCAAAGGGGCTGCTGGGCAAGCCATTCAAAATATGAACGTTCAATTTGATTTACCACAAATTACAGGACTAGATGTCGTTCCATTCTTTATTTAACTTCTTTCAGAAAAATGTTTTAAGTAGCGAAAGTATAGCGTCAGCTTCAAATGTTTCTTATCTCTTATGTCGAGGATAATTGATTAACTAAGGAGGAAAGATTTTATGACATTAATAGCATCCGCAAGTATGATGAAAAAATTATCAATTAAAAATATTGTTTCACCAAAGGGCTTTAAAGCTGCGGGTTTACACTGTGGTTTAAAGCATAAGAAAAAGGATTTAGCTGTATTAGTCAGTGAAGTACCGGCGAGTGTAGCAGGTGTCTTTACAACGAATGCTGTGCAGGCAGCACCATTAAAAATAACGAAAGAAGTAGTGTACACAACGAAAAAAATGCAGGCGATGATTGTCAACTCCGGAAATGCTAATGCGTGTACAGGGAAGCAAGGGGCGAAGGATGCACAAACAATGCAATCCCTAGTAGCGGAAAAGCTTGGTATCGAGGCAAATTTAGTAGGAGTTTGCTCAACAGGTGTCATCGGTGAAATTATGAATATGGAGCCAGTAGCAAATGGGATTAATCAGTTAGAGCCAAAGGATAATTTAGAAAGTGCGATTGATTTTGCCCAAGCGATATTAACAACAGATACCGTTATGAAAAACACAAGTTACAGCACTATCGTTGATGGCAAGGAGGTTATTATCGCTGGTGTTGCAAAAGGTTCGGGGATGATTGAACCAAATATGGCGACAATGCTAGGTTTTATTACGACTGATGCAAATATTGAATCAGATGTTCTACAGGCTACTTTATCTGATATAACAAATTTGACTTTTAATGCAATTACAGTGGATGGAGATACATCTACAAATGACACAGTAGTTGTGATGGCAAACGGCTTAGCGGGCAATGAAGCTCTAACTCCTAATCATCCGGATTGGCAAAACTTCTACTTTACATTGAAAACAGTATCTCAAGACTTAGCGAAAATGATTGCCAAAGATGGTGAAGGTGCAACGAAGCTGATTGAGGTAGAAGTCGAAGGGGCAATTTCGGATGAAGAAGGACGTAAAATTGCTAAAACAGTAGTCGGTTCACCGCTTGTGAAAACAGCAGTATTTGGCTGTGATGCAAACTGGGGACGTATTATTGCAGCTGTAGGCTATAGTGGCGCAACGGTTGATCCGGAAAAAATTACGATCAAAATTGGCGGTGTAACTATGGTTGAAAACGGTGAGCCAGTTCCATTCTCGGAGGATGAGTTAATTCAAATTTTAAAAATGCATGAAGTGAAAATTTATGTGTCACTTGGTATTGGAGAAGGCAAGGGGCATGCTTGGGGATGTGATCTAACTTATGACTACGTTCAAATCAATGCCTCGTATCGCTCGTAAACGAATGGTCATTAAGCTTGGGGGTAGTACGCTAGAAGGCTTACATGAATCATTTTTTGAGAATTTTAAAAAACTTCAAGAGAGCGGTGCAGAGCTTATTATTACCCATGGTGGTGGCCCAGCTATCAACCGTGAACTTGCGGAGCGTGGAATAAAATCACATGCTATAAACGGTATTCGTGTAACGAGCGAAGCTGTAATTGATATCGTACAGTCAACGTTATTAGGAAAGGTCAATCCAGCGCTTGTTCATGAATTAACAACGGCTGGCATAGCTGCAATTGGTTTAAACGGATTTGATGATCAGTTGATTGTAGCCGATTACCTAGACAAAGATATATTCGGTTATGTTGGTGAAGTAAAGACCGTTAATACATCGTTACTAGAAGCATTAATAAATGCAGGGGTAGTACCAGTTATTGCTTGCGTTGGAGCGGATGTACATGGTCAGGCATTGAATATAAATGGAGATACGGTAGCAAGTGAAATAGCACTAGCTTTAGAGGCAGATAGCTTATTACTTGTAACAGATGTAAATGGTATTCGAATAAACGATGAATATCAATCGAAAGTAACACCTTCTTTCATCAATCAGTGGATTAATGAGGGGCATATTTACGGTGGGATGATACCTAAGGTTCAAGGAGCTCTCGAATGCTTAAATGCAGGTATTCCATCCGTGCAAATTGTTGGGGAATCCTTAGTAGGTACGACAATTTTATCTCATTTGAATTAAATGCTTGTCTTCACCTTTGAAAGTTACTCTTCGTTATAGTTGGAATGACTGTTCTAATGGCATATAGGTAGCAATATAGTTGAGTAAGATTGAAGATTTTTTTAGCTATGAATTTAAGTAGGGGTGATTAGATGAGTGCTTTATTTGGAAACTATGGCAAACGCCGCGCCCAAATTGTCAAAGGGCAAGGAACAGTTGTTGAAGATGCTGCTGGGAAGAAATATTTAGATTTTACAAGTGGAATTGCAGTAGTGAGTCTTGGTCATGCACATCCTGCGATTGTGGAGGCTATTCATGATCAAAGTAGAACGCTTTGGCATACTTCTAATTTATTTGATATTCCTGGTCAGGAGAAGGTTGCACAAAAATTAATAGCTGATACACATTTTTTATATGCATTTTTCTGTAATAGTGGTGCGGAAGCAAATGAGGCAGCCATCAAGCTTGCACGTAAGCATACAGGGAAAAATCATATTATTACTTTCGAGAAATCCTTTCATGGACGAACTTTTGGAGCAATGTCCGCAACAGGTCAGGGCAAGGTACATAATGGCTTCGGACCACTTGTTGAAAAATTTACAATTCTTCCTTTTAATGATGTGGCAGCACTTGAAGCAACGATTGACGATACTGTCGCAGCAATAATGTTGGAGATGATTCAAGGTGAGGGCGGCGTTAACAGTGTATCACCAGAGTTCGCAGCAGCAATAGCTAAAGCTTGTGACGACAAAGGAATATTACTAATAATCGATGAGGTTCAAACGGGTATTGGACGAACAGGAACAAAATATGCTTTTGAACAAACGATTTTAAAGCCGCATATTGTGACGTTGGCAAAAGGGCTAGGTGGAGGCTTCCCTGTCGGTAGTATGATTGGCACAGCAGAGCTATATGAAACGTTTAGTCCTGGCACACATGGGACAACATTCGGTGGAAATCCACTTGCAATGCGTGTTGCTGAAACTGTGCTAGATCATGTCTTTGAACCTGCATTTTTACAAAATGTACAGGAGCTATCCGCATATTTTGTGAAGGAGTTAAAAGCGAATCTCCCTTCTACGTTTACCGTACAGGGCCAAGGCTTACTTCTTGGCATTTGCTGTGGTGATACTGAGGTAGCCTCGTATATAACTGCGGCAGAAGAAAACGGCTTATTGTTAGTAGGTGCAGGGCCAAATGTTATACGTTTATTACCTCCATTAACCGTGTCAAAAGCAGAAATCGATGAAGCAATTGCGATTTTAAAAACGATACTGCTGTAGTATCTGGACAATTATATACGATAAAAAAATCTGCTAGACTCCTTTGCAAGAAATCTAGCAGATTTTTTAATGCTTATCTCCAAAATTGGGGATGATATTATTTAAAAAATATGCCATGTATATAAGTTGATTGGAGTGGAGACTGAGGGGCAGCGATAGAGGAACGAAGGCGAAAAACATCACATCCTGTGATATGCCTTCGTGACCAACGTCGGTGCTGTTGTTGCCGCCGCTGCGCTTTCGCACATTCCAAAACCTTTTGCTGTCGCTGAGCTTTCGCACAAACAAAACCAAAGCCTTCGCTATGGTGATATGTCTTTTAGTTAGTAAGATCTTATCCTGTTATGTTATTGCAGCTCTTTTACTAATGTTTTTACTAGTGTAGGGAGCCAATCGTGAAGTTGACTAAATGTAAAGCCTGCCGCTTCTGCCTTTGCAGTTGACATGTACCAATCTGCTGGAATCCCATATGGTGACTGCGACTTTTCATTGCCACCTACAAGAGATATTTTTGCATGCTTTCCGGTTGCATCTTCAATAAGACCTAGCAAATCCTTTAATGAAATTGCACCTTCCGCTGTTGCGTTATAAGTGCCTTCAATTGGTGTAATACCAGCAAAATACAAAAATGCAGCTGCTTCGTCATCTGTAATAAAGCTCATTTTTGCTTCAATATTTGGCAATGAAATAGGCTGTTCCTGTAAAATTCGTTCAACATGAAAATGTAAACGGCGTGTATAGTCGTTCACACCCATAACAATTGGGAAACGAACGGCGACAACAGGAAACATAGCTTCTTTGAAAAGTACTGCTTCTGCTAGACGCTTACCTTCACCATATGAAAAATCTTCGCGATTCCCCATTCGAATTTCATAATTAAATGGATTAAAATCTTCTTCTGTTTTGACAATCCCGTCTATTTCGTAAGTAGATAGAGTAGATGTAAAAACGAGCTTTTTCGTTTTACCTTCTAAAATTTCACATATTTTAAGAGCTTCATTCGGAGAGTAGCAAATATTATCATAGACAATGTCCCATGTAGTACTTGATAGCGCCTGTGATAATGAATCGGCATCATCTCGATTAACAATTAGCTGCTTCACCTTTGTACCAAAAGGATTTCCACTTTGTCCACGTGTTAAAATAGTTACATTATGTCCATTTTGAAGACAAAGCTCAACAAGTTTTTTACCAAAAAGGCGGGTGCCTCCTAAAACTAAAATGTTCAATTATTTCCACCCCTTCGAATTTATAGTCACCTATATAATGACAAAAAAACAGGCATACTACAATTACTTTTCAAATGTAGTATGCCTGTTTATTATTGTTTAGGTGGGTCAGTCGGCGGAGTAGTATTTCCGTTGTTTCCTCCATTAGAGCCGTTCCCGTTATTTGAGCCATTCCCAGTGTTACCGGAACCGTTGCCGTTTGAGCCATTTCCAGTGTTACCGGAACCGTTGCCATTTGAGCCATTTCCAGTATTACCGGAACCGCTGCCGTTATTAGAGCCATTTCCAGTGTTACCGGAACCGTTGCCGTTATTTGAGTTGTTCCCGTTACTACCATCAGACCCATCGCCATTCTCTGAGCCGTTTCCATTTTGGTCCGAGTCATTGCCGTCAGTCGGTGGAGTAGTTGTTGGGACCTCTTCTTCCTTGTCTTTTTCAGGTTGTTTTTCACTTGCGTCGCCACCCGTAGAAACGGTATTGGATTGCGCTGAAGTTAAACCTGTAATATCTACAGCGACAACAACATAGGCATGACCACTTGCTACCGTCATGCTTTGTGAAGATTCAAGCACTGATCCAACAAGGGTTCTTTCGCCATTTGTTACTCGATAAATTCGGTAACCGACTACATCGTTTGAAGAGCCTGTCCATGATAATGTATTTCCATTAATTGAAGCAGATACTGCTGCTGGTGCATTATTATCTGCTGGGAAATCAACACCTGATACCGATGAATTCGCTAATGTCGAATTTTTTGGTAATAGGCTGGCCGGATTACCGCCAAGTGGGCCTAGCATTCGTTTAATAAATGCCTGATTTATTCCTGCACCGCTTGCTTTTACAAATTCTGATGGTGTGCTAGGAAGGGCATTATAGGTTTTACCTTTTATTGTAACAACGCTTGAAGAAGCTAAGCTATCATCAGCTTGTGAAGGTAAAAATACTTTTGCATTAAACAAATCAGAGCGCACGAGACCAGCATTAGCACATGCTGCAGATGGCGCTAAACCAGAAATACCACAGAATGATGCAGTGACAACGTTTTTCGGTTGCACAAATCTATTTTTAGGGGCGATTAACTGTGGATCTACATCATATACAGAATTCATTAATGTTCCCCATAGCTTGTTAATTCGCACACTAGGCTGCTGATACGTATTATTAAATGTATACAGTGACTGATTGTTATCATATCCCATCCATACACCAAGAGAAACATTCGGGTTATAGCCAACTAGCCACACGTCTTTGTAGTTTTGTGAAGTACCTGTTTTAGCGGCAAAGTCAGAAGAGAATTTTAATGTATTTCTTGCGACTGTACCTGTTCCTTTTGTTAACACATCTCGTAACATATCTGTAATGATATATGAAGTTTCAGGACTAAATACTTGTTCAGGTTTAACTTCGTGTTTATATATGATATTTCCATTTTGGTCTTCAATTCTATCGATCATATAAGAGTCTATGAATTGACCACCATTTGCAAAAGTTGCAAAGGCATTGGTGTTCTCTTCAACAGTAATACCTTCTTTTACGCCTCCGATACCAGCTGCAATGTTTGTGAAGTCATCGGGCTTTAGGGTTGTAATCCCCATCTTTACTAAATAATCGGCAGGGCGTCTGTTAAGAATACTATGATATAGTCGTAAAGCTGATAAGTTTTGTGAATCTGCTAGTGCCTCACGTGCTGGAATTAGTCCTCGTTCATCACTAGTAATATAGTTGCTCGGGCTCCAGCTACCAATCGAGAATTTTACGTCGACTAATGGGCTACCTGCACCGATTACACCGTATTCTATTGCAGGTGCATATACGAGTAAAGGTTTCATTGTTGAGCCATTTGAGCGTTTTGCCTGTGTAGCATAGTTATAACTTTTTAATTCAAAATCACGACCACCGACAAAGCTTAAAATACGTCCGGTAGTATTTTCAATTAAAATACTTCCAACCTGTACAGGCATTTGAACATCAATTTCTTCACCTGTTACAGGGTCTTTGTCTTTAACAGTGTAAGTATGACCGTAAGTTTTAAAGTTTTCCGCTGCGCTTTGCATCGAATCGTACATATCTTTATTAATAGTTGAATAGATACGATAACCTTTTGAGCGGACATCACGATCTGCTAAAATCGTATACTTTTCTTTTAATTTTGTTTCATTTTTTAAGCGTTCTGGATCAACACCATCTGCTTCTGCTAGTTTTTCCGCAATAATGTCTCTTGCGCGACTTTCAAGCTCATACGTTAGCCAAGGATAGCGATCTTCTGCGCGCATCTCCGGTGAACGGAAGTCAGCAGTGATATCGTAAGCAAGTGCTTCTTTATATTGAGCTTCGTTAATATAACCTGCGTCTTTCATACGATAAAGTACAGTTTTCATACGATCAATACCCGGTTGCAGAGCTTCTTTACTTTTAAGTACACCTGTATTTGTGAAAGGTGTGTAAGCAAAAGGTGATTGAGGTATACCAGCTATATATGCTGCTTGAGGAAGTGATAAATCCTTTGCTTTTACATTGAAAATACCTTCAGCAGCTGTTTCTACCCCTGCAATGTTTCGACCGGAAGCGTTACGACCATAAGGAATTATGTTTAAGTAGGCCTCTAAAATTTCTTCCTTTTTCATAAAGTGCTCTAAACGCATCGCAAGTAAAAGTTCTTTTGCTTTTCGTTCATAAGATACTTCATTTGTTAATACTTGGTTTTTAATAAGCTGCTGTGTTAGTGTAGAACCACCTGTTTGTGTAGAAGAGTTGGTTACGTCTTGAAGTAACCCGCGGATGACGGCTTTCGGAACTATTCCGTTATGTTCACGGAAATACTCGTCCTCTGTCGCTAATACCGCATTAACAACATCAGGTGAGACAGCGTTTAATGTTGTTACTCGACGGTCTAAATCTGTACGTAATTTTCCGATATAAATATCGTTGGCAAAATAAATCTCACTTGTTGAATCATAGTTGAAAATTTCTTTTCGTAATTCTTCCTTAGAGCGTAGTGGCTCTTCTTTTACAAGTGAAGCAAAATAGCCAGCGCCAACTGAACCGGCAAATACAGTGCCTACCAATGCAAAGACTAAAAATAGTAAAAATAAGTTCCAGGCAACACTTCCTGAAATACGTAATTTCTTCATCCATTTTTGTTGAATTAATTCATCGATCTTTGCATTGATTTTCTCAATCCAATCTTTCAATGTATCGACCTCCTAAAATCTTGTCTATTATAGCACATATTGATTTAGGTCGAACATAATTATTGACAATGAAAAAGAATCGTTTAGAATTATGCTTATAGTTTTCTAGCGAAGAAGAGCTTGCAGTAGTGTCTATATTCCCTGTATAGAGAGCCAGCGGTTGGTGAAAGCTGGTCATAATGTAGAGACGAATTACGTGCTTGGAGCTTAGACGTGCGCGCCTGCGATAAAGGCGGTTGAATGAAGAGGAAGATGGATGACATCTTCAAGCTGGGTGGTACCGCGTTAGTTTATAACGTCCCTGCATGCAATATTTTGCGTGTAGGGACTTTTTTGTTTCTCCCTACACGGAATTATTAAACCCTTAGGAGGAATAAAAATGACGAACGAATTATTACAAGACTTAGAATGGCGCGGATTGTTATACCAACAAACTGATGCTGAAGGTATGGCCAAATTATTAGATGAACAATCTGTATCTTTATACTGCGGTGTTGATCCAACTGCGGATTCTATGCATATTGGACATATTGTGCCTCTTTTAACGCTACGTCGATTCCAAAAAGCGGGTCACCGTCCAATTTTATTAGTTGGTGGTGCGACTGGGATGATTGGAGATCCATCTGGACGCTCTGAAGAACGCCAATTACAAACGGTTGAGCAAATTGATAAAAATGTTCAAGGTATTCGTAGCCAATTAGAGCGTATTTTTGAATTTGCAGAAGATGGTAATGGTGCTCAGTTAGTTAATAACCGTGACTGGATTGGCAATATAAATACGATTGAGTTTTTACGTGATTATGGGAAATTAATTAACGTGAACTACATGTTAGCAAAAGATACAATTGCATCACGCCTTGATACAGGGATTTCATTTACTGAGTTTGCGTATACATTAATTCAAGGTATTGATTACAATCATTTATACAACCATTACAACTGTCGCATTCAAGTAGGTGGCTCTGATCAGTGGGGGAATATTACGACTGGTTTAGAAGTTATTCGCAAAACACATGAGGAAGAGACAAAAGCTTTTGGTATCACAATTCCGTTAGTAACGAAAGCAGACGGTACAAAATTTGGTAAAACAGCAGGTGGCGCTGTATGGTTAGATAGTAAGAAAACATCTCCATATGAGTTCTACCAATTCTGGATTAACGCTGCGGATGCTGATGTTGTAAAATACTTAAAAATCTTCACATTCCTTTCTCGTGAAGAAATTGAAGCTTTAGCAGTATCTGTAGAAGAGGAACCACATTTACGTAAGGCACAAAAAGCGCTAGCTGAAGAAATGACTCGTTTAGTTCATGGTCAAGAAGCATTAGACCAAGCAATCCGCATTACAGCTGCTTTATTCTCAGGTGACTTAAAAGCACTTTCTGCTGATGAAATGAAGGATGCGTTTAAAGATGTTCCTTCTATTGAAATGGCGAAAGAAGATAAAAATATCGTGGAGTTACTTGTGGAAGCAGGTATTTCTCCTTCAAAACGTCAAGCGCGTGAAGACGTAACGAATGGTGCGATCAGCGTGAACGGTGAAAAGGTCACTGAATTAGAATATGTCATCGACAGCAAAGATCGTTTAGAAGATGCATTCAGCATTGTTCGTCGCGGCAAGAAAAAATACCATATGGTGAAGTTTGTTTAATTCAGACTTATACAACAAGACATCCCCTCAATATTTGAGGGGATGTCTCTTTTGGATGGAAATCAACCCCTCTCTTTGCAGAAGAGCCATACTTTTATTTTTAACTATCTAAAAAACTAGGAAGCTTTATGTGCTCATATTCTTGGGGGTGAAGCAAATTCGCGAGCTTTAATGCACCCTCTATAAGGCGTGGTGATGGACGACAATAAAGCCATTCCTCCATTACGTAAAGCTGTTTCGTTTTAACAGCTCGAAGCACCTGCGCATTGGAACGTTTTAATAAATTGGCCGGTTGAATACGCTCAAAGGCAACTCCTACCCAAGCCATCATAATATAGTCTGGGTCACGCCTTACTACATCAGCCCAATCAGTTTGTACGCTTGCAAGTTCTACATCCTGAAACAGATTTTGCCCACCGGCAATGGCACTAATTTCAGTTAGCCAATTAATATTCCCTGGAGTAAAGATAGGATTTGGCCACCATTCCCAATAAAGAGTAGGTTTTTTAGGAATCGTTTGAGCAACTGTGCGAAGACGATCGATACATTGTAAATACTCCTCGGAAATTTCTTTAGCACGACCTTCAACCCTACAGGCCTTCCCTAAAGTATGGAGATCCTGTGCGATTTCCTCTAATGAATTAGCATTAAAAATAATGTGGGGAATATTTCTAGCTTGTAACGCTTCAATATTTTTTTCCATGCCGGGGACACTTAAGGATGCGAGTACAAGATCAGGCTGTAATGCTTCTAATGCATCCATATCAATTGATAAATCTGGGCCAAGTTGAGGTAAGTCTTTTACTGCTAATGGCCAATCCGAAAAATCATCGACACCAACAAGCTGATCAGTCAGACCTAAATAAGCAACAAGCTCGGTATTACTCGGACAAATTGAGATTAAACGCATCTTCTTATCTCCAATTCTTTTTAAGAAAAGTATAACGAGTGTTGGGGTCACATACAATGCCCGAACGATGTTCGCAATAAAAAGCATGCCTACAAGAGACATGCCTTTTGCTTACTTATTAAGAAAGTGCGATAGCTTCAAGTGATTCTTCTTTTTTCGCTACAGAGCCCATCGCATTTGTAATAATTTGTTTAATGTCTTCTAAAGTTGCTTTACGTGGGTTTGTTGCAGCGCATACATCTAAAATTGCGTTTTTCGCTAAGATTTCAATATCCTCATCTTTCGCGCCTAATTCGCGGAAGCCACTTGGAATGTTCAAATCTCTAGAAAGATTTTCGATTGCTACAATTGCTTTCTCAGCAGCATCACGTTTACTTAACGCTTCAACGTTCTCGCCTAACAATTCTGCGATTTTTGCAAAACGCTCAGTACGTGCTGTTAAGTTGAAGCGGCAAACATGTGGCAATAGAATAGCGTTACATACGCCATGTGGTAGATTATAGAAACCACCTAATTGATGAGCAATTGCATGCACATAGCCAAGGGATGCATTATTAAACGCCATGCCTGCTAAAAATTGTGCGTAAACCATTTGCTCACGTGCTTCTAAATCTGCACCGTTTGCATAGGCCCGTGGTAAATATTCAGGAACAAGCTGAAGTACCTTTTCTGCACATGCATCAGTAATTGGTGTTGCGTTTGTCGACACAAATGATTCGATTGCATGTGTTAATGCATCTAAACCAGTAGCCGCTGTTAGAGCAGGAGGTAAGCTAATCATTAACTCAGGGTCATTAATCGATAGTAGTGGAGTAACATGTTTGTCCACGATGGCCATCTTCACTTTACGAGCTGTATCCGTAATAATTGTGAAGCGAGTCATTTCACTTGCTGTACCAGCAGTTGTGTTAATAGCGATTAATGGAACCAGTGGGTTTTGTGATTTGTCAACGCCCTCGTAATCATGTATGCGTCCACCATTCGAAGCAATAAGTCCGATACCTTTTGCTGCATCGTGTGCACTACCGCCTCCAAGAGAAACGATTGAATCACAGTTTTCAGCATGATACACTGCAATCCCGTCTTCAATGTTTTGATCTGTTGGATTTGGTTCTGCTTTCGGGAAAATTGCTACATCTATTCCAGCAGCTATAATGATGTTAGCAATTTGTTCAGAGAGACCTAATTTGTGTAAGCCCTCATCTGTTACGATTAATGTCTTTTTCACTTCTAAATCATTTAAACGTTTACCAACTTCTTGAATTGCTCCAGGTCCAAATAAGTTTGTTTGCGGCATAACAAATTGCTTTAGAACGTCTGACATAATTCCAACCCCTTTAAAATAATTGTTATTGCTTGAATGATGGCGAACCACCTTTCGAAATTCATAGTATTCTATTCCATGTAAAAGTTCAACTCGTATTTTTATTAAAATTGTTAATTTTAATCATGTTATTATTTTACAAAAAAGATAGATAGGTTTTTGATATGATGAAAGGTTGGGTTGTCTAAGAGTGTTGAATTGAAGACGTTTTGAAAATTGTTTTCCTATGAAAGTAAAATATATTTTTTGGAATATGGTTCTATTTTATAGTAGTATTGAATAGTAAATAACTGATAATTTGTTATTAATATATTAGTAGTGATTATGTTGTTTTTTAATTGTGTAATTACTATTTTAAAGTACATAAAATCGTCATACTTTATAGGAATATATAAAATTATTCGACCCTCCTTTTTAAATTTTTTAAGGAAATCCATAATGCGAGAGTTACATAAAGAATGACAGTATATCCGAGTAATGCGCACATGTAAAAAATTCCCTTTGAATCTGAACTGATTGGAGGATAACCACTGTGAGCATTAAAATGATATATTTCCTGCTTATAACCGAACCAAATAGCTATTAATAAAAAGTTGATTAGAAGAAGAGCCAGTAAAGCTTTTTTATGAAAAGTGATGTGCAGCAGACTTTCTTTAAAAGTAATTGGACACTTTGTTTCCTTGCTTTTAAAGGGAACTAAGAAAAAAATCATGATGCCACTATAGACTAAAACCAGCACAGTAAGTTCAAAACTCCTCATTATTTCCTCCTTTGAATTTCTAATATTTCCTATTTAGACTTCCATGAAGATAAAAGGGTTCCTTTTTCATTGATATATATATTTACAAACTGAAATGAAAAAGTTTTTATAATCTGGGCACTTTTCAGGGATATTTGCAATTTTATTGAATAATATTTCAATGAAGATATATTCAATAAAGGGGTGGGGGAAATGTCAATTAGACATGAACAAAAAGAACAACGAAGGGCCTTAATTTTACAATCTGCATTAGATTTGTTTATTCGGAAGGGGTATGGTGAAACGAAAGTAGCTGATATCGCTAAAGCTGCTAATATGAGCATTGGGTTGCTTTTTCATTATTTTGACTCTAAGGAAAAGCTATATGAAGAGCTAATTCGCATAGGGTGTGAAAGACTTCAGATGGATTTTAGTTTTACTAATGAATCACCATTAGCAATTTTTACAGCTGCTGCGGAGGATTTGTTTGACATGATCTGTACAAACCCATCTGCAGCAAAAATGTTTGTCCTAATGGAGAATGCACAACATCTTGATTCCTTGTCGGAGGATTTAAAAGAAATGCTTATGGAAGCAGATAAATTAATTAAAAAGAGTATTCCATTAATAGAGAAGGGGCAATTGCTAGGTGAAATTAAACAGGGGAATGCTGAAGCGCTTGCAGTAGCATTTTGGTGTTCTATTCAAGGAATCGCTCAATACATTGCGCTGCATCCCGAGACTCCATGTCCCAATGCGATGTGGATTATTTCAATCCTTGAAAACAGGGAGGGGATTGAAAAATGAAAACTAAACGCAACATAATAATCTTTATAGTTGTTGTTTTACTATGTGGTTGGCTTGGCGTTTTTGTAGATCGCTTCGGCCCTGAACAGCCTAGAGGTGACACACTTGGGATGGGGATTTGGCTAGTATTTCCGCTGCTGACAACTATACTATTACGTGTCTTTGCGGGAGATGGTTGGCGAGATATTGGCTTATTGCCTAATTTAAAGGGTAACATAAAATGGTATATTGTCTCGCTCCTAGTCTATCCTATCGTCACTTCTATAGTTTTGTTAGTAAGCTATCTATTTGGCTGGATGGACTTTTCGGATTTTAATTTAAATACATTAGTTTCTGCTTTTGCGTGTGGTTTACTGATTCAATTTGTTAAAAACTTTTTTGAGGAATCAGTGTGGAGAGGTTATTTGACAAGTAAACTTTTAACGTTAAAAGTAAATGATTTTTGGTTGTATTGTATTGTTGGTGGTGTTTGGGGAGCGTGGCATATGCCGTACTTTTTAGTGTTCCTATCAGAAAGTGATATCCTTAGTGTGCTTCCTGTAAATAGGTGGATATTCGCGTTAATAGGTATTGTGACGATGATTTGCTGGACAGTAATGTATACAGAAATTTATTTAATGACGAAAAGTATTTGGCCGCTTGTCCTTATGCATATGACAGAAGATGCACTTGTGAATCCACTAATTCTTGATGGCTATATCAAAATTGCTCAAGGGAAAGAATTCCTTGTTTCTCCCACGGCAGGCATTGTTACTACAATGCTTTACCTATTGGTCGGGCTTTTATTACGAACTAAACGGAAAAAGCTTCAACTGCAATAGTTCAAGTTTTATAAACTCGCTTTCAAAGAACGGTTGAATACAGTTAACATCTTACCCTCTACTTATATTATAACCCCATCTGAAAATTATTTATAGACTACATTTTCGCCCATTCCTTACCTTATACTGTTATACGCAAGTCAAAAAAAGTATAAGGGGTGCGTTTATATGAATGACAAAGAAAATATCTTAGATCCCGGTCCGTTTTTTCATGGTACTAAAGCAGAACTGAAAATCGGAGACCTGCTTGAACCTTTGCACTTATCCAATTATCAGGATAAAAAATCTAACCATATCTATTTTACTGCAACATTGAGCGCGGCTAAATGGGGTGCTGAATTAGCAAAATCTAACTCAAAAGAGAGGATTTATATTGTAGAGCCATTAGGTGATTTTGAAAATGATCCGAACGTAACTGACAAACGGTTTCCTGGAAACCCAACGCGTTCTTATAGGTCTAAATCTCCTTTGAAAATATTAGCTGAATTAAGTTCATGGGAAAGACATTCCGATGAAGAAATAAATCATATGCTTACATCTTTAAAAAAATTAAGTGAACAAGGACAAAATGTAATATACGATTGATTCTCACATTATTACAACACTCCCACCAAAGA
This sequence comes from Lysinibacillus sp. KCTC 33748, assembly GCF_002237755.1. Taxonomy (GTDB): domain Bacteria; phylum Bacillota; class Bacilli; order Bacillales_A; family Planococcaceae; genus Lysinibacillus. The sequence goes on along the minus strand of NZ_MWSJ01000007.1, from coordinate 69,365 downwards.
CATGAGCTAGTGGGGTAATTACAAGCTTATAACAGGAATGAGGAACTTTACATGAAGAAAATGGGGTTGCGTAAGCAGCTCTTTTTTCTTTGTTGAACTAAAGGCGCATTTAATTGAAAGAGGAAAAAATTACATATATAAAATAAGGCAATACATTGTTAAGATTTGATAGGTAAAGTATTCTATGTAATATAATTGGAACGGTGACGTTTTTCCAACAATGAAAACGTTTTTTTTCTGACTGTGCAGGTTAGTGTAATAAGAAATTGAAATTATTTTTGGGGATAAAAATTAATCATAGAAAAGAAGATAAAAATAATATTGGAACAACTAGATTACCACAAAAAGACCGTATTACTGTATTAGAATATTTAGAACATAGAGAGTGAGGAGTGGCATTAGAACACCTATGTGCAACCATTTGTGAAGAAAATATTCTTATTTCAGAGAATGTTGTTCACCTGATTAAAGACACTTCACAACAAATGGATATTTGGGATGAGATTAAGGAAGAAATTAAAGATTTTATTTAATCATTATTCAAGAAACGGGTGCGATTGTTCAATATTCAGTCGCTTTACTTTTCCCTACCAATTGGTAATTTTTAACACTTAATAACTAGCCAATATTAAATAAAGAAAGAAGGAGGGGTATTCAAATGTTAGATACAGTATACGTTAGTATTCGTCATATGAATTTTTGGTTTGGAGAATATGAACTTTGTGATAAAAGCTGTAATGTTGAGATATCAATTTATTCAGATGCTAATAAGGTCAATAAATTGGGTTTTTTTGAAATTACCACTCAGATAAGTCTAGCTTATTTATATAACAACGAATTAAACCACGAAGAAGATTATGATTACAAGAAGGAAATTGAAGAATTTTTGAATGATGATTCTCAGATAATATACAATTATATATATCCGAGAGATGATGAAGATTTAATATATCAGGTTGCCCATTTTGCCCCTTTAAACAGAAATAATCATAAACCCGTTTATATCGATATGTGGACTAAGCTTTCAGGTGAATTTGACATACATGAAATTAAGAATTGTGTAAAAATATTAGTTAAAGAATTCTTCTCCGAAAATGTCTCAAATGTTCAATTTCTTGATATTCCAACATACGATGAAACTAAAAATGCATATGATGAGATTATAGGTATATTTAAAGATTAAAAAGTAAGGTATGAACAAAATTATAAGATTGTGAAGAAATATACTTAAAGTAACGGGGTGCTTTAGTTAAATTTCGATTCGCGAACTACTGACACTAAAATACCCTTAATTTAACCCTTGATCAACCCTAACTAAAAGGGTTTCAATATATTTAATTGCAAAGTTTCGCAAAAGAAAAAAGCCTCGGAATCCTTGAATTAACAAGTTTTCTAAGGCTTTTTTTGTTGCTAAATGCAACGAAGTTTTATTAACGAGAGTAGTACTCTACGATGAATGCTTCGTTGATTTCAGCTGATAATTCAGAACGCTCTGGAAGGCGAGTGAATGTACCTTCTTTTTTGTCAGCGTCAAATGTTAAGTAGTCAGGTACGAAGTTGTTTACTTCGATTGCTTCTGTTACTACAGTAAGGTTTTGAGATTTTTCACGAAGAGAAATCGTTTGACCTGGTTTTACGCTGTATGAAGGGATATCAACGCGTTTGCCATCTACTAAGATGTGGCCGTGGTTTACTAATTGACGAGATCCACGACGAGTACGAGCTAAACCTAAACGGTAAACTAGGTTGTCAAGGCGAGTTTCAAGAAGGATCATGAAGTTTTCACCGTGTACACCTTTCATTTTACCAGCGCGGTCGAATAGAGTACGGAATTGACGTTCGTTCATGCCGTACATGTGACGAAGTTTTTGTTTTTCTTGAAGTTGTAAACCGTATTCTGATAATTTTTTACGTTGGTTTGGACCGTGTTGACCTGGTGCGTAAGGGCGTTTTTCGATTTCTTTACCTGTACCGCTTAGTGAGATACCAAGACGACGTGATAATTTCCAAGATGGACCTGTATAACGAGACATATTGTTGTCTCCTCCTTTAAATTTGGTTTTTTTGTTGTAAAACAAAAACCAGTAGTACCCATTCTTATACGCATTTTATTTTCATGTATTTTCGCCTATGCAGCCGTTAGGTTACACAATACACCATCTATTTGAATCTGTTTAGTTATCCTAAAAAATAGAGGAATAAAATACAGTAATAAGCTCATACCACTGCTGCGTTTATTTTACACAAATTTCATTGTAACTGCTTATTACATAGACGTCAATTATAACACTAACTATTTTCAAAAAAGAACTATAGTAAATATTTCCTTTATGTACACGATGCGAAATTTTAGAATAGTTAATGATACAGTGAGAGATGTAAAATGTAAAAGTAAAGTAGAATAACATAGTCAAAATGACACAAATTATGTATAATATACAATAAGTTAATAGTAATTGATTTGTACGTTATATAGAAAAGGTGATTTCATGACAGACCATTTACAAACGCTAAAATATATAAAATCAGATGTTTTGAGCATTTGGGTGAGTTCTAAAGAACAAACTGGTTTAAATGAGTATTTTCACCCATTGGAACAGTGTCTAAAGAAGCATTTTGGAATTGTGAATGTGGCATTCCTCGGTTTTGAAGGTAATTCTTTAATACCTGTAGAAGAGATGGCTACTTTAACAATTGAAACGAAACTAAATGCTGTGTCATGGTTAATGATTGAAGCTAGTTTTTATCAACAGAAAATGGTAAAAATCCCTTATATATTAAAAGAAAAAGAAGCCTATTCGAAGATGACAGATATGGTTCTTTTCCAAGTAGAAGGTAGGAATCCAATAGGTGGGCTACTAGTAGAGGCAACAGATGCTTGGACAGACTTTATGACTTCTAATTACGGGGAAGAAAGTATAGAAACGCTTACGAAAGTTCTTCAGTTGATAAGAGAAAATTATGAAGTAAAAGTGAATGAAGATCAATTTAGAAAATTGTATAATATGACAGATTTATTTCATTCAACAATGGATATTGATTTAATTTTAGAAAACGTCTTAAAAAATATTAAGGATAATTTCCCCGAATTTAATGTGGAGCTTATACTATCGAATGATCAAGACCGCCATACGACTATCGATATTAAGCTTTTTGATTACTTATCTGAAAGGCCTGCGACTATTGAGGCTTTTGTCTCAGGAGAGCTGACGACGGAGCTTGCTAGCGATTTGAATTGCCGAGTTTTAAACGCCCCTATTAAAGGAAGACAAGCTATTTATGGCATTTTACAAGTAAGTGCACCTACAACGTATCTTTTTTCAACGACTGAAAAAGATTTTGTACGAATGCTAGCGCAAACATCAGGAAATGCGCTCGAAAACGCAAAATTATATCATCAGTCACATCGCCTTGTGAGTGATTTGCAACTCATCAATGAAACATCACATCGTTTAAATATGAGGATAGGCATTAATGAAATGTTACTTTTCCTTCAAAAGCAGTTAATGAAATCATTTCAACCAATGGAAGTTTGTTTCGCTTTTAAGCATAATGACACATTTGAAGTGACGGATGCTAGTACGGCCTTATTTAATACAGAAAAGGGTCAAACATTTATAAAACATGTTGAACAACATTTTAAAAGTACCAACGATCCACTATTTATTGCTGATTTCAGCCGTTTAACCCCTACTCATATTGAATATCGTTCAATTATGGCAATCCCGATTTTAATGGAAGAAAAAATAAATGGCTTTAGTATTGTGTTACACAAGGAGCCATATTTCTTTTCGTTTGATAGTTTTAAGTTAATGCAATCATTAATTCATCACTCTTCTTTAGCAATTGCAAACTCAATATTACGACATCAACTTCAGGAAATGGTAGATTTAGACCATTTAACAAAATTGTATGCAAGAAGTTATTTAGACAAGTATGTAGAAAAGTCACTTATTAATGATCAATCTGGGATGTTCCTACTCATTGATATTGATAATTTCAAACGTGTGAATGATACGTATGGTCATCAAATTGGTGATAAGATTCTTATGCAAATTGCGGTACAGTTAAAAGAAATGATTGGAGCTCGCGGTATTTGTGCACGCTGGGGTGGAGAGGAAATGTCTGTGTATGTTCCGAATATTGATGAGAAAGAAGCAATCGAATTGGCTGAAGAAATTGTTGCAGTAATTCCAAATACAACAGATCCTCGGGTGACAATTTCAGCAGGTCTCATAACATGGGATGAACTGTATCGTCCACCGTTTCAATCTGTTTTCCTACATGCAGATACAGCGCTGTATGAAGCGAAAAATAGTGGTAAAAATCGATTCTGTATGCATGATCGACCGTATCAAATAAACTAATAATTCGCTCCTAAAATTAGGGGTGACATCTCGGTGGAGGGTGGACAACTCTTTCGGAATCGTGGCTCATCGGACGCTACAAGGAAAGTGCTCAGAATGAAAATAGACTTCACGAAATTAAATGTCATCCATTTTTTTGCAATGAAATACCCTGAAATGACAATAAATCATTTCAGGGTATTTTTTTTATAAATGGGAGAGTAAGGTTACTACGAATAGCTCTAATCCCTCTTGATCTTCCTTAGAAAAGCGATTAACGATTGGGCTATCGATATCAAGAACACCGATGACCTCTCCTTCTTTTTTCAAGGGAATCACGATTTCGGATTGGGAAGCGGCGTCGCAGGCAATATGACCAGGGAAGTCGTGTACGTCTTTTACGACCATTGTTTCTGCTTTACTTACTGCTGTTCCACATACCCCACGTCCAATTGGTATTCTGACGCATGCAGGTAAGCCTTGAAATGGCCCTAATACAAGTTGCTCTCCTTGTAATACATAAAAACCAACCCAGTTAATGTTCGGCAGAAACTGATTTAGTAATGCAGAGGCGTTACTTAAATTAGCAATGCGATCGCTTTCTCCTGTAAGTAGGGCATCTAATTGTTTGGCCAACGTATTATATTGCTCGGCAATTGGCCCTTCATAATTAATTTGAGTAAACATAAAAGCACCTCGTTTGAAAGTTATTATTTTGGATATATAACATTAAAGTGTTGATGCAAATCAGCAACAGTATGAGCATCTGAACCGAAAACCATTGGAAGCCCAATAGATTTACTATAATCTATGAAGGAAAATGGTGGATAAGTTTCCTGACAATATGTTTTACTTAATCCAGCGCTATTTAAATCTAACTCATAGCCTTCTTTCTTCATTACATCTAAAACTTTTCGAATCTGCGCAGAATCATCAATCTTCACCGTATGTGCTAATTGGAATTTGTGAATAAGTGAAGGGTGCCCAATGCGCTTAGGTTTGTATTGTCCTAAATCTGCTTTAATGGATTGTAGGACGGTATCGTAATATAAATTATACACTTGTTCAATAGAGCCGACTTTCTTTGCAAAAGCCATAAAACTTTCTGGAGAAAAGTCTATGCATTCAAAGATATTGTCCCATTGTAAAAAATGAACTGATAAAATAGAGTCATCTAAAAAGTGTCCGTATGTATCAAGAAATTGACGAGTTTCTTGTTCAAAGCCTTGAATATAGTCGACCTCTAGCCCTATATGAATGCGAATGTCTTGTGCGTACTCCTTTTGAAGGCGTTGCAAATCTTCAAAATAAGGCATTAAAAATTCCGGATTCATACCACTGTCTTGCTGTGGTGTAGGGTCTACAAAATTCAATGGTAATGGTGCATGTTCTGTAAAGCTAATATCTGTGAAATCATGAGAGATTGCTTTTTCTATATACTGCTTAAATGAATCAGAGGTACCATGTGGACAATATGGGCTATGAACATGGCCGTCACATTTCATAAATACCACTCCTTTATATTTTTGGATAATACACTTATATTTGCGCATATTGTTCAAAAATTAAGTTATTGTTATTCTTAAAAGGCGTAATTACACAAAAAACACTCAAATTTTAGTACAAAAGGCGATAACATAGTATATAATAAATACAACTAGCCAATTCGTTTATTGTAGAATAGGAGGCTTACGATGGAGTATATCATCATTCCAGTTATCCTACTATTAATTTTAGCGATAGTAGGATTTATGATGCGACGAAAACATACAACAATCATTGCTAAACTTGAAAATGAAAAATCACAAATACAAAACAATCCCATAAATGAGGAAATTTCAAAAGTTAAATCTTTAAACATGAACGGTGAAACGGAAGAAATGTTTGAACGATGGCGTAATAGTTGGGATGAAGTCATCGATGTACATATGACAAAAATTGATTCACTCTTATTCGATGCAGAGGATCAAATCAATAGACTTCGTTTTAATAAAGCAACATTAATTGAACGTGAGATAGAAGATTACATTAAAAAGTGTGAACAAGATAAAGATAAAATCTTAGAAGAACTAAATGAATTAATTGGCAGCGAAGAAAAAAATCGTATTGAAATTGAACAATTAAAAGAATACTATCGCTCTGCACGTAAAACATTGTTAGCGCACCAACATTCATTTGGGGTAGCATTACCAGCTCTAGAGAAAAAACTGGAGACGTTTGTTCAAAAGTTTGAGGAATTCGATATGCTTACTAGTGAAGGGAATTATTTGCAGGCGCGGGAAATTGTTATTGGCTTAAACCAAGAATCACAACAGACATTTGAATATATCAATGATGTCCCAGCAATTTTGACTGAATTGCAAGTGAAGCTTCCAGGAGCGGTACAGGAGTTACGAAGTGGCCAGCGTGAAATGGAAGATCAATCCTATTATTTACAACATTTAGAGCTAACTGAAGAGCTTAATAAATTTGAAGAAGAATTTGTAACATTAAAAAGTGAATTAGCAGAGCTTAACTTAAATGTTGTTAAACCACGTGTTACGGATATAAATGAAGAAATTGATCATTTTTATGATCTTCTTGAAAAAGAGGTTATTGCTAAAAATTATGTTGACCAAAATTGTGATCGTTTATTAAGCTCAATCACCAATGTTATTAGTTCAACAAGATTAGTAAGTGATGAAGCAACTTTTGTGCAGCAAAGTTATCGCTTAAATGAAAAAGATGCTGAAATTCCAAAAGCTGCATTAAAGCAATTAGAAGCTTTACAACGTCGCTATGACTTATTGGCGATGCGTGTTAGAGAGGAAAAATCTGCATATTCAAGTTTACAGGAAGAATTGATTGAAATTAGTGAAGAGCTAGAAAGGATTCATGAGGAGCAAGGTCATTTGTCAAATACGATGAAGAAGCTACGAATTGATGAAAACAAGGCTCGCATGCAAGTAGAAAGCTTAAAGAAAACATTACAAGAAACAGATCGTCTATTGAATAAGGCTAATATTCCAGGTATCCCTGAAGAGATGGATGCCCGTCTAGATGAGGCAGCAGAGCATATTTATTTAGTTATGCAAAGCCTGCAAGAGGTGCCTCTCAACATGGGAACAGTTCATAATAATTTAAATGCCGCAACACTTTGTGTAGAAGATGTAAAAACGAAGTCGCGTGAATTAATTGAAAATGTAATGCTGATTGAGCGCATTATTCAGTACGGTAACCGTCATCGTGCAACAAATCCAAAATTGAATTCTCGTTTAAAAGAAGCAGAAGGATCTTTCAATCAATTCCGTTATTCCAAAGCATTAGAAGAGGCTGGAACAGCAGTTGAAGAAATGGAGCCAGGTGCTTTAAAGCGAATTCAAGAACTTGTGGCTGAAGAAACAATATCAAAATAGTCAAGTATAATAAGAAATTACAGCAGCTGTCTAAAAGGTATAGTTATTACTTTTTAGACAGCTTTTTATTAAGATACGAAGTAAGCGCCCTGCTGGAACGGAAATCACCCCCTCGTTGTAGATATAAAAGCTAAAGATGGAACATCAAATGAGGCGGAGACTTTAATTATTTTTGATTCGAAATGATGAAAAATAGAGGTGTTCAACATGCAATTTTATAGTCGGGAAATGAATGAAATGCATGCGACTGATATATTAAATTGGAAATATGAAGAACCATATGATTTTTACAACAATGAACTTTGCGACGAATCTCTAAAAGAATTTCTTGAAAGTCCGTATTATTCTATTGTCAATGATCAAGAAGAGCTAGTCGGTTTTTTCTGTACAGGAACATCTGCACAAGTACCTAAAGGACATGACTATGGTGCATATATAGACGAATGCATTGATATTGGAATAGGGATGAAGCCTGAGTTAACAGGAAAAGGGGATGGTGCAGAGTTTTTTTCATTTGTTTTAAATCATCTACAACAAGAAAAAAATTGTCCTCTTCGTTTAACAGTAGCTACCTTTAATACAAGAGCCATTCACCTATATGAAAAATTAGGCTTTAAAAAAGTTATGAATTTCACAGCTTCAACTGAATTTATAACAATGGAGAAAGCTTAATGAATCAGCCAGTCAATTAAGAAAAATTTGTGGGATTGCTTGTTTTTCTTGAACTACTAGTGTGAAATTAGCTTACAATATAGTTAAATATAGCAGCGTTAGCTTTTACTGAAAGTAGAGGGTGACATTAAAAAAACATGCTATGTGTATAAGTTGATCTTCGTTACGACTGGGCGACTCCTCGGGGATTAGCGAAAGCAACAAATGTTTTAACTGTGCGAAAGCGAAGCGGCAGCTACAACAAATGTTTTCTGTAGCGAAAGCAAAGCGGCAGCTACAAAGCGCCCAGGAACGGAAATCAACTACACGTTAGGGTGATGAGCCTAACAATGCAGAAATCAAATTTTTTTGCTGCTTAATTTTTAGTTAGAAACGTTCATAGCAAGTCTTTAAGATGCCACTCTAAAAAGGGTGGTTTTTCACATTAAAAGCAAACAAATAGGTGATTAAATTAGGATAATTGTTAAAGTTAGTAGTCAATCGCTGAAGATTGCGTTATGATAAATACCGTTAAATCAACGTTTTGAAAGTGTGTGATAATAATGGAAGTTAATACAATCTATTTAGACAACAGTGCAACAACAAAACCTATAAAAGAGGTTATGCAAGCATTTATGGTAGTGAATGAGCAGTATTATGCCAATCCTGCTTCCATTCATGCAATGGGTGTTGAATCAAATGAATTATTAATGCGTGCACGTGAGCAAGTAGCAGATATTTTGCATACAGAAGCAAAAAATGTGCTATTTACATCAGGTGGTACTGAATCCAATAACACGGCTATATTTGGTTTAGCACGTAGCAACACACATAAAGGAAATCATATTTTAACAACTGAAATTGAACATCCATCTGTCCTAGAATCTGTGAAGCAGCTTGAGCAAGACGGTTTTGATGTGGAATACTTGCAAGTAGATGAAAACGGAGTTATTTCTTTAGAGGAGCTTCGCGCAAAAGTGCGGAAGGATACCATTTTAGTAAGTATGATGCATGTAAATAATGAAATGGGCGCGATTCAACCAATTTTTGAAGCTGCAAAAATTATTCATGAATCGAGTCGTGCAGCTTTTCACGTAGACGCTATACAAAGCTTCGGGAAGTTACCGATATCATTTAACGATGACGAGGGTCCAGACTGTATTTCAATTTCTGGTCATAAAATTCATGGCTTTAAAGGTTCAGGTGTACTCGCATTCCGTAAAAAAATGAAATGGCAACCGTATGCACTTGGCGGAGGGCAGGAATTTGGTTTGCGTAGCGGAACAGTAGCTGTACCGCAAGCTGTAGCCTTATCAAAAGCAGCTCGAATAGCGATAGAGACGATGAATGACCGTGCAAAAAAATATCGTCAATGGTATGAAGAAATATGCACTCAATTACGTGGATATGGAGATGAAGTGCATATTTTATCAACACCAAAAGGAGCTGCACATATTTTATCTTTTAGTATTCGCGACTTAAAAGGTGAAGTCATTATCAATGCATTGCAAAAACGTAATGTAATTGTATCGACATCGAGCGCATGTTCATCGAAACAGACAAAAACAAGTCATGTTGTTGAAGCTCTAAATATCGATGAGCATTTTAAAAATGGTGTTATTCGTATAAGTTTTGGCGCACATGTAACAAATGAAGATATTGTAAAGTTTAAACAAGTATTAGATGAAGTATTGACGGAACTAAAAGGAGAATTTTAAAAATGATTTGGAAAGAAATTTTAATTCGATATGGAGAGCTTTCTACAAAAGGTCGCAACAAGATGGATTTTATTCGTCGTTTACGAGAGAACATTCGTCATGCGTTTGCGGATTTAGGACATTTACACATTCGCACAGAGCGTGATCGAATGTTTATAGCCATTCAAGATGAAGCACAAATGGACGTACTATTAAAAGGTTTACCTAAAATTTTTGGTATTCAATCATTTAGTCCTGTGGCTGCATGTGAAAAAGATATCGAAGCCATGAAAAAACTAGCCATAACAATTATGGATACATTTAAAAATGAGCAGCTTACATTTAAAGTAGAAGTAAAGCGCACAGATAAAACATTCCCGTTAGAATCACATGCCATTCAACGCGAAATTGGTGGTCATGTATTACCACAATATCAAAATTTATCAGTAAAGGTGAAGAAGCCTGATATCGAACTTCGCGTAGAGGTGCGTCATGATGCAACATATATGATGGCGCAAGTTATTCCGGGTGCAGGTGGAATGCCTGTAGGCTCGAATGGTAAATCTTTATTAATGCTTTCAGGTGGTATCGATAGCCCAGTTGCCGGTTATTTAATGATGAAACGAGGAGTGCGCTTAGAAGCGATTCACTTCTTTAGCCCACCATACACAAGCCAAAACTCATTGGAAAAAGTAAAGGTACTTGCTAATGAATTAACGAAATTCGGAGCGAGTATACGTTTACACGTTATTCCTTTCACTGAAATTCAAGTTCTTATTAAAGAAAAAGTACCATCTAATGTATCGATGACAACTACTCGTCGTATGATGCTAAAAGTTGCTGACAAAGTACGTGAAGACATTGGTGCACTAGCTATAGTTACAGGTGAAAGTCTTGGGCAAGTAGCGAGTCAAACTCTTGAAAGCCTTACAGCTATTAATGCAGTAACGAACACACCGATTTTACGTCCATTAATCTCATCAGATAAATTAGAAATTATCGATATTGCTGAGAAAATTGGCACATACGAAACGTCTATTCAGCCATTTGAAGACTGCTGTACAATTTTTACTCCTGCAAGTCCAAAAACAAAGCCAAAGCTTGAAAAGGTTGAGCATTACGAAAGCTTCTCGGATTTTGATGAACTCATCGAACGAGCAGTGAAAAACCGTGAAGTTTACATTTTCCCGAAAAAAGAACAAGATGCCGATAAATTTGCGGATCTTTTATAGAAGAACCTTGCGAATTCATAAGAGCCGACTCAAAAGTACATTTTGAGTCGGCTTTTTTAGTCCATTTCCTTCTGAGGTACAATTTACCTGAAATATTTTTGTATTAAAAATCTAAAATCGCACATTCTATATTCACAAGGAGGTGAGAAACACATGGCAAACAACAACAACCGCAGTTCAAATCAACTTGCTGTACCTGGTGTAGAGCGCGCACTTGATCAAATGAAATACGAAATTGCACAAGAATTTGGTGTTCAATTAGGAGCTGACGCTTCAGCTCGTGCTAACGGTTCCGTTGGCGGTGAAATCACTAAACGTCTTGTACAAATGGCAGAATCTCAATTAAAAGGTATGCCGAACAACCAATAATTGCTTAATTAGCAATTATTAAAATTAAAACCAGTGACCGTAAAAGGCACTGGTTTTAGTTTGTTTAAAATGTTTATTTTTTATCCCGTATTAACGGGCAGTAATTTAAAAACCCGATTGAAAGACGCCCCCTGATTAAAAGTTTCAATTTATCCTACAAATGCTTTAAATGTAGAGACTGTATTCGAAATATCTTCACTTTCGCAAATTGCGGAAATAACTGCTATTCCATCTGCACCTGCTTTAAATACCGTATGTGTATTCGAGCAGTTTATGCCTCCAATTGCAACGATAGGCAGCTCTGGGTATTGTCCGCGAACTTGCTGTAAAAATTCAGTGCCACTAGGCGGTTTGGCGTCACTTTTAGAAGTAGTTGAAAAAATTGGACCAATTCCTACATAGTCAGCACCATATTGTAAAGCAGTTATTAATTCCGCTTGAGAATGAACAGAAACACCTAGTATCATGTTGCCAATTTTTTTACGTACCATTGACACAGGAAAATCTTCTTGGCCAATATGAACACCATCTGCTCTAAGTTTTATAGCTAGCTCTACATCATCATTAATAATAAATGGAACATGATACTGTTGACAGAGCTTTTGACATTTACGAGCAAAATTTTCATAGGCTCGTCCAGTAAGGGTATTTGGCCCTTTTTCACGGTATTGAAACATAGTAATTCCGGATTGGAGAGCTTTTTCTAATACAATTATTGGCTCCTGATTGAAAACATTACCTGTACCCATAATAAAATATAGCTGTAAATCGTCACGTTTCATGTATGATCACCTCGCAGGAATCCTTATACTGTTGATAAGCAAAATGATTTGTTGGACCATGGCCATTCCCAATAGATAAATCATGAGTTATTGCTAATTGAATAAATTTTTTAGCTTCCTCAATTGCCTTTTCTATAGGTAGCCCAAGGCCAAGAAAAGCAGTTAATGCAGCGGAAAATGTACAGCCTGTACCATGCGTGTTTGCTGTTGCAATACGAGTAGATTGCATAGAAAATGATCCACCATCTTGAAAAAATACATAATCAGTAGCATGACATATATCCTCTAAATGACCGCCTTTCATAACGACGCATTGAACACCTGTCTGTAATAAAATCTGGGCTACTTCTTTAATATCTGCTATAGAATTAATTTTTCTTCCAGAAAGGGTTTCGGCCTCAGGAATGTTAGGTGTTACAATTGTTGCTAAAGGTAGCAAATAATTTCGTAATGCCTCAATTGCTTCTTGCTGTAATAAGCTTTCGCCACCTTTTGCAATCATAACAGGATCTACAATAAGTGGAATATTTACTTCGGCTAAAATATGTGCAATTGATTGGATGATTTCGGAGGAAAACAACATTCCTGTTTTAATAGCACTAATTGAAAAATCCTCGATTAGCGCTTTCAGTTGTTTTTCAACAAAGCTCACTTCAATTGGTAAAACATCTGATACACCCAAAGTATTCTGGGCCGTTAAAGCTGTAATGACAGACGTTCCAAATACTTTTAATTCCTGGAATGTTTTTAAATCAGCTTGTATACCTGCACCGCCGCCACTATCTGAACCGGCAATTGTCGTTACAGTATGCATTATTCTTCACCTTCCTTTGAAAGGCGATGTAGTTCATTCAATACAGCTATTTGAAAATCGCCAATGAATCGAGTAGAAGAAGCGGCTTTTTCTGCTAATTTTTTATAAAGTGATAATGTTTCTAGTAATTGGTCAAATGGTTGATCTCCTGCGGTGATAGAGGCACAACATATTGCACTCAATAAGCAGCCTGTTCCAGTAACTTCTGTCATTTGCGAATTTCCACCTGTAACCCATTGCTGAAGTTTGCCGTCAGTAATAAAATCCTTTTCACCGGTCACAATAACAATACAATTGTATTGCTGAGCTATTTTTTGTGCCTCCATTTCTAAAGAAATTGAACCACTACCACTATCTACGCCTTTTTGTTGCCAGTCTACATTGGCAATTGCTGCAAGCTCTCCGATATTGCATCGAATCGCCGCAAATTTTATTTCCTCCAATAATTGCTGTACCGTTTGTTTCCGGTAAGTCGTTGCACCGGCTGCAACAGGATCTAAAACAACCGGAATGCCAAGAATATTTGCTTTTTTCCCTGCAAGTAACATGGATTCTTTCATTCGCTCATTAAGGGTCCCAATATTGATCAATAAGCCTGAGGCGATTGTGACCATTTCTTCAACCTCATGACCGTCATCAGCCATGACTGGAGAAGCGCCTATTGCTAATAAGCCATTTGCTTGGAAATTAGCAACCACATAATTCGTTATGCAATGAATAAGTGGATTTTGTTTACGGATCGTTTGGAAAATCAATTTAAGTCCTCCTCGTTGGATGGACGTAAGCGTGCAAAAAAGGCCCTTTTTCGTGCAAAAAACACGTAAAAGAGCCTTTCATCAGTAAGTCGATGTGAATTGCTCCCTACGTCAGTATTAACTAACAGGTTCAAAGGGTCAGGTTTTACCTTCTCAACTCTTAATGAGTCCCCCTGCAATCATGCTTTTAGTTGACCAAAATGTACCATATTATTCATTCGCGTTCAATAGGGAGTTTTTTATTTTCATTCAGCAACTCTGTACGAAAGCGACGATTACGCCAATTTGAAATGAATAGAAGCAATACGTGACTGATGCCATATAGCGGAGCATGATAGTTGTCACGACTTTAATGAATTAGAGTGAATTCAATTGAAAATGATAAAAATTGAGTTTTATAATGGGCGTAACAAAAGGGGGCAATTGCCATGAAAAGAGAAGATTTAATCGCACCAGAATGGTATAACATTTCAGAAGAAATTGAAAAATATGCACAGGATCCTACGAAAAATGCATTATTAGTTTATAGCGAAGACGAGGAAATTCAGTACTTAACATATACAACTTTACTTGAAAAGGCGAATCAGGCAGCACATGTATTTACCTCCCAAGGTTTAAAAAAAGGCGATGTTATTTTAGTCATGGTACCGAGATCAGTGGAAGCATATATCGTGTATATTGCAGCTTTGAAGGCAGGTTTAACTATTATACCTAGTTCAGAAATGCTGAGAACTAAAGATATTGAATATCGAATCAATCATGCCGATGCAAAAGGAGTTGTTGCATTTGAGCCTTATATTGAACAATTTGATAATGTGGAAAATTTACAAGCAATAAAGCAATTTGTCATTGGTCATGCACATGAACCTTGGCAACCGTTGCTTGAAAGAATGCATAGCCAACCAACATCTTATATAAGCTCTACTCCAACTAAGAGTACAGACATTGCATTTTTAGCATATACAAGTGGTACAACAGGCAATCCAAAGGCAGCGGTACATACACATAGCTGGGGTTACGCACACTTGCGAACTACTGCACCAAATTGGTTAGGTGTTCAAGAGGGTGACATTGTTTGGGGAACAGCAGCTCCAGGCTGGCAAAAATGGATTTGGAGTCCGTTCCTCGCTACTTTAGGAAGTGGTGCAACAGCATTTGTTTACAAAGGTCACTTTGATGCGGCAACTTACTTTACACTGATTGAAAAATTCAATATTAATATTCTGTGTTGCACACCAACCGAATATCGATTTATGGCGAGTCTTGAAAATTTACAAGATTTTAATGTAAGTACAATACGTCAGGCTGTGTCAGCGGGTGAACCTTTAAATAGTGAAGTGATAAAAGTATTTTCCGAAGTTTATAATTTACAAGTACGAGATGGCTATGGACAAACAGAGAATACATTACTTGTTGGTACAATGGTAGGGATGGAGTCTAGAATGGGATCAATGGGCAAACCTACTCCGGGTAATACTGTTGAAATTATAAATGATCTTGGAAATCCTGTTGCGGTTGGGGAAATTGGAGATATTGCTGTACACTGTGAAACGCCCGCGTTATTTAAAAAATATTTAAACGATCCAGAACGGACAAATTTACAATTTAGAGGCGATTGGTATATTACCGGAGATCGTGCATACAAAGATAATGATGGTTATTTTTGGTTTGAAGGACGCGGGGATGATGTCATTATTTCGTCTGGGTATACGATTGGACCATTTGAGGTAGAAGATGCGTTGTTGAAGCATCCTGCAGTGAAAGAAACTGCCGTTGTTGCAAGTCCAGATGAGATTCGTGGAAATCTCGTGAAGGCGTTTGTTGTGCTCTGTGAAGGAGAAGTTGGTAATGAAACACTTATAAAAAAACTACAAAGCCATGTAAAAACTTTAACAGCCCCATATAAATACCCTCGTAAGATTGAGTTTGTTACTGAGCTGCCAAAGACCTCATCAGGCAAAATTCGTCGTGTCGAATTACGAGAGCAAGAAAAAATCCATTTTATCAAGCATCATTAATTTCCTGGGAAATAATGTCGAAAATCAAAGTTCCTGCTTTTTTATAATATTAGGTAATGTATTATAGGTTGAATAAGTTAAAGCTTTTGCAAAGTGTTGGAGATCAACTTCGTATTAGGGTGATAAGCCATATTATTTGGGGGAGACATCATTAGTTAGTTGGAAAATCAACCCTACATTATTTTAATGAACTTGGAAAAAGGTGCAACCTTAAGTAAACATGGCTGAATAGGTGCGAAAAGATTTTTCAAAAATATTTTTGATAAGCTGTCTCAGTTGCAATTAATTCCCTCCATTTAGTAATATTAAGTACATATGATGATTAGGAGGCGTTTATATGGCACAAGTAACATTTAAAAATGGTCAAGTAACACTTGTAGGGAACGAAGTAAAGGTTGGAGATCAAGCACCAGATTTCTCTATATTAGCGAATGACCTATCACCTGTTACATTAAAAGATTCAGAGGGGAAAATTCGTTTATTTAGCGTGGTACCATCATTGGATACTGGTGTATGCGATGCACAAACACGTCGTTTTAATGAAGCAGCAGCTGGCTTAGGTGATAATGTAGTAATCTATACAGTATCTGTTGACCTTCCATTCGCTCAAAAACGTTGGTGTGGTGCAGCAGGTATTGATGCTGTTCAAACAGTTTCAGATCACCGTGACCTGTCATTTGGTGAAGCATATGGTGTCTATATTCAAGAGTTACGTCTTCTAACACGCGCAGTATTTGTTGTGGATGCAAATGACAAAGTGACATATGTGGAATATGTTCCTGAAGCAACAGACCATCCAAACTATGAAGCGGCAATTGCAGCTGTCAAAGCACTAGCATAATTTATTGATTTTAGGCTAAGATATTACTAGACAAAGGGGCTGTGACAAGTTTTTGTCACGGCTCTTTTCTGCGTGAAAGGAAGTTGTGTATGGAAAACATCGAGAAGTTGTTTGGTATGCTAAATGAACATGCTGAAAAGATAGAAAAAGAACATAATATTACATTGCTAGAGGGTATTCTAGATGGCTTAGAGGCATGGCTAGGTGGGGAAGTTGATTTTTCACAAGAAGGTGCTACGAAGGAAGATGTGCGCAAAGCGATTCAAATTGCTGTTTTAAAGGGAATGCGAAAAGGCTCTCAGCCGAATCATCAGATGACACCAGATACTCTTGGGTTATTAGTTGGTTATTTTGTGGAGCAACTATTTGCAGATCGTCTAAAAACCGAAAAAATTTCGATTTTAGATCCAGCAGTAGGTACAGGGAATTTACTCCTAACAGTTATGAACTTATTAGACGAGAAAATAGAGGCAACAGGTGTAGAGGTTGATGAACTGCTTATTCGTATAGCTGCTGCTACAGCTGATTTGACAGAGCAGCCTGTTTCCTTATACCGTCAAGATGCGTTACAAGATTTATTAGTAAGTCCTGCAGATGCTATTGTTTGTGATTTACCAGTGGGATATTATCCGAATGAAGATATCGCATTAGACTATGAGCTGTGCCCTTCAGAAGGGTTGAGCTATGCGCATCATTTATTTATTGAGCAATCCATTAACTACACGAAGGATGGAGGCTATTTATTTTTCCTTGCACCAACGCATCTCTTTGAATCTGAGCAATCGAAACAACTGCATAAATACATTCAAAAGCATGCTTGGATTCAAGCAATTATACAATTGCCAGATACAATGTTCGCCAATAAAGCACTAGAAAAGAGCATTGTCATTTTACAAAAACAAGGTAAGGATTTCAAAGCCCCAAAAGAGGTGCTATTAGCAAAAGTACCAAATATGCAAAATAAACAAGCTCTAGCTATGTTCTTTGAAAAAGTGAAGATGTGGCAAGAAGGGAAATAAGTAAAAAAGGTATCCGAAATTGGATACCTTTTAGTTTATCTATAATAAAATATGTATCAATGAACAACTGTTGGTTTTCACCCTGAGTTTTCACACCCTAGAATAGGTGAAAAAGTTAAGCCGAAATAGTATTAATTATAATTAATACTAAAAAGATTCAGCTTAAGACTTCCTAATAGAAAAAAGAGAAAATTTTATGTTCCCTAGTGCTAACGTAGCGGCAGCAACAAAGCGCCCAGTCGTAACGGAAATCAACCCCCTCGTTTTTTACCAGAGAGCCATACTTTATTTAATAAGAACTTTAATCCCATTCACATATTAATTTTTCAACAACAAGAAAAAGGTATCTAATATTGGATACCTTTTATGTAATACAAAATTAATTTTCAGGTGTGCGGATAACAAGTACGTCACATTTAGCTGAGCGTACAATCGCTTCAGATACTGAACCGATTAGGAAGCGTTCTACTGCATTTAGACCAGTTGCACCACAGATAATTAAGTCTGCGTCTACAATTTTAGAAAGCTCTTTTGTAATGATATTTTTTGGTGAGCCATATTCAATTACAAGGTTAATATTTGTTAAGCCTTCTTCTTCAGCTTGCTTTTTGTAACCATTTAGTAGCTCTTCAGAGAATGCTTGAGCACGCTCTGCAATTGAACGGTCATATGCTTCAATAGCAGCGAAAGAACGTGTATCAATAACATTTACTAAATTTAATACAGCACCATCGTTACGTTTTGCTACGTCAATTGATTTACGGAAAGCGTATTCAGCTTCCTTCGAACCGTCTACTGCAACTACAATGCTTTTATATTTATTAGCCATTTGTATTACCTCCCTGATTTGTATATGTTGATTATACCAAATGATTTTCTAAAGGAAATACTTTCCGGAAGAAAAAATGTGAAAAAATGAAGACGTTTACAGTGATTCAGTTAATCATCATAACATAGGAGATTCACATTCCTCTAAGGTGCTGCGAACTCCAAAGAGCTGTACAACCTTCACTCTTATTAACTAATAAAGGGAATATGTTTTAATAAATGTCATCCTGGAAGAAAGATAATTGTAGGAAAATTACCACTTTATTAATTTGAATATTTAGCATTATAAAAATATTTTTAATTTTATCTATTATTATTTTAATTAAAGCATTTTTTGTTTATGTTTGGTAATATGGAAATGCAAGGGGTGCATCAATACATCGAAGAGTATGTAACAATATGTGCTTATTTTTTAGGTAATGGAAGGGGATAGGGAAGATGAAGATTGGTATTCCAAAAGAGATTAAAAACAATGAAAATCGTGTAGCCATGACACCAGCAGGGGTTGTTACATTAACAAATTCAGGTCATGAAGTGTTCATTGAAACGGGAGCAGGTTTAGGCTCAAGCTTTACAGATGCAGACTATGTTGCTGCAGGCGCTCATATTGTTGATACGGCAAAAGAAGCATGGGCGCAAGAAATGATTATGAAAGTAAAAGAACCTGTAGCGTCAGAATACGATTACTTCTATGAAGGTCAAATCTTATTTACTTATTTACATTTAGCGCCAGAGCTTGAATTAACGCAGGCACTTTTAAATAAAAAAGTTGTAGGCATTGCTTATGAAACTGTGCAATTAACAAATGGTTCTTTACCGCTTTTAACACCAATGAGTGAAGTTGCTGGTAAAATGGCAACACAAATTGGTGCACAATTCTTAGAGAAAAATCATGAAGGTAAAGGTATTTTACTAGGCGGCGTATCAGGTGTACCACGTGGTAAAGTTACAGTGATCGGTGGCGGTATAGCTGGAACAAACGCGGCGAAAATAGCTGTCGGAATGGGTGCTGATGTAACGGTAATTGATTTAAGCCCAGAGCGTTTACGTCAATTAGAAGATTTATTTGGCCGTGATGTACAAACATTAATGTCTAATCCATATAATATTGCAGAATCAGTGAAAAACTCAGATTTAGTAGTTGGAGCTGTTTTAATTCCTGGAGCGAAAGCACCAAAGCTAGTTTCTGAGGAAATGATTCAGTCAATGCAACCAGGCTCAGTAGTAGTCGATATTGCTATTGACCAAGGCGGTATTTTTGCGTCATCTGATCGAGTGACGACACATGATAATCCAACTTATGTAAAACATGGAGTTGTGCATTATGCAGTAGCGAATATGCCAGGAGCTGTACCACGTACATCAACAATTGCTTTAACAAATAATACAATTCCTTATGCACTTCAAATTGCTAACAAGGGTTATAGACAAGCATGTGTTGAAAACGCTGCATTGAAACTAGGTGTTAATACAATTGATGGACATCTTGCTTACAAGGCTGTTGCAGATTCTCAAGGGTTGCCATATGTAAATGTTGATGAATTAATTCAATAAATAAAGTAATAAAAGGAAGCACCGTGTTTAATTATGGGTGCTTCCTTTTTATGTTGTTGAAAAACTATTCCCTTAGCAAAACGAGGGTTGATTTCCGTTCCAAGCTACTCGCTTTGTTGCTGTCGCTGCGCTTTCGCACAATCAAAACCCTCTGCTGCCGCTTCGTTAGCACTACGCCTTCGCGTAAAAAACATCTGTTGGCCCAAGCGGCTCATCGAACGCCCTCAGGAAAGCGCCCAGCTGGAACGGAAATCAACCACTCGTTTTGCCGGAGAGCGTACTTTAAACTAAAAGAGGAAGCACCATGTTGGTTGCTTCCTTCCTTTTCCTTAAATAAACTTACAGTACAATCAAATCTTTCGGGAATTTTGTAAGTATTTCTACGCCATCTTTTGTTACTACTACATCATCTTCAATACGGACACCTGTCACATCGGACTTATAGATGCCTGGCTCAATTGTAAAGACCATGCCTTCTTCCATAGTCATTTCATTTGCGCCTGTAACAGATGGGAATTCATGTACAGAAATGCCGAGTCCATGACCAAGTCGGTGTGTGAAATAATCGCCATAGCCTGCTTCAGTAATAGTATCACGAGCGATCTTATCTAAATCCATTGCACGAACACCTGGCTTCACAGCTGCAATAGCATTTGTGTTAGCAGATAGTACTGTGTTGTAAATTTCCTTTTGTGCTTCACTAGGTTCACCAAAGGCAACTGTACGTGTAATGTCAGAACAATAACCATCGTAAATTACGCCAAGGTCGAATAAGATCATATCGCCTTTTTCTATTTTTCGAGCACCTGGTTTACCATGTGGAGAGGCTGTTTTTGGACCGCTCAATACCATTGTCTCAAAGGACATCTTGCAGCCTTTATCCTGAATAGCACTTTCTATTGCTGTTAAGATTTCCATTTCTGTTTTGCCTTCTGCGATTTCTTTACAGCCGATTTCAATAGCATAGTCAGCTAGTGCAGCGGCTTTACGTAATTTTTCTAATTCATTTGCCTCTTTAATTACGCGCATAGCATTGATTTTTTCATCAAGGCGGACAAAACTTGCCTGTGGAAATGATTGTTGTAGAGCTTCTAAACGCTCTACAATAAGTTGACCTTTTTCAATAGCAAACGTTTGTGGATTAACATTACGAGCTTTTATCGCTTGTGCAAGAACTTCCATTGAATTTTCAGTATCTTGGTGGCCGATGACTTCATAAGACCAACCTGCATCCTTCGCATCTGGGATCTCCATTTTTGGACAAATTAAAAAAGGTTCTGCCTCTTTAAAAATCATCACGCCTAGCAATCTCTCATGTGGATCACTTTTAAAGCCTGAAACGTAAAAAACATTGTCTGGTGTCGTTACGAAAGCGGCATCAATTTGGTTTTGTTGTAAATAACTTTGAATTTCTTTAACCTTTGACATAAACAGTTCCTCCTCTTATTGCACTGAAAAATTTCCATGTGCTTGGCTAAACTAATAGCTTAACCGGGATGAGGCTTCGACTTTTGAGCGATTTATAACTCTAATTCGATGCTTCATTTTTGTACAAATGAATAAATGTCTTCCCACAAGGTATGCTTTGTTGGGAAAGAATCTATTATTCTCTGTACAAGCATATCAAAAAAAGGGAAAAATCGCATGGATAGCGAATAAAAATGGTGTAGAACAATATGTACCGCAGGGAGGAAACGTAAATGGAAATTAGTTATCATGGACATTCTGTTGTCAAAATTCAATCAAATGGGAAAACAATCTTGGTAGATCCATTCATTAATGGGAATGGACAAACAGATTTAAAGGTTGCTGAGGAAGCACCGGATATAATCTTACTTACACATGGTCATAATGATCATGTTGGTGATACAGTGGAGCTTGCAAAGAAAAAAGATGCACTTGTCATTGCGCCAAACGAGTTAGCCAATTGGATTTCTTGGCAAGGAGTGAAAGTGCACCCGATGCATATAGGGGGAGCCAAGGAATTTGATTTTGGTAAAGTGAAGTTTACGCAAGCTTTCCACGGTTCGTCATATGTAACTGAAAATAACGAAATTATTTATATGGGAATGCCTGCTGGAATTTTACTATTTATCGAAGGATTAACAATTTATCATGCAGGGGATACAGCTTTGTTTAGTGATATGAAACTAATTGGAGAACGCCATCCTATTGACATTGCATTTTTACCAATTGGTGATAATTTTACGATGGGTCCAGAAGACGCAGCTTGTGCCGTGTCATTTTTGAAGCCGAAAATTGTCGTACCAGTTCATTACAATACATTCCCACCAATCGAGCAGGATCCACAAATTTTTGCGGATTTAGTGCAAAATGCAGAGGTTCAAATTTTAAAAGCGGGTGAAAAAGTAAACTGTTCCTAATCAGCGACACTGCTGTACTATATGAGTTGGCACCACGTGCGTAGTTGAAACGATGGGGAAAGTATAACAAATTCATCACTTTATATTAAATATTTTTATAAAAAATATGGTACACTAAGAGCAGAATTGATGATTGAGAAATAGGTGATATTTTGTCTACAAAACATGAGAGAATTTTACAATACATCGAATCATTACCCGTTGGTGATAAAATTTCAGTACGTCAAATTGCAAAGGAAATGCAGGTGAGTGAAGGAACGGCATACCGTGCTATTAAAGAAGCGGAAAATCGTCGTTTAGTAAGCTCTATTGAACGTGTTGGAACAATTCGTATTGAGAAGAAAAAGAAAGAAAATATTGAGCGATTAACCTTCGCAGAAATTGTAAATATTGTAGATGGCCAAGTTTTAGGTGGAAAAACAGGTCTACATAAAACGTTAACGAAATTTGTTATTGGTGCCATGCAATTAGAAGATATGATGCGTTATACAGATGCAGGAAGCTTGCTGATCGTTGGTAACCGTTTTAAAGCGCATGAAAATGCACTTCGAGCTGGTGCAGCTGTTTTAATTACAGGGGGCTTTGATACAACTGAGGAAAACAAATTACTTGCAGATTCCTTGGACTTACCGATCATTTCAACAAGCTATGATACCTTTACTGTGGCAACAATGATTAACCGCGCAATTTATGACCAATTAATTAAAAAAGATATTTTATTTATTGAAGATATTTTTGTGCCGATGACTGATACTTCTGTTCTTCGAAATGATGAAACAATTCAACATTTCCACAAGCTAAATGAACGAACAACTCATGGTGCATTTCCTGTTGTGACAGCAAACAATAAGCTTGTTGGGATGATTACAGTAAAAGACGTTATCGGTCGCGAAGAAAACGAGTTTATTGAAAAAGTTATGACGAAAAATCCGATTGCTGGATCGATGAAAATGAGTGTTGCTTCTGCAGGGCATCGTATGATTTGGGAAGGGATTGACCTGTTACCAATTGTCGATGATGATAATATTTTGCAAGGTGTAATTAGTCGACAAGATGTACTAAAGGCGCTTCAGCTTGCTCAAAGACAACCTCAGCATGGTGAAACGATTGATGATTTAGTGAAAAATGAGATGAAGGTGCTTGGCGATGAAGAATTAATCGTAGAATTTAAAGTAACTCCTCAAATGACCAACCAATACGGGGCAATTTCTTATGGAGCATTTACAACTTTGCTAGCGGAAGTTGGTTCATTCTCATTAAAGCGTCGTAAACGTGGAGATGCAGTTGCCGAAAACATGACGATTTATTTCATCAAACCTGTGCAAATGGAAAGCACACTTACTGTAAAGCCTCGAATATTAGACATGAGTCGTAAGTTTGTGAAAATGGACTTCGAAGTGTTTAATCAACAAATGCTTGTTGGGAAGGCAATGATGATGTTCCAACTACTGGAACGTTAAGAAAACAGAAAAAGGGATGGTCTAGGGTACATGCTAGACCATCCCTTTCATTTCTTTCAGCGGGTGTCATGGAATTATGCCGAGGCATAATTGATTATTTATCGGTTAATACGGTACTCTTCTTCAACAAATTGACCGTAGTGACGAACCTTTTTAGTGTTTTCGACAATAACAAAGATGCCTAAAACGACAAGAATTGCTACAATAATAAATGTAAATAACCCTGGGAATAAATAAGCTTGGTTTAAACCAAACAAAAGAATAAATGCACCGAAACTTACATTGGCTTTACTCTTGTACCAATTTTTAGCGATTGGTAATGAAGAACGAAACTGTTTTGTTTTAAAATAAAAATAAAACACAAATGATATGATTATTGTAAATACAAATATTAAATTGAGCATAGTAAACCTCCTAGCATAACTAGTCATTATTGTAACGATTATTGAAGAAAAATGCTAACGGTTATTACTATCAAGTTGGGGGAAATTAATTTGAAAAGACAAATCATCGACACAATTGCTTCATATGAAACAATCATTATTCATCGCCATGTGCGACCAGATCCAGACGCTTATGGATCTCAGCAAGGCTTAAAAGAGCTTATTTTAGCAAATTATCCGGAAAAGAAAGTTTTTGCTGTAGGTGAGCATGATGAATCATTATCATTTTTAGTAAATCCCGATGACATTACAGATGAAATTTACGATAATGCTTTAGTTATTGTGACAGATACGGCAAATACAGAACGTGTGGACGATCAACGCTATATAAAAGGTAAAACGATTATTAAAATAGATCATCATCCAAATGACGATGCGTATGGTGATTTACTATGGGTAGATACGAATGCGAGCTCTTGTAGTGAAATGATTTATGAGCTCTTTGAGGAAGGGAAACAAGTAGCCAACTGGATTCTACCAGATGCCTCCGCAAGATTATTATTTGCTGGTATTGTAGGAGATACAGGACGTTTCCAATTCCCTAGCACGACCGCAAAAACGTTTAAAATTGCAGGGGAGCTTGTTTCATATGATTTTGATCGAAATCAAATTTTCGATGGAATGTATGAAATGGAGCAAAAGCTATTAAATTTACAGGGCTATATTTATCAAAATTTCAAAATGGATGAGTACGGAGCAGCACATATCAAGCTGACAAAGGAATTGCTAGCAGAATTCAATGTTGTACCGTCAGAGGCATCCCTGTTAGTTGGCTGTCTTGGAAGTGTGAAAGGTATTTGTGCATGGGTGGTCTTCATTGAAGAGGTCGATCAAATTCGTGTGCGTTTACGCTCAAAAGGCCCTGTTATTAACACTTTGGCGAAGGAATTTAACGGTGGTGGACATCCGCTCGCTTCAGGAGCTACAGCTTATTCATGGGAAGAAGCAGAGCGTGTTATAACGAGATTACAGGAAATTTGTAAGGCGTATCGATAAACATTTTTTCATACCTAGAAAGGAAGGGATTCATTTGACACATGTATATACGAAAATGCATACGAGTGCGGATTTATTGCAAAGTACGATTCGGCTTGAGCAATTGATCCCTTTTTTACAAGAGCAAAATACTCAGGCCTGTGCAATCGTCAATTCAAAATTGTACGGGCTTTTGCCTTTTTGTAAAGCATTGCAGCAAGCGAATATTCATGCTGTATTAGGGCTCTCGATAAACGTACAGTGGCAAGATAGAAAGGTTCCAATTGTGCTGTATGCTCAGACGCAAGAAGGCTACCAGCATCTTTTAAAGATTAGTAGTGCAGTTTCGATAAGAGAGGATAATACGCTTCCGTGGAAATGGCTTGAAGGATATGCGGCGGGCTGTGTGGCATTACTTTCTTCGGATGATTTAGTAGAAACTGAGGATTGGACAGAAGTAGCAAGTGCTTTAAACAAGGTATTTGGCAAGCATTTATTTATGGGAATTGCAAGACCAGCAGGAATGAAAGCCGAAAAAGAAGAAACGTTTGTGACGTGGTGTGAAACTATGAATATAACGTTAGTTGCCTCCCAAAGCTGTTATTTTTTACGACCAGAAGATCATTTCGCCTTTGAGGTTGCAAGAGCGATAGATTCAGGTGAAAAGCTTACTGATACAATGCAATCAGCTCATTTACAAGGATATTTCGCTCCGACAGAAGAGGAATGGCGAAGCTGGTTTGCTGATCATCCAGAATGGCTAGCATCTAGTGCAACGATGCTAGCGAGCTGTACGGCGGAAATTCCTGAAATGCACGTTCAAATGCCTAAATTTCCTGTTCCTACAGGTGAAACAGCCGAAAGCTTGCTTGTCAAAGAGACTTTTGCAGGATTGGCAGAACGATTAAAGCAAGCAGAGATTCCTAAAGTTTATCAGGAGCGGCTTCAATACGAGCTTGAGATTATTTGTTCAATGGGCTTTGCAGATTATTTTTTAATTGTTGCAGACTTTATGCACTTTGCTAAAGAAAATCGTATTTTAACAGGTCCTGGTCGTGGTTCATCAGCAAGTTCTCTTGTAGCTTATAGCTTATCTATTACGCAAGTAGATCCATTAGTTTATGGCTTATTATTCGAACGATTTTTAAACCCGGAACGTGTTACACTGCCGGATATCGATATCGACTTTGTCGACAGTAAAAGACAAAAAGTAATCCATTATGTCGCTCAGAAATATGGCAAGGCAAATGTGGCGCAAATTATTACGTTTGGCACTTTATCTGCAAAGGCAGTAGCTAGAGATGTTGCGCGTGTTTTTGGTTTTGACGCTGAAACGTTAGAGAAAATCTCGAAAATGATTCCCAATAAACCAGGAATAACATTGCAAAAAGCAGTAGCCGAATCACAAGGCTTACAAGGCTGGTTAGCTGAGGATGAAAAACATCGTCGTTGGTTAGAGGTGGCGTTAAAACTTGAAGGGGTGCCAAGAAATTCTTCCACTCATGCGGCAGGAATTGTGCTGTCACCTTCTCCATTAGTTAATACGATACCGATTGAAGAAGGGCATGATGGAATTTATTGTACGCAATGGCCGATGGGAGATGTAGAAGCCTGTGGACTTGTCAAAATGGATTTTTTAGGATTGCGCAACCTGACAATTTTAGAGCAAGTGCGTTGGTCAATTTATAAATCCGGTGGTCCTTGGATAGAGTTTGAGCTTATACCGATGCAAGATGAAAAAACATTTCAACTTCTTCAAATGGGAGATACATTAGGGATTTTCCAATTAGAATCGGAAGGTATGAAGCAAGCTTTAAGTGATATTCAGCCAACCCATTTTTTAGATATAGTAGCAGTCAATGCGTTGTATCGCCCTGGTCCAATGGATTTTATTCCGATGTATGCTAGACGGAAAGCGGGAAGGGAATCGGTTACTATGCCTCATCCGGCATTAGAGCCCATTTTACGAGAGACATTTGGTGTCATAGTTTATCAAGAACAGATCATGCAAATTGCCTCGGTGATGGCTGGATTTACAATGGGACAAGCGGATTTATTGCGTCGAGCGGTAAGTAAAAAAAATCGTCAAGTATTAGAAGAGCAACGTACCGCATTTGTAGATGGAGCAATGAAGCAAGGCTTTGACGTCCATGTGGCGGAAGAAGTGTATGCATTAATTGTACGCTTTGCAGACTACGGTTTTCCTAAAAGCCATGCTGTCGCATATAGCGTTATCTCCTACCAAATGGCCTATTTAAAGGCACATTTCCCGCAAAGTTTTTATTCTGCGTTATTATCAAATGCAACAGGAAATGTGGAAAAAATTCTGCAACTTGAGAATGAGGCAAAAGAGAAAGGAATTTCGTTTTACCCGCCATCATTAAAACAAAGTACAAAATTCTTTACTGTTGAGAAGGATGGAATTCGCTACAGCTTGTCCGGAATAAAGGGTGTTCCTTATACATTTATAGAGAAAGTATACGCCTTACGCCAGGCGAAGCCAGAAGCATTGGATAATATATTTGACATGGCAGTTGCATTAAGCGCACAGCATTTTAAACCAAAAGTAATGGAGTCTTTAATTTTCGCGGGGGCTCTCGATTATTTAGATAAAGATCGTGCGGTACTGATAGCGACATTGGAGGCAGCTTTGAAGCATGCAGAACTGCTAAGACCAACTGAGGATATTGATATTGAATCGACTACTACCTTTAGCTTTGGTAAGCCAAAGTATATGGAAGCAGAAGCGATGCCACAAAAGGAAAAATTGCTACGTGAAAAGGAAAGTCTTGGTTTTTATATATCAGCCCATCCGGTTACAGAGGAAAGAGCTTTTTGGAATGAGGTAAATAGTACGTGCAGAGAGTTAAAACAAGCGCGTGACGGAACGTATGTCAAAATGCTTGGCATGATAGAAGAAGTGAAAAAAATACGCACAAAAAAAGGTGAGCAAATGGCCTTTGTTCAGCTTCAGGATGAGTTTGGAGCAATATCTGTAACCTTATTCCCTCAGGTTTTTCATCTTGTTCAAGAGCTGTTACTTGAAGATGAATTGCTTTACATTGAGGGGACACTTGAAAGACGCTTTGGTAAACCTCAAGTGAAAGTAAAACATGCGCAAGCGACGAAAAGAATATGAAATTGAAGAAAATATTAGAAACTGCATAAATTTTTTATGCAGTTTTTTCTTTACTTTTTAACAGTTATTTTGTAAGCTAGAGTCAATGTTCAAAAGTGGCCAGACCACTTTCGGTATGTTTATGTAGCGACAGATACAATTACGCCAAGGCGAAATTGATAATAGGAGTTGATCGTATGGATAAAAAAACCGAACAAAAAAAAGTGTTTTTGGATATCGTCCAACAATTACGACAACTTATTAAAATGGAAGAAATACAGGCTGGAGAAAAACTACCTTCCGAACGAGTCCTTTCAGAGCGTCTAGGTGTCGGGCGATCCTCTGTGAGAGAGGCATTGCGAAGCTTAGAATTGTTAGGTCTTATTGAAACGAAACATGGGGGAGGTACGTTCCTAGCTTCCACGCATAAGCATCAGCTCGTAGAAATACTGTCGATGTTTATACTAGAAGATGAAAAATCGAAAAAAGATGTCGAATTAACGCGACAAATTCATGAAAAGGAAGCCATTCGCGTAATAAGTTGTACAGAGACTCTGCGAACACTACCGGTGTGGGACAGTTTTTTTGTAAAGCTAGAGATAGAGGATGCGATTAGTTGTCGAGATGTATTACGAGAAATAATCATCACGGCGGGAAATCGTCTTTCACTAAAAGTCTGGTTTCAGTTAGCAGCTTATGATGGTGACCGTTTAAATCGAAACTCAACAGAAGAAGAAAAATTGATCATTCAAACTATGTTGAAATCGATGCAGCTTGGCTATGAAAAAGAAGCACTAAAAGCTTACGAGCAATGGATGAAGACTTTACGAAGTAATTAGACAACAAAGGGGGAGTCAAACATGGCAATTCGCAGCATATTTAGTAAAAAGAAAGAGGACGGACAAGAAAAGGGGTTTCCAGAAGGACTTATGACAAAATGTCCAGAATGCCGTCACATTCAATTAACGAAAGAATTAGAAAAAAATAACAAAGTGTGTACAAAATGTGACCATCATTTCAAAATGACTGCACAGGAGCGCGTAGCATGTTTTTTAGATGAAGGTTCATTTGTTTCAATGGACGATCATTTACAAACAAGTAATCCTCTTAATTTCCCTGCTTATGTTGAAAAAATTTCAGCGGACCAACAAAAAACGGGATTAAACGAAGCCGTACTGACAGGTGTGGGTACCCTTGATGGAGAAGAAATTGTTGTAGCAATTATGGATTCTCATTTCCGTATGGGTTCAATGGGCTCAGTTGTTGGAGAAAAAATCACAAGTGCCGTAGAAAAAGCTACGGAATTACGAGTACCGTTTATTATCTTTACTGCAAGTGGTGGGGCGCGCATGCAAGAAGGTGTACTATCATTAATGCAAATGGCGAAAACGAGTGTGGCATTAAAACGTCATAGTGATCATGGACTATTGTTTATTTCAATATTAACGCATCCTACAACAGGTGGCGTTTCTGCAAGCTTTGCCTCTGTTGGAGATATTAATATTGCGGAGCCACAAGCATTGATTGGCTTTGCTGGTCGTCGAGTAATCGAAGAAACAGTAAGAGAAAAACTACCAAATGATTTCCAAACAGCGGAATTTTTATTAGCACATGGACAGCTTGATGCAATCTTCCATCGAAAAGATTTACGAAACCAAGTAGCAGTGCTTGTAAAAATGCATACAAAAGGAGGCGTGCAACATGTCTAAAAATTTAGCTTTTGAAGAACCAGTAGTACAATTACGTGAAAAAATTGATGAATTAAAAACGATTGCTACCGAGGCAGATGTAGATATGACAGGCGAAATTGAAAAGCTTGAAACACGTCTAACACAGCTAGAACAATCTATTTATGCAAATATGAAGCCATGGGATCGTGTACAGGTTGCTAGACATCCAGAACGACCAACAACTTTACAATATATAGAAGCTATGTGTGAAAACTTTATTGAGTTACATGGAGATCGTACGTTTGGTGATGATGCGGCTATTCTTGGTGGGATTGCTCTTTTTGAAGGTCAGCCAGTAACAATTATTGGACACCAACGAGGGAAATCAACGAAAGAAAACATTCGTCGAAATTTTGGTATGCCACACCCAGAAGGATATCGTAAGGCATTACGCTTAATGAAGCAGGCGGAGAAATTTAAACGACCAATTATTTGCTTTATTGATACGAAAGGTGCTTATCCCGGTAAGGCAGCTGAGGAACGTGGTCAAAGTGAAGCGATTGCTAGAAATCTTGTCGAAATGGCGGGCTTAACAGTACCAGTTATTTCAATCGTTATTGGGGAAGGCGGAAGCGGTGGTGCACTTGCATTAGGTGTAGCAAATCGTGTCTTTATGCTAGAAAACTCAACATACTCTGTAATCTCGCCAGAAGGGGCAGCGTCGATTTTATGGCGTGATGGTAGCCTTGCAAAGCAAGCGGCAGAAGCAATGCGTATAACAGCACCTGACTTAAAAGAGCTTGGCGTTATTGATGGAATTATCCCTGAAATAACAGGTGGAGCTCATCGCAATGTAGCAAAACAAGCACTTTATTTAAAAGAATGTATAAGCGACACACTAAAAACATTGAACTCTTTAAATGGCGACCAATTAATTGAAGACCGTTATGAGAAATTCAGAAAGATTGGACAATATACAGAAGCTTAAATCCATTTTTAGGTTTTTGGACATATAAATTTGCTCGTAAAGAGTTAAAAATTGTTTCTTTAAAAAATAAATAACCTAATGATGGAAGAATAAATAGTGCGAAAAATATTACCAAACACTTCAGAAAAATGTTAAATTCAGGATGTTTTTGAATAGAAAGAGTGTGTGAAAGCGCATTCTTTTTATTTTTTATGTAAAAGTTATGTTTTTGTAGCCTAAGAACACTTACATAGTTTGTTTTTTCATGTTAATGTGAATAATAATAGTATCTGCAGGAGGTTCGACAATGAAAAAAATTGCCGTATTAACAAGTGGTGGAGATGCACCAGGAATGAATGCAGCTATTCGTGCGGTCGTTCGTAAGGCAGCATATCATGGAATTAATGTTGTCGGAATTAAGCACGGCTATGATGGCTTAATAAAAGGAAGTATGGAAGATCTTGATTTAGGTTCAGTAGGTGGTATTATTCAACGCGGTGGTACACATTTAAATTCAGCAAGATGTCCTGAATTTAAAGAAGCCGCTGTTCAGCAACGAGGTATAGACAATATGCGTGAAGCTGGCATTGAGGGACTAGTCGTAATCGGCGGAGACGGTTCATACCGTGGAGCTATGGATTTAGTGAAAAAAGGCTTTCCTGTTGTGGGCGTTCCAGGAACTATTGATAATGACGTACCAGGAACCGAGTATACGATAGGATTTGATACTGCGCTAAATACGGTCGTGGAATCCATTGATAAAATCCGCGATACAGCAACTTCTCATGAAAATTCCTTTATCGTTGAGGTAATGGGGCGAGATGCAGGAGACATTGCTTTATGGGCAGGTCTGGCAGCCGGTGCTGAAACAGTTTTAATTCCAGAAGAAGATTATAATTTGGATGATATTGTGGCACGCTTAGACCGTGGTGCAGCGCGTGGGAAAAAGCATAGCATTATTATTGTCGCTGAAGGTGTCATGTCTGGTAGTGAGTTGGCAAAGCTATTATATGAAAAAACAGGAAAAGAGACGCGTGTTTCTGTTCTTGGACATATCCAACGCGGTGGTTCACCTACTGCGCGTGATCGTGTTCTAGCGAGTCAATTCGGTGCACATGCAATTGAATTGCTAATGGAAGGAAAGTCTGGCAGGGCGGTAGGTATCCGTAATCATCAAGTGATTGACTATGATATGCCTGAGGCTTTCGAAAAAAATCATGAGGCAGATGTAAGCTTATATACTTTAATGAAAGAACTATCCATATAATTTGATATAAAAACGGAGTGGGCAGAAAATGAGAAAAACAAAAATCGTATGTACAATTGGTCCAGCAAGTGAGTCACCAGAAGTTTTAGAGAAACTAATTGAAGCAGGTATGAATGTAGCCCGCTTAAACTTTTCGCATGGTTCTCATGAGGAGCACGAAGTACGCATTAATTTAATTCGCGAAGTAGCACAAAAATTAGGGAAACCAGTTGGGATTTTGCTGGACACAAAAGGTCCTGAAATTCGTACGCATAATATGAAAAACGGAGAATTGCATTTAGCAGCAGGGCAAGTTATTGATATTTCAATGACGGAAGTTGAAGGAACAGAAACTAGCTTCTCTGTAACGTACGAACGTTTAATCGAGGATGTTGAGCAAAACGGCATTATTTTATTAGATGATGGACTTATTCAACTACGTGTATTAGCAAAAGATATGGAAAAAGGTCTTATTCATACGATTGTTGAAAATGCAGGTGTTTTAAAAAATAAAAAGGGTGTTAACGTGCCGGGCGTTTCTGTACAACTTCCTGGAATTACAGAAAAAGATGCACAGGACATTTTATTCGGTATTAAGCAGGGTGTTGATTTTATTGCAGCCTCGTTCGTTCGTCGAGCAAAGGATGTACTTGAAATTCGAGAATTACTTGAACAAAATGGCGGTAACCACATTCAAATTATCCCGAAAATCGAGAATCAAGAGGGTGTCGATAATATCGATGAGATCATCTTAGTTTCAGATGGGTTAATGGTAGCACGTGGTGATCTTGGTGTAGAAATCCCAGCAGAAGAAGTACCACTTGTACAAAAGAAATTAATTTTAAAATGTAATCAAGTAGGTAAACCAGTTATTACGGCTACACAAATGCTAGATTCGATGCAACGTAATCCACGTCCGACAAGAGCAGAAGCTAGTGACGTAGCAAACGCAATTATCGACGGTACAGATGCAATTATGCTTTCTGGTGAAACTGCAGCAGGACTTTATCCAGTAGAGTCTGTACAAACAATGAATAAAATCGCACAACGTACAGAAAATTCATTAGACTATAAGGCCATCGTCTCTACTCGTAGTCGTGAAAAAGAAGCAAATATGACGGAGGCGATTTCTCAGGCAGTAGCGTACACTTCGATTAACTTAGGTGTAAAGGCCGTGCTTGCACCAACAGAAAGTGGTAACACAGCTAGAATGATTGCAAAATATCGCCCAGGTGTACAAATTGTCGCGGTTACGGGTTCTGCCAATACAGCTCACGCATTAACACTAGTTTGGGGTGTATTCCCAGTTGTTTGCCAACGTGTTACGACAACAGATGAAATTTTAGAGCTAGCTGTTGATGAAAGCTTGAAACATGGCTTTGTAACGCATGGTGATGCAGTTGTTATTACAGCAGGTGTACCAGTAGGGGAAGCAGGTACTACTAACTTAATGAAGGTACACATCATCGGAGATTTGTTAGCCCGTGGTCAAGGTATCGGTAAATCTTCAGTAGTAGGTAAAACAGTTGTTGCTAAAAATGCAGCAGAGGCACTAGCTTATGATACAGACGGATGCATTATAGTAACGGTTGGTTCAGATCGTGATATGATGCCAGCGCTTGAAAATTGCATTGGTCTGATTACGGAAGAGGGCGGGCTTACAAGTCATGCAGCAGTTGTAGGACTAAGCCTTGGCATCCCTGTTATCGTTGGAGTAAAAGAAGCTACTACACTGATTCGCCACGGTCAAGAAATTACAATGGATGCTGAAACGGGAGTTATTTACAAAGGGCATGCAAGTGTTCTTTAATTTCTTTAGTAAATGTTTTTATCTATAACAAAAAGCTCTAGTGCAAATAATTGTACTAGAGCTTTTCTTATAAAGATGAAGTAAATAGCATTTTGCGGTTTATCACCGACATCTAGAGATGACATAGATTTAAACAATATTTAACCAACATAAAAATAGTTCCCTCATGGAATGAGAATTTACTATAAAAATAATAACGTCGTCTTCTCTTTAATAGGGCCCATTGTTTTTTTATGAAACTTAATGGGCTATAATAACGTATATAAGGTATAGCGTTTTCAGCTAGAAAGGAGAAAAATATGAGAAAAATTTTTCTTGGTTTCATTGTCTATGCATTAGCCGAGTTGGCGTTATTAATAGTAGTTGGTCAAAATATTGGTATTTTAAATACATTACTGCTTATAGTCGCTACGAGTATTATAGGTATTTATGTAGTGAAAAATAAAGGTATGAATTCTGTGCAAAAGGTTAAAAATACGATAGCACGAGGAGAGGCTCCAGGGCCAGCATTAGTTAACACAGTTTTGAATTTTAGTGGTGGTGTACTACTAGTATTACCAGGTTTTATAACAGACCTTGTTGGTTTATTATTGTTACTGCCTTTTTCTCGCAAAATGTTCCAACCAATCTTTTATTATTGGATGCGGAAAAAAATGAAAAAGGGTCAATTTATCATCGTTCAAAAATAGCATTTTCCTTTAGTTTAACTGCTAAAAATAAAAATATGGGGCTAAGTAAAATGCCGTAAAAACCAAATAATAAAATAGAGGCAGCACTGATGAAAAAGGTGTGGAAAGTCCGTAATTGTAATGTGTTTGACCAAAGCATGGAATCAGCTAGCTGCCTTGTTAATTGAACGAAGAGATATAAAAGTAAAATAGCTACACATAAAAAGGTATTGCCTTTTAAGTAAAAATAAATGCTCATGGGTACAAGAAATACACCAATCCCAAAGAACGGAAGTACATCTGCAAATGCAACTATAAAAGCTTTGATGATGGCTTGTTCAAATTGAAGAATCATGAATCCCGCACAAAGGATGAGCAGAGTAATTGTGAACAGTTGAAACTCCACATACAAAAAGTAATGAAATAGCTGCATAATTTTAGAAAAATGCGACTGCCACTCATTGCGAAATTTTTTGGGCACATATTGAAAAAACCAATACCGGGATTTGCGAGTTTCCAATAGGGCAAAATAGTAAGCGACAAGGAATATAAATACTTCAATTACATGTTTCATTAATAGTTGGAAAATGTTTGCCATGTATAAAAAGATTGAATCGAAAATAGAAAGCGATTTTTCCTTTAAAACTTGGATAAACATTGATTCATATTCGTTGAAAAGTGGGAAATTTTGTAGTGTATCTCTGATTTCTGGGAAGATAAGAATAATACTGTTTATAGAAATGATAACGAGAAGAAAAATGCAAGTTAGAATAAGTGCTTCCACGATAATTGCTGCAAGCCAATAGGCAATCCTACAATAAGAATGAAGGAATTTTATGATAGGATACGTAGAAAAAGACAAAAAAATCGCGAGAGATACAGGTAATACGAACCACAATATTGTTAAGTAGAATATGAAAAACAAAACACTTATAGTTCTTTCGTATGAAAAAAATTTAATATTCCTCATTTTTACAAATTCACCCCATTTCAATTGATAAATTAATGTCAAAATACGAAAAAGAATCTCTTTCAGGCGTATATATAATCGCTCATGCACCTTTTTCTTTATTCGGAGGTTTTTCATTCACAAAGCTGTCAAAAATGATTATAATAGCAATTGTAAGCGATTTACTTAATGGTTCATATGAGCAAAAAACGTAAATGCGACCTAATAACTGCATTTACAACTAAAAAATATAAATATGAGGGAGCGATAATTTATGTCAGCAACTAAAGGTTTAGAAGGTATCGTAGCAGCGGAATCTAAAATCAGTTCAATTATCGATGACACACTTACATATGTTGGTTACAACATTGATGATTTAGCAGTGAACGCGTCATTCGAAGAGGTAATTTATTTATTATGGCATACTCGTTTACCAAAAGCAGACGAGCTAGCTGAATTAAAACAACAATTGGCAGACAACATGTCTATTCCGCAAGCAATTGTAGACCAATTCAAAACATACCCACTTTCAACTGTACATCCAATGGCTGCACTACGTACTGCAGTATCTTTACTTGGTGTATTCGATGAAGAAGCGGATGTTATGGATACAGAAGCTAACTATCGTAAAGCTATCCGTTTACAAGCTAAAATTGCAACTGTAGTTACTGCATTTGCGCGTGTTCGTAAAGGTTTAGAGCCAGTTGCTCCAAAACCAGAATTAGGATATGCTGCAAACTTCTTATACATGCTTAAAGGTGAAGAACCAGCAGCAATCGAAGTTGAAGCATTCGACAAAGCGTTAGTATTACATGCTGACCACGAATTAAATGCATCTACATTCACGGCACGTGTTTGTGTAGCTACATTATCAGATGTTTATTCTGGTGTAACTTCAGCTATCGGAGCATTAAAAGGACCACTTCACGGTGGTGCAAACGAGCAAGTTATGAAAATGTTAACTGAAATCGGCTCACTTGAAAACGTTGAATCTTATATTCAAAATAAATTAGATAACAAAGAAAAAATCATGGGCTTCGGTCACCGCGTATACCGCAAAGGCGACCCACGTGCACCACACTTACGTGTAATGTCACAAAAATTAACTGAGCTAACTGGTAAACCAGAACTTTATGAAATGTCAGTTAAAATCCATGACATGATCGTAGAACAAAAGAAATTACCTGCAAACGTAGACTTCTTCTCTGCGTCAGTGTATGATTCTTTAGGTATCGATCATGACCTATTCACACCAATTTTCGCAGTATCACGTACTTCTGGTTGGGTAGCTCATATTCTAGAGCAATATGCTAACAACCGCCTAATCCGTCCACGTGCAGAGTATGTTGGACCAGGCATGCAAAAATATGTTCCAATCAGCGAGCGCTAATTCGGAAAATATGCTAGAATATTTGGGACTGTGTTACATAACACAGTCCTATGATTATGAATTTAGGAGGCAACATCAATGTCAAACAAAATTGTAGTTGAAAATGGCGTACTTAATGTACCAAACAATCCAGTGATTCCTTTCATCGAAGGTGACGGAATTGGTCCAGATATTTGGGCTGCAGCATCACGCGTAATCGACGCAGCAGTAGAAAAAGCTTACAACGGTGAAAAGAAAATCGAATGGTTAGAAGTTTTAGCTGGTGAAAAAGCATTCAACCAAACTGGTGAATGGTTACCACAAGAAACTTTAGACAAAATCAACGAATACCTAATCGCAATCAAAGGTCCTCTTACTACTCCAATCGGTGGTGGTATCCGCTCTCTAAACGTAGCATTACGTCAACAACTTGACCTATATGTATGCTTACGTCCAGTACGTCACTTTGATGGAGTACCTTCTCCAGTTAAACGTCCAGAAGACGTTGAAATGGTTATCTTCCGCGAAAACACAGAAGACATCTACGCTGGTATTGAATTCGAATCTGGCTCTGAACAAGCACAAAAAATCATCAACTTCTTACAATCTGAATTTGGTGTTAACCAAATCCGCTTCCCAGAAACTTCTGGTATCGGTGTAAAACCTGTATCTAAAGAAGGTACTGAGCGTTTAGTACGTTCTGCTATCGAATATGCTATTAACCATAAACGCCCATCTGTTACTTTAGTACACAAAGGTAACATCATGAAATTCACTGAAGGTGGATTCAAAAAATGGGGTTATGAATTAGCTGAAAAAGAATTTGCTGATCAAACATTCACTTGGAACCAATATGATGCTATTAAAGCTGAACAAGGTGAAGAAGCAGCGAACAAAGCACAAGCTGACGCTTTAGCAGCTGGTAAAATCTTAGTTAAAGATTCTATCGCTGATATCTTCTTACAACAAATCTTAACTCGTCCAAATGAGTTCGACGTAGTTGCTACAATGAACTTAAACGGTGACTATATCTCTGACGCATTAGCTGCACAAGTTGGTGGTATCGGTATCGCTCCAGGCGCAAACATTAACTATGTAACTGGACACGCGATCTTCGAAGCTACTCACGGTACAGCTCCAAAATATGCTGGTCAAGATAAAGTAAACCCATCTTCAGTATTACTTTCAGGCGTATTAATGCTTGAGCACTTAGGATGGCAAGAAGCAGCTGACATGGTTACTAAATCTGTAGAGAAAACAATCTCTTCTAAAGTTGTAACTTACGACTTCGCTCGTTTAATGGACGGCGCTACAGAAGTAAAATGTTCAGAATTCGCTACTGAATTAATCAAAAACCTTTAATTTTCTATTTTAAATAGAAATTATAGTTAAAGCGGATGTATATTCTGCCGATATAATTAGGGTGAAATGTAAATTTCTATTGAACTTAGCTTAATAAAATATTTACGATGAACTTGTTTAATCGAGGGAGGAGAATTTATTCTCCTCCCTTTTTTAAATTCTTACAGCAGGTGTTTAAACACCCGCTGAAAGAAGCCTCCGGTGGATGTCACGGAATCGGAAAGGAGTTCTTTGTGCTTGCACAAAGCCGATTCTTGACGCAATTATGCCGAGGCATAATAGATTATATAACCTAATTTAAAGGAGCGTATTCGAATGTCTCTGAAACGAAAAAAAATCTCAGTAATCGGTAGCGGTTTTACTGGCGCTACTGCAGCATTTTTAGCAGCTCAAAAAGAACTTGGTGATGTAGTGTTAGTGGATATCCCTCAAGCTGAAAACCCAACAAAAGGTAAAGCTCTAGATATGTGGGAAGCTGCACCAGTGCAAGGCTATGATTCTTATGTTAAAGGTACTTCTAATTATGCGGATACTGCAGATTCTGATGTAGTAATTATCACTGCTGGTGTTGCTCGTAAACCAGGTATGAGCCGTGACGATCTTGTTCAAATTAACCAAGATGTAATGAAAGCAGTTTCCAAAGAAATTGCTAAGTACTCACCAAATGCAACAATCCTCGTTCTTACAAACCCAGTTGATGCAATGACTTACACAGTATTCAAAGAAACTGGTTTCCCTAAAAATCGTGTAATAGGTCAATCAGGTGTACTCGATACGGCTCGTTTCTGTGCGTTTGTAGCTGAAGAACTTAATATCTCCGTAAAAGACATCACAGGTTTTGTTTTAGGTGGGCATGGTGATACAATGGTGCCACTAACACGCTACTCATTTGCTGGAGGTATTCCATTAGAAACGTTAATCCCAGCAGATCGTCTTGAAGAGATTGTTGACCGTACACGAAAAGGTGGCGCTGAAATCGTGAACCTTCTTGGGAACGGTTCTGCATATTATGCTCCTTCAGCGGCGCTTATTGAAATGGCGGAAGCTATCATTAAAGACCAAAAACGTATACTTCCATCTATTGCATACTTAGAAGGCGAATATGGCTACAACGATTTATACCTAGGTGTTCCGACATTATTAGGTGCAAATGGTGTAGAAAAAATATTTGAACTTGAATTAACAGACAATGAAAAAGCAGCTTTAGATAAGTCGGCAGAAGCAGTCCGCGATGTTATGAAAGTTTTAGCTTAATAAAAGTTTATGAAATCGAGTAGGATTCATTCCTACTCGATTTTTTTTTGAGTATTTAGCTATCAAAAAGTAGAGCGATAAATGTGGAAAAATAAGATGTTCTTACAAAATACAGGATACCGAAAAATAGAGGTGGGTGGCACAAATCCCTCCTCTTTTTTGTGTTTTTATGGAAAATAAAATAATTTATGAAGGATTTTTTATAATATGTAAACTTTTCTTTGAGTTCTGCGTTGTATAGGCAGAAGGGAGATAGAAATGGCAAATCAATCAATGAATGAATTTCTGCAGCAAGTAGGTACCATATTATACCGATATTTAAGAAAACGTGGATTAGCCCATGAGGATGCAGAAGATATCGTTCAAGATACATGTTATAAATTTTTATTACATAAAAATGGAATTCAATCAGACAAAGTAATGAGCTGGTTATACCGTGTGGCTACCAATCAGTTTTATGATCTCAAGAGAAAAGAAAAGCGTCATCCAACAACCGAATTTGATGAAGTCCAATTGACAGCATTGACTAATATACCTGAAATTCAGGTTCTAAAAAAAGAAAAATTAGAGGACATAAGAGACACTCTTGAAACGCTGTCTAACTTGCATCAGGAATTATTAGTTCTGAAATATGAGATGGGATTATCGTATAAAGAAATTTCAGCTTTAATGAATAAGAATGAAAACACTCTAAAAACACACGTCAGACGTGCTAGGGAAGAATTTACTGAAAGATTTAAGGAGGACACTGATTATGAATAAAGGGCAAAATGATTTTTTATTTGATGAAAAACAGACGAAAAAAATAATGAGAAAGGCAAAGTTTTGGTCAACAATAAAAATTATTGGCATAACGATCATCGTTACGCCAATTGTTCTAGTAGTAGTATGGTACGGTCTTAGGAACTTATCAATAAATAGTGCTGAGAAAGTAAAGGACGATATTAGATTGTTTAACGCAATTAGCGCCCCAAATGTTCAAATTAGTAATCAAATGTATGACTATAATTTGTTTGGAGGGAAAATAAAAACGACAACATTTAAGGTACTTGGAGATAAGCATAGACCTTATATTTGGGAACCTCTCGAAAGTGATTACAATCTATTTGGAACTCTTACAAGAAATTATGTTTCAGGCTCGATCCAAATAGAAGGTTCAGAATCACTAGCGGAATCAAATCAATTTGAACAATTTAATGAATACACTGGCGATAGAGAAATGTTTTTTTATTACCCGGAGATTTCATACGATGTTTATAAAGGTAGTATCAGTGAACTCAATCAATTGGAAGAAAATACTTTCGTAGAGCTAGCAATATCTTTTG
Organism: Lysinibacillus sp. KCTC 33748; assembly: GCF_002237755.1. GTDB lineage: Bacteria > Bacillota > Bacilli > Bacillales_A > Planococcaceae > Lysinibacillus. The sequence continues at coordinate 28,064 of NZ_MWSJ01000007.1, read as the reverse complement.
ATAATGCATATAGCTTTGACGACATTAAACGCAAGTTGCCTTCTGATGTGCAAGTAGATTGGTGGTGGGTGGATGCCTTTACAGAGGAAGGATTGAATTTTATGAAGCAAGGACAGGGTACTATTGCAGCTAATTCTCCGTTCATTTTCGGATTTCAATCGGAACAATCAAAACCAGTACCCCGACAGTCTCAAAGCGACGAGGTTGACACCTTTATTCAAAACCTTGAGCTTCTTCGAGGGAGCAAGAACTTTGAGTGGGAAACAAACCAAGTTTACCAATCCTTAATAGGGGAAAATGGAACCCTGGAAAGAAGTGATGTGAAAATTATCGGGGCCGTAGTAACTGGCACACCAAAGCAATTGGAGTTATTACAAGGGCAAACATACATTAAAGCATCTACATTTGGGGTAATATCTAATCGAAAATAGGAGACTTGAAAGGCAATAAAATAGCTCTCCTATAAATCATCTCATATACTTATTTTACCCAAACATATATTGTCTGACATAGTAGTTCATCAGGTAAAATGAATGGTTTTAATGAAAATCAATTGATCGTAAATAGTAGCTAGAGCGTCTTGCATCGTAATGAAACACGATAGCAGGACGCTTTTTGTTTCTGCAAAAATTGGAGGCAACGACTTTGAAAACATTAACAAAATCCTATCAATAAAGTGAAATTAACTTAAGTAGTGAATAGCTTACCCTCTATAGCATTTATATACCTTACAGCTGAGTTATGAACAGATTGTTTTGCATCTTTTTTCACAATACGGAGAAAAGCATCATATATTCGTTCAAAATGTAGATCCTCTACTTGACTTAAGATTCTTTCCACTGTTTTAACAGGAAGTGGAATAAAATTAGGGAAACTATACATAAATGTTACCCAATTGCGGTCAGCCACTACACGAATGATATCTCCAACTAGTAATATGCCTTTTTGTTGATTACCATTTTTCCATTCTAGTACAGTGGCTCCTTTAAAATGACCACCCATACGATAAAGAGTTAACCCATTCTGTAAAGTAAGAGATTCACCAGACCAAAAAATAATCTTGTCACTAGTTCTTGTAACCCATTTTTTATCATCCTCATGAATATAAATAGGTGCGTTAAAAGTTTCTGCCCACTCCACTTGACTTGAATAATAATGAGGATGAGATAATGCGATGGCATCAATTCCCCCCAACCTCTCTATTTTATCAATAGTTTCTTGATCAATATATGAAATACAATCCCATAACAAATTAAAACCCTGTTCTTGAATTAAATAAGTTGTTTGTCCAATTCCAAATGTTGGACTAGTTGTTATGCTAAATAATCCATCTTCTTCAAGATTAAAGTCATTTTTATAAATTTCAGAAGAAATCATTTTGTTCAAAGTTGTCCAAGTTTGCCCATTTACATCGACATATTGTCTTTCTTCTGAGCAAATAGTACATTGCTTTGGCTCTTCCATTGATTTTTCATACTGCACCCCACATGTTTCACAAATATAGTAATTCAAAATTACTCCCCCTTTAAAATCCTTGACCTCAATTCACTACACACCATATATTACCAACGTGATTCGGAAAAGTATTTACAACTTTAGTCTGAACTTCATAATTATGTTAAATTAGCAGTTCGTTAATTTTTAGTTCTTTCGGCGATTTTCTAAGTAAGGAATTGGTGAAATCCGCAAATATGAAGGGTAGATGTCTTTTGTATTTTTTTCAGCTACGCTTTGGAGAATCTGGTCCTTCAACATTCATCAGCTAAATATCAAAAAGAATGGCAACACCATTCTCGGTTAAAAGACAAAGGAACCGATAAATAATGCTGAATGAAGATTACATGGTTATTCTGCTTTTCGTTGTACTTTTGGAATAAAATTGATACTATGAAGGTATATGATAGAAAAGGGGTTGGCGTATTTTTGCTTCAAAAAAACAGTAAGCTTGGTCTCTCTATTGATGAAATTACAGTTGGCGAGAAGATTCATATAACCGAAAAGATAGAAGATAAGGATTTATTGCTTTATTTAGGACTGACGAATGATAATAATCCACTTTATATTCAACATGATTATGCTGCAATGACACCTTTTCAAAAGCCAATCGTACCAACAATCATGTTAAATGGCATTATTACTTCAGCTGTGTCAAAGTATATTCCTGGACCAGGTGCACGAATTATTGAGCAACATATAAAATATTTAGGACCGCTCTATCATTATGAATTATTTGATACTCTTTTAGAAGTAACAGAAGTAAATAAATTACAAAATACGATTACAGTATGTGTACACTCATATAATGAGCAAAAGGAGCTTGTGATTGAAGGTACTTTACTGGTAACACCACCACTTACTTTATAAACGTCTTGAGATTTGAAATGGGGGTTTCAAATCACTAACGGAGGCATTACACATGACAAAAACGATTTTAGTTGTAGAAGATGAATTTTCTATTGCGACATTATTGAAATATAATTTAGAGCAGGCTGGATATGTTGTCGAAACAGCTGCAGATGGTCAAGAGGGTCTTGATAAGGCAATTGACTTACAGCCAGATTTAATTTTATTAGATTTGATGCTTCCAAGACTTGATGGTATGGAGGTTTGTAAGCAAATTCGTCAACAACGTATGAATACACCTATTATTATGCTAACAGCAAAGGATGACGAGTTCGATAAAGTACTTGGTCTAGAGCTAGGGGCAGATGATTATATGACGAAGCCCTTTAGTCCACGCGAAGTGTTAGCGCGGGTAAAGGCTGTTTTAAGACGTTTCACACAAAATGTAGTGGCTGAAGATAAGAATGGGTCACAAGAGAAAATGTATGAATTTGGACAATTACGTGTTTTTCCAGAGCGTTTTGAAGTGTTTTTACAGGATGAAGCACTGGAATTTACGCCAAAAGAATTTGAACTACTCATTTATTTACTTGAAAATAAAAACCGTGTTTTAACGCGTGATCAACTATTAAGTGCTGTATGGAAGTATGACTTTGCTGGCGATACTCGAATTGTGGATGTGCATATAAGCCACCTTCGCGATAAAATCGAGGAAAATAGCCGTAAGCCGATATTCATCAAAACAATTCGCGGCCTTGGCTATAAATTCGAGGAGCCGAAAACGACATGAAATCAATGAGCAACCGCTTATTCTTGACATTCATGCTATTGCTTGGAACGATATTAGCTGTCCTAATGGTTGTAATAGGTCAGCTTTTTCCTGTTTATATAGAACAGTACAACGAACAGGCTAGTGTAGAGATGCAAGAATCTATTAACCGAGTATTAGATGAACGAAAGATTGAACTATCTAAGGAAGATAAAGAGGCGCTATATACTGCGCAAAACATTGAGGTAAAAGATTCTCTATTATCGACTGTTCATACGCGACTTTATGTAGTGCTAGCGATACTTTTTATCATAGCACTTATGTTAATGGCTATTGTAAGTCGCTATATGATTAGAAATTTCACTGCTCCTATTGATAACGTGACAGATACGGCACTTGAGCTGGCAAAGGGAAATTACCGTGCTCGTGCCCATGAAAATGAGCATGAACGCATGATGCCGCTTAGTCACTCCATCAATATTTTAGCGCGTAATTTACAGGATATTACGACGATTCGCGAGGTAGAAGAGGAAAGGCTTAAAACGTTAATTGAAAACATGGGAAGCTCCCTCATGATGATAGGACGTGAGGGCAATATATCTATTGTGAACCGTGTATTTTTAGAGCGTTTCGGTATGCAAATTGACGATGTACAAGGGAAAGTTTTTCGTACAATTGGTTTACCAAAATCACTAGAGCAATTTATTGACCATGTGTTTCTAACGGAAATGCCTTATCGACAACAAATTAAAATGGAGGTCCAACAGGAGCTGTATAATAAGGAAGTGTACGGAGCACCTGTTATAGGGGATCATGGTCGTTGGCTTGGTGTCGTTATCGTTATGCATGATATTACGGAGCTTGTTCGTTTAGAGCAAATTCGTAAGGACTTTGTAGCAAACGTATCCCATGAATTGCGTACACCTATTACCTCTATTAAAGGCTTTTCTGAAACATTATTGGATGGTGCGTATAAGGATGAAAAAATGCTCCTATCTTTTTTAGAGATCATTTATAAAGAAAGTAACCGTCTGCAGATGCTTATCCAGGATTTACTAGAGTTATCGAAAATTGAACAGCATGGTTTTACCGTTAATATTATGCCGATGGGCTTGCAAGATGTACTTATACGTGGAGCAGAGCTGACAGGTCCACGTCTGGATGAGAAAAATATGAGCTTTTATGTTGATATAGAGCGTGATGTTCAAGTTATGGGTGATGCCAATCGCATTATTCAAATTGTCACTAATTTAATTACCAATGCCATTACGTACTCTCCGGAAAATACAACCGTTACGATTCGTTTAAAGGAAAATGAAACGTACGGCATTCTTGAAATAGAAGACCAAGGTATAGGAATTGAAAAACATGAAATTGCTCGTGTCTTTGAACGCTTTTACCGTGTGGATCGTGCGCGAAGCAGGAATTCTGGGGGAACAGGTTTAGGACTTGCTATTGTGAAACACTTAGTAGAGGCGCACCATGGTCGCATTCAGGTAGAAAGTGAAGTTGGTGTAGGGACAAAAATGATTGTTATGATTCCGAAAAATTAACGAATTCTTTACAATAGCACAATTTTAGATTCACAATGGGGTCTTATACTTGTTAGTAGAAACCCCCTTATAAAATTGTTAAGACTATAAAATAGCAAAAAAATCTTTATTTATATATAAATTAGATTTTTTATTTGTTGCTTAATTATCGCCACAATAGTAAGAATCTATTACCAGACTTTTTGGTAATAGATTCTTTTTCTGTTTTACACGTAACAAAAATAGGTGTAAAGTATAGTAGCATAATATTCACCTAATAATATTGTACTGATTGTTAGTTCATAGTGTTGAGAATAAAATAGCCAAGGAAATCTTTGCTATAGCGATTTAAAGAAGGGAGATTTTCATTGCAGATTTCACTTTTCGCACTCTCATGTTTTTGTTGCTGTCACTTAGTTTTTTTAAACATCTGTTAGCTTCATTTTATTACAGTAAATTAGAGTGACACACTAGAAGATACATGTTAAGAGAAGCGGCTCATCGGACGCCCCCAGGAAGCTCTGCTCTGCGCGAAAGCGAAGCGTCAGCAAATGTTTTATCTGTGCGAAAGCGAAGCGACAGCAACAACAAAGCGCCCAGACCGAACGGAGATCAACCACCTCGTTTTGCCGGAGAGCCACAATTTAATAAGACATCTTAATTCCACTAACACCTCAACAACATGAACTGACAATCAGTTTACTTGTTAGTTGAATCAATCGGGCATTAACGGTCAGTTAATAAGTCCATTTTATCTAGAAGTGGTCTACTGATAGTTATAGCAAGATAAAAAATTGAAAGAAGGATGACCATGAAAATCGTCAAAAGTATCGTGCAAATCGGCTATCTTTATGTAATTTTATTTGTTGGGAATAGTATTGCACGCCTACTTCACTTGCCGATTCCAGGGAGCATAATTGGACTAGTCTTATTGTTTTTACTATTGCAGTTTCATATTATTAAGCTTGAATGGATTGAGCTAGGTGCAGGTTTATTACTTAGTGAACTATTACTATTTTTCATTCCATCTGCTATCGGAGTAATCGATTATACCGCATTATTCGGTGTGCAAGGTGTGAAAGCTGTGCTTGTAATTGTATTGAGTGCCATCGTTGTTATGTTTGCAACAGGTTTCACAGCACAATTGCTAGGGCAACGAAAGAAAGGTGATACTGCATGAGCTTTTTAACCGCTATAGTAAGTTTACTAGGTACTATCGCAGTTTTTTATATTTGTAAAATGTTTTATAAAAAGTATCAGAAGGAATGGTTATCACCTATATTGATCACACCGTTAGTGGTCATTGCCATTTTGTTACTAACGGGTACATCTTATAAATCCTATACTGCAGGAGCCGGTATTTTATCAAATTTACTTGGACCAGCAACAGTAGCATTTGCGGTACCAATTTATAAAAATTTTAATCTATTAAAGAAACATGCTTTTGAAATTTTTCTAAGTATTGCAGTGGGCTCAGCTGTTGCTATTACATCTTCATTTATCATTGCCGTAGTAATTGGATTAAATAATGAGCTTGTGCATAGCTTAGTTCCACGTTCAGTTACGACACCAATAGCAATGGACATTTCCAACATGATTGGTGGCTCTCCTACACTTACTGCTGTTTTCGTTATGATAACTGGTATTTTAGGGAGTCTAATAGCACCGTTAGTGATTAAAGTATGTCGTTTCCATCGACCATCCTCTAGAGGGCTAATGTTAGGAATGGGAGCTCATGGCACCGGTACCTCTAAAGCATTTGAACTTGGTGAGTTGGAAGGTACTTTTGCGAGTCTTGCGATGATTGTAGCTGCATTAATTAGCATTGTTTTATCAACAACCTTTTTCCCAGCGTTTGAACATCTAGTTGTCAATATCCTGTTACCTTAACTGGTAACGGGATATTTTTTTGCGGATTAAAGATGGAGGACCGGTGCAAAAAAATGATGAGCTTCACATTGTCCTTATGTAAAACTGCCTAAAATAAAAAAGTGGTTTATTAAAATATTTTGAAACTTTTAAGTAAGTGTCACGTATACAATAGTACTAAGTTTAAGGGAGGATTAGACATGAGTGTGAAAAGGTCACTAATGATGGTGGGACTTGGCATTTTCGGCATTGTTGCAATTATTGCGGTATTTACATCGTGGTACACAGTAGATGAATCAGAACAAGCAGTTGTCATTACGTTCGGTCGTGCCGATAATACAGTTACAGAACCAGGTTTACATTTTAAATTACCTTGGCCTGTACAATCGGTTCAGGTTTTATCGAAGGAAACGTTTAGTTTAAAGTTTGGCTATAAGCAAAATGAAAATGGGGAATTGGAAACTTATGATGCTGAAACGAAAATGATTACAGGGGATGAGCATATTGTATTAACAGACCTTGTCGTTCAATGGAAAATTACAGAACCGAAAAAGTATTTATTCAGCTCACAAGATCCAGAAAAAATATTACATAGCGCTACGTCGAGTGCGATTCGATCCATTATCGGAAGTTCCAAAATCGACGCCGCGTTAACTGAAGGAAAAGCGGACATAGAAGCAAAATCACGAGATTTACTCGTTTCTCTTCTAGAAAAGTACGATATAGGTATAAGTGTTTTAGGGGTAAAACTACAGGATGTTGAATTACCGAACGCAGATGTGCGAGCAGCCTTTACAGCTGTTACAGATGCACGCGAAATGAAAAATACAAAAATTAATCAGGCGAAAAAATATAATAATCAGCGAATTAGTGAGGCTGAAGGTGAGAAGGATGCAATTATCTCGAAAGCTCAAGGTGAAAAAACAGCGCGTATTGAGCAGGCTCAAGGGGATGTAGCTGTCTTTAATAAAATGTATGAGCAATATAAGGGCAATCAACAGATTACACGCGAACGTTTAATTTTGGAAACACTTGAAAATGTATTACCTAAAGCGCAAATTTATATTATGAATGATGATGGTAATACAATGAAATACTTACCTCTTCAAGCATTGCAACCTGCAAAACAGGAGACACCTGCAACACAAGAAACACCTGCAACACAAGAAACTTCAAAAGAGAAAAAAGAAGGGAGCGGTAACTAATGGATCAAAAAAATAAGGATCTTGAAAAATTCCTGAATTTTTTATCGGGTAAATCCAAAAATACTGCTCCAAAAGAAGGGGATAATGTGGTCAAAATGTCGAAAAAAGGCCCGATGAATCCGAAAAAATATATTTCTTTTGCTGTAACATTAACAGCCGTTTTTGCTATTGCCATTATATTATTTGCTAATGTTTATATAGTTAAAGAATCCGAATACGCAGTTGTTAGACAGTTTGGAGAAGTAGTGAAATTTCAGAGTGAGCCCGGCTTGAAAATAAAGGTTCCATTTATTCAAAGCGTAACGAGGCTACCAAAAAACCAAATGACATATGAAGTTTCTGAAGAGGAAATTAATACAAAGGATAAAAAACGAATTATTATTGATAATTATGCAGTTTGGCATATAACTGATCCAAAGCAATTAATTTCAAATGCAGGAACAATAGAAAAAGTTGAATCACGTATGGAAGAGTTTATTTATTCAGTTATTCGCTCAGAGCTTGGTCGAATAGAATATAAGGCGATTATTAATGATGAAGGTTCTTCACGTGGGAGTATCAATGATCAGGTAACTGCACGTGTCAATGAGTTACTTTCAAATGATAAATATGGAATTGAAGTAGTAGATGTTCGTATTCGTCGTATCGACTTGCCGACTGAGAATGAGCAATCCGTGTTTACGAATATGATTTCGGATCGTGAATCAATCGCACAGAAATATTTATCTGAAGGTGACGCTGAGAAACGTCGTGTTGAAGCTCAAACAGATCAGCAGGTTCAAGAAATGCTAGCAACAGCGAAAAAGGACGGTGCGTTGATTCAAGCGGATGGTGAAGCAGAAGCTGCGAAGATTTACAATAAATCATTCTCACAAGACCCTGAATTCTATTCATTGTACCGGACATTAGAATCATATAAGAAAACTATAGGTGAAGATACGGTCATTATTTTGCCATCCACTTCACCATATGCAAAGATATTATCTGGCTATATAAAATAATACTATTATCCTTGCAGGGATAAGTATATGAAGGCGTCTCAATTTTTTGAGACGGCTTTTTTTACTCCTTACATAAATTTAGCAATACATTTTGTATGATATTTTTATATTCTGGTTTCGAGCTTTTGCAAGGATTATTTAATGAATGGCAATACTAATATAAGTTGATTGAAGTGGAGACTGGGCGACTCCTTGGGGATCAGTAAATAGAGGAACGAAGGCTAAGACCATCACATCCTGTGATAACGCCTTCGTGACCAACATCGTGCTGTTGCTGTCGCTGCGCTTTCGCACAAACAAAACCAAAACCCTCTGCTGTCGCTACGTTGCACTCACGCTTTCGCGCAAAAGACATCTGTTGGCCCGAGACCCTGGAGCGAGCCTTGCGAGTGAAGCGGCTCATCGGACGCCCCCAGGAAGCTCTGCTCTGTGCGAAAGCGAAGCGGCAGCTACAAAGCGCCCAGTCGGAACGGAAATCAACCCCACTTTATGGTGATAGGCATTTATAATGGGGTTTTGGGGTTTTGAATCGTATATTTTATAAATATCTTTCATTTATAGATGGTATGTTATGAAAATGATAGAAATTTATAATTTTGTGTTTCGTATATGACTATTATCTGATAGAATGATAATGTTGAAAAATAAAAATGGGGGTAATAGTTGTGAAGTTGCAAATTAGTAAGTGGCTCCAGAATTTAGGGATAGCCTGTAGTATTGCATCGTTATTTACACTTTTCTTCCGTCTATCAGATTTTGCATGGATCACAAAAAGTGTTTATCATATACCAGTATTTTTTGTTATTTTGTTTTTACTAAGCTTGGTCATTGCTGAGGATGTACGAAAAATATTTAAAAGAATATTTTGGTACGAAAAGCGAAAAGTTAAGCGTCCTATTTGGCAAGTAGGGATTGGCTTCATTTTCTTTTTAGCACAAATCAGCGCTGTAATGGTGTTCGATACAGAGCTTACACATCCACAGCTTGGCGGTATGCCAATGTTTTTAGTGTTTGCCTTTATGAATGCTTTTATTTTGACTGTCATATATGAAGAAATTTTCTATCGTAAAGAAAAAACAAATAGAGTTAGTAAATAACGACAGAGAAGTCAATTACAATAAGTGATTGGCTTTTTTTTGTGTAGTTAAACATACGTTAATCTATTGCTGTAGAAATTTTGGCGATTTTCAACGTTATGATTGGTAAAATACCTGTTTTCTCGATAAAGTAAAAGGAAGAGGCATTTTCAAACATACGTTTTCGTTTTACAATTAAGAAGACGAAAACGCAGGAGGATAAAATCATGACAAAGGATAAATTGCTATTATTGGACGGCAATAGTTTAGCGTATCGCGCTTTTTTCGCGTTGCCATTATTAACGAATGATAGTGGAATTCATACGAATGCAGTGTACGGCTTTACAACGATGCTACAAAGAATATTGGAGGAAGAGCAACCAACGAAAATTTTGGTTGCCTTTGATGCGGGTAAGACAACCTTCCGTCATGAAACATTTACGGAATATAAGGGTGGTCGACAAAAGACTCCACCAGAATTATCTGAGCAGTTCCCTTATATACGCAAGCTTATCGATGCTTATGGTATTAAGCGATATGAGCTTGAAATGTACGAAGCGGACGATATTATAGGGACACTTGCCACTGAAGCTTCGACTCAGGATATGGATGTCATCGTTGTATCAGGAGATCGTGACTTAACACAGCTCGCGACTGAGCAAGTAACAGTATACATTACGAAAAAAGGTATTACTGAAATTGAAAAAAATACACCTGCTTTTATTGCAGAAAAATATGGCTTAACGCCTGGACAAATTATTGATATGAAAGGTTTAATGGGGGATTCTTCAGATAACATCCCTGGTGTACCAGGTGTCGGTGAAAAAACGGCTGTTAAATTACTTAAAGAGCATGGTTCAGTAGAGTCGCTTTATGCGGCAATGGATACGGTGAAGGCTTCTAAAATGAAAGAAAAATTAGTTGCCAATGAAGAACAGGCACTAATGAGTAAAAAGCTAGCTACTATTTTTACAAAAGCGCCGATTGATATAACGCTTTCTGATCTTGCTTACAATGGTCCGAATGAGGAAGAATTAATTAGTGTGTGGCAAGAGCTTGGTTTTAAATCACTACTAGAAAAAAGTGATTTTACTGTCCAAGAAGAGGAACAGGCACCTTTTGACTATGAAATTGTGGAAGAAGTAAAGCAAGAGCATTTAAAAGATGTAATGGCAGTGCACTTGGAGTTAGAGGACGAGCATTATCATACTTGCCAGCAACTAGGTATTGCATTAACAGATGGAGAGAAAACAATGTACGTGCCTTTTGATCTTGCGGCTAAATCAGATGTTCTTCGTCTCTGGTTAGAAGATGCTACTAAAATAAAGTACATGTCTGATTCAAAAGCATCTCAAGCTGCGTTAAAACGTGCGGGAATACGTTTAGCTGGTGTGGAATTTGACTTATTGCTTGCTTCTTATATTAATAACCCTGCGCTAAGTGGAGATGATGTGGCAACTCTTGCAAAAGAACTGGGCTATCGCAATGTGCAGGCAAATGAGGCTGTTTATGGTAAAGGCGCGAAACGAGCTATACCAGCTATAGATGCACTTGCTGAGCATGCTAGCCGCAAAGCCTTTGCTGTGTGGTCTTTACAGCCAAAGCTTGAGACATTGTTAAAGGAAAATGAACAATTCGAGCTCTATAAAAACTTAGAACTTCCACTTGCTTCTATTTTAGGGGAAATGGAAAGTGAAGGGATCACGGTCAATCGTGCCACATTAGAGAAGATGGGTCAGGAATTGAATGACAAGCTAATTGTTATTGAACAAGCAATTTATGCTGAAGCAGGAGAAACCTTCAATATTAATTCACCAAAGCAATTAGGCGTTATTCTCTTTGATAAGCTTGGTCTTCCTGTTATTAAAAAGACGAAAACAGGTTATTCCACTGCAGCGGATGTATTGGAAAAATTAAAACCAGAGCATGCGATTATTGAGCATATTCTTTTATATCGCCAGCTAGGAAAATTACAGTCAACTTATATCGAAGGCTTACTAAAAGAAATCCATAAAGAGGATGGTAAGGTGCATACGCGATTCCAGCAAGCGTTAACAGCTACAGGGCGTTTAAGCTCAACGGATCCGAATTTACAAAACATCCCGATTCGTTTAGAAGAAGGGCGAAAAATTCGTCAGGCATTTGTGCCATCGAAAGAAGATTGGATATTATTTTCTGCCGATTATTCGCAAATCGAATTGCGTGTATTAGCCCATATGTCGAATGATAAAAATTTAGTCGAAGCTTTCCGTGAAGGTATGGATGTTCATACACGTACAGCAATGGATGTATTCCATGTTTCAGCAGATGAGGTCGATAGTAATATGCGTCGCGCTGCAAAAGCGGTGAACTTTGGTATTGTCTATGGGATTAGTGATTATGGCTTATCACAAAACTTGGATATTACTCGTAAGGAAGCTGCTACATTTATCGAGAAATATTTTGCGAGTTTCCCAGGTGTAAAACAATACATGGATGATATCGTCCAAGATGCGAAGTTTAATGGTTTTGTGACAACGATTTTAAATAGACGTCGTTATTTACCTGACATTACGAGCTCGAATTTCAATCTACGAAGCTTTGCAGAGCGTACTGCGATGAATACACCAATTCAGGGAAGTGCAGCTGATATTATTAAAAAGGCAATGATTGATATGGATGCTCGTTTGAAAAAAGAAAATATGCAGGCAAAAATCCTTTTACAAGTGCATGATGAATTAATATTTGAAGCACCTAAAGAGGAGATTGCATTGCTTGAAAAAATAGTACCAGAAGTTATGGAGAACGCAATCGAGCTTTCAGTACCATTAAAAGTAGATTTTAACTACGGTGCAACTTGGTACGAAGCAAAATAAGGAGAGGTTAAAATGCCTGAATTACCAGAGGTTGAAGGTGTCGTCCAGGCATTAAAACCTAAAATTGAAGGGCGGACAATTCAACAAGTTCAACTATCTGAAATTATTCGTTTTTCCTTTGGGGAAGGAAAGCAATGTATCGTGAAGCAAGCCGAGCCTGATGCATTTGAAATATCGTTGTCTCAAATGACGATTACAACAATAGAACGACGAGCAAAATACATCTTCTTTCATTTACTGAAGGAAGATGTCCCTTATGTGCTTGTTAGTCATTTAGGGATGACAGGTGCTTGGTTTGTGGTAAATTCGCCTGAGGAAATCCAAGAGGTGAAATTTAAAAAGCATATTCATGCTACATTTCAAATGGTAGATGGTGGCTATTTAATTTATTCAGATATACGCCGCTTTGGTGAACTACGTTTTCTAACAAAAATTGAGGAACATGCACCATTAACAAAAATGGCACCAGAGCCATTCGATGAAATAGCATGTGATTATTTTATTGCGAAATCAAAGTTGCCGAAATATGAGAAAAAGGCCGTTAAAGATGTAATTATGGATGGGCAAGTCATTTCGGGCTGTGGTAATATTTACGCAACAGAAGCATTATTTGCGCAAAAAATTCATCCGGCCCGTACAATGAACCGCATTAGTGAAAAGCGTAAACGTGAATTGTTCGAGGCGATTGTCGCTATTTTACGCCAAAGCATTGAAGCAGGCGGTTCAACAATTTCAGATTATCGTAATATAAATGGTGAGGCTGGAAGTATGCAGAATCGACTGCAAATGTATGGGAAGAAGTTGTGTCCAACGTGTGGAACTGCAACGAGCCAAATGACGATAGGTGGGCGCACATCAGTCTTTTGCCCAAATTGTCAACATTAAAGGGGATTTAACTATGATTATCGGATTAACAGGAAGTATAGCGAGCGGAAAAAGTACAGTAGTAAAAATGATGACAGCACTTGGTTTACCAATTGTCGATGCAGATATTGTAGCGCGTGATGTTGTTGAACCAGGAACGGAGACTTTAAAGCTAATTGTTGAAAATTTTGGACAAGATATATTGCTAGAAGACGGGAGTTTAAATCGTGCTAAGCTTGGCGATATTATTTTTCACGAGCCTGTTAAGCGTAAAATGTTAAATGATATGATGCATCCTGCTATTCGCAAGGAAATGTTACGCCAGCGCGATGCGTATATAGATGCCGGAGAAAAGCATGTTGTGATGGATATTCCACTTTTATTTGAAAATAAATTACAGCATTTTGTCGAGCACATTATCGTGGTATCGGTTAGTGAAGAGGTACAGCTCCGTCGATTAATGGAGCGTAACAACTTATCAAAGGAGGATGCACTAGCACGAATGCATTCTCAGTTACCAATGTCAGTCAAAGAAAAAGGTGCCCATGCGGTTATTTACAACAATGAAAATTTAGAACAAACAGAGCACCAACTGAAAAAAATCCTGACATCTTGGGACGTATTATAATTAATTAAAAATCTGTAAAATCATTCGATGCGTAGCAATGCCATATTGCTACGCATTTCATATTGTTAAAAACTATTAAGTCATTGAAAATAAGGTGTCACATTAAATAAAGTATGGCTCTTTCGGCAAAACAGGGGGTGATTTCCGTTCCGGCTGGGCGCTTCGTTGTTGCTGTCGCTTCGCTTTCGCACAGATAAAACATTCGCTGCCGCTTCACTTTCGCGCAGAGCAGAGCTTCCTGGGGGCGTCCGATGAGCCGCTTGGGGCAACAAATGTTTTCTGTGCGAAAGCGTAGTGCTAACGTAGCGGCAGCGACAGGATGTTGGTCACGAAGGCGTTATCACAGGATGTGATGATTTTAGCCTTTGCTCCTCTATTGCTGTTCCCCAAGGAGTCGCCCAGCCCCCACTACAATCAATCTACATGTATTCTAATGCGTCACAATTATAAGTTTTTTCTGTTTGGTGAGTAGCATAACTTTTACTTTTTACCTATAGCATTAAATTATATTTATAAAAATTCTACGCTATTGCTGATTGGAGTGGAAGGCTACTCGACTCTCGTGCGAAAGCGAGTAGCCCGGAACGGAAATCATCCTTTAAAGAGCCATACCATTCACTGAGATTTCCTTGCCAATTTTGTTTTTTAATACTATGAATGCATAGCAAAAACACTTTGTTATGCATTTTTTTGTGAGTTTATACCATAATAAGGACTAATTTAGGCGATTTTATTTTTCAGAAAATAAGAACTTTAATATTATGAATATATAATGTTCATCTTTTTTGAAATTGTGTTATACTAATCACCATAAAGTATATAATTAATCTGAGTTTGCACTCACAGGAGGATTTTATAAATGACAGTATCAGTTGCTATTAATGGTTTCGGACGTATCGGACGTATGGTTTTCCGCCAAGCGATCGTACAAGAAAGTTTAAATATCGTTGCAATTAACGCCAGCTACCCAGCTGAAACGTTAGCACATTTGATAAAGTATGACACAAATCATGGAACGTTCGAGGGTTCAGTGGAGCCTGCAGGCGATGCTTTAATTGTAAATGGTAAACGTGTTCAAATTATTAGTGAACGCGACCCATTAAAATTACCATGGGCAACAATGGGTGTGGATATTGTTATTGAAGCAACTGGTAAATTTAATGATCGTGAAAAAGCAGCAATGCACTTAGAAGCAGGCGCAAAGAAAGTTATCTTAACTGCACCTGGTAAAAACGAGGACGTAACAATTGTTTTAGGTGTAAATGATGAGAAACTTGATATCACAAAACATGATGTTATTTCAAATGCTTCTTGTACAACAAACTGCTTAGCACCAGTTGCTAAAGTATTAAATGACACATTTGGTATCGAAAACGGTTTAATGACAACAGTTCACGCTTATACAAATGACCAAAAGAATTTAGACAATCCGCATAAAGATTTACGTCGTGCACGTGGTTGCGCACAGTCTATCATTCCAACATCTACAGGTGCTGCAAAAGCATTGAAATTAGTGTTACCGGAATTAGAAGGCAAAATTCATGGTATGGCACTTCGTGTTCCAACACCAAACGTATCATTAGTTGACCTAGTAGTTGATTTAAATACTGATGTAACTGTAGATTCTATCAATGCTGCATTCGTTAAGGCAGCTACTGAAGGTCCAATGAAAGGCATTTTAAACTTCTCAGTTGAGCCTCTAGTATCTTCTGATTACAATACAACAACTTACTCTTCAACAGTAGATGGACTTTCTACAATGGTATTGGGTGACCGCAAAGTGAAAGTGCTTGCTTGGTACGACAATGAGTGGGGTTATTCAGCACGCGTTGTAGATCTTGTGAAAAAAGTGGCAAAAGCATTAGAAACGGTTAATGCATAATCAAGCAAATATGTTGAGCACATTGAAATCCGAGTGATTTCAATGTGCTTTTTGTATTAGATTGTAAAATCTATGCTTGTACTTTCTGCTTTCAAGGCTTATCATGAGCACACTATCGTCAATGCGCTTTTCTTATACATAGGAAATTTGTTATAATAGAAATACTAAATTGTTGTGAAATCAGGAGAGTAATTATATGAGATGTCCATCTTGCCAATTTAACGGAACGCGTGTTGTGGATTCGAGGCCAGTTGATGATAATAAAGAAATTCGTAGACGTCGTGAATGTGAGTCATGTGGCTTCCGATTTACAACGTTTGAAAAAATTGAAGAGACACCGTTAGTTGTAGTGAAAAAAGAGGGTTCACGAGAAGAATTTAGCCGTGAAAAGGTACTTCGTGGACTTATTCGTGCTTGCGAAAAACGTCCTGTTTCTCTTGAAGTACTTGAAGGACTAGTAATGTCTATTGAAAAAGATCTTCGCCGTATTGGGAATGCTGAAGTCCGATCTGAGGATGTAGGAGAAATGGTAATGGATCGCTTAGCGAAAATCGATGAGGTTGCGTATGTGCGCTTTGCATCGGTTTACCGTCAATTTAAGGATATCAATGTCTTTATTGAAGAAATTAAAGAAATTATCCAACGTCAAACAGAGCAGAAATTATAGGAAATAGAGAGGGGAATGACGTTGATCCATTTGTATAAGGAATTACAGCCTGCTGATTCTTTTGACATTCGTCTACCTCATGCACTTTCTACGCAGGAACGTCAATTAGTAACGCTTTTTTATCAGCCTTTAATTGGAGCGGAACCAATCAGCCTTTATTTAACATTATGGGCAGAGGCTGA
This sequence comes from Lysinibacillus sp. KCTC 33748, assembly GCF_002237755.1. Classification (GTDB taxonomy): domain Bacteria; phylum Bacillota; class Bacilli; order Bacillales_A; family Planococcaceae; genus Lysinibacillus. The sequence continues at coordinate 11,191 of NZ_MWSJ01000007.1, read as the reverse complement.
GCAAATGCCAAAGCAGCAAATGACACATTATTATTTAATGAATGTGTTAGGTCTTCCTATTGGCAAAGTATTTGAGGCACGTATTGCGCTTGAAGCAATTGGCCTGTTACGTACATGGAAAAAAGAGGATGATGGCGAGCGAAGCTTTTTATATGAGCTGATACGTCCACTTGATGCGGATAGTTTTATGAAAGACCCACTGCTGTCGATGTTTCTATTTAGTAAAATCGGGGAGCAAGCTTATCGGAAGTTACGTCAGCGTTTTATTCCATCTACAAGAGATGCAGAATTTAAAGATGTATCGCGTGCCTTCATAGATGTTTTTAAGCCTGTAAGTACAAGGATTCCAGATGATTTACAAGTAGATACTAGTCGTAAGGACACACAGCAAAAGATATATCCGTTTTATTTTGACCAGTTTGACTTTGAACTGCTGCAAGCGGGCTTATCGGAGCAACTAGTCCCGGCAAGCCTACTTACATTTGAGGTGCGCGAAACAATAGCGAAATTAGCATTTTTATATCGCTTAACGGCACTCGATATGCAAAAGGTAGTAATTCTGGCATTAGATGATGATCTAGGCATTTCATTGGAACGTTTACGTAAGGCCGCTGCGGATTTTTATAAGCTAACGGTATCAAAGGAACCACCAAAGCTTGCTAGAGTGACTGAGACGTCATCCGTAGAAGAACCGGGCCAAAAAACAAAGGACCAGGAGCTTCAGCAATATTTAGAGACGACTCCCCCAGTGCAAGTATTGCGAGATATCAATAATGGCAAAGAACCGCTACAGACCTCCGTACAGCTTGCAGAGAGTTTAATTGTCCAGCATGGAATGCCGGTAGGGGTTGTTAATGCTCTTCTGGAATATGTAATGCTAACAACTGATATGAAGCTACCTAAGAAATATGTGGAAACGATTGCGGATCATTGGGTACGTAAAAATATTCAAACAGCAAAAGAAGCAATGGAGCTAGCACGTAAAGAACATGATAAGTACACTACGTGGAAAAATAAACCTCAGTCTTCGGCAAAAAAGAACTCTTACACAAAAAATCGCCGAGAGGAAAAAGTACCGGATTGGTTTTATAAGCGTAATGAAAAATCAGAGGAAGTATTAAAAGATACACCAAATACTGGCGCTACTGATTTTGAAAAGGAAAGACAAAAGATACTAGAAAAATTAGGTAATATTCAAAATAAGGTAGGTGAATGACAATCGAACCGATTAATGGACCATTGAAAAGAGCAATTAAGGTACCATCATTTCAAGAACGATATGAAGCGATGCGTAAAGAAATATTAGAAAACCCTCGTGTGCAAGAGTTTTTAGCTGAGCATATGGATGAGTTAAGCTATGATGCGGTTGAACGTAATTTACCGAAGCTTCATGAATTTATTAGTCAATCTACAGTCTGTTGTGGCTGTGACAATACAGAAAATTGTACAAATTACTTAAAAGGTTTTTTACCTACTTTACGTGTAGTAAGGAGTACTGTTGAAATTGATTATGTACAATGCGAGCAAAAGATACGTGAAGATGAGCGCCGTGATGTTGCTAATATGATAGCAAGTATGCATATGCCAAAGGATGTGCTACAAGCTACTATCAGTGATTTATTTATTGATGATCATACACGTGTTGACATTGCAAACCGTGCGACTGATTTTGTTCAAAATGTACTAGATACAGGGGATTTGCCTGCTAAAGGCTTTTATTTATATGGTCAATTTGGAGTGGGGAAATCTTTTGTGCTAGGCGCATTAGCTAATGAACTTGCGAAAGCTAAAGTAAAGTCAGTTGTAGTTTTCGTACCTGAATTTTTACGAGAAATGAAAAATGCAATTGGCGATAACACATTGAATGAAAAAATAGACTATGTGAAAAAGGCACCAGTGCTAATGCTTGATGATTTAGGAGCCGAAACAATGACTGCTTGGACGCGAGATGAAATTTTGGGAACTATTTTCCATTACCGCATGGCAGAGCAATTGCCAACATTCATTACATCTAATTTTAATTACGATGAGTTGGAGCATCATTTAGCACAGTCACAAAAAGGTGACATAGAAGTCGTGAAGGCTGGGCGTGTTATGGAACGTATTAAAGCCTTGACAGAGCCGATTAAAATGGGCGGGCAAAATAGACGTCTGTAAGATTGGCAGTTGCATTTTATGACAATCGAGCGTATACTGTCACATATAATAATTAACTTCTTTCAACCGGTGTCCAAACACTTACTGAAAAAGTTAAAGCCTTCGGATTATGCCGAGGCATAATTGATCAAATGCATTGATGAGGACATGAATTTTGTGTAAGGCTTTTAGAGAGGGAAGTCATTGGCTGTAAGCTTCCTAGTTTGAGCACATTATTTACTACCTGCTGAGCAGCGAAAGGGATAATCTTTCGCCGGTCCCTAGCCCGTTAGCTAGCCTTGAGCTTCGTCTGACTATAAAAAGTCGGAAGGAAGAAGGGTGGAACCACGAGCATACGCTTCGTCCCTTTCGTAGGGACGGAGCTTTTTTTATTTTCGTTCAGTGGAAAATAGTGGTGAACGAATGCGGATGTAGTTTCTTTTCAGTGAGTGTCCAAACACCTATTGAATGAGGATCAATTCCGGGGATTCTTTGACTTCAATCATGCATCACAACAAAACTATAAGGAGTGCAGAAAAATGTCAGATATGATTAAATTAACTTTCCCAGATGGCGCTGTAAAGGAATTTGCAAAAGGCACATCTACTGATGACGTAGCATTATCAATTAGCCCAGGACTTCGTAAAAAAGCATATGCGGGTAAAGTAAATGGTGTCTTAGTCGATTTAAAAACACCAATTGAAGGGGATGCAACAATCTCAATTATTACTCAGGATGATAAGGAAGCATTGGAAATCTTACGTCACTCTACTGCGCACTTAACAGCACAAGCGATTAAACGTTTATTCCCAGATGTTAAACTTGGTATCGGTCCAGTTATTGAAGGTGGCTTCTACTACGATATCGATTCACCAACTCCAATCACTGCTGAAGACTTACCAACAATCGAAAAAGAAATGAAAAAAATTATCGCTGAAAACCTAGAGATAGAGCGCAAAAATGTAAGCCGTGCAGATGCACAAGCGATCTATGAAAAAATCGACGATGAATATAAATTAGAATTACTTGAAGCGATTCCAGAGGATGAGCAAGTTTCTATTTACCATCAAGGCGAATTTTTCGACCTTTGCCGTGGTATCCACGCACCATCAACTGGCAAGCTTCGTGAGTTCAAACTACTTTCATTAGCTGGTGCATACTGGAGAGGTAACTCAGATAATAAAATGCTACAACGTATTTATGGTACTGCTTTCTTTAAAAAAGAAGAATTAAAACATCATCTACAAATGCTTGAAGAAGCAAAAGAACGTGATCACCGTAAAATCGGTAAAGAATTAGAGTTATTTACAACTTCTCAAAAAGTTGGTCAAGGTTTACCGCTTTGGCTACCAAACGGTGCGACAATCCGTCGTGTTATTGAGCGCTATATTGTAGATAAAGAATTATCTCTTGGTTATAAGCATGTTTATACACCAGTACTTGGTTCTAAAGAGCTGTACCAAACTTCTGGTCACTGGGATCATTACCAAGATTCTATTTTCCCACCAATGGAAATGGACAATGAAACATTAATTATGCGTCCGATGAACTGCCCTCACCATATGATGGTGTACAAAAACAGCAAGCATTCTTATCGTAACCTACCATTACGTATTGCTGAGCTTGGTACAATGCACCGTTACGAAATGTCAGGTGCTGTTTCAGGTTTACAACGTGTACGTGGGATGACTTTAAATGATGCACATATTTTCGTTCGTCCAGACCAAATTAAAGTGGAATTCCAAAAAGTAGTACAATTAATTTTAGAAGTTTACAAAGACTTCGATTTAAATGATTACTCATTCCGTTTATCTTACCGTGACCCAGCGGATACTGAAAAATACTTCGACGACGATGCAATGTGGGAAAAAGCACAAAGCATGTTAAAAGAGGCTATGGATGAGCTTGGCTTAGAATACTTTGAAGCTGAAGGTGAAGCGGCATTCTACGGTCCTAAACTAGACGTACAAGTAAAAACTGCAATAGGTAAAGAAGAAACTTTATCAACAGTTCAGCTTGACTTCTTATTACCAGAACGCTTTGACTTAACTTATGTAGGAGAAGATGGTAAACCACATCGTCCAGTTGTTATTCACCGTGGTGTAGTATCAACAATGGAACGCTTCGTTGCCTTCTTAATCGAAGAATACAAAGGTGCATTCCCAACATGGTTAGCACCAGTACAAGTTGAAGTCATTCCAGTTTCAAACGAAGCACACTTTGATTATGCTAAACAAATTGAAGAGCAATTAACTGCAGCAGGCTTACGTGTTGAAATGGATGACCGTGAAGAGAAACTAGGTTACAAAATCCGTGAAGCACAAATGAAAAAAATCCCGTATATGCTTGTTATCGGAGACAAAGAAGTAGAGGCTGGTGGCGTAAATGTACGTCGTTACGGCTCAAAAGATTCAGAAACAATTAGCTTCCAAGACTTCTTAGCTAACATTAAAGCTGAAATTACAAAATAATTTTAATGCTTTTGCAGGCGAATTCGATCAGATTGAAGAAGGATTAGGATTCGCCTGGCAAGAACATAAAAAGTTTGAGATGACATCCGTACGCCATTTATATAAGTTGATTGGAGTGGAGGCTGGGCGACTCCTTGGGGATTAGCGTCACAGATGAGACCCTGGAGCGAGCAACGCGAGTGAAGCGGCTCATCGGACGCCCCCAGGAAAGCGCCCAGCCGGAACGGAAATCAACGACCACACGTTATGATGATAACCACTATAATGGTTTAAATTAAAAGTTTTTAGGTTACTTTATCTTCATTCAGAAGAAGATTCCCCCTCTAAAAGTGTAGAGATAAATGGGGATGTGGTTCCATTTTAGTGTGTAACCAAACTCATACTGAATGAAGATAAAGCCTCCGGCGGATGTCACGGATTTTGAAAGGAATGAATTGTGCTGGCACAATTCAAAATCCAGACGCAATTACGCCAAGGCGAAATTGTTTTAGAAATAAGCTAAAAAACATTTGACAGCTTATAAAAGTACATGTTAATATAGTTAAGGTTAATGAATACAAAGTTTGTGGTTGAAGTAGAGGCTGCCCGCTTCTCACCTGATACAACGCTCTTGGGCTGTGAACAGGTATGACACGTTGAATTGTTTTGCGTAGACTTGCGCATGCACATATAGCGGGCGGACATCTTCAAAGTGTCCGTCCTTTTTTTATGGACATGACAAGATGATGTACCGTTCAACCGGGCAAGGCTTTGCCCAAACCATGTATTCGCGACAACTACTTGGAGGTGGATTACTATTAGCAAAGACATGTATGTAAACGAAGGCATTCGCGCACGTGAACTTCGATTAATCGATCACAATGGTGACCAGCTTGGTGTAAAGACACGTAACGAAGCGCTAGAAATCGCCACTCGTGTAAACTTGGATCTTGTCCTTGTGGCCCCTCAAGCCAAGCCGCCAGTCGCTCGTATCATGGACTATGGTAAATTTAAGTTTGAACAGCAAAAGAAAGACCGTGAAATTCGTAAAAATCAAAAGGTCATCGTAATGAAAGAGGTTCGTCTGAGCCCAACAATCGATGAGCATGATTTCCAAACGAAGCTACGTAATGCTATTAAATTCCTTGAAAAAGGTGATAAAGTTAAATGTAGCTTACGTTTCAAAGGTCGTGCGATTACACATAAAGACATTGGTCAACGTGTGTTAGATCGTTTTGCTGAAGCTTGTGCTGAAGTATCGACGGTTGAACAAAAACCGAAGATGGAAGGCCGAAGCATGTTCTTAGTTCTTCAACCAAAGAACGAGAAATAATATTAGACGAACAGTTTAGGAGGAATTCGACATGCCAAAAATGAAAACTCACCGTGGAGCTGCGAAACGTTTCAAAAAAACGGGTTCAGGTAAATTAAAATATGACCGTGCTTATGGAAGCCACTTATTCGCAAACAAATCTACAAAACAAAAACGTCACCTACGTAAAGCAAACATCGTTTCATCTGGTGACTTCAAACGCATCAAATCATTACTTGTATACATGAAATAATTTGACAACACAAAATAACTAATATTCATTTTTTAATGAAAAGCAGGAGGTAATTCATATGCCACGCGTAAAAGGCGGAACAGTGACGCGCAAACGTCGTAAAAAAGTATTGAAATTAGCTAAAGGTTACTACGGTTCTAAACATACATTATATAAAGTTGCTAACCAAGCAGTAATGAAGTCAGGTCAATATGCATACCGTGACCGTCGTCAGAAAAAACGTGATTTCCGTAAATTATGGATCACTCGTATCAACGCAGCTGCTCGCATGAACGGTCTTTCATACAGCCGTTTAATGCACGGATTAAAAGTTGCTGGTATCGAAGTTAACCGTAAAATGTTAGCTGACCTAGCTGTAACTGATGCAGCAGCATTCACTCAATTAGCAGACACTGCAAAAAAAGCAGTAGCTAAATAATTTTTGACAAAGTCAAAAATTATTTCTGCACCGAAAGCGAAGCGACAGGTGCAAAGTTATTGAAAGACTGATGGATTTATCCGTCAGTCTTTTTTGTGTTAGAGTAGTAGTAAATAGAAAATTAAAAGGAGTATTCAATGGGGCAAGCATTATTGGCTTATATGGCGATTGTTTCTATCGTCCTGCTCGTTATGATGGGCATGGATAAATCAAAAGCAAAAAAACATGAGTGGCGTATTGCAGAACGTACGTTATTTACATTAGCAATTGCTGGGGGTGCAGCAGGTGGCGTGCTAGGAATGTATTTATTCCGTCATAAAACACGACATAACAGCTTTGCATTTGGTTTCCCACTGCTAGCAGCTATTCAAATATTTATCTTAGTACAATTATGGTGATAAAACCGGAAAATGTTCCGATAAATCACAAAAAGATTCCGATAAAACCCGAGAATGTTCCGATAAAACTCAAAAACATTCCGATAAATAAAAACACATCCTCATTCTGAGGATGTGTTGTGCATAAGCTTTTCAATGGGCTGCTTCCAATTTATTTTTGCGCTCGGATAGTTCAATAGAATTTCTTGCTGTAAGTATACAAAGTCTTTTTTCGTAAAACCTTGCAGTGTAGCGGCGTCACGGGCGCCAACGAAAATCGTCACAACTTCAAAGGCATCTTCAGTCGTGCCGAGGTATTTTTCACCTTCGAAAAGAGCACCCTTGTAAGAGATAAAGAAATTTTTCCGGACATTTTTGACGTCATCATAAAAATAATACTGGCCTTTTTCATAGGCCTCATCAAGTTTTCGCTTAGGATCGGTTATATAACGAATCGCTTTATAAAATACATAGATAATAAGCGTAATAACAGCAAGACGAATAAGTAACGGCAACATTTTTAATTTCCCCCTTGAAGAAAGGTTATTCCTTCCTATACGATTGTAAGGGGCAATTAGTTTCACTTTATATAAATATTTTTAAGAAATTTAGGAGAAAAAAATGAATTTACAAAAATTGTTTAAAATGCAAAAAGAGCTTGATGACTTCATCGAAAAAACTCAAAATATTGAACGTGATGTATTTAAAGAAAAAGGTTTAGCCTTAATGGTAGAGCTAGCAGAACTTGCAAATGAGACACGTTGCTTTAAGTTTTGGAGCACAAAGGGAGCTTCGGAACGTGATGTGATTCTAGAAGAATATGTGGATTCGATTCATTTTATATTATCACTGGGCCTATTAAAAGGTTATACAGCGATAGAAAAATGGCCTGTGATTGAAGAAAAGAGAGATTTAACAGAGACATTTTTAATGACACAAGACAATATTTTAAGTTTTATTAGTCAACCAACTGAGGATAGATATTTAGTGATCTGGCAATGCTATGGATTACTTGCGTTTAATCTAGGCTTTACGTTTGAGGACGTAGTTGCGGCATATATAGAGAAAAATGAAGAAAATTATAATCGTCAGCGTTCGGGGTATTAAAGTAAGAAATCCAACAATTTTCAGACGATTTAACTAGGAATATTTCGGTAAACGAAGTATAATAGAGGAGATACAAGAGTCGGGAGGTAAAAGGATGACACAGCTAGATTCAACATTACAAATGTTTAAAGATTTAACAGATGCGAATGGTATAGCAGGTAATGAACGTGCACCGCGCGAGGTCATGAAAAAATACATTGGACCATATGCAGACTTAGTTGAACAGGATAATTTAGGTAGCGTCATTGCTAAAAAAGTTGGCGATGAAAATGGCCCTAAAATTATGGTTGCAGGTCATTTAGATGAAGTAGGCTTCATGGTTACTCAAATCGATGACAAAGGGTTCATCAAATTTCAAACTGTAGGCGGCTGGTGGAGCCAAGTTATGCTTGCACAGCGTGTAACAATTACAACACGTAAAGGCGATGAAATTATTGGGGTTATTGGTTCTAAGCCACCTCATATTTTACCAGCAGATGTGCGTAACAAAGTGGTAGACATTAAAGATATGTTTATCGATGTTGGCGCAGCTTCAAAAGAAGAAGTTCTAGAATGGGGCGTCCGTCCTGGCGATATGGTAACACCATATTTCGAATTTAATGTGATGAAAAACGAAAAATACTTATTAGCAAAAGCATGGGATAACCGCATTGGCTGTGCAATTGCCATTGATGTTATGAAAGCTTTGCAAAATGAAAAGCATCCAAACATCCTTTATTCTGTAGGGAATGTTCAAGAGGAAGTAGGGCTTCGTGGTGCGAAAACGGCTACACATAAAATCCAACCAGATATCGGCTTTGCTGTCGATGTAGGTGTAGCAGGAGACACTCCAGGGGTAACTGCAAAAGAATCAACTAGTAAAATGGGTGCTGGTCCACAAATCGTTGTTTACGATGCATCGATGGTCTCACACCGTGGCTTACGTGAATTCGTATTAGATGTGGCTGATGAGCACAATATTCCATATCAATTCGAGGCAATGGCTGGTGGCGGTACAGATGCTGGCTCTATCCACGTAACTGCAAATGGTATACCAGCACTATCAATCGGTATTGCTACACGTTACATCCATTCACATGCAGGTATTTTACATCGTGATGATTATGATAATGCTGTAAAATTAATGGTGGAAGTTATTAAAAAGTTAGACCGTGATGCAGTGAATAAAATTATTTTTGACTAAGCGTGGAAAGTACTAAATAGATATACCATAATTTTGCCTTCTAACAAACATGTTAGGGGGCTTTTTTGAAATAAGGACTTGTTTGAAATTCAATCATACACGCAAGTCCTATTCTTATTAAAATATAGCCCCTTTTAGCCATCCGTGAAGCGCAAAATCAGTACTTCAACGGAGCTCAGTAAAATATGTTTTATCTCTTCAACTTTACCCTCAAATTATTTAACTAAGCCCATTTCTAATCTAATTCTGTGAATTGCATATAATATTGCATTGCTTGATTTAACCATTTTTGTTCACCTTCCGTGAAAGGGGAAGATGACATATTTTCGAATTTTTGAATATCCACCTCTTCTATATCTATATCGGCAAGTTTTTGTATCAAATTTTCACCAAGGTATGAAAAAGAAGCTTCTAAATATTCCTTAACCATCTCTTGTACTTTCAAGTCTTCTACTGGATAACCATATAATCTTTTCACTTCTTTAGTTAAATGAATAAATGTTTTATCCAATACAATTTGATCTTCTTCTGATTTCTTTGAGTCTACTTCTCCGTCCTCCTCGACTAATGTAATTACTCTTTTAATTGCTCGCATTGTTTGCTCAATTTGTTCCTTTTCTTTTTCTAAAGCATATAAATGGAGGGACAAACTTTCATTTAAATCCATATTAAAACTTGATTCATTTAACAAAGTAGTAACTTTATCAAGGCTATACCCTAGGAATTTTAGACTGATAATTTTTTGTAAGGTAATAATATCTTGATGATTGTAAATGCGATGCCCTGAAGAAGGATTTTTTTCAGGTTGAAATATACCAATTTCATCATAGTAATGCAAAGTAGGAATTGGTATTCCTGTCCTTTTTGAAATAGAAAACTTTTTATTATTCATCAAAATTCCTCCTATCCATTGGTATAAGTTAATCATAATACATCAAGTAACTAGAGGTTCAAGAGAGAAATTTAAAGTATGAGGTGATAGATAAATGGTAAATGTGCAAAAAATGAGATTGTCTGTTACAGACACCGAGACGGTATGGGGAGGTCTAATTCCCACACACCAATATTTGTGAATATGTTACACTAGATGTAATAACTGATTATTCAGTCATTAAACCAACGGGGTAGGTTAGTTAAAGAAGTGCTTAGAATAATGTTGCGATATGGACGCAAAGCAATGGGGGAGTAGTATGTTTATAGTTAGAACAGTTATTTTATGGATTATTATATCAACGATCATTAATGCATATTTAATGACATTACCCATACCTGTTTTACGAAAAAGAGATTATCCGGCTAACTATCTAATTAAACGAAATAATAGGATAGATATACAAAACAATAGGGAATGTGCAGCATTTTCAACAGCATATGTGTTGCGTCACTTTGGAATGGAGGCCGATGGTGATGAGTTATATACTAATTTCCCTAGTAAAGTGAGGTCAGGCAATGTATATCCAAAAGGAATCCGTACGTTGTTAAGAAAAAAGGGGTTTAAAACAAGCTATTATAAAGGAAATATAAATACATTAAAGTACGAAGTTAGTAAAGGAACTCCCGTAATTGTTTTTATTAAAGTACATAAGGATCGTAATAATTTGCATTTTGTCCCTGTCGTAGGATATGACAAGGAATATGTCTACCTTTTAGAATCACTAAGGGAACTGGCGAATTGTAATGATGATAACAATAGCTATAATCGAAAAGTTCCTATTAATGAATTTAGGAAACTGTGGAATGTGAAAAATATTAATATGGTTCTTTATAGCAATACTTACATAACTGTAGACGCCACGCAAAGATAATGATATTTTTACTCTAACAGCCCCCAAACTTAAATGTTTGAGGGCTGTTTTTTTAGGTTCTATAATATTTTTTGGGGTATTCGCACAATTCCACGCATAAAAAAAGCACAGATTCACCGATTTATATATACTTGAATTGTCGAGAAACAA
>NZ_MWSJ01000006.1 GCF_002237755.1 Lysinibacillus sp. KCTC 33748 | reverse complement strand
AATAGATTATTCGGTATTAGCCCCGGTTTCCCGGAGTTATCCCAAACTATAAGGTAGGTTACCCACGTGTTACTCACCCGTCCGCCGCTAACGTCAAAGGAGCAAGCTCCTTATCTGTTCGCTCGACTTGCATGTATTAGGCACGCCGCCAGCGTTCGTCCTGAGCCAGGATCAAACTCTCCATAAAAAGAAATTTGATAAGCTCAAATTGTTTTGCTGGCATCATGTTTGATGTCCAAAATTTTGTTTCGTTCACTAACTCAAGGTTAGTTACTAAAAACTTTATTGATTACGTTTTGCTTGTTCAGTTTTCAAGGTTCATTTTGTCGCTGTTGTTTTCAGCAACTCTATTATCATAACTCGTCTCCAACAAGAAGTCAATAACTTTTTCAAAATCTTTTTTCAAATCTTTTTCTCAAGTCGTCCTTCTTGTTAAGGACAAGTAATAATATATAATATAGCAATTTAAAAATCAAGCTTTTTTTGAAAAAAGTTTAAAAATCTTTTTCTCATCCACCACAAACAATAGAATTCCTACTATAACAATTAATCCACCAATAATTTGTGTGGCTATTAAATACTCTTTAAAAATGAAAAGAGCTAAAATGGCCGCGCCAATTGGTTCAAATAATATCGCAATAGAGACTACATTTGTACTAACGTATTTGATAGACCAATTAAATAGAGTATGCCCCAATAAATTAGGCACGATTGCTAATAAAATAAACCATATCCAGTCCATAGTTGGATAAGGACCAAACGATTCACCTTTAATAAGAACATAGATAAATAACGTAATTGTACTAACAGCATAAACAAGCATGGTATATGTCACAAGAGATAACCGCTTACGTACATCTTGTCCAAATAAAAAGTAAGCTGTAACGAGTGCACACGCAATAAGAGCAAGCATGTCTCCATAAAATGCAGTACCGCTAAGCTTAAAATCTCCCCAACTTATTAAAATACTACCAACAATAGCAATCGCGCCTGCAAGTATGGTTTTTAGAGTAATGCTCTCTTTGAAGAAAAAATATGTACCTACAAATGCAAACAACGGCTGTAGTGTAACCAAAACTGTAGAACTCGCTACAGAAGTGTAATTGAGTGATTCAAACCACAAAATAAAATGGAACGCTAAAAATATGCCTGCAACTGAAGAAAACAGCCAATCCCTTCTTCTTAATTGTTTTACTTCATTCGTGTACTTCCAAAAAAACAGAGGAGCCATTATTAATACCGAAAACAACATCCGGTAAAACGCAATAACCCCCGCTTCTGCATTTGCTAACTTTACAAATATCGCAGATAAGGATACAGAAATAACACCTATAAATATAGGAATGTATGGATGAATTTTTGGTTTCTCCATAAAATCCAACCTCCAATCATTTTTACCTGGACATAAATACGTCTGGATACGACTTTGTGCTATCCATGATATCTACTTGAGACTTTAACTTAAACCAACATCTATTTAATCACCTATAACGTTAGAGACTTCTGTAGCTACTTTCACTACCAAGACCGTTTGCTAAAAGAAAAAAAATGCTTATACTTCATTCCTATCGTGATGTACAATACAAAAAAGTAATGTACATATAATAATGACACCTTGCATATCTCTTAGCAATACGAAATATCTGTGGAGGGTTGCGTATGGAAACCTTATTTGGAAATATGATTACATATGAAGTTGGCATAAAATTAGTAATTGCAGCCACATTAAGTTTAGTAATCGGCATCGAAAGGGAATTAAAAAAGAAGCCTGTAGGATTAAAAACAAGCTTAGTCATCGCCACATTTAGCTGTTTATTAACTATTATTTCGATTGAAACCGCCTACTCAACACCCCCAAGGTCAGAAATCAATATTACAATGGATCCTCTACGCTTGGCTGCCCAAATTGTTAGTGGAATTGGATTTCTTGGAGCAGGTGTTATTTTAAGGCGCGGGAATGATAGTATCTCAGGTTTAACAACCGCTGCAATGATTTGGGGAGCTGCCGGGATAGGGATTGCAGTCGGCGCGGGATTCTATATGGATGCTACTTTAGCTGTTATTATCATCGTCTTCGGCATTGAGGTTTTATCGCCGTTTCTAATGAAAATAGGACCAAAAAGAATTCGTATGCGAGAGATATCATTGAAAGTTCAGATTAACAATGATGAAAGAAGCGAGTCTTTTCTAGAATTTTTAAAGGAAAACAATATTATTATCGAAAACATACGCATTCAAGATGTTCCTAATAAAAATAATAATAATGTTTTTCACGAATTAGATTTACGTTTATCATTAATAGTATCTGATAACTTACTGTCATTTTATCGTTCATTACGAGCACTACCCTATATAGAAAAAATTGAAATGGAAATTTTAAACTAGTTGGAGGATTCTTTCGTGGGAGAACTATTAAAACTATTAAAAAACGGGAATAAACCATCTTTGATGGCAGCAGTTGTCAATGCCTTTTTAGGAATTATTAAAGGCATCGCCTTCTTCTTTACAGGTAATGTTGCCATGTTTGCAGAAATGATGCACTCACTAGGGGATGCAGCAAACCAATTTTTTGTTTATATCGGCTCAGCGCTTTCGAAAAAAGCACCGACAAAACAATTTCCTGGAGGCTTTGGCCGAATCGTAAATTTAGTTTGTCTTTTTGCTGTAATAATCGTAGCAATCCTTTCTTATGAAACTGTAAAAGAAGGCTGGCATCATTTTATACACCCAGCTGGCGAATCTAAAGGAATGCTCATAGCACTTGGCGTATTATTGATCGGTATTGTTTTAGAAGGATCAGTTCTTGCGAAAGCTGCCGTTGAAATACTACATGAGACTGGGCAAGAAAAAGCGGGATTTCTTACAGCTATCCCTAAAGCTTTTCCCTATTTAAATCGCGCAAAACCAGCAACAAAATTAGTGTTTATGGAAGACTTAGTCGCTACAGGTGGTAACGTGTTGGCCTTCGCTGCTATTTTAATAGCGCACTATACAGGTTGGGCTAATATAGAAGGGCTCGTTTCGATGATTATCGGCTTTATGATGTTCTATGTAGTAGCAAAAGTTTTCCTTGATAATGCACGAGGCGTTATTGGCGAAACTGACGAAGAAATGCTAAATCATATCGCTCATCTTGTTATGGATGACCCTAATATCAAAGATATTGTTCGTTTAGAGGTCGTTAAAGAAGGTGAATTTTTACATGTGGAATTAGTTGCCGAAGCTGACCCTAACTTATCACTCGCTTTTCTAGATGATGTCCGCGACCATTTAACAGAGGTCATTTTAAGTCAGAAGGGCGTATCAAAAGTGGCCATTCTGTATGATGAGGATGATGGCGAACAAAATTGGGTGCATATTGGTGAAAGACCAGATCACTCAACACCTAAACAATAATCATTATCCAACATATTTTTTCTAAATAAGATAAATAGCCAATTGCCAGGTTTCAGGCAGTTGGCTATTTTTTATACAAATGAATGATGCCTCTAAGCAATGCAATGTGACATCAAGGTTTATCAGAAAGCCTACACATCAAGATTGTGTAGCCTCGTATCCATTTTCAATTAAAGTGAGTTTTGCAAAATAGCTCGTACATCTTCTTCCTGTAACTTGTTGAAGTTTCCAAAAGGCCCATTTTGCATGGTATGTTCTACGATTTGATGGAATTTTAAATTATCGATTTCATAATCCGCAAGGTGACTTGGAGCTCCTATTGAAGTCCAGAATGCCGATAAGCGATCAATTCCTTCGTATGCTACTTCTTCTGAAGTCTTTCCTGTAGCGTCGACACCGAAAACACGTGTTGCAATACCCGCAAAACGCTCTGGATTCACAGGTACACTTAGACGCATCCAATGTGGTTGTAATATAGCTAAACCGCCTGCGTGCGGAATATCGTATACTGCAGATACAGCGTGCTCAATATTATGTGACGCCCAATCACCTCGAGAACCAATTGATAAGAATCCATTTAATCCAATTGTTCCAGCTAATAAAATCGTTTCACGCAGCTGGACATTCTCTAAATCTTCTATTAATTCAGGAGCTGTTGTAATAACTGTTCGTAATACCCCTTCGCACATTTCATCTGTAATCGGGGTATTTGTTGTATTATGGAAATATTGCTCAATAACATGCGACATTATATCAACGATACCGTAAACTGTATGTTTTTTTGGTACCGACACTGTATACGCTGGATTTAAAATCGAAAATTTCGGGAAAACAGCAGGGCTTCCCCAACTTAGTTTTTCTTCTGTTTCCGCATTTGTAATGACAGAGCCTGAGTTCATTTCAGAACCTGTTGCAGCTAGCGTTAATACCGTGCCAAGTGGTAAAGCGTCCTGCACAAATACTTTACGTTTTACAATGTCCCAAGCATCGCCATCATATTTTGCTCCAGCGACGATTAACTTAGAACAGTCAATAACGGAACCGCCACCAACAGCTAGAACTAGATCAATTCCTTCTTTTTTACAAAGATCAATACCAAGTCTTGCTGTTTCCACACGTGGATTTGGCTCAACACCGCTTAGTTCAAATATTGTTTTATCTGCTTCTTGCAACTTCTCGATGACAGCATTGTAAACACCATTTTTCTTAATGCTACCTCCACCATAGACAACCAACACCTTCTTACCTTGCTGCGCTAACTCTTTCGATAGTTTTTCCAGTGCATTTTCACCAAAATGCAACTTCACCGGATTATAAAATGTAAATGAATCCATTCAATTCGCCCCTTTCTAGTTGGATTTTCTCATATTTCTGTAAATGAACGCAAAAATTAAACTTTGAAAATGTACTCGTTATAAATCTTATGAATTTTCTCAGGAACAGGGACACCGATTCCAGCTAATTTCTCCTGTATGTTCTCATAGGCAATTTTTACAATCCTGTTTTTTGTTTTGCCGGATATCAAAGTGACACACCTGAAGATACATACTATATGAAGAAATTGAACTTCGTTACGACTGGGCGACTCGAGCCCTACTTTATTTATAATGACACTTTAATTTCATTGATATAATAGTTTTTCAAAAACATGAAACGAGTCACCCCATTAATAGGAGTGACTCGTTTTTCATATATATTGATTAAACCCACCCACGGAAGCGTGAAGCTTCTGCAGTGCGGCGAACACCTACCATATAAGCTGCTAAACGCATGTTAATGTTACGTGTTGTCGCTGTTGTATAAACGTTTTCAAACGCATCAACCATTTTTTTGTATAGACGTTCTTCAACTTCTTCTTCTGTCCAGTAATAACCTTGGTTATTTTGTACCCATTCGAAGTAAGAAACTGTTACACCACCAGCAGATGCTAATACGTCTGGTACAAGTAGAATACCACGTTCAGTTAAAATTCTAGTTGCTTCAGCTGTTGTTGGACCGTTCGCTGCTTCTACTACGATGTTTGCTTTAATGTCGTTTGCATTGTCCGCAGTAATTTGGTTTTCGATAGCAGCTGGCACTAGAATATCACAATCAAGCTCTAATAATTCTTTGTTTGAAATTGTGTTTTCAAATAATGTTGTTACAGTACCGAAGCTATCACGACGATCTAATAAATAGTCGATATCTAAACCTTCTGGATCATGAAGTGCACCATAAGCATCAGAAATACCGATTACTTTTGCACCTAAATCATGCATGAATTTCGCAAGGAAGCTACCTGCGTTACCGAAGCCTTGAATAACAACGCGTGCGCCTTTAATATCAATGCCACGTTTTTTCGCTGCTTCTTGAATAACGATTGTTACACCTTGTGCAGTTGCACGGTCACGACCTTGAGAACCGCCAAGTACTAGTGGCTTACCCGTAATGAAACCTGGTGAGTTGAATTCATCCATACGGCTGTATTCATCCATCATCCAAGCCATAATTTGTGCATTTGTAAATACGTCTGGCGCAGGAATATCTTTTGTTGGTCCTACGATTTGACTAACTGCACGAACATATCCACGGCTTAATTTTTCAATTTCATCCATAGACATTTGACGAGGGTCACAGATGACACCGCCTTTACCACCGCCATAAGGTAGATCCACGATACCACACTTCAATGTCATCCACATTGAAAGCGCTTTAACTTCCTCCTCAGATACGGCCGGATGGAAACGAACCCCACCTTTAGTTGGCCCTACAGCATCATTATGTTGTGCACGGTAACCAGTAAATACTTTTGTTGTACCATCATCCATTTTCACAGGAATACGCACTTGTAGCATGCGAAGCGGTTCTTTTAACAATTCATACATTGCTTCGTCATAGCCAAGTCTATTTAGAGCCTCTTGAATGACTTCTTGAGTTGATGTGAACAGATTTAAGTTTTCAGACATTATTAAATCGCCTCTTTGTTTTTATAATGATAGTATATCGGCATCATTGTAACATACTTCCGAATTGAAATGTGAACATTTTGTTAAAGATTAAAAACTTTTTCAATTTGCTCGATTGACCAATCTAAATCTTCTTGAGAAATAACAAGTGGTGGCGCAAATCGAATAACAGTATCATGTGTTTCTTTACATAATAGACCTAATTCTTTAAGTTTTTCACAATATGGACGTGCTGCCTCTGTTAATTCCATTCCGATAAATAAACCACGACCACGAACATCTTTAATAACTGGGTTATTAATTTCTCTTAATTTCCCTTTAAAGTATTCACCAAGTTGGTGTGAACGCTCTGCTAATTTTTCATCTAGTAATACTTTAATTGAAGCAATAGATACAGCACACGCTAAAGGATTACCGCCGAAAGTTGAACCGTGTGATCCTGGATTGAAAACTCCTAAAATTTCACGATTTGCAGCTACACAAGAAATCGGGAATACACCGCCACCTAAAGCTTTCCCTAAAATGTACATATCAGGCTCTACTTCTTCCCAATCACATGCGAACATTTTACCTGTACGTGCTAAACCAGCTTGGATTTCATCTGCAATGAATAAAACATTGTTTTCACGGCATAACTCACGAGCAGCTTTTAAGAAACCTTCTGGTGGAATAACGATTCCAGCTTCACCTTGGATTGGTTCAATTAAAAACGCCGCTGTGTTAGGAGTAATAGCAGCTTTTAATGCTTCTAGATTACCATAATCGACTAACTTAACATTCGGTAACATCGGACCGAAGCCACGACGATATTCTTCGTCAGATGATAAAGATACAGCAAGCATTGTACGACCATGGAAGTTACCATTACATGCAATAATTTCAGCCTTTCCATCTTCTACACCTTTAATATCATACGCCCAACGACGAGCCGCTTTAAATGCAGTTTCTACCGCCTCTGCACCTGTATTCATCGGCAATACCATCTGTTTATTCGTTAATTTACCAACAAGCTCATACCATTCACCAAGGTTTTCACTATAAAACGCACGAGAAGTTAATGTTACTTTATCAGCCTGTTCTTTTAACGCAGCGATAATTTTCGGATGACGATGACCCTGGTTTACAGCAGAGTATGCGGATAGCATATCTAAGTATTTATTACCTTCCGGATCTTTTACCCAAGCACCCTCAGCCTCTGAGATAACGATTGGTAGCGGGTGATAGTTTGCAGCACCAAAATTTTGAGTTTGTTCAATAACTAGATTTGTTTTTGTCATATAGCATTCTCTCCTTACTTTCATGATGAAAAATCTATGGAAGACTATGTTTTTCTATAAGTAAATTTAATAGGACAATTCCGCATTTTCAGAATATAAAGAACAAGAATCCGCCTAGTACTCCTAGGTAAGCCACTACAACGTTAGCGTCTGCGGTTCTTGCTCGGCCTACTTTATTAGGAGGGGTTTCGCAGATTCTCTTATTAGCCCCGGTTGGATTCAGTTTTGCGCTTACACAAAACCGAATCTGTGACATACACCGAGGGCTATACTTCTTTCAGTTTGCTAAAGAAGTTATAGCATTTCTGAAGTTGTTTTTGCTTGCATGTGAAGTTGTAGATAGTCAGGGCCACCTGCTTTTGAGTCTGTACCTGACATGTTGAAGCCACCAAATGGTTGGTAACCTACGATTGCACCTGTGCAACCACGGTTGAAGTATAAGTTACCTACATGGAAATCTTCACGAGCCTTTTCTAAGTTCATACGATTATTTGTAATAACCGCACCAGTTAAACCGTATTCAGTATCGTTTGCAATATCGATTGCTTGATCGAAATCTTTAGCCTTTGCGATTGCTACAACTGGACCAAAAATTTCTTCTTTCATAATACGTGCAGAAGGATCTACGTCTGCAAATACTGTTGGTTGGATGAAGTAACCAACTGAATCATCAGCTGTACCACCTGAAACAAGGCGGCCTTCTCCTTTACCAATTTCAATATATTCTGTCACTTTGTTGAATGCCGCTTGGTCAATTACTGTTGCCATGAAGTTTTTGAAGTCTGTTGGATC
The DNA here is from genome assembly GCF_002237755.1 of Lysinibacillus sp. KCTC 33748. Classification (GTDB taxonomy): domain Bacteria; phylum Bacillota; class Bacilli; order Bacillales_A; family Planococcaceae; genus Lysinibacillus. The sequence goes on along the minus strand of NZ_MWSJ01000006.1, from coordinate 191,496 downwards.
ACCAACTGTTAACGTGTTAGTAAGCTCAATTACACGATTAACAACTGTGTCATATACATCTTCAACGATAATAGCACGAGAACATGCTGAACATTTTTGTCCTGAGAAGCCGAATGCTGATTTTACGATAGATTGTGCTGCAAGCTCTAAATCTGCTTCTTTATCAACAACGATTGTGTCTTTACCACCCATTTCAGCGATAACACGTTTAATCCAAATTTGACCATCATTTAATACAGATGCACGTTGGTTAATACGTAAGCCTACATCACGAGATCCAGTGAAGCTGATGAAGCGTGTTTTCGGATGATCAACTAAGTAGTCACCTACTTCCGCACCAGAACCTGGTACAAAGTTCACAGCACCTGCTGGAAGGCCAGCTTGCTCTAACACTTCGATAAATTTATAAGCAACAACTGGTGTTGTTGAAGCTGGTTTTAATAATACAGTGTTACCTGTTACTAAAGCAGCAACTGTTGTCCCTGCCATAATTGCGAATGGGAAGTTCCATGGTGAAATAACAATACCAATACCTAGTGGAATATAGTCATAACGGTTGTATTCACCAGGACGGCTCTCTACAGGTTGGCCTTCTTTAATACGTAGCATTTGACGGCCATAGTATTCTAAGAAATCAATTGCTTCTGCAGTATCTGCATCAGCTTCAGCCCACGGTTTACCCGCTTCTTTTGTTAAAAGTGCAGAGAATTCGTGTTTGCGACGACGGATGATTGCCGCTGCTTTAAATAGTACATCTGCACGAATAGCTGGATCTACCTTTTTCCAAGTTTTAAATGTTTCGTCTGCAGCTTGCATCGCTTTTTCAGCTAGTTCTTTGTTTGCTTTTGATACGCGACCAATTAATTCTGTTTTCTTTGCAGGGTTATATGAAACGATTTTATCTTCTGTCGTAATACGTTCGCCACCGATAATAAGTGGGTAGTCTTGACCTAAATAACTTTCGACTTTATTTAATGCTTCTAAATATGCGTTGTAATTTGCCTCTTGAGTAAAATCTGTGAATGGTTCGTGTTTGTATGAAATCATACTAAATCCTCCCTCGTGAGATGTGTTTTAAGTGTGCAAAAAACGTTGACGCAAAATATCTTTGCGTTTAGAATATTCTTACACTTATTATAATGCAAAATTTCGTTGCATATTTCAAGTAAAAAATTTTTGAGGTGCACATTTTATGAAAAATTCCGAACCTTTACTCCCTTTTTATGAGTTTATTGCAACAAATGTAACTGTTGGTATTCACGCTGTAGACCTTTCTGGCAAAACAATTATTTATAATTCGAAGATGAAAGAAATTGAGGGTTTTCATTTTGATGAATTAGCCGATCGTTCTGTTATTGAAATGTTTTCTTTCCGTCAGCATGAAAGTACTTTAATGCGTGTATTACAAACAGGTAAAAAAGAAGTTAATGTAAAACAAACATATTGGAATAAAAATGGTCATGAAATAACAACGATTAACGATACTTTTCCACTATATGTCGAAAATAAACTAATTGGAGCTATCGAGTTTGCTCGGGATATTACATCACTCGAAAAGCTAGTTTATCAGCCTCTTCGTCGATATGGTGAACCTTTAACATTCGATATGATAACAGCTGTTTCTAATTCGATGCGACAAGTTATCGCAAATGCCAAGAAAGCAGCAGCTGTGAAATTACCAGTATTATTAATTGGAGAATCAGGTACAGGAAAAGATCTAGTAGCAGAGGGTATACATCATGCAGCTTCAACTGACCCTGAAGCATTTGTAACTCTAGTGAGTCGTCGCTCTGCTCAATCTGTTTTAGATAAATTACAGGAGCTCTTACAGGATGACAAGACATACACTTTTTTCTTTGAACGCATTGATTTTTTAAGTCTAGACATTCAAGAGCAACTATTAGAGGTATTACAGTCTCTTCCACAGTCAAAATACATGCTCATTGGCAGTGTAGGAAGTGATCCCATTACATTGATTGCAGAAAAGAAACTGTCAAAATCACTGTATTATTTCTTTGCAACAATGGCCATTTCCATTCCTAATTTAACAGATCGAAAAGAAGATATTCTTCCATTCGTAGATGATTACTTTAACCGCCATCAAGAACGATTTGCTTCAAATGTCACGGAATTATCTCCTGATGTACAGGATTTATTTTTGCAATATGATTGGCCTGGAAATTTAAAGGAGCTTGAACTATTACTAGATGAAACGGTGTCGTTTATGACTACTGAATCAACGGTTACCTCAGATTTATTACCAATGCATTTCCGCTTCAAAGTACAGCAGCAAGACGTATCTAATCACGAGCCGGAATTTTTTATGTTCCAGCAACAGAATGATGTTATGCCGCTCGATGCTTATTTACGTGAAGCCGAATCCTATTATGTGCAAAACGTCTTAAATTTATATGAGGGCAATATTACAAAGGCCGCTACCGCACTTGGCATGAGCCGTCAAAACCTACAGTACCGAATTCGAAAAATAAAAAATTCGCTATAATTAAATACTAAAAAACGAGGATACCTTCATATTTGAAAGCATCCTCGTTTTTTTATCTCGCATTAATAGGCAGTAATTTATTTGTACCGAAAGCGAAGCGTTAGGTACAAGACTCCAACCTTAAAATTATTGTCCTGACTGCTCGATCCAGTCTTGTAATTTATCTTTTAAGGAATTAAAACCATTCGCATCCGATTCATCTACACGGTCCTGCAATGATTTACGTGGTGGTGCATCTTTTTTACGCAATGTAGCCGGGCGCTCCTGCAAAGCACGAATCGATAAGCTAATTTTTTCGGCATCCTCATCGATTTCAAGTATCTTCACTTCTACCTCTTGCCCAACTGACAAAAATTCACTAACGTCCTTTACAAAGCCGTACGTAATTTCGGAAATATGTACGAGGCCTTGTGTATCTTCATCAAGCGCAACAAATGCACCGTACGGCTGTATACCTGTAACTTTTCCGGTCAACACGTCTCCTAATTCATATTTTTTTTCCATAAACTTTGCCCACTTTCTTTTTGTTTGCTACGTATATATCACCATAAATTATAACATACGTAAATAAGTGGGGCAAAAAATCTCCTTATTCGTTAATGGCACTAATTCGGTAATGTTGTTCACCATTTTCGGTTACTACAGGGGTTAACTCGAAAGATAATTGCTGTCCAACTACCCCTTGCGCCGCACCTTTTACAATTGCTCTAATACTAAGTGACGAGCCTCCCATTTCATAAAGAGCTTTAAAATTATCCATACCACCAAACTGAACAACTGTATTTATATCCAAGTCATCAGTTAAAAGTCTCTGAGCTATGTCACGATCACCAACCCCATGAGCATATAAAAATAAACTAACGATATTAAATGGATTTAATGTCTCTATAATTGCATCATTCTTTGTTTTAACATACTCATCGTAAAGAGATTTAGTTTGCTCAATCCAACCTTCATTAATCTCCATACTAGTTGTTCCATCATCCGTCTGCATAAACGTGTCTTCTCGCAAATATAAAATCCCCATCCAAATATCATATGTTGTTAACTGTTCTAGCGTTTTAGATTGTCCCGTTACCTTTATTTCATCTAGTATTGATTGTGCTGTTTTGCGCATTGCCTCACCATATCCGCCATTCGCAATAATCGTTAATAGATCGATGTATTCGGGCTTGTATTGACCAGTTTTTGTACGAATTGGATTGGTTTCAGTTCCTTTAAAAATGGCAAGCCATGTATTTTCAAACTCTCCCTTTAATACGTTAAAATTATCCGTCTCAGTAGATTTATCCGCTACAAGCGTTTTTTCATAGAGACGGAGAACAGTTGCGGAATCCTCTATAGAATAGAGTAAATCTCCACCAACAAGCAATGAGCCTGTAGCCAAGTATTTAAAATATCCTAATACATTTGGGTGAAGGCGTTCAATATATTCAGGCGCGTCTTTCCCGAATACAGGATTTGGTCGAAAACTATAACTTTGTCCATTATATTGTAATTCTAAATATTGCTCTTTAGCTGTAGCAATTAATTTATTTAGGTCTGCAGGTAGACTTTTTGGTTTTTGTGATAAAACTTTTTCATATTGAACAAGCTTATTAGAATAATAGTTTGCTATCTCTTCTGCTGAGTATGAATATCCACTATAAAAAAAATAAGATTCTTCAAATGACATAAGATTCCCGTAAGTTTCGATAAGTTGTATTTGCTCACGTGGCGTTTGTAGATTATCCAATGTATTTTTTGCCAAACTGTTCAAAAAGTTATCATTTCTGTTCTGTACATCTTGAAACAACTCTTTTCTTTTAGGTAATGAGTCCACTTCATTGTCTGTAGTTTGAACTAATGATATTTCACTAAACTCTTTCTCCGGAATGTCGAGCTCCTTACGCATTTGTTCACGTTTTTCTTTATATTCTTTTGTAAAGTTTGAAAGCCATTCTTCATATACTTTTTCTTGTTCTTTTGCTTGTTCTTGTTCAGCTGTTTGAACAAATGTCAAAGGATTAATCACATACGACGAAACGAGAACACCTACTAAAAGTACACTTGCAATGCACGCTATCCAGACAGCCGGCTTTTGCCATCTCGAAGGGGGCTTTTGTGTTGTTACTGTTTCTTGCGATTGTTGTGCTGCATCTTCTGCCTCGATTTGTGCGAAAACGGTTTTGGGATCTAGCTGTGGTTCCATGCGATCATAGGACTTTTTTAGAAGCTCTATTCGTTTTTCAAACTGTTTATCATCCATTTTCAACACTCCCCTCCTGCATGATCACCGCTTTGAGCTTTTCCTTTGCACGTAATATACGAACTTTAACAGTTGATAACGAAATATTTAGTACCCCTGCTATCTCCTCATACTTTAATTCATGGAAGTAAAATAATATAAGTGGATAACGATATTTTTCATCAAGTTCATTAATAGCACTATGTAATAGCCTATCCTCTTCAAAATTAAGGACTTGCTTTTCTGCTGAAGATGCGGGCAATTGTTGCTGTGCACTTAGTCTTTCTTCCTTTGCTTGCTCTCGTTGTTCTTTGCGATAATAATCACGCGTTGTATTCAATGTGATTTTATAGAGCCACGTCGTAAAACGATCCTGCTTAAATTGATGTAAAAAACGATAGAGCTTCACAAAGACCTCCTGTGAAACATCTGCTAAATCATTACTATGTACACCGCATTGAAAAGCAAACTTTTCAACTGTTCGCTGATGTATTCGGATTAGCTCTATATAGGCGCCTTTGTCTCCTCGCTGAGCCCGTTCTATTAATTCGGTTTCTGTCACAGTCATCCCCCCTTGCATATGTAACGAACCATCCCCCCTAATTGTTACATATTTGAATATATTTTGGATATCCATCATATCGTGTGGTTGATTCCCTCGTACTTCGCGGGTAGAAATTCCAAGTGCACTATTATTCGCCATTCTATCTGAAGTGAAGATTTTAGATCGCTCTATTTTAGACTTTGTAGACTTTTTAATAATAACGATATCCAGGGGATTTTACCGTTGTTTAAATAAAAGAGCTTTATTTTTATAGATAAAAAACGAGGTTGTCTCATAATTGAAAGACAACCTCGTTTTCTATAGAAAAGCAAAAACATAATTGTGCATCCACCAGAAGTTAGGCCAATACAATAATGGTCACTCTGGTATTTTCACCTTTTGAAGAAGTTAAATAATGCATTTTGCTTCAAATTTTATCGCAATAAGTTTGTATGAAATGGCTACACAATCTTCATATGGAATCCATTCTTCAAACGAATGCTCATATGTTTCTTGAATAACCTTTGCAAGAACAGATGGATCATCGATACCTTGCAATGCTGCTACAACATCTGCGGTTTCAGTATCATAATGATCTGGACCTAAGTGGAATGGATCCCACTCCTCTAGCAGATGTACGGCTGCTTGATTCATTTTTATATTTTCCAAAATACTCACCTATTATCCTTTTATCATACTCGTATGATACCATAGTAAATAAAAAAGAAAAGAGTGATTTGCTTGTCTATTTTTGATCAAACTATTAACCGTCGTTGTACAAACTCCGTAAAATGGGACGCAATAGAAAACGTATATGGGCTACAAGATGCTTCAGGCATACTCCCAATGTGGGTAGCTGATATGGATTTTGCTGCGCCAGTAGCTGTATCAAAGGCGCTGCAAGAGCATGCTGAAAAGACTGTTTTCGGCTATAGCTTTGTTAGCGATGAAGCCGTACAGGCAATCGTAGACTGGCAAAATACTCAACATGATTGGCACGTTGATAAAGAATCCATTGTTTTCTGTAATGGTGTTGTCGCTGCTTTAGCAGATAGTATTATGGCATTTACTAATCCAGGAGATAAAGTGCTTATTTCCTCACCTGTTTACCCACCATTCTATAACATCCCAAAAAGCAATGGTCGAGAGGTTGTTAATTGTCCTTTAGTAGAAAAAGATGGGACATATGTTTATGACTTTGTAGCCTTTGAGCAAGCACTTGCTCAAAATGTGAAAGCCTACATATTGTGTAATCCACATAATCCCGGTGGTTATGTATGGGATGAAGCTACATTAAAGGAAATTGTTCGACTATGTGCAAAATATGATGTAGTAATTATTTCCGATGAAATTCATTCTGATTTAATGTTGGATGGCTCAAAACATACACCATTAGCGAAAATCGCTGGCGATGAAATTGATCGCATTATTACATGTATGGCACCGACAAAAACATTTAACCTAGCTGGGATTCAAGTGGCCTATATGATCGTGACAGATAAGAAAAAGCGAATGTTATTAGAAGCAGTTCATATGGCTAGCGGGCAAGGCTCATTAAATACTTTTGCTGCTGTAGCACTTCAAGCTGCTTATACAGAAGGTTCGCCTTGGTTAAACGAAATGCTTCCTTACATTTCAGCTAATATGGACTATGTGATTGCCGAATTAGAACAATTACCTGGGATCCGTATTACAAAACCTCAAGGTACTTATTTACTTTGGATTGATTATCGAGAATTAGAGCTTGATGAAAATGAATTCATGCAACGCTTGCTTGAACATGGCAAACTAGCATTAGAGCCAGGGACAAAATACGGCGAAGAGGGTCGTGGCTTCCTGCGTATGAACGTTGCTTGCTCATTTGAGACAGTGAAAGACGGTGTTCAGCGCTTTAAGCAAGCACTTCAGTAATAGGAAATAAATAGTGAAGGGTATCTCAAGTTTTTTTGAGGTATCCTTTTGTTTTGGCTGTGTTAAAGAAATGCTGATAATTGATGCCTGTCCGAATTCTTTGTAAAATAAGAACAAGTATTCGGCAGGAAGATTGAAAGGATGACAAGGCGTTTAGCAAGTTATTAAAATCATTGATAAATTGACCTTTACAAAAAAAGAACAAGTCTATCAATGGGGAAAACGCTATGTTGATCCTTCTTCTTCCGTCGGCGGAAGCTTAATCCCTACCGGTCAGGAGTTAAAGAAGGGGAACGGCGAAAGAGACTTAAATTGAAACTAACTTGGAGGAGAATCTTGTGTTTCAAATGAACCTAATAAAGAAGTTAAAAACTTCTTATGAAATAGCGCTATCAAATGACAAGAAGTTATTATGTCATATAATGGGAGGAAAGACAGTTATATTTGATACAAAAACTTGGGAAAAAGTTATTGAATTAAAAAAACCAAACCATCCGAGCAACCTTCACTTTTCCCCAAATGACTAATTACTTTCTTGTTGGTACTTGGTCAAAAGGCTATGTATTTGAGAATAATCTTAAGGAGCAAAATGAAGGTTCCCCCTTCATAAAAATTAACATTTAAATTTAACAGATTTTTTGTTTTAAAAATATGTCTCATATGGCGATTAAGCATTTGAAGAATGGAGCGAAGATAAAATTTTAACATGAAAGTAATGAGAAAGTATGATGCCTCGCAATCCCTAATGGTTGCGAGGCAAATAGCTTTCCACAAACGTGTTTTTAAATATTTTGCTGATTGTTTGTATTATTTTTCTCTGAAAGAATACGTGCTTCGATTTCCTTTGATTTCATTTCTTGTTTCTTAGAAATTTTACGGAAAACGGTAAATACAACAATACATAAAATAAGCATGATTAAAAATTCAAAAGCTGCAGGAATATAGCCTGATTTATCTTCTGGGAAATATAAAAATTGATACATTAAATGTTTCATGTTTTACACGTCCTTACAATTATTATTCAAAAACTGTAATTGACTCGATTTTCACATCTTCTACTGGTTTATCACGGAAGTCTTTTTCTACATCTGCAATTTTGTCTACAATGTCCATTCCTTCAACAATATGACCAAATACTGTATGTTTATGGTCTAACCAAGGAGTACCGCCATTTTGAGCATACGCTTCAATAATTTCTTCAGGGAAGCCCGCACCTTGTAATTGACGAAGCATATCACTTGGAAGGTGCTTCATTTGTACGATAAAGAATTGTGAACCATTTGTGTTCGGACCCGCATTTGCCATTGAAAGTGCACCGCGTAGATTAAATACGCTATCAGAGAACTCATCCTCGAAAGAGTTACCCCAAATTGATTCGCCTCCCATACCTGTACCAGTTGGGTCACCACCTTGAATCATGAAGTCTTGGATTACACGGTGGAAAATGATGCCGTCATAGTAACCAGATTTTGCATGGCCTAAGAAGTTTTCAACCGTTTTTGGTGCATGCTCAGGGAATAATTTAATTTTGACGGCACCTAATGTTGTTTTCATTTCTACAAGTACTTCGCCTTCAAGTACTTCTGTTGTTAATTGTGGAAACATTGAAGTCTCTCCTTTAAAAGTAAAATTTCAGTTTCAATGAAAATGATAATAATATCATTTCTGACCTCATTTTAGTCTAACATACTTCTCAATGGTTTTCTTCACCAAAGTATTGACGATTTTTTGCACTTTTAACTTTTTGGCTATTAGGCAAAGTGGAGGGTTGATTTCCGTTCCAACTGAGAGGTTCCTTAGGGACAGTGTAATAGGCGAGACTCCAGGGCGAGCAAGTGGAGGAACGAAGGCTAAAAGCATCACGTCCTGTGATAACACCTTCATGACCAACATCGTGTTGTTGTTGCTGTCGCTTAGTATTTGCATAGACGAAACCCTCTTACTGAAGTATCGTTTTAATGACTATATTTTAGAGTGATATGTTATGTGAGTGGTTGATTGGAGTGGAGACTGGGCGACTCCTTAGGGATCAGCGTCACAGAGGAGACCCTTCAGCGAAGCGGATTTTTTCTGTGCGAAAGCGAAGCGGCAGCAACAAATGGTTTAACTGTGCGAAAGCGAAGCGGCAGCAACAAATGGTTTAACTGTGCGAAAGCGAAGCGGCAGCAACAAAGCGCCCAGTCGGAACGGAAATCAACTCGCTTTGCCGAAGAGACAACAAAAGTGCAAATAGGTCGGAACGAGTATTTGGAAACCATCCAAAATATGTTATTCTTTTGAGTGACTCATATTTAGAGTGGAGGCACACATGAAAAAGGCTTTTGGTTTTATTATCATTTTACTATCCTTACCTGTCCTTTGGTGGATTAGTACAAATATTAGGACGGAAATCCATGCGGCAAAAGCGCATGAGGAGCAAATTGCTAGCGCTATTCACTTACCGGAAGTTCAGCCACAGCTTCCAATAACACTTATTGATCAAAACGGCAACACATTTAGCGAGGAATATGTCGAATGGAGGCAACCTCTAACACTACAAGAGATCCCAAAAATTGCCCAGGAAATTTTCATCGCAAGTGAGGACGCTCATTTTTATGAGCATATCGGCTTTGACCTCAGTGCAATCGTCCGTGCAGTTGTTGCTAACTCAAGCACGAATTCAACGTCTCAAGGTGCCAGCACTATTACACAGCAACTCGTTCGTATGCGTTATTTATCCGATGAAAAAACATATGAACGAAAATTAACAGAAGTTTTTTACTCCTATGAGATTGAGAAAGAATTTGATAAAGACACGATTTTAACGATGTATCTAAATGAAGCCTATTTTAGCAATCAAGTTTATGGAATTGGCGGAGCAGCTACCTATTATTTTCAAAAACCACTCCAAGAATTATCTATAGCTGAAATTGCATTTATTGCGGCCATTCCAAATAACCCCTCACTTTATAATCCTTTAAAAAATTTTGATAAAACAAAAGCGAGACAAGAGCGGTTATTAGATACACTCGCAACTAGCGGCGCTATTACAAAAGAAGATGCTAATACACATAAAGCTGAAACGATAACATTAAATGTAAAGAATAAAGCGCAAAGCTACCCAATGTACAGCACATACGTCCTACAAGAGCTTAAATGGTTAGTTGCAGAAAAAGAAGGCTATGCAGATCTTCTTGCAAAAACACAAAGTGAAGAAGAAAAGAAAAAAATCAAAGCGCAGCTAGACAATCGACTCAATATATTATTTCAAAATGGATTAACGATTTATACCGCGCTTAATCCAGACAAACAAGCAAATGATGAGAAAAAGATGACTGCCATTCTAGGCCCAGGCCAATTACAAGCAGCCGGAGCAGTTATTGATAATAAATCCCGTGAAGTAGTTAGTCTGTATGCAGGGAAGAACTATGAAAAGTTTGGTTATCATCGAGCCTTTCAAGGAACGCGTCAGCCAGGCTCTGCCTTTAAGCCATTAGCGGTATATGCACCGTTCTTTGAAACGACAGCACACACACCTGATTCTATAGTGAGTGGTGGCAGTTATTGTGTCGGTTCATTTTGTCCTCAAAACTATGGCGGCTTTAAATACGGTGATGTACCAATTCGAGTAGCATTTCAATATAGCTACAATACATCGGCTCTCCGTCTGTTGAACACAGTCGGAATTGATACAGCATTTAGTTACTTAGATCGTTTTAACTTTCGCTCCATCGTGGCAAAAGACCATAATTATGCTGTCTCCTTGGGAGGTTTAACGTATGGTGTTACAGCACTCGAGCTAGCAGACGCTTATACAAGCTTTATAGACGGCTCATACGCGCAAGCCCATAGCATCCGTAAAGTAACAGCAGCTGATGGAACGGAGCTTTACAGCTGGGATCCAGCACGCGATCAAATTTGGTCACCTAAAACGGTTAAGAATATGCGTTCAATCCTTTCAGATGTTGTTACTCGAGGTACAGGACAAGGCGTTTATAGTAGAAGTAACTATGTCGGTGCGAAAACAGGAACAACTAACAACTATCGCGACTACTGGCTTGCAGGATTAAACGATGAATACACAGCAGCAGTTTGGCTAGGCTATGATAAGCCACAATCTATGGAAAGATTAGAAGACTATAAGATTCACCATCAACTATTTAATGTTTTACTACAGTAAATAGTCATATATTCTCAATGAAAAGGAGCAGCCCTAAGTGAAATTCATCACTCTGGGCCGCTCCTTTTCTCGTTGAACGGTATTATGTAATTGGATAAATACTTAATGAAAATCGAGGCATTTAATGTGCAAACGGCAAGCTTGCCAAGATGCCATTATACAATTTTAAAACAACATAAATTATTAGCGATAATAGTATTGTCCACATAAATAGCTCAAATACTAGTAAGCCAATCGTTCCACTCATCGACATAAAATGGCTCATTTTATAGATAAGGTAAATAAAGTAGATAAAAACGGTTAAGACAAAAATACCTACTAATACGTAAATAAATTGAATAGCAAAGGCTGAACATATTGCACCAACTAATAATATGATATATCCGCCTCGTGCTTGATGAACTGTCGCACCATCATTATCCTTTGAGAAAAATAACATTCCAAGCTCATGAATCGTTTCCCCTACTAATTTTAATGCTGAAAATAACATAAAAAAGATTCCCGCAAAGACAATTAGTAAAAAAACACGGAGCTCGAAATCAGATAAAAACTCCCGCATGCCAGAATATACACCAATTGCATGAAAAACTTGCAATGATTCACTTACAGCATACATACCAAACGTCAAACTAAATAACAAAATCGTAATCAATGGTAGATAACCATAAATATAAGGGTTTCTCATAAAAATTTTTTTCCTCTATTTTTATTGATAACTTCTTATTTATAATATATCCAAAATTCTTCCACTATCGCAAGCTAAATCCTATGAGTGCATATGCATTCATACAAAAAGTGCGTTATAATTAACCTACTTACTTGCATAAAGGAGGATTTTTTTGTTACAAGTACTTTATATTTTCATTCCAATGCTTGCTGCAATATTTGTGCCATTTTTATATAAACGCATTAAAAATATTCACACAGGCTGGTTTGTTCTTGCAGTCCCTGCTACACTCGCGATTATTTACGCCTCATATATCGCAAAAGTAGCAGATGGTAAAGTTTTTCTTGAAGAGCTTCCTTGGATTCCATCGCTTGATATTTCCGTCGTTTCTTATTTAGACGGACTTAGCTTGCTATTCTCATTACTCATTACCGGAATTGGCTCGTTAGTCGTACTTTACTCTATTTTTTACTTAGACAAACATAAAGAAAGATTACATAATTTTTATGTTTACTTATTACTATTTATGACCGCAATGCTAGGAGTAGTACAGTCAGATCATTTAATTTCTTTGTACTTCTTTTGGGAGCTAACATCCATTTCGTCATTTTTACTAATTGGCTACTGGTATTCTCGTGATGCATCTCGCTTTGGTGCACTTAAATCAATGATGATTACAGTCGGCGGCGGCTTAATGATGTTAGGAGGATTCATCCTTCTGTATTTAATGGGAGGAACGTATTCAATCCGTGAACTTATTGTCATGGCACCTAACTTAGTGCAGCATCCAATGTTCACTTGGTCACTCGTTTTAATACTTTTAGGCGCATTTACAAAATCTGCACAATTCCCATTCTACATTTGGTTACCAGATGCAATGGAAGCGCCAACACCAGTAAGTGCATACCTTCACTCCGCAACAATGGTAAAGGCAGGTATTTATTTAGTAGCACGCTTTACACCAATTTTCGCAGTTTCTGAGCTTTGGGTATGGCTCGTTACAGGCGTAGGTATTTTAACGCTATTCTGGGGTTCGTTCTTTGCTGTGAAACAAACAGATTTAAAAGGAATCCTTGCGTTCTCTACAGTGAGTCAGCTTGGCCTTATTATGTCATTGCTCGGAGCTAGTGCCTTAGCATTTCATGGCAATGGGGCAACAGATACGATTAAATTTGCTGCTTTTGCGGCGATCTTCCACCTGATCAACCATGCAACATTTAAAGGAAGCTTATTCATGATTGCAGGTATTGTCGATCATGAAACAGGTACACGTGATATTCGTAAGCTCGGTGGCTTAATGAGTATTATGCCGCTTAGCTTTACAGTCGCGGCAATCGGAAGCTTATCAATGGCCGGTCTACCGCCATTTAACGGCTTCTTAAGTAAGGAAATGTTTTTAACAGCAATGCTTGCACTGCAAAATTTTGAATTTTTCGGCTTTGATACATGGGGAGCACTCTTCCCGATTGTCGCTTGGATTGCTAGTATTTTTACATTTGTCTATAGTTTCTATTTTGTTTTCAGAACATTTACTGGTAAATATACACCAGAGAAATTACCTCACAAACCACATGAGGCACCAATTGGTATGCTGATTTCACCGATGATTTTAGCAGCATTAGTGGTAACAATCTTCTTTATTCCGAACCTAGTAGGGGATACTTTTGTAAAGCCAGCAGTACAAGCCATTCAGCCATTCTTATATGATTCACCAAAGGATATTAATATTCACGTGGCGGCTTGGCATGGTGAAATTACACCCGAATTAATCATGACATTTGGCATAGTAATTATTGGGGTTCTATTGTTTGTATCATTACCGAAATGGCAGGGTATTTATCAAAAATTCCCACGATCTTTAACATTGAATAATGCATACGACAAAATAATGCTTGGACTGGACGTAGGATTAAATCGTGTATCACGTCTATATATGACAGGCTCTATGCGTCATTACCTGCTATATATGTTTAGTAGTATTGCCGCGATTGTCATAGGTTCCTTATTTGTGAAGAAGGCCTTTACAGTCTCCTTCCAAGATACTGCACCTATTAGTCCTTACGAAATCATTTTAGTCGTAGTATTAGTCATTGGAACAGCCATTACAATTTTAGCAAAGTCACGCTTAACAGCGATTATAGGTCTTGGTGCTGTCGGCTACACAGTAGCATTGTTCTTCGTTATTTTTAATGCTCCTGATTTAGCATTGACACAACTTGTCATTGAAACGATTTCTGTTGCGCTATTTTTACTAGCGTTTTATCATCTGCCGAAGCTTGGAAAACGAGAAGAGCGCATGCGATTCCAATTAAATCGGGCAATTGTTTCCATTGCTGTCGGTGTTATGGTTACGCTTATAGCACTGTCTGCACATTCACAAAAATTGATTCCGACTATCTCGAAGTATTATGAGGAAACAGTTTATTCAAAAGCTGGCGGTGGAAACATTGTCAATGTAATTTTAGTAGACTACCGTGGCTTTGATACATTATTTGAAATTACAGTGCTAGGTATTGCTGGAATGGCCATTTTAGCAATGATCAAGCTACGCATGAATAGAAAGGAGAAATCGCATGAAAACAAATGATGTAATTATACAATTTACAACAAAAATTGTATTCTTCATTATTTTCTTCTTCTCCATTCATATTTTCCTTGCTGGTCATTACACACCTGGGGGCGGCTTTGTCGGTGGACTTTTAACATCGAGTGCTATCGTACTTTTAGTCCTTGCCTTTGATTTAAATACGGTTCGTAAAGTTTTACCAATAAATTATACGTATTTAACTGCAATTGGCTTACTTCTAGCCCTAGCAACAGCCGCTTTCCCAATGTTTGTAGGTAAACCGTTTTTCACACATTTCTTTGATTATTTCGATTTACCGCTTCTAGGCAAACAGTCATTACACACGGCTATGCTTTTTGATAGCGGTGTCTATTTGGTTGTTGTCGGCGTTACGATGACCATTATTCAAACGATTGGGGAGGATGAATAATGGAAATAATTATGGCGTTTGTCATAGGCTTTTTGTTTATGGCAGCGGTTTATTTAATCTTATCCAAAAGCTTATTGCGTATTATAATCGGGACAGGGCTTTTAAGTCATGGTGCTCACCTTCTCATTTTAACGATGGGCGGGCTTGGTGGAGAAGCACCACCTGTTTTAAAGGAAGGGGCAAAAACTTTTGCAGACCCATTACCACAAGCGCTTATTTTAACAGCGATTGTTATTAGCTTTGGGGTAACTGCTTTCTTCCTTGTACTTGCTTACCGTTCTTACCAAGAGCTCGAGACAGATGATATAAGCTTAATGAGAGGAAGTGATGAGGATGAATAACTTCCTTCTACTACCCATTATCATTCCGTTTTTCTTCGGTATAATTTTGATGTTTGGGCAAAAAAACTTAAAATACCAGCGTTCATTCGCATTACTTGGTATAGGGCTCGCACTTATATCAGCCCTTTCACTGCTTATAAAGGTGAAGAATGACGGTATACAAAAGGTGACGTTCGGGGACTGGCCTGTGCCGTATGGTATAACGATGGTTTCAGATATGGTGTCCGCACTACTTGTCACAACAACGCTTCTGATTGCCATCTTTGTTGTTTGGTATGGCTTTGGTTCCATCACAAAGGAACGCGAACGCTTCTTCTATTATCCTGGGATCATGTTTATTTTAACTGGGGTGAACGGGGCATTTACGACAGGCGATATTTTTAACCTTTTCGTATTCTTCGAGGTATTGTTAATGGCCTCTTATTTGCTCATCGTTCTTGGGGGCGAAAAAGGACAGCTTAAAGGTTCCATTAAATATATTTTAATTAATGTTATTTCATCTGCATTGTTTGTTATAACAGTTGCCTTCCTTTACTCAGTAGTAGGCACATTAAACATGGCAGATATTGCTGTAAAAATTGCTGACATTAATCAGCCAGGTATTGTTACGGTTATAGCTGTACTATTTTTAATGGTATTTGGGTTAAAAGCGGCTATTTTCCCGTTATACTTCTGGCTTCCAACTTCTTATGCGGCAGCTCCAATACCAGTACTAACGCTATTTGGTGCACTATTAACAAAGGTTGGCATTTACGCGATTACTCGAACATATACATTGTTCTTCGTTCATGATTTATCATATACGCATGATCTACTAATGGCATTAGCAGTTGCAACAATTATTGCGGGCTGTATCGGTGCTCTTGCCTATCACGATGTGAAGCTCATCATTATCTATAATATCGTCATTGCTGTAGGTGTTATTTTATTCGGTGTATCTCAAATGAATGAAATCGCCCTAAAAGGTGCCATGTTCTATTTAATTCATGACATGCTTATAAAAGCAGCGCTCTTCATGTTAATAGGTATAGTGATTTACATTACGGGCACATCTGATTTACGAAAAATGGGCGGTCTAATGAATAAATACCCTGCCCTCGGTTGGTTCTATTTAATTGCAGCATTTGGTTTAGCAGGGATTCCCCCACTTAGTGGCTTCGTCGGAAAGCTGTTAATTGCTCAGGGAGGCTTTGAAGCAGGCAGTAACTGGAGCAGTATTTTTATTTTAGCTTCGTCACTTCTCGTGTTATTGTCCGTTATTCGTATTTTCCTTTATGCCTTTTGGGGTGAGGAAAAAGAAACGACAGGTACTGTCGATAAAAAAGTCTATCATACACTATTCATGCCTACTGTTATTCTAGTGCTCATTACCGTAGCGTATGGCGTTGGTTCTGAATGGATTACACCATTTATGGACGATGCAGCAAAACTATTAAGTGATCCATCTATTTATATAGATGCTGTATTGAAGGAGGATTAGAGATATGGCATTTCAAATTATTTTAAATGTTATGCTTGCCTTCGTTTGGATGTTCCTTTCTTCTAATTACACAGCAACAGGCTTTATCATTGGGTTCATTCTTGGTATTGTATTACTCGTTATTATGCGTAGATTTTTTACAACCCGTCTTTACGTCTACCGCATATGGGCAATCATTAAATTGACTTTACTCTTTTTAAAAGAGTTAGTGTTAGCGAATATACAAGTGCTTCGAGTGGTCTTAAAGCCAAAGTTGGATATGCAGCCTGCGTTCTTCGCCTATCCTACTGTTTTAACACAAGAATGGGAAATTACATTATTATCGAGTCTCATTACGTTAACACCTGGTACTGTAGTAGTGCACGTATCAGATGATGCAAAAACTTTGTATGTACATGCTATCGACATGAGTGATGTCGATGAAGCAATTACTGCAATTCGAGATTCATTTGAGAAAGCGATTTTGGAGGTGAGTAAATCATGACAACGTTTATTATTACTGCAATTGTGGTGATTTGCTTATCGATGGTTGCAGTTATTTATCGAATGGTTAAAGGACCTTCTGCATCCGACCGTGTGGTAGCATTGGATTCATTAGGTGTATCAGTCATCTCGCTAATTGGACTGTTTTCAGTATTAGTTGAAACAAGCTTCTTCCTAGAGATTATATTATTGTTAGCGATTTTATCGTTTATCGGTACGGTTGCTTTCTCTAAATTCATAGAGAAAGGAGATATCATTAAACGTGACAATACTCGCTAATAGTTTAGTTATCTTTTTCATTTCTATCGGGGTGCTATTTATTGTCGTGACAGCCATTGGTCTTGTCCGTTTACCTGATTTGTACACACGTGCTCACGCTGCTTCTAAAAGTGCAACGCTCGGTGTTATGTGCGTACTCATTGGCGTATTCTTTCACTTCTGGCTTATTGAAGATCACTTTAATCCCCGCATTTTGCTTGGTATACTGTTCCTGTTCATCACAGGTCCTGTCGGAGGGCATATAATGACTCGCTCCTCATACATTGCTGGTGTAAAACCTTGGAAAGGCACAATTCACGACGAGCTTGGGCCTGAAATTGATCGGATGAAAAAGGAACAAGGCATTAAATAACTTTTCAAAAAAGTGGCCAACGAATAGACTTCATTGGCCACTTTTTTAATTGTTTGATAGCATAAAAAATTCTTTTTCTAAACCAATACCTTCCCAAAAATTTAGTGCTAAGTCATTTTCTAAATCTACATAAACATTTACTACTGAAGTATCATGCTCGTCATTAAACCAAATCACTAAGTCATCTACTAGACGTTTAGCAACCTTCTGTCTTCTATATACTGGCACTACATATACTTCGTCTATTTGGCCATAGTTCATATCGTAAATAAAATCCCTTTTGATCGAAGCCATTCCAAAACCAATCATTTCATTATTTTCATTCGTTGCTATATAAATGGCCCCATATTTTGATTTAATATATTGTTCTAGCTGTTCTTGAATTCCCTTCCTTTCACTCTCTCCTAATTCACAATTTGCAGTTTCTATGGCATTTTCATTCCAAAGTTCCAATATTTCATTTAATAATTTCTGGTTTATAATATCCTCGGTTAATAGTTGAATATGTATGCTCATTTCTTTCATCTCCTATAATGATTGATGATTTAATCATCTCACAGTGTTTAGGAACGTTCTATAAAAATGGGTAAATTTCTCAATCAAATATACCTCGGCATAATTGCGTCCGGAACCAGCTTTGTCCTTTTTAGCGGCTGTTTAAACACCGCTGAAAGCAGTTAAAAAATCTGCTTCCTCAGGAGTAAGCAGATTCTTTATGAAAGCAAATTTATTAAATATAAACACACCACTATTACTCGTGGTTATTAAGCCTAAATATATCCTTTTGAAGTTAATATGTCTGTGAGCTGGTCTACGCATTCTTCGATAGAATTAAGTTCTGTGTCTAAAGTAATTTCTGGATTTTCCGGTTCTTCATAGGGTGCACTGATCCCAGTAAAGTTTAGAATTTCCGCATTTCGCGCTTTTTTATAAAGACCTTTTGGATCACGCTTTTCACATGTTTCAACAGAACACTTCACATAAACCTCTATAAATTCCCCAACTTCCACAAGCTGACGGACAACTTGACGATCTTCTCGGTAAGGTGAAATAAAAGCAGTTAGAACAATTTGTCCATTTTCCACAAAAAGCTTAGATACCTCTCCAATTCGTCTTATATTTTCCTTTCGACTAGCTTCATCAAATCCTAAATCCTTATTTAAGCCATGGCGAACATTATCACCATCTAAGACAAATGCTTGATTGCCACGTTCAAAGAGTCGGCGTGCAAATGCATTCGCCACCGAAGATTTTCCAGATGCTGATAAACCAGTGAACCATAAAATAAAGCTTTGATGCTTGTTTTGTGTACGGCGCTCCTCTTTCGTAATGGAAGCTTCATGCCAAACGATATTTGAACTCACTTTAAAACCTCCTTACGCATTCCTTTAATCAATACATCCACAACCTCTTTACGGCTAAATTTACTAGGAGGCACTTCGCCATTACGTAACATTTCACGAACCTTAGTACCCGATAAAATGACATGAGCAGAGCTATCATGTGGACAAGTTTTCGTTGTTGCCATTCCCTCACATTTGTTGCAATAGAAGCTATGCTCAAATTTTAATGGAATAATTCCTAATTCATCTTCCGTAAATTGTTCAAAGATTTTTTGTGCATCGTATGTGCCATAGTAATCACCAACACCTGCATGGTCACGCCCAATGATAAAGTGTGTACAGCCATAATTTTTTCGTACAAGTGCATGGAAAATAGCTTCCTTTGGTCCTGCATAACGCATGGCAGCTGGAAACACCCCTAATTGTACACGATTTTCAGGATAATAATTTTTCAGCAAAACTTCGTAGCTCTCCATGCGAATTGCGGCTGAAACATCGTCTGATTTCGTTTCCCCAACTAGTGGATTTAAAAATAATCCATCAATTGTTTCAAGTGCAGCCTTTTGAATATATTCATGTGCTCGATGTACAGGATTCCGTGTTTGGAAGCCAACAATTGTTTTCCACCCATTTTCTTCAAAAATTTGACGTGTTTCAAACGGATCAAATGAATAGGCTGGGAACCTTTGCTCTAGTCGTTTTACTAATGTAATTTTTCCGCCCACATAAATATTTGGACGTTCATGCAACTTTTTAACACCTGGATGCTCTAAATCCTCCGTGCCGTATATTAACAATGCCTCTTTCTGCTTATTTGGCTCATAAATATCAGCAACTTCAATAACGCCATAAACAGCATCACCATATACTAATTTTGCCTCATCACCTGGCTGCAATGTTGCCGCTACATCCTCTGCTACAGGTAATGTAATCGGAATACTCCATACCACGCCAGACGCTAAGCGTGTATGTTCAACAACTGATTCATAATCTTCCTGCGTTAAAAATCCTTCAATTGGACTGTAGCCACCAATAGCAATTAGCTCTAAATCACTTAGTGAAATGGCATCAAGTTCAATTACTTTCTTTATAGGTGTTACATCCTCCTCTAGATTAATTGCTTGCACTAATAGTCCACCATGTGGTTGTAAACTCATCAAAATATCCTCCTAATTTTATTGAATTACTTAGTTTTATATGTTTTCGGGTATTAAATTCCTTCACCCGCATCGTATATTGAGCGCTCTTCTTCACGCATTGTTCGCATTAAGCTAATGACACCAAGCGTTCCAACAATAATACTGCCAATTAATATGATGGTATAGAAATCTTTTTCTAAGAATAGCTGTACTAAAAAATAAGAAATGGCTAAAGAAAAGATTGGCGAGACAATCCAAATACGGATTATCTTTTTCACAATATGCTTATGGAAAATTTGTTTTCCGTTATTGGCCATCCCCATTCCGATAATCGAAGAGGATGTTACTTGTGTTAATGGCACGGGAAGTCCAAAAATAGAGCTTACACCGACTAGGAGTGCACCTGTACTCGAGATCAGTACCCCTTCTGCCTTCTCAAAGCGCATAATTTTTTTACCGTTTGTTTCAAGCACTCGTTTTCCAAGAAGCATTGAGCCAAGCGCCACAAATGCCCCACCAAGCAATATGCCTGTTGTTACACTCATCATCCCTGCACCTACAAGAGGTCCAACTGCATTTGCTACGTTATTCATCCCTGCTGAAAATGCTTCGAAAAATCCAGCGAACACAAGGAGAATCGTTAATATTGGATGATCTTTTAGCAGGCCCTTAACTCGTAATTTATACAGCCACTTCCCAGAGACAAATGCAATGACAAACGCTACAATTGGAACTATTACCCAAAACGATAAGATAACAAGTAATGATTTAATGTATAACACTTTATAGGCAATTCCTACACCTACAACTGCTCCCACTGTCACTTCACTCGTTGATAATGGGATACCTAAAAGATTGGCGAAAAATAGTGAGCTCGTTGCAGAAATTAAAATAATAATGACAATCTTTACTGTAATGTACTCTTGCGGCATTATGCCGGAGCTGATTGTTTTTACTACCTCTCCACCTCCAAGAACTGCCCCAGAAAAAACACCCACTGAGCAAATGAGCAGTGCTTGCCAAGCCTTTTTAATGGCACCTGCACCGTAAGCAACTCCCATTGAGGCTGCGGCTCCACTAGCACCTATGTTCATCGCAAAAAATAAACTAATCGCTATTGCTACATATTCAAGCATGGCAAAACTCCTTTACTCATGTAATCCACACTCAGTTTTACCAGACCCTTGCCATCTGCCTGAACGCAAATCATCCATTGTAAATGCCGGTTTTGTACAGTGCTCGCAGCCGACGCTTGGATAGCCCCTGTCATGCAATGGATTGTACGGTAAACTATGCTTTGAGACATAGCGCCAGACATCCTTCCATGTCCAATGAATGAGTGGACAAATTTTAATGGATTTAAATTTATCGTCACGATTAATAAAGTTCGTATTTTGTCGAGTTGGTGATTGTTCACGACGCAAGCCTGATATCCAAGCCTTTGCGCTCGCTAATGATTCATGCAACGGCACAATCTTGCGAATTTCGCAGCATTTGTTTGGATTAGACTTCCATAATTCATCACTGTATTCAGCAGCTTGTTGTTCGAGTGTAAGTGCTGGTTTTTTCATAATAATGTTCAGCTTCGGATATTTTTCTTTTACTTTATCAATCGTTTCATATGTTTCCTTAAAATGAACATCTGTATCTAAAAAGACAATCGTAGCATCGGGCTTCACCTTTGAAATAAGGTCAATCATGACAATTCCCTCAATCCCAAAGCTACATGCATAGACGATATCTTCGCCATATTCAGCATAACTCCACTGTAAAACCTCCAGTGCTGCCTTGTAAGTTTCGTCTACCTGAAAATTCAATGTTGGCTCATGCCAAGTTGCATATGTTAACATATAATCCCCCTCATAACGAAAAAGGCGTTCCAACGAAAGACATATATAGACATGTCTTCGTTAAAACGCCTCTAGTTTGACTAGCCAGCTTATGCAATGATTGTTCACTAGTATTGGCTACCTCGTTCTACAATCATTTTTCTTATTACCAAATATATACTAAAGTACACCAAGTAGTCAACTAGGCTTTTTACAAAAAATTCATTTCAATGAGCCCAAATTTTTATACTGTATTCTTGCATATGATGATAATCAAAAGAAGTACTTTTAATTCCTTGTTGACTAATAGGAAATATATGTTTAATGTATAACTAAGCTTTGAATCAAACCAATATAAAAATGCTGATCAGAGGATCTGAAGGCCATCTACTTAAGACGATTATTATTCGTTCTTGTAGATGGTCTTTTGTATTTTCTATATCAAAAAGGAGCGTAATTTTATGAAAAAAAGGAAACATCTTTTCCAATCGTTAGTACTTATATCTGCATTAGCACTAACATTAACAGGCTGTGGTAGCAGCTCTTCTGAAAAAGATACAAGTGCTCAGGATACAAAAAAATCTGTGGAGCTACTAAATGTATCCTATGATCCAACACGTGAGCTTTACGAGGAATTCAACAAAGATTTTATAAAAAAATGGAAGGATGAAACCGGTCAAGATGTAACGATAAAACAATCACATGGGGGCTCCGGTAAACAGGGTCGAGCTGTAATTGATGGTCTTGAGGCAGATGTTGTTACACTAGCACTAGCTTATGATATTGATGAGATTGCACAAGCTCGAAGCCTATTAAATAAAGATTGGCAAACAGAATTTGAAAATAACTCTACACCTTATACATCTACTATTGTCTTTTTAGTACGCAAAGGCAATCCAAAGGGTATTAAAGACTGGGATGATTTAATAAAAGACGATTTATCTGTCATTACACCAAATCCTAAAACATCTGGTGGTGCACGGTGGAATTATTTAGCTGCTTGGGCCTATGCAGGGAAATTATATAAAAATGATGAGGCAAAAACAAAAAAATTTATGAAAGCTCTCTATAGCAATGTAGAAGTACTGGATTCTGGTGCACGCGGTGCTACAACAACATTTGTTGAACGTGAAATTGGTGACGTCCTAATTGCATGGGAAAATGAAGCATATTTATCGCTCCATGAATTGGGTGACGAGTTTGATATTATTACACCTTCTTTAAGTATTTTAGCTGAACCACCTGTGTCAATCGTTGACAAAATCGTTGATAAAAAAGGTACACGCGAAGTAGCGGAGGCTTATTTAAAGCATTTATATAGTGAGCGTGGTCAAGAAATTGCTGCAAAAAATTACTATCGACCACGAGATGAAAAAATTCTAGCAAAATATCAAGAGCAATTCCCAAAACTTGAACTCGTTTCAATCGATGATTTTGGTGGTTGGGCAGAAGCGCAAGCGAAGCATTTTAAAGATGGTGGTACATTCGATGAAATTTATGTACCTCAATAAGGAGGAATGTTATGAGTAGTTTAACTGTTAATAAAAAAACACGCCGCATTATTCCAGGTTTCCACCTTTCTCTGGGCTATACGATGTTATACGTTAGCTTACTAGTCTTATTGCCGCTATCGATGATTTTTATTCATACAATGTCCTTAAGCTGGGCAGAGTTTGTTAATATTGTGACCGCTCCTCGTGCTGTCGCTTCCTATAAGGTAAGTTTCAGTACTGCACTCGCTGCTGGTTTATTAAATGTTATTTTTGGCACAATCATTGCATGGGTGCTTGTACGCTACCGCTTTCCGTTTAAACGAATCATCGATGGACTTGTCGATTTACCATTTGCTTTGCCAACTGCTGTAGCAGGAATTGCCTTAACGTCACTCTATGCGCCAAACGGTTGGATTGGTCAATTTTTTAATTTTAAAATTGCCTTTACGCCACTCGGCATTATCATTGCCCTTACATTTATCGGGCTACCATTTGTCGTTCGTACTGTGCAGCCTGTCTTACAAAATATTAGTGCTGAGGTTGAGGAAGCCTCAGCAAGCCTTGGAGCAACTCGCCTACAAACCTTTCGTAAAGTGATTTTTCCAGAGCTTGCTCCTGCCATTTTAACAGGATTTTCATTAGCCTTTGCACGTGCACTAGGAGAGTATGGCTCCGTTGTTTTTATCGCCGGTAATATGCCGATGAAGACTGAAATTACACCCTTAATAATTATGACTAAGCTCGAGCAATATGACTATGCTGGTGCAACTGCTATTGCAGTGGTCATGCTGGTCACGTCCTTCATTCTATTGTTTAGCATTAATTTAATACAATGGTTGGCAAATCGTCGTTTTGTACATTAGGAGGTATTTATGGAACAATCTACATTTATTCAGCAAGTTGCTCCTGAAAAAAATAATGCAGCGACAAAGTCTGTTGCCTTACAAGAGCCACGTTTTGTCCGATATACGCTAACATTTATTGCACTAGCTTTTTTAGCATTTTTCATTGTGCTTCCACTAGTATCGATTTTTTTCACTGCCTTTCAAAAAGGAGTAGATGTATATGTAGCAGCTATCACACATCCAGATGCATTGGCAGCTATTAAGTTAACCTTAACTGTCGTCGCAATTGCCGTACCATTAAACGCAATCTTTGGAATTATGGCTGCTTGGGCTTTAACAAAGTTCAACTTTAAAGGGAAAAATCTACTTCTTACAATTGTGGATCTTCCTTTTGCAGTATCTCCCGTTATTGCTGGTTTAGTATTTATTTTGTTATTTGGCTCACAGGGATTATTTGGTGATTGGCTATTTGAACATGACATTAAAATTGTTTTTGCGCTACCTGGTATTGTCCTCGCTACTGTCTTTGTCACGTTGCCATTTGTTGCACGGGAGCTCATTCCTCTTATGCAGACACAAGGTACTTCCGAGGAGGAGGCATCCATTTCACTTGGTGCTAATGGTTTTAAAACGTTTTGGTATGTGACATTGCCGAATATCAAATGGGGCTTATTGTACGGCCTTATACTTTGTAATGCTCGGGCAATCGGTGAATTTGGGGCCGTTTCTGTTGTATCAGGGCATATTCGTGGAATGACAAATACAATGCCCCTTCATATTGAAATTTTATACAATGAGTACCAATTTGCAGCAGCCTTCGCCGTTGCTTCACTGATGAGCGTGATCGCCATTATTACACTTATCGTTAAAGATATTGTTGCTTGGAAATCAAAATCTGCTTAAAGGGGGTATTGTCAGCATGAGTATCCAAATTAAAAATGTATCCAAAAAATTCGGTTCCTTTCAAGCTTTAGAAGATGTTTCTCTTCATATTCAATCAGGAGAACTAGTTGCCCTTCTCGGCCCATCTGGTTCTGGCAAAACTTCGTTACTACGAGTTATTGCTGGGCTTGAAACATCCGATGTTGGGGAGATTTTATTTGACGGTCAATCGATGATCGATCGCCATCCAAAGGAGCGAAATGTAGGCTTTGTGTTCCAGCATTATGCACTTTTTCGCCATATGACCGTTTTTGATAATGTCGCTTACGGTCTTAAAGTACGTCCTCGTAAAACAAGACCATCTAAATTAGAAATAAAGAACAAAGTGATGGAACTTCTAAGACTCGTAAAACTGGAAAATTTCGCCGATCGCTATCCAACACAACTTTCAGGTGGGCAACGTCAGCGAGTTGCACTTGCTAGAGCTCTCGCCGTGGAACCCAAGGTGCTCTTATTAGATGAACCTTTTGGAGCACTGGATGCTAAAGTGCGCAAGGAATTGCGTCGTTGGCTTCGAAAGCTTCACGATGATTTTCATATTACAAGTATTTTTGTCACACACGATCAGGAAGAGGCACTCGATGTTGCAGACCGAATTGTCGTGATGAACAACGGCAAGATAGAGCAAATTGGTAGCCCAGACGACGTATACACAAATCCAAAAAGCCCTTTTGTTTATGACTTTTTAGGTAATGTGAATCTCTTTAAAGGACGATTACATAATGGTAAGCTCCTGCATGGTGAATTTGCGATTGATGTACCTGACGCACAGGTATACACAGAGGATCATGCAGTAGGATATGTACGTCCCCATGATATTCAAATTGAGAAAACAAATATATCTGGTACTGTCCCCGTCAAAGTAAGCCATATTCATTTGCTCGGACCTATCGTACAGGTTGAGCTACGTCGTGAAGATATAGATGAATTTTTAGAGGCAGAACTGACTAAAGAACAATTTACTAATCTTCAACTTATGGTTGGTGACCATGTATTTGTCAAACCAAAGCAATTAAAAGTCTTTATCCCCGAAGACTTTTCCATTTAAAAAAGACGTGTAGCAAATATCTTGCTACACGTCTCTTAGTGTTTGTGTCATATTGCAACATAAGCCCTGTAGCAGAGAAAATTTGCTACAGGGCTATTATTTTATTTATGATGAAAATCTCGTCCGTCGTACACAGCTGTTACATAACCTGCACGAATAACAAAATCCCCGAAATGCTCGCCATCTAGACGTTCCTTCGCATAGTGGAGCAGTATTGGACGAAGCTCCGCTAATATCTCCTCCTCACCTATATTTTCACGATATATTTTATTGAGACGATCACCAGTAAAACTTGCTCCTAAATACATATTATATTTCCCTGGACCTTTACCGATAAACCCAATCTCAGCCATTGCTGCACGCGAGCAACCATTCGGACAGCCTGACATGCGAATAACGATTTCTGTATCGTTTAAGCCTGCTTCTTCAATAATGGTTTCTATTCTTGTAATTAGAGAAGGCAGGTAACGCTCGGCTTCTGCCATAGCTAAACCACATGTTGGTAATGATACGCAAGCAATCGAATTTCGGCGCAATGCAGAATAATGCGCTCCATCTGTAAGGTTATATTGCTCAATGATAGCAGCAATTTTTTTCTTCTTTTGCGGCGTTACATTGCTAATCATTAAATTTTGGTTTGGCGTTAAACGGAAATCACCTGTATGCACTTTCGCAATTTCACGTAATCCTGTTAAAAGCTCATAATTTTCAAAGTCCTTAATACGTCCATTTTGAATAAATAATGTATAATGCCATTGACCTTCTGCCCCTTTAATCCAACCAAACTCATCACCTGTGCGATTAAAAGTAAATGGACGGGCCTCTTGGATAGTCCAACCTAGACGACGTGTTAGTTCTTCGTTAAACCACTCAAGTCCTCTGGCATCAATTGTATATTTAAAACGTGCATTTTTACGAACCGAACGATTCCCATAATCGCGCTGAATCGTAATAATTTTCTCCGCTGTTTCCAGTAGTTTATCAGGTGTGATAAAGCCAATTACTCGAGCAAGCTGCGGGTATGTTTCATGATCGCCATGTGTCATACCCATTCCTCCACCAACGGCTAAATTAAAGCCTACTAACCTACCCTCCTCTACAATTGCAATCAGCCCTATATCTTGTGAAAATACGTCCACATCATTACTTGGCGGAATCGCAATACCAATTTTAAATTTCCGTGGCAAATATTGCGCACCATATATAGGTTCAACTTCTTCATCCTGACTATCAACTACCTTTTCACCATCTAGCCATAGTTCATGGTAAGCTCGTGTTCTAGGTAATAAATGCTCACTTAATTTGGCAGACCAATTATAGATTTCCTCATGTAATGCGGATTGATTTGGATTCACATTACACATCACATTACGGTTGACATCTCCACAAGCTGCAAGAGAATCTAATAACACCTCATTGATTTCCTGCATATATTTTTTAACATTCCATTTTAATATGCCATGCACTTGGAATGCCTGACGTGTCGTTAATTTTAAGGAGCCATTACCATACTTTCTCGCCATTTCATCCATTACTAGCCATTGTGCTGAAGTTGCTGCTCCGCCCGGTGTACGTACACGCACCATAAATTGATAGGCAGGCTCAAGCTTTTGACGCTGGCGTTCATTCCGAAGATCACGGTCGTCTTGTAAGTAACTACCATGGAATTTCATTAGACGGTTATCATCCTCTGGGATACCTGAACTTAATGGATTGTTCATCGTACGCTCTAATGTTCCGCGTAGATAATTACTATCGCTTTTAATACGCTCTACATCACTAGGCTTCCCCTGTTGTGGAGGTAAAATAATTTTCCCTGTCATTTGTTATCGCTCCTTTAATCAAATATTCCTTGGCAGAATTGTAGCTGTCGCTACAGAAAGCATTGCCGAAGGAAGTTAATAAACGTCACGTTGATAGCGTTTCTGCTGTTTTAGTTCATTAACAAAGGCTTTAGCTTCCTCTGGCGTTTTTTGTCCCTGTTGTTCAATAACGCGACGGATTGTTGCATCAACATCAGCCGCCATCGACTCTTTATCGCCACAGATGTAAATGACAGCTCCTTGCTCTAGCCATTCATAAAAAGCAACAGCATTTTCCTCAATTTTATGTTGAACATATATTTTTCTATCAGTATCACGTGAGAAAGCGACATGCAATTGACTTAGTGTGCCTGAAGAAAGCCAACGTTGCCAATCTGTTTGATAAAGAAAGTCTGTGACAAAGTGTTGATCACCAAAGATTAGCCAAGCTTTCCCTCCGATTCCTAATTCCTCACGCTCCTCTAAAAATGCACGGTACGGAGCAACACCTGTTCCAGCACCAATCATAATAATCGGTGTATCCTCATGCTCTGGTAGTCTAAAGTTCGGATTTTTTTGAATATATACCGGTAATGTGTCACCAATTTGAATACGCTCTGCTACGCTTCCGGAGCAAACGCCAAGACGTTGACGTCCCTTCGTCTCATAGCTTACTTTCCCAATTGTTAAATGTACCTCTTCACTATTTGCTTTTTGACTACTAGCAATGGAATATAGGCGTGCTGGAATTTTACGTAGTAAATCTACAAATTTCTGCGCATCCCATATAAATGGTGCAAAGTCCTCCACAACGTCAAGCAAATCTCTCCCTTTTGCATAGTCCCTCCAAGAATTAGAGTCATCTAATAGCTTTGTAAATTCCTGATGGACCGTATAGGCACCAATTTTTTGTAACAATGGCTTAGATAACACTGTAATTTCTAGTTTTTTTTGCAATACATCCTTTAATGGCTGTGTTTCTTCAAAGACGTTTACTACAGTTTGTGGATCAAACTGTAACGCTGTGATTAAAGCATCAACTAGCTTTTCATCATTTTCCGGTTGAATACCGATACTATCTCCTGGTTCAAAATAAAAATTTGCACCTTCGATGGATAATTCAATGTGACGTGTTTCTTTATTTGATCCGCGACCGTTTAAATTAATGTTTTCAAGTACTTCTGCATAAAACGGATTTTTTCGAGAATATGTAGTGTCTCCTTGCGCTGTTTTATTTTGTGTAGTCGTTATATCACCTACATCCGTCTGTTGAAGCAACTTCTGCTGAACAGCTGAGAACCATTGTGCTGCAGTGTCATCATAATCTACATCACAATCTGTGCGAGGTACGATTTGACTTGCCCCTAATTTTGCAAACTGCTCATCAAAATCCTTTCCTGTTTTACAGAAAAATTCATAGGAGCTATCTCCTAAGGCTAGCACCGAATAATGAAGTTGCTCTAACTTTGGAGCTCGCTTGCTATGCAAAAATTCGTAGAACTGTATCGCTTGATCAGGTGGATCCCCTTCCCCATGGGTACTAACAATAAGTAAAAGATTTGTCACCTTTTTTAAATTATTTGGTTTAAACGTTGCTAACGACGAAATCGTTACGTCCACATCATTGTCTTTCAAGGCTGAGGCATATTTTTCAGCTAACCCCTGGCTATTACCTGTTTGTGAACCATATAAAATCGTTACTGTTTTGGCGATTATTTTTACTATCGGTGTTACTTCCTCAACAACTGGATTACTAGTTGCTAGTGGTGCACTTAAAAAACCGTTTAACCAAATCCTCTGTTCTCCTGTTAGTTGAGGGAGCAGCTCATTTAACAGCTTTACCTGCTCCTCATTAAATGGACTGTTTACTACTTGTAGTTTCAACCTTGCCACCTCACGTATTCGTATCATTTTCTTCTATTGATAATTTATCTGACAAAACGTTTGCTGAAAAAAGATCCATTATGCCTCGGTATAATTGCCGCTGACGCTAAGCTTTCGCGCAGATAAACAATGTGTCTGGAATCGGCTTTGTGCTTAAGCCTGCAAATGTTTTTAGTGCGAAAGCGAAGCGTCAGCAACACGTTTTTGTCTGTGCGAAAGCGAAGCGTCAGCAACAACACTAGGGCCGACACGATGTCGGTCACTCAGTCGTTGCCACAGGAAGTGGCGTTCGTAGACTGAGTTCCTCTGTTCAGCGGATGTTTGGACACCTGCTGAAAGAAATTAAAAATTATCGAAGTCGTATTTTTTCTTTCTTTTCTATTTGGACCACATAGGAATTTTGCACAATCAATGTAATCGATCCGTGGTTCACAGTATTTAAAATTTGGCGGACATTATCTAATGCAAGATTTACATTTTCAGTCCTTTTATCTACCATTACAAAACACCTTCCTTAGTAAGTTTTAATAATTGATAAATACGTTCCACTAAAACTTTCCTTACATTGTCGTCATAGCCTAAACTTTCACATAAAATAACATTCTTATTCTCATAATCTTGTAATCGCCTTGTTATGCTTTGGCGCAAAATCCCGGTAAACAACAAATACGGCACTATAAATACTTGATTGCCCCTTTTCTGCTCTTGTTGTAACCAATCTTCGAACGTAGGGCCCATGCCATAAAGAAAGCACGTGTCTACAGCTTCATAAGCGTATTTATCACGTAATCTTGTTGCAATTTTGGCTAAATCACTCTTTACTGCAGGATCACTACTCCCACGACCTATAAGTAAGACACTTGCACTGTTAGACGGGCACCTTGCTTCTAAAATTCTAGTCTGTAATGTATCAATTAATAATTCATGGACCCCAAGTGGTTCACCGTATGTAAATCGCACTTGTGGATGCTCTTCTTTTGCTTTATCAATCTCACTTGGAATATCGTGCTTTGCATGCTGAGCGGCAAGCAATAAAATAGGCACGATCGCTATAGCTGTAGCGCCCTGGTTAATACAACTTGCAATCCCTTCAGCAATTGTCGGAGTTGCAAGTTCTAAAAAACTAATTTCTTGAATCGGTATTTCAATCTCTTGTTGTACGCTCTTCAGAAAGGTAACGGCTTGCTCCACTCCCGCCTTTACTCTACTTCCATGAGCGATATATAAAATGGCTTGCATAAACCCACATCCTTACACAGAAACTTCTGCTAACTGTGGCTGCGGAATGTTTTGTTCAAACCATTGAAGTGTTTCCCTCAAAGTAACAACTTTTCCTACTACAATTATGCTTGGATTTTGAATATTTTCTCGCTGAACTAGTTCTTCAATATTAGATAAAGTCCCTGTGACTGTTTTTTGTTGAGAAAATGTACCCCAATGGATGAGCGCTATTGGTGTTTCCTTATCTCGCCCATACTTGAGCAGCTGCTGACGGATATAGGGAAGGTTACCGACCCCCATATAAATAGCAATCGTATCAATCCCTTTTACAAGACTTTCCCATTGGATTCCATCATCTTTGCCCTCTCTCATATGCCCAGTGACCATAGCAAAACTTGAGCCTAGGTCACGATGTGTAACAGGAATTCCCGCATATGCCGGTGCTGCTATCCCTGAAGTGATACCAGGCACTATTTCAAATGGAATATTATGCTGTGCTAGTACCTCTGCTTCCTCAGCTCCCCTTCCAAAAACGAATGGATCTCCTCCCTTTAATCTCGTTACAATCAATCCTTGCTGTGCATAGCTGACAAGTGCTTGATTAATTTGCTCTTGAATCATGGCGTGCTGCTGAGGTAGCTTACCGCAAAAGATAAGCTTAGCTTCTCGTTTAGCATAGGATAGTAGAGTCTTATTAATGAGTCTGTCATATAGGATGACATCAGCACATTCGATACACCTTAATCCTTTTACTGTGATAAGATCAACATCGCCAGGTCCAGCACCCACTATAAAAACTTTTCCCATTTGATTTCACTCCCTTTCGTCTTTTCTTAGAGATAAAAAAAGACTCAAATTATCCATGGGCAGAGCAATGCCTGTGAATAATAAGAGCCTCTAGTTTGCTAGTCAGCTACGTATTTAATTCTTACTAATACAATAAGAATAATAAATAATTTAGTATATTCTGTCAACACTTTATTTAATACCTAGAATATAATATTTATTTAACCTGTTAAAAAAAACCAGATGTCGCTTGCTGACATCTGGTTTTTTAAGATTTATTTTATTTGAATTAATATCTACGATGCCCTCCAAACGGTGGACCTGGTCGGAAAAATGGTGGACCTGGTCGGTAAAACGGTGGAAATGGGCGATAGAACGGCGAAAAAAATGGAGATGGGCCAAACTGTGATCCAAGAAAACTTCCTAAAAATCCCCCCAAAAACGGCCCGCCGATTGGCCAAAAGCCTCCTCCTGGATAACCTCCGAAGAATGTCATAAGCTTCCTCCCTTTTTTACTCTATCGTATGTAGGGAGATGCATATATCACACGTCCATCGCCTATTCTATTTTTCTTCTCCTAAACGTTGCACAAAGTTTGCTAGTGTACGGACCATTACACCTGTACCACCTTTTGGACCTAAGTCATGTACAGCCATCGCATCTGACGTTCCTGCAATATCTAAATGAATCCATGGTGTATCACCAACAAACTCACCAACAAAGCCTCCGCCAAAAATCATGTGACCATCACGACCAGGAGAATTATTCAAATCAGCGACGTCTGATTTACGAATTCGTTTCTTGTCATTTTCTGTTAAAGGCATACGCCACACAAATTCATCCGGCTCCTGTGCAGCTTCCATGAAAGCAGCAAAGAATTCATCGTCATTAGAAAGTGCACCTGTTTTATCCATACCAAGTGCAGTAATCACTCCACCTGTTAACGTTGCAACATCAATCAGGGAAGTAGCTCCTTGTTGTTTAGCATATGTAGTAGCGTCTGCCAATACTAAGCGTCCTTCCGCATCGGTATTTAACACTTCGACCGTCTTACCACTATATGTCGTGATGACATCATCTGGCTTAAATGCTGTTTCAGATACCATATTATCGGTAGAGCCAATAACAGCTAAGACATTTTTGTTAGGTCGTAATTCACCAATAATTTTCATGGCACCTAGCACAGCTGCAGCGCCACCCATATCGCCCTTCATGCCTACCATTGAATCTTTTGGCTTTAAGGAATAGCCACCTGTATCATACGTAACCCCTTTGCCGACAAGACCAATTGGATCATCAAAATCTTCAGTCGCTTTATATTTTAATGTTATTAAACGAGGTTCTTCATGGGAGCCTTGATTGACACATAAAATACCGCCCATTCCAAGCTCCTCTAATTGTGCTTTATCTAAAATTTCCACTTCAAAATTATACTCGACTGCAAGGGACTCTGCGTAATTTGCTAAGTCTGTCGCTGTCAGTAAGTTTGGTGGACAATTAATTAAGCTACGTGCTTCATTTACAGCATTTGCATAAATAGCGCCAACCTCAAAGCTTGCCACCACTTCATCTAAATCATTAGCAGACGTTACAAGATGAACCGCGTCAATACGTTTATCTACTTCATTTGATGTTGTTTTATAATGAGGAATTGCATAATAACCTAGACCAGTTCCTTCACCAGCTAAAAATGCAACATCTGTTACAGTAATCGATTCTGTCGTAAACGACTCAAGCCAAATGGAATATTCTTTAACCTTTAAGGCCCTTAGTTCCTTGCCAAGCAACCCAAATGCTGCACGAATATCGCCTTCTGTTAGGTCTTTACGGTCATCTAAACCAACAAATAAAATGCGTTTAAGATTTACGTGGCTCTTCAAGAATGGCAATTTCGTCATTTTTTTAAACGCAGTAGATACATCTCCTGCACTAATCCACGCATCAATGGATTCTCCATAAAATGAAGAAAAGCTTGCCCATTCCTGCATTTGTTCACGATGTTTAGGGACACCTACTACTAACACTTCAGTAGAAATCGTTTCAAATGTTTTTGCTTCTTTTACAATATGCATGTACATTCCTCCATTCAGTATTCTATTATACCTAAATTTCAGAAAACGCGTAATATTTGGCTTTTAGAAAATAATGAATGTTATAATAAAAGCAATTATAAGTGAAGGTTGTGATGATCATTAGTTTACTTCAAAATACCCCTTTACTCGTTGCCCTTTTTGCTGTTCTCTTCGCACAGTTTGTAAAAATCCCTATTCATTTTTTAATGACTCGAAAGATTGACTGGGGATTATTTACTTCCACCGGGGGTATGCCCAGTTCACACTCCGCTTCCGTAACAGGGCTAACAACCTCTATAGCCTATGAAACAGGATTAGATTCCCCAATTTTTGCCGTAGCCGCTATGTTTTCATTTATCGTCATGTATGATGCAAGTGGAGTACGTTTCCAGGCAGGTCAACATGCAGCAGTATTAAATCAACTACGAAAGGACTTTGAAACACTGCTTCATGATTTAAAAAAATGGCCGCAAATGGATGGCCAAGAAAAAATGGAGGAGCTAAAAACATTACTAGGTCATAAACGGAGCGAGGTATTTTTTGGAGCATTGACTGGAATCTTTATCGCCATCATCACATACCAGTTTATTTTGTAAAAATAGACACACCCTCATGCCGAGGCTGTGTTTTTTTATTTATCGGAACATTTTTGTGATTTATCGGAAACATTTCACGATTTATCGGAAAAATTCAATAAAAAAATCAGCAGATGCTTGGACATCTGCTGAAATAAGATCAAATATGCCGAGGCATATTTGCGTCCGGAATCGGCTTTGTGCTAGCACAAAGCACTCCTTTTCGAATCCATGACATCCGCCGGAGGCTTAATTTCTTTCAGCGGATGTTTACCCGCTGAAAGAAATTAAAACATTCGATAACCGCTTTTACGTAAATAAATCATGACAATTCCCGCTACAATTGAACCAGCAAAGCCACCCGATAAAATGGACACATCAACAAGGTGCAATGCTTGTAACTTATCTAAAAGTGCTGGAAATGCAGAACCTGGCTTGAAAATATAATCTAAAAAGCTTACATCATCGACAATAAAAATAACAACAATTGGATACACGATTGCCATTAACCATGTCATTCGCAGAAGCATATTCAATAAAAATCCAATACCAAAGAACATAACGAAAAATAATAAAATTGAAATGATTAACTGTACTAATGAAACTGGACCATCCATGTATGTATAACCTCCATT
This sequence comes from Lysinibacillus sp. KCTC 33748, assembly GCF_002237755.1. Taxonomy (GTDB): domain Bacteria; phylum Bacillota; class Bacilli; order Bacillales_A; family Planococcaceae; genus Lysinibacillus. The sequence goes on along the minus strand of NZ_MWSJ01000006.1, from coordinate 155,940 downwards.
TTCCTCTCATTAGTTTACATGATTACTACAACGCTTTCAATGAACATATCCTTGATTTCGCTTGTTCGTCATATTTAGGAATCATCACCATAACGTGTAGTTGATTTCCGTTCCGACTGGGCGCTTTGCCGGGGGGCGTCCGTTGAGCCGCTAATCCCCAAGGAGTCGCCCAGTCGTAACGAAGATCCGCTTATATGTGGCATAAAATTAACATATGTCATCCATAACTCTTGATGATTAGCCAATAAAAAAACTATTGAAAACTAGTATACAACCAATTTTCAATAGTTTCTCGCTTTTCATTATGAAGCTGTTTGTGATAATAAAAACTTTGGTGACTTCCAAAGCTCTGCCCATTTTTTAATGGCAGCAATAACAATGATAAAGCCTAACATTAACATAATGACAGACAATATACCATTTAACATATTGTAACCAGCCGCCGCTGTATTCCAATACACATTTTTAATCATCCAAAAGCCTGCTACATTTACAGTGACATATAAATAGGCTAATGGGATAAAGCATGTTAAGGCATAGATTCGCTTATCTGCAACTTTTAATACGATTGTTACACCACATACTAAACCGATTGTTGCCATCAACTGATTCGAGACACCGAATAATACCCAAATTGAACTAATATCTCCTGAATACAATAAATAGCCCCACATGAAGCATGCAAGTGCACTTGCAAAGATTGTACCCGGAATCCAATTTGTACGCTTCAGTGGCTTGTATACATTGCCGCCAAAATCTTGGATTAAATAGCGCGCTACACGCGTCCCAGCATCAATAGCCGTTAAAATAAAGACCGCTTCAAACATGATCACGAATTGATAGAAATAAGAAGATAGTTCAGCAAACCAAGGAATCCCTGTGAAAATATCAGTCATCCCAACTGCAAGCGTTACTGCTCCTCCTGTACGTCCTTCTAAATCCATCCCAATACTTTCAGCTAAAGCATGTAAATGAACAGGCTCCATTCCTAATGTAGCAAAGACTGCTGGGGCTGAATTAATCGCAAAATAATCTGCAGGATGAAGGGCTGTTGCTGCAATTAAAGCCATTACACCTACTAAAGATTCTACGAGCATCGCACCAAAACCGACGATGCGAATATCTTCCCAGCGATCAATCATTTTCGGCGTTGTCCCAGAGCCTACAAAAGCATGGAAGCCAGAAATAGCCCCACAGGCAATTGTGATAGAGACGAATGGCCATACTGGTCCAGCAATTACTGGACCACCACCATGAATAAACTCCGTAATTGGCGGGAATTGAATAACTGGGTTAACGAAAAAGACCCCGATGATTAAAGCAATAAATACACCAATTTTCATGAAACTACTTAAATAATCACGCGGCGCTAATAAGAGCCAAACAGGTAATGCCGCTGCAAAGAATGCATAAATCGGTAAAATAATAGCTAAAGTATCACGGTCAAACGTTAAAAAATCGCCAAATACTGTTCCTTGAATCATCGGTCCAAGAAATACACCAATCATCAACAAAATAAAGCCAACTGTCGATGTAACTATTAAATTTCCTGTTTTACGGTAAGCAATACCAACAAGCATCGCTATTGGAATGGTAATCCCTACCGCAAAAGTTCCCCATGGATTTCGCTCTAACGCACCAAGGACAACCATCGATAGCCCGGCCATTGTAATTGTAATAATGAAAAGCATGGCAAGGCCTGTACAGAATCCTGCAATAGGTCCTAATTCCTTCTTCATGACCTCAGATAAAGACTTTCCACCATGGCGCATTGAAGCGAATAACACTACTGCATCATGTACCGCACCACCGATTACCGCACCAATTAACAGCCAAAGGAGCCCAGGCAAATAGCCAAATTGTGCAGCTAAAATAGGTCCGACTAACGGTCCAGCTGCTGCGATTGCAGCAAAGTGATGCCCAAATGTCACCCATTTATTCGTCGGAACATAGTCTTTACCATCCTCCATAGCGTGTGCTGGGGTGGGCGTATCATCTTTTATCTTAAGTACCCTCTTTGTGAAAAATATGCCATACAAACGATAGCTAATCATCAGTACACAAATAGAACCTATCACAATTGTAATAGCATTCATTTTATCACTCCTTTTACTTTTTTCACATCATAGCAAACGAATTGACCAATTATTCATAAAATTCACCAAAATGTAAGAATTCCAAGTTGAAAGGGTGTTTTCTACTGTTGAAATGCAGTTATTTTGATAGCTGAAATATCTTTCGTACATCTTTCATATAAAGCCTGCTGACAGGAATCGAATGCCTATTATGCAAAATCAAATTGTATTTTGAGCTGCTCCATGGCTCGAGCTCTTCAATATGCTCTAAATTGACGATAAATGCCCGATGGACCCGCACAAAGCCTTTTAAAGTAAGTTTATTCTCCAAAGCTGCTAATGACTCTGAAGCAAAATATCTCCCTTTCTCCGTGACAACAATTGTCTTACTTTCTTCAGATGTACAATATAAAATTTCCTGAATTTTAATAAGTAAAATCCGATCATTCACATAAACTGTTAATTTATCAAGCTTGTCCAATTGCATATCCTTTAATGTTTCCATCGTCTTAACCTGTGTTGTTCTTCTTTTAGCCACCAGCTTTTCAACAGCACTTTGTACACGCTCTGGCTCAAATGGTTTCAAAATATAATCAAAGGCATTCACTTCGAATGCTTGCAATGCATATTCATCATAAGCAGTAGCAAAAATAATTTCAGGTTTACGTATACTTAGTTGCAGCTGTTTTGCCAATTCAAGGCCATTGTTTACGCCTAGCTGTATATCTAAAAACACACAATCGATCTGCTCAAACTGTGGATCCAACAGTATTTCCTCCAGATCCTCCGATTCACCAATGATCTGAACTAACTTTGTTTGCTCCAATAAAAATCGCAATTCAGCCCTTGCTAACGGTTCATCATCTACAATATAGATATTTAACATTTCTCTACTCCCATCTTGTGGCTTTTAATGGCAGCTGTATCATAATTTTCGTGCCAACATCCAACGTACTTGAAATGTAAAAATCTGCATCAGTTCCATAAATTTCATGGATGCGCTGATAAATATTCCATAAGGCTGTCCCGGTACCTTGTTCGGATTGCATGATCATTTTGCCAAGCTGTTTAACCTGCTCATTTCTCATCCCGCAGCCATTATCCTCTGTTAATAGTAATAACTTATTATTGATTCGCTGCACCTTAACGTCAATCTTGCCTTCCTTACGATTTTTAAAGGCATGATAAATGGCATTTTCAACAAGTGGCTGTAAGGTAAATGGGGGGATTTGTACATCAAACAGTGATTCATCCAAGTGAAACTTCACATCATAGCGGTTTGGAAATCTTTTTTGTTCAATCGACAAATAAGCCTCTACATGGTCAATTTCATTTTTTAACGGAATCAGCATTTGTCGGGCTCCCTGCAAATTACTTCTGAAAAACGTACTAAGCTTTATCAATAAAGCTCTAGCCTCATCAGCATCCGTTCGGATCAGACTTGAAATAGTATTGAGACTATTAAATAAGAAATGAGGATGAACCTGTGCTTGTAGCGCTTTAATCTCGGCATCCTTTAATAACTTTCTTTGCTGCTCAATTTCAGCATATTCAAGCTGCGAGGAAAATAGTCGACTGAGACCTTCAGCTAGCTCCTTTTTCACCCCAGTCAATGAAGAAACATTAATAAAATATAGCTTTAAGGTACCTACCGTCTTATGCTGTACTTTTAATGGTAAGACAATCGCAGCACTTAGCGGACAATCTTCATGTGGACAATTGATTTCTTTTGCGGACGTCGCTGTAATAATACGTCCTTCTACTAACACTCGCTTCGTTAAAGCTGTTATTATTTCTTGATGAATGACGTGATGATCCTCACCTACTCCTACATGTGCTAATATTCCATTTGTATCTGTAATCGCGACTGCTTCAACCTTAATTTCTCTTTTAATAATCTCCGCAACCGTTCGGCATGATTCTTCATTTAACCCTTTACGAAAATGTTCGATTGTTTGTTGCGCAATTGAAAATGCTTGATGTGTTTGTAATGCTTTTGTACGTTCTTCCTCATCAATAAACGTTTTAATAATAATGAAAAATATTAAAATCCCAAGGGCATTCATAATAATCATTGGTAGAGCGATTAAAGAAACTAATTGCAAAGCTTGTCCAAAAGGCTTTGCTATTATTAAAATAACAATCATTTGTAAAGTTTCTGCACAAATTCCGATCATAACAGCCTTTTTATAGGAGAAGGTTTGACGTATTTTTAATTGCCTACTTAAACCACCTGTGATGAATCCTGCTAGTATAGTAGAAACACCACAGGCAACCGCTGTAAAACCGCCAAGGGTAATACGATGAATCCCTGCAATAATCCCCACACTAACGCCAACAAGTGGCCCACCAAAAATACCCGCAATTGCTACGCCAATTAGCCTCGTATTCGCAATTGCCTCCTCCGCATTTATAGTGCTATGTATCATTTGATTTAAAGGATAAATAGTACCACCTTCGATTTTTATCCCTGTATAGCTGCTCACTATACTTAGAGCACTAAAAATAATAATGAGCCAAACTTTTTCCTGAACCCCTTGATCCTGAAATAGCATGCCCCGAAAGAGGCGCCACCTTGACATTAAAAAGGCAAACACAATGATTAGTCCTACTCGCTCTAACATAAATAAAAATAGTTCCATCATAGGTCCCCTCCCCTGTCACTCTATTTTTTAAAGAACAATTTATAAGAGGAATAACCAAAGACATCTCCTGGATTTATACCTTCTATCCCCTCTAATTGGTGCTTTTCAAATTGGTTAGATGCCATTTCTTTTAACATCACTGATGTCATCTCATCTTGAGCTAGCTCCTTTGGAAACATCCATTTCGCCTCTAATAATTCTTTTTCCTGAAGACAAATCTTCTGTTGCTCATCTTTCATCCGACAATAAAATATCGCCATATTATCACTAATGTCACCACGAATCACACCCGTTCGAAAACCAATTAAGCCTGATACATAGCAATCAATACCCGTTTCTTCTTTTAATTCACGAACAACAGCCTCATCTACCGTTTCACCAGCATTGACAAAACCAGCCGGCAACGACCATCTTCCCTTTAATCCGCTATAGGCCTTTTTGACAACTAGCCATTGCCCTATCTCATTTACGGTTACCCCCGCAACGCCCAACCAAACTTTTCCTCTATCTTTTCTCATATCCTTCACCTCTATATCACTATTATAACGGCCTATTTTCTATATTTAGAAGTATTTATTCAGAATTTTTCGGTTACTCTATACTCTCGATAATAAAATACATACGTACACCAATTTTATAAATATGCCGCACCGATACAAATGACAGGACCATCACCATAACGTGTGCTTGATTTCGCCTTGGCGTAATTGCCGCTGAGCTTTGCTTTCGCTACCAAAAAAATTGCTAAAAGAAGTAAAAAAGCCTCTTCCATAACGGAGAGGCTTTTTTACTTTTTTCAAAGCAGTGTAGTATATTTGCTAAAACAGGGTACTTCGTTAGCACCACAGACTAGATCAACGAATATTATGCTTCCAATTGCTCCATATTCCAATTAAGCTTTAATATATTTTTTAAATTGTTTACTTGATCTGCTCCTATAGTATTAATTAGTTGCTGTTCAATATCAGCTTTATAACATTCGTTCTTTTCAAAACATTCTTGACCAAAATCAGTCATACGAATTGCTTTATGTTTTTTACTATGCTCGACATCAGTAACCTTCACTAATCCTTTTGCTTCCAAACTTTTTATAAATTTATGGGTTGCTTGTCTTGTAAATTCAACACCCTTAGCAACGTCTGAAATCATAAATTGTTTTTTATAAATTATCCCCAAAATACACCATTCAGAGTTAGAAATATAAATATTATGATGCTTATTCCACTTCTCTTCAGCAAGTCGTCGAAGTAGTTCGTGACGTTCGCTCAACAAGTCAATTACATCTCGATTCTGCAATTCGTCCTTCAACTGGTTCACCTTCATTCCATATTTTTCGTTACTAATATACAAAAAAACAACAGCAATCGTCAATCAAGTTGACAAAATTCTTATAATTGCTTACAATTAATTTAGTCAACTTAGTTGACAATATAGTTTGTTGGAGGGAATATACATGTACAATGTTGGCGATGTAGTCATTTATTCATCACATGGACTTTGTTCCATTAAAGATATTTGTGAACAAACCTTTAACGACATTACAAAAACATATTACGTTTTACAACCACTAAATGAACCACAATTAGTCATTCGTACCCCTATTGACAATTCAAAAAAACACCTTAGAGACATTATTAAAAAAGAAGAAGCACTCAATATTTTACATTCATTCACTTCACCTGGTGTAGAATGGATTGAACAAAACACTCATCGATCAAGATTTTATCTAGAAATATTTAAATCCGGTAATCGCCAAAAACAAGCAAACCTTTTAAACACATTGTTACGAAAAAAGATTGAATATAGTGCTAGCGAAAAAAAATTCCCTAACCAAGAAGAGAAATTACTGCAATCTTTACAAGAGAACATTTTTTCAGAGTTCTCCATAGCTCTTAATAAATCATCAGATGAAATTTATGATTATGTATTAACACAGCTTCACTAGCAGTGAGATATTGGTACATTAATAGGGCCACGATTAGAAATATCGTGGCCTTATTTTTTATTTAAAAAGAAATATAAAAAGGTTCTGCTCCATTTTCTAAAATACCGAAAAAATTGTTATCATTCTTGATTGTATAGGCTTCCCCTGTACCATTCATTTGAATGAATTTTTTATGTGAATCAATGAACATAGCATAGCCTGTGGCGAATGATTAGGTAATACTCATTACATTATTTTACCAGTTAACAGAATTCCAAATTTTTGAGAAAATAATTGTAATACATAAGAATTTCGAGGTATCAATTAATTGAAGAAAAGCATTTTTACAATCATTATATCTATGGTTGTTTTGGTAGGTATGATCATTTCATTATTTATTGCGTATAAGGATATTGGAAGTGTATTTGCAGCTAAGTTTATATTGTATTATTTAATTTTTCTTGTTTTATTCATTATTTATATAGTAACCGTAACAATAATAAATTTTAGAAAGCTAAATAAGAAGGATAAAAGAAAGAGGTTCTTTTTTATTATAATTAGTTTCATTCTAATTAGTTGTTGCAACTTTATTTTTTACTATGTAAAAGAACCATCAGAAATAAATTTTTACAATATTGTACTTACACCAGCATTTATATCATTCATTTTTGTATTAGCCGATTTACCATTCTCAACGAAAAAAAGAAATATTATTGAACTAACTGATCTTTCAGAGGACTTGCATTTATAATTAATTTTTAGATTTGCGAGTCCTTTTGTTATGCCCTAAAACGATTGCAGGCTCGTTGAACAATTAATCTCCCTCCGATGAAAAGTGATTTAAACCTTATCACTTTATCCTATGGGAAGGCTTAATCTCTTCTACTATACATTTGCTAATTAACTTCCAAATTACAATTTACTATGTTATTTTTATATAGACCGAATTTTCAGTTATATATAATTGCAATATATAAGGGGTGTTAGATTTGTTTATTGTCAATGTTGAAGGAGCCATAAGGAAAGATGATAAATGGTTCATTATTGAGAGCAATAAAAAAGAAGAACATGCCAGTGGATTACTTTCGCTTGTTGATGGAAAAGTAGAGATTGAAGGAAATTCATCAAATATATTAGAAAAAACTTTGAAAAGAGAAATTTTCAAAGAAATTGGCATTAAGATTAAAGAGAATTTGAAATATATACATAGCGCTTCATTTGTAACAGATAAAGGTGAAAACGTTGTTAATGTTATTTTCCTTTGTGAATATGAATCAGGTGATTTTTTTGTTAAACAGCCTGACGAAGTAGAAAAAATATTTTTGTTAGCAACGGAAGAAATACTTAACAACCCTCAAGCACCTGTATTTTTAAAAGAATATATCAAATATGCGGAATTAGTACTGTTCTAAAGTAGGTGCATAATGAAAGAAATAAAAGTAGCAGTCAAAGGTATTTTGATAAAAAATAATAAAATGTTAATTGTGAAGCGCTCTGCTTTTGATGAAACAGGGGCAGGTACATGGGAAAGCGTTGGTGGTGTTTTAGAGTTTGGAGAATCATTTGATGTCGCTTTAAAACGGGAATTTCTTGAAGAGGTTGGTTTAACTATTAGCGTAAGGACGCATCTTTTTTCTACGACCTTTTTAACTCATAAAACACGACAAATTGTACTTCTTACATTTCTTTGCGAATGTCAAAATGATGAAATATCTCTCTCGGATGAACATGAGCAATTTATGTGGGCTACTAAAGAAGAATTGATGGAATTATTACCCCACACAATAATTCATGATTACAAAAAACATAATGTTTTTGAGTTACTTTAAAGTACGCGTTCGTTGTTACCTATTATAGATGGATATTCCTTGCCCATTGCCATTTTACTTTAGTTGTTCGTTTCTTCTTTTTAAAGCCATATTAAAAAGCCTCCTCAATTCGTTATGTTTTCTCAACATACAAATCAAAAAGGCTTGGTATCAAATCCTAAATGCCTCATTTTAGGGTTGTGTTTACACATTTGAATTTTATACACAGCAATTTCTACTGTTATTTACAACTCTACTTCAACATTTAGACATTTACTTTTTAATCACAAATCTCAGGTGTACCTTCACGTTTTGCTGTTTTGAAAGACGTACCACAGCCACATGATGCGATAGCATTTGGATTATCGATCGTGAAGCCACCGCCCATTAGCGATTGTTTATAGTCAATTTTTGTCCCCATTATAATCGGCGCATCTTCACGGGAAACAAGAATTGTTAAACCATGTTGTATATCTTCAAAATCATCTTCTTTTTTCTCTTGATCAAAATGCATACCGTAAGATAGGCCACTGCATCCGCCACCATTAACAACTACACGTAAAAACGCACCTTGCTCTTCATTGTGCTCCATCATTTCATTAATATGAAAGACAGCCGCTTCAGTAATTTCAATTACTTGCTTTAAACTTGTCATCCCAATCACCTTCCTTCTTAATTATTATCATATCAATTTTGACTATTGTATGACAAATATTCAGCTCCAAGAGGATTTTTGGCACAACAACAAAAGATAGGATGACATTTGTTAATACGTATGCTTTGTAGTTAATCTTCGTTCCGACTGGGCGACTCCTCGGGGATCAGCGATAGAGGAACGAAATCAACCTCACATTATTGTGACAAAGCTGATATTAGTAAAAATTCTAATATTTTTCACATTAATAGTAATTTTTATTCATGTTTATAAAATAATCATTGGTATAATAGTTGTAATCACTCGATGAAAGAGGTATAAAATATGGAGATTTCACCTTATTACGAAAAAAAAATTCAATGTCTTCATTGCAAAAAAGAATTTCCAACATTAAAAGTACGCTCTAAATTCATTAAAGTAGATCATACAGAAACAGATTTTCATCCTATTTATGCAGACGGTGTAAATGCACTTTATTATAATGTATTTGTTTGTGAGCATTGCGGCTTTTCATTTACAGAAGACTTTTCAAAATATTTCGCCCCTGGCACGCAAGATGAAATTCGCATACAAATTACAGAAAAATGGGTACACCATGACTTTAAGGGAGAACGCACTGTATTCCAAGCGATACAAGCTTATAAATTAGCGTTCCTTTGCGGTACGATTAAAAAAGAGAAATTTGTTGCTATAGCTGGGCTTACATTACGTCTTGCATGGCTGTATCGTTCACTAAAAAACGAAGGCCAAGAGCAGCGTTTTATGACAATGGCCCGAGATTACTATATGGATTCTTATTCAAATGAGGATTACAGCTCTACTCAAATGTCAGATGTACGAATTATGTATATGATCGCTGAACTATCACGACGCATCGGTGATTTAGAAAATGCTACTCGCTTCTTCTCAAAGGTCATTGAGAAGCAAAGTGTTGGTGGAGAAGCGAAGATCATTGATATGGCTAAGGAACAATGGGCAATTATTCGAGAAGAAAAAGAACACGCTCGCCAAGTATAAGAAAAAAAGTTCTAGCGTGAATGAATCAGCTAGAACTTTTTTAGTCGTTTTAGAATACTTGCTCTACTTCAATAATACCTGGTACTTCTTCTAATAATGCGCGTTCGATACCAGCTTTAAGTGTGATTGTTGAACTTGGGCAACTACCACATGCACCTAATAAACGTAATTTTACAATGCCGTCTTCTACATCTACTAATTCACAGTCTCCACCGTCACGTAGTAAGAATGGGCGTAATTTATCTAATACCTCTTGAACTTGATCGTTAATTGTTGCTTCTGCCATTTGTCTCGACTCCTTTCCTTATAATGATTATAATGTTAGCAACAGAAAAAATCCAATATAGAATCACGAGGAGTGGAAATGCTATGAGTCAAACGAAACCACAGATTGAAATTTACGGAACAGAGGTTATTTGCGCTAGCTGTGTTAATGCACCATCTTCAAAAGATACATATGAATGGCTACAAGCAGCCATAGATCGAAAATATCCAAACCAAGGATATGATATTCGTTATATCGATATTGAAGGACCAATTGATAATGAGCGCGATCAAGATTATGCTGCACGCATTCAAGATGATGAATTTTTTTATCCGCTTGTCCTTATAAATAATGAAGTAGTCGGCGAAGGATATGTGCAACTAAAGCCTGTATTTACTGCACTTGAAAAGCTAGGTTTCACGCCAGATGAAACTGTTTAATCCTAGCACAACGTCGATTTTGGGCGCATTGTTTATGTGCGCGAAAGCGTAGCGACAGCGGCAGTAATGTCGAGGCATGATTGATAGAAAAATAAGGGATTGTTTCGAAATAAATTTCGAAGCAATCCCTTTTTAATTTAATCGTTTTGACGTTTGTAGTACCATAATAGTCCTGATTTCATTAAGCGTGCGATACGCCCTGTTACTGTTGTATCTGCTAAATAAACAAAGCCTTGTTTTTTACCAAGCGCTCCCATGAAACCTTTTAACTTGATATCAGGCATTTTTTCAGGTAAGTTTTCGCCATTCCAACGCATGCGAAGTACTTTTACGATTTGTTCTGCTTGTTCCTCTGCTAACTGTGCAGTTGGAGGTAATTCTGAAGCAGCACAGTCACCTACAATATATACATGCTCGTCATCAAGAAGATTGAAATATTGTGTTACAAGAGGACGACCTTGTTTATCTTTCTCAACTTCCAAATCACGAACAATTTTGACTGGCTGTACACCAGCAGTCCATACTACAGTATCGAGTGCAATTTCTTCATCATGATTGTAAATTTTACCTTGTTCGATTTTTGTAATATTTGAATTGGCAATCACTTCAACATCATTCTTTACGAACCAGTCTTTTACATATTTACTTAGCTTTTCTGGGAAGTCCTTTAGAATACGTGGACCACGGTCGAATAGCTTTATTTTTAAATCAGAACGACTTTCACGTAGCTCACTTGCAAGCTCAATACCACTTAAGCCCGCTCCTACAATTCCGACTGAAGAGCCTGCTGGTAAACCACAAAGTGCTTGGAATGTTGAACGTGATTTCGCCATTGTCTGAATGCTATATGTGTACTCCTCTGCACCTGGTACACCATGATATTTATCCTCACAGCCAAGACCTACAACTAAATCATCATATTCAATATGTTGTCCATCTTCTAGAATGACTACTTTTTCCGCACGATTAATTTCAACAACTTCTCCGTATACAGCCGTTAAACGTTCATGCTCCGGGAAGCATACACGAATTTCTTTATCTGTTGCAGTCCCTGCTGCTAATGCGTAAAATTCTGTTTTTAAACTATGGAAAGGGGCTCTGTCTACTATCACAACTTCTTTGTCTATTGGAAGGTTTGGTAATAGTCGAAGCATGACACGCATATTGCCGTAGCCGCCACCTAAAAGTACTAATTTTCCCATAATAGTCTCCTTTTATATCTCTTATATTAATTGTTCACAAAGTATCCACAAATGAGTATAACCGATTGTGAGAAGTTTCACAATATCATAATGCAATTTTGTGAAAGATTTCACAAAATAAATGATAACTTGCCTTTTTCGAACGGCTTTTGAATGATTACATCCCTTTCATCACTTTTGCAAAGATCGTTTAACACTGTAGCGAGTCATCATTTTGTATGCATCCAGCTTTAACACTGAATATCGCCTTTTATCTCACGGCCAACTCAAATTATTGACGAATGTTTTAAAAGCGAGTAGCATTACCTTGGTGAGGTGACACGTATGAATCCAATGGTTGAATTTTGTATAAGTAATTTAGCAAATGGCTCTCAAAAAACATATGAAGTACTAGAACGCGATCCAAACATCGACGTTTTGGAATATGGCTGCCTTAGTTACTGTACAAAATGTTCAGAATCATTTTATGCAATCGTCAATGGTGAATTAGTTGAAGCTGGTTCTCCTGAAGAGTTGACGAATGCCATTTATCAATTTATTGAAGAAAATCCGTTATGGTAATGAAGGCTTAATACCTCATTCATATAATGTTGAAACGCTTACTATTAAATTTGAACATATAAAAAGGATGTTATGCCAAAAAAATCGACATAAGCATCCTTTTTTTATGTTTGAACTTTTTATACGGATATTTGGACAGCAATTGAAAAGTAAATTTAAACCCGATTTCATCTCACACCTATAGAAAATGGGAGACTTCGGATGAAAGAAGTTAAATTAATGCTTCAACCACATAAGTAGGTTGCTGTTCCTTCTCAAGTACAACCTTTGAAGGTGTAACACCTGTATTTACATGGATTGTGTCACAGCCAAAACGAATCCCACACATAATATCTGTGTCGTAATTATCGCCAATCATCACCATTTCATCTTTCATAAAGCCATGCTCTGTCGCAATGACTTCAAGCATTGCAGGGGATGGTTTACCGATATAGAGTGGCTCAACGTCTGCAACCTCACCAACTAATCGGGCAAATGATCCATTACCAGGGAGGAATCCATGTTCTGTTGGGAATTTAATATCTTGATTCGTAGCTATAAACGTTGCCCCATTTTGCACAGCAATCGTTGCCTTCGCAAGTGCCATATAATCTAGATTTCGATCAATCCCCATAACAAATACCTCTGGCTCATCCTCGGTAGGTTCAATGCCTTCATTAAATAACGCTTTACGAATACCATCAGAACCTAACATGGCTACTTTTTTGCCAGGGAAATTCAAGGCTACATATTTCGCTGTAACTAATGCACTAGAGTAAATATGATCTAACGGTGCATTCACACCAATAGCGTTTAAAGCTTCCTGCAGCTGCTCTCTTGTCTTAGAAGAATTGTTTGTTACGTAAAATGGCTCAATTCCAGCTTGTTGTAACTGATGTATAAAAGTTATCGCAGAAGGAATTCCATCCTTCCCACGGTACACTGTCCCATCTAAATCAAAGCAATAGGCCTTGTAGGTTTTCATTGATGATCCTCTGGTAAAAATGCTGAAACAGGGCCAAGTTCATTTGTTAAGTAACTATTCACAGCTGGTGAGAATTGTTTTAATGCTGGTAAAGTAGCTGTTAATACATTCACAACTCCCTGAACATCAACATCTGTAAATTCACGAACAAGCATTTTACGTAAGCCAACTACTGCTTTTAATGGTTCTTCCATTTCAGTAGATACGACTTTTTCATCGATTAAAATATCAATAATATCCTCATAGCTTCCTGGATCACGCATAATGAAACCGTCAATCATTAAATTTCCAACATCCATCATTGACTCCATCACATTGTGACCAATTCGCTCGATTGCTAATTCCTTAATATCGTTTTCTAGCCAGCTATTTTCTGACTCTAAAATAGCTAATAGCCCATCTAAGTACTGTAAATTTTTTGTGATTTTATTACGATCTACAAAATACACAAGGAAAGCCCCCATTCAAATCTTTAAAAGTTGATAGTCATTTCTCTTCTATAGTACCATATCTATAGGACTGGAAGGAGATTAAAAGATGGAACGTTTTTTTTTATATGATGATGTAGAAGATACAAAAACACGCTTTGTTAGTTTTGCTGGGGAAAAGTTACGTTATGATTTAGCCATTTTGCAATCGGGTCGTTTCTTTGGGAAAGTGCTTGTCATGGACATCCAATTTGGACGCTTTGCAATAATCGGTCCAGATGATGTAGAAGAGCCTGGCTATCTTGAACATGTTTATAATCGTACAGAGGAAGAGACAGTGGAGCTAAGAGAATATTTACGTGAATTATTAAATTAACACCATTCAAATGCGTGTTTCACGAGAAGACAAGCTGAAATCTAGATGGTGTTTATGGAACACGAATTTCGAGGCTCCTCACAAAATGCTGGTGGATCATGCAAACAATTAAGAATTAAATACAAAAAAAATTCCGCTTTTCTGCAGACATAAGGATATACTTTATGCACTGTACTACAGAAAGAAGGCGGAATTTCTTTTGTAAGAATCTTATTGAGGAGTATTGTATCGTGCCCCTACTTTTCATTATTTATAGTAGCAGGATTATCCTTATTGTGAGGCTTGTCTTTGTTTTCATTGTCGTTTTGTTTTTTGGCTTGTTGATTTTGCCCAATTACTCCTAAATCATCCACACTAATATCAAAGCCAAATCCATATTCTTCTCGATCTAACGATTTTTTATTTTCTTTAGTCAAATTAATCACCTCCAATAAATAAATTATCCTTTTTCAAATGTTTTATACGCTTTTTCTTTCTATCTCAACAACACTAGCTTTAAGCTGTTGCATCCTTAATAATCCAATCAGCAGCACTAATTAAATCTGGAAAAACCGCATCTGCGAGCGGATCTTTTGCACCTAAAAACACTCCCTTAGTTCCTGCTCGTTTCCCTGCTATAATATCTGTATCCGTATCTCCAACCATGTAGGATTTTACCAAGTCTATATTATATTTTTCACCAAGGTCAACGATTAATTTACTATTAGGTTTACGGCACGCACAGCCAGACTTTGGTTTATGGGGACAATAGACGACTTCATGGATAGTGGCACCTTCTTTTTTCAATTCCTTTACCATATGCTCATGAATTTTTTGAAGCTTCGTTTCTTTCATATATCCCAATCCAACGCCGCCTTGATTGGTTACTACAAATATATAGTCAAAGTATTTATTCAATTTTTTTATTGCTTCCGGAACATGAGGTAGGAAATAAAGTTCATTAGGTTTGTTTACAAATTTAACGCGATCCGTTAATACTTCATTGATGACCCCATCACGGTCCAAAAATACAGCTTTTTTCATCTAAACAACACACACCTTTAATATAAAATAAGTAGGTTGCTATAAAAGCCAAGTATACAGGCTCATTTCCATAGCGTGAGGTTGATTTCCGTTCCGGCTGGGCGCTTTGCCGCTGACGCTTCGCTTTCGCGCAGAGCTTCCTGGGGGCGTCCGATGAGCCGCTTCGCTTCGCTGCAGGGTCTCGGGCCAACACTATGTTGGTCACGAAGGCGTTATCACAGGATGTGATGATTTTAGCCTTCGTTCCTCAATTGCTGATCCCCAAGGAGTCGCCCAGCCTCCACTCCAATCAACTTATCTCATTCTGAATATGTTTTATTAAGTGCCAACCCAACTTGGGAGAAAAGCCAAAAATAAAACAATTTATTGTATTCACTTTTATTATTACCATTTTTTAAAAACCTATCACTACAAAGTAAAAACCTGATGCAAATTGCATCAGGTTTTAAATGTTTATTCTGCTATTTGTTCATTCTCAGCAAGCTTTGTCACTTGACTATCTTCACTTACTACAGCTACTGGCTGCTGAGTAGATTTACCGGATTTGCGCAAGACGAAATAGGCACAGCCAAAATTACAATACTCGTATAGGTAATCTTGTAGTGTACTAATCTTTGTATCGAAAGTGGCTTTCTGATTTTTATCGTCAAAAAAGCCTTTTAAGCGCAATTGATTATAACCCCAGTCGCCCACAATATAATCATATCTAGCTAAAATATCCGAGTATCGCTCTTGGAACACTTCCTCTTCGAAAGCTTCTCGGTAATCTTTTATAAGCTCGTATTCATATCCTTCAATAGTAATCAAAGTGACACCACCTTCCATTTCAACATTTGTTTTTACAGTTCTGTTTGTAATTGACGTTCTTTTGTTGCTTCGTTTACTTGTTCATCAGCATGATAGCTACTACGTACAAGTGGGCCTGCTTCACAATGCTTAAATCCTTTTTCCATTGCGATTTTACGAAGTTTACCGAACTCTATTGGTGAATAATACTTTTTAACAGCTAAATGCTTTTTCGTCGGCTGTAAGTATTGACCAATTGTCATAATATCTACGTCAATTGCTCGTAAATCATCCATAACTTCTAAAATTTCTTCTTCTGTTTCACCTAAGCCTATCATTAAAGATGATTTCGTAGGGATGTCTGGCTGCATCTCTTTTGCCAAACGTAGAAACTCTAATGAGCGCTCATATTTTGCACGAGCACGTACTCTTGGCGTTAAGCGACGTACGGTTTCAATATTATGATTTAAAATATCTGGCTTCGCATCCATTAATAATTGAAGGTTTTCTTTCACGCCACCTAAATCGGACGGTAAAACTTCAACCGATGTAGCCGGACTTTTACGACGAATCGCACGCACAGTTTCAGCTAATACTTGCGCACCGCCATCCTTTAAATCATCACGCGCAACCATTGTAATAACAACGTGCTTCAAGTTCATAATAGCAACAGAATCTGCTACGCGTTCTGGCTCAGCTAAGTCTAATTCATTTGGTAAGCCTGTTTTAACAGCACAGAAACGGCAAGCACGTGTACAAACAGATCCAAGAATCATCATTGTTGCTGTACGGCGTTCACCCCAGCATTCATGAATATTAGGACAGCGTGCTTCCTCACATACAGTATGCAGATTTTTTTCTCGCATGAGCTTCTTTAGCCCTTTATATTCATCATTTGTGTTTAGTTTAATTTTTAGCCAATCTGGCTTTCTTAAGTATTCTTCTTTCTCTTTACTTGTAGGTTTACAAGATGTCATACGATATCGCCCCTATCAGAAATGTGCATTTTTTCTATTAACTATCTTCACTGTTGTCAATGTAACATAATATATGAACTCCAACAACTATCACAGTAACATTTCTATTCTTTAAAAGGCACAGGTATTTCAAGGGACGGCTGTGTTGCTGAATCACCACTTGAATAAACATTTGGCACTTGCCCCTTTGTTAAACCCATTGCCACCGGAATATCCTGAGAAACTGTAGCTGTTTTACTAGCAAAAGGGACAATAATTTGTACATTTACCTCTAAATGAATTCCTACCTGAACAAATGCACTATTAATACCATACTCCGTTATTGAAGAAGTAACTTCACTATGCACATTTCCAACTACGTGAAAGCGTACCGGAATTTTAGGTCCTAAATTCCCGAGTAAAGGAATATTGGCAGCCTGGCTAATAGGTACATAAAAAACAACTCCATTGCCTTCTTTTATCTTGTTAAAATCATATTCAACATTATCAAGATTTGGTAAGTTAGACAAGTCACCTTCCTCAGCCTGCTCTAAATTCATTTTTACTTGCTTTACCGTTTCGGCACGGACTCGATTAATTACTTCAGTATTAATTTTCAAATCCGAATTGTTGCCAGGGGAAACCTCTACAAGAACATCATTAATATCTAAAGCATTTGATGTGGCATTACTTACAACATAGGATGCAATCTTATTCGTTTGTATTTCAGCATATTCTAAGTAGGTTGGCATAAGCCGTTCATTCAGAAAATAGATAAATAAAAAAATACCAACAATAACGCTTACAATTAAAAGGGGTATACGATTCAACCGTTTTTTTCCCCTTTTGCTATAGTTACCATGCTGACTATATGATCGTAATTTCATCCTTTTTCGAGGGAAAAACAAAAAAATCTCCTCCTGTTCCATAACGTATGAACAGGAGAAGATTTTTATTCGATTTTCGATGGGACAACGTAATCCGCTTCAACACTTTCAATGATTACGTTTCGGTAGTCCACTAAATTAACTTCATATGTAGCTGCTAATATTTGATTTTGCTCCTCAAAAATACGAATCCACGGCATTGCTGGATCCAATGTATTTTGTCTTGATACGATACCTCGACGGCCGTCCGATAATTTTAAAATAACACCGTTAGGATAATGGACCACAGACATTTTCAATGCATTGACAACACGTGCATCGTATATAGTGCCAGAGCCTGCTTCTACAATTGCTAGGCCCTGAGAAGGTAGCATTTTTTCACGATATACCCGGCTTGTCGTCACTGCATCAAAGACGTCAGCAACACCAATAATTTTTGCAAACGGATGGATTTCAAAATCAACTAACCCCCGTGGATAGCCACTCCCATCAATCCGTTCGTGATGTTGGAAGGCACAATGTGCAACAATCAATGATATGGTATGTAAATTTCGTAACAAATCAAACCCATATCGAGTATGCTGCTTCATTGTTTCAAACTCGTCAAACGTTAGGCGCCCAGGTTTTGTCAAAATCTCTTTTGGTACCATAAGCTTCCCTATGTCATGTAACAAAGCGCCAATTCCAATTATACGTAAATCCTCTGCTGAGTAACCAAGCTCTTTAGCAATCGCAATCGAATAAAGAGTGACTTGAAAGGAGTGTTGATATAAATATTCATCAAATAAATATGCATCTGTTAGTATTGTTAAAATTTCATCATTGCCACTAACTACCGATAGTAACTCATCTACAATTGAGAGAATTGCCTTTGATTGTTGGTCAAGCACATAAGAGGCATTTACTGGACTTAAACCATCGATTGATTGGAAAGAATTTTTAATGGTTGAAATCGTTTTATTTCGAACAACAGTTGGGACTGTTTCCTCTACTTCAATACCCTCAGAAATTTTATCGTCAATATACAAATAATGAATATTTAATTGTTGAAGTCTTTGTATGATACGTTCATTAATGACAACATCTTTTTTTAAAAGAGGGTGTCCCGCCTCGTTCCAAATGGTTCTTGCTAAGACCATTCCTTCTTTTAATACATCGATTGAAATTAACCGCATGACCTTTTCCCCAATCCATTCTAAAAGCGTTTTATCTATTAGTGCTTAAAGAATCTTTGCCCATAATCTATCATAATATTTCGTAAAAATTCTGGTAGAATATATTTTTTCTTAGCATATTTAAAGCTTGGATAAAAATAACCAAACGTAAATAAATCAAGTGTGACTAATTTATAAATTCGATCGTTATCTGCAAGCTTCCCATTGATCAGTAATTGGCGATCTTCATTCATTGAAAAGCCATACGTTAACATCTTCCCAAAGATTACGCCTCTAAACCCTAATCCTTTAAGCTCAATATAAGGCCATTCTTCATTTTTAGATTGCTGGAAAATTTCTTTCATCTCAGCAACCGATAATTCAATCGTACATAAATTTATAGGATGTGGGAAAATTCTATGCAAATCAAGTGCCGTCACTGTTCCCTTAGGTAAACCATCTAAAAAAATACCCGCGTTAAATAACGCACAATCCGCTCCACTTTTCTCCAAAATAGCTCGCGCGAATAAATCGGATAATTGTGAATAATGGAACCATTCTTTGTTGTACGATTTTTCTGTAGTGAATACTGGCTTATCGAGTAATCGTTTGCCCTCATCTTCTAAAAACTGAACGATTTCATGTTCATTTTTAACCGTAGGCAAATCTTTATTATGAATTAAGAAATCCTCTTTTTCAACAATTTTCCTCATTTTTTTGTCATATTCTAACACAAGATGGCCCGTATATTGACCAAATTTCCCCCCACCAGTTAATAAAACGCCATTAATCAGCTTTCCATTCGGGAGAACATGATGTGTATGTGAGCCGAATATAACATCTATTTCTGGGCATTCCTCAGCTAAAAGCTCATCCTCTGTTATCCCTAAATGCGACAAACAAACTATAATATCTACTTCTTTACGAAGCTGATAGGCTAAGTGAATGAGTGAGTTTCGTGCCTCATCAATCTCCCAGTTTAATTCCTTATAATAAATTTCAAACATAGCCGTTGCTGCAATAACTGCAATCTTTGTGCCATAAGCAGTTGTTAATACAACATACGGTTTCATCCAAGCTGGATTTGTTCCATGTGAAGCATTTACATTAGCAACTACTACATCAAAAGCTGCTCCATCATATAAATGATACAGCTCCTCATGGGACAATGTTATACCTTCATTATTACCGATTGTCACAACATCGTAGCCCGCTTCATTTAATAACTTCACATTGCCCTTGCCAACTGTTGCTTCTGTATAAATATTTGAACGATCTAAATGATCGCCGACATCAAATAAATAGCTTGTCTCTCCCATGTTTGTAAGCTTTGTACGCATTTCTTTCACATGACTTTGCATTCGTGGCCAATATTTAAAATGACTATGCAAATCATTCGTATGAAAAACATGAATTTTTTCCAGCAATTAAGCCACCTCTTCTTTAAAATAGCTTCTATGTCTGTAGAAGAATTGCTATTAAATAATCAGACTTTAATATCATTATAAAGTTCATTTACAGATACTTCCAATCTATATTGGCTCATCATCAAAAGTTATGGATGACATTTGTTAAAAGTATTCCTTGTATATAAGTTAATCTTCGTTCCAACTGGGCGACTCCTTTGGGATCAGCAATCGAGAAACGAAGGCTAAAACCATCACGTCCTGTGAGAACCCAATATTACAATAATCCCTCGATAATAGAACGAATTCCTAATAATAATAAAATAACTCGAAGTGCTACTACAAGCGTATCTGATTTAATTCTTTTATTTAATGCTGCCCCTAGCTTTGCTCCAATATAAGCTCCTGGAATAACAGGAATCGTATAAAGCCAAGGCACATTTCCTAAATAAATATGACTCGCTGAATTAACAAGCGACGATAAAAATACTAGGAACATCGATGTTGCTACTGCTACATGTGGTGGGAATAAAAATAAAATAATCATGGCAGGCACAATCATCGAGCCTCCACCGATACCAAATAATCCTGAGGCAAAGCCAATACAAAACGTTAATACAATGGCAAACCAAATTGGATACCCATATACATAGGTATTTCCTTCTTGATCTTCGAACTCTCGTTGCATACCGTTTTTTACAAACCATTCTACTGGTTTCAATTTATCACGTACAAGTAATATCGTCGCTAAAATAATAAGTAAAATACCAAAATATAAATTAAATGATGGTAAATCTAGCCCCTTATTTACCCATGCGCCCAGCATTGTGCCCGGAATACTCCCTATAAAAAAAATCCAACCACTTTTGTAATCTACTGTTTTAGATTTCATATAACTTAGTGTAGAAGCAAGTCCAGTGAAAATCATCATGACAACAGATAATCCAACTACTTTTTGAGGAGTGATCTCTGGAATCATCCCTAGATTTAACCCGACGAATAATGTCGCTGGAACTAAGACAACTCCTCCGCCAAGCCCAACCAATGAGCCAATTACCCCAGATAATAATGCAATAATAACTAAAAGAAAAAATTCCATTATAGTTCCCCTTCAAACATGTTTAATTGTTTAGGCGCTAATCCTACATCACTAATCGCTAAAATTCCTTGGAACTCTTTTGCATTTTTAGCGGCATGAAGCCCTGAGTTATTATTAAATAATACATATAGATCCTGCACTTCTGATTGGAGATGTTTTATATGCTGTCCCATCTGCTGCAACTCTTCCCTATTATAATCATATAAAAAGCGAACTTTCCGCCAGTTTTCGGCATTCCCGGTATTGCGCCATCCATGAATATTACGTCCATGAATGCGTACAAGTGCCTTTTTCGCAGTAGCCGTAGGATAAAATGGTACTGAGCCTACACCAGCCTGCGGTTCATCACAAATCGTATGAATGAATTGATGCTCTCGTAAAAAGTCCATTGTTTGCTGCACTACATTGTCTGCATACCATGTTCGATTGCGAAACTCAATAGCTACATCAAAGCTTTTAAGCTGCTGCCTAATATACAATAAATATTGTACATTTTTAGTCTGACAGTCAAACCACGGCGGGAATTGTGCTAATACCATCGCTAGCTTCCCATGACGTTTAAATTCATTGGCACATTCGATAAAGGCATTAAACATGTCATTCTTCGATTCAAACGGTATGTCGCCACGTAAATGACCAGTCATTCCTTGATAAAGCTTCACAACAAAACGGAAATTTTCGGGTGTATCCTCACACCATTTCCGAACATTCTCTTTAGAAGGTATGGCATAAAAAGAGGTATCTACCTCTACCGTTAAAAAATGACCTGTATAATCGAATAATTTGTCCTTTGAGGCAGTCACTCCACTATACAGTGAAGGATGATCGCCCCAACCAGTTAATCCAACTATAATCATGTGACTCCCTCCTTCATGTACATTTATCATAGCATACACCTTCTAATTAAACGCATCTTAAAAAATCATAGCTCATAAATAAGGTAAAGATGGATATTACCACAAATTACCTTTACGATAAAATATAGGATTATCATCAAAACGTGGAGTTGATTTCCGTTCCGGCTGGGCGCTTTGTTGCTGACGCTTCGCTTTCGCACAGTTAAAACATTTGCCGCTGACGCTTCGCTTTCGCGCAGAGCAGAGCTTCCTGGGGGCGTCCGATGAGCCGCTTCACTCGCAAGGCTCGCTCCAGGGTCTCGGGCCAACAGATGTTTTTTGCGCGAAAGCGTAGTGCTAACGTAGCGGCAGCAGCAGAGGGTTTTGTTTGTGCGAAAGCGCAGCGACAGCGACAGCAACAGCACCGATGTTGGTCACGAAGGCGTTATCACAGGATGTGATGGTTTTAGCCTTCGTTCCTCTATATCGCTGATCCCCGAGGAGTCGCCCAGCCTCCACTCCAATCAACTTATACACATAATATACGTTTTATTAATTATCATTCTGAACGTGAAAGGATAGATGTAAATGATTACTGAACTGCAGAAAAATGAATTTTACAGGTGTAAAGCTTTGTTAAATGAGCACGGTCAATTAGAAGTAAAAGCTGTCGTAGCGGGAGTGAATCCTGGTCGAATATTTGTGGATCAAATCGATTCACCACAATCAGCACTTATTTGGTTAGGGAACAATGATGGATTTCTCTTTATAGGAAATGAAGATAATGAACAATTTAATAATCAAATTAACGACTTTATTGATCAGGTAATTGTACCAGAAGCGAAAAAAGTGGGATTGTATTACATCGAAGGCATTGGTAATCATCAAAAGTGGAATAAAACGATTGAAAAAATATTTAAACATCGGGGACTTGGTAGTTGGAAGCAAAGAGTACATAAGCTTCATAAAGAAAACTATAAAGCCAATAATGAGCCAGATATTAAAGAAGGCTATACTGTTTTAAAAATGGATAACGCTCTGTTTGAAGATAACACAATTAAAAACCCCGCATTTTTACACTCTAAAATATTATCGTTTTGGGCTTCAATTGAGTGTTTCTTGAATACAGGGATCGGATACTGTATCGTTTACGATCGTTACATTGTTAGTCTTTGTTTTTCAGGCTTTGTCGTTGAGAATACCCACTGTATTGACATTGAAACATTAGAAGCTCACCGAGGAAATAAATTAGCCCAAAAGTTAGCTCACTATTTTGTAAAAGATTGCTTAACGCAAAGTTCGGTTCCATATTGGGATTGTATGGACTCAAACAAACCATCCATCGCTGTAGCAGAAAATATAGGGTTTTCCAATGTTTTCAACTATGTAGGATACGAGTTTTCATTCAACTAATATGTTAGAAACCCCATTAAGTGAACCGTTTCCACTTAATGGGGTTTAATTGTAGTTATATTTTAATTAATAAAACTTCACTACATCTTCAAAAGGTAAAGAAGTTTTTTCTCCTGGTTGTTCATTTGGTTCACCAAATGGCATTTGAGCTACAAGACTCCATTCTGCAGGAATATCCCAAGTTTGTTTAACTTCCTCGTCAATAATTGGATTATAGTGCTGAAGAGATGCGCCAATTCCTTCAGTAGTTAAAGACATCCATGTTGCGTATTGTAACATTGCATTTCCTTGATGTGACCAGAATGGGAATTGCTCTTTATAAGAAGGCGCGTTTTCTTGCATTTGTTTGATTGTTGCTTGGTCTTCAAAGAACAAAATTGTTCCTACGCCATCTTTAAAGCCTTGTAAGCGCTCTTCAGTCGCTGCAAAATTTTCAGCTGGCACACGTGCACGTAATGTTTCTTTGACAATGTCCCAAAACTTTTCGTGTTCATTATCCATTAATACTACTACACGTCCACTTTGCATATTAAATGAAGACGGTGCATGTACACTGATTTTTAATAGCTCTTCAATTTTTTTTTTTGTAATTGCTGTGTTCTTTTTCACCTTACGGATTGAACGACGATTAATAATTGCTTCTTTTAAATTAGTTGTTGTTACTGACATTTGTATTTCCTCCAAATTTTAATAAGATTTATTTATCTACATAGACTTTTACAAGTAGCTTTATTTTATACACTACTGTTTAAATCATTTACATAACCTACTTTTTTAATTGCTGATCGATCACTTGTGCTAGTCTTTCTTTACTAGCTAATCCTTGGATTATTTCATCACCAATAATTAATGTAGGAACGGCAGTAATATTCGCCTCTTCATAAGCATGCTTTAAAGTTTCTTGATGAGCTTCCCGATATTTACCTGAACGTAAAGCTTCTTTGAATTCTCCTGTAGGTAAACCTACCGCATTCGCTAATTGAGTTAACACTTCTACATCCTCAATATTTTGTTCTTCTTGGAAAAACGCTGTGAAAATTCTATGATGAAATTCATTTCCCTTTCCATGCACCTTAGCAAATTGATATCCTTCAAAAGCTAAATTTGTATAAGGATGTGGGGATACACGCGGTAATCGCATATCAATCCCTAGCTTTTTAGCTGTAGGGAGAATATAGGAATCCCATGATCCTAATTTAGCCGGCTCCTTCCAAGGGTCAATTTTCGGATATGGTTCAGGTCTTAACTCAAATGGCATCCACTCTATTTCAATATTCTTTTCATTTGCAATTTCATCTAATGGCCCTTTCCCTAAAAAACAGAAAGGACAAATAAAATCCGAATATGCTTTTATTTTAAGCGTCACCCACTAAAACCTCTCTTTCTCTTTTAGTTGTAACCATTTTAGTTACAACTAAGTCAAATAAATAATGCATTCAAGAATGCATTTTTTGTGATTGTTGAATCTCACGGATTAAAGATGTAATTACTTGCGCCATAGTAATATTGGCTAATACTTGTTCCATAGCTTCTTGTGCTTGCACTAAAATCAGCTCTAACACAGCCTGTATATTGGCACCTATAGGACAATCAGGATTTGGATTTTCATGTAAATGAAATAACTGATCTTCTTCTACAACTTCTACTGAACGAAAAACCTCTAGCAAAGTGATGGCCTCTAGATCTTTGACCAAAGAAGCTCCACCTGTTCCCCGGCGCACTTGCACTATACCTGCCTTTTTAAGATAGGATACTATTTTCCTAATTACTACCGGATTTGTATTTACGCTCTCCGCCATAAATTCCGATGTACAAATGGTCGATGGATTTTGCTTGATGATTGATAAAATATGAACAGCGATTGTAAAACGACTGCTAATTTTGATCTTCATCACCTCCAGCTGTAACCATTATAGTTACAACTTGAAAATAAGTCAACTATTTTTGAAAAAAATATTATATATGACAAAACTATTTTATACGATGCTTGGGCACTTTTGAGACCGCCACATTCGCACTTCTCATGGAGATATAAGAGTACTAAGTAATAATCGAAGCTTCAAGACTACAAAATATTACTTTTATAGCGTTATAATTACTTAATAAGTAAAGGACCGTTCTCTAGCAGGTTCCCTTATTTCACTGTTTTTAAGTTCTGGAAGCTTAATATTCTAACATTTTAATAAAAAAGAAAATAAGTGAGGATACAAATGTTCATTATTATTGGTTTGAGTATCTTTTTTCTAATCATTCTCGTCACGCTATGGCTATTACCATTGAAGTATCAAAAAATTGAATGGATTGAAACGAACGCACAGATTATCGAAAGTGATTTCTCACACCTAACAGTTGCCAATGAAGTTACATATGCAAAAGGAGAATCACAACGTAGGGTGAAGCTGACAGTACAATTTACGTCATTCCAAAATAAACCTATCACCGTCACGAGCAAAGTATGGACGCATACGAAAAATCGTCCTTTTTTTGAGGAAGGACAATGGATAACGATTCTTTATAATAAAAGGAAGCCCAATCTGTTTAAACTCAAATATAAAATATAGAAGGTATCATTGGAAAAATGAATGGTGATAATTCTTTTAACACCGCAAAGAAAGCAAAAAAACACCCCGCCACAAACGTTGATGTGACGGGGTTTTACTTATATTATCCGATTGAACCTTCCATTTCAAACTTGATTAGGCGGTTCATTTCTACTGCGTATTCCATTGGTAATTCTTTTGTGAATGGCTCGATGAAGCCCATTACGATCATTTCTGTCGCTTCTTCTTCAGAAATACCACGAGACATTAAGTAGAATAATTGTTCCTCTGATACTTTTGAAACTTTCGCTTCATGCTCTAAAGAAACATTATCATTTAAGATTTCGTTGTATGGAATTGTATCTGAAGTAGATTGGTTGTCCATGATTAACGTATCACATTCGATGTTAGCACGTGCACCACTTGCTTTAGGGCCGAAACGAACTTGACCCATATATGTTACCTTACCACCCTGTTTGGCAATCGATTTAGAAACGATTGTTGAAGATGTGTTTGGTGCCATATGAATCATTTTCGCACCTGCGTGTTGGTGTTGACCTTTACCTGCTAATGCGATTGATAATGTCATACCACGAGCGCCTTCACCTTTAAGGATACAAGCTGGGTACTTCATTGTTAACTTAGAACCGATGTTACCGTCGATCCATTCCATTGTACCGTTTTCTTCAACAACTGTACGTTTTGTTACTAGGTTGTAAACGTTGTTTGCCCAGTTTTGAATCGTTGTATAACGGCAGTATGCATCTTTACGTACAACAATTTCTACTACTGCTGAGTGTAAAGAGTTTGTTGTGTAAACAGGAGCTGTACAACCTTCAACGTAGTGTACGTGCGCGCCTTCATCTACAATAATTAACGTACGTTCGAATTGACCCATGTTTTCGGAGTTAATACGGAAGTAAGCTTGTAATGGCGTTTCCACTTTTACACCTGGTGGTACATAGATGAATGATCCACCTGACCAAACTGCTGAGTTTAGTGCAGCAAATTTGTTGTCAGTGTAAGGAATCACTTTGCCCCAGTATTGTTTGAAAATATCTTCGTTTTCACGTAAAGCTGAGTCAGTATCTTTGAACACAATACCAAGATCTTCAAGGTCTTGTTTCATGTTGTGATAAACAACCTCAGATTCGTACTGAGCAGATACACCTGCAAGGTATTTTTGCTCTGCTTCTGGAATACCTAATTTATCAAAAGTAGCTTTAATTTCATCAGGTACTTCATCCCAAGATTTTTGTGTAGCTTCTGATGGTTTTACGTAATACGTAATTTCATCAAAATCTAAATCTCCTAGGTCGCCACCCCATTGCGGCATTGGTTTTGTATAGAAAGTTTCAAGTGCTTTTAAGCGGTACTCAAGCATCCACTCTGGCTCTTGTTTCATATTAGAAATTTCACGGACGATTTCTTCAGTTAAACCACGTTTTGAACGGAAAATTGATACGTCCTTGTCATGGAATCCGTATTTGTAATCGCCAATATCAGGCATTTTTTTAGCCATCTTTTCTCCTCCGTTCATAAATAATTGTTATTTTGTTTAATGCTCAATAACCTTACTTCAAGTGAAAGCACAATTAATGCTTTCACTTGAAATTAGGATTTATTTATTCCTTAACACCTTTTTCCATCGCTTTCCAAGCTAATGTTGCACATTTAATACGTGCAGGGAATTGAGAAACACCTTGTAGTGCCTCAACATCCTCAAGGTCATATTTATCGCTATAGTCTTCACCCATCATCATTTTAGAAAAAATATCAGCAAGATCTAATGCTTCATCAATTTTTTTCCCTTTGATGAGCTGCGTCATCATGGAAGCAGAAGACATCGAAATTGAACAGCCTTCACCGTCAAACTTCGCATCCTCGACAATACCGTCAGTCACTTTTAGCGTTAAGTGAATACGGTCTCCACAAGTCGGGTTGTTCATATCAATCGTTACAGCATCGTTTTCTATAGATCCTTTATTACGAGGATTTTTATAGTGATCCATAATGACTGAACGATATAGTTGATCTAAATTATTAAAAGACATCGCCAAAATACTCCTTCGCAGAACGTAACCCTGCCACTAGGCGGTCAATATCTTCTTCTGTGTTATACAGATAGAAGCTTGCACGCGCTGTCGCTACTTGTTGAAGACATTTCATTAGTGGCTGTGCGCAATGATGTCCTGCACGAACAGCAATACCGCTCATATCAAGAACCGTTGCCACATCATGTGGATGTACATCGTCTAGGTTAAACGTTACAAGGCCACAACGCTTCATCGGGTCACGTGGGCCAAAAATTTTAAGTCCGTCAATTGTTTCAAGCTGATCCATCGCATAGCCTGCAAGCTTATGCTCGTGCTCCGCAATTTTATCTAGCCCAATTTCAGTTAAGAAATCGATAGCAGCCCCTAAACCTATTGCACCTGCAATAATAGGAGTTCCACCTTCAAATTTCCACGGTAATTCTTTCCACGTCGACTCATGAAGTCCAACAAAGTCAATCATTTCGCCACCAAATTCAATTGGCTCCATCTTTTCAAGGTGTTCTTTTTTACCATATAGTACACCTATCCCAGTTGGTCCGCACATTTTATGACCTGAGAACCCTAAGAAATCTACATCCAAATCCTGTACATCGATTTTCATATGTGGTGCTGCTTGTGCAGCATCCGCTACCATTACCGCACCGTTAGCATGCGCAATTTGAGCGATTTCTTTAATTGGGTTAATCGTTCCAAGGACGTTTGACGCCATAGACACCGACACAATCTTTGTTTTAGGTGTAATTGTCGCACGAACCTTTTCTAGATTAAGTGTGCCATCTGCTTCGAGCTCAATATATTTCAGTGTTGCATTTTTTTCCTTTGCAAGCTGTTGCCAAGGAATAATATTGGAATGGTGTTCCATGTGGGTAATGACAATTTCATCACCATCAGCCACATTAGCACGACCATAACTTGCTGCTACTGTATTTAAAGCAGTTGTAGTACCGCGAGTAAAAATAATTTCTTGTGTTGAAGTAGCATTAATAAAATTACGAACCTTTTCACGTGCGCCCTCATACTTGTCAGTAGCACGATTACCCAATGTATGCACACCACGGTGAACATTGGAATTATCAAATTCATAATAATGCTTCATCGCTTCAATTACTTGAATAGGTTTTTGAGAAGTTGCTGCGCTATCAAGGTAAACAAGTTTATGACCGTTTACTTCCTGATTTAAAATCGGGAAATAGCTTTTAATGTCTTTATTCATCATTAGCGAACTTTCCTTTCAATAACCTCCGTCAGTTGCTTTTGAACGCCTTCGATTGGTAATTGCGTAACAACTGGCGCAAGGAATCCATGGATAACAAGGCGCTCTGCTTCTGCTTTCGAGATACCACGACTCATTAAGTAGTAAAGTTGCAGTGGATCAACTCGGCCAACAGATGCTGCGTGTCCTGCTGTTACATCGTCTTCATCGATTAATAGAATTGGATTTGCATCGCCACGAGCTTTTTCAGAAAGCATTAACACACGTGATTCTTGTTGTGCATCCGCTTTTGTCGCACCTTTTTCGATGTAGCCAATGCCGTTAAAGATTGATTGTGCCGCTTCTTTCATTACACCATGCTTTAAGATATGACCATTTGAGTTCTTACCCCAGTGACGAACTTCAGTAGTGAAGTTAAGTTTTTGTTCACCGCGACCAACAACGACTGTTTTTGTATCAGCATTAGAACCGTCACCGATTAGATGTGTAATGTTTTCAGAAATAGTATCTGAGTCATTCATTAAGCCAAGAGCCCAATCTACTTTCGCATCACGAGCTAGGCGTCCACGACGATTTACATAAGTAGTATATCCTTTCGCAAGTACATCAACCGCACCGTAAGTAACTTGTGCGTTGTCTTGAACTACTACTTCAGCAATAATATTTGCTTGACCTTTTGCTTCTTCAACTGTTGAAATATATGTTTCAACATATGTTACAGCTGAATTTGCTTCAGCTACAACTAACACGTGGTTATATAATGAAGCTTCTGCGTTATCGTTTAAGAAGATTACTTGAAGTGGCTGTTCAATAATTACATTTTTCGGTACATATACGAATACACCACCGTTAACAAGTGCCGCATGAAGCGCAGTTAATTTATGCTCATCAACTTTTACAGCTTCTGTCATGAAGTACTTTTTAACAAGGTCACCGTGTTCACGAACCGCCGTTAAAATATCTGTAAAAATAACACCTTTATCAGCTAATTCTTGTGATGTTTTAATGAAAGCTGGTGTATTATTGCGTTGAACATAAAGGTTTTCTTGTGCTTCAAGATCAATTAAGCTTTTTGCTTCTTCTGGTAAAGCATCAAGTGAAGCAAATCCTTCACTGTCGACTGTATGAGTTGGGAAATTTAAGAAATCCCATTTTGTAATATTTGTTCTGTCTGGTTTTGGCATATCTAAACCAGTTGCTTTGTCTAGTGCTGCCGCGCGAAGCTCAGTAAACCAAGCCGGTTCTCCCTTTGCTTCTGAGAACGAGCGCACGTCCTGTACTGTTACAGGCAAGTTAAGTTCCACTTTCATGCTAGTTCGTCCTCCCTCTTATGCTTCTTGTTCTTCTGTTTCTTCTTCGATACCTAATTCTTTTTTAATCCAGTCATAGCCTTCCGCTTCTAAACGTTGTGCTAACTCTTCGCCACCTGATTTAACAACACGGCCTTGCATCATTACGTGTACATGGTCTGGTGTAATGTAGTTAAGTAGACGTTGGTAGTGAGTGATCATTAAGCAGCCGAAGCCTTCTCCACGCATTGCATTGATTCCTTTTGAAACAACTTTAAGCGCGTCAATATCAAGACCAGAGTCAATTTCATCTAAAATTGCGAAAGTTGGTTTAATCATCATTAATTGAAGAATTTCGTTACGTTTTTTCTCACCGCCAGAGAAACCTTCATTTAAATAACGTTGTGCCATATCTTCATTCATTTCAAGGAATTCCATGTTTTTATCTAATTCACGGATGAATTTCATTAGAGAAATTTCATCGCCCTCTTCACGACGTGCATTGATAGCTGAACGTAAGAAATCAGCATTAGTTACACCAGCGATTTCAGAAGGATATTGCATAGCTAGGAATAAACCTGCTTGAGCACGCTCGTCCACTTCCATTTCAAGTACATTCTCGCCATCAAGCTCAACTGTACCAGAAGTTACTTCATATTTAGGGTGACCCATAATTGCAGAAGCTAGTGTAGATTTACCAGTTCCGTTTGGTCCCATGATTGCATGAATTTCATTTGTATTGATCGTAAGATTTACGCCTTTTAAAATCTCTTTCCCGTCGATTTCAACGTGAAGATCTTTAATAACTAAAGTTGACATAAAATACCTCCATAGTGTGTTCAGTGAATGGTGAACCATCCCTTAATTATCATCATTCTAATCTTAACTGAAAATCGTTCTCTATGCAAACCATTTCAATCACTTTCACTTTTCTTTGAAACAATCCTTAAAAACAAAGAGTTTGTAAGCATTTTCAAAATATCGCTTATCGTTATTGACAATGAGAATCGACTCCCCTTATTTTCAATAAAATAAATCTAATTGAGAATGGATTTCATCTAGCTACATAGTGGAAACCCCTTAGGAATCGCTAATTGTAGCGGTTTTGTGACAGAAATGTATAAAGAACAGTACCAATACTATAACCTTTTTTATTAGAATAGAATCAAATAAGGGAAAGAAATTTATAGAGTTCTAGTTAGTAAAAAAGGTTTA
The DNA here is from genome assembly GCF_002237755.1 of Lysinibacillus sp. KCTC 33748. Taxonomy (GTDB): domain Bacteria; phylum Bacillota; class Bacilli; order Bacillales_A; family Planococcaceae; genus Lysinibacillus. The sequence continues at coordinate 123,706 of NZ_MWSJ01000006.1, read as the reverse complement.
CCATCAAAACGTGGAGGGATTTCCGTTCCGGCTGGGGACTTCGGGGCAGCAGGATCTTATTTGCGCGGCAGTGAAGTGCTAACGTTGCAGTAGCGGTAGTTGTTATTTCGCGACAGTGGCAGGTGTTGGTCACGAAGGCTTTATTACAGGGCGTGACGCATTTAGCATTCGTTCCTCTCCGCGCTTCAATGAAGCTACTGAGATATCCCGTCATTTAATTCGCACCGGTTAACATTTGTTTATTTTCAGTTATTTTCATCTTAATAGTATATAATTGAAGAATAATCAATCGTATTTTTCGATTAATAGAGGTGAATATCTAGTGGAGTTACGTCAATTACGATATTTTGTTGAAGTTGCAGAACGCGAACACATATCAGAGGCTGCCGAACATCTTCATGTTGCTCAATCTGCAATAAGCCGACAAATTGCTAATTTAGAAGATGAATTAGGCACACCACTTTTTGAACGTGTAGGACGCAATGTTAAATTAACACCGATTGGAAAAACATTTCTCGAGCACACCATTACTGCTTTAAAAGCCATCGATTTTGCCGCAAAGCAAGTTGAAGAATATTTAAACCCTGCTAAAGGTACAATAAAAATCGGCTTTCCAACAAGCTTAGCTAGCTATGTATTGCCAACTGTTATTTCTGCCTTTACGCGTGAATATCCAGATTTGCAATTCCAACTCCGTCAAGGTTCTTATCGTTTTTTAATCGATGCAGTCAAAAACCGCGAGTTAAATTTAGCTTTTTTAGGTCCACTTCCACCGAAGGACGAAACAATTCGTTCAACCATATTATTTACTGAAAATATCGCTGCATTACTGCCAGCAAAACATCCATTAGCCAAAAAAGAAAGTATTCAACTTGCTGATTTACGTAATGATTTATTTGTGTTATTCCCAGATGGCTATATTTTACATAAAGTAGCTATGGATGCCTGTCGCGCTGCCGGCTTCTTGCCAAAAGTCATCTCTGAGGGTGAAGACTTAGATGCACTAAAAGGTCTTGTCGCTGCGGGCATCGGGGTTAGCTTATTACCAGAAAGCTCCCTATATGATTCAGCTGCTCGCTTCACAGTAAAGGTACCGATTAAATCACCTACAATTCCAAGAACAGTCGGTATTATTTCACCTGTAAACCGCGAAATTGCTCCATCAGAAAAAATATTTTTAGACTTCGTTACCAATTTCTTTTCACGACTTTCTCAATTCCAATAAAAAAATCGCCGTATGTGGCGATTTTTTTGTAGGTTTAGGTGTTTCTTTCCGTCGCTCTGGCGATTCTATCCACGATTTTGGCTTCTCTATCCGCCACTTTGACGTTTCTATCCACGACTTTGGCTGTTCTATCCACGACTTCGGCTGTTCTATCCACGACTTCGACTGTGCCATCCGTCTCTCTAGCAATCCGATTCGTCACTCCTCTGATTGTTCGTTAATCCATTGTAACGTTTTCGAACTTAGACCTCCGGCACGCCATAAAACAATCTCATTGTAGCGTTTCTTTCGTACGTGTGCTGTCCATTTTTCAAGTGTTTCCTGATCGGCATACCAAACTTCATGCTTCACTTTTTGTTCATCTACATACGTGAAATATACAGCACCACTTGCTTTATCTCGTTGTTTAACCGCTTTCGTTTTGTTCAGTAATTCCTCTGCCTCTATCTCTGTTAATGCAACTGTTTTGCCTTGATTTACCCATTCAAATCCGCCAGTTGCAAAAGCAATCGCTAGTTTTTGATTGGACTTCTTAATTTTTTTTATTAAATCATTTAAAAATGAAAAGTCCGCCTTTGCACCTGGACCACTATGATATCCGTGCACATTATAAGCCATCACTGTATATTTAGGTCCATTTGGCAATTTAACATCAAACGGGAAGCTAGGCTCTAGTACGACATGTAATGAAATACCTTTTTTTGATAACTGTTTATAAAGTTCGTTTAGGAAACGGACATACCCAGGAAGGTCCTCTTTAGCAACCTTTTCATAATCAATTTCGATACCATTCACATTGTATTGGTCAACAACTTGCAAAATATTATCAATATGTCGCTGCCTTGATGACGCATTTTGAAACAATCGATTTAATAATTTGCTATCCTTCTGAACTGAAGGGGCGTTATCTGTAACAGTATCGTTAATTAACGTAAGTATCACTTGATGTGATTCATTAAATTGTTGCTGTGTTTGTTTCAACATTTCTATCGTATCTTCAGTTAATAATAATTGGTCACTCTCATTAAAATAAGCGCCAAAAACGCGAATGTCTTGTAAGCCCTGTTCTGAATTTCCCACATCCTCGATGGCAGATTTGATTTGCCATTCAGGTAACCAAATAGATAATTGAAGCTTTTCTTTGTTCTTCAATAGTTCTCTCGCCTTCACAGGTTCTTCTTTACTATTATTACAGGCCGTGATAATTAGTAGCGCTAGACAGATAAACAATAAAATTTTTTTCACTTGAATTTAGTTCTCCCCGCTTTAGAAGGTTTCAATAAAGAAATCCACAACGCTATTAATGAAAGTCATTGTTTTGTGCTTTACTTTATCGAAGTTCGTGTATTGGTTAGTAAAAAGTGTACGATCGTTACTATCTGTAATCAAAATATCTTCGATGAATGTATCATAAATATCATCTGCATACTGTTCATGCGAAGTTTCTTTTGTGCTGAACATCGCACCAAATCCAATTTGTGATCCTTGAATATCAGGATTTACTTGTATTGTTTTGGATAATACCTTATCTACATCTATCATAATTTTATCCTTATTAACAGCAATGTTAAATTCTCTTGTTTTTGTTAGGTTTCGTGGATATTCTTCCTTATCAATTCTAGAGCCTTTTTGCGTATCCTGATAATTGTATACAGTAGCCTTATTAAATGCATACTCTTCTTCATTCCACTTTATTTCATTTAACGGGAAACGCCCCTTCTCAACAACGCTTGATTCTGGTGTTTTCTCAGAAACAACAATCTCATTATCGATTAAAGCTACCCGAATATAGCTATCATTTTTTTCATCATAGTTTAAATAAATAGATTGTTGTCCAACGACATTCCCTTTAAAGGCAAAGTTTATATTATATTGCTCTGGAAGTGTTTCCTTCAATATTACCCGACCTTCACTAGCAGGTGCAGATGTTATAGTAATCGCATTATTTTCATATTCTGCTGCACCATTCATGACAGACCATTCTTTTGCTCGTTTAGGATCTCCGACTTCAAATTCTACATTTTGCTTACTAGCTTGGCGGATTTTCATCATCAAGTGATTGGTAGACCAATAGGGCGAAACTTGCAATCTACTTAAGTTATAAAGATTAGCATCCGCATCATTATATGCCCCTAGCTCCAAATTGAAATGCATTTTAAATTTATCTTTAATTTCTTTATTATTCGCACGTTCAACTAACGAATCCATATTATTATAAAGTGAGTTGGAATGCATAATCGCATACGCTTTAGGAACTTCTCCTAATTCCTCCTCATAAATATCTTGCATTAGCTTGTAATCTTTTTGGATACGTTTTTCCATTTCCTGTCGCGTTTCACTTGGAATCATATATTGATTGCGAATGAAGTCCATTAAATAATGATTATAATATTCGATAGTCGTTTTATTCGGCACATTATTTTCATCTATTACACCTAACGACTGTCCTTTATTATTAAAAATATTAATATATGTTAGACGGTACCCATTAGAGCCCAACTCCCAATACCCACTTTTCTCCATGAGTAATAAGTCTTTCGGCTTTAAAAATTTGTTGTCCCGTGTATCCATTTTATTGGCGTACGTAAATATCGTAGCTTTATAGTTTAGATCCTCCATGATGTTTTGAGCAAATATACTAGAATCTGTCCGTCCATCTTCAAATGATAAAAACAAAGCTTTTTCTGGCAACGGTTTGTCTTTCTGATAAAAATCTAAAATATCTTGCTGAGTAATTGTTTGATAACCCTGACTTTCAAGTAATGCTAGTTGTTTTTTTAAATTCTCTTTAGATACGTATTTAGGAGACTCGCCTCTGCTCACGCCAAAATATGATAATGCGATGAAACCATCTTTATTTTCTAGAGGAACCGTTTCCTCTACCCTTTTTTCTGTTAAAAACACTACACGTATTAAAATGATCGCTAAAAATATAACGATAATCGCTTGAACAATGGATCGTATTATTTTCCTTCGGTTTTTTTTTGCTGGATTTAATACAACATTTTTTTCACTCATTTCTTCTCACCCATTTTTCTATTTAGAATCGAAAATCGGGATTTTCGCAATTTTTGTTTTTCCAATTTCTTTTCTTTGGCGATGACATCTTGAGGTGTTTCTCTCGTACCCCATGTTGATTTCCAAAATGTAACCCATGCAACAGGCATTTGCCACAGCAAAATAAATTCATAGAAAAGTACAAAGATAAAGCCAAATGTCCATAACTTACTTTTTCGAAAGAAAAGATGGGCCAAACTCATTAGCATTGCCATCAATAACAAGCCCATTAAAAACGTAGTTGGAAAAACGCCATGCATAATTGGCACATAAAGTAGATTGTAAACAACAACAATAGGGGCTGCTATCGGTACGATTAAACCGATGATGAAGAAAAGAAACATAAAAGGTTCCTTCTTCCACATAAATAAAAATGCTCGTAACGATTCGCGTAGCCAAGATCGTTTCCATCTCATTTGTTGAGATAAAAAGACTTTTGAATCTGATGGAACAATTGTAGAACATACGGCATTATCCTGATATCCCGTTCGATGTGTTTTTAAAATATAATTTGTCATACTACGGTCATCACCGAATGTTGCGGGTTGTCCAAGAAATTTTTGGTTTAACCATGCTGTTTCATTCTTTAAAATAAGCTCTTTTCGATAACACGCTAATGGACCAGATAAACAAGTTACTGTATCAAACCAAGACTCAGCAGCTTTCATTATCCGGAAGGCTATATAATAGCGAACGGTTTGCAATTTTGTCAGAGCATTTGTAAATTTATTTTCAACCTCTGTTCTTCCAGCCACACCGCCCATTTTAGGATCTTGGAAAGGCTGCACTATATTTCGAATAGCATGAGGTTCTAAAAAACTATCTGAATCTACGAAAACGACTAAATCGTGTTTGGCTAGATGCACTCCGGCCACTAGAGCCTCTCGTTTCCCCCCATTTTGAGGTAGCTTATGGAAGCTTAAACGATTCTTTGTTTTAAATCGCTCACCCTCACTATGAATAAGTTCAATCATTTCTTTAGCTTTTTCCTCAGTTCTATCTGTTGAATAGTCATCTACAACAATAACTTCTAATTTGTCTACAGGATAATACTGATTAATACAGCTTAAAATTGTTCTATGAATCCACTCTTCTTCGTTAAACACTGGAATAATAATAGAAACGCCCGGTTCAAATTTAGGATTTATCGGGACATTCCTATAGAAAATACCGAATAAATATCGACTTAAAAGAAATGTTGCAGCAATAATACTATATAGATATAGGAATTTATTGAATCTGAAATAAATAACACTTTCAGCCCTCATTAATACCACAATAAGAGAAACAATCAATAGAAATAAACTTGCCACAAAGATTGATAGTCCCCAACGTTTTTTAGTCATATAGTCATTTAAAGGCTGTAGAAATTCACATGCATAATAGCATCTAGTTTCACCATCTACTTCTTTCGTAAAATGGCGAACAACTTTCGCTTTTACCTTTACCTTAGATTCATAGCCCTCCGGCATCGCACCACCAGGTATAGTAAATTTCATCGTAATAATTTCATCTATTTCAAAATTATTAGGACTATTTGAAAATATAAGGATACCTGTAACCGAAATATCCTCCGCATAATGTTTGTCACTAACCTTTTGCTTTACTCTTTTAATTTGTACTTCAAAATTAGTTTCATAGCGTAAACTTAACAGCTGTAAACGATATATTTCATTGACATCTGTAGGATCGATTTCTTCCTTTTGATACGAAGCACCTCGTCGATTAACGAGATTTCGTACATTTTCTGGGTCAGGAATATTCGATAAAATTCGTCGATCAGAGCGCGGTATCGTTAAAATCTCTTTTTTCTTATTCATGATTATCAATTCACTTTCTTATTTGAATCTTCTTCAATCCAAGTCGACATTTTTGCAAAGCTATACCCATCTTTTTGCAGCTTTTCAATGATTACTGGTAAAGCCTCGACTGTTTTTGTACCATCTAAAATGTGCATAACAATTACTTTTCCTGGACCAATCCTACTCATCACACGATTATAAATATCTGAAACGGTATATTCTAAATTCCAATCGAATGATGCAATATCGTACATAGCAATGGATTTGATACCTGTTGCGGCAATAATTTTCGCTGATTCTTCATTAATAGCACCTTTATTAGGTCTGAAATACAATAAAGGTTCTTCCTGTAAGGCATATGTTAACGCCTTATGCGCCTTCACGACATCCTCTTGGAGTTCCTCCGGTGTCATTGTCGTTACATCAAGGTGATTGTAGGAGTGGCTTGCAACCTCATGGCCTTTCTCAACAATTAATCGCGCTAGTTGCGGTTCCTTTTCCACACCTTTGCCGATTAAAAAGAATGTAGAGTGAACGTTATACTTATCAAGAACATCTAAAATTTCTTTAAGTCTCTCCTCACTCGCCCAATCATCAAAGGTTAAAGCAACTTCCTTTTTAGAAGTATTTTTACGGTAGTACATATTTGGTTTTACATTTTCATAATCCAGATTCACTTTAATAGCGTCATAGCCTTCTATTGACTCTAAGGGTTTTGCTATATATTGCTCATCTAATACGTCCGTTAATGTAGAGAAAGCATATCCTTGTTCTTTCCCCAATTGAGACAATAGTGGTACAACATCAATAATCGCAGGATTAATGTATGTGTTTAAATGAATGACTGATCCACTGTTGATAAAACGATGAATATAATCCGTTATCTCTTCGGCACTTTGCATATTTCGATCTTTCGGATTTATGGAAGATGCTACGACTCCCTTCATATTGAGCGTTTTAGTTGCTAAACGCATATTGTCAGTTGAGTCACCAGAACGACTTCGAACGTATTTTGGTGTATAACCTAGATGCTCTTCAAAAACTTGATTCGTTAAATAGATCTCTTTATAGGTTTCTTCATAATTTAAATCGGTCATATCAGGAAACGTCAGCGTACCATTTTCTACTTCATGACCTTTTGCTAAAATGTCCTTCACTAACTCAGGATCTTGTGCCACTCGCGTTCCTTCTACAAAAAATGTTGCCTTCATGTTACATTGGTCTAATACCTTTAATAGCTTCAGCATTGTTTCATTGTCAGCAAGCCCATTAAAGGTTAATGCTATCCTCGGACTAAGAATGCTTGCGTGACTATAAATTTCACTCATCGTCCCATCATGTTCCTTTACCTCAATTGTTGAATCAACTGGTTGAACCTGATTAGTTTGAGCAGACGATTGACATCCTGTTAAAAATAAAATGAATAATAGACTACATATTTTCAGTCGACTCACATTCACAGAATCCCTCCTATAATTTGTAGTATTTTTCATTCTCGAATAAGTGATGGGTATTACGTGTATCAAAAACTAAAGCAGCGTGCTGATCAATTAATGAATAATCAATTGTTGTATGATTCGTTAAAATGACTACAGCATCTGCTTTTTGAATGATTTCTTTTGTAAGTGAAACTGTGTTTAACATGTAATTACCAGTTGTAAACGTTTCAATAAATGGATCAATAACATTTAGCCCACATTGCTTGTCCATTAATTCGTCAATGACACGTAATGCTGGTGATTCTCTAAAATCATTAATATTTGGCTTATAGGAAACTCCAATCACTACAATTTCCGCATCACTTATCTCTTTTCCTTGCGCATTTAAATAAGTTTCAAGTCTTGCAACTACAAAGCTTGGCATGGAATTATTAATTTTATCAGCGGTCTCAATTAAAGTTGCAGCAATACCATGTTGCTGGCCAGCCCATAATAAATATTTAGGGTCCACCGGGATACAATGACCACCTACTCCTGGGCCAGGTGTAAATGGCATAAAACCATAAGGCTTTGTCGAAGCCGCTTCAATAACTTCCCACACATCTATATCCATCTTATGACAAATCTGACTTAATTCATTGACAAGAGCAATATTAATTTGCCTAAATGTGTTTTCTAGTAACTTTTCCATTTCGGCAACCTTTGGACTTGTTACAGCAAATACATTTGTATTGATTACTGATTCATAAAAAAGCTTAGAAACTTCTAAACAAGATGTTGTTATTCCACCAACTACTTTAGGCGTGTTGGAAACTGAAAAATTAAAATTTCCAGGGTCGACACGTTCAGGTGAATAAGCTAAAAATAGATCTTGTCCAATAACAAAGTTACCATTTTCTAAGATTGGTTGAACTATTTCTTCTGTTGTTCCAGGGTAAGTTGTACTTTCAAGAATAACTAAAGTATTTGAGGATACGTTCTGTACGATTGCATTTGCTGCATCAACAATATACGAGATATTAGGTGTTCCATCTGAGGTTGTAGGTGTTGGTACACAAATAATAATAATATCTACTTGTGCAAGTTTAGAAAAATCATATGTCGGCTCAAAATTCTGTTCATTAACCGCTTTCTCTATGGCTGCATTAGACATATCAGCAATATAACTATCACCGCTTTTTATTTTAGTAACTTTTTCAATGTCTTTATCGAATCCAATTACTGCAAAGCCTTTATTGACGATTTCCAAGGCTAACGGGAGCCCCACATAACCAAGTCCAACAATTCCAATTGTTGCACTTCTTGTTTTGATTTTTTTTGATAAAGCTAATCCCCTTAGCTCAATTTTTATCCCCATAAACAAATTCCTCCTTTGTCTAAGTTATGATCGATTATGATTATGTCTCGGCAAAATTACGTCCAGAATCGATTTCTTGCTTAGGCCTGCATGTCGCTACAAAAACACTTGTAGCTGGCGTTTCACTTTCGCTACTAAAATTGCTGAAAGAAATTAAAAACCTAATTCAAAGACTATCTCTACAATCGTTATTTCTTTTACGATTCATTTTTTTGTAATGTTTTCCCTCATCGCATATCCAACAAAGTAACATTATCCTATAATTCAAAATGCACCTATCTAATACATATATAGTACTAAATAAAACTTAACATTTTCTATACAATTTCCTTTATAAATGAAAAAATAACTATTTTACCAATTACCAGTATCCCAAATAAACTCACACATCCTTTCTTTAGAACTATAATCCTTCGATATATCCCTACATAAACATGTAATTTTATTAAATTTCAGCAAGTAAAAACTTTAATTACTTATCACAAAAAAATTTTCTAGTCTTAAAAAATGTGTGCTACCTCATACTATTGAATCCGTAACGCTTTATCACCATTAGCTATTTATCTTGAAAAGTAGCACCCTCTAGTTAATCTTTAAGAGAACTCCAATATTATTTCGCGACCTAAGCAAAAAAAAATCGCCGTAGCAGGCAATTTTTTTCTTTAGTGATTCTATCCGTTCACTTTGATATTTATTAATTTGCTTGTTTGTTGAAACGGTCGACAATCATGGCTAATGCACCATCTCCCGTTACATTTGTAGCTGTACCAAAGCTGTCTTGTGCTATATACAGTGCGATCATTAGTGCAACCATTGTTTCGTCGAAGCCGAGCATTGTTTGCAGTAAGCCTATTGCTGCCATGACTCCTCCTCCTGGGACACCGGGTGCCGCAACCATTGTAATACCTAGCATAAATATAAAGCCGATATATTGCACAAAGCCTATATCCATACCGTTCATCATCATAACACCTAAAGAGCAAGTTACGATTGTAATTGTACTACCTGATAAATGAATAGTTGCAAACAGTGGGATTGTAAAATTCGTTACTTTTTCTGAAGCCCCTGTTTTTTGTGATTGTCGCAATGTAACCGGAATAGCCGCAGCTGAAGATTGTGTACCTAATGCTGTAAAATACGCAGGTAGCATTGTTCGAAGTAACTTAAGCGGATTTTTCTTATTTAAAGTTCCCGCAGTAGTGTATTGCACTAGCAATATTACCCAATGCATCGCAATTATTAGTACGAAGACAATTGCAAAGACAGATAAGATTTTTGCTACTTGACCTCCATATGTCATGTTCAAGAAAATCCCAAAAATATGGAATGGTAAAAGTGGAATAATGACAAATGCAATTACCTTTTCAATGATTACATTAAACTCTTCAAAACCACGTTTCATCACATCGCCTTTGATGACTGTCATACCAATCCCTACGATGAATGCAAAAATTAATGCTGACATCACACCCATTAATGGCGGCATTTCAACTTTAAAGAATGCCTGTGCTAAAAATTCCTCTGGGTTTTTCATACTTTCCATAGCACCATTTGATATGAAGTTAGGCAACACATTTCGCGCTACTAAAAAGGCGAACATGCCTGCAATGATTGTTGAGAAATAAGCAAAGAATGTTGCCAAGCCTAATAATTTTCCTGAGCCTTTCCCAAGCTGGGCAATGCCCGGTGCAATAAATGCAATAATAATAAGTGGTACTACAAAGTTTAAGAAATTACCGAATAAGCCATTAAATGTTGCAAATATACGTACAAATGGCTCCGGCATAAAACCTCCAAGTATTACCGCTAAAAAGATAGCGACAATAATTTTTGCCAATAGACCAAATTTAAACTTCACTATAATGTCCTCCTTAAAAAAACAACTGTCTTTCTCGAATGTATTAGTAGTAATTTAACATAAACAATCGTGAGAATATACAGTTCGGAGAATAGGCGGAATTGCAAAACTTTTCTTTATTTTCTATCGGACAATAAAAAAACTTAGAATAGGTAAATAATCACCTATCCTAAGCTCTTTGTAACTTCTTTCAGCAAAGATCTCCCACCTCTAAAGATGATGAGATGAATGTGGCTTTAAGCCCTTTTCAGCGGGTGTCCAAACATCAGCTGAAAGAAGTTAAAGCCTCCGGCGGATGTCTCGGAATCGTAAAGGAGTTCTTTGTGCAAGCACAAAGCTGATTCCGGACGCAATTATGCCGAGGCATAATTGATTAATCTTTAAATAATTTTTGTAAAATATAATATGATTGTTTTAAACGCTCTTCATACTTAGGTGTTTGCCATGGCTCCCAAGTATAAGGTGAGAGTTTCGGTAAGACTTGGCCATTTTTCTCAGGTAAAGATTTTACAACTTTGCCCTCTTTATCTACAAAGACCGCACCAATATAAATATTATCGACTTTCATCGAAGCTGTCTCTCCATCTTTATATAAATCTCCCATAAACTCACGCTGGCTTGGATCTCTAGTTTGGATTAGTAGCCAAGGAATTCGTAGCTCAATCACATGATCATCCGTCCACGTATAGTCTACTAACGAATTATAATCTTTTGCTTTTGGATTGGCATTCCCTTGAAGCAGCTTCCCTGTTTCATAATAACTAAAGTCGGTAGTTCTATCTTCCTCTGGTAAGTACAGTTGTTTATTTAACACATAATAAATCGGAGTAAACTTACCACTATTTTTTGTAGGAACTGCCATACGAGGTGGAATCAGATTTATATTATGACCGTAAAAATAATCATAGAAATCATAGTATTCATCTATGACAACTCGAGAGTCTCCACTTTTATTTAATTCCACAATAAAATCTACGCCATTTGAAAACGTCATATCTTTTATGGATGTAGCTGAAGTATTCCCTTGATTTGGTACTACATCAAGTAAAATACGAGGTGAGGCTTGTTCTAAAACATCACTTTTTAATTTGAGATACAAATATCTTTCATCATAATCGACAGCAAAATCTGTTGAGTCAGAAGGTGAGGTATTGTACATTTGTGTACCTTTCCATTCCTTTGTATCGCCGTCTACTTTTACTTTAGATCGATCAAAGCTTAGTACGCCAAATTGTTGTTCATTTGTTTGTGCATTAGACCAAAACGGTCGACGGTTTGGATCATCATAATCCATCGTATTCCACGTCCGCTTAAACCACTCGTCCTGCCAAGTAAAGACAAGACCTCCGAGCAAGCCTTCATGCATAATATCTTCATATAAATGTTGTAACGTTTCACCTTGCTGCTGTTCGGACATATGGCCCTGATTCCAGCCATAAACATTTTCATGTGTCATACCACGAGCTGCAGGTATTCCAAATTCCGCAACAAGAACAGGCATATTATGCGCCTCATGTAGTTCTTTTAAATATCCTGCATAACTATTTTTATTGCCCCGGAAATCTTTATAATTTAAATATTTTTGATCGTAGTTAAAGAAGTCAGGGTAATAAGGATAAACATGATAGGAAGCAAATTGACCTGGTGCCTGCATCTCACCTTTCGTATAGATGACATTTGGATTTACGCCTACCAAATCCTCATCCTCAGAAGGCTCAGATGGATGGTCTAATAAGTCGGTTGTTACCCAGTTTGTGAAACTCATTGGACGGATCCAATTATATTTATCCTTCTCGTAAACAGTAATTAGATCCATTTGCTCTGCTAACCAATGCTCAAATGGTGAAGCACTTTTCGTTTCAAAGTACTTTCCATTATATTCGCCTATATTAGCGTGTTTTTCATTCGTACCAACAACCATATGTGGATACCATTCGATTCCTAGCACCCAGCCTATTACATATTTTGAAACGTCCACATCATATAATCCTGAGGCATGCCCTGTTACTGGCTTCACATAAGTATTACCGTGGATAACGTCTACCATTCGTTTCATTTCAAGTTGAAAATCCTTTAGAGTAGCTTCATCATAGGCATCTAATGAATCAACCAAGCCTTCTTCGTTAATCCATACACCATGCAATACATACAGTGGTTTATCTGGATGTTCTTCATTGTATTTTGCAAGTGCCCGATAAAAACCTGGCGGGTGTAATGTATATACACGAATCGTATTGGCATTCATCTCAGCAATTTGACGGAACCATCGATAGTACTCTTCTTCTGTAATAGCAGCCTCACCAGGGAATGCTCCTGGTTTACCCATACCGATATTAACGCCCTTAAAGACTATCGGCTCCCATTTTCCATCTCGTAAAATTTCAAATGACTCGCCCTTAATACGTGCGTTGTAATTTAATTTGTCATGATTAACGTTTTCTTGAACTTCTTTTTGTTCAAACGTTTCAAAAATTTTATGCATGACCGGTATATAGATTGACCAATAAAATGAACTATCTGCATATTTCTCAGCATATTTATAAATGGTCGGTAATCCTTTTATTTTGTAAAGGGTTGGTACCTGGGACATATCGTTAAAGTCTCCTGCAAAATAATAGCTTGTCGTGTAGCGTTTATCCTGTGAAACGATTGCCGCAAATTGCTGTGGAATATCGTTGTCCTCTAATAGTTTTTCCCCTTCTTTTGTTAAGTCCCATTCATAATTAGCGAGAGCATCCTCTGCATATTTAGGTGTGATAATATCAAACCAATAGCCATATTCTGCATGAGCAGAGGTGTTGAAGAACTTTTTCCCTTCTTCAGTAAATTGCACTTGAATACCTTCTGTGTTAACATGCTTGTCCAACTCTAGCACAATGAGCTTTTCTGTAATTTCATTAAATAGAAGAAAGCCTCCGCCTTTGTATGGCCAATTATCACCATGTTCATCTATAACCCATTGTGGAATTTCTGTATTTTTATGATAATCAAGCTCATCAAAATATCGCCCAATCCATCCAGACCATGAAATTCCTAAATAATCCTGTAACTCTTTTCTAACTTCCACTGACGTTGGTGACGCAAATGTATTGTATTCAGCAATCAACATACTTTTCTTGTCGCTTGCTAAACGATCTACTATAGACTGCCATTCATCCATTTCCAAGCCGCCTACAATTTTTTCTGAACGTTTACCTAAGCGCTTTTTTTCATCTAAATCATCCTTATAAACCCCGTACGTATCAGCCAAATAAATAACATCATAATTACTATAGTCAGTCGGAAACTTTTTTTCCGACACTTTCTTCGTTTTATCATTCGGAAGCGTACCATAGTAATTTTTTTGTATATCATACGGATGCTCATCGATTGTGTATTTATAATGGTTTAAAAACCAGTTCACACCTAAATGCTCTCGATAAGTTTCATTCGGAACCGTTTTATCTAGAATCGCAACATTGAGTGGTTTTTCATCGCTGAAATACCACCATGCTATAGGTGTTATAATGAGAATTAGAACGACTATAATTCCTATATATATACGCTTCATACACTTTTCTCCTTTTCACCGATGCCGACACGCTTCATATTACCCCAATCGCTTCTTCTTAGCACAAACCGGAGCAATCCCTCACAGCGCCAAAAAAGAGTGAGTGGTCGATACCAGAAAATTTCAGTAAATGCTAAAAGTATCATGCGTAGTAGCTCTCTCGGTTTCGGATAAGTATTCAAAATCCATGCTTCGAATAATATAGAAGCTATTGAAAAAATCACCCCATAAATAACGAAAAGAAGTAACAGGATTATGGCTACTTCATAATAGATTTCCCCTAAGAAAAATGCCACTACGATATAAATATAACCACCTAGCTCAACTAGTGGTCCTAGGCATTCTACTAGCCAAAAGTATGGAAATGAAAGCATGCCTATTAAGCCATATTTAGGATTCAACGTCATCGTCTTATGCTTCCATAGGCTTTCAAATAATCCTTGATGCCAACGTCTACGCTGGTTTCGCAAAACCCCTAATGACTGAGGTGCTTCAGTCCAGCATACAGGATCTGGAACAAATTCTATACGTTTCTTTTCTTTTTTCTTTCTAATCAAACGGTGAATATTCACGACGAGCTCCATGTCTTCTCCAATAATATTCGTTGAATAACCGCCCGCTTCCACAGCCCATTCCTTCGAAAACACACTAAATGCTCCCGAAATAATAAGCACAAGATTGTATTTACTTAAAGCTATTCGCCCCATTAAAAAGGCTCTCGCATATTCTATTATTTGCATGATCACTAAGTAATTATTTGATAAGTGTGTTTCAGTAACGGAACCAAGCTGCATTTTTGCGCCATTGGCAATTCGGATATTTCCTCCTGCCGCAATCACTTCACCATCAGATAAAACAATCGGTTTCATCACACGAAGCAATGATTTTTCATCTAAGATTGAATCACCATCAATAGAGCAGAAATATGGATATTGAGATACATTAATACCAACATTTAATGCATCTGCCTTACCACCATTTTCTTTATCTACTAAAATACAATTTTTATAGATTTCAGATTCATAAATTTGTTTAACTTGTTTTGTAGGGATATGTGTACGAACAATTTTATCAACGGGCTTCATTCGGAAATGCTCGATTACGGTTTGTAGTGTAGAGTCAGTAGACCCGTCATTAATAATGATAATTTCCGTTTGTGGATATCGTAAATTCAACAATGAATAGACTGTGTCTACAACGCCAATCTCTTCATTGTAAGCAGGAACTAATAAGGATACTGGTTTTGAGTAAAAGGCATCTGTATGCGCATCATCATACTCTGAGGGGTCTAATTTATAGCGTTTTCGCATAACTAACATGGCTATAACAAACATGGCGCAATACGAAACAATAACGAACAACATATAAAATAGAATAAATCCACCAAAGAACCACATACAAAAATCTAAAAATACTTTCATTTGTTCCCTCGCTTTCTGACGATTGTTTCACGAGCCATGTCAATTGCATATGGGTCATTTGAGGATTCCATAAATTGCTGTAATTTCGCAATTCCATCTCTATTTTCAGCAATTGTTTTAGCAGCCTGTGAGCGAACCCACCAATTTTCATCTTGAAGAAGTTGTTCTAAATAAGCATAGGTATAGTTTAGAGGTACATGCTTAAAGATTTTCGCAACCATTAATCTTATTTCCCACATATCTGATGTCACAAATGGAACATAAGGATCGATTTCATCAATTACACCAATTTCATAAAGACCTTTTAATGCTCTTATTTGTATTTCTGGAACCTCATGCGTTAATAGCTGTTTTAACCGATCAATGTATTGTATATTTCTTTTTACAGCTGCAGTATCAATTGCAGCAAATTGGATATTTGTTGTCCAGCTATTAAAGTCTTCAAATAATCGAATAAATACGTCATCCTCTAACAAGACAAATACTCTTCTATATTCGCTTTCAGAATAATGAATGTTCGATTCTTTAATTTTTT
The DNA here is from genome assembly GCF_002237755.1 of Lysinibacillus sp. KCTC 33748. Classification (GTDB taxonomy): domain Bacteria; phylum Bacillota; class Bacilli; order Bacillales_A; family Planococcaceae; genus Lysinibacillus. Next base: position 107,462 of record NZ_MWSJ01000006.1, on the reverse strand, counting down.
CGATAAACAATTCTGGTTGGAAGAGAGAGTATATTTTTAACAGTTGAAAATATTCCTCCTCCGAAATTTTGGTTTTTCCGAATTGAAGACATGTCTCTAATAAATCCTCTATCTGTAAATCAGCAATATGATATAAAGCATTCATCCTAATGCTCCATCGTTTACTGGTCAAATCCTTTTCATAATACTTTTTTAAATAGAGATTAGAAAACTCTTTTATTTTGTGTTCAACTTTCTCATTGCTTATATTTTTCAAATAAGATGAAAAGATTATTTCTATAGCTGCTACTTGAGCTCTCTCTCGGGGTACAAGCACTATAGAGAAAATTTCATCATTGATTAAATAGTTGTACCATTGCTGTGAAGAGTTTTGTAAAAAAGTATCACGCACTTCTGCAAAACGAATCTCCCGCTTGCGCTGAACAAGTATATAGATCGTAAATAAAAATAGAACTGTTAATAAAATACCGCTGACCGTTAAAAGAAAAGGAATCGACAGCTTGATCATAGCCAAAACCTCGCAAAAGTCTTCTTAATTTTTGCTTCTAACAAACGTAAATTAAATGGTTTTACGATATATTCATCGACGCCACCTTCATAAGCATTCAGTGTTGCACCCTCTGAGTTTCGTTCTGACATCATATAAATGATGAACTTTTTCTCATTCGGCATTTCTCGCAAAACGTGCAAAATTTCTAAGCCATTTTTACGTGGTAAAATATCGTTCATCAAAACTAAATGCATATGGCCAGATTTATAGTTATCGGACTGTAAAAAATCATAGCCATCTTCATAGGTCGACACGTCAAAAGTATAATGAGGAATGTCTAAATTTTCGAGTGTCGTTTCTAGCACTTTTCTAAAGATTTCATTTTGTTCAATAATGCTAACCTTTACTTGCTCCGTCGGTTGTACACGATAATCTGTAACCTGTTCTACTGACCAAGTCGGCTGTTCTTCATCTGCTAGTTTGTGCTTATTTTTCTCTAACAATGTTTCAAAATCAACATTATTATTTCTTATTTCAGTAACGGAAGCTTTTAACGCTATTTGTTGAAATTCCCTTTCTTGCGTTAGAATTGCGAAAATCCGTTTTAAAAATGCTTTTACCTCTACTTCACTACTTTGCAGAAAAAATATCCCCCAATGCATGCCATCTGCTAGTTGGAAAAGTAAATCTGTTTTTCGTATTTTAGATTTTAAAAAAGCTGAAATTTGATGATTCACTTGATTACGTTCTATATCAGTTCCTTGTGAGGAATTCGCTACTTTAAAAAAGACTGCAGTCATTGTTAGACGCGAACGAATAACACTCTCACGCAAAATTTCAAAATAACCCTTCACCTCATGCTCCTGCATGATATCTTCCGCAACGATTAATTTATTCATTTGTGTTCACTCCAGTTGATGGAAGAAGCATTTTATTCTTCTTCGTTATTTTTCTATCATTCTTTTGATTTATAAACACAACAACTATAGTAATAAATATGACTAAACAATTTCTATACAAAATTTTTGGTAAATCGATCACTTTTAAAATATTATTATATTTTTGTTATAAACTACAGAATAATACCTCTCCTGACAAAAAGTTATATTTTTCTGATAAAAGACAGCCTTTTTATAATAAGAAGAAAGGGTATGTAATCTTTTAAATTACATACCCTTTCAAACTACAAAAAACACTATTTTATTCCAGCTTGTCGACTCATCCTGTCAGCGCCAAATCGGAGTAAAAATCAGCCTTTGTTTATTATTCAATTCTTTCGATAACAAGAAAAAGGGTATGTAAGTTTTATACTTACACACCCCTTTAAATAAATTATTTAACTGACACAACTGAGCCTTTCCATTCTTCAATAATGAAGTCTTGGATTTCTTTAGATTTTAATACTTCTATCAATTTTTTAATTTCTGGTTTTGTTTCATCACCAGCACGTACAGCTACAATATTTACATAAGGAGATTCTTTATCTTCAAGAGAAATTGCATCTTTCAATGGATTAATATTGTTATCGATTGCAAAGTTCGAGTTAATTAAAACTGCATCGCCTTCATTATTTTCATACATTTGTACAAGCATTTCTGGAGCTGTATTTGCATCGAATTTGAAGTTTTTAGGGTTTTCTGCGATATCTTTTATTTCTGCTGCTGTTTTATCAACGCCATCTTTTAATTTAATTAAGCCCTTAGCTTCTAACAATGAAAGCATACGACCGTGGTCTGAAACTGAGCTAGAAAGTAAAATTGTTGCACCTTTTGGTAGATCCTCAAGAGTTTTATATTTTTTAGAGTAAATTCCGATTGGTTCAATGTGAATGGCACCAGCATTTACAAAGTCGTAGCCATTTTCTTTCATGCTAAGCTCTAAGAAAGGTAGGTGTTGGAAATAGTTTGCATCAAGTTCACCTGATTCTAAATGTTGGTTTGGTAATACATAGTCTTGATACGTTTCAATTTTAAGATCGATACCTTCTTTAGCTAAAGCTGGCTTTGCTTTTTCCAAAATAACCGCATGAGGCGTATTAGAAGCACCTATTGTTAATGTTACATTTTCTTTATTGTCTGATTTATCACCAGATGATGCGTTTGAGTTTGTATCATCTTTTTTGCCAGCACCACAAGCAGCTAAGGCTAATACTAATACTGATAAAAATAATCCTGTTAAAAATTTCTTCATTTTATTGCACTCCCTTTTAACTAATTTAAAATATGTTAGCGGCATAAAACCGAAATAACTTTTTTGATGTTCGTAGCGAGATACGCTTTTTTCTTTTTAGCGTTTATCTGTTTTGGCTGTAATTAAGTCGCCAATCCATTGAATAATAAATACTACTATTAAGATTAATATAGTCGCCATTAAAGTTACATCTTGGCGATTACGTTGGAAACCATCTAAGAATGCTAAGTTTCCTAGACCGCCTGCACCGATAATACCTGCCATCGCAGTATAGCCAACAAGTGCTACAGCCGTTACAGTAAGACCAGAAATAAGCGCTGGGAACGATTCTGGAATTAAAACTTTCCAAATAATCGTTGACGTTTTAGCACCCATTGAACGAGCCGCTTCAATAACGCCTTTATCGATTTCACGCAATGAAATTAATACCATACGCGCATAAAATGGTGCAGCTCCGATAATTAGTGCCGGTAAAGCAGCATCTGCGCCACGAATTGTGCCGAGTAAAAATTTCGTAAATGGAATTAATAAAATAATCAAAACGATAAATGGAATCGAACGGAAAATATTAACGATTGAGCCTGTTAAAAAGTTCACCAGTTTATTGGCCCATAGTTGGTTTGGACTTGATAAAAACAATAAGATCCCAATTACTAATCCAAGTATAAATGTGATCACCGTAGAGATTGTTGTCATATACAACGTTTCATACGTAGCTTCCCACATTTTTTCCCAGTCGACATTCGGAAAGAAATTAGTTAGCATTGGCAATCACCTCCGTTTGTACTTCGACTGTATGCAAGTAGCTAAGTGCAGCTGCAACATTCGACTCTGTGCCTTCAATTTGTACAATAAGTGTACCGTACGCACCATTTTTTGTTTGCGAAATATTACCATGTACTATACTTACTTCTACATCACACTGTTTTACAAGATGTGAGATGACAGGCTGCTCTGTTTTTTCTCCTACAAATATTAGCTTTACAAGTTGTCCATTAGGGTAATTTGCTTTAATTTGTGCCACAGTTTCCTGTGTCTCCTTCGTATCTGTAATTTGAGAAACGAATTTTTTTGTAATGTCCGCTTGTGGCGCTTGGAATACTTGTAATACTTCACCACGTTCTACAATTTCTCCAGCTTCCATAACCGCTACACGGTGGCAAATTTTACGAATAACATGCATTTCATGTGTGATTAACACGATCGTTAAACCTAGTCGTTCATTAATATCGACAAGTAAATCTAGGATAGCATCTGTTGTCTCCGGATCGAGTGCGGATGTTGCCTCATCACATAACAATACTTCTGGATTATTAGCAAGTGCACGAGCGATGCCTACACGTTGCTTTTGTCCCCCCGATAATTGTGATGGATACGCTTTAGCACGTCCGTCTAAGCCAACTAGTGTGATCAATTCTTTCACACGTGCCTCACGTTTTGCCTTTGGAACACCTGCGATTTCTAGTGGGAAAGCAATGTTTTCCGCAACAGTTCGAGACCAAAGTAAATTGAAATGTTGGAAAATCATACTGACCTTTTGTCTAGCATCTCTAAGCTTTTGCCCCTTTATGGATGAAAATTCTTGATTGTTAACCGTTACCGTACCAGATGTAGGCTTTTCTAAACCGTTTAACAAACGAATCATTGTACTTTTACCAGCGCCACTATAGCCGATAATGCCATAAATTTCACCTTTATCGATAGAAAGGTTGACGTCTTTAACTGCTGTTAATTCGCCATTCGAGGTCTTGTATTTCTTCGTAATATTTTGAAGCTGAATCATAGCGAATTCTCCTTTTCTTATATCAATTGTGCCTCGGCATAATTGCGTCTGGAATCGGCTTTGTGCTGGCACAAAGAAATCCTTTTCGATTCCATGACATCCGCCGGAGGCTCTAGGCCAACATGACGTTGGTCACTCAGTCGTTGCCACAGGATGTGGCGTTCTTAGACTGAGTTCCTCTATTTCAGCGGCTGAAAGAAGTAAAAAACCCCTTCAACTATAGACAAGTAGAAGGGGTCACGTAACTTATACGTTGAACCGTTCTCTCATCTTTCAAAGATAAAATCTTTGGGTGATTTGGCACCTTTTCACTTTTGTGATGGTTGCCGGGCTTCATAGGGCACTTCCCTCAGCCGCTCTTTATAAGAGTTCGATATATTTATATTTTTTAGTATATTCGTACTTTACCACGTGAGTAAAGTCCAGTCAATTTATTTTTTTAACAATTCGTATAAATACGGTACGGATTGAAAGGCATAAACCTTCTCCGTCACTTTTCCGCCTTCACATACAAGTAAACACGGTACACTTTCAATTTTATTTTCATAAGCGATTTGCTCAATAAAGTTAATATTCGCTTTACCAATCTGTAGCTGTGGCAGCAATTGTTCAACAACCGACATCATTTTCGATGCAACTACACACGTTCCACACATTGGTGTATATAAATAAAAAGCAGCCTTTTCACCAGACTGGATAGCCACGTCCCACTGCTCTTTTGACCATTCTTCCATCTTTTTTCACGCAACCTTACAAAATATATTCATTATGGATTGAGAAATGTGCACGAAGCAAAATCGCCGCTAACACCTTTCTCGGAGTTGTCTCTACTTCCTTATATGTTGGCATTGTACGTAAATGCTCGGCCTCTGGATAATGTCTGTCCATTAATGCTCGTAGCTTATCACCCGATGTATCTGCATCAAAAAATGTATAAAGCTCACAGCCTTCATATGGATCAAGTAACTCTTCTAATTGATGCACACCAATTGTACCATTCGTGCAAAGTATTTTAACATGTTCATTTAAAATAGGTTCAATTTGAAGCTTATCCGAACGGCCTTCGACAATTAAGCATTTCCCCTCGAACATAACGCCACCCCCGTTTAGACATATCCCTTATCATTATTATATCAATAAATCTTGTCATTGATACTGTTAGACACCTATTGTTAAGGGAATATACTGGCATTCACCCTCATCCACTATGATGGCAGAATGGATGAAGATAATAAAAAACGTCGGTAGTTTCCGACGTTTTTCTATTACAGGCTTGTCTTATAAGCTTGTCTTATTCTGCAATCATTTCATCGTATTGCTCAGCTGTCATAAGCTTTTCAACTTCTGATGCATCAGCAGGCTCTACAACGATCATCCATGCTTTTTCATATGGTGATTCATTAACGAATTCTGGGCTATCTTCTAAATCTGCATTTACTTCAACTACTGTACCTGAGATTGGTGCATATAATTCAGAAACTGTTTTTACAGATTCTACGCTACCAAATGGATCATCTGTTTTGATTTCGTCGCCAACTTGTGGAAGTTCAACGAAAACGATATCTCCAAGTTCAGATTGTGCGAAATGAGAAATACCGATACGTACTTTTCCATCTTCTACTTTAACCCATTCGTGCTCTTCAGAGTAACGTAAGTCTTTAGGTGTGTTCATGCAAAAACCCCTCCATAAATATGTAATATATTCACTTTCAGTGTGCCATACTTCTTTCATAAAAACAAGATTAAAAGCGATTAAAAGCGGTTATTTCCAAGCTTGCTCAAAATCTGATTCTTTAAACCCTAACGTAACTTTTTTCCCATCAGTTACGATTGGACGTTTAATTAACATACCATCTGAAGCAAGCAGTTCAAGTTGCTCCACTTCAGTCATTTCAGCAAGCTTATCTTTCAAGCCAAGCTCGCGATATTTCATACCAGAAGTATTAAAAAATTTCTTTAAAGGTAGTCCACTTACTTGCCATAAGTTTGATAGTTCATCCTTTGTTGGCGGTTGTTCGACAATGTGTACATCTTCATATGAAACTCCATTGTCATTTAGCCATTTTTGTGCTTTTTTACAAGTAGTACATTTCGGATATTGAATAAATTGAATCGTCATTTAAAGGCTCCTCTACTATCATTTTTAGGAACTACATTTTCAGTGTATCCCTCATTTTCTGTAGTATACCATCATAACCGTTACGAACCAAAATGAAACAATTATTAACTTATTCCTTCCATATCGTGGGGTTGATTTCCGTTACGGCTGGGCGCTTTGCCGCTGACGCTTCGCTTTCGCGCAGAGCTTCCTGGGAGCGTCCGATGAGCCGCTTCGCTGCAGGGTCTCATCTGTGACGCTGATCCCCAAGGAGTCGCCCAGCCTCCACTCCAATCAACCAATTCATATAGCGTGTGTTTCTTGCATATTTATCCGATTTAATGTAATAAAACCAAGCTTTAGCTACCGGTGTTTTTTCGTGCGAAAGCGAAGTGTTATCGTAGCAGAATCAACAACAGATGTACAATCGCCCTTACTATTCTGATTGATTATGATGTGTAGCCTTAGCGTTCTCATTTGCCATTCATAAAATTTATTAAAGTTCTACGATATTGTTGATTGGAGTGGAAGGCTACTCGACTCCCGTGGGAAAGTGAGACAGGCGAGATCCTGGACTGAGCCGAGCGAAGGAAGCGGCTCGACGCTCGCCCACAGGAAGCCTTGCTCTGTGCGAAAGCGTAGAAGCAGCAACAAAGCGAGTAGCCTGGAACGGAAATCACCCCCTCATTTTAAGAGCTATACTTTTACTTCCAACAAAAAAACCTAGCTATCGCAACTCTGTGGATAGCTAGGGTTTTTTTGCATATTAAACTACAAATTTTTCTGCTTCAATTAATTTAACAGAAGCTTCGCGTTTCTTCGCGATTAAATTGTATGGGTTGTTGCGAGTTAATTTACGTAGTGCAGACAATGTCATGCGTGCAGCGTCGCCGTCTGCTGAAGCAAGAATCGTATCTTTTGCTTCTTTTTCAATTTCTGCAAATGCTTCTTGGCAGAAGATTTGAGTGTACAGTAATTTTTGATGAGCTTTTTCAGCACCGTCACGAGCAATCGCCTTTTCAGTACGCAATACAGCAGATTCCATAGCGAATAGTTGGTTTGCGATATTGGCAATCTTCACTAATACTTCTTGCTCTTGATCAAGCTTCGCCCCGAAGCGTTGTGCTGCTAAACCTGATGCTAATACAGCAATTTTCTTCGCATTTTTCACAAGGTATTTTTCCTGTGCTAATGGCTCTGTGCCTACATCTTCAGGCATTAGCATAAGAAGCTCTTGTTGTAAATTTTGAGCAACTTGTAGCAACGGTAATTCACCTTTTATTGCCTTTTTCATAAATGTACCTGGTACAATCATGCGGTTAATTTCATTTGTACCTTCAAAAATACGATTAATACGAGAATCACGATAAATGCGCTCTACTTCGTATTCAGCCATAAAGCCGTAACCACCGTGTAATTGAACCGCTTCATCCGCAATGTAATCTAAAGTCTCAGAACCAAATACTTTAGCAATAGAACATTCAATAGCATACTCAGCAATTGCACTAGCAATCACTTTCCCTTGTTTTTGCTCATCTGGGCTTAGCTGACTTAAGCGGTCCTCAAATAAACCTACTGTACGATAGTTTAATGACTCAGACGCATACAATTGTGATGCCATTGTCGATAATTTTTCTTTTGTTAGATTGAAATCAGACAGCTTCGTTTTAAACTGCTGACGTTGGTTTGTATATTGAATCGCAAGCTCTAATGCACGTTTCGAGCCACCGATTGTTCCAACCCCTAATTTATAGCGACCGATATTTAAAATATTAAAGGCAATAACGTGTCCGCGACCTACTTCACCTAAAAGGTTTTCTACAGGTACTTCTGCATCTTCAAGGATTAAAGTACGTGTTGATGAAGATTTGATTCCCATTTTTTTCTCTTCTGCGCCAACTGAAACGCCATTGAAGGCACGTTCTACGATAAATGCCGAGAATTTATCGCCATCGATTTTTGCATAGACAACAAATACATCTGCAAAGCCTGCATTTGTAATCCATTGCTTTTCACCATTTAAAATATAGTGTGTTCCTGCATCGTTTAACTTCGCAGTCGTTTTTGCACCTAATGCATCAGAACCTGAACCTGGTTCTGTTAATGCGTAAGCAGCGATTAATTCACCTGAAGCAAGCTTTGGTAAATACGTCTTCTTTTGATCTTCATTTCCGAATAGGACGATTGGTAAAGAACCAATACCTACGTGTGCTCCATGTGTAATAGAGAAACCGCCAGCAACAGACATTTTTTCTGCGATTAATGCAGAAGAAACTTTGTCTAATCCTAGCCCTTCATATTCTTCAGGTACATCCGCGCTTAGTAAGCCGAGTTCACCTGCGCTTTTTAGTAGACGAACCGAATGCTCAAATTCATGGTTTTCTAAATTTTCAACGACTGGTAACACTTCATTTGCTACATACTCTTCTGTAGTTTTAGCAATCATTTTATGCTCATCTGTGAAATCTTCTGGTGTAAACACACGATCTAATTCCACATCTTCAATAATAAATCCGCCGCCTTTAATGAAATCCGTTGTTTTTTCTGTCATTCTAAATTCCTCCCTATATATCTATTTTTAATAGTTTTTATCCCCAATATATAGAAAAGCTTGAAGTACTACGTTCGGAGGCAACCGAAAACGGTGCACTCCAAGCTGATCTAGCAAAAATTATAGAAGTTCAAATACTCCCGCAGCACCCATACCGCCGCCGATACACATTGTTACGACACCATATTTCTTACCTTGACGCTTTAATTCATGAATGAGCTTTAATGTTAAAATAGCTCCCGTTGCACCAAGTGGGTGACCTAGGGCAATTGCTCCACCATTAACGTTTACTTTGTTTTGGTCAATGCCTAAATGACGGACGACTTGTAAGGATTGTGACGCAAATGCTTCGTTAATTTCCCATAAATCAATGTCATCTATTGATAAGCCTGCAATTTCAAGTGCTTTAGGTACTGCCACGATTGGTCCAATACCCATCACCTCAGGAGGTACGCCACCAACTGCAAAGCCTAAAAACTTCGCCATCGGAGTAAGACCTTGTTTTTCTGCTTCCTCGCGATCCATCACTAGTACCGCTGCTGCACCATCCGAAGTTTGAGAAGCATTACCAGCTGTAACACTACCTTTAACATGGAAGGCCGGACGAAGCTTCGCTAAACCTTCTACAGATGTACCTGGACGTACACCTTCATCCATGCTAAACGTGAATTTTTTCACCTGTAGTTTGTTGTTGTCATCTACATAATGTTGCTCCACTTCGATTGGTACGATTTCATCATTGAACTTACCTTCTTTAATCGCTTTTTCCGCAAGCTCGTGTGAACGAACAGCAAATGCATCCTGATCTTCTCTACTAACATTGTATTGACGTGCCACTTCCTCAGCTGTATGCCCCATCCCCATATAATATTGTGGAGCAGTTTCAGCTAATGTTGGATTTAAGCGAGGTGTATTACCTACCATTGGCACCATACTCATAGACTCGACGCCACCAGCAAGAATTGCCTTAGAATGTCCTAGCATAATACGCTCTGCTGCAAAAGCAATTGCTTGTAAACCTGACGAACAAAATCTATTAATTGTTAGTGCTGGCGTTGTATCTGGTAATCCAGCAAGCGCTCCAATACTACGTGCTACGTTCATGCCCTGCTCAGCTTCCGGCATTGCACATCCTAAAATTAAATCGTCAATCGGACCTTCATAGCCCGCTCTTTTTAATGTTTCTTTGACAACAACCGCTCCAAAATCATCTGGTCTAACTGTTGATAAAGAACCCTTCTTCGCTTTTCCAATCGGAGTTCGTGCTCCTGCTACAATAACGGCTTCACGCATCGTATTAATCCCCCTTTGTTTCATGTGCAAGTATAGTGAATTCAGTCTTAAAGTTAGTTACGCAATGGTTTTCCCTTTAAAAGCATGTGCTGCATTCTTTGTTGAGATAACGGATCTGCCACTAAGCTTAGGAACGCCTCACGCTCAAGGTTTAATAGGTATTGTTCATCTACTAATGTGCCATATGGAACTTTACCACCAGCAATGACATACGCTAATTTTTTAGCGATTTTTAAATCGTGTTCACTAATATAGCCTGATTCAAGCATCCCTTGCGCACCGATTAGTAGCGTACCGTATCCTGATGCGCCGACTACAGGAACTTTCGTAGGAACAGGTGGTAAATAACCTGCCTCATAAAGCGCTAGTGCAGCTTGTTTTGCATCATATAGTTGGTGATCTGGGTTAACAGAAATCCCATCAGCAAAGTTTAAGAAATTATTTTCACGTGCTTCCTCACCAGATGTCGAAACTTTTGCCATCGCAATCGATTCAAATACTTTATTAGCAATATGTTGATAGTCTACTTCCACGCCATTTGGTAACCCTTTAAGGAATTTTTGGTAAAGTGCTTTATTACCGCCTCCACCAGGGATTAATCCTACGCCAACTTCAACTAGGCCCATATACGTTTCCATTGTTGCTTGAATATGTGCAGCTGGTAAGCAAACCTCTGCTCCGCCACCTAGTGTCATAGCAAAAGGCGCTGCTACAACAGGCTTGCGAGAGTATTTAATCTTTTGCATCGCATCTTGGAATGCTTTAATAACGAAATCTAGTTCAAAAATATTATCATCCTGTGCTTCTACTAAAATCATTCCTAGATTTGCACCAACACAGAAGTTTTTCCCTTGGTTACCGATGACTAAGCCTTTATAGTTCGCTTCTACTTCATCGATTGCAAAGTTAATCATTTGGATAATATCTAAGCCAATTGCATTTGATTGGGAATGGAATTCAAGTAATGCAATTCCATCACCTATATCTATTAAACTAGCACCTGTATTTGATTTAATAACGCCGTGCTTTTTCTTATAGCGTTTTAAGTTAATTTCCTTTTCATTCACTGGCACTTTTACGTATTCAGAGCCATTATAATAGGCTAGGTCACCGTCCATGTCGGAATAGAAAGTTTCAAAGCCGCTTGCTAGCATATCTTTGACGAATGCCGGTACCTCACGACCTTCTTCCTCCATTTTAGCTACTGACTCTTTGACGCCGATTGCATCCCATATTTCAAATGGCCCTTGCTGCCAGCCGAAGCCCCATTTCATAGCATTATCAATGGCAACAATATCATCAGCAATTTCACCGTGTAACTGTGCAGAGTAAATGAGCGTCGGAGCGAAGATACCCCATAATAACTCTCCTGTACGATCCTTAGCATAAGTTAATGCTTTCACTTTATTTGCTAGTCCACGAGTTTGTTTTGCCATTTCAATAGAAGGAGTTTTTAACTTTTTAACTGGGCTATACTCTAAAGTGTTTGGATCAATTTCAAGTATTTCTTTGCCTTGCTTTAAGAAGAACCCTTGACCTGATTTTGCTCCGAGCCAGCCGTTTGTGACCATTTTCTGTAGGAAGTCTGGTACTGCAAATACTTGCTGCTCTTCACCAGTTGTTTGATCATAGACGTTTTTCGCTACATGAATAAATGTATCTAAACCAACAACATCCAACGTTCGGAAGGTTGCAGATTTTGGACGGCCGATTAATGGACCTGTTACAGAATCCACCTCGCCAACTGAATAGCTACCCTTCATCATTTCTTGTAAAGTAATTAGTAAACCGTACGTTCCGATACGATTGGCAATGAAGTTCGGTGTATCCTTAGCAAGTACGACACCTTTCCCAAGCACATCTTCGCCAAATGTTTTCATAAAGCTTACAACCTCTGGCGCTGTTGTGTTTGCTGGAATGACTTCAAGTAATTTTAAATAACGCGGCGGATTGAAGAAGTGAGTTCCTAAGAAATGCTTTTTAAAATCTTCTGAACGCCCTTCTGCCATTGCATCGATACTAATGCCCGATGTGTTTGAACTAATAATTGTGCCTGGCTTACGTACAGCATCAATTTTTTCATATAGGCTTTGTTTAATCGCTAAATTTTCAACGACAACTTCAATAACCCAATCTACATCTTTTAATTTCTCTAAATCGTCCTCAAAGTTTCCAACCGTTAGTAGTGATAAATTTTTCTTAGAAGTAAGTGGTGCTGGTTTTTGCTTTAATAACTTTTGCAGAGCTCCGTTAACGATACGATTTCTCACAGCAGGATGCTCTAAGGAAAGACCCTTCGCTTCTTCCTCTTTTGTTAGTTCCTTCGGCGCAATGTCTAATAATAATGTTGGAATACCGATGTTTGCTAAATGTGCTGCAATTCCAGAGCCCATTACCCCAGAACCTAGAACAGCTGCTTTTTTAATGTTGTAAGTCACAAGCAATTCCCCCTTATTCTCCCATTGAATGAATAGTCATTCATTTTTTGACCAAAAAAATATCAAAGTTTGCCTCGTGTATTTTTGTCCAGTATTTGAATTAGTTTAGCTCTATTCAAATTTAATCTGTGACGTACAACTAAGGCTTATCTTCGTTCAACTACCATTTTAGTTTTTGAGGTAAATTTTTCCGTCGAATGAAGATAAAACTACTTTTTCTGTTTTCAGTGTAGAATATTTTGTTTCATTTAGCAATCTTTTTTCTCCAATTATTTTTGCGATATACAACTTTTTTCGTTTTTTACGAGCGAAAACAAGACAATAAGCAGATAGCGATTATTCCAAACAGAAAACTTTCAGGATACGTTAAAAATGTGTAGAATGGAAAGCGAGGAGAGTGAAATAACAAATGAAAACAATTACAACTGCTGACCAATTTAATGAACTAATCTCTAGTGACCAAAAAGTGCTAGTAAAATTTTACGCTGGATGGTGCCCAGATTGCACACGCATGAATATGTTCATCGATCCAATTATCGAAGAGTACAACCAATTTGACTGGTATGAACTTAACCGTGATGAACTTCCAGAAATTGCGGACAAATATGATGTAATGGGTATTCCAAGCCTACTAATTTTCCAAAACGGTGAAAAATTAGCACACTTACATAGTGCTAATGCTAAAACACCTCAGCAAGTTACAGATTTCTTATCTGAACAAAAATAATTGAAAAACGGAGCTGCATTTCTTTTTGAAATGCGGCTCTTTTTAGAAAGGAGAATATGATGCGCCAGCAATTGTCGCTACTCGGAAGATCACAATATGATGCATCTATTTCACCAAACTATCGTAATTCCGCTTGTGGACCTACAACTGTACATGTAATTTTAAACTACTTGGAAGATCAAGCTCCTTCGGTAAATGATCTTTATAAACTTCTTGGTGGCACCAAAATTGGGTTATTTAAGTGGCGTCTAATTCGCAATCTTCGGCGGCTCCGGCCGACATGGGATATTCGTGATTGTACTTTAAAGGAGGCTATGCAGGAAATCGATGCAGGGAGACCTGTCGCCATACGCTTTGACCGCTATTTTAGCCTGAATTGGGGAGATAAAAAGGCTGCCTTCGCGTATCATTGGGTACCTCTGATTGGCTATGAAATACGAAATGATGAGCTGTTATTAATGTTCCATGATAATGGTGGTGCTAATCGTGAAAGTAAAATTCGAACGGCCCTTTTTAAAGATAATGAGAAAGTATTGAGCTTTGTCAAAATCACACCGAGCTAACTGACAGCGTGCCTACAATGTTAGACACGCTGTTTTTTCACTTATTTACTCTTCAAGAATAGCTTTTAGAACTTGTGCGAAAACATCCATTGTTCTATACGTTTCTTCCAGCGTATTTTCTATACTTCCAACTTCTAATAATACGGAATTATCGTGAAGATCTTGATTATAGGTGTTTTGGGGATTGACCCCTTTTTCTACTACACCTATTGATAGTCCCGGATATAATTTTTCTAGTTGTTCATGAAGCTGAGTTGCAAATTTTTTATTCGTTTCATAGTTCCCACTCGTTTTTGATACTTCCAATTTAATTCTTGCGTAATCTTTGCCTTTAATTTCAATTGTGGAGTCCCGTCTTTTTGTAGAATCTCGATGTATATCAAAAACCATGCGAATACTGTCATTTTCAGCTAAGACTTTTTGTAAATTTTCCCGTGACACTTTATATGAATCCGGAAAATGTAAACCTCTTTGTTTTAAGATTCCAGCTATATCAGTCTCATCATGAATTGATGGAACCTGCAATCCCTTCAATGCTCTACTTAACTCTTTACCTACCAATGTTACATTTTTAGTATCACTGTACGCCTGCTCTCTATACATCTGCTGTGCAGGAATCTCTGGAATATATGATTCTATATTATGTGAATGATAAATATAGACTACAGGTTCTTTTTCGTCCATTGCAGAAGACGATGAAGTCCCACCAACACTTTGGATTACCTCTGAAATTTTGCCATTTTCATTAAAGAAGAGTAACCATGAAAAAATAAATGCACAAACTAAAACACCACCTGTAATCACGGAGAATTTTGTTAAAATTCTTTTTTTACCCATGCTACGTGCTCGTTGTCTAAGCGTATTCTCAGTTGCAGAAACAAACTCCTTTCTAGGATGTTGAGGGTACATTTCTTTTAGCATATCAAAAAAGTCTTTTTCATTTTGCATTTGTCAATACCCCCTCTATTTCAATATTCAGTTTTCTTTCGAGCTCTTTTAGGGCTCTGTGATAATCAACTTTAACTTTCGATGCACTACATTGAAGAATTTCCGAAGTCTCGTTAATGGAAAATTCATTAATACCTCGAAGTATGACTACAGCTCTGTATTTTGGTTTTAATTTAGCAATAGCTTCATGAATAAATCGTTTTAATTCTGTTACCTCAAATTCCTCATCAGGCCTCTTTTCATTCGATGATAATTGATTAAAAAAACCGTCCTTAAATAGTGAGGAAAATCGTTTCTTTCTGTAGTGATCGATCGCCACATGTTTTGCGATTGAAAAAATCCATGTTTTTAACTGATAGTTTCCGTTAAAATTCGATAAACCTTTTAATACCCGAATGAATACTTCCTGGGTCAAATCCTCAGCATCATTTTGATTTCCTGTAAAACAAACAAGAAATCTATAAACGTCTAAGTAATACAAATTGTAGATTTCAACGATTCTTGATTCCAAGTTATTTGAATCAATCAATCTTTCCCCTCCTTTTACTTATTTGCTTATAATTCGTTTGAGGCTAGGAAAAGGTTACAAAAAATTATAGTTTCTTCACCATAACGTGTGGTTGATTTCCTCCGACTGGGCGCTTTGTTGCTGACGCTACGCTTTCGCACAGATAAAACATTTGTTGTTTGTCACGAAGGCGTTATCACAGGATGTGATGCTTTTAGCCTTCGTTCCTCTATATCGCTAATCCCCAAGTAGTCGCCCAGTCGTAACGAAGATCAACTTATACATGATATACGAATTAGCAAAATGTCATCCCCAACTTATGATGAAGAGCAATAAAAAAGCAGAGCATATTTCTATACTCTGCTTTGATGACCTTGATGTTTGTTAATCAATTATGCCTTGGCATAATTGCGTCCGGAATCGGCTTTGTGCTTAGGCCTGCACGATGCAGGTCAGTTAGCCGTTATCGCATGGATGCGATGATTTTAGGCTAACATCCTATGTGAACTCCTTTTCGATTTCCGTGACATCCGCCGGAGGCTTTGGGCCAACGTGATGTTGATCACTCAGTCGTTGCCACAGGACGTGGCGTTCTTAGACTGAGTTCCTTTATTTCAGCGGATGTTTGAACACCCGCTGAAATAAGTTAAATAAGTGAATACAACGAGCGCGCCTGCTTTGCGATTAATGTGTAGCCACGTTGTTCTATTTCTTTGAACATTTGCGGCTCGTAATTAGGTAATACTAAGCTTGCTAAATCTGCCTCGATTGGTACGTTTGTTTGAATTGTTGCAAGCTCATGTGACAAATTAAGCATATCTACATTCTCTTTAATTTTCGTACGTTGGCCAGGCTTTAATTCGTCAATCGATGTAAGAACATTTTCGATAGAACCATACGTTTGAATTAACGTAAGTGCCTGCTTTGGTCCAATTCCCTTTACGCCAGGATAACCGTCACTCGAATCTCCCATAAAAGCTTTGACCTGTGCAAATTGAATAGGTTCGATGCCATACTCCTCTTTAAAGCGTGAATCCGTATAAACGTCATACTCTGTGTAGCCTTTTTTCGTAAAAGCAATTTCCGTTGATGGTCTTAAAAGCTGCAGTAAATCCTTGTCTCCACTAATTACCGTAATGTCAGCCTCATCCTGAAATTTTGTAATCATTGAGCCAATTAAATCATCTGCCTCCATCCCTTTCACACCGAAGTTTTGCCAGCCGATTTGTTGAGATAAATTTTTCGCCATATCAAATTGCGGTAGCATTTCCTCTGGTGGTGATGGTCGATTAGCCTTATAGCCATCAAATAATTCATTGCGGAATGTATGTGCCCCCATATCCCAACAAACAGCTAGATGGGTCGGCTTCATAATAGATTGTGCCGTTAAAACATGACGTACAAATCCTTGAGCGCCATTCGAAGGTGTCCCATCCGCAAGGCGAATATAATGCCCCATCGCTGCAGACGCAAAAAATGAACGGAATAATAGCGCCATGCCATCAACAATTAGTAGTTTTGGTTTTGTTGTCATGATAAATAATCCTCTCTATAACAATACAATGATTGTATTCATCTATAATATTTCAGGTGTGTTGATTAACCATTTGCATCCACGCTCTTAATTAGAAAACCTGATTTCCGCTACGGGCTACTCGCTTTCCTGCGGGCGAGCGTCGAGCCGCTTCCTCCGCTTTTGTTGCTGTCGCTTCGCTTTCGCACAGGAAACATCCGCTCCGTGCAGGGTCTCGTCTGTCCCGCTTTTCCCGCGGGAGTCGAGTAGCCCTCCGCTACAATCAGTTAAAAAATGAGCATCATAAACAAAGTATCTACAAAAAAATTCTTTTGTCGATCAATAATAAACCTATAATTCCCTAATCAACAGGCCTGCCATAGTATATTAATATTAAGCATTGTTCTATTATAGCAAACTATCATCAAACTTCATTGTAAATATATACAAGCCATCATTCTACGTCTCATTTTCCAACTATCTAATTAGGGTGTTGCCTCTTTTAGAAATTCGATTGCGGTAATCCAGTCGAATACCTGTTAACCATTGTAAAAATGCTGTTACGCCCATCTTTACGGTTTCTGGGCGTAGGTCCCCCTCTTTTGGATCCGCATAAACAAAGTCAATATGGCGGACTCCTTCATTTTCTCCAATGAGCTTTAGAATATCGAATAATTCATAGGCCGTTAATCCACCTGGTGTTGCTGCAGGTACATCTGGGGCGAATGTAATATCGAGCACATCCAAATCGACAGATACATAAATGCGATCTACCTCATACATAAGCTGACGGAGCATTTCGCGAATGGTTAATTGAATGCCGTCACGACGCATTTGCTTTAACGTAATCATATGAATTCCTTGTTCTTTCGCATAGTGAATCATTTCTGGGGAATTAAAAAAGCCGTGTAGCCCGACATTATAAATATGTTTTCCCTCTACAATCCCTGCTGCAATAAGCTTCTGCATTGGAGAATCCATAGCTAAACCAATTTCCTCCTGATTCCGGGCATCCAAATGCGTATCAATTTGAATAATCCCTATGCGATCATTTGGAAAAGCATTCTTTATTCCTCTTAAGGAACAAGCTGTAATCGCATGATCTCCCCCTATAAGACAGGTGAAACTTTTAGAATATGCAGTACTTAAGCTTTCTGCAGCAGCTTCAAGAGCTGACTCTGAAAGCATTCTATCCGTCTCATGGATAGCCACATCGCCTACATCAACGACTGCCAACGAACGTAAATCTACTTGCTCATCTAAATTATAAGATTGAAAGCTTGGCCAAGCCTTTCGAAATGCTGTTGGATATAGTGCTTTTTCGGATGGTTTACTACTATACGATAATAAAGCTCCGTACAAAATAATATCTACATCACTTGGAACTGGATTTTCTTTTTGTTTAATCCATTGATGCATAGCTGAACCATTTTCTTGCTTATACTGCCATTCTGGTTGAATAAACATGTTTTCGACCCCTTCATACTATTTTTCTATATCTTAGCGTGGGGTTGATTTCAGTTCCGACAGGGCGCTTTCCTAGGGGCGTCGAGTCGGAACTGAAATCAACTTATCCACATGACATATGTTCTAACAAAATGTCATCCCCATCTTTTAGGTGATGAGCAAAATTAAAGTCAATTGCCCTGCATTAATTTATCGTCCCCTTAAAAATACCTAGAGAATTACCTTTAACATTAATAGTACCATTAGTACACACATTTTCGTCAAAGTTCAGGATTTTTCCTCTTAATTTTGAAAAATTCTCCTCACTCCATTTACCCTTAGAACATAAAAAAGAGCAAACTAGGCCATTTTCTAGTTTGCTCCTTCTTCTATACAGTGGGGGTTTTTCACCTCACTGATTATTAGTCTTCACCGATCGGGCTTTTACGGGATATAGATTGGCAAAGCTCTGCGACCTCGTGCATCGTATAGCTTTGAAAGTTATATTGATGACGTAATTCCTGATAGTACTGTAAAAGTTCCTCAAGCATTGCTAAATTTTTTTCTATGTTCTTGCCAAAATTATGAGGGTGCCACCATAAATGATAAAAAGCTTGAGACATTGCAGCTGCATGCATCCCCTCTTTTATACGTTTAATCTTGAAGCCTTCAAAAAACCGTAATGGGCTACAATAAGGTCTTAAAAATGCACTTGAACGAATGTTAATAAAGGGATCCTTTTGCATTTCTTCTAGTGTTACTAGATGATTTCCTGTTACATTCACATAGCTATCCAGCCATTTTTTCGCCCCTAATAGTCGACCTTTTTTTGTGAATTTTTGAGGGTCGTATAACGGATGTTTTTCATTTCCACGATAGCATATAAACCCTACTTCCTGACATGCTGGGAAATATGCTTCATTCACTTGATTTCGCGGAAAAACAATCGATTTCGCCGGTGCGGTATATTCTTCAGAAATCATTGCAGTTGCGTGTAAATCTGCACGAAAATCTGCTTCAGTTTGTCCACTTTCTAAACAGTAAAAATGTGAAAATGTATGACTTCCTATTTCTTGATGTGGTGTATGTTTAATTTTATCAATTAAGGATTTGCCGAAATGTAAGAGGTCATCCTGCTCATCTTCTCCTACTTTTGCAAATTGTGTATGTGCTGCATAATGCCTGTTTGTATATTTTACAGGGATCCCTCTTAAGTAGTGAGCCATTTCTGCTTTCGTTTCTGCAAACAATAGACCAACCGTGGCCCAAGTCGCATGAATGCCATATTGTTCAAACAACTCTAGTATTTTAGGCAGTGCCTCACGCACACCATATAAATTTTTATTGTATTGCCCGTACTTAAATACATCGTGGACACCCCAATTTAGCTCAAAATCCAATGATATAACAAGTCCTCCACGATTCACTTCAATTACTACTTCCTCCATTTTTGCACGCCCAATAACATTGCACGTATTTTTGATTGAGTAATGTAGCCAGAGTATACATCGACGACTTGTCCACCGAAGCCTTGCTTAAATGCACGAACATTTTGGTCATCCGTTAGCTTCCCCATATCATATAAGCTAAAGCCCTGTTCCTTTAAATGCAATAAATTGTGCCATAGTAAAAAACGATTTGCATAACGAACTGGTCTTTTTAAATGATCTGGCACCGATTGCGAATGACAAGTCGCTACATAATAGGACATTGCTTTTTTACCGTATACAATATCGAGTCTATAGCAAAGTGTTTGTCCACAAATACTTCGAATCTCAGACAACCATAACGCTCCTTTATCTTTTAAGAGCGTAATAGCTTCCATTTGAGACTTACTTATGAGCTCGAGTTTTTTCCTTTTCGCAAAATTATTATAAAACTGTTGAAAGGCTCGTAAATTTTCATCTGATGGTTCTTTATAAATAAAAACTTGATAGGACTCTTTTTGTGCACGACGAAGTATTTTTCGATTACTTTCGGAAAGAGCAAGATACAATGATAACTCACTATCTGTCAGGTGAATATGAACCGTTTCACTTTTAACAAGCTTACGGCTTGGTACAAGTGAATTTGTATAGCCAACGACCTTCATTGATTTTCTAACATTGGCTGGCTTTTCTACAAAATAAAAATGCTGCATTGCGATATTCCATCGCTTACTTTTAATGGACAGAATGAACATCGCCCCCACTCTCTGTGTATTTTTCTACATGATTTCGCTCATAACGAGCACATTTAAAATGTTTCATTCGAGAAATACGTTTATAGCCTAGCTGCAATAATCGTTTACGCTTTCGCCAGTGCCAAAAGCTTGCAGTAACCCAAAGTGTTTGTGCAGGTTTCATTTTTTGGAAAAAGGCTGTGATAATATCGATATTTTTATAAACATCATAGGTTAAAAAATATGTCTGCTTCGGCAATGCTTCAACAATTTGCAATTCATCTACACGCCAGTTCACCGCATGTAACGCAAACTCAGGCTTATTCGTTGCTGCAAAAGAATCTTTATAAATAGTGTATCCCTTATAAAATAAAGAAATAATCTCCTCATCATCGAGTTGCATCGCCTCCTGAATCGACAACTCCTCAAACAAATCACCTACAGGCCGATGTGGTATCACACTATTTGATGGGGATAATTCATATAAATCCACTTGCTTAAAACGAATAAATTTTTCTACGAATAGTTGTCCATATTCTAGCCAATCTTTCACTTTTCCATACTTTACTAAGTAACGTAATTGACCTAGAGTATTGCGTTTCCATTCAACAATACGGTGATTGCCTTTTAATAATTCCTTTAGTCGTTCCTTCAGCGTAAAACGACCCGCCAATAGCTTTGCTCGTTTCGTTCCACTACTTACGAGCATACGCCTTGTAAAATCAATATTTGAGCGCCAATCGAACTTATACGGCTCATAGCCAATACTCATATCAAACAAGCGATAGTCTTCAGAATAGATTTGCTTGATCGTTTCCTGATTCACTAATCTACCCGGCCCAAATATATTAAATGTCGGCTCATGCGCAAGTGCATAAGTGACATAACGTCCTCGACAGCAAACTCCATAGGTGAAGGCAATCCATTGGTCTTCAAAAACAAGTGCGTCTACCTTGGCTTGCAACGCTTCCCCTTGAAGAAGCGTTAACTGTTCGAAGAAATCCTTTTTCTTGCCTTTCGTAAAATCACTTGTGTCTATTTTTTTTGCCCATCGTCGATTAAATAATTTAAACATTTGCCAAAGCTCGTCCTGTGAAGGTATTTTCCTCGTTAATATGCCTAATTTCCGTAGCTTCCGTTCTCTTCTATCCACACCATGCATTTTTCTACGTTGATTGAAGTAAGTATGAAAATCTATATCGCGAAAGGCGAGATACGGTGTTACTACACGGAAAATACTCGGGCGTAACTGCCTTTCAACAAAATATTGCTCGATGACCTTTGTAGAGTCTTTACTTTCCAATAATCCATGAAACGAAAATAGTAGATGTTTATACTTTTCAATGAGTTGATCAAATACAAAGGTTGTAGCAGAAAACAACCATTCTTTTTCCGCTACAACACCGGAGTAATTTGCAATATTTTCTCCAGCAAAGGCATAAATTCGTACTCCCCATCGAAGTCGAACCGTAAAGGGGAAAAAGGCAATGATTGTACCATTTTCTTCAACAGCATAGAGTTCAATGCGCTCTCTACGCCCAACAATTTGCCACCAGTTATAAAACCAAGCAAATTCTATAAATGGATTATCATTGCCCTCCGCTTCTAAAATTCCATCCCAAATATCCTTGTACCACATAAGCTCATCATCTGTTCGAATGCGAATTAATTGCAAATTAATCACCTTTCTTAACGGACTCTGATACAGCTTGTTCGTAGACAAATAGAGTTTTCTGATACATTGGTAGAAACGTATAATCCCTTAAAAATCTACGTTCACTTGCGTCCCCCATTTTTTGACGACTGTTCTTATCCATCAACAGTTGTTTAAGCCTGTTCTTTAATAGGTCTTTATCATCTCGGTTAATTAAAAATCCATTCTCATTATCAGTAACTAACTCATTGACGCCACCTACATTCGTGGCAATAATCGGAAGCCCTGCTCGCATCGCTTCAATAATTGAGATCGGTAAGCCCTCCCAATCTGATAGCAAAATAAATAAATGACTTTCCTCAAGCAAAGAGGTGACATCTAATTGATTGCCCAAAAATGAGACACGATCCGTTAAACCTTTAGTAGCAATAAATTGTTCTAAATTAGGACGTAATGAGCCATCACCTATTAATTGAAGGCGCCAAGGTATATCAGAAAGCTCTGCTAAAGCCTCTAGCAATAAATCCTGTCTTTTTGGCACTTCAAAACGAGCAACCATCACAATTAATGGATGCTCCTGCTTCTCTCTATTAGGTGCTACTTGCTTCTCTATTTGGTCAATGCCATTATGAATCGTCAGCATTTTATGAGCAGGAGCAATTTTTTTCGTTAATGCTAACTTGCGGTCATATTCAGATACCGTAATAATTTTAGCTGTTAACGGCTGAACTGATTTTTCCATTCGACGATACACCATCTTTTTTTTATGTGGTACGCCTTCGGTAAAACTCCAGCTATGGGCTGTAAAAACAGTAGGAATATGTAAAAGCCTACCTACTACACGTCCAATTGCTCCTGCCTTTGATGAATGGGCTGCAATAATATCTGGTTTTATTTTTTTAAATGCGGTTCTTAATTGCCAAAAGGTTTGTAAATCCTTTTTTAAGTGAATCTCCCGCTGCATCGCCGGAATACTAATAACATCAATTTTTTCTTCTTGAAAACGCCACAATGATGGATCATAATGGCCCGTTACAATTGTTACCTCGTGAGCATCTTGCTTCAATTTTATGGCAAGAGCCTCCACATGCTTTTGCGCTCCGCCAATCTTATCCATCCGTGTAATAAGCTGAACGATTTTCAGTACCTAACACTCCTTAATATTTAATAAGCACCTGTTCTCGCTAAAACTACGAAAAGTGTTTTGATGATAATTTTTATATCCATCCAAAATGAATATTTAACAACGTATTCTAGGTCATATGAAATTTTTTGTCCGTGAGAAATATTAGAGCGGCCGTTAATTTGAGCAAGCCCTGTTAAACCAGGCTTCACTTCTAAACGTCGTGCCTGTAAAGTGTTATAAGCATTTGTAAAGGTTGGAACTTCTGGCCGTGGTCCAACAATACTCATATCCCCTTTTAAGACATTAATGAGCTGAGGAATTTCATCAATACTTAACTTCCGAAGAACAGCCCCAACCCTTGTAATGCGTGCATCCTGTTCGGTTTTAAAATAAAAATCATCTGGAATTCCGTCAGCACACAATCTTGGCATTTTTACCGGAACTGCCTGTATGGTCATTGTCCGCAGCTTCCAAATAATAAAGCGCTGATGTTCCTGTCCAGTACGGATTTGTTTAAAAAAAACAGGGCGACCTGTACTAATGAGTAGAATGAGGAAAACTACTAACATAAGAGGAATGGTTATGAAAAGTAATAGGAGTGCCCCCACAATATCAAAAATTCTTTTTCCGATTTTACTATAAAATGTTTTAGTCTGAGCTAACTGCCCGTGCAATACATCATCCTTTGCATTTTTTTAGCACTTAACTTTATATATTCATTTGGGACATTTATAGAACTACTTTTGATAAAGCATTTTCATAATAAAATGGTAAAAAGGGGTTCATCACCATGACATGGGTTGATTTCCGTTCCTAACTTTTGTGGATGCCTCAAAAAAGGAGTTTTTTCAAAACTAGTTTGAAAAACTCCTGCCATAAATGGATATGTTCAAATGTTACCCTTGTATAATTTGTACATCACATGCAATGTGAACATTGCCTTTTAATGCCTTACTAATCATACATGTTTGTTCAGCCTTCTCCGCTAATCGATTAATTCTCTTTTGTTCTCGCTCCGTTAAATTTTGTACAACAATTTTCGGCTTATGGACGATTCGCTCATAAGTAAAAACACCATTCGTGACATCTACATAACCTTCAGCTTGCATAGTCAAATCCAACAGAGCAACCTTCGCATTTTCAAGTAATGCAGCAAGTGTAATTAAATAGCACGTCGCTGCCGCTCCGAGCAGCATTTCATCAGGATTTGTCCCAACACCTGGTCCATTCATTTCTCGAGGAATAGAAATTTTCGTATGAAGATTGTCCGCAACAATCGTACCAGTCCCATTTCTCCCCTCCGACCATTTTAAATTCATATTAAATAAATGTTGAACCATAATAAAATCCTCCTTTTGGTTATGTGGGTATGATTAGAGCGCTTACCCGAGCAGTTCCACACGCTCGGAACAGTTTTCTTGATTACCCGACAATTCTATTACCTACCGAAACAGTTTGCAAGGTTACCCCAAGCGACTCATCGAAAGCGCCCAGCCTGAACGGAAATCACCCCCACACTATGTCGATAAACGTTTTTCTTAGAATTATTAAGCACCATAATAAAACAGCAAATATTTAAGAAAAACAGAGAAGCTGATTTTATGGTAGAATAGAAAAAACGATTCTTTAGGAGATTTAAAAAATGATTTTAACAAAGCAACAAGCAATACAAGCACTTAAAAAGAACAAATTTATCGGTTTTACTACTAAAACAGGAAATATTATTATGAAAAAAATGAATAAAACCGATTATAATATTTTCGTATTTGAAGAAGGTAAAGATAAACCAGTGCGTTATGTAGGCTCTATTATGAACATAATGGCTACAATGAGCGACAAAGCTTCTAACAAGGATTTTGTCATTATGGAACAGCTTGCACCTCAAAATAACGAAGAGGCTACGACTGTGGAGACAGAGGAAGTTAAAGAAGTAGCTACGTCTGTAGAAAAAGAAGAAGTTAAAGAAGCTACTAAGCCTGTAGAAAAAAACGAAGTCAAAGAAGCACAAAAAGAAAAGAAAGAAAAAGTAGAAAAAACAGCTGAGATTATTGAAGAAAAACGTGCCATTTCAGGTTACGAAGGCTTATATGAAGTTACAGCGAGCGGTCGAATCATTAATGTGCGTGTAAATCGTCCATTAGCTCGATGCAACGATGAATATGGTTTCCATATTGTTCGACTAACAAAAGAAGGTACTGCTTCAAGTCACAATGTGTTTGAACTTTGGAAACAAGCATTCCCTGAACTTGAGCAAACTAATTTTAAAGGTGCTCTAAAAGCGAAGTATGGTACAGGCTGCAAGCTTTCTGATAAACCAGGTATACACTTTTAATCATAAAAAATCCCTAGCGTCGTTGCATTGACGCTAGGGATTTTTTTATCAATTATGCCTCGGCATAATTGTGTCTGGAATCGGCTTTGTGCTTTGGCCTGCACGAAGGCCGACACGATGTCGGTCATTTCGGTAATGCCACAGGACGTGGCGTTTTTACCGATGCAGGTCAGTTAGCCGTTATCGCATGGATGCGATGTTTTTAGGCTAGCATCCCCTAAGAACTCCTTTCCGATTCCGTGACATCCGCCGGAGGCTTTAGGCCAACGAGATGTTGGTCACTCAGTCATTGCCACAGGACGTGGCGTTCTTTGACTGAGTTCCTCTATTTCAGCCGGTGTTTGGACACCTGTATCTGTAACTACGCATTCGGTACAAAAGACATTTGCTGAAAGAAGTTAGATTAATAAAGGTAATAGTGCTAATTGCCATAGATGGTCAATATTTTGCCCTTGTGATTGAAGATATTTTAACCAATTGTTTTCTTGGCGGTATATCTTTTTCTTTTTAAATAATTGAATTATTTTTATCCTCTCTATCCTTTGAAAACCTAATTGCGCTAGCTCTCTACGTCTTTTTCTTTCATACCAATAAACGGATGTACAGACGGCTATTCCTTCCTTCTGCACATAGGCAACAACATCGGACAGCTGTTGATTTTTTTCTTTAATGTAGGAAACATTTGATGGAAGCTTGAGTGTAAATCCTATCGCTTCTTCACGAAATAGTTGATCATGTCTTACATAAGCTATTTCATCCGCGCTATTTCTAAAGATCCGATAGCCTTTATGATAGTTTGAGACGTAATTAGCACGACCCTCCCATGCCATCACATCCTGAATAAACACTTCATTAAAATTGGATGTAGTTTTACATTGTCCATTGTTAGCAACATAAATATCAAACATATGAACAGCTATCATGCGATTAATTCCCTTTTTGAAACAATGGAACCAATCCTTTAGTCGGGCATTTTTTAAAAAATAGCACAGCTCCCCTAATCGATTTCGCTTCAATTTCACGAGCTGGTGATTATTCTTTAATTGACCTTTCAATCTGTCTCGTAAGACCATCATGAATCGTAAAATACGCTCTCTTTTGCCGTTTGTACTCATTACAAATTTTCTTGAAAAATCAACATCTGTATACCACTCAAACTTGTAGGGCTCATAACCACTGCCTAAATCATAAAAACGATAGTTTTTGGCGTGTGCTTTGAGCATATTTTCTCTCTCGATTATACGACCAGGTCCGAACATATTAAAATCAGGTTCATGTCCCATAGCTTGGCAAAAATTTCGATCTCTACAGCAAATATCGATAGTAAAGCCAATCCAATATCCTCCAAACTGGAGACTATCGATTTCTACTCGGAACGCGTTACTTTTCTCCTTTGCCAATCGCTCAAAAAAGAGTCGTGTTTTAGCTTCTGTAAACCCACTCGTATCGAGTTTCTTCCGCCATCTTCTCGCAAACAAATCAAACATGCCAGCTAGGCCTTCAGGATGTACCTCTTGAAAAGATACTTGACCAAGCACCTTTAACTTTTTTTCACGACGTTGAATCGATTTAAAATTTTTTCTATGCTTATGAAGAAAGTCCTCAAGCTTTATAGATTGAAAATCAATATAAGACGTGACCGTACGAAAAATAGAATGAGGGATCTGATGCTCTATTGCATATATTTCTAATAGTTGAGATGTTTGTTCACTCTCTAACAAGCCATTTAACGCTATAATAAACCGACCATCTTTCTGAGAAAGCTCCTTTAGTAAGTATTTTATTGCAGGTTCCTTCCATTGCTTCTCTGCAATGACGTCCATATAAGTCGCAAACCCTTGTCCTAAAAAAACATAATACTGTGTACCACCTAATCGTTGACAACGAACAAACGGGAAAAAGGCTATCGCCATACCTTTATGTTCGACTATGTAAATCTCTACGTTGTCATGAACACCTAACGTCGTCCACCATGTCGAAACCCATTCAAATTCAATGAATGGATTATTATTTTTTTCACGTTCAAGTATTTGTGACCAAGTACTTTTATAGATCTCTAACTCTTCTATCGTTGTTACGAGTCTATAAGATAGCACGTGCATAATCTCTCCCTTCTAAGTTTTTTACAGCTCATCTCCATAAAGCGGGGATCTCCATTCCTACGTAGTGTCGCTCAGGCTCTGCACCAAAACTTATAGTTAACATGCATTTCGATAAATATTATCCCTATTTTTGGGTATGAACCAATTTTACACTTAATTGAATCTATATTCGTATCTATTAACTTATAGAACCCTTTATTCAATAATCAATTGAATGAAGATCAAACAAAAAACCTAAATCCAGTAAAATACTGAACTTAGGCATTATTACAATGTTAAACTTTTAATAAAGGCAATTGTTCCTTATTACCTTCTTTCGCCATATGCGTTGTTGCAATATAGCTTAATGTCATACCAGGGCCCAATGTTGCACCTGGTCCCGGATAAGTCTCTCCCATTATAGAGGCTGAGCAATTGCCTGATGCATATAACCCTCCAATTGCCGTACCGTCTGCCTTTAAAACGCGCGCATGCTCATCCACCACTAAGCCCCCCTTAGTCCCTATATCTCCTGGATATAAAGCGAGTGCATAAAATGGAGCATTTGTAAGCTCTGCTAGGTTCGGATTCTTCAAAGTAGGATCTCCATAATACTTATCATAAGCACTATCTCCTCGAAGGAAATCTTCATCTCGGCCATTACGAGCAAAGGTATTGAAACGCTCTACAGTTTCCACTAAATTCTCCACCGGAACATTCATTTGCTCTGCAAGCTCTTCGATTGTTTGTACACTTTTCACTACGCCGTTATCAAACCAACTTTTTGGGAAAGCTTGGCCTGGAAATAATCCTGTGAAAATATAACGGCTCTTTGCTGTTGCATCGATGACGATCCAAGAAGGTATAGCCTGATTTGTTTCTTGATGATGAATATACATATTATCTACAAATTCATGATAAGGTGCAGCTTCATTCAAATATCGTTTCCCAACACCATCCACAACTATCATATTAGGCACTCCGCGGTCTGCAACAAGGAAGAAAGGTTGCCCTTGTGGATCAATAACGGAAGGAGCTCCCCATACTTTATCCATTAAATCTAGCGTCGCCCCTATTTTCACACTTGGTTCGATAATATCTCCCGTTTGTCCCTCTGGCGTAGAAGTCCATTTTGAGTTTGTTGGTGCCGGCAAATATTTTTCGCGATATGCTTGATTATGAGAAAATCCACCTGAAGAAAGGACTACCCCACGTTTCGCCTCAATCCGCATCTCCTGCCCATCTCGTACAACTACAATACCGGTCACTCGATTATTTTCGACGATAAAATCTTGAAATGCAGTCGAGATCCACAGTTCTCCATTCGCTTCTGCAAGTGACATTCGTAAACGAGCAATGAGCGCTTCCCCTAATGCAACAGGCAGACTTCCTGTTAATTTCGATTTCACTAATCGTAAGCCTAGTTTTAATGCAGTTGTTTTCCCTTTTGTCGTACGTCTAATCATATTTACCTTATGAAACTCAGAGCTATTCATCGTAAAACCTTTAGTGGATAATGAAGAACGACGCATCGTATCTACTAATGCCCCCATTTTCTTCAAATCAAAAATAAGTGGCTCAATCGACCGTCCTTGAGGGAAGCCACCTGGTTTTTCAGGATAATAATCCGAATAACCTTTCGCATATTGGAAACGCATATGCCGAGTATGATTATTGAAATACCTTAACATTTCTGGTCCTCGTTTAATATAAGCTTCCTTTAAAGCCTCTGGTACACGATCACCTATAGTTGAATCTAAGTATAAACGCGCTAGTTTATGTGTATCAGGAACACCTTCACTCTTAATCACATGATTATTTGGAATCCATAGTGCTCCACCATACAAGGCAGATGCCCCTCCATAACGCTCTGTCTTTTCAATAACTAATGATTTCATCCCATGTAGCTTTGCTGTCAGACCTGCCGTTAGCCCTGCTGCGCCTGAACCTACTACTACCACATCATAACTCGCATCCCATTTCATACTTCCATTCCTCACCTTCATTAGTAGTTACTAAATCAATGAATCTGGTATTACTACTAAAAAGTATAAAATTTAAACAATATTCAGTCAATTCAATATCACCAACATGTCAATGACGCAAAATTCGATAATAAAACGACAAAAAGAGATTCATCGAAAAATGATCTTTTAATTTTAGTAATGAATACAATGAATCTTTTTCTAAAAACTGACTATTATCATATTCGTTTCTATTTAGCATATATTTTAAAACAGCTTAAAGTATATATAGGGTGGAGGAATTTTGCAGTTGAGTGCAATGATACTTGGTGGTTTTCTATTTTTTAGTGCTAGCATTGGAGGAGCCCTAGCTTGGGTATTCTCAAGGCTATTTCAACATACAACGCATGGATTATCATTATTATGTGGCGGATTTTTAGTGGGCTTACTTGTAGTAGACGTCATTCCTTCTTCTTTTCAATTATATAATTCACTAGGCCTTATACTCGGAATTTTGATGGGCTATTTAATATTTGAAATACTGAATAGTGTATTTCACACTTCACATACACAAAATCCCTCTGTATCACTACTTGCCATCGCTATCATTATCCATACGATTCCGATGAGCCTTACTGTCGGACAGTTACTAGGGAAATCCGCATTAAGTATTGCAATAACAGCTTCCATTATTCTACATCATCTACCAGAAGGCTTTGCACTTTCAACAGCATTACTATCACAGGGAGAAAAGCTATGGAGACTTTTTATTTATTTTGTAGCATTTTCGATTTTCTTCAGTATTTTTATACAGATCGGTCAATATTGGCAGTTATCCGATAATGCACAAGGCGTACTAATGGGTGTATCGATTGGGTTAATCGCAACCGCCAGTATTTCAGAATTTATTTTGCATCATATTCGATCAGTATCACGAACATCCTTTATAGCATATATTTTATTAGGTTATTTATTAAGTCACGTATTTCATATGCTAGTCGAATAAAAAAGCAATCCACCAAATATGTGGATTGCTTTATATTAATTACTCAGCATCATCAAATAACGCTAATGTTAGTGTAAAAATTTTAGAGAACTCGGCACGTGTAAGATTACCTTTTGGATTAAATTGACCGTTCACTCCATCAATTATACCTAATTGCTTTAATAATCCGATAGATTCAACAGTTTCTTGACGCATTTTACTTTTGTCTGTAAATGGGTTATTTTTACTAACCTTACTTACATCATAGTCCGTTCCTTCTATATATCTTGCTGTTACAAATGCCATTTCCTCACGTGTAGCAGGTTTATTTGGCTCAAAATTAGCACCATCAAAAATATCAAGTAAGCCATATGCCTCTAAAACCGCTACTTCTTTTGCACCTGCAAAATTCCCCAAATCCTTATATGAAGCAGGACCTTCATAATCTTCCTTCACATCTAATCCAGAAGCACGGAAAATCATAGAAGCTAATTGTCCGCGTGTTACTTTTCCGTTTGGATTAAATGTTGTAGCAGATGTACCATTAATAATGTCAAATTGATAAAGTACTTGGATATAGCTCTCAGCCCAGTGACCTATAGAATCTGTGAAGTAACCGCCTGGTTTTAAATCAATAGTTTCATCTCGGAATATCTCTTTAATAAAATCATTTAATTCTTCCTTATCTAAAGGTATCCATTTTCCTTTAATCAAAACTTCTCCTTTAAATGAATTCCCAGATGGAGTAAATTTTACTTGCATAGCGTTACCGTACAACTCTTTAAATTCTTTTTGTTCCTGTGGAGTCATTGTAGGATCTATTGCCCACTTTGCTGTAATACTATTTTTTGTTGTTACAATACCACGATGATCAATAGCTAATTCGGAAATTAACAGTTGTTTATAAAGGTCCTGGTAAGTCAATGATTGCCATGGAATAACTACAGCAACTTCTTGTTTTGGATGGATAATGCTAGCAACATTTAAATTTTCTCGTACTTGTTCTTGTGCATTTGCTTGTAATCCAAAACCTCCTGTAAAACATGCAATACTAAGTGCACCAGCTATAAGTGTCTTTTTCATTATTAATCTTGCCCCTTTCAATTCATAAATTTAGTGTACTAAAACAACTGTTAGTAAATCTATAAAATTATGTAAGTTATTCAAAATTATAAGAAAGTCCTATTTTTCATAACGTAAAAAATTACTAAATCCCCATGTAAACCCAGAGAACATATTGCATATTTCTACTATGCATTATGAAGTTTTTTCAGTAAATCCAACGTATTGTATCATTATTTCTTATTTTGAATTAACACCCTATTATAAATATGCTTTATCCCTCTTATTAAATTATGTAGAAAAAATAGTAAACTTGTTCAATCTTTATTAGGTATAAAGAATAGTAAATATGAATATATTCCCAGTCAAAAAGACTCTAAAGAAATAGCAGAGGGTAAAACTATGTAGATTGTGGGGCTAAATAATGGAGAATCATTTGATATAAAATCTCTTTGCCAAAAAATAAACCTACGCCAAGCTAATGAACACCGCCATTATTTTGGCGGTGTCTTTAAAACTAATTAGCTCGACGTTGCTGAATTGTAATATACAGACCTAATAACCGATCAGTTGTCATTACACCATTTTTTAAATCTTTTAAATGCGAATCTTGAATAATACCTTCTTTAATTGCTTGCGCTATATAATTTTCTGTTTCTGTGCGCATTGTTGGTGATGCAGGATTCCATACTTGTGTCACTTTGTTGTCCTCCTTCTTGTCTTCTACAAGTAATTGCACTGTTGTTTTGCTACTGCTAGGAACGATTACTTGACCTTCTAACTTATAACCTGTAGCCATTTTCCAAGTTGATCTAACTTCGAAATGTGGTCGGTCAATGCTACCGATCCAATCCCTGCCCCATGTAATGCCAAGCTTGCGAGCGATAGTACCTACTTTATTAAGTGTAGCTACATCATAAAGTGTTTTTGGAGGACCAACGGCAATATCCCAAGCTAAACGACTGCTATGGTTGCTTTTAAGCGTCCAAGTAACGACATGCCCTGGCCGAGTACGTCCTTGGGAATATAAATAATTTTGTCTTTCTTGAGAGCGATATGTTTCGGTATACCAAATGGCTCTAAGGTTTTGATTAGAGAGCAAAGTGAAGTTGAATACGGTGAGATAGCAGCTGTACTTGTAAACGGAGATACAGAAGCAACTCTTAAGCGTGTTAAAAAACAAGGTAATACCATTTTACTTATGCCAGATAACCCTAAACATGAACCTTATATAGTAGACAAAAATAATCCTGCAAAGATTATTGGAAAAGCGATCAGTTTTAAAGTTACACTATAAGTAGCAAGTGGAATTTTGTTTAGTGCAAGGGCAGCTCGAGAGCTGTTCTTTTTTATAGCATAAAATTTCAGCTAGATTGTAGTTCTATTTTATTCTATATATTAAAATATTTGATAAACAGAAGAGTTCGATCTAAAGAAAGGAGTTTTTTATAATTGGTAAATACCCTTGTAAATATATTAGTCCTTATTACTCTTATTAGTATCATTATGATAGTTGTATTTCTTCTTCTTGCCGTTTTCCATTTCATCAAATTGGACAGAATTAAAGCTCTGAAAATGCTGAAATTTACTGCGATTCCCATAATCTTTATGATTTTATGTATGTTAGCCTATTGGGATATTTCCCCTGAATATGAAGTAAATAAAGCAAATGTAGCTAATACGTCTGAAAAAGAGCCTGTAGCTAAAGTAGAAACAGAAGATGTAACTTGGCAGGATAACGTAAAGGAAATTGCGTCTCTTAATAGTCCTCCTACTGAAAAGTTCGATACAATTGTAGCCTACGCTAAAAAGTATCCAGCTACAAAGGCTGAAATCAAAGAATTCGAGGATTACATTATTGCCGAATATAAAAACAAAAAATATTTGGCAGACGTACAAAATGATGAATATATGCTAGGAAATATTTTTAAGTCAACTGTAGTGAATAGATATTATGGAGAGGAAGAAACACCTATCAACGATTTTGTCTTTGGGTTTTATCAAAATTCTAATTATACTTTTAAGGGACTCGAATCGACTAATAGTAATGCAATAAAATATAATGAACGCCAAATGGATAATGCTTTAGTAGCTATTGAAAATTAAACGTCACTCTATGGCGTTTTTTTTATTGTTATGCTCCCGGAAAAATTAATGCAGCTTAGAATTTTTTTTATCATTGGCTATCATTTGATTTTTCAAAATTGAAAGGAGTAGTATGGGATTGTAATAAGGAAAAAAATAACAAAGGAGGAATTTAGGATGGATTATCAAAATATTACCGTTGCAGGTAGCGGTGTTCTAGGTAGTCAAATTGCTTATCAATCAGCTTTTAAAGGATTTAATGTAACAGTATACGATATTAATGATGAAGCATTAAAAAATGCACAAGATCGTATTACAAAATTAAAACCGTTATACCAAAAAGATCTAGGTGCCACTCAAGAAGAAGTAAATGCTGCTTATGCACGCTTATCATTTAAAAGTGATTTATCGGAAGCCGTTGCAAATGCTGATCTTGTCATTGAGGCGATCCCAGAAGTTGTTACAATTAAAACAGAATTTTACACAAATCTTGGTAAAGTTGCCCCTGCTAAAACAATTTTCGCAACAAACTCTTCAACTTTATTACCAAGCCAATTTGCAGAAGCAACTGGTCGCCCAGAGAAATTTTTGGCGCTTCACTTTGCAAATACGATTTGGAAAAACAACACAGCCGAGATTATGAAACACCCTGGCACTGATATGAACGTATTCGATGAAGTCGTAAAATTTGCACTTGCAATCGGCATGGTTCCACTACAGTTATATAAAGAACAACCAGGCTATATTTTGAATTCATTACTAGTTCCCTTTTTAGATGCTGCTGAATCACTACTAGTAAAAGAAATAGCAGACCCAGAAACAATCGACAAAACATGGATGATCGCAACAGGAGCACCACTAGGTCCATTCGCAATCCTTGACATTATCGGTATTAATACTTCCCTCAACATTGTAGAAGCGAAAGCCGCTGCTACTAATGATGAAAGCTTGAATAAATTAGCTAACCTTTTAAGAACAAAGTATATCGAAAAAGGCAAACTAGGTCGAGCATCAGGCGAAGGCTTCTATAAATATCCAAACCCAAGCTTCGAAAAGCCTGATTTCCTAAAAGGCTAATCCATTAATAAAACGATGTACATAATATCTTTACTATGTACATCGTTTTATTTTAAGGTGTTGGAATTTAGGTTGCCGGGTGGCCACTCGAGATAACCGAGTATAAAGTTCACGAGAGAATATCCCAAAAACTAGGGGCATCCTGAAAATCTACTGTTGCAAGCTTTTCTATAATTTTCAATTTAATTTCTTGTTCCAAGTCTTCTCTTTCCTGAAAGTCGGTATTGTGCAAACATTGTTTTATTTTCGGTATGAAATTCTCTATAATCGTTAGCGTCTCTTCATTGTATCGATTTTCTAAAATCGCCATAAACTATTCCTCCTTTTCCCTGAGTGTAGTTTTGAGTTTATTTAAAGCCTTCCGATGAAGGTTTGATATATTCTGTGGTGTAGTTTGTAATGTGTGAGCTATATCTTTTATAGAAAGCTCTTTTACATAAATCATCTCTAATATTTGAAGCTGTTTAACCGTTAGTTTTTGCAAAGACTTTAAAAGCAGTTCATCTTCAATATTGTCCAATAATCCTCCACCAACTAAATAATCCAGTCCCGTTCCAACGCTTGCATCTTCCATTAGCTCTTTCGCGGTCGTGCCACCTTCTTCTGATAAGCCCTTATCTAATATTAATAAAGCACGATTTTGCAGCCTTCTCCTTTTTTTATCAAAATCTAAGCTAAAGAAATAAATTAAATTACTGACATATTTGATTTTCCTAACATTTATATAGTGCAATTGGAAAGATTCATCGACAAGTTTCTTATTATGTTCGGTTGGATATAAAATCGCCTGTTGCACCAAATAAAGATTATTGGAATCCGACAAAAAGCTTTTTATGATTGGATTGTTAACCTGCTCATTATTTCTATAGAAGAATTCCTCTACTTTTTGATTCTCCATTTATTATCCCTCCAATATATCCGCCTTCTTTCTATTTAAAGTGAATGTCGTATCTATATTATAAACCAAAACGAGAACAAATGTTCTTGAAAGGAGTAAAAAAATCACCTTTTATACAAAAAAAGGTGATTTAATCCAACTCATTCAACTACTAATATAGCTTTTATTTTTTCTGGCTGATAACCAATAATTCTCTCTTCTTTATGATCAGCTACTAATAAAGTAAATGGGATAGCGCTACTATTAAATTGCTTAAACTCCTTTAATACGTGCTCTTCATTAATATCTTTATTAATATAAGTAATATTATTTCCCTCTAACCATTCCTTCAACCTAACACAATATTGACATCCATCGCTTGAATATACCGTTATATCATACTTCATCTTAGAGACCTCCTTTTTACTATAAAGAGGACAAAAACATAAGAAATGAAACCAAGACAAAATAATATGTTTTTACTGAAAGGTTGTTTTTAATATAGAAAGATCCTCTTTACATAATACAGTTACAATTTTGCTGATATAGCCAAGCGGTAGGGCAAGGGTCTGCAAAACCTGGATTCTCGGTTCGAATCCGAGTATCACCTTATATTACTAATTTGGAGTAAGAGGGAGGGTGATTTACATTATGACACCAGAAAATGTTCCAATTTGGATTAGCCTAATAGGAAATTTTGGATTCCCTATTGCTATTACAGTCTATCTATTCATTCGCTTTGAAAGGAAAATAGATAAATTAGAAGCGGTCATCATGGAGTTATCTGAAGTTATTAAATCTCTTAATTACAAAAAAGGAGGGTAATCCACATAGAAATTGAAAAATTAATGGCCTGTTACTGTAAAGCAAGAGAAGTTCAATCATTTTATACAAATTGTTTAACGAATGACAGTCTGTCTCTAAAAGAAAGCGACTTACTAATAAATCTTATACAAAATTCCAGTATTTCTTCTAATTTATTGAGGGAATATTGTCAGATTCATGCTAATGAAATATGATCTATTAACAAAATAAACCCACCAAGTATTCTAGGTTAAGAAATACCTAATTTTATTTGGTGGATTTTAATTTTAAATAAGTGATATAAGTGCCGAATTTGACTACGATAGCAAAACAGGTAAAGAAAGGTTTATTTGATACGATAAAAACTGTAAATAAATAACATATGTGGTATAGTTGTAATAGAGTCAAACCTTAACATTAATTATGTTAAGGTTTGATTTTGTATAAGCTAAATTCATGTAAATGTGTAGTCAACTTTTATATTCTTTACATACAAGGGGCGGTGCTATTTGCAAAGAAAAATTTTTACGTATTTATCAATAACTTTCTTGTTTTTAACATTTCTTATTGGATTAGCTCCACAATACATTCTGGAAATTAGCTTAACAATTCCATTTATTTCAGGAATTTCAGGATTAATATTCGCTATTTTAGGGATAAAAGGGCCCACTCGTATGATTTTAGTCGTCCTAAATTCGTTTATATTAGTAGTATTTATTTGGATTTATCTAATGGCTTTTTATGGATTTAATGAACCTTAAAAGAACCAAAATTTATTTTTAGAAATCATAACTATTAATATTAGTGAGGGGAATTTTATGATAGCCTACAAAAGAATAGCTATACTATATCTTCTTATTATGTTCCTTAGCATTTTTATCGCTACACAGATGGACAGTATATTAACTGGTGTGTTCATTCTTGCTTTTATGTATTGGTTTTTTATTGGCCTTCCATATTTATTACAAGAAAAAGTGAAGTTTTTCGAGATATGTTGGAGTTGGTTAACAAGAGGTGAAAGAGTAGGTCCTAAAAGCTAAAGAGATGTATCTATTGAGTTTACTGAATATTACGACTAACTATACGTATCCTGTTCTGCCCCGAAAATGTTAGACATTTACTAACATTTTCAGGGTATTTTTTTGCTAGCTGAAAATATAGAAATGGCTATCATTTAACAAATGATGATAAAGGTAATCCCGGGATCTACAAGGACACTTATAAATAAATTCTTTATCAGATTTTTATTTCATGCATACTATACATCAAGAAGAGGATCGATTGGAGGCAATTATGATTAGCAACAATAAAATTGCATCGACCAATATCGTGCTGTCAATTTTACTTGTTCTAGGTATCACCTATTATTATTTTTACAATCAATCACCCATACAAATTGAACGATTAGGTCATTTAGGGTTTTGGCTAGCATTCCCTTTATCAATAATTAATATAGTACTAAGTCTAAAGCTATTGAAAAATAAAACGAGCAACGCTAGCAGCTACGTCGCTTTTATGATTACTGTGATTATTTTAATTACTGCTTTGCTTTCATTTTTTCTTTGGGGATCTCCATAAAAATTAAAGCTCCAATGGCTAAAAAGCTATTGGAGTTTTTTCATTAAAGAAACAAAACCATATAATCCTCATCAAAATATTGCTGATCTATTTTTAATGCCTTCTTCTCCGTCCCAAAAACCTCAAACCCTAAAGAGGAATACAGTCTCTTCGCTGAAGCATTCGTTGACACAACTGTTAAATTAAGCTGCTCAACTCCCTCTAACTCTTTTGCCTTATTAATTGCTTCAACCATTAAATGCTTGCCAATGCCAAGTCCACGCTTTTCGGGAGAAACATAAACGGCATAGATACCTGCTTTATGGTTTAGCTTAAGCATACTTTCCTGAACTAACGTCGCTACGCCCACTAATTCTTCTTGATCAAATACCCCTATCGTATAAGAACTCTGTGATTTTAATCTGCTGGCAATCAGCTCGATCGGAGAATCCTTTTCCTCCTCAAAGCTAGAACCAAATGCCTCTGGATTATGTTGTAATCCCTCTAATCGTAATTTCTGATAGGCTTTAGCATCTGTAGCTGCTAAACGTCTACTATTCATTCGTTCCCCTCCTCCGATATTTTTTATTTTTATGACAATTATAAATAATGTTTCATGTACTTTCACCACAAAGTTTCCTAAAATAGGAATAACAGCATAAAGGAGATTCCAACTATGAAATCGAACAATATGGCGCATCATTTTCATACATTACAAGAGCAGCGAACTCACTACCTACCTTGCATTCACTCACTCTCGCAGGAGCAACTATGGCATCGCGAGAAAGAAGATAAATGGTCGATTGGCGAACATTTCTATCACCTTTATCTCATCCTAAAAATGTTGAAAACAGCAACAAAATTTTCACTACTACTTACCCCTTACGCGAAAATGCGGAGAAACAAGCCATTCGCCACTGAAATACATGATATTTACGACGAATATAAAAGCAAAAAAGGACGAGGCATGAGAGCTCCAGGAATATTAGTGCCTCCCTCTAAAATACGTTTTACGCTGAACAGTGATGAGATAGAACAATTACTAATAAATGAAACGAGCGCAATGCAAAAATTAGTAAAAAATATTGAGGAGGATATTGCCGGGCATATTGTCTTTCCTGACCCCATCGCCCACTACCCTAATCTTATTCAATCGATCCAGCTACTTGCCATCCACGAAAAGCATCATTTTAGAATGATGCGGGAGCAATATAATAGATTGATTGCGTCCAGCGAAATATTAACTTAAGAAAATTATGTCCAGTTCATTTAAGAAAAGAGGTTAGAACTATGATTATTCTAGGAAATGTTATTGATGATCAAGGAAGATGTACACACTATTCTAATAAGCAAGATACTATTTCGATTAAATTCAAATGTTGTGGCGAATATTATCCTTGCTATAAATGCCATGAGGAAAATTCAAATCATACAATCCAGCCATGGGATAAAGAGGATTTTGATGAAAAGGCAATATTTTGTGGTGTCTGCAAAAAGGAATTAACGATTCATGAATATATGAATAGCACAAACTGTAAGCATTGTCATACTCTTTTTAATCCAAATTGCAGCAAGCATTTTCATATATACTTTGGGACGGATCATAATTCTACATGTAGTTTTTAAATAGTTGTGTGTTCAACATGTCTAAATAAAGCGTTTAGCAAAGCCATTTGAAGAGTTAGTTTCTTCGAAGCTTTTTCTTTTATCTTTGAGGAAGAATGCCCGTACCATCAATCGTGGCTACGGGCTGTTTACAATTTTCTGGATTTAGAGAGATAGGTTGAAGTTCAATCAAAAACTACATAAAAAAAGAACCGAAAAGATTCGATTCGACTTTTATTCAAACATTCCTAAACTGAGCTCCCTACAAAATGATTCTATAGTGTCACGCTCTTCTTTTGGCAATGCTTCGTACTCAATCAGATATTGTGCTGAAAGATCTTCTAGCTCCTTATAACTGACGTCTCTTGTCAGGACGATTCCATTAATCTCATGAGCCAATTCGTTTGCTGCCACAATATCCGTAAACGTAAAGGCCTGTTCTTCATCATCTGTGCATGATTGAAGGTCTATTTCGCCCTGGTAATAGAGATCATTTACTTGCACTACGTAATATCTAATTGAATCCATTATACACCTCCCCAATTCATGAAGTTCATTATGTCCTTTTTACAAAAAATCCATCCCCCGTTAAATAGAAGACGTGAAGTATAGCCGGTACCACCAATTAACGTATTAAAAAGATATCTAAAGGAGCATTCGTAAAAACTTTTCAAAATTCACGCCTGCTTCGCGCGGAATTTGCTCTTTTGACGTAGCTTCAATCGAAGCGGCTAAAAACGTCTCAGCAAGCTTCATCGATTCAACTATATCCTGCCCGCGCATCATGCCACCCATAATGACGGATGCAAACAAATCACCTGTGCCTGAATAACTCTCGCCGTTATATTCTCGGATGCTAGAAAATGAACGTTGTGCATCGACATACATATTGCCTACATAGCGCTTGTTCGCATCTGCTGGCGGCGGATTCAAACCGGTAATAATGACGTTTGCCCCTGTCGCCTGCTGTAGCTGCTGGCCCGCTTCCTCTAACGTCTGAAGATAATCTGAATCATCTTGATAGCTTTGTAGCTTCTCGTATGACAATCCTGTAAGCAAACAACATTCCGTAACATTTGGCGTAATAATGTCTGCACACTTCGCTAGCGCTTTCATACGATCAAGCAACTCGCCTGTATACATTTTATACACCTCGCCCAAATCGCCCATTACCGGATCGACAAGCAGCTTCGTTTCACTTGAGTGGAACACATTTAAAAATCGAAAAATATTATCGATTTGCTCCTTCCCTGTCACAAAGCCTGTGTGTATGCCATCAAAGGTCGCGCCAAGCTTGCTCCACTCATCCACAAAGTAATCCATCTTTGACGTTAAATCCTCACAATAAAAACTCGGATACCCTGTTTGTGCCGTTAAAATCGCTGTTGGTAGTGGCACCGCCTGAACTCCCATCACTGACAGCACAGGCATCGCGGCAGTTAACGAGCACTTCCCAAAGGATGACATATCTTGAATTACAGCAACTTTTTTCATCATACTCCCCACCTAACTAATCCTGCTTGTACTCTCTTCATCGTATCACAATTAGAAAGATGCGAAAATGTGCATATTTATAAAAAATTAAACTGACCTTTAATATTTTTATCAAATTGGCACTTTTACGATAGTCAGCCCTTTGCTAAATTAAAATTATCAAAAAATTCATCATAGTGAGGACATGCAAATGCAAACAATACAAAGTCGATCCTATACAAAACCACGCACGAAAACATTTGATTTGGTGATTACGTCCATTTTAGCAGCACTTGTTTTCGTCGCCACAATGTTTATTAATATTAGGCTACCATTTGGGCAAGGTGGCCTTATACACTTAGGCACATCCATGCTATTAATCACGTCGATTTTATTCGGTCCTAAAAAAGGCGCTCTTGCTGGAGCAATAGGAATGGGCTTATTCGATATTGTAGGTGGCTGGTTAATTTGGGCGCCAACTACAATTATCTCCCGTGCATTACAAGGCGCCATCGTTGGAAAAATCGCTTGGTCTAAAGGACGTAGAGGCGACGACATCCGACTAAACATTTTAGCAGCCGTTGTAGCTATGCCCGTAATGATTGGGGTTTACTATATCGGGCAAGCGATTATGTTCAAAAGCTGGGTTGCCCCGATGGCATCCATTCCAGGAGACATCATCCAAAACGTTGTCGGATTAATCATTGCAATTCCAGTATGTATCGTGATGAAAAAAACACCGTACTTCAAAAAGAATTTTTAATACTACCCTATAAATACACCTTCTTGCCGTTTTGCCGACAGCATAGATGGTGTGTTTTTTAGTTGTCGATACGTTTAAATTTTCAAATGACAATAATGAAGGCTCTTTTTCATACTATATGGTGGAGGTGAAAAAATGCCAAGAGTAAAATATATAGATTCTGACATTGGCTTGGTGGCAAGGATGATGAGAGCGGAAGCGGAAGGTGAAGGAAATCAAGGAATGCTATATGTTGGCAATGTCATTGTGAATCGTCTTGTAGCAGAATGTCCAGACTTCAAAGATTTAAGAACCATTAATGATGTTATTTATCAGGTACAAGGAGGAAATTTTTCTTTTGAAGCGGTTCAAAAAGGGAATTTATTTTACCAAAGAGCGCGACCTAATGAAAAAAGATTAGCCAAACTGACGCTGGATTACTGGAGAGAACATCCAGCGAAATTCGCACTTTGGTACTTCAATCCATACGCACCATGCCCACCAACATGGTACGGTCAACCCTTTACTGGTCAATTTAAAAATCATTGCTTCTATGAACCAGCACCTGATACATGTGAGAGTGTTTATCGGGGATAGGTAGTTACTTTAAAAAGAAATCCCACGGAAAAGGCTACACCCTTTCCGTGGGATTTTGTGTGGTTGCTTAATAGTTTATAAATAATTTTTATTACCTATAAGATTTGTTTGAACGTATATTAACTTGCTATAAACACGAAAATGTTGAATAATTGTACACTATTCTTTTAAATAAATCCATTTTCACAGTTTTCATAAACTCTCTCACTCCTCAAATAACTTTCTACAAAGTCCATTACAATAGCTTTTTTCCTATTTTTATCAATTTTAGTTCAATTTATAACAAAAGTTGATTTTTTATTATTTAAAGCTACTGATATGCTTGTAATATACTCGGGGAAAATAAAGAAGGAGGAAATATCATGGATGTGACTAAATACAATGTGAAGAAATATAATGGAGCAGGAATATACAATGGTTCCACGACAAAATATGTAAGCAATGCTCAAGTACATATGTTACGAGTAGAAATAAATAGAGAGTAGTGTTCCGTATGAAAAACAAAAAAACATTTTGGATTATTAGTATAACAATACTTATAGTTGCCTTGCTTATAACTTATGATAAGGTTTACGAGAGCAAACACAATCTTGTAGAGATGCTAAAAATTCAAGATACAGTCTATGTCGTAACCTGGGAACCAGTTGAAAATTCCCAAGTAGTAAGAAAATTGGGGGAGATTAAGCAAAAAATAAATAGATATCAAATTCCGGATAATAATTTTGAGTCTAATTCTTTAAATAAGGGTACTCCTATATATGAAAGAAAAAACGGAGATG
Organism: Lysinibacillus sp. KCTC 33748; assembly: GCF_002237755.1. Lineage (GTDB taxonomy): Bacteria > Bacillota > Bacilli > Bacillales_A > Planococcaceae > Lysinibacillus. The sequence goes on along the minus strand of NZ_MWSJ01000006.1, from coordinate 63,953 downwards.
AATTTCCAAAATCTGTAGTGTATAAACGAGAGGGTAAATTTTATATTGCTAATCAAGTAGTAAACCTAAACCGTAGTGATTGAGGAAATTGATTGAGCAACAACCTCATTTTTAGAAATAAATTGTAAAAGTGGCTGACCTTTTTTGAAGGTTAGCCTCTGAAATACTTGTACCATATTTGTGCCAACTCAATCTAAAAAAGTATGATTTAATTTGAAATAGTGATATAAAAAATGCTGATCCGTATTTGAACTGCGCTCCAATTGTTAGACATACCATCTTACAATTGGAGGTGCAGTTTGGAGTTCCATGTCAAAAATCATCAATCCAAACTCTTCACCACCAGCTCCCATAACAGAAACAAGTACTTTGTAATCTGCATCTTCAAAGTCAATGATAAAGACTTCATCATCTCTTAAATATTGCCAAGGCTTTAATTTTTTTAGGTCATTCGTAAGCTCGAATAAAGAAAGTAAATCTGGTTTTAGGCTTTCTAGTAAACTATCTACCTCTTCATCCTCCTGTAGCAGTTCATTATCAATTCCTGCAAATACCCCTACATTTTTTATTATCCTCAGGTTCTTTAACTAAACAATCTAGATTGGTTATTGTATGTTTGGCCCTAAGAATACACCCGCATAGTTTTAACTAAGGGAATGGTTAGGTGCACGAGACTATTATTAGAAAATTTAATTTTATAAAAAAAGGTATCAATAAAGAGTATTAATTGTTTGATATCCTTTTTTAATCGTTTAAAAGAAGGTGAAGACTTTGGGTTATGTATTAATAAATATATTTATTTTATTACTTATTATTTTATTTGCTGAATCATTAATGTATTTAATTACAATAAAAAATACAAAATTAAAAAGCATTTTAACTTATATAGTAATGGCAGTAATAGCGTTTATCACCAGTCTACATATACCTAACGATTATAAAGGATTGACAAAAACATTAGCTACAGCATATTTAATTGTAACATTAGTATCTTTACTTAAAAAAATACCGATTTAGATTAAACAAATTAAACTAGTTTAAATTAAATATATTTATGTTTTGTTAGATGATCAGTCAAATTTATTGTATTAATCATGTGGAAATTCTCTGAATATAAAAAGCTCAATAGTTATGGCATACCTATTGAGCTTTTTATATATGTCTCTTTTTTTATTCGTACTTTTCATAATCACTTTGTTGCATCATTTTCTTACATTTACGCCCGAAACCAGATGGTGATTATTGGTAACAAAAAAATATAATAAAAAAACTGTATTTACAATAAAAAGGTAAAAATGTATATTTATATAAACAACTAAGATTTTCCATATGATAATTAAAAAATATCAGATTAAAGGAGGAGGCTAATGGAACATTCGAGGAAAAGTTTCATGTATTTAAAGAATAAAAATTGACTTCTATAGTTTCCCTTTCACAGGATTCAGCTGTCCGGAACGGCTCTTACTAAATAATGTACAAGAAGGTGAGCTCTATGAGTAACTTTAGTAAAGGAGCTGTATATGCTGTTATTTCAGCTATAGGCTATGGGATTATGCCTATTTTTACTGTCAAAGCTTATGAGCACGGGGTGACAGTTTACACATTGCTTTTTTTAAGATTTGCATTAAGTTCCGTGATATTTTTTTCGTTTTTCCTTTTTAGAGGCATAAATATAAAAATAGGAAAACAAGATATTAAAAATCTTTTCTTATTAGGTGGTGTATTATTTACACTATTATCTATTTTTCATTTTGAATCAATAAAATATATCTCCTCATCTATGGCAGTCCTACTCCTCTATTGTTTCCCTTTATTGGTTTGTATCATTTCCTATTTTTTATATAAAGAAAAGTTGAATATTGGATCTATGATCTCTTTAGTGGCAGCTTTCATTAGCATGATTTATTTACTGGGAGTTTCATTAGATAAAATGAATATTTATGGAGTAGTATTATCCCTTCTAGCAGCTTTAGTATTTGCCATATATATGATTGTTGGAAAAAAAGTAACGATCAATAATTCTCCTGTGATAATCAGTGCTTATACAACGCTATTTGCAGGAATGGGTGTTTTCACATTTGGTTTAGTAAAGCAGGAAATTTCTTTTGATTTTAATGCTCATGCATGGCTATACATAGCATGTATGGTATTTCTCTCAACCATTATTGCTGAAATAGCATTTTTTAAGTCACTAGAATTATTAAGTTCTTCTAACGTATCGATGATTAGTATGGTAGAACCTGTCTTTACCTCTGTATTTGCTCTTGTATTTTTAAATGAACGGTTACATTTTTCTCAAATTACTGGAGGTTTCTTTCTCTTAATCAGTTTAACAATATTGATTTACTTCCAAAATAAAACTGTTACTAGCCAAGAGATAAAAGAGGACATGATTCAGAATGAACATATATTAACAAAATAGAACACGGCTCCTATATACAATGGTATGAAATATATTATTAAAGGGGATGACATTAATGCAAGTTGCAAAGCAAGATACAAAGGACAAGTATTGGAAAACTATTTTACAAGAGTTTGAATTGAAAACGGTTGTACCTTTAGGCACATTTAATAATAATGGTTTCCAATTGACAAGAGAAAACTTTATTTTAGACGAGGAAACCAAACAGTCAATTTGGAAATTTGCTAGAACTTACAGTGTTAATGTTACTTCTATTTTATATTCAGCATGGGGAATTTTACTACAAAAGTATAATGATATAAATCATGTTATGTTCGGTACAATGACTATTGATAAAAATATTTTACCTTTTTGTGTTAGATCTAATATTAATACAACAGGATTAGAATACGTTAAGCAAATTGAATACGAGACGAAACTAAGACAGCAATATGAAGATCTGGCTTTAGAAGAAGTTGCATCTTATAGTCAAATAAAATTTAAAAATGGACTATTTGGTTCTGCTTTATTGATTGGTGAAAAGGATGAAAACATTCAACGACTCTGTGAAACTTACAAGATTGATATAAGTTTAGAGGTAGATTCTTTATTGGAATGTACTGTCCTTTATAATGTTGAATTATTTAATACTTTTACAATTTCTAAAGTGAACGAACATTTCATTAATATATTAACTGACCTACTATCAAACCCACATAAAACATTTAATGCCATCAATATTCTTTCAGAAACAGAAAAACATCAAGTATTATATGATTTTAATTCCCATCTACTTAATTACGATTCAACTAAAACCATTGATGAATTTTTTGAATATCAAGTTAAAAAAGGGCCAGATAGAATCGCATTGATTTGCCAAGATAGAAAATTAACCTATAAAGAACTAAATGAAAAATCAAATCAATTAGCACATTTATTACGCCAAAAAGGTGTTAAACCAGAAAAATTAGTTGGTTTAATAGTAGAACGATCAGAAGATTTGATAATTTGTATGTTTGCTGTCCTTAAAGCGGGAGGAGCATATCTCCCAGTTGATCCAGCTTACCCGTTAGAACGTATTAATTATATGTTTGAACAAGCAGATATAAATTTACTATTAACTCATAGCCATATAAATATAGAATTATCAATTCCTTGCGAGAAAATATATTTAGACGATTCCCCTTTACATCATTATCCTACTAGTAATTTAGATAAATTACATGATGTAAATAATCTAATGTATACTTTATATACTTCTGGTTCAACCGGCCAACCAAAAGGAGTTGCTGTTGAACATAGAAATGTTGTAGGCTATTGTCATAGTTTTAGAAATGAATTCAACATAAACGAAAATGATATTATGCTACAACAATCAACAGTATCATTTGATATTTCTGTAGAAGAAATTTTCCCAATCTTGCTTACAGGCGGAACTTTAGTTATAGCTTGTAGGGATGATGTAGCCTCTACAGAAAAACTTCTAGATATAATGAGAAATAATAAAGTCACAATGATTAGTGGATTTCCACTATTATTGAATGAATTAAATAAATATCCTCTTGTTGAATCATTGCATACAATGATTAGCGGCGGCGATGTGTTAAGAAAAGAATATATCAGTAATTTGATTGACAAAGTAAAAATATATAACACCTACGGCCCTTCTGAAACTACTGTTTGTATTTCATATTATGAAGTAACAAGTGAGAAGGTAGGAAATAATATTCCAACTGGTAAACCTATTGCTAACTATAAAGTCTATATTTTAGATAAAAATCGTCAGCCTGCCCCTATTGGTGTTCCTGGAGAAGTATGTATATCAGGCGTAGGCGTTTCTCGAGAATATTTAAATCGTCCTGATTTGACTAGTGAACGTTATACGCAAAATCCATTCGTAGAAAATGAGAAAATGTATATTTGTGGTGATTTAGCACGATGGTCACCTGATGGGAATATTGAATTTTTGGGTAGAATTGATAATCAAATTAAAATTGGTGGGAGAAGAACTGAGCCTGGTGAAGTTGAAGAAAAACTTTTACAACATCCTTCCATTGAAGAGGCTTGTGTTATTGCAAGAGAAAATAAAAATAAAAATAAATATCTAACGGCTTATATAGTGATGAATGAGCAAAATTCTGCCGTAGAATTAAAAGAATACTTGCTGCAATTTTTGCCTGATTTTATGGTACCGTCTTATTATGTTGAATTAAATAAATTACCTTTAACGTTAAATGGTAAAGTCGATAAAAATAATTTAGCAGTTATTTTAGACTAATTATACAGAATTTCAGGAATGTTAAAATCTTCATTGTAGTATAAAACCTATATTAAAGATTATGCCAAATTAATAGAGCGTGGGATTAATGAAATTTAATCTCTATCTTTTAAAGTTTAAAAAGCTGAATACAAAAAGCTCAATAGTATTGGTCGTTCTTACCATATCTATTGAGTTTTTTTGTCTTATAATACTCAGATTTTATAACTTATATATCTTCCTTATCCCATATCTTATACAATTATCGTAAAATAAAAGTATAGGTTTTTTAACATTAATACAAAGGGATGACTCACTTGCAAATACCTACTTATGAACAGTTTATGTTTCCGTTTTTAGACTATCTCAAAGATGAAAATGAGCATACATTAAAAGAATTATATGAATTCCTACCTCAATATTTCAATTTATCAGAAGAACAAGTAGAAGAACTTCTCCCTAGTGGAAATCAAACAGTTGTCGTCAATCGAATAGGTTGGGCACGTACATACCTTAAAAATGCTGGTCTCATTAGTAGTCCAAAACGCGCTGTATTTAAAATTACACCCGAAGGCTTAAGACTTCTTCTAGATTCGTCTGTTAAAGAAATCAATCAGAAAGTATTAGAACGTTACCCCCAATTTTTAGAATTTAAAAACCGGACAAAACCTGCCACAGGTTCTTATATAAAAACAATTATTTCTGAGGATTCCAGAACCCCCTTAGAAATTATGAATGAAAACTATCAAATCTTAAAGCAGTCATTGCAAACTGAACTATTAGAAAAAATTATGGAATGCTCCCCTCAATTTTTTGAGCAATTAATTGTTAACTTAATTGTCGCAATGGGTTACGGTGGATCGATTTCTGATGCTGGGAAAGCAGTAGGGAAATCGGGTGATGGAGGAATCGATGGCATCGTGAAGGAAGACATCCTAGGGTTAGATAAAATCTACTTACAGGGAAAACGTTGGACAAATCCAGTTTCAAGGCCGGATATCCAAGCATTTGTTGGAAGCTTGGTTGGCTTTAAAGCTAACAAAGGAATTTTTATTACTACATCTCGTTTTACAAAAGAAGCATTTGCATATTCCGAGAGTATCGATAAATCATTAATATTAATTGATGGAATGAAACTTACTGAGCTTATGTTTTTATACAATGTAGGTGTATCGAATGTACAAACCTTTACAATAAAGCGCATGGATTTAGACTTTTTCGAGGAAAGTTTATAAACCGAAAGAAAAATGCAGCAAGCTCCTTTTGAAGATTGCTGCATTTTTTATGTATGTCGAGTCTTTCTTATGTAGTGAATTTTCAAACCCTATTTTTTATCTATATTTATTACTCTCCACTCGTGTGCCATATACATCAATAGTTGATGGAATATATGCATACTTACGTGTCAGCAAATCACTTACTGAGTGATAACTACTAAAGTCATTATCTATTTCCATTTTCATTTCACTTTTCTTGCCTACACCATATACACGTACTAGCCACATTTCATCCTTATACTGAATAAATTTTTCCAATTCAGGATAAGAAATTGAATAGACTGCGCTTGAACTTGTTGATGTTGTACCCTTCACTTCAATTTTTATTGGTCTTGGTGGAGACTGTGGCTGTAAATAATCGAACGCTGTAATATCGTATCCTAATCCGTCACCTTGTGTTTGCGCAACATGCTCTACCTGTTCTCCGTATTGTTCTCCGAATACTTCTATTACTTTCTTTTTTACATATTCAAATACTTTTTGTTCTGCAATATCACCAATTTTTTTACGCTTTTTCAAGTCTTTTTGTAGCTGTTCTTGGCTTACTACTCGACCACGTTTCTTTGTACTACCCGCTCCCCTATTACTAACTCTAGACTCTCCCTGCTCGTAACTAGAAGTCGCAAACGTTTCCTCGTTAATTTCACCATCTTCTATTAGTTCTGCTTTTGCTCCAGCCTCTGGGCTATCTTCGTTCAGAAAGCTGTCAAACAAGCTAGCCCAAGCTTCAGGACATGGAAATAAGTAAGCCTGATTTCCTCGTCCATTTTCTTGAAAGGCAGCATATTTTTGCGGACGATCAGATTCCATATCTCCCCAAACATCTCTAATCATAATTGGATGTTCTAAAATTGTGAAATCTACATCCACTTTATACCCTTCGTCTGACCATAGATTTTTCTCCTGTAGTTCATGTGGTTGTTCTGCAATATAACAATCTGATGTTGCTATACCTACTGCTCGAATTGCTTGATCATAACAGCTGTAAATTTTATTACCAGTCTTAATTGTAGTCATTCGTTCGTACGCATGATTGCTATTTCCATTTTTATTTTTTTGCGGGGACCACATATATCCTCCGATAATTTCTTCCTCGTGTGTAGCATTTTGCATTACAATAAAATTACTCATAAATTCACCCTTAGCTTTAGGAAACGTTCCATTTCATTTTTAATATTATTTAAATATTGTATTTTTACTATAGTTTACGATTACTATATTGTCAAAAAAATCCATTACCAGATGAATAATATTAAATCTTTTTCAGTTTCAAGAGATTAAAGGCACTAAATTTCGCGAGAATTTAAAGCTTCTCTTAGTAGCCTTAAAGCAGACCTTTTTGAGAAAAAGTACTTTTATGTCGTTTTGAAATTCAATTTGATTAAAAATAAGTTGCAAATATAGATGTTTTATTATAATATTTCATTATTGTGCAAAAAATAATATGTTTTTCTTCTTATCAAGAGAGATGGAGGGACTGGCCCTATGAAATCTCGGCAGCGGAACTTTGTGATTAAGTTACTGTGCCAAATCCAGCAAGCAAAGGCTTGATAGATAAGAGGAGTGTTTTATAAATATAAGACCTCTTCTTGTTTTTCAAGAAGAGGTCTTTTTTTAGAGAAAAATGGACAAAGACGATCCATTTTTAATTTTTGGAGGTAGAACAATGAAGAAAGAAAATCCATGGGCGCTAATCCCATTTGTTGTTTTTTTGATTTTATTTATTGGTTCAGGGGTTATTACAGGTGATTTTTACGCCTTCCCAGTCATTGTAGCCATTGCCATTGCGGGCGCTGTGGCTCTGGCGATGAATCGAAAAGAATCATTTTCACATAAAGTTGATATTTTTTGTAAAGGCGCAGGAAATTTAAATGTCATGCTGATGGTTGTTATTTTTCTATTAGCTGGCGCCTTTTCAGAAGTAGCAAAAGGTATGGGAGCAGTGGACTCCACTGTTAACTTTGCTTTGTCGGTCATTCCGCAAAATCTCCTTGTCGTAGGCTTATTCATCATCGCCTGCTTTATCTCCCTATCAATGGGTACTTCAGTAGGAACGATTGTTGCACTGGCGCCAATTGGAGTTGGGATCAGTGAGCATACCGACTTTTCAATGGCTTTAGTAATGGCAGCTATTGTTGGAGGATCGATGTTTGGCGATAATTTATCCTTTATTTCAGATACAACCATTACTGCCGTTCGTTCACAAGGCGCACAAATGAAAGATAAATTTAAGGTGAATTTTTGGATTGTGTTGCCAGCAGCTATTGTAACGAGCATTATTTTAGGAATTATCACAATGGGTGGAACTGCGACACAAGTAGAGCATTTAAGCTATAGTTGGATAAAAATTGTTCCTTATGTATTAGTTATTATTTTTGCGCTAATTGGCATGAATGTTTTCCTTGTTCTTGCATTTGGGATTGTTCTGGCCGGGGCTGTCGGCTTAGCGGATGGCAGCTATCAGTTAATGGACCTTTTTCAAAAGATCGGCGAAGGAATGTCAGGCATGTATGAAATGGCATTTCTTGCGATCTTAATAGCTGGAATGGTGGAAATTATTAAGCTTAACGGAGGGATTGACTTCCTACTTCACCTTGCCACACGAAGAATTAAATCGAAAAAGGGTGCTGAATTCGGGATTGCCGGTCTTGTGGGGCTAACTAATTTATCTACAGCCAATAATACAATTGCTATTTTAATTGCTGGTCCGCTTGCAAAAAATATTGCTGACCAGTATGGGATTGAGCCGAGAAAGTCCGCAAGTATATTAGATATTTTCTCCTGTACAACCCAAGGTCTTCTGCCATACGGAGCCCAGTTCCTGGCAGCCGCAAGCGTTGCTGGAATATCGCCAGTGAGCATGTTGCAATACTCTTTCTATCCGATTTTGATAGGGATTTGCGGGATTATCGCTATCCTTATTGGATATCCGAAAGAAAAGAGAGCTTGAACTTTATTACATTAAAGTAACGGTTGTAGCTTTAAATAAATATTGATTTCATTGAATAACCCAATCGTTTTGAAAGATAGATAAATCAAAACGATTGGATTTTTGATTTGAGCTTCATTTTTTAAAAAAATATGGAGACGGCGGGAGGAAAGCCGCAAATTATAAAAAAAGCTGTTATATCAATGTTTAAGGGCTATTTTAATTGCTATAAAAATAGCTTTGACTACGGTTTTGACTACGGCTACTAAATTATGCTGTTGGGGCAATTTCTAAGATGCAGAACTAAATTGCATCTTTTTTTAAGGCTGTTTTCCCAAAGATTGTTGTTATTCTAAAAGCATTAGCACTTGTTTAATGTACTTCACTTTCTCTAGATCCTTTTCGATAGCAAATTGATCTTCTAGTACCTCCAACTCCGCAATGAACTCTGAAATGAAGTCCTTGAACAGGATATCGGTTATGTCTAATCATTTGTTCAATAAAATCAATTTGAGTTATTTCAATTTCCTTCTTTTCGATTACAACGGCTTTTTTGGGTGTCTCATTTCTAAACAACGCTCTCTAACACTCTCTAAATAATCTTTATGTTCCTCTGTAATCTTTGATAAAAATTCAGTAGTTGCTTTAATTGATTCTTCTCCTTCTAGCTGTGTTCCTAACTCGTTTGCCATCCGTTTTAAAACATAAGCCTCAAACTCAGCATAATCTTCAAAGCGTTCACAGTCTCCGGAAAACTCTTCACGATCACGTTTCTCATAAAGTTCGTCAATAAGTTTAATGGACTTTGCCACCAACTCTTCGCCTTCCAACAATTCAGATTCATCAACTATTCGCTTTGCAAAATACTCTTCAGAACTTTCAAATCCCACCGGAGGCTCTTTACGATTGTTTGTCATATAAATACACCCCTTTTAAGTTGTTTTAATTATATATTACTAAGCTCCATCAGACCTCATAAAATTCATTTATCAACCTTTTAACAACGTAATTCTTGCTAAAACAGCCTAAAAAAGAAAAAATAAACCCCCTAATAAGTCATTAGAAGTTTTATGAATATGCATCAAGTATAGGCTAAACTTCAAAATTCGCTACCATACTATAATCTATTTTAGACGGTATTTCTTCCATAAGCATTAAATCACGTAGCATCGTTAAACGAATAGAAACGTCCATATCGAAGTATTCATTTTCTTCAGCTTTTAATTCAGAATAGGGGACGTTTTCGACTACATATTGTTTGCCATCAATATTCCATACTACGTTTTTTGTTAAAAATGTGGTTTCCGGTTTCACAATGGCAACCTCCTTAACTAGCATCTTTAGCATTAGATCTTGTATAACATTTGCTTTTTACAAATTATTTATATTCATCATTAAGTAATCCTTGCATTACTATTATTAGATGCTCACCTAATATTATTTTCCCCTTTTTCCTCTCAATTCTAACAGTTCTTTTCTAAATGCCGCTTCTTCTTCAGGAGAAATTTTACTAGCTAGCTCTTTCATATACTTAATTGTTGCTTTAGCTAACGCTTCTCCCGATAATACTTCACCGATTGATTCACGAGTAGCATAATATTGTTCAATATCAACTTGGTTTTCTTCTTGATTCATAGTCCCCATCCCATCATCCTTTTTCTCTTTCATTTGATTCTTCCCCCCTTTATTGTACTTAAATTTCTTAAGCATTGGAGTTATTTCATTTACCATTGTCTATTCTCTAGACAACATTACTTAATAATTCTCTGTTCTTTAACTAACGGGGCAGGTTAGCTTAAGAAGAAAAGGATTAACTGGTGATTTACGAAAACAGCCTAAGATATAAATCGAGCAATATTACCTCCCAATGGAGATCACTGGGAAGTTATTTTTATTTTCGGCTGTTTTCTAAATGGTGTTCATTAATATTTAAATATTCTATAAGTAGCGAGAAAATACTTTTACACTTTTTGTTTTTTTAATCATTTTTTGTTAATATTGAGCGATGAGGAAAAAAGTAATTTAGGAGAGATGAATGTGATTAATGATGAAAATTTAAGGAAATTTAGTTTATTGGTTTTTAGTTTAATGTTGCTCCTGGTGTATGTTTTAAGCTCAGGTTTTGCATTAGATGGAATAGGCCGATATGAATTAAGGGATCTTAGGTTTTTTGCTACAATTCATATAATAATGTATTTTGCATCAATAATAGGATATATCTTTTTATTGTCTGGTTGGGTGATTTTATATTCTGTTCTCAATAATGTCTTAAAGAGTTTTTCGATTAATGAATCCAATTGGGATGGGGATGACATTGGATTTATGAAGAAAAATAAAAAGTTAGTAGGGAAGTTGAATTTGTCTCTATATTTCTTGATTATATTTTGGGCTCTAAATATACTCTATTTAATCTCAACAGCAATACGTATTTAGGTGAAAGTATGAGAAGGATTTTAATATTCAGTTTATTCTTATATTTAGTGCAAATCGAGGTTGCATTTGCAAACGAGTCTAATTTGCTAGTTACTGTAGATAAAGATGCAATTTTGGAAATGAGTTTAGAAGTGAAAAATGTTGATATAAAGAATAAAGATATCATCACCCTATTAATACCTACCGAATGTTCAAATGCAATGAATGTAGATGATAGTTTTATTGGGATGAGCGTTTCTGACGGTTTTACTTTAGCTAGTTTTTTTGCTGAGAAAAATGAAGTGAAGTTTGCTTGTAACCCCTCTGGCTTAGTAAATGAACCTTTTAATGCAGAAATTGTAAATGGATATCTTGTAGTGAGTAATGAAGATGCAACGATTGAGAAAAATTATGGATGGGTAAACAACGAGGGAATTATTTTAATTAAGGATTATTCAGAAGTTTATGCTAAATTTCCAAATGGTTATTCTGTTTATCGGTCCGGAAAACCCCAAAAAGTTAATGGTTCTGTGGTTAAGGTGGATTATATAGACAGTAGAAAGAGTTACGAAATAAAGTATATTGATAAAGAGCTGAATATAGATGTTCTTAACGTTATAACAAATCTTATTGCGATAGCTCTTACAATTGTATATGGTTTATTTCCAAATAATCTAAAAGCATCGGTTTTCATTTCTGTTGCTGTGTTGATAACCACTGGAATATCTTGGTTCTTTGTAAATGAAGTGTTAACAAGTGCTGTAATTAATACAGGCGCTGCCTTATTAGTGAGTATTTTTACCGGGGTGAAATGGTGGCAAGCATCGAAAAAGAAAGATGAGACAACAGTAGAAGGAGAAACAAAAGTAGAAGGCAAATTGAATAAAGAAACAGAAGAAAAAGTAAAGAACTAAGGAAAATGCCGTGAAGGTGAATTAATAGCTTAAGAAGTCTTTCCCTGGCAAGTGGAGTATCCCGACGGCAAAATTTGTTGGTAGCGATTTAAGTCACGTGGAATTCAGTGGCGTAAAAAAATAATTTACTTACTCAACTAACGGGTGCTTTACTTCAAGATGGGATTCCACAGAGATCCCATCTTTTTCTTCTTCAACTAACGAGGCAAGTTAGTACAACAAGGAACGATTGAAATTCAATAAATATGGAGTTTTGGGGGATAATGATACTAAACAAATTTAAGGAGAATTAGAAATGAAAAAAATGCTTTTTAGCCTTATCTTCGTTTTAGTAACTCTTCCTTCACAAACACACTCTGAAAATAAAATTGAAAAGTTGCAGCCTTGTTCTGCAATACTTGAACCAACAAAAAATTAACGGGAGCTTAATTAAAGTAGAGCATCACTGAAATCCTACACTCACATCTGCATATACTTTTATAAGCATACTGGAGGTTGCAAATAAATGAAAAATACTGATAGACTTTCTCAAGATCTAGAAGACTCAAAAGAAGATGAAGAAATAAATACTCTATACGCGCATAGAGCTGAACAATCCTCTGGTAAATGGATAACGCTAGAACCAGGACAAACAATTTTTGATTTGCACAAAATGAATAAGGAAAAAAGTAAAGCAACTTTCACTAGCTTTACTTTTTTTATAAATATCATCTTAAAATTTTGTGAAAATGACTCTGTAACTAATAAATTTAAATTTCGATCATTTTCATCGAAAATCATACCCTTTTCATCGAAAACCTTAGCAACTTTCGCTATTTTTATCCAAAGCCTTAATGTTTTTGCATCTATTAATGTTTTTATTAATACCTCAATAGATTTATAAAATGAAGTAACAATTGGTGAAAATCAATGTTTACTTACATCTCTTATCAAAAATTGCAATCCTCCATTTCACTTTTTAATGCTGTATTTCAGCTTTTCTCATCAGAACTGAAATTTTTATTACTCTTATAAGTGTGAATCATCAAGTGTACTCACTTTTCCCATTTAAAAACGGAGTGAATCATTAAGTGTACCCACTTTTCCCTCTTAAAAACGGAGTGAATCTTCAAGTGTACTCACTTTTCCCTCTTGAAAACGGAGTGAATCTTCAAGTGTACCCACTTTTCCCTCTTGAAAACGGAGTGAATCTTCAAGTGTACTCACTTTTCCCTCTTGAAAAACGGGGTGAATCTTCAAGTGTACTCACTTTTCCCTCTTGAAAACGGAGTGAATCTTCAAGTGTACCCACTTTTCCCTCTTAAAAAACGGAGTGAATCTTCAAGTGTACTCACTTTTCCCACTTAAAAAACGGAGTGAATCATTAAGTGTACCCACTTTTCCCTCTTGAAAACGGAGTGAATCTTCAAGTGTACCCACTTTTCCCTCTTAAAAACGGAGTGAATCTTCAAGTGTACTCACTTTTCCCTCTTGAAAACGGAGTGAATCTTCAAGTGTACCCACTTTTCCCACTTAAATAACGGAGTGAATCTTCAAGTGTACCCACTTTCCCCACTTAAAAACGGAGTGAATCTTCAAGTGTACTCACTTTTCCCTCTTAAAAAATGGAGTGAATCTTCAAGTGTACTCACTTTTCCCTCTTAAAAAACGGAGTGAATCTTCAAGTGTACTCACTTTTCCCTCTTGAAAACGAAGTGAATCTTCAAGTGTACCCACTTTTCCCTCTTGAAAACGGAGTGAATCTTCAAGTGTACTCACTTTTCCCACTTAAAAAACGGAGTGAATCTTCAAGTGTACCCACTTTTCCCTCTTGAAAACGGAGTGAATCTTCAAGTGTACTCACTTTTCCCACTTAAAAACAGAGTGAATCTTCAAGTGTACTCACTTTTCCCTCTTGAAAACAGCGTGAATTTTCAAGTGTACTTACTTTTCCCACTTGAAATGGAATGATTATACTGCGAAGGGCATTTCATTTATTGAGTTAACAACAAAAAACGGAGAAAAAGCATAAAAAAACTACACTTTTGCTCTATTTGTTATGTAACATAATGCAAAGTTATGCCACGTTTTACATTGTATACTTACTCGCACAAATTCAAATATGTAACCTGCTTCTTAAGCCGCACCTATTTTTTTAAACTTTTCCCTATTTTTCAAATGTCATAGAGATTATATTTTTTCAAACCTTTAATTTTCAATCTTTCATCTAAAAAAAGCGCAAGATTCACCGCGCTTTTACAAAAACTATTCAAAATTAGAGAGAATAGACAACCATATACTACATTATTCTTCTTGCTCTAGCTCTTGTATTTTTTGTTCATACCAAACCTTTAATGGAATATCAGTGTCATCTGACAGCCATTCAATGACTGGAAAGAGCACTTGATTATCAAAATACTTATGATGCTCTTGCCCTTCCATCTCTTTCATAAAATCTTCAATTTGATTGAATAACTTCTCTGTAGCATCCTTCAGTTCTTTTCCAGATAAAGCTTCTCCTTTTGAACTAAAACGTTTGCTGTAATACTTCTCTATATCAACTTCTACCCATTCTTCTCTCAATGCTCTACTCCTTTTCATTCAAAGTTATTATTAATATAACACTTAATCCAATTTATTTTTGTTAAAATAACAGGTATAGAAAGTACTTTATCTGAGCAAAAACAAATTATGGAGGAATGACAATAATGCAGCATATGATATACGGAAATACTGTTATTTCTTATTCAGTAAAGTACAGCAGTAAACGTAAAACAATGAGCATTCAGGTATCAGAAAAGGGAATAACTATTATTGCCCCTTCAAATACAGCGCCATCGCGCATAGAGGAAATACTCCAGAAAAAAGCGACTTGGATTATAAAACAATTAGCGGACTTTGAAGAAATCTATGATTATGAAGAGAAACTTCAATTTCAGGCTGGGGAGAAGTTGCCTTATCTAGGGCGTCATTATCGTTTAAAGATTAATAAAGATAACGTCCCAACAGCAGCACTCATTTTTAAACAAGGTAAGTTTATCGTAACGATACCTACTACTATTACTGTAGAACATCATAGAGAAATACTATATCCCCTTTATAAAGAATGGGTAATGAAGAAGGCAGAGAACATTGCTATGGAACGTGTGAAGCAGTTTGAAAGACAGTCAACCCTTAAAGCAAAATCCATTAAGATTAAAGATCAACAACAACGCTGGGGAAGCTGTACTGCTAGCGGCAACATAATTTTAAATTGGAAAATATTTTTAGCTCCTATGCCAATTGTGGATTATGTCATTGCTCACGAATTAGCTCACTTGAAACATCTAGATCATTCGCCAGCCTATTGGGAAACATTGCAGATGATTTACCCAGAATATGAGAACTCGAAGGAATGGTTGCGTTTGAATGGACGTAAATTAGAGGTCTAGAAAGAGTTTTTAATAAAGCTATGTTCAATAAAAAGAAGGGTCATCTATTTGTAAATGTCCCTTCTTTTTATATTAATTTCCGTATTGCTTCTCAGCCAACGCCATAAAATACCCTGTCAACATACCCGCTTCTTGCACAGACATTCCCTGCTCTACAAGCTGCATTAGAACCTTTGAATTTAATTGGCGTTTAAAGTCAGTTTTCTTCGTCCAGTCAGTAATTATTGCAACGTTTTGTCCGATAAATTGATGAATTCCCTTAGCGATATCTTTGAGTTCATATTCCGATCGTGATTCGCATATTTCAACAAGCTTGTTATAGTAAGGCTCCTCGTATACGGATAAACCACTTTCTGTTTTACCAGCAACTTTTTCAACGATCTTGCCACGCAACATCTCATATTCATCTAACAGCTCGAAAATCGTGATTTGCTCAGCTTTTAACCGCTCAATTAGTTCCTCTACTTTTTCTTTTAAAGACTTATAAAATACAGGGTCTTCATCCATACGTACCGAGATTTCACGTTTAATAGCGTGCTCCATTTCAGCAGCCTTCGATTCAGGCAATGTATGCTTCTCTAGTTCATTTTTAAAGTTTCCATCTAAAATAGCAATTGGATCTCTTACTTCGATACCACTTGTATGAATGTAGTCGTGAACGATCTGACGAACCTTCTCACCACAATCTGAAATGTCCATACCGTCAACAACGGCATAGCGAGAACGCGCCAATTGACGGATGACACTTACCCACTTTAAATCACCGATAAACCGTTCTGCTTTCGGGTCTGGCAAGACACGGTCCATACTTTGAGCAAACTTCTTATAAGCAATATCAAACTGAGCACGTATGTCTTCTTCTTTCAAACGAAGTACTGCACGCTCTTGTTCATCCCGCTTCAAGCCATCAAAGAAACGCATTACGCTGCGATGACGTTGTTCCAAGCGGGGCAATTCTGCGTCAATTGAAACAAGCGCCCCTTTCACATCGCTCTCACTAAATGCCTCTAACGCTTCGTCTAAGAAGCGGGAAACACCGAAATAATCAACAATCAATCCATATGTTTTATGCTCGTCATATCGACGATTCGTACGTGCAATCGCTTGTAATAAGTTATGCTCCTTCAATGGCTTGTCCAAATACATCACTTGCTCTATAGGAGCATCAAAGCCCGTTAATAACTTGTCACAAACAATGAGCATCGCAAGTTTATCTTCACTAAATGGCTTCTTAAAACGCTTAATAAGAGCCTTTTCTTCCTCTTTCGATGTCTTATACTTCTTAAGCAGTTCATCGGTATCATTCTGGCCCTCAGAGAATATGACCGCTATTTCAAATGCCCCATTTGAAAACTTATCAATCAAATCTTTATACATCGCTGCTGCGCGTCTAGAAATTGCTACTACTTGTGCTTTGTATCCATTGATTAAAATCTTTTCTTCGAAATGCTTCACGATATCGAGCGCTATGTCACGCATACGATCAGGAGCAGTTAGAATAAGCTCTTTATTTACATACTTATCTTTAATTCTCTCTTTTGCATCGTCATCGTATTCGTGGAAGCTACGTGTAAATAGTTCATCTAGTGTCTCGCCCTGCATATGAAGATTTGGTAGGCGTGATTCATAGAAGATGGGTACTGTTGCCCCATCTTTTACTGCGCGGTCAATCGTGTATTCATCAATATACGAACCGAACTTCCCTGTTGTCGATTTATCTTTTTTATTTATAGGAGTTCCTGTAAAACCTATAAAAGTTGCATTCGGCAATGCTTTACGCATATTCAGTGCTAATCCTTTATATTGAGAACGATGCGATTCATCTGTCATTACAATAATATTTTCCGCTTCTGAAATAATCGGAAACTTTTCATCTTCAC
Organism: Lysinibacillus sp. KCTC 33748; assembly: GCF_002237755.1. Lineage (GTDB taxonomy): Bacteria > Bacillota > Bacilli > Bacillales_A > Planococcaceae > Lysinibacillus. The sequence continues at coordinate 46,473 of NZ_MWSJ01000006.1, read as the reverse complement.
GTGCTTGGAATTTATGAATAAGCGTCATAACTGTTGTACCTTGCCCTTTAGAAAGCTGGAACTTTAAATCCTTAACCGATTCTGCTTGGTTTGGATTTGGGAAACCACACGCTTGGAACGTTTCTGTAATTTGATTATCTAAATCTTCACGATCTGTCACGATGACAATCATCGGATTTTCAAGCTTTGGCATTCTGCGTAGTTTTTTTGCTAAGTATACCATCGTAAGAGACTTTCCCGATCCTTGTGTATGCCATACAACACCGCCGCGCATTGCCGGTTTCTTATTGGATATAATACGATCAATCGCTTTTTCCACAGCGCGGTATTGCTGATATCGTGCAAACTTCTTCACTTTGCCGTCATAAACGATATAGTTATTTAACAAGTTTAGTAATACTTCCTTGCGGAGAATACCGGCAATCAGAATGTCTTGTGGACGATCTGAACCAACTGCATCAAGATGCATTGGATATGGATCTGTCCATAGACCATAGTGCTGCGCTTTTGCAAATAAGGTCCCAACACGTGCACGATCTCGACTAGTTGCAACCATTAACTGATTATAAAAAAACAGCTTTTCATTAGTTTCTATATAACGCTCAAACTGCTTTACGCACTCTGGCAGTTGTTTCTCGGGCTGTAACTTCGGACTTTTACACTCCACAATGACAAGCGGCAGGCCATTTACAAAAATTAAAATGTCAGGACGAATTGAACCATTCGCATTCGTAATTGTCATTTGATTCACAACCAAGTACTCATTGTCTTCACTTGTTGGTTCATCAAAATTAAATAAACGAATAGTTTGCCCCTTCTTACCTAATCCTAGGTCTTGGTCCACCGTAATACCCTCACCGAACAACCAATCAAATACTTGCTTATTGGCTTCCCACAGATCAGCTGTTGTAATAGCGCTAAACTGATGAATAACCCTCTCCAAATTTGTGTCTGATATCCAAGGATTTAATCGTTTCAAAGCCGAACGGAAGCGGTTTTCTAATAAAACCTGGTTTTGACCTCTTTCTGTGTCTAATTGGGCCCCTGTGAAATGTGTATAACCGTATTCTTTTAAACTTTCAATAAAAGGGAGTTCTACTTTTGTATATTCATACTGTGACACTATTTTCATCTCTTTTCCCGGCATACTTCAATAAATAAGTATCAATAATAAACTCACTCATTGCACCTGCTAAATTTACTACTAATCGAGCGTGTCTAGGAGCAGGTTTATAATGTATAATTTTTTTACCGTGAGCATCACCATAATCATTTCTGATCCCCGCTAATCCCCCAACAATTGAGGTACATCCACTAAGAACCTTAACGAAATCATCTTCCGAATGCTGATCTGGCGATAAATTCAGCTCTTTTCGTGCACTTTTATATAATATATTTAAATCTCCATTGTCCTTATAAGCTACATTTAAAGAATCTAAGACATATTTCAAACAACTCTCTAATAATGTCCTAGCATTAGTAATTGCACCTTCCGGATCAATTTCTACTTTTGATTTTGCTTTTTCCCAAGTTATCTGAATATAATTAAACTCATTACCTATCGTTAGAAGAGACTCTACCTTTACTGAAACATTATTAAATTGTAGCTGCTCGATTTTGTCTACCATTTCTTTAAACTCACTACGCACGAATGCTCTTCTTTCAGCATATGTACTTATTTTAGCCTTAACAAAAGCCCAAAGTGATTCAGATGTACGGCAAGTTTTTATAAAAGTCGGTACTAAATCGTTTGTTAAAGGATTCCCAAAAAGTTTCTTTCTTTCAAGTGTATAATCAAAATCGGAATCCATTGGGTCATTTGTAATACTACCTATTATATTCATAATAAATCGTTCAATATCTATCAATAAATCTTCATAAACATTAGACATACATTCACCTCAGTAAACACTTATTACCATTATCATACAGAACATTTAAAATCTTTGGAAGTAAACCATTGAATAAAAAAAGGACCGCACGGGGCGATCCTTTAACTCAAATAAAATCTTATAATGTTTTCACCGTCATACCCTTTGAATCGTATTCCATTATTTCAACATCTTCCGGAATTAAATGCTTATATGTTCGTACATAATATTCACCTAGTGTTTCGTTTCTTTTAACACTGAAGTCCCTTAAGATAAAGAATATTTTCCTATAACCGTTAGGTGCCAAATAGAAATAATACATCGCTTCATTCCACACTGTCAGCTTTGCACTAGGTACATTATCACCTGAAGTCCAGCGATGTGATTTACACTCTACAATTACTTTATTATCAACGTTGGGAGAAGTACCTAAATCGAATCTATGATTCTTTTTAACTTCATTTATGCCAATTGGTAAACTAGCATCCTTAATAAGATGGATATTATTTTTCTTAAAATAGTTTAATGCTATGTCTTCAAACTCTCTTCCAATATGGGCGTTACTGACTGAACCTATTCTTTGAAAATTATTCATAGCTAAGCTTACTCTCCTGAAATTAATCTACCTTTACTCGAATCTTACCTGTTAAAAGTTGCTGCATTAAACCTTTCTTCAATTCTTCATACTTTGCTTTTTCCTGCTCATAATTATCGATTTCAGCATCGACTGTCGAAAGAATTTCTGCGATTTTTTTTTGTTCTTCTATTGAAGGTAGAGCAATTTTAAATTTCCTTATATCTTGTATACCTAGTGTTAGCCTCGTTGATCCATTCTTATGAAAATCAATTTGCTTTTCAACATAGCTTGATTTTAAAATATAATATAAGATGGATTTAAATTCACTTTTTATCAGCACTAACTTATCTGAGATAGCATAAGGCCTACTTTTTATAAAGGATGTTAATTTTTTTGGATTTCCTAAACTAGCTATTTTACCAAAAACTATATCACCATCTTCAATGGTAAATCTCTCTTGTTGTTTTTCCAAAGCGGCTCGCTCTACACTTCTAGCATTTTTAAAATCTAATGCTCCACCATCTGAGATATTACCTATGCCTAAATATGGAACACCATCTTCTAGGTCTATTTTCGGTGCCCGATGATCTGGTTGAGGGTCGATTACACTAGAAATTTCACCTAACTCAACAATCCCCCATTCTATAGGAATCTCACCAAGCTCACTTCCCTTAAGCTCACTATGACCAATCCCCTTCGTCAGCAATTGCTGCATTAAGCCCTTTTTCAGTTTCTTAGTCTTTTCAATCAACTGCTCTGTTTGCTCGATTTGTGTATCAACTGTTGAAAGTATTTCTGCAATTTTTTTCTGTTCTTTAATTGGAGGAAGCAAGAAAGTAACTTTCCCTAAATTAGGTTTAGATATTCCTAAAACTGTACTTCCTGTTGCTAATACTTTAATTTGTTTCTTAACCATCTCTGTCTTAAAACAATAAGCTTTATATATTAAATCTAATTTAGAATCTTTTTCCCTAATAAAAATTGTATGGAGTCCCGCTATAAACTTATCCTTTTCTCTCAATTTAACAACGACATTTTTCCCGATATCTGCGTAGTCTTCTGATGCATCAGCAAATACTACATCACCAGACTCTAAAGTTGCATTTTCTTTTATTTTTATTTCCTTAGAATTTATTAGTGGAACCCATTCACTATCTTTATTCAAATCAAAAATTGATTGGCTTTTCTTATGGATATCTCCATAATGAAGATAAAATACATCCCCTTCTCCGGTTTGGCTTCTAGATAAAGACATTCCACCTGAAATAATAAAAACTTCCTCTATCCTTTTTACTTCCCAATCAACCGGAATTTCATTAAGAACGGTCATTTTATATCCTTCACGTACTTCATTCAATACAATCACCCAACCCTAGCTCTTTTAAAAAAGCGTTCAATTTTTCTGAGTTGACAGTGCGACTTTGTTGAATTGTTTGGATATCAGATAGCACAGACTTAATATCAACCTGTTCTTCTTCCTCTGATTTATCAACATAGCGAGTGATATTTAAATTGTAGTCATTATCTTTAATTTCTTCTAATGACACCACACGTGCGTATTTTTCAACGTCTTCATATGCTTCAAATGTTGCTGTAATTTTCTCGATGTCTTGATCACGTAATGTGTTTTGGTTTTTACCTTCTTGGAAATCGGCTTCCGCAGCGATAATATTTACTTTGCCTTTACGTACTTCTGGTTTATTGCGGTTGAAGATTAAAATACTTGCTGGAATACCTGTACCATAGAATAAGTTGGACGGTAAGCCAATGACCGCTTCTAGCAAATCTTGTTCTAGTAACGCTTTACGGATTTTACCTTCTGCACCACCTCGGAAAAGAACTCCGTGTGGCATTACAACACCAGCTACACCGTTGCTATTAAGTGATGCAATCATATGTTGTACGAATCCATAATCACCGTACGACTTTGGTGGGATTCCGTATTGATAGCGTCCGAATGTATCTGCTTTTGCTTCTTCAACGCCCCACTCTTTTAACGAAAACGGTGGATTAGCGATTACGCGGTCAAATAGCATTAATTCCCCTTCATCTACTAATTTTGGATTACGCAGTGTATCGCCCTTTTCAATGCGGTGATCCGGTAAGTTATGAAGTAGCAAGTTCATCTTTGCAATCGCCCAAGTATCTAAATTTTTCTCTTGTCCGTAAAGTGATAAAGACTGTGGATTACCACCTTTCTCCTTTACATAATCCACCGATTGAATCAGCATACCTCCCGAACCACACGTCGGATCATATACTCGCATACCTTCTGTAGGCTTAATTAAATTAACGATTAATTCTACAACCTTTGATGGTGTGTAGAATTCTCCACCTTTTTGTCCTGCATCATCGGCGAACATTTTAATTAAATACTCATACGCGCGACCAAGCATATCAGGCTCTGATAAGCTTTCATTGCGTAAATCTAATTGTGAGAAATGTTGTAGAAGCTTTTGTAATGTTTCATCAGTAAGTACTTCTTTGTTATTAAAGTCAATTGGTGTTAATACATTAGTTAATGTCGCATTTTCATTTTCTAATGCTTCAAAGGCGATGTTGATTGCTGCACCAATATTTGTCGCAACTTTACGTACATTTTCCCAGCGCGCAGCTTCAGGTACAAAGAATTGATAATTAGTTGGAATCTCAGCAAGCTGTTGGCCGATTTCTTCACCGTACTGAGTTAGGATGCTTTCACGCTGCTCCTCAAAAACGTCACTCGTACGCTTTAGAAAAAGCAATCCGAATATGTAGTTTTTATATGAATTAGAGTTCACTGATCCACGCAGAATATCCGCTGATTTCCACAAATGTGACTCAAGTTGTTGTAATGTTAATTGTGACATTTATATTCTCCTAAAATTATATTGTTTTCTTTTATTATCTTTGTTTATGACTTAGAATTCAAAGGTTTAATTTTCAACCTTATTCTCAATTGTAGCAATTACTTTTTCTAGTGTAGCTACTCGATCATTTAAGCGCTCAACTACTACCTCTAAATTATCTTGACGATATTCAACGGTTACTAGTTCAGCAGCCTTTATTAACGTGAAGCCCTTGTCACTAATCAGCTCTTGAAATTCTTTTAACTTTTCTATATTTTCTTCACTGTATAGTCGCTGACCTTGTGAATTTCTTAATATCGGATAATTAAAGTCCTCCAGTAATTTCGCATATTTTCTAAGTGTTGTTTCGTTTAGATTAAGCTCTTGAGCTACTAAGCTAGTTACTTTTAATTTTTCTTTCATTGTTAACCTCCCCCCTAACTGCATAGCACTATACTCAGCACTCTAGAAAATACAATTAGAAATCTTAGTTTTCCCATAGCACTTATCAAAGAAAAACGAGCAGTCGGGTTTACCCATATACTCGTTTCGCATTCACAACTCTCCAGTTAAGTGAATTGTTACTTGTTTTTGCATCCCGCTTATTCAACTTCAGCTTGAAGATTAACCTCAACCTTTCCGGGTCATACCCGCGTCTTTCTCCAAACTTGTGAAAACATTACGTTGTACATACAACTCAATTATACAGACTTGCGCATTATACGATTCCTCATCCTTCAGAATGGCTTTCCTATTTTTACAGCGCTTGCTTATTTTAACTAGCCACCTGTAATCACTTAGTCTCCTATAGCTTTGTAGAAGAAGCGGTTGTTAAATCGTTTGGTTATATATATCCCATCTTTCATAATCTAGAACGAAATGATTAAGTATAAAAGGCACTTTCGGTATCAGTCATTTAATATGTATCCCAACCTAAATATAGATTTAAAGCGGACCTTATAACCTTTAAATTCTCTCTATCCATTCCATAAATTGTTTTAGCAAATGCATAGCCACCTGTATTGCCATTATAAAGTTGAAATCCGAATTCGATAAGAGCAATTTCAGTAGTTGCATAATCTCTCATATATTCTTCCCACCTAGAGAAATTAATGTTTCCTACTGGATCAATACATTCACAAAATACACTTCCTTTCCCTGTCGCTGAAACTAAATAAGCATATACACCATACTCGACGTTTTCCTCCAAATATCTAAATCCCATTCGATTAATGATTTTCTTTGCATCCTTTGAATGTTCCTCTGACTTGAAATACACGCCACTTTTCATAACCTCACTCATTCTATATGCTCCCTTGTTCTAATCTCTACAGAACCTAATTTTACTGTTCTATAATTTTACGCAGTCATTATCTTCTTTAGAAAGATAGATTTTCAAGAGGTTAGCAATCTTTTTTTAAATTTATTTATATGCCCCTAACTTTAATAGGATTTTTGCTGTGCAATACATATGGTAATGCGAAAAGTGCGGATTTTATAATGCAATAAATACCAAAAAGCAACTAAATTTAGCTGCTTATGCTGCTAAATAATGATTATAAACATACAATGTCTTCAAGCCTCGCCCACGCTTCGTTTCATATTGCAATTCTCCACTCTCCTTAAGTTTCTTTAATAAGCCTTCTAAAGTTCGAGTTTTAATTCCTGTTAGTTGTACTAATTCCGAAACATTACTATTAATAGACCCTCTTTCTTGGAAAAACAACCGTAGCTTATGTTCATTCCCTAGTCTATGCTTGCCGGTAGGTTGGTAAGTGGAGACACGGACAATATTACAGCGAAGACCTGTAACGATTTCAACATAATCTGAGTGAAAAGACTTATATCGCAAGGAATATGCGTGGCGAATACATTTTGTTAGTTCATTCTTTGTAAATTTATGATCAAAGCCATTTTGAACATTGTAATACCATTTAGAGTGCATATAATCCATACACTCTTGTTCAGATTTATGCAAGGTTTTAAAAACTAATGCTAGGGTAAATGCGGCATTATTTCTATAGCCCGTTACCTCACCGTTATAAAGAGCACTAATTGCTGGATGATCTAAAAGATTGCTCATACTAATCGAACTGCTCTCTCCCTCCATTTCACGACGTTTATCCCGTTCATTTAATAAATATCGAAAATCTTCAATTGAATGAATTCGATTATTATAAAAACGTATTTCTCGGTTAGTTTTCTTTGAATTTACAGGCAAAGAAAATAAGTGGTTAGCGGTAAAACAGGAAGTATCTACAATTCCCTCTAATTTCAATAACATTTCTTTCAAAATTTGCTCATACAAATGAACACTTAAAGGTTTACCAGACATACTTTCAATTAAAATAGCACCCGCGTAATTACCATCTGTTTTCGTATCCCAAATAATTGATAGCTCTACTCCTAATTTATCTTTCACAAAGTAAAAAACCTCTTCTTTGGTCATTACTATTTTTTTTGCTAATAAATCGAAATCAAATACGATTGCAGACATTAATGAAAGGTTTTCTTTTATATATGAACGGTTATCGTAAAAGAGTGCGGGTGTAAAACAGTCATTTTTTTTAACCTCCTTCAATAAATTGTCGATAGTTGATACATATTTCTTATTTGTTTGATCAATCACGCCTTGCTTATCTCTTGGAAATAGAAAAGCATAGAGCGATTTCTTTTTTTGTTTTTCAGATTTGTGATAATCAAAGTAATCTCTATATAGTAATTTCATAGCTTTTACTTGAGTAATACTTTTCCCTAATCTTTTGCGGTGAGGCTCTAAACTTTTAGAATTTTTATAATGCGCAATAAGATTTCTGTGATATAGTGTCTCCTTTACTTCCAACTTCTCAACACTAATCGCTTGATATGTATTGAGCTTAATTTCTATCGGAGATAAAAATACCCTTTCGGTTTCAGAGCTCATATCTCGAATATAAGCAGTCACTTCCAACCCTAATTCATTTTCGATTTGTTCTATATTTTTCATTGCTTTCCTCCAAAAAAATAATCGAAGTACTTATATTCTTTTTGAGAGAAATTTTTCAAGGGCTATGAGGAGACTAATGAATAAATGAGAGATTTTTTAACAAAAAAAAAGAAAATCACTTTAGTTAAACTAAGTGATTTTCTTAAAAGATTTTGTAATTCTATCAAATCCCGAACACGTCTCTTGCTTAATATAACGATACAAAATGGCTTTTCTTACCCCTGTTAACTGAATTCTTTTATATTACATTCCTACGTATTCTTATCAACAATGAGGTTAATCTAATTTTTAAAGATACTTATCTATTGTTGTATTATTCACTTCAAGATAATGTTCATTGATTGTTTGAAGTGATTTATGTCCGCTTTGCTTTGCAATAGTAGCAAGATCCGCACCAGCTTCGTGCATTGCACTTATCTGTGTTTTTCTTAACGTGTATGGTGCGAATCCTAACCATTTTTTTATAGATTCTCGATAGGCTACATCCGAAATTTTCACACTCGTATATTGCTGATAACGGTTCACCCTGCCGACTAAATAATCTTCACTCATTAAATTAAATGCAGCTATGTATTCTTTAATTACTAGCGCACATTGTAATGTTAACCTTTTTATTTTCCACACTTTTTGTTTTTGTATATAAACACTAACTTCCCGCTTCTCTAAATTTATATGCTTCAGTTGAACAGTAATCATTTCACTTGGCCGACTGGCAGTAACTAAATTAAATAAACAAATAGCTTTTGCACGCACATCTAATTTTTCAATCAGATGCATTATTTCTTCTTTAGGTTGTGCGGATTGCCCTCTCATTAGCTTTTGATCACGATATTCTTCATTGTCATACATTTGACGAATCAGTTGGATTCTCTTTAGTTGATCATTTGTCAATGTATGATTTAGCTCATTTAATAAGTAATATGTAATACCAGCGGCCCGCCGATTAAATGTGCTAAGCTTCAACAGATCTTTTGTCACTGTTCTATACAAATATTTCTCTAACGATTCAAATGAAGGCTCCCTATTCTCTTTCATACAATATTTCAAAAATCGATTATAATCACCTTTATACATTTCCTTTGTTTTCTTCTCTTGCTGCAAAATCGCAAAATCGACTTCACGATTCTCCATAATATTTTTTAATTCTAAAACTTTAGATACCGCTTCCATAAAAACACTCCTAAATTATAATTTTCTAGCTTATGAAAAGGAAGTTTTTCATAAGTTGAACTATCTTTTTATTAATTTTAAAATTTGATAATCCTTCAAAAAAACTCAATAACCTTTTTATAGGCTATCGAGTTTCAAAATTATTTTAGAGAGACTAAATCATATTCGAGGTTTTGGGGTAGCGTCAGAATCGGCCAGAAAAATGGGCAATCGTTAAAACCATTTTCAACTGAACCATTTTGATGAAGTAGCGTTAGAACTGGATAATTGATTCCTATTTTCTTAGCTATAGCATAATCACCATTGACCCCACTATCAGGAGCGCTATCAAATTTACCATCCCTACGAATAGCTTTTCGGTCACGATTGTATCTCACATAAAGATGAACTTTATCTTTCCCCTGTTTCTTCATCATTAACAAAACAAATAGGCACTGCTCAAATGTATTTATTTCCCGTCCATCTAAAGCTACAAGTGTTGAGTAACTTTTCTCAATCAGTTCAATAGCTTCTGCGGTATTAACTGTAATAAACGGATATTTTCCTTCTAATAACTCCGTAGTATAACAATGTTCTAAACTAGTAATATATTGATTTAGTTCTTCCATAACTCCCTTCACAACCTCCTCATCACTTGAAGTTGTAAAATGTGTCGGTAAAAGTCTTGAATATGGTTTCATTTTTATTTGAGTCCCTTCAATCTTTTGTTTAGCCCCGAATCTAATTCCTTTCGGCGGAGCGGGCAAAACATTTACAATTCTTTTTGCATACTCTGATTTTTGAGCCAATTGCTGCGCTGCTTCCATAATTTCAAGATTGTCACGGATTTTTTCTTCTAATTCACAAATTTGAATCCAATTTTCTACAGTAGATTCTAAAGCATATACCCTCGTAACATTTAAATCTTCTTTAGACCTTGCTCCGAATATTCGGAGTTGCTGTAACGCGCTGTCCATTGAAGGTACTTTTGTTGGTCGTCCGAATACAAAGGAAATAAGTTTATTGAATGTCACCCCACGATCTATTGCATACGCTCCTATGAAAATAGAAAATGGCACAGGATTTTTTATATTCCCCTCAGAATCAGTTGGGATTTGGCCGTGATAATCACTGTTCATAATATTTATTTTAGTTTGTTTAGCTAACCCTTCTATAAATGGTTCTAGTAAAGTTTCAAGGAGCGGTATGTCAACACTCTCACTACTTGTTGCTTGTAAATTCCCATAGCATTCTTCTATTAACAACATAATACTTGCATCTTGTTGTTTCATTTTGAGAAGAATGATTTCAATTAGTTTCATTAACAGTCTTTTTTGCCTGTTATGTCCGTCTTTCTGAGTATCAATATGCACTAGCATCGAATAATGAATAGGATTCTTACTATTAGATTGTTTGTTTCTAATTAGTCCGCCTAAAATAAAATTAATTAACGCTTTAGTCAACATTGGAAACTGGTGAATATAATTTCTATATTGATCTGTTTTTTGATCCAGCACCTTATCAAATTCCTCTTGCTGCACATAGTTTTCTCGAATAGACTTAGCTGTTTTTTCTTGAGAGATGAAAAGAAATTCTCCACCAAAATAGTTTTTATGTGCAGGTAAAAGAATGGTCGAACTCGGTCTAATCATCCAATTACGTGAAAGATAAAGCACATAGGGGGTTGCTGTTACAGATAAGTAATTAGCCCGCGGCAATAAATTTCGTAACTTTAAAATTTCACCACAAATTCTCCTATAACTATCTTCGGAATTCTTTCCCATTTTATATCCCACGCTAGCAAAGTCACTTTCGTCATCTATAATTAACGACTTTTGTGTACGAATTTTAGGATGATCGATAATCATCTTTTGAAGCTTCTCAAAATCCTTTTCGTGTTTTTTCAATATAAAAATACTAGTCCGCTCAATTTCATAGTCTGTAAGATTCTTAAAATCATCCTTGATATTTAACACATCGATGGAATTTTCATCATCTTCAAAAAATTCAAAACACGCTTTTCTGTCTGCCACGCTAAACTTAGTGAGCTCTTTGTAATAATAAAGATTTTTTTATATCCTTCATCTATCATTTTTGCAACTAAAGCTAAGTAAGCTCCTGTCTTCCCACTTTGTACATATCCTTGTAGCAAAACTGATCTCTTGCCTGAATTGATTACCTTCAAAAATATTTCATTAATAATTGGATCTAATTCTTTTAAATATGGATACTTTTCCAAAGCCCCTCTATATAACTCCAAATTTACCTCCAAATACTTCTTTATTTCGAAAATTCTATATATTATATCAGAACATATGTTTCGTCTTTGCAAGTTTATTTTTATTACTCACTCTTTCAAGTAGGCTGATTTCAAAAAGATTATTGCTATTCAACTAACGGACCAGTTTAGTGATTTGATGATAAAATATACTACTTATCTTTATTTAGAGAGGTATATGGGGAAATGAATATTAAGAAATTTGAGGAAGCTGATATTGAAGACATTATTTCTTTGTTCTACGAAACAGTTCATTCAGTTAATTAAAAGATTATTCACAAACAGAATTAGATGCTTGGGCACCAAAGGAAGAAAAAAAATCAAAGATAGATGCTTGGAAGATTTTATTAGGTCAGAACATATCTTTTGTCGCAAAATTAATGATAAAGTAGTAGGCTTTAGTGATATGACGCATAGCGGGCACCTAAATAGACTGTATATTCATAAAGATTATCAAGGTCAAGGTCAAGGTATAGCTACGGCTTTAGTTGATAAGCTAGAAGACGAAGCGGAAAAATTAAACCTATTTAAAATCGATACAGATGCAAGTATTACAGCTAAGCAATTTTTTGAACATAGAGATTACAATACTATTTGTTCAAAAACTGTTAAACGAGAGAGTGTTAAATTAACTAATTTCAAAATGATAAAAAAATAGAATCTTAATTTTGTGTGCTTCTTTAACTGGGCATTGATCAAAAATCATTGAGTTACATAAGCAGCTCTTTTTTCTTTCTTGAACTAACGATACAGTTAGTTCAAGATACGGATTGTTACGTAGGTTTAGTTATGTAGATGGAATATGTAGATGACACAAGAAAAGGAGGTAAGTTTTAAGTGAAAGAATTTAGAGACTTGATTTCAACAAGAAAACCTGGAGATACAGATTTTGATATAAAATCAGGCTTCTTCATACTACTGTAACTTATTGTTCCTAATTCTTACCGTTTCTTTGTATTAGCAAAAATAAAACGCTCGCAACCTGTTGTCATTTTGCCGTAGTGAACAGTATGGACTTTCACTTTTGTTCCCCAAACCTAGGCTTCTTCATATTACTGTAACTTATTGTTCCCAATTCTTACCATTTCTTTGTATTAGCAAAAATAAAACGTTCGCAACCTGTTGTCATTTTGCCGTAGCAAAGCCTAACTTGTTGTCATTTTGCCGTAGTAGTGAAGCACAACTTGTTGTCATTTTGCCGTAGTAAAGCACAACTTGTTGTCATTTTACCGTAGTAGTAAAGCACAACTTGTTGTCATTTTGCCGTAGTAGTAAAGCACAACTTGTTGTCATTTTGCCGTAGTAGTAAAGCACAACTTGTTGTCATTTTGCCGTAGTAAAAAGCTTGGACGTTCAAGCACAAGAAAACGTTTCAAAAATCGAGCTGTGCGACGGGGAGTACAGTTTTAACAGTTATAAAATAGTTGTGCAAAAAAGAGAACCCCCTCAGAGCCTCGAAAATGGCTTCTGACAGGTTCTTTGTTGATATAGAGCATAAAACTTGGTATAATTAGGTATTCTTATATTGAACTATTCTCCCGTATGTGGGTTCGATTCCTGCTCGTAGCAGTAGGTCTAATGGTTGCATATGTATTTGGATTTTTTGGTCTTGTGATACAAGATTGGAATGGGGAGATGTCTATGGAAACTAATTTATTGACGAAGCTAAAAGAATTACCGACAATGCTTTCTCTTGCCTCTGTAGTTTTTTCGAATGCACTAATTAGCTTAGCTGCCGGACTGGTACTCTTCGAGAGACAGTTGAATATAAGAATAGGAAATTAACCCTTCGAGATGCTAAAAAAGCTTCTCAGAGGGTTTTTTAGCATCTGTAACATAAGAACCCATCGAAGCCTCGCAAACGGCTTCTGATCAGGTTCTTTGTAGTTTGGATACCGTTTAATTACCTTTCAGTGCTTCTACATAACTACTGTATGTATTCCCGAAATTTTCCGCATTCCCTTTATATTCTTTTAGTTAGCGTAATACATTTTCTCTATTTTGCTCAAAGACGCGAGTTTTCGATAAAACTTAAACAAAAATGTATCCAAATCCAGAAGCCGTAGCAGCTCCCCCTATAGAAGTCTATTTAGAGGGGGGATTCAATTCATATATTCAGCGACCAATCGTAGATCACTATCCCGACAGCTAGGGTATTTGAGCAATGCTATTTTCGAAAAAACTATTGCTATTCAACTAACGGTGCAGGATAGTGGAAGAGTATCAGTGATAATAAAATTTCGAATATAAATCAATAGGTTATATATGTAAATATCAAGAAAGGAAGATTGAAAATTAAAAATAAAACAATAAAAATTATGGCAGAGACTATTGCAGGAGATAATGAAAAATCCATTTATCGTTCGGGCCCTAAGCTTGTTGATTTTTTTAATGACCTTGGATTTGATGATACATATGGACCTGGATTTCCCACAAGATGGGTGTTTGCTGAAGCAAAAATAAAAGAAATTATTAATCAAGACAGGCTTCTAGAGTTTATTAATTACAGTTTAAGTGCTGAGCATTACCTTGAAGTTCAATCGCAATTTGACGTTGATGAAATTATCGAGTATTGGAATTCGTATCTTGAACTAGACGACATCAAGATTATTCGTAACGGCAATAAGTTTTCTTTAGATGGTCTAATATCATCGAAGGTTATTGTAAAAGAAAAACAATTAGAAATCCTATCTACTGAGTTTTTGAAAGAACAAATAGATAAATGTGAAAAGAAGTTATTTGAAAAAGATTTTGATGGTGCCATTACAAATGCACGAGCTTTAGTTGAAGAAGTGTTACTAGAAATTGAAGAACGTTTAACTGGTCAACGTGAAAAAAATGGTGGAGAGATGTCTGCTCTATACAATCGAATTAAGAAATTAATTAATTTTGATCCAGGACAAGATGGTTTGAATGAATCCCTAAAACAAATTCTCCAAGGATTAAATAGCATTGTTTTAGGAATTGGTAAACTCAGAACCAAAGCAAGTGATTCACACGCAAGAGAATATAAACCTACTGAACACCACGCTCGATTGGCTGTAAATTCTGCAATGACATTTACCTCTTTTATTATTGAATCATATTCTTATCAACAAAACAAAAAAATTAAAGGCTGATTAAGATTATTTGGCCATAAAAAAAAGCGAGCATAACCATTAGGAAATGCTCGCTGCTCTTTTATTGATGTATGATAAATTACATAATTTGAAAAAAAAAAGCCCAAAGGCTTATATCTTCGAGAATAGCTGAACGTCGTACCCGACCACCCACAGGGTCTCTGAAAGAGCGTATCGGTACCAGCGGATTAGTTAACTAATCCTCCCTCCACCATCTCTTCTGTTTAGAATATAACATAGGATTGTAGCAGAATCAAACAAATTCTTCTTCTTTTGCGCTATTGATTATATCGTTAATTGCAGTTCTATAAATATATCTTAGTCTTTTTATGTTTGTCTTTTTCCGATTTATCAGGGTGACCGTCTTCTATGTTTTTGAAGTAATCCTTCTCTATTTGCCAGAGCTCCATAGTAAGTTCACAACCTGTTGTCATTTTCCCGCAGGAAGAACTGTACCTGAATCTTCAAATTCCGCAAATTATCACCAGAAATCATAACTACTCGAGAAATTTTATATCACTAAGGGGTTTACTGATAGAGGATTATTGGAAGATCAGAAAACAAAGGCTATAAAGTAAGACGTAACTTTCATTACGGTCCTAATTGCCTTTTTCTCTGCAGCAGCCATCTCATAATATACGAAGAAGATTTTTATCCAATTATCCTCTCTTTTAAACTCATATCTTCTAATTAAAATAACTTTTTTGTGTTTCAAATAAAAAACACTCCTTGAATCTTGGTTTTTTAGTAAAAGAGGAAATATAATCTCTTCAAATAATTAAAACAGCACGAATAGGAGTATCAAAATGATAAAAATAAAATGTACTTTCAAAAAAAATGGGGAAATCAATTATTGGTTTCGTTATTATGCAGGACTTATAGATTTAAAACATACAACTTTTAGAGGTTTTAAGACAGAAGACGAAGCAATGGAGGCTATAATTTTTTTAAATAAACATAAAAGAAATGGCACACTAACAAAGGATGTTTTGAAATCAGTATCCAATAGGGGAATTAACAGTCAGTCATTTGAACATTTCGCTAATCTTTGGTTACAAGAATATAGAAATACAGTTGAATCAAGTACATTTCGAAAAACTAAGGGTCTCGTTAAAAATCATTTACTCCCTTATTTCGGGAACAAGGCCATTAAATCGATTGATGTGGATACCTGTCAAATATTCTTCAATCAGTTGCTTTCTGAATTTCCTAGTCTCGATGAGACAAAATCATATGCTAAAAATATCTTTGAATTTGCCGTTGGTAGAAATGCGCTTAGTAAAAATCCAATGAAATTCGTACTCAAGCCAAAATACAAAAAGGAAATAGTCCAAGGAGAGGAGGACTGTTTTAAGGGTAATTTTTATACAATAAACGAACTTCATAAGTTTTTAAAATGCGCAAGAGATATAAAAGTAGCAAACTCTGAAATGAAGTTTACATTTTTTTATCTGCTTAGCTTTACGGGAATGCGGAAAGGTGAGGCCTATGCATTACAATGGAGTGATATAAATTTTGAAGAAAATAAAATTTATATTACTAAAGCACTTTCTTATTCCTCAGAGGAGAAATTATATGTTAAAAAACCCAAAAATAGAAAGTCTCGTTATATTATTATCGATGATGAGACCGCCGAAATTTTAAAGGAATGGCACCAGGAACAAAAGGCTATTCTAGTCAAACGCGGACAAAAGCAGTTTAACCGAACTCAATTAGTATTTATGAATAAATTTAATAAACATATTAATCCGTCTAGATCTAATGATTGGATTAAGAAAATCCAATCTACATTTGGGTTAAAACTAATTACGACTCACGGTCTTCGTCATTCTCATTGTTCTCATTGCTTTGAATCAGGGATGAAGATTCGTGATGTTATGAATAGACTTGGACATATCAATGTTCATACTACTATGAATGTCTACGATTGGGTTACAACTGAATCTAAGGAAGAAGCAGTTAAAAAATTCGCTGAATACAAAAACAAACATCTCGCTGCATAGCTCTAAACAGCCTTCGAAAATAACCCGAAGGCTGTTTTTTCTTTTCTTATTGAAATACTAATTGAGTATCTAATATAATTACTCACATCTCCCATATGCCCCAACAGCATTAACGGAGGAAAATATGACTGAGATTAAAAGTTATAAATTAAAAAATGGCACTATACGCTATCAGTTTCAAATCTACCTTGGTACTGATTCATTAACGGGAAATGAAAAAAGAACAACAAAGCGCGGTTTTAAAACTGCAAAGGAAGCTGAAATTGAGCTAAAACGTTTGCAATATCAAATTGCTAACGGGGAGATTGACTTTGCTCCAAAGAAGATAGAGGACAAATTTTTTGAAGAAATCTATGAAGATTGGTTAATGCAATACCAAAATACTGTCCAATTAAGTACCTTAGGAAAAACTAAAAGTATTTTTAAAAATCACATCTTACCTACATTTAGATCTTTGAAGATCCGCTTTATAACAGTAGATTTTTGTCAAAAATTCGCTAATACTCTACCTAAAAAACTTAAAAAATTTAAGGACGTATTAAATTACACTTCATTAGTTCTGGAATATGCAAAAAAACGTGATTACATTGAAAAAAATCCAATGGAATATATTGATCGACCAAAACCATTGAAGAAAATAAATGAAAATGTAGAGGAAGAATTTTTAGAAGGCAATTATTACTCAGCAGAAGAGTTGACTAATTTCTTAGAAGCGCTAAAAAAAGAGCCTATTATGAAATTTACATTCTTTAATACGTTAGCACATACAGGAATGCGAAAAGGTGAGGCATTTGCTTTGAAATGGAAAGATATCGATTTTGAAAACAGCTGTATTCGTATAAATAAAGCTCTTTCTTATTGCCCTACAAACGGTTTGTATATAAAAGAAACCAAGAATGGGAAACCCAGGGCGGTTCTTATTGATAAAGATACCCTTTCTTTTTTAGAACAGTGGAAAAAGGAGCAACGAATTTTATTAAAAGAACAAAATTTAAAAGCTCTTAATGATACAAATCAGTTAGTTTTCAGCAATACGCTTAATGCATACGTATACCCTTCCAAAACAAATCAATGGATTAAAAGTATACAGCGCCGACATAATCTTAGACAAATTACGACTCACGGTTTACGTCACACTCACTGTACACTACTTTTAGAAGCGGGTGTTACACCTAGAGAAGTAATGGAACGGCTTGGACATATGGATTTAGAAATAACTTTAAAAATCTATGCGCACGTTACAGCAGAAGCAAAATCACGAGCTGCAGAAAAGTATATACAATATCTACAGAAATAAGCTAAGGATTTGACTACGTTTTTGACTACGGTTTTGACTACGGTTTTGACTACGGATTAATCGACCTAAATGCACCTGATAAACTTTGGGCAAAATAAAAAACCCTTGATATCAAGGGTTTTGAGCATCATATGTATTCATATGATAACTATGTATGGAGACGGCGGGAGTCGAACCCGCGTCCAGAAACTCCAATACTTCAGCTTCTACGCGTGTAGTTTGCCTATTTACGATTCACGTAGCATTATGCCGACAAACAGGCGTCCCGTACGCTAACCTGGAAATCTCTTGTCGGTGACTCAGGTGGCACCATCGACCGTATCCCACTAAAGTTGGGCCCTACGTTCTCTACATGGGCGATAGAGAGGCAGAGCGCTTAAGAGCTTACGCTGCGAAAGCTAAGTTTTGTTGTTTGCCAGTTATTATATAACTTCCGTTGATGACGGAGCCGAGACCTCCGACGCGCGACCAAAGCTTGAACCATCCCTGTCGAATCCGTAACGTCCCCTTGAATATGAATCGAAGCACGTAGCTTCGTTCAAGCAAAGGAGCTAGAATTTCTTCTAGTACGGTGGGAGCTAAAAGTACGCTTCCATGTAATCTGGCATTCAGTAATACTTATTATAAAGCAAATCTATCTATAGTTCAAGTGTCCCGCATAGTAGAAATAATTGGCTAGACCACAATGATTTTCTTATTTCATCACCTTAAATTTTAAGTCTCTTAATCGTAAAATGAGCTTTCCTAATTTAGATTCTGTAAGATAGCCGTAATAGACTTCTACCTCTTGTCCGCCAAAGCCGAGCTTGAATTCGTTAATTTCGTCCTTGTTCGTTACTGCGCCGAAATCATAGTGTGCGTATCCTTTGCTGCGGAACATCATGATATTTTCCCATAGTAAATAGCGGTTGGCGAAGCGGATTTGTTGCTTTAGATCTGGTCTATCCTTGATCCAGACCGCCGTACCTGTATATAAATTAAAAACGATATCTTCGTCGGCAATGTACAGTCGATAGCATAGTGCTTCACCTTTGTCGTTTTGAAGCTTTGTATAGACGAGTGCGCCTTTTTCGCGCAGTAACTTTAACGTGTGTAGATGAAATTTTCGAACGCGAGCAGTGTTTTTTATTTTGGCGAAGGCGTTGTAAAATTGCTGGAATTCTCCTAGCTCTTGATCGGATGGATTTTCTTTTATGATGGCTTCGTAAGGCTCTTTTTTTGCGCGGCGAAGCATATAGCGATTCATTTTGGAGAGATTCGCTAATAGGATTTCTTCATCTTGCTGTAGCATGATTTGCATTGTCTTTTGGGTTTGGAGTGATTGTGCTGGTCGCTTTGTTTGGTGGTAGCAAACTAGCTTTTTTCTTTCGCTGACATTGTTACGTTCCTCGGCAAAATAAATGTGCTCTATGTTCATAAACATAAATTTTCGTCCTATTGTAAGAATGCGGATTCCCTCCTATTATATGCGGTAGTTCTTTATTATATTTTTTACTCAATATCTTTTAGAACCTTTCTTAGAATTCTATCTGCCCAAATACAAAAAGCTCACTATGTAAATATAGTGAGCTCTCTAACAATCTATGACTATTGATTTTTAGATTTGAAGGCGCGTTCCATATCGCGTTTCGCTTCTTTTTTGCGCATGTCATTACGTTTGTCGTAATCTTTTTTACCTTTGCCGACACCGATTAATAGTTTGGCATAGCCGTCTTTAATGTACATTTTTAACGGAACAATTGTGTAGCCGTCACGTTTTACAGCACCGACTAGCTCGCCGATTTGCTTTTTATGAAGCAGTAATTTGCGGGCGCGTAGTGGGTCGTGGTTAAAGCGGTTGCCTTGTTCGAATGAACTGACATGCATATTGTTGATCCATGCTTCACCGCTGCGAATTTGTACATAAGATTCTTTTAGTTGAACCCTTCCTGCACGGATGGATTTAATTTCTGTGCCTGTAAGCACCATACCCGCTTCGATTGTCTCTTCAATGAAGTAATCGTGCCCAGCTTTTTTGTTTTGTGCTAATACTTTCCCAGTACCTTTTGCCATAATATTCACCTCTACTTAAAGGTTGAGCAGGATCGCCTGCTTTTATTGATAAAGTGAAAGCACCCCGCTTCAAATTGCTTTAAAGCACTAATGGTGCCTTCACCTATACTTTTACTTTATTTACGTTTTGTTTTTTTCTTTTTGTTTTTCTTGGCGACGCCCTCGTAGAACTTTTGCTTTTGCTTCACGCCTTTTTTAGGGCCTGGGCTTGAGTTTGAGCCATCTTTGCGGCGTCCTCGTGGATCACGGTCGTTTTCACGTCGCTCTCCTTGTCCGCCTCGGCCTTCTTCGTTACGACCACTGCGGCTACCACGTCCGCCTCTTTCTTCTTCGTTGCGACCACCGCGGCTGCCACGTCCGCCTCTTTCTTCTTCGTTGCGACCACTGCGGCTGCCACGTCCGCCTCTTTCTTCTTCGCGACCACCTCTGCGGCTATTACGACCACCTTTGTTGTCGCTATAGTTTTTACGTGCGTGAATGACAGTAGGTGCTGCTTTTCGTGTTCGTCCAAACGACGTTACCATTCCGACGATTTCAAAGTCAACAGATGACTCCTCAATAATAACATTTGCTACACGGACTGTAACTTCATCACCAATACGGAATTGACGATTTGTACGCTCACCGATCATAATCATTTGACGGTCGTCAAAACGATAGTAGTCATCTGTCATATTGCTAATATGGACAAGTCCTTCAATCGTGTTAGGAAGCTCCACGAAAATCCCGAAGTTTGTAATCGACGAAACGATTCCTTCAAACTCTTCACCAATTTTATCGGACATGTATTGTGCTTTTTTCAGTGCGTCTGTATCACGTTCTGCATCAACAGCACGGCGCTCACGTTCTGACGTATGGTCCGCAATTTCATCCATCGCCATACTCCACTGTGCCACTGTTTCTTTTGATGTATCTTTATTAATTAAATACGTTCGAATTAAACGATGGACAATTAAGTCCGGATAACGTCGAATCGGTGACGTAAAGTGTGTATAAAAATCAGTTGATAAACCAAAGTGGCCTAAACTTTCAGGATAATATTTTGCCTGTTGCATCGAGCGTAGTAGCATCGTTGAAATAACAGGCTCCTCTGGCATACCTTCGATAGCTTTTAATACATCTTGTAAAGCTTTCGGATGAATTGTGTTTCCTGTACCTTTGATTAAAATACCGAAGTTCGTAACAAATTCAAAGAAGCGTTGTAGCTTTTCTGGCTTTGGATCTTCGTGAATACGGTAAAGGAACGGTATATTCATCCAATGGAAATGCTCCGCTACCGTTTCATTAGCTGCTAGCATGAAATCTTCAATTAATTTCTCTGCGACAGTACGTTCACGTAATTCAATATCTACTGGCCAGCCATCTTCGTCCACGATCACTTTTGATTCTTTAAAGTCAAAATCAATGGCACCACGCGTTTGACGTTTATTACGTAAAATGTTAGACAGCTCTGCCATATGTTTAAACATTGGCACTAGTGGCTCATAGCGGGCAATTAGCTCTGCGTCTTGCTCCTCTAAAATTTTATAAACGTCCTTATACGTCATACGCTCAGTTGTTTTAATGACACTTTGGAATATTTCATGTGATACTACATTACCATTTCCATCAATAATCATTTCACAAGATAGTACTAGACGGTCAACTTGTGGATTTAATGAACAGATTCCATTCGATAATCGGTGTGGAATCATTGGGATAACGCGGTCTGTTAAATATACACTTGTCGCACGATCATAAGCTTCAACATCTATTACAGAGCCTTGTGTTACATAATAACTAACATCTGCAATATGTACGCCAAGTTTATAAGTACCATCTACATTTTTCGTTACGGTTACAGCATCATCCAAGTCCTTCGCATCCGCTCCATCGATTGTCACAATCGTTTCGTGGCGTAAATCACGGCGACCTTCTAAATCGGCCTCTGTAATTTCATCTGGCACGCGTTGCGCAGCAGCAACTACTTCTTCTGGGAATTCAGGTGGAATGTCGTGCTTATATAAAATAGATAGAATATCCACACCTGGGTCATTTTTGTGGCCTAAAATTTTCGTAATATAGCCTGTTGCTGATTTTAAATCCTCTGGCCAAGTAGCTACCTCAACGACAACCTTGTGTCCGTCGACAGCCCCTAATGTATCGCCTTTAGCAATGAAAATGTCCATCGGTAGTTTTTTATCATCTAACACAACAAAGCCGAAGCCTCGATTTGCTTGGAACGTTCCAACAAAGCTCGTTTGCCCACGTTCCACTACCTTTGTTATAGTTCCTTCACGGCGATCACCGAATGATTCCTTTAACACACGGATTAACACCGTATCGCCATTAATCGCACCATTTATTTCATGTGGTGGAATGAAAACATCGTCCATTCCCTCAATATCAGGTGCCACAAAGCCGAAGCCTTTCGCATGTCCGATAAATTTACCTCGAAGTAAATTCATACGCTCTGGCAGGCCATAACGATTGGAGCGAGAACGTACAACTAAGCCCTGCCCCTCCATACGTACTAACGTTTTTACTAATTCTTTAAATTCGTCAGCATCCTCAAAGCCGAATAAATCCTCGATTTCGCCAACTGTTAATGGCTTATATTCTTCTCCACCGAAAAAATCGAGTAAACGACTTTGTAGGGTATCTTTTTGGTCTTTCATAATTTCCCTCCTTCATGAGAAAATCCTTATATGTTTTATTGTGCCCAATTTAAGCTTTCTAAAAAGCAATAAATATCTTCATGTAACTGATCTTTTTCTTGATCTAACGTAATAACATGTTTTGAGTTTTCATACCACTTGATCTGTTTTTCAAGTGACTCAGTTTGATTATATATAATGTTGGCAGATTCTGTCTCAATTACCTCATCATTTGTCGCTTGCACGACAAAAATTGGTGCATAAATCATGTCAATTTCCTGACGTGTCCGAGCAATAAACTCTCGCAACTCTTGTAAAGATGGCATGCCCTTTTCAGCAATTAACGCAACCTCAGCTTCGATTTGCGCCTCATCTTTACCTTGGAACTTTTTGTAGTCCCTCGCATATTTCAGGACACCTTCAAACATGACATCCGTTGTACGCATCGTCATCGGAGCACACATAGTCACTAACCCTTTCACTGGGTTATTCAGCGCAACGTTCAAAGCCATGACACCACCCAATGACAAGCCAGCAACCGCAATTTCCTGATAGCCCGCTTCCTGTAACTGTTTGTACGCGGCTACGACATCCTGCCACCAATCAGCAGGACCTGTTGTAATAAGTTCCTCAGGTTCCACACCGTGACCTTTATAATGAGGTGCTAATGTAGTATACCCTTTTTTCTCTAAAAATCTACCAAGCATGCGCACATCCGCCGAGCTTCCCGTAAACCCATGCAATAATAAAACTGCTCGAGGTCCTGCTTGAAAGAAAAAAGGCTGTGATAACGATTTTTTCATGTCGAGCTCTCCTTCATCCAAATACATACTTATTCTTATTATAGCCATACTGAAGCTTCCTCAAAAGTTTTGGGGTCTGTTTCTTCAAGTTGCTATATGGGAATCCTCGGCAAACGTGCGGTGGATTTCGTGATTCGCGAGGATTTGCCCTGCTTCCGCGGGTATTCACCTTGATTCCGCGGATATTTACCCTGCTTCCGCTGGTATTTGCCCTACTTCCGCGGGTATTCGCTCTGCTTCCGCGGGTATTCACCTTGCTTTCGCGGGTATTCGCCTTGCTTTCGCGGGTATTCGCCTTGCTTTCGCGGGTATTCGCCTTACTTCCGCGGGTATTTACCCTGCTTTCGCGGGTATTGCTTTGCTTCGCGGGTATTCGCCTTGCTTCCGCGGGTATTTCCCTACTCCGCGCGAGTATTCACTTTACAGTCCTAACAATGTATCGACGTTCAAAAAATTTGAACTATAAAAGAAAACGCCCAACCAGTAAGGTTAGGCGAAATATCTTCAACTATTAGATTTTTGTAATAGCAATTGCTAAAACAAAGAATAATATTGCTAACACAATTGTTGTACGGTGAAGGATTAGATCCATACCGCGTGCTTTTTGCTTTCCGAATAGTTGTTCAGCTCCACCCGAGATGGCACCTGACAAGCCTGCACTTTTACTAGATTGAAGTAATACTACAACGATCAACGCTATTGAAACGATAACTAATGAAACTAATACTACTGTATGCATACACTGCACCTCCCGAACTTCGAACATCACAACATATCACATTATAACAAAAAAAGGTTCTCTTGACAAACTGAGATTAATAATTGCCATTTTTCGCCCTATATCGGCTAGTTTTACCAAAATATAGCACACCACACTCTCACCATCTTACCCTATAATAGTTAAAATAGAAGTCATCTCTAAAATCTAGGAATATATCCATTATTTAAGGTCGTTAATGTGAAACTGGGTAACTCCTTGGAGGTCAGCAGTATAAAAGCATCACGTCCTGTGATAATGCTTTTGTGACCAACCTCGTGTCGCTGCCGCTACGTTAACACTACACTTTTTCACAGAAAACATTTGTTGCCCCAAGCGGTTCATCCGACGCCCCCAGTCGGAACGGAAATCAATCCACGTTTTAGTCATGACCCAAAAATATAATTATAATGGGAGGAATTATGAAAAAGAGTATATTGCTGATTTTTTTACTTATTCTATTAAGCACGCTTAGCGCTTGTTCAGCTGCTATCAAGGTCGCCGAAGTACTATTACAAGATGAACTTGAATCAGAAGAAGAAGAAAGCTCTATGGACCCAAAGGAGCTTGCTAATAAAGCCCCATCAGCCGAGTATTCTGCTGAAGACCTTTTTTCTACAACATTATTCAAGGAAGATCCTGCTATGCTGCAGTTTTCAAAAAAAATTGAAAAACATATTTCATCGTTCGACCCAAACTTTACAGTTATGTATAGAGGAAAATTAGATTGGGATACATTTGAAGAACAAATTAATGATCTTTATAACATACTTAATTTTGTTAATCCTTATACAACAGGCTATATTCAAGATTACAACTGGGAAGCATGGGAAGTAGATAATGGTTACGAGGTAGAGTTTGACTTTACATATATAACAGATGCTAAGAAAGAAAAGAAAGTTGATGCTTATGTTCAGGACTTTGCTAAGAAGTTTATTACAGATGACATGGATGATTTTCATCGAGCTAAAGCCGTTAATGACTTTGTCGTACAACTAGCCACTTATACTGAAAAAGGTGATTCACAAGGGCAAGCGGTTTATGAATTAATTAGTAAAGAAACTGGTGTTTGCCAAGCTTATACACTATTAGCCTATCGTTTATTTTTAGCTACAGGTCTTGATGCTAAATATGTATATGGTTATAGCGATAATCAGCTTCACGCATGGAATTTAGTCAGTGTTAATGGTGATTGGTATCATATTGATACAACTTGGAATGATATCACTCCTAGTGAACCTTATGCTATTTCCTACGCATATTTTTTAGTGAATGACGAGAAACTAAGTGAAGACCATATATGGGCAAATGAAAACTATTTTGCTGCTACAAGCAACACGTACGATTTCATGCATGATATGTGGTACACAGATACTATTGGAAATGTTATTTATTATAATAGCTTGGACGATGACATGGTATACGCCTATGACTTAGCAACAAAGCAAAATAGGCAAGTTACAGAAACAGCCTGCTACTACTTGGCGGCTTTTGAAGATGCTATTTATTGCAGTGATTATGATAATGCCGGCTTTTTAACGAAAATATTTATAAACGATGGTTCAGAAGAAGTGTTATTAGAGGAAGAGGTTTTAAACTTGTTCGTTGATGATAAAGGGGTATTATTTTACGAAACCATTGACGGTGAAAAACATTCACAAACTTTATAGCAAATTCTAGAATCTGCAAGCTTCCATCAATGGATAGTAAGCAGATTCTATTTTCCCCTTTAGTGCTCATCATTATATATTTAACAATCCCCCCACAATTCATAACAATAATTTCATCCTAGCTTTACAAACTTCCTTTACACTTACTTGTGAATTGACCAAAAGGAGGAAAATCATGAAAGTCTCAAAAAAATGGAGTTCATTATTTTTAGCAAGCGCTATTGCTTTATCGTCGATTAGTATCGCTCAGCCGCAAGTACAAGCAGCCGAAGTGAAGAAACCAACAAATGTGATTATGCTCGTGATGGATGGTAGTAGTAATAATGCAGTTACCCTTTCTCGTTGGTACAAAGGGCAAAGCTTGGCTATGGATGAAATTTTATCAGGGGCAGTACGTACATACTCTGCCGATTCAGCTATTACTGACTCAGCCCCTGCCGCTACTGCGTTAGCAACTGGTCATAAATCAAATGATAAATTTGTAGGTGTGCTACCAGCCGTTATTAATTCGCCAGGGCTAGAGCCAATTGCTAAAGAAGATGCTTATAGACCTGTAGCTAATGTGTTAGAAGGCGCTAAGCAACAAGGCAAGGCAACTGGATTGATTTCTACTTCAGAAATTCAGCATGCTACACCAGCTGGCTTTTCTGCACATGTGAAAAATAGAAGCCAATACGATGACATTGCTGAGCAGCAAGTTTATCAAAACATAGATGTCGTGTTAGGTGGTGGCTTAGAGTCTCTGGCACCGGGCACTACTAAAAATGCTCGTAAAGATGGCGAGCATTTAGTGGATGTCTTAAAAGAAAAAAATTATGACATTGTTAAGACTCGTGATGAGCTTTTCAAAAGTAAATCGTCAAAAATTTGGGGAAGTTTTGCTCCAAGTGATCTTGCCTACGATTTAGATCGTGCTACAACAAGAGCATCTGAGCCTACACTCGCTGAGATGACAAATAAAGCGATTAATACGCTTAAAAAGGATGAAGATGGTTTCTTCTTATTTGTAGAAGGCAGTAAGGTGGATTGGGCGGCACACGCAAATGACACGGTCGGTATCATTAGTGATATTTTATCGTTTGATGCTGCAGTCAAAGAAGCCGTTGATTTTGCAAAAAAAGATGGCAATACAATGGTCATTGCTGTTACAGACCACGGCAATAGTGGGATTACAATGGGTAATGTTAACACGACAAGCACTTATTCCTACACACCTGTATCTGCTTATATCGATCCTCTGAAGAAGGCTAAAATGACAATCGAAGGTGCATTGAGCCAATTAAAAGAAGACAAATCGAATATTGTAGAAGTTGCTGCACTTTATGGCTTAGATAATCTATCTGAGAATGAGCTTGCAACTTTAAAATCGACTAAAGATTTAGGCAAAGAAATGGTGAAAATGCTTGCGAATCGCGCCAATATTGGTTATACAACTGGTGGGCACACGGGTGAGGATGTATTCTTATACTCATTCGGACCATCTAAAATTACAGGCCTTGTCGAAAATACGGATTTAGCACATACGATGGCAAAGTTTATGGGCTTCGATTTAAATAAGCTTTCAGATGATTTATATATACCTGCAACAAAAGCGTTCACAGAAAAAGGCTACACTTCTAAAATTGACTTAAGTGATAAAGAAAACCCTAAGTTTATTGCACAAAAAAAGAATGTAACCATCACAATCCCAGTTAATAAGAACACAGTACTATACGAACAAGACAAAACCGCAAAAACACATACGTTTGACACAATCAATGTCTACAACGGCACAGACTTTTACGTTTCCAAAAAAGTATTAAAGCTTCTCAAATAAAGTGAAACTTTAATCAGTGGTGGGTTCTTATCCACCACTGATTATTAGTCTTCACCAATCGGGCTTTTACGGGCAGTTTCTATATATATTTTGAGGTGAAACCCTTTGTATCTTACTTCGTTTTGATACAGATAAATTACTGCCCGTTAAAGCGGGATAAAGTGAAACTTAATCAGTGACGGGCTCTTTATCCATCGCTGATTATTAGTCTTCACCAATCGGGCTTTTACGGGCAGTTTCTCTCTCTATTTTGAGGCGAGACCCTTTGTATCTTGCTTCGTTTTGATACAGAAAAAATTACTGCCCGTTAAAGCGGGATAAAGTGAAACTTAATCAGTGATGGGCTCTTTATCCATCGCTGATTTTTAGTCTTTACCAATCGGGCTTTTATGGGCAGTTTCTCTCTATACTTTAAGGCGAAACCCTTTGTATCTTGCTTCGTTTTGATACAGAAAAAATTACTGCCCGTTAAAGCGGGATAAAGTGAAACTTAATCAGTGATGGGCTCTTTATCCATCGCTGATTTTTAGTCTTCACCAATCGGGCTTTTACGAGCCGTTTCTCTCTCTATTTTGAGGCGAGACCCTTTGTATCTTGCTTCGTTTTGATACAGAAAAAATTACTGCCCGTTAAAGCGGGATAAAGTGAAACTTTAATCAGTGGTGGGTTCTTATCCACCACTGATTATTAGTTTTCACCAATCGGGCTTCTACAGGCAGTTTCTCTCTATATATTTTGAGGCGATACGCTTTGACCTTGCTTCGCTTTGATACAGATAAAATTACTGCCCGATAAAACGGGCCAACAACAAAGTGCTATCAAAGTTGAGGTGCTCAACTAATGATGGCGCTTTTGTTGTTGCTCAAATATGCCTTTACAACAGTCTTCGTGAGATTCTTGATCCTTCATATGTTTGGCTTGTGGCTTCATTTTTCGTGGTAACTCTTCATATTTTATACCAACATTTTTCATCAAATTTACTTTGATTTTACTTTCATTGATTATGCTTAATGTAACGAATTAAACAACTTCCATTTTCGTTTTGATTGTCGCCAACCGACATTCATCTCCGGCTTATTCATTAGTTGGGAGTCTTCTGTCGGAAAATGATGAAAATATTTCCGAATGTTCTGTCACGAAATTTAAGGATTTCTTAAGTACAAATGAAGCGGAAAATCAGCGATAATGAATAAGGATCACGTTTAGAAAAATTCAAGTTGCGGTGAATCAAAAATCACTTTCTTCCATAATAATAGTCATGATTTCCGAAACCTTAATTTTACCTTAAATTAATCTTATGATTTCATGAATAAACAGGAATTTAGCAACAATTTTCTCTACAATCCGTCAAATCAGTGTTAAAAATTGAATTAAGGTAAAAATAATTTAGAAATAACTTGAAAAAATATCAATTTATTTAGTATATTTACAAAGTTACAATCTTTTTTCATTTTTAATTGGAGGTGGACTAATGCAATCCATTAAAAATAATGAGCTTTTTCGTTTTATAGGCTTTACGTTATTTTATTTCATGATTTTAGTGCTCTTGTTTCTTATTCATGGCTTCCATGATATGAACGCAGGACCATTTATATATACGGAATTTTAAGAAAAGGAGATATAAACTATGTTAAGCATTTTAGAGGCTATTCAAAAAGTGGCACAACAGCATCCACATCGCACTGCCTATCAAACCGACAGTGATTCCTTAACGTTTGGTGAGCTTTGGCATTTGTCTGATTGTGTAGCACAATATTTAATGGCTCTTGATTTAAAAAGACAACAACCTATCGTCGTCTATGGGCATATGTCACCTTTACAAATCGTTGCCTTTTTAGGTGCGGTAAAGGCGGGTCATCCGTACGTGCCTGTTGACTCTTCCACACCGTCTGAAAGGTTACAGATTATTATAGAAGCTTCTGAGGCTTGCTTGCTACTAAAAACTGAAACGTTAAGTTTGAACTTACATGTCCCTGTAGTAGAAGTAAGCGATTTAGTAGCTCAACCTACTAGCATTTCGACTGAGCCTTCAACATGGGTTAAGGATCAAGAAATTTATTATATTATTTACACATCTGGTTCTACTGGTAAACCAAAAGGTGTTCAAATTACAGCTGATAATTTAGCGCATTTTGTCGCTTGGATGCATGAACATTTCCCTTTACAGGAATCTGGAGTGTTTCTAAATCAAGCGCCTTATTCCTTCGATTTATCTGTAATGGATTTATATCCTGCACTAGTAAGCGGGCAAACCCTTTACGCGATTAAACAAGAGCAAATTGCTAATCCAAAAGCGTTATTTGAGTCATTAGCTTCATCTAATGTTCGCGTTTGGACTTCCACACCTTCCTTCGCGAAGATCTGTTTAATGAACAAGGAGTGGAATCAAGCGTTAATGCCTTCTTTAGATACATTTTTATTCTGCGGAGAAGTGTTACCGGTATCCGTAGCTACGGAATTAATGCAGCGCTTCCCTCAAGCTTCTATTTTTAATTTATACGGTCCTACAGAAACAACTGTTGCCGTTTCTTATGTGGAAGTAACGAAGGAGCTTCTGGAGCAGTTTGACCAATTACCAATCGCCCCTATATCTGAGCCTAATCTATCCTTGTTAGAAGATAGCGAGATTATTATTTCTGGACCGACTGTAAGTGCAGGTTATCTTGGTGCGCCTGATTTAACACTTCAAGCGTTTCCTACAATAGGGGATCAACGTATTTATAAAACTGGAGACGTTGGTTATGAAAAAGATGGCTATCTGTTCTTCTCTGGTCGAAAAGATTTCCAGGTGAAGCTACACGGTTATCGTTTAGAAATTGAGGAAATTGAAAAACAAATGGGCAATCTTCCACCTGTATCTAGCTGTGTTATTATACCTGTTTCAAAAAATGGTGAGATTGTATCATTGAGTGCGTATATTGTGCTTCGCGAACCATTGACGGACTCTGCTTTCAAAATGACGAAGCAGCTTAAAGCATTGTTATCGGAGTATTTACCATCCTATATGATTCCGAAAACATTCAAATACATTGACACTTTACCTTTAAATACAAACGGTAAAGTTGATCGTAAAGGATTGGCGGTTATGGAAACAGTATGACGCCTTACGGAAATATAGTTTTTTTCATCATCATTGGTATTTTGTTGCTGCCAACAATTATTTTAGGACTGCGCGGGAAATCAGCTAAAGGCTATAATATCGTTATTTCGATCGTCGTTTTAGCTCTTATTTTTGGTAGCTCCCTTAACGGTTCCATTTCTCTTATACTGTTTACAGTATTTCAGTTATTATTAATTATCGGTTACCAAAAATATCGCTCCCAGAAGAATAACACTTCTGTATTCGTCATTGCTGTACTACTGTCCATTTTGCCACTTGTGCTTGTGAAGGTTCTGCCAATGCTTGGCCTTCAGAATTTATTTGGATTTTTAGGGGTATCCTATATTACTTTTAAATCAGTACAGATGATTTTAGAAACGCGAGATGGCTTAATTAAGGATAAAATCTCACCAGTTGAGCTTGCCTATTTCTTACTGTTCTTCCCAACAGTATCATCAGGACCTATTGATCGTTGGAGACGCTTTTATAAAGATATGCACACAGCGCCGTCTGGGCAAGACTATCAAAAGTTGCTGTTAAGCGGGATCAATTATATATTTGTAGGCTTTTTATATAAGTTTATTTTGGCTTATTTAATCTACAATTACACACTTATTTATTTACCAAGTCAAACGTATAACTATTTGACACCTTTCCAAGGGCAAATAGCGTATATGTATATGTATAGTTTTTATTTATTTTTCGATTTTGCGGGTTATAGTGCGTTTGCCGTTGGTGTCAGTCGCATTATGGGTGTTCAAACGCCTATTAACTTTAACCGTCCATTCTCGAGTCGCAATATTAAAGACTTTTGGAACCGTTGGCATATGAGTCTTTCCTTCTGGTTCAGGGATTATGTTTATATGCGTTTCGTGCTTTGGATGACAAAGAAAAAATGGATTAAAAACAAATATACAGTTTCTTATATCGGCTTCTTTTTACTGTTCTTTTTAATGGGGATTTGGCACGGATTAGAATTGCACTATGTTGTCTATGGACTCTACCATGCCCTGTTAATTATCAGCTTCGATAAATTTGAACGTTGGAATAAAAAGCGTAAGCTTTGGCCGAAAAATAAATGGACGCATGCAATTGGCGTATTTATTACTTTTAATGCCGTTTGCTTTGGTTTCTATATTTTCTCAGGAACATTATTTTAATTAACGGCTCTATTCATGTTTTTATGAATAACGCAGCCTAAACACTAAAGGAGATTTATACAATGGATAAACAACAAGTTTTAGAAATGCTAGTAGAGTTATGTGAGGATGAAATCGTTTTAGAAAATCCAGATATCGATTTATTTGAAGAAGGTCTTCTTGATTCATTCGGTACAATTAATTTATTAGTGGAAATTGAAAACCGCTTTAATATTTCTGTACCAATTACTGATTTCAACCGTGAGGAATGGAACACGCCAAATCGTATTGTAGCGGAATTAGCTGAAAGACAATGATTAAGAAAGGCTTTCTATCATTATTAATTGCTTTTGCTCTTTTTGCTGGCGTTATATTCTTCCCTAATTCCTGGATAGAAGCTTGGATTTCAGATGAAGATGTAGAGCAGGCAAAGACGAGTATGTCTCCGTTAGTATTCCAAGGAATGTATTTCCAAGAGCGGATGTTGCAGGAGCCTAGTACTATGCCTTTATATGGCTCTTCTGAATTAAATCGTTTTGACCCTTTCCACCCTTATAATTATGCTCGAGCTACAAATGCTCCGTATACGACATTTATGGTCGGGCGTGGTGGAATGCAGTCTATTACACACTTTTTAAATTTTGCTGCACAGGAAAAGAATTTAAAGGATAAGAAAATTGTCTTCATCATTTCTCCTCAATGGTTTACGAAAAAGGGAATGAATGAATTACATTTTTCTCCTAACTATTCGATGTTGCATGCTTATGATTTAGCATACAATAAAGACATTGACGAGGATCTTCGAAAACGAGGAATGGAACGCCTTCTTGCCTTCGATACAGTCAATCGCGATGATTTGCTAAAAACAATTTACGAATATAAAATATCTGGCGGTAAAGAAAAACCTATCATTGGACGACTTGCCATGATGGCAGGCCATGTCCAAAAGGCGCTTTTAGAGAAAAAAGATTTGTATTACTCTTTATTCCCTCGAGAGCCGCATAAATTAAAAAATAATGACAAGCTAGTTGTTGACCAAACATTTGAGCAACAACTTGAAAACGCCGAGAAATACGGCGAGAAACGTGTATCCAACGATTTAATGATTGAAAATAAGTTTTATAAACGACTTGTAAACGCGAATATTAAAAAGTTTCAAGGTATGCGCAAAAACGAAGATTATACAACCTCACCTGAATATGAGGATTTACAGCTAGTCATCGATGTTTTAAAGGACGCTGGTGCAAAGCCACTATTTGTTTCTATTCCAGTAAATGGTCATTGGTATGACTACACGGAATATCCTGAGGAGCGTCGACAAAAGTATTACGAAAAAATGGAGCAGATCTTGACTGATAATGATGTTCCATTTGTTGATTACTCAGACCATGACTATGATCCTTATTTCATTATGGATACGATTCATATCGCATGGAAGGGCTGGGTATATCTAGACCAAGAGCTAGATAAATACTGGGCAGAGCAATAAATCGTAGAGACAGTCTACAGTGTTAATCACTATAGGCTGTCTCTTTTTTTGTGGATTAAGCAATACGTACCCTCTTCTAACAAATCTTCTGTATTTCCCTTGACTCTCCCCTTAGCTGGACAGATATACTCATAAAAGCAACAGGATAAAAAAGTATTGGAGATGATTCGATGTTTAAAATTAGCGAGTTTTCAAAACTTAGCCAAGTATCTGTAAAGACATTACGTTACTACGACCAATTAAATTTGCTGAAGCCTGCTTATACTGACAAATTTTCAGGATATCGGTATTACTCAGCTGACCAAATGTTTCAAATCCATCGTATATTAGCGTTCAAAGAATTGGGGTTCTCCTTGGAGCAAATTCGTCAAATGCAGGGAGAGAATATCTCTCTTGATCAAATTAGAGGGATGTTCAGAGTGAAGCAAAATGAGATTCAATCCATTTTAGATGTTGAAAACGCTAGAATGGCTCGAATTAAGGAAAGTCTGTGTACTATCGAGAATGAGGAAAAAAATGTAGTTTCACTTGATGTCGTTCTAAAAGAAGTTCAGCCACAACTCGTATTGTCTTATCGTAAAAAAGCATCATTTAGAGAAATCCCTGAGATGTTCCAACTGTTGGATGATTATTTAGGGTCCTTTGGGCATTCTTCTTTGTCCCAATTGGTTCTTTGGCATGGCTGTGAAGAGTGTGAGGATGCTATTGATATAGAGGTAGCTCGTCCGTTAACGCTCGATATACCAAGTCATCCTCTCTTTACAGTAAAAAGATTGCCAGAAGCTCCGATGATGGCCACGCTTGTTCATCATTGCTCCACAACTAGCCGATGCACCGCAAGTACGGAACTAGCATTATGGATTGAACGAAATGGCTATCGCTTAAAGGACAATGAGCCTCGCCGTGAAATCTGCATTCCTCATGAAAAATTAGACGATCCTGAATCTTACGTTGCAGAGGTTCAGATTGCTGTTGAAAGAGCTTAGTTTTGAAAAGGTAAGGAAGGAGGTATCGCTTTGACTAAGCAGCAGAAATTTTTGACTTTAAATTTATTTTTATTGACCTTTGTCCTTGGAACGAGTGAATTTGTCATTGTCGGGCTATTATCCGAAGTGTCAACCGACTTAAAAATCTCCATCTCTACAGCTGGCGCTCTTGTATCGACTTTTGCCATATCTTTTGCAATCGGTACGCCGATTTTAACAGCAATATCCAGCCGATTCTCAAAGTATCCACTCATGCTCACATTAATCGTACTATTTATTGCAGGTAATATTTTATCCGCTTTATCGGCAACGTATGGGCTACTTATTATTTCGAGAATACTTACTGCTGTTGTGACAGGGGTTTTAATTGCACTTGCAATGGCTGTTGCTAGCGAGGTAATGCCAACTGAAAAGAGAGGACCTGTTATTTCAATCATCTTTACAGGTTTTACTATAGCTAGTGTAATTGGAGTGCCGATTGGTACCTTTATTGGACAATTAGGTGGCTGGCGGATAACCTTTTGGTTTACCGCTCTATTAGGGATTATTTCGTTAATTGCTAGCTCAACTACAGTACCTAAAGGGCTAACAGGAGCAAAAAGCTCTTTAAAGAAACAAATTGGCTTATTAATTAATTTGCGTATTATCATAGCGTTTTTTATTCCAGCTTTGAGTATTGGAGCTACATATACCGTATACACTTATTTAACCCCTTTGTTGCTTGACGTACTAGTTGTCCCGGGAAGATATATTAGTCTAGTATTCTTGCTTTATGGGGTAGTATCAATCTTTAGTACGATAATAGGTGGAAAATTGGTGACACGTAATGGAATCGGCAAGCTTCGATATATATTTCTTATACAAGCAATGATTCTTGGGCTATTTTATTTTTCTTCAAATTCCATTGTTTTAGGACTGTTGAACATATCTTTTATAGCCCTTATTGTTTATACAATGAACTCTACCATGCAATTGTATTTTATTGATTTGGCGGATAAGCACTATCCAGCTGCGAGAGATTTAGCTTCATCTCTAACTCCTGTCTCTGTAAACGTTGGTATTGCACTTGGATCAGCTCTTGGGGGTTTTGTCACAACGAATATGAAGCTTATTGATGTATCTTGGTTAGGAGGAATTGTCGCAATCTTTGCCTCATTGCTAACATTTATCAGCTATCATTTAGACCAAAAAACTTCTTTTCAAACGAAGGGCAATGTTTAACAAAAGTAAGCCCTCCTTTAGAACGATGAAGGAAGGTTTACTTTTGTATGATTTCAGCCCATCTCTCAATTCCTTTTCAATATGCCTAAGTATTCACTCCACGGCCCGACATCTGTTGTATATCGATTGGCCATTACTCGAACAATTTGAGCTATATGTGTTAAATCATGAACAACCCAAGTAGAAAGTAATTCTCTTACTTTTACTACGCCAAAATCAGGATGGTACCCTTTCCATTCTAGATGCAAAGGCTTAAGTTGAGTCTGAAGCTTGTTTATATTTAAAGCTCTAATCCCTTTAAAGTCCAATAATGCTTGTTTAATAGAATCTTTATTTTCTTTGTGTAAGTGAGCATATCGATCAAATGAAGGAAATGCCTTCCCTTCACCTTCCTTAAGGATAAATTCTAACCGTGGCATCCAGTTATTTTTCTCTCCCTCAATCAGATGGTCTATCACTTCATAAGCATTCCATGTTCCTTCCGCTCCATTGCATTGCAGCCATCCATCTGATAATCCAGTCAAAAAATGCTCCAAAGTTTGCGGTGTACGCTCCAGTATTTCAATAGCTTCCTTCATATTAAAATTCATGCTCCCGCTCCCTCCCAATGAAATAAATACTATCAAGGTTTAGGTTTTGATCCTCCCAACCAAATAATACAACATAAATAAGGATACGGAAGGTTGAATTAAACTACCCCCCTAATAGTGACACTTTAAAAAAAGTGAACCTATTAGGGGGTCAGTTCTAAACGAAAGAAACTAAGTTCTTTTATTCAAATATCATAACCCAATATTTTTCCTTTTCCCCTTCTTCGTTTACCTTCTTCCAACCATTCTTCTCATAAAATTTCAACGCCATATGATTTTCGGATACACATTTTAATCTTAATGGTTTATTCATTTTTTTTATGGAGGCATTCAGTAAGTGACCCCCTATTCCTTTTCCAAAGTAATTTGGATTAATAAATAAATTATGAATAAAGTTATCTGGCAAGTATAATGAAGCAAATCCAAGTAGATGATTATCCTCTTCCGCTACAATTATATGCTCTCCTATAGTATCTTTATCAAAATCGTCTAAAGTCATTTCTTCTAATGCGGCCCAATGGAAATTTTTACGACGCGATTCCAAATAAATTCTTCTTAATTCCGGGTAATCTAATTCATTCGCTTCTCTAATATTCACATGCTCACCTTTGCTTTCATAATATCTTCGAGTGACTATTGAACGAAAAAAGTCTAAGGTCTTCAGAATCATTGGAAAGTTGAACCAATCCTTCAAACTGTAAGCCAATTTTTTCGAGTAACTTGCCTGAAGCATGATTATCTTGAGTTGTGATAGCTACAACACGATTTAGTCCTAGTGTATCTAGACCATATGCTAATGTCGCTGATGCTGCTTCATAGGCGTACCCTTTTCCCCAATACTTAGGAAGAAAAGCGAAACCAATATCCACATCTTCTAGCGACTCTCTTTTAACAAAACCACAAATTCCTAACGGGCTTTGATCTTCTTTTCTTTCAACTAAATAAAAACAAAAGCCAGATTGCTCATACGTACGAATTGCTCCATTCACTATATATTCACGCGCATCCTCTACTGTTCTTACACCGCGATCACCAATGAACTCTAGCCATGAAGGATCATTCACGAGCTCAAGGATAAAATCTGCATCCTCTG
Organism: Lysinibacillus sp. KCTC 33748; assembly: GCF_002237755.1. Classification (GTDB taxonomy): domain Bacteria; phylum Bacillota; class Bacilli; order Bacillales_A; family Planococcaceae; genus Lysinibacillus. The sequence continues at coordinate 9,013 of NZ_MWSJ01000006.1, read as the reverse complement.
TTGTTTGTAGACGAAGGGTAAGCCGTTCTGTTTCAATAACTTTCATAATTTCACTCTCCTCTTAGTATAGTATTCTACATTTTCTAAGCTTTTCCCCTATATGTAATGTATGTTTTACTAACGAATTAAATATATAATAATAGACTAACTATTGCACTTGCATAGCCTTTCCTCTGTTCTATTGGGGATCCGATCACTTTTCCAAAAGCCGCCATCTGTAAACCGCCCAAGCAATAAAAAATCGCCTCAAAAGTATTTTCATACCTTTGAGGCGATACCAGTAAAGCTACTAAGGAATAGCTTATTTTAAGTTATAGAATGAATTTAAACCAAGATACTCAGCTGTTGAACCAAGTTGATCTTCGATGCGAAGAAGTTGGTTGTATTTAGCTACGCGGTCTGTACGTGATGGAGCACCTGTTTTAATTTGACCAGCGTTTGTAGCAACTGCGATATCAGCAATTGTTGCATCCTCAGATTCACCAGAACGGTGTGAGATAACTGCTGTGTAACCAGCGCGTTTTGCCATTTCGATCGCTTCAAATGTTTCTGTTAACGTACCGATTTGGTTAACTTTGATAAGGATTGCATTACCAACACCTTGCTCAATACCAGCCGCTAATTTTTTCGTATTTGTTACGAATAGATCGTCACCTACTAATTGTACGCGAGCGCCAATGCGGTCTGTTAATAATTTGTGTCCTGCCCAGTCGTTTTCGTCTAAGCCATCTTCAATTGAGATGATTGGGTATTTAGCAGTTAACTCTTCGTACCAGTCAACCATTTCTTCAGAAGTTTTGACAACACCTTCACCCTCTAAGTGATATTTGCCATCTTCTTTATTGAATAATTCAGATGAAGCAACGTCCATTGCAAGTTTCACTTCTTCACCTGCTTTATAGCCAGCTTTTTCGATTGCTTCTAAAATTACAGTAATTGCTTCTTCGTTAGAACCAAGGTTTGGTGCAAAACCACCTTCATCACCTACAGCTGTATTATAGCCTTTCGCTTTAAGTACTGCTTTTAAGCTGTGGAAGATTTCAGCACCCATACGTAATGCATGACGGAATGATTCTGCTCCTACAGGCATTACCATGAATTCTTGAATGTCTACGTTGTTATCAGCGTGAGCGCCACCATTGATGATGTTCATCATTGGTACTGGTAGTTGTTTTGCGTTAAACCCACCAAGATATTGATAAAGAGGTACATCTAAATAATCTGCCGCAGCATGTGCAACTGCCATTGATACACCTAGAATAGCGTTGGCACCTAACTTACCTTTGTTTTCTGTGCCATCTAGCTCGATTAAAGCTTTGTCGATGACTACTTGATCAAGAACTGAGTAGTTACCTTCTAGCTCTTGAGCAATAATTGTGTTTACATTTTCAACTGCTTTTAATACACCTTTGCCTAGGTAACGTGAATTGTCACCGTCGCGTAATTCTACTGCCTCATATTCACCTGTAGATGCACCTGATGGTACGATAGAGCGTCCAAAAGCGCCTGATTCTGTAAATACTTCAACTTCTACTGTTGGGTTCCCACGTGAGTCTAAAACTTCGCGCGCATAAATCTGTGTAATAAATGGCATAATTAATTCTCCTCTTTTTCAATTAATGATTGACCTGTCATTTCAGAAGGTTGTGACACCTCTAATAATTCTAACATGGTTGGCGCCAAATCGGCTAAAATGCCACCATTTCTTAACATTGAATTTGGTTTTGTCACAATTACTGGAACAGGATTTGTTGTATGAGCTGTCATTGGAGCCCCTTCTAAAGTAAGTACTTCATCAGAGTTACCATGGTCAGCTGTAATAATAGCTGCGCCACCTTTTGCAAGGAGTGCATCTACTACTTTCCCAAGACATTCATCGACTGTTTCAATGGCCTTGATTGTTGGCTCTAACATTCCGCTATGCCCAACCATGTCAGGGTTAGCGAAATTAAGAATAATGCCATCAAATTTATCGGCCTCAATCTCTGCAAGCAATGCTTCTGTTACCTCATAGGCACTCATTTCAGGTTTTAAATCGTATGTTGCAACCTTTGGAGATGCAATTAAAATACGTTCTTCCCCGTCAAATTTATCCTCACGACCACCACTCATAAAGAATGTAACATGCGGATACTTTTCTGTTTCTGCAATACGAAGCTGTGTTTTACCATTAGAAGCTAACACTTCACCAATCGTATTTTTCAAGTTGTCGCTTTCATACGCAACTTGTGCATTTACTTCATCACTATAATGTGTGAAAGATACAAATTTTAAATTCTTTGGATGTTTAGCTGATATTGCAAAGCCATCAAATTCATCATTTGTAAACACTTTAGATAGTTGAATTGCACGGTCAGGGCGGAAATTGAAGAAAATAACTGCGTCATTATCGTCAATCGTTGCCACTTCTTCACCATGCTCTTGAACGCTAAATGGAATAACAAACTCATCTGTTACATCACGTTCATATGATTCAGCTACACCACTTGTTGCACTATCGGCTGTTTGACCAACACCATCAACTAGTACATTGTACGTAAGGGCTACACGATCCCATCGTTTATCACGATCCATCGCATAATAACGACCATGAATGGAAGCGAATTGACCTACGCCAATTTCCTCCATTTGTTTTTCAGTTTCTTTAATATAGTCTAAAGCTGTTGTCGGTCCAACATCACGACCATCTAAGAAACCATGTACAAAGACTTTGTCTAAGCCTTGTTGCTTTGCAAGCTTTAATAGTGCAAACATATGCTCATAGTGACTATGTACGCCACCATCTGATAGTAAGCCCATAATATGAAGCTTAGATTGATGTGCTTTCACATGTGCCATTGCATCCAAAAATGCTTGATTCGTAAAGAAATCTCCATCACGAATTGATTTGTTTAAGCGTGTTAAGCTTTGATAGACAATACGTCCAGCTCCGATATTCAGGTGTCCAACTTCAGAGTTCCCCATTTGACCATCGGGTAACCCCACCGCTTCACCTGCTGCCGTTAATGTTGAGTGCGAGAACTCATTCCAAAAACGATCGAAATTAGGTTTGTTTGCCTGCGCTACTGCATTTCCGAACGTTTCATCACGGAATGCAAAGCCGTCTAAAATAATTAATGCTACTGGCTTTTTAGGCATTTGCTGCCGCCTCCAATAATTTTAAATATGAATCTGGTTGTAGGCTTGCACCACCAACTAAAGCGCCATCGATATGCTCTTTTGATAATAATTCCTGAATGTTTTCAGGCTTTACGCTACCGCCATATTGAATACGTACAGCAGCGGCCGTTTCAGCATTATATAATTCCTTAATTACTGCACGAATTGCACCGCATACTTGGTTAGCATCTTCTGCTGTAGCTGTTTTACCTGTACCAATTGCCCAAATAGGCTCGTAGGCAATTACCATATGCTCTACTTCTTGTGCCCCAAATCCAGCAAGTGCAGCTGTAATTTGATGAGCAACCTTTTGCTCAGTAGTTCCCGCTTCACGTTCCTCAAGCGTTTCTCCACAGCAAATAATTGGTACGATATTATGTGCAAGTGCTGCAGCAACCTTTTTATTGATGGCTTCATCTGTTTCGTTATAATATTCACGTCGTTCAGAATGTCCTAAAATAACATAGTCTACTTCCACACTTGCTAACTGAGCTGGACTAACTTCTCCAGTAAAGGCACCTTCGTTTTCATAGTGCATCGTTTGTGCACCAATAGCTAACTCAGATTCACTCGCAATTTGCACAAGCGTAGGTAGGTAAAGTGCTGGTGCACAAACAACAGCGTCTACTTTATCGTTTGAAGGAATTTTGTCCTGTACCGCATCGACAAACTGAATAGCCTCTTCAAATGTTTTATACATTTTCCAGTTACCTGCAATAATTGGTTTACGCATTGTTTTTGCCTCCTATATGTTTTATTCCGTTTTACTTATCGTTTAATGCCACAATTCCCGGAAGTTCTTTCCCTTCCATCAATTCAAGTGATGCACCACCACCTGTAGAAATATGGTCCATTTTATCGGCAACTTCAAATTTTTCCACTGCTGCTGCAGAATCCCCGCCACCGATTACTGTATAACCAGTTGTTGTTGCCATAGCTTCCGCTACAGTTTTTGTACCATTCGCAAATTTATCCATTTCAAAGACACCCATTGGTCCATTCCAAATGATTAATTTAGAATCTTTAATAACTTCTGCATATTTAGCAGCCGTTTTCGGACCAATATCTAAGCCCATCCAATCTGCTGGAATAGCGTCTACACCAACAATTTTTGTTTCAGCATCTTTTGAAAATTCGTTTGCGACAACTGCATCGATTGGCATATGTAATTGCACGCCTTTTGCCTTTGCCTTTTCAATAAAGGATTTTGCTAAGTCGATTTTATCTTCCTCTAATAAAGATTTACCGATATCATAGCCTTGCGCTTTAATGAATGTGAATGATAAACCGCCACCGATAATTAAGTGATCTACTTTTTCTAATAAGCTTTCAATTACACCGATTTTGTCTTTTACTTTGGCACCACCGATAATGGCTGTAAATGGATGCTCTGGCTTAGATAATGCTTTACCTAGCACATCTAATTCCTTTTGCATAAGGAAACCAGATACTGCCGGTACATGTTTAGCAATTCCTTCAGTTGACGCGTGTGCACGGTGAGCTGCGCCAAACGCATCATTAACGTAAACGTCCGCTAATTTTGCAAATTGCTCTGCTAATGCAGCATCATTTTTCTCTTCACCAGCGTGGAAGCGCACATTTTCAAGTAGCATAATGTCACCATTTTGCATATTTGCAACAGCTTCTTCTACTTTATCACCAATTGACTCATCTAATTTAGTAACAGGCTTACCCATTAATTCCGCTAAACGTACACCTACTGCAGTTAAGCGCATATCCTCTTTTACTTCACCCTTTGGACGTCCTAAATGAGAGGCTAAAATGACTTTGGCACCTTGCTCCACTAAATATTCAATTGTAGGGATTGCTGCTCGGATACGTGTTTCGTCAGTAATCGCACCATCTGCCATCGGTACATTAAAATCTACACGTACAAATACGCGCTTCCCTTTTACATCAATATCTTTCATCGTCTTCTTATTTAACATGAAGAAACCCCCTTCAAAGTTTAAGTCGTGAAGTTCCTGGATTCACCCATCTTGGCTCCTCACATCATTCACGTAACTGTTTTATTGTTCCATCAACACATAAAGTTATAACAAGCCTTTTCAGCTAGTATCATCCAAACCTTTAATGAAATACTCTTTATCACACCTATCACCAAAAGTTAGACATGACATTTGTTAAAATATGTACTCAAGGAGTCGCCCAGTCGGAACGGACATCAACCCACATTATGGAGAGTACCCTTTACTTGCCTTTATAGTAGCAAAAGTCACGTTCTATGTCTTGCAATTGCATAACCTGCACGTCGATTTTATATTACGTATAAAAAAGGAGTAAGGGTAAATTTCCCTTACTCCATTACCCTTGTATATTATATCTGTTAGATATTATAAAGGCTATACTTTTTGTGCGCAAAAAGCAGTATTATGTCACACTTTTTACTTTAGTTATCGAATTATGACACTTATTTATTGTTAAATCCTTTTTCTGCGATATATAAAGCTAAGTCCATTAAACGAGTAGAGTAACCAATTTCGTTATCATACCATGCTAGAACCTTTACCATACTATTTTCTAATACCATTGTAGAAAGACCATCTACAGTTGAAGAGTTATGGTTACCATTGTAGTCAATTGACACTAATGGTAGCTCGTTGTATCCTAAAATACCTTTAAGCTCTTTTTCTGAAGCTTCTTTTAATGTAGCATTAATGGATTCTTTTGTTACTTCTGATTTTAGCTCCACTACTAAGTCAACACATGACACGTTTGGTGTTGGTACACGCATAGAGAAGCCGTCTAATTTACCTTTTAATTGAGGTAATACTTTTGAAACTGCTACTGCTGCCCCTGTTGTTGTTGGAATCATTGACACTGCACCAGCACGTGCGCGACGTGGATCAGAGTGCGGGAAGTCAAGGATACGTTGATCGTTTGTATATGAGTGAATTGTCGTCATCATACCACGTTCAATACCAAATTTTTCATCAAGTATTTTTGCAACTGGCGCTAGACAGTTTGTTGTACAAGAAGCGTTTGAAATAACATCATCTGTTTCAGGGTTATAATCTTCATGGTTAACACCCATTACAAACGTTGGCATATCGCCCTTCGCTGGAGCTGAAAGGATAGCTTTTTTTGCACCTGCTTGAACGTGTTTTCCTACTTCTTCCATCGAGCGGAATCTACCTGTACATTCAAGTACTACATCAACACCTAGTTCACCCCAAGGTAAATTAGCAGGATCTTTTTCTGCATACACGTTAATTTTCTTTCCATTTACTACGAAAGAATCGCCTTCTGCATAAACATCAGCATCGTAGATACCGTGTACTGAATCATAAGTTAATAAGTGTGCAAGTTGACCTGCATCTGTTAGATCATTTACTGCAACCACTTCGATTTCATCGTGTTTCATAGCTTCACGAAATACTAATCGTCCAATACGTCCAAATCCGTTAATCGCTAATTTTAATGCCATTGTCAATTCCTCCAATATTGTTTAAATAATTTATTTTTGCCTCGGACATTTATAATATCCGCAATTGGCTTTATTCTCATTCAAAGGTTTTTAACACCCGCTTAAATACGAGTTCCTTAGTCATTTATAAAGAAGGTAAACCTTCAGCAATCGCTTTTGCGGCTACCTCATCCGTTATAAAAATGGTTTGCTTTGGTGCAACCTTAAAGTACGATAGCATTGCCTTCACTTTTTGTTTACCAGCAGCAACTGCTATAACTTGCTTACTTCTTTGAACTTGCTCAAACTGAATACCGATTGTTCGAATTCGATGTACAATTTCGCCTTCTGCATTGAAATAATAGCCAAATGCTTCACTAACTGCACCCTTTTCTTCGAGTATCCGTAAATCTTCAGCCGATGAATTGCGACGAACAGCCATTTCCTCTGCCGAGCCAATACCATGGATAACACAATCTGCATGATCATAATAATTCATCATTTCAGTTACCATTGGCTCTGTTAACATTGCTTGATAGGCCTGCTCACTTAAATGTTCCGGTAAAAACAACGTGCGATACTGTGCATTCATCTGCATGGCAAATGTTGAGACAAGTGTATTGGCTTGCATTTGCATTTCATGTCCAATACCACCACGAGCAGCAACAAATTTGATGTTGTGTGTATCAGCTGGATGTAAAAATTGCGCAAGTGATGCAACCGACTTTCCACCTGTAACAGCTACTGTTTGACCATCAAAGCTAGTTGCCATAAATTGTTGTGCTGCCTCTTTTCCAAGCAATGTTAATATCGTATCGTCTTCATTGTAATCACCTGGAACAACAATTACATGCTGTAAGCCAAAATGGTTTTCCAGTAATTTAGCTAGCTGTGTCAGACCAGACCATTCATAAACTAGTGCTCGTAGCTTATCAATAACTGCTTCACCTTCGTCTGTACATACCATACCCGACTTTTGAGAATCTAATAACCCTTGCTCACGTAAAATATCCGTTTCTTTACGAATTTCTCGTTCGGTCATTTTAAGTGAATCTGCAAGTGTTCGACGCCCAATTGGCTGCATAAGCTGAACTGTTTGCAAAATACGATATCTCGATTGTAGAAGCGGATACATTTCTGGAAGTAGCCTTTGCTGTGCCTCAGGTACAGATAACATATTAACCTACTCCCTTTTTAATAGTCGTGGGTTACTTTTTGTCCCACTATATAAAATTATGTCCCACTTACAACTTTATTATAATACGCTTTAAAATAAAGAGCAAGTAAATGCTATGTATTGGCATTGAAAATTTTTTTAAGCATAGTGGCCTAATTACGCCTGTGTTGGCCTTCATTGGAATGTGGGGTTCTTTAATGGCTTCGGCATATCGAAGGGGTGATTTCAGTTCTAGGCTACTCGCTTTGCTTTCGCGCAGATAAAACATTTGCTGCCGCTACGTTGGCACTACGCTTTCGCACAAAAAACATTCGCTCCGTGAAGGGTCTCGCCTGTCTCGCTTTCCCACGGGAGCTGAATAGCCTTCCACTCCAATCAGCAATAGTGTAGAATTTTTATAAATTTATCCCGCGTAACAGTGCGGTAAGATCGTGAAATCAAACTAGATCTCTAACCATTTTGTTTTTCTACATAATAAAAACCCGTAACCAAATTTTCATGGTTACGAGTTTTTTGTTAGCTTATTTTGTGAAAGATAAAATTGCGTTTTTCTTAAATCCGCCTAAAGCTTTTGTTGCTTCATTTTTATTTGTGTATTCAAAAATACGAACGTCCTTTTTCTCAAATACTGTAATAACCCACATTGTAAAATCTCCCTTCAAATATACGTTTTTGTATTATAACAACCACTAAAAATGTGATTCTTTTGATAAACTGTTTTATAACAACTTCTTACTGATTCCTATTCTACTCCTTTTTATAAAAAAATAAAGCCTAATGTGAAGGTCTTCACAAACTGTTCAAATTCTAAACGTTTTCATTGAACAATTTGTGAATTGTGGATATTACCGCTAAAAATTTGGGTAAAGTAGAAATTCATCTACTCCTTACGTGTTACGACCCCACTTTCATCGCCTGAAGACTATATAATTGGCAGGAACCATAATAATATTGTTTGGATTAATATTTACTAAAATCTGCAAATAAAAAAAGCCGAGGAATAAATCCTCGACTTTTTAAGGTGCCTAGCGACGTCCTACTCTCACAGGGGGAAGCCCCCAACTACCATCGGCGCTAAAGAGCTTAACTTCCGTGTTCGGTATGGGAACGGGTGTGACCTCTTTGCCATCATCACTAGACATATGAAAGAAATTGTTCTTTCAAAACTGGATAAACGGTGCATTGAATGTTTCAAACATTTTGGTTAAGTCCTCGATCGATTAGTATTCGTCAGCTCCATGTGTCACCAC
>NZ_MWSJ01000005.1 GCF_002237755.1 Lysinibacillus sp. KCTC 33748 | reverse complement strand
ACAGCTTCTAATTTCACTTTTTCTTTAAATTTAACCATACAAAAACTGCACCTCCAATTGTTAGATTGAGTGTCTAATAATTGGGGAGCAGTTCATTGATGTGAAAGGCAATTAGCGATCTCTTAAGCGTTTCAAAAAAACTCACTTGAAATAAAAATTCATCGCGTTTTGATAAAGAATTTTTTCCGCTGAAATTGGATCAAACAACTCTTGAATCAGTTCAATATCTGCATAAGAAAAAGGTCTTTTTGCTCGTGTGGACGGCAAGTCTGTACCGAACATTAACGCTTCTGAATTGACAGCGTAAATTGATTTCAACGCATGTTCTACATTGAGCTCTACACGACCAAAACCTGTCGCCTTTACTCGTACACCTTTTTCTACGAGTCGCAGCAAATGAGGTAAGCCTTCCTCAGAGAGTCCTAAATGATCAATTGAAATCGCCGGTAATTTTTCAATCGTTGGTGCAATTTCTGGCAAACTTTTTGCGTCAATATATAATTCACTATGCCAGCCAGCTAAATCATATACACGTCTCGCAAAGTAATCGAGCTTCGATAAATCTTCCGAGCCGCCGCGCTTCACATTGAATCGGAGTGCGCGTACACCTTTATTATGTAAATCGATAATCTCATCATCGGTCACCGAAAATGGAAGCTGTGTAACACCACAAAATACAGATCCCATTTTCTCTAAAGCATTCACTCAATATGCTTGATCAAAACCTTGAAAAGAACCGGATACAATTGCCCCACCTACAATAGGATAAGTCGCAGTTTCTTTTTGATAATCTTCTACAACATAGCTAGGTGGTACATATCCTTGATTTTCAGTAATCGGAAAATCAAAATCAATAATGTGAAAGTGTGCATCAAAAATTCTCATCTTACCGCCCCCTTTCTTTAACATTAACAGATATACAACATAAAAGAAAATTATGTTCTTTTATACAAATACATAATTTTATCTTATCAATTAGAATGTACGAGTCATTAAATGATATATTTGAGATGTAGTTCAGATTAGTTTATTGATTTTTATATTTACAATTCATCAACACAAAAAAGCTAGGCTCACAAAAAAATTGTGAATACCTAGCTTTCTTTATGCGTGTTCATTTGTTAACCATGACATTACTAGTTTACCATATTATTCTTATTAATGTCGAATCTTTTGATTTATGGGTACTCATTATTAAGCTGTCAATTCAAAAAATAATTGAATACCTAGTCTTTTTTTGATTTTATACATTTTTGTAAATCCTAATATACGAATGCATACTAAAGAGCTTTTTTATTCACTCTTCATATGTTTGATTTCTTCGACCATACTCGAGAGCTTTATGAGCGTTTTCCAATTACGGACAGTTGCTGGAATCTCAAGCTTTTTTAGATTATTGCCTAGTTTGGAATTTCGAATGCTATCATAAAATAAAAGATACACATCCCTTCCATTTATGACACAGAGTTCTCTTTCGTTTGCATAGGATAAAAACTTATCACTATTGACTTTCGAAGGAGCTGACGGCAGCAAAGCAACATGCAAACATTCCCCTTTACATAAAAGTTGCGCTTCTGAAATCACCTCATCTAAAAAAGGTAATTGACTAATAATTTGCCGTATTTCCTCTGCTGTCCTAATGACAACTACACTCGATACCCCAAAATCATCTTTAATTTTATCGTGAATTTTCGTTTGTAAAAGCTCCTCAGTTTCATCTGATTCAAAAAGGATGTTTCCACTTTGGATATATGTCTTCACATTATGTAATCCTAATTGCTCAAGAGAATTTCTTAATTCTGCCATAATTATTTTATTATGCCCGCCTACATTAATTCCTCTAAGTAATGCTGTATATATGGTCATACTATCCGCCTTTCCATTTATATTTTATTTACTACTAATAGCTACATCCTTATATTGCTTCGTAGGCTTATCCTCTAGAAAATCAATAATCATCTCATTAAAAATATCTCGGCGCATCGTACTTAATGGATCAAATGCATTTTTGAATAATGCTAATTTTGCATTGTGAATATGTTTAAAAATAGTTCGGGATCCCTTCCCTTCATCAACGCCTGTTATAACTTTCCCTTCGCCTCCCATTACAAGCGTAGGTGACTGTATCCTATACAATTGATCTGTATGAGTTGGGAATGGTGCTTTTTTCATTGCAAGCAACATCTTTTTATCAATCGAAAAAGACTTTTTTAAAATCTGTTGAGTATAAGGCTCCTCTTTATAAAATTTCATCATGATATTTATAATTGTGTGGTATGGAAGTAGACTAAATATAAAGTTTGATAGTGACAGTACCCAGCTAGCCGCGATTGTGGGCATCTCACTATAACTATTAGAAACTACAAGCTTATCCACGTAAGTCGGGTATTTTATTGCAAGTAGCGTAGCCAATTGACCACCTTGTGATACACCGACAACATGAATTTTGCTAATTCCTAGTACATCCAAAAAACATTTGATATCCTCCACAATTATATGATGATCATATTTATTATTCGGGAATTCCTTTGTTGTATCACCGTGTCCTCTATAATCTGGCAGAATCATTTGATAGTGTGAAGAAAATGCTTCAAATTGAGGCTCCCACATTTTCCATGATGCTCCGCTCCCATGCAAAAACAATATGGGCGTCCCTTGTCCTCTAATTTCATAATGTATATTGATATTGTTCGCATTAACTTTTGGCATAAAATATCCTCCTACTTTGTCTTACAAACATATCGCTCTTTTCACTCAACTAAAATTTGCTCTTTCTGTTGGATTACAAATTCATTTAGAAATAGCAGAATAAGAATATTACGATATGAAAAAAGGTAATAAAAAGAAAAGACACCCAGATGAGTGCCTTTAGATAATTTTCTTACCTATATGAATCATGAGTAGGTTGAAACAAGTCTTCTTCTGAATTTCTAACAACAGAAAAGTGTTCGACATTGTAATGACCATGCAGTGTATGATTATGATGCTTGATAATATGTTCTGCACTTAAAACATCACTGTCCGCAGTTGAATGCCCATCACCAACTAACGTGACATCAAAACCACTAATAGTCGCCGTTCTTACTGCACTATCAATGCAGTGCTGCGTCGAACAGCCCATCACAACTACATGTGTAATTTCTTGTGATTGCAAATGATTTAGAAGTTCAGTCCCATGGAAACAATTCGTTGCTTTCTTATCGAAAATCTTTGCTTCATGAGGAACATTAATACCATTATGAATTTCGAATCCTTTCCCTTTACCTTCCGCAACATCAAGATCTCTTACAAATGCAACTGGAACATTGGAATTCCTTGCTTTATCAATGACTAAATTGATATTCCTAATAAGTAGTTCTTTATTAAAAACAGCTTTTTCTTTCTCATTGCCATCCAATAATTCTTGCTGAGCATCAATAATAAGTAATGCCTGATTCAAATAATTTTCCCCCTCCAATTTGAGGAAACTAGTAGTTAGACGGTTTCCCCTTTTTGTTTATCACGCTAACATATTTTTTATTCATACTATCTACCCCCTAAATGAAATTGTCATTTAAGACTAATTAATTTTACCATTTATTCCAAAAAGATAATAGCTGATAAAATGGAACTTTTCATGCTTATCACTAAAACATGTTGTTGATCCAACTGAAGGCGTCGGTCTCCACTCTAATCAGTTTTATCAAATGTCATCCTCCAACTTTAATCATGATGACACATGTCCTTGATACTATTACAATGATTAAGTATGTATGCCATACATTGAACCGTATCATCAATGCGTTGTTTTTTCGAATTATAATAACGTATATTTGAACCTTCTCGAATAGCAATAGCTTCGTTAATAACTTTATGAAATTCTTCAGGTAAATGATGTATCGCAAATTTACAAGCATCTACTTTTGAAACAATATCAATTTCTGTTAATGTATAAAATTGTCGTAACATCCCAGTAATAGACCATTCTACTTCTTCATCAACTAATTTATTTGGTATCACAAATGCCATAGTTTTATATTTTTCCATCGTTTTCAATCTATTCGCCCAATAACTGTTCATGTTTTGCAAAACATAATTAACCAGCACTCTTTCATCTACACTGAAGTTATAAGTAGCTATATCCGGCCCTAAAACGGTAATCCCTTTATTTTTTAAAACCCACCAAGTGATTGGGTTAATATCATCATTACCCCAATTTGTTTTGCCTTCATTTACCTTTAGACAGCCCTTTACCTCACTCTGTTTCTTTCCGACATCTCCAACTTGTATATAACTTCCATCCATCCCTATTTCCTTATATTTTCGATTTAATTCTTTGTGAAGGTCGGATATTACTTTCGCATCTTCTTCTGTTAATGTTCTGTTTACAACTGTTACAAAATCGATATCACTAGAGCCGTTTATGTAAGCGTTCAGAGCAATTGAACCATGTAAATAAAACCCTTCAAGTATATTCGGTATTTTATTTTGAAATAGGCTTAAATATTCATTTAAAACTGTTTGAACCGGAATAGGAATTCTAGAATCCATATAAACTCTCCTTTTCATCAAATAATACTTATATTACCAAAACATCTGACTAATTTACAATTATTGATAATAATGTGATTAAACCTTAAATCAGAGATGCAATTTTTTCAAACCAATTTCCGTTTGATTTTCGATAAGACTGGACGCCCTTAGAAAAGCATGCTGTCGGACCGGAAATCAACCCTACATTATGATGAAGAGCTAATATAGTGTATCTTATAAAAATTCATTGGGTATTCTAGGAATTAGATAAGGAGTGGGGGAATTTGTACACAGGGTATTTACAAGTAGTTGTTCAAACGGTTATTACCTTTTTTGTTCTTCTGACACTTACGAGGTTTTTAGGTAAAAAACAATTAAGTCACTTAACCTTCTTTAACTACGTAACTGGTATTACAATCGGTTCCATTGCAGCCAATATGGTACTATTAAAAACAATTGTATTCATAAAATTTTTAATTAGCTTAATTGTTTGGTGTGCGCTTACAACTTTAATTAGTTACATCGCTCTAAAATCAGGTAAAGCAAGAACATTACTTGACGGTCAACCGACAATTGTTATTAAAAAAGGAAAAATAGATAGAAAAGCTTTAGCTAACACTAAAATTAATCTTGTTTTAGAACCAAATGGCATGCTTAGTATTCTGAGAAAGCCTGAATTTCAAAGCACTCAAAAGACTGATTTAAGTATCTATCCTTCAGCTCCGTCTTTTATCCCAATTGAAATCATCACAGATGGGAAGCTATTGCCACGAAATTTACTGGAAGTTGGAAAAAGTAGAGAATGGCTAGATAACGAATTAAAAAAGGCAAATGTTAAAACAATCCAAGAAGTTTTATATGCAGAAATTCAACCAGACGGCAACATATTTATCCAAAAAATTGAATAAGATGATTTTCTTATTCAGTTGCTTCCAAGCACCTAAAACTTGACAAAAAAATTTTTTTATGCAATAATTTACTTTTATTATATTTATTTGTACAATAGGATTCTCCTGGCCAGGGGAATCCTATTTTTTTTGAAGGAGTGTATTTGCATGAACAAAGGTGAATCCAGTTTAACTTCATTAATCTCAGCTTTTAGTAGAGCTTATCATAGTCAATTCGATACCCCTAAAATTTTTGATGACTATCTAGCAAAAGAGTTAATCACACAAAAAGAGTTCCTTGACATTCAAACAAATATGATTCAAGGCATCCAGTTTTTTAACAAAGAAATCGCAGAAAAACTAAATGGACAAACTGAAGAGTTATTAAAATGGATAGTGCAAACTCACCTCTCCCCTACGCCCTTGGCACGTGCAGCATATTGCGAAAAAGTTGTGCACAATGAAGTCATGTTAGGTTTACAGCAATATGTCATACTCGGAGCAGGATTAGACACATTTAGCTTAAGACACCCTGAATTTGAAAACATTTTAGAAATCTTTGAAATTGATCATCCTGCAACACAGGAGTTTAAAAAGAAAAGATTGACTGAAGTTGAAATAACGCTGCCAAGTAATGTACATTACATTTCCATGGATTTCACCAAAAAGTTTTCCTATCAACATCTAACGGATAACGGCTTCGACAATAAAAAAACGTTCTTTAGTCTACTAGGTGTTTCCTATTATTTAACGAAAGAGGAAACGTCAAGCTTACTTAAACATTTGTTTGCCAATGTACCGTCTGGAAGTTCCATCGTATTAGATTATGCAGATGAAAAATTATTTACTGAAAAAGGAATTTCAAATCGAGTAGATAATATGGTGAAAATGGCTGCAGCTAGTGGTGAACCAATGAAATCATGTTTTACTTATAAAGAAATGGAAAAAATGTTAGAAAACTTAGGCTTGCTAATTTATGAGCATTTATCTCCAAATACAATTAATGAACTTTATTTTGACAATCGAGAAGATTATTTAACAGCCTTTGAAACAATTCACTACATTCATGCTGTGAAAAGGTAAATTGAAGTTTGGAGGAGTCATCAAATGAAAATTTATCAATTGTCTAAAGAAAACGGCAAAAATATAACACAATTTAAGTCAAATTTTATTATGTCTCGAATTATCAACACTGAAGCATCAGCTAGTATCGGATGTATGTATTTAGAAGAAAACGGTGTAATTGGCTATCATCAAGCAGTAGTTCCCCAGCTTCTTTTAATTATAGAGGGAGAAGGATTTGTAAAAAATGAACAAGAGCAATATTTTCAAGTCCAGCCTGGTGACGCAATTTTTTGGGAGAAGGACGAATGGCATGAAACAAAATCGGATAAAGGATTAACTGGCATCGTGATAGAATCTGAACACTTAAATCCCGCAGCTTTCATGCCTCTAAAGTTGGTTGTCGATATTTTCTGAATATTTCTCAGGCAATTAACTATGCAAGAATAACATCTTATCATATTTTAGTAATGTAAGATGGTTTAGTCTTACACCTCCCAAGCTTTGTTACTAAGGGTCACTTATTATAGGTGACCCTCTTTAAATTTACTATTCAATTAATAGTGTTTCTCTATAGTTTATTGACAAACTCCCAGTGGATTTCCGTCTGGATCATAAAAGGTAAAAAATTTCGTCTCACCTTCTCCATCTATTTCATTAACTTTAACATTCTTTTCAATTAATGATTGGTATGTTTCTTCAATGTCTTGTGTAATAAAATTAAAGAACTTCCCTACCCCAAAATAATTTTCTGGGAAATTTAGTGGTAAATGATTTTTTACTTTTACTAAACAAACAACAGTTTGAGATTCTGCATCAATTTTCATTACTGCAGCACCTTCCTCTAAGTATAAAAGAGAAAATCCTAGTTTCTCCTCGTACCATTT
The DNA here is from genome assembly GCF_002237755.1 of Lysinibacillus sp. KCTC 33748. GTDB lineage: Bacteria > Bacillota > Bacilli > Bacillales_A > Planococcaceae > Lysinibacillus. The sequence goes on along the minus strand of NZ_MWSJ01000005.1, from coordinate 227,990 downwards.
TGCAGATAGTTCGGGGTTCTTAATTGGAATAAATATTGCTTCTACTCCTTTTAATATAGGTTTACTCATACTTTCCCCCCTTATAATTTTCTTTAAAAATACGGCTCAGCTCACTCCACACATCAAACTTATTTCCGTCTACATCATAAAAAACAAAATTTCTTCCCGCATGGCCCCTATTTTCAATTCCTTCAACTTTAATTCCTTTATCGATCAATTCTGTCTCGGCATAATTGCGTCCGGAATCGGCTTTGTGCTTGCACAAAAAACTCCTTTCCAATTCCGTGATATCCGCCGGAGGTTTTAACTTCTTTCAGCAGGTGTTTGAACACCTGCTGAAAGAAGTTAAAACGTTTACGAATAGTCTCTAATGCACTTAATCGTCAATAAAATTTGAGCTTTGATTGTTCATGGATTTCACAAGAAAAAAACGTTGATTGGCAAAATTATCAATTGCCTTATCACTATTCTGGTAACAGCGTTCTGCCCCCAGTTACTTACATACCATTCACATCACCGTTCTACATTGCTACTGGAATATATGAAGTTCCTATTCTAATTAACTTTTCACCCATCTACTCGCCCTCTTGAATCTATCCGGTAAATTATCCCACATTCTACCTTTATATCCTTTTACGCCTGTGCTACAATTTCATCCTTACAAAATGCTAAGTTTGATTTGAAGTTGTGTTTGTCTACAGTCTAAAACGACCAGACCCAATTTCGAGTTCTGGTCATTATGAAATGCTAAGTGTCAAAGTTAGGCAACCCAATAAAAACAGTAAAGATTCTCCCCATACACTAACTCGAATGAGTATTCCCTCTTCTGTAGATTAACTCTTTACAAATATAAAATTGATTCTCTATATATATTATATAGAAAGAGGATTGTATAAGGCACTTTAATATCCAAGTGTATTTGATTCATAGAAAGATGTGTGCTGTCGAAGATAAAATTTATTCTTTAGTATGGAGGAATTTTGAAATATGGAACAAAAACAATTAACCTTATGGCGCCCTAAAGGTTTTTTGCAGTGGCTATTAACAGGCATTTCAGTAGTACTAACACTTCTTACTGCCATGATTACGTATGCCATTTTTCATACAACTAATATTCTTAGTGTAATTGGTTTCCTTGGAACGCTTGCATTGTACTCTCCATGGTTTTTATTAATCTTAACCTTTTTTATCATAGTGCTATTAATACTTGCTTTATGGAAGAAAGCTAAAATCGCTCAATTCATGTTGATTCCGCTATTGATAATAAATGTATTTCTAAATGTGGAGCCAATTATGGAAATGAAGAACTATGCTAAAAAAGAAAATGTTCAAGTTTCACTTTACTCTCACTTTTTTTACAAAACAGAAATATCATCAAAGTTTACAAAAGATATCGTATACGGAAAAACTACAGATGGCGTTGAGTTAAAGCTTGATATGTGGCCAGCTAATGAAAAATTGAAAAACACACGTACTCCAGCTGTTATAAAGGTACATGGAGGCGGATGGGTTGAGGGTAGTAAAGCGAGTGCCCCTTATTTGAATCAATGGTTAAGTGAATTAGGATTTACTGTTTTTGATATAGACTATCGCATGCCACCCCAAGCAGGATGGAAAGATGAGGTAGCTGATGTGAAATCAGCAATAGGATGGGTAGTAGAATATGCGGATACTTACAAAATTGATCCTAAAAAAATAAACTTAATGGGTGATTCAGCAGGTGGAAATCTAGCTATGCTCGCTGCTTATAGTATAGGAGACACAACTTTACTACCGTCCACCAATGTACCATCAGTACCTATTAATACTGTGATAAATTTTTATGGACCGTCAGATATGACAAAATTTTATGAGAATAACCCGAGTCCGGGCTATGTGCAAAATGTTATGAAAGAGTATATAAGGGGCACACCTTCACAATTTCCTGATCGTTATCAAAAGCTTTCTCCTATCAATTATATTGGAGAACACACACCACCTACCATTATGTTTTTAGGCACGAGCGACAGTCTTGTCCCAACAGAACAAGCTAAAATATTGGGCAAGGAACTTTCAATGAATCATGTTCCTCATGAGATCTATTATCTTCCGAAAGCTGAACATGTTTATGATGGAGTACTAGGTAGTTTGAATACCCAAATTACGTTCGAGAAGCTCAAGACATTCCTTCAGAAATATAACAAATAACATGCTACAGAAAAAATTGTAGATAAAGTTGACATTTAAAAGAGCACCCCTGTTAAGCAAAAAACGTAATGAAGTAACCTGCCTGTAGTGGACTCCACCACCGAGTTGTTGTGCATGCTGGAGCAAATAACAAAATGACCAGACTCCATCTCGAGTTCTGGTCATTACTTTTTTTACGTTTTTTAACTATAATTTCCTTTGAACAATTATTGGTCACTATACTTGAATGTTTTTAATGAAATAATAAGTGTCAATGCTAGGCATCCTATTAAAAGGAATAAAGATGCTCCCCATGTACTAAAGTTATTTATAAATGCAGCTTTAATCCCATTTAAAAACCATTCGAATGGATTTATCAGACTAATATATTGTATAAAGTTTGGCGCCTTTTCCATTGTAAAAAATGCATTGCTACAAAGTAACATTGGTATCATCAGTACATTGGCAGTCATACTTAAATGTCCCTCGTTCTTCACGAGACTTGATAAAAAAAAGCTTAAAAAAACAAAACTTAATGAGGCTATTAAAATAATCGGTGTCATATATAAGAATGTATTAAAAGATATATCTAGACGATTGATAACGATAGAAAATAAAAGCACGATATAAGATAAAATAATGGCAACTATTGCCCACGAACTCGAAATACTAATGATATATTTCCATAAAGGCATAGGTGTAGCGTGAAGTAAATTATAGACACCTCTTTTTCTTTGCGATAACGCTATAAAAGCAGTGGTCATAAACGAATAAAAAAATACACTCACAGCAATGATTCCTTCTACATAATTTCCTGCATAGCTCGGTACAAATAACCTTAGCGCAATAATCGCAGCAAATGGCATTAATATTGACCAAAATAGTAAATACATATCTTTAATACTCGATTTCAAATTTAATACGAAAACAGCCTTCATTTTCTCACTCCTCACATTGTCAATTCAAAAAATAATTCTTCTAAATTTTGAGTTTGGTAGTGCTCCATTAAACTATCAGGTGAACCATTTGCAATTATTTTTCCATGATGCATCATCAACACTCTGTCAGCCACATTCATTACCTCCAACATATCGTGGGAAGAAAATAAGACGGAAACCCCGCTATCTTTTAAACGTTTAATGATATGTTGAATTTCTCGTTGTCCTCTTGGATCTAATCCTGCAGAAGGTTCATCCAAAATCACAAGTTTAGGATTATGCAAAGTTGTCACGATAATTGCCAGGCGCTTTTGCTGTCCTAATGACAGTTTAATAGCAGGCATTTTTTTCACCTGCAATAAATCAAAAGCTGCAAGTTTTTCATCTATCAGCATTTTTGTTAGCGAAACTCCATAAAATGCAGCAAATAATTTCAGATTATCCTCTACAGAATAGCCTTCGAAAAAAGGTGTTGTTTGAAGCTGCGTACCTATTTCCTTTTTGTATTCAGATGTCCAGTATTTAATTGCTCCACTGTCCTGAGGAATAATGCCAAGAAGCATACCGATAGTTGTTGTTTTACCAGCACCATTTGTGCCCACTAAAGCTACTATCTCCCCCTCATTAATATCAACATCTATATGATCAACGACACATCTAGTTTTATAACTTTTCATTAATTGACTAGCGCTAATTAATTTTTTCACTTTTTCTCTCCTTTACTTATTGTTGTATATTCAACGTTGATCATGTAGGTATTTTTTAACTCCCTCATTCGAGGGAGTTATTTTTTTTCATAATATCAATAGCTTGATGTACAAATTTTGTCTGCACTTTCACAATTTCTAGCATATTATCAAATGCTAGTTGTGTTAATGCTGGCAGTTCTCCTTGCATAGCAATCAATTTCGCCTCATAGCCAGCATTGATAGCCTGCTCTTCTTGCTCTAAAATTTTTTTCTGCTTTTCTAATGCTTCCACAGCTTTAGCTTTTGGCAGTTTAAATGCAAAGGATACACCAGAATACAAAGTTGTAGGGTAAACTACAGAGGATTTTTCCAGAGCCTCGATAATTAATTCTTGCTCATGCTCCCTGCCCTTTTCGGTAATTTGGTAAATTGCTTTTTGTCTATGACCTGTGGATTCAATGCTAGCCACCTCTATGTAGCCATCTTTTTCAAGCTTCTTTAAAGCATTATAGATAGAGCCGATTAGCACACCACCCCATCGTTCAGCGTCATTTAATTCAAGCATTACTTTAATATCATAGCCAGTCATTGGTTTTAGCCCCAACATTGCAAGAACTAATAGCCTTGTCATAATAATCACCTTTTTATATTCAACGTTGAATAAGTTGAATATACCGTTTTTTGATTTTTTTGTCAATTATCTTTATAATTCTTTTTTAATGTCGGAAAAATCTAAATTCGCTATAATAAATTATTTTATGATAGAATATATCATATTGCGCCATCAAAGGGGCATGTACCAATTCAAGCTGTAGCAAATTTATTTGCTACAGCTCTTTTTTTAAAAAAATTTATTTCCTATTTTCTAATTCCCTTTTTTGCAAATTAACCTAATGATTGTTTAAGGTTATCGTTAACTGGCCAGGCGTTTTGTAAAAATTCATGAAACGTTAGTATATTCGGTTCATCTGAGCGAACTTTTAAATTTATAGCTGATGTAATTATTGATTCTGAAACATGTTGGAGGATCTTGATCGAACCGTCCTGTATTTCATTTTCAATAGCATTTTGACCTAAAATCGCATAGCCTGTTCCGTTCAACACGGCACGCTTAATCATCTCATCACTTCCCCCAACCATAATAGTGGACTGAGGTTGAAAATCTGCTTTTTTGAAGTATTGTTCTATAATATTGCTGAAACTACAATGATAGTCATAGGAGATAAAAGTAGCTTCTCTTATAATTTCATGAAAACTTCTTTCTTTGCAAATTTCAGACGAAGCAACTAAAAAAGCCTTTTCCTCTTCTAAAAAAGTTTTACTGATATCGATATCATTACACTCATTCGCAATAATGGCGATATCTGCCACATGGTCTCGCACACTTTTGATAGCATGTACACTGTTTAGTGGTAGAAGGCTTATTTTCACAGTCGGGTATATTTCCAAATAAGCGTTTACAATCGGCGAAAGATGTTGCGTACAATAATATTCTGAGGCAGCAATCGTTAGAATGCCAGACGGTCCATGTAGTTCTTCCATGTCTTTTTCTAACTTATCTATAAAGATAAATAAGCTATCGACATGGTCTTTTAACTTTTTTCCAGCAGCTGTTAGCAACGTCTTTTTACCAACTCTTGTTAATAGAGTGTGATTCAGTTCTTTTTCTAAAGACTGTATTTGTAACGTAATAGTTGGCTGTGTATATCCTAATCTTTTGGCAGCCTTTGTGATATTTAATTCTTCTGCGACTACTTGAAAGGTTTTTAAATTCCTTAGTTCCATCTATATCACCGTCTACTTTCCCCTTATTCCCACAAAATGAATTTTCTCCAAAGATGTATTTCCATTATAAAGTAATAATTCTCCTACTTCCATTTAAGAAAATGAGATGTATTTAACTCCAATTATTTCCACTTTAGCTATTTACAATTTTAGGAATCCCATTTCAAATAATATTTATCAACAATCTTTTAACTATTAATATTTCTTATAGTAGGCATTTGACGTATTTTCTGAATTAAGAGAAAATTCTTTCAACACCAACGAAATGGGGATGAGTTTATGATTGATTGGAAAAACATAAATGAAGAAGGCTTATTAGCGCCCACAATGGCGAAGGATTTTCCAAATTTACAGGTAGTTAAATCGGAGGGATTATTTTATATAGGGGTCGACGGTAAAAAGTATCTAGACTTTACTTCTGGTATAGCTACAGAAAATACAGGGCACAGACATCCCAAGGTCATTACTGCGATTAAAAATCAAGTTGATTATTTAGTTCATGGTCCTATTGGTATTATAAATTACGATTCAATTATTCTATTAGCTAAGAAATTGAGAAAGATTCTCCCACAGTCATTAGATTGTTTTTTCTTCGGAAATAGTGGAGCAGAGGCAATTGAAGGTGCCGTAAAATTAGCAAGACATGTAACTAGGAGACCTTACGTTGTTTCTTTCCTTGGAGGATTCCATGGAAGAACGATGGGAGCCTTAAGCCTCACTACATCAAAAAGTAAATACAGAAAGAGTTTACCAGTCGGAGCGAACATGACATATCAATTACCATATGCTCAATTAACGGAAACACCAGCAGGTTTAAACCATGATGAATATTGGTCAGAACGCGTTGAAAAAGATTTTGAACGTTTATTTAATCATCAAGTGTCTCCAGATGAAGTGGCAGCTGTTATTTTAGAGCCTGTTCTAGGAGAAGGCGGTTATATTATCCCTCCAAAAGCATGGTTACAAAAAATAAAAGCAATCTGTGACCGCTACGGAATATTATTAATCTTTGATGAAGTTCAAACTGGTTTTGGTCGAACTGGTGACTGGTTTGCAGCAAATCGATTTGATGTGATCCCTGATATTATGGCGATTGCAAAGGGAATTGCCAGCGGACTACCCCTTAGCGCAACAGTAGCTTCAAGGGAATTAATGGAACAATGGACAATTGGAAGTCATAGTACTACATTCGGTGGAAATCCTATCGCATGTGCGGCCGCATGCGCTACAATTGACGTTCTTGAAGATGAAGGTTTAGTAGAAAATGCAAGAATATTAGGTGACTATGCATTAAATAAATTAATACTCTTAAAAGAAAAACATCACACGATTGGTGAAGTTCGTGGAATTGGTTTGATGTTAGGAATTGAAATTATTCATCCAGAAACCCAAGAACCCAATGGTAAGGGGTTAATGAATATCCTAGAGAAATGTCTGCATAAAGGGGTTATTTACTATTTAAGCGGTAATAAAGGAGAAGTAATTCGAATGATGCCCCCATTAAATATTGATAAAGAACATTTAGACTTAGGAATTTCCTTGCTAGACGAAGCAATTACTGAATACGAATTAGAATTAAGTTCGGGGGTGTATTAATGAATATATTGGATACTTTCGTTCTTGTTCTTTATTTTGGTGCCTTAATAATTGTAGGAATAATCGGAATTAAAAAAGCGAAATCAGAAAAAGATTTTGTCCTCGCAGGAAGTCGTCTAGGGTATTACAGCCACGTTGGTTGTTTAGCAGCTGTTATTATTGGTGGTGCAGCTACGATGGGTTCAACGACATTAGGTTATGATTATGGGGTTTCTGGTCTTTGGTTTGTTTCGATGATGGGCTTTGGTATAGCTGCCTTGGGTCTTTTCGTCGTTAATAAAATTGGTGGGTATGAGGTTTTTACTATTAGTCAGTTACTAGGAAAGCGCTTTGGTGAAGGAACTCAGCTTATTAGTGCGATTGTTACAGGGGTATGTGGAGTATTACCTTAACCGATATTATACAATTTATTGTCATGACTATCGGTGTATTTTTCATTATGTTCCCGTTTAGCGTAAACAGTGTCGGAGGATTAACAGTTCTATTTAGTAGTGTGCCAGAAGCGCATCTAAGCCTTACAAATATCGGCTGGGACCGAATCTTCCAATACTTTTTATTGTACTTCTTTGGTTTAATGGTTTCTCAAGACATCTGGCAGCGTGTATTTACAGCGAGAAGTCAAAAGGTAGCGAAAAGCAGTGCTATTTCAGCTGGTGTATACAGTGTTTTATATGGTCTAGTACTAAGTATAGTGGGTATGTGTGCACTTGTCCTACTTCCAAATCTAGGGGAAACTCAATCTGCTTTTACTAGTCTTGCATTAGAAATTCTTCCACCAGGCTTGTTGGGACTTGTTCTTGCTGGTGTTTGTTCTGCACTTATGTCAAATGCTTCAGGAGCTATTTTTGCCTCTGCGACACTTATCACCAACGATATTATTAAGGTGTACGTAAAAAAAGATATGACTGATAGAGATATCATCAATACATCGCGAATGGTCATCCTTGGCTTAGGTGTCTTAGCCATCATTTTCTCTGTATGGATTCAAAACATACTAGTGGCATTAGACATGGCCTACGCAATTTTATCAGGTGCTATCTTCGTACCTCTTATCGTCGGCCTTTATTGGAAACGTGTAACAAGTAAAGCTGCTTTCTACTCTATAATTGCTAGTTCACTAGTTGTCTTTATTTCATTTATAATTTTTGGCATTACTTCTACACTACCAATTATTTATGGTTTAATTACTGGACTCGTCGTTATTGTAGGTTTCACGCTTATTATTCCCGAAAATAACATTGAGATGAACAAAAAAAATACAACAATTTACAAGTGAACATTTATAGAAAATACCAATTTCACACAAACTCAATGTAAGCTGCACTCCAAAAGTTAAACACATCTAACAATTGGAGATGCAGTTTTTTTATGAATATCAAAAAGTATTTTCATAAAGAATTTCTTCGGCATCATGACATCCCTAGTTTTTCTTCCATCATGCAAAGTGACCTTTACTATGTTAATTCAGAAATTTGCTGTGATTAGGTAAAGCAATCTGCTCGAATTCACTAGCTAACTTATGCAAATTTCTCGTAAGCTCTTCCCCCTTCATTGGTAATCCATGTCCTGCAATAGCTACTGAAGGTTTTAGAGCCTCTAATTTTTTTACAGAATCCCAAGCTGCTTGCCAATCCGTCGTAAAGTATCGCGGCGGCCCGCTAATTTCCTTTTTTTGTAGCAACACTTTGTAGAGCGACTCTTGTTTAACCGTAACAAATGCATCTCCAACAATTAATGCTCGATCCTCTTCACGAAATAATGATATATGTCCTGGCGTATGACCCGGCGTATGAATCCAACGAAAACCATCCATAAATGGAATACTACCATCCGAAGGAAGTGCCTCAACTCTGTTTCCTAAGTTAATCGCTTCATTCGGAAAAATGGATGAAACTTTTGCTAGTAGGCCACCATTTACACTAGGATCAGGTTTAGGGTAATTTTTTATATCTGTTAAATAAGGTAATTCTAAAGAATGTGCATAAACCGGCATACCCCAGTGTTCAATTAAATCAATTATCGCCCCAACATGATCAAAATGACCGTGCGTCAAAATTAGCGCTTTAGGTCGGCTATTTGATCCAAATCTCTCCTCGGCTATCGAAATAATTTCCTTTGCACTTTTTGGCATGCCTGCATCAATTAATACGAACTCTCTCTTATGAGGTTCACCGAAGAGTACAATATTAACAATTTGAATCGTATGTTGGTATAAATCAGGCAAAACTTCTACACCATCACCACTCCAAATTGATGTCGCAGGAATATATTTAAAGTCGCTACCATAGTGCATATTTTCATGCATGGAAATCCCTACTTCCTCATTGAATTGTAGACAATCATATTTTTCCTTTATACAGTAAAGATATAGCAAGAAAAAAATGGGTTTTATATTTTCCTAAAGCATTAATTTCTTTCAGCGACTGTTTGAGTACTCGCTGAAAAGTAGCTTAAATCCGCATCCATTTCACCTAGTAAAAAACGTTAAGAGCTACCTTCTGCTTCATGTCCCTATCTTTAGTGCCTTTCAATCACTCGTGCCATATTCTTTACACCTACAAATATCATCCTCACTTTCACCTATAAGTAATAAAATAGTTTCATTGTATATCTCTACCTATAAATGTATAATTTTACTGTATTTTGTTCGAAGTAAATGATTCTTGTTTAAACTTCGCCAAATAAAAACACGGAAAGGAATGTGTAGTTTGAAGATTGTAGGAATTATTGTAGCTGTTGTGGTTTTACTTATTGTTGGTTTAATTATTGCGAGCAAACGAATTGTGAAAAACGCAAAAAAATCACAGTTAGAAATGGAGGCGGCTAACCCTTTACCGAAAGAGAAACAGCATTTGCTTGCCTACGGTGCCAATATAGCTCTTTACCGGTCTGAGTCTCCTCGGATACTGCCAGTGAAGGTAGATCACGAGACATTGAAAGAAGGTCTTTCTTCATACTGGGACGTTAGTAATCCAGAGGAGGCTGTAGAAACCTTAGAATGGCTTCTTATGGAAGGACATCGTGCAAGGTATGACGAGCTCTTTATGGCGTTGAAAGCTGGCCAGACTTTTACAGAGGAAGAAGTGGGCAAATCACAGAAATGCTATGAATCTGCGCAAGAAGTAATGATGAAGCAGCTTTCCTTTGCAAAATCAGACTATGACCGTGTGGACACTATTGCCGCATGGGATTTTGACCGAGCTGTAAATATTGCAAGATGGAGCTACATAGTTGGTTATTTAACCGAAGAACAGGCATGGGGCTATATTGCGAGAGCAGCTGATACCGGCAGCCATTTCTTCCAATCATGGAATGACTATTTTATTTCATTTGCATTTGGTCGTGCCATTGCTTACGAGGGTGACATTTACGACATCATTTGGAGTGGAAAAGAATTGCTAAAAGAAGATGGCTCGATTTGGAATGAATTTAGTATTAATCGATCAGCGGTACAAAAAGTCTAAAACTTAACATTGGACAAGGTCCAAGAGTGTATTCTATTTAGAGTACAAAGAAATAAATGATGATTAAAACAAAAACCTGCTAGATATTTAGCTACTTTCTTAGCTAAAATCTAGCAGGTTTACTTATTTACGAACAGCTTCAAATGTAATTAATGAATGCTCTTTTGAAGGCTTTTTATTATAAATATATTCAGCTGAACAAGTAATATCAGAAAAACCTAAGCTTGTTAAAATGTGCTGGAATTCTTCTATTCCGTACCATCGCAACGGAAATCTTTGTAATTCTGAATCTATTAATTTACCATTTCTCCATTTTTCATATTTCAAAACGGTTAGCGTATATTGATCAATCCAGTTCATTTCAACGGCTTTTCTTTCTAATGCAATTCCTTCCTCTTTCGAAATTTCATAGTAAGATGAAGAAGTTTCCCCTGTTCGCCAGTCTGTAGGTAAAAGCAAGTCTACAATTAAGCGTCCTCCAGGTATCAAATGATTATACATACATTTTAATGCATCCATTGCATCTTTTGAATTCTCTATTAAGCATAAAGAACCTGTAGGCATAACAATCGCTTCAAATTTCGAGTCTATTGAAAAGTTGCTCAAGTTACCTTCATATAGATTTGGCATGAATCCTCTTTCTTCACAACGTTTTCTGCATAAATCTAACATTTCAGGTGAGTAATCAATTCCCTCAACTTTATATCCCTTTTCAAGTAAAGGAATTAAGAAGCGTCCAGAACCAACCCCCGCTTCAAGCACTTTTCCCTTAGTTCCCTTTAGTCGTTCAAGATAATATTCAATATCCCCACCAATAGAGTATCCTACTGGTTTTGTCAAATCATAAAGTTCTGTACATAATGGACCGTAATAACTATACAAAGTAATTCCTCCGATTTTTTTGCAGAAGAACTATTATACTTAGTTCTTCCACACCTTATTTATGTTTGATGAAAAAATAGAGCTGACTTTCATAATTAATCACTCACTTTCTTAAAGAATATAGTAAAATTATACATAATTACTTTATTTTTTACAAATATTTTCTTAATGCCCGAAAAATTAATAATAGTAAGAAGAACCTTACTGCTGTTCTTGTGCTCATTAAAAAATAAGGAGAGAATGCTATGAATAAAGAAAAAGTGTTTACAGAGTTCCCATTATTAAACTCCGAAAAGCTAGTACTAAAAAAAATTGAAAATGCACATTTACAGGAACTATTTGCAATTTATGATAATGAAAAAGTATTTGAATACTGCGGGATAATCCCTAAACATAATATCCAAACAGTGAATAAAATGATTGGGCATTTTGATAGAGATTACAAGAAGGAAAGCATAGTTAAATGGGGCATTTTTCAAAAATCTCATAGCGATCAATTAGTAGGTATTATAGAAGCAATGGAATTTAATCAAAAAGTGAATATGGTGACGATTGGTTACTATTTAGCAGAGGACTATTGGGGTAAAGGCCTTGCATCTGATGCGGTTAACATACTTGTCAAATTTTTATTTGAGGAAGTTAATATAAATCGAATACAGGCCGAAGTAATGCCGTTAAATGAAGCATCTAAAAAGATTCTCCTAAAAAAGGGTTTTCTAAAAGAAGGACTTTTGAGACAAGCTAAAGTATGGTCTGGTAAAGGTGTTGTAGATTTAGAAGTATACAGTTTGCTTAAAGAAGATTACATGGTGAACTAAATAATTAGGTACTCTTTCGTCAAAGGTGCTTATACAGATAATTCTTTCGGACATCATTTATGAGATAATGGATTAATATTAACAACCGAAAGAGTGGTTCTATTGACTAATGGGCATAAACCTATCAACTTGCAATACCGTAAAATACGAGTAACTTATTTGATAGCTATTGTTATCACCATTTCACTCGGCTTAGCTTCAAGAAATTGGAGTACCCTACTCCCGTCATTTGTAGCGCAGAACGCAGGAGACATACTATGGGCTATGATGGTCTATTTCGGATTTCGATTGTTGCTAGTGGGTAAAAGCGTCCTCACAGCTATTTGGCTCAGTCTTTTGTTTAGCTTCGGCATTGAATTTAGCCAGTTATATCAGGAAGACTGGATTAATCAGATTCGTGGGACTACGCTCGGGGCTTTGATACTTGGCAAAGGCTTTCTTGTAGAGGATTTGGTTCGATATACAGCGGGGATCATAATCGCTACTGTTTTGGATACAGCGGCAATTAAATTAAGGCTTCGAAGTTACATGGAAAATCGCTAGAGAATTATATTAAGTCTTTAGCGATTTTATATTTAGGGTTAAATTAATAAACCATATTTTAAATGATCAATCTTTATTACAAACCTATATGAGGAATGGTCATCATCTATTCATTAATCCAATTGATTAATTCTTTATCAAAAATATCCGGTTCTTCAAACATTGGGTTATGGCCGCTTTTTTCAAAAATGAGCTTCTTCACGTTTTCAAATGAATCATTAATTACATCCCAAAGTGAAACAGGAGCGACTAAATAATCATACTTTCCTAACCCTACCAAAATAGGTTTATCTAAATGAGCCATAGATTGGATTAGATTTCGTTCAGCAAAAGCTACACCCCAAAGATAATCAATAACATCCATATTTGTATAGACGCCTTCCCACATATAAGCAGCATCGAACGTGTAGTCATAAAAGCTATGCGCTCCCATACGAATACACATATGCACAAATCTTCTCTCTGGATCATTGTGAATATCATTCTCTAACAAAGCAATATCATGCTCAAATTGTTTTGTTCGTTCAACATTAGCCGTCTCATTAAAAAATGAAAAACTTTGCTGCTGTCTCTCCTGACTGTTTGTCGGTGCTGAATTTAATAAAATGACCTTCAGAACATTTTGAGGATATTTTTCGGCATACGCAATCGCCATAAATGCATGTCCAGAATGTCCTAAAATGATAAAATCCTCAAGCTTTAATAATTGTCTTGCTGCTTCGATATCCTCGACAATTTTATCCAAAGTATAATCTTCTTTCTTTAAAGCACGTGGTGGCTTCACAAACCCTCTATGATCCAAAAAGATAAATCGAAATTGTTTATATAAATTTTCCGAGAACAAGCGTGGATAATATACACTGCTACCCACTACCAATATTGGCTTACCTTGTCCCTTCACACAATATTTCAATTCAAAACCTTCATTTAAAATGCTTTGATAACTATTCATTATAATCGTCCTCTTTTCTTTTTATATCGAAGAGCCATATTTTAATGCTCTTCTTTTTATCACTCCCTTTCTATTTTACGTTCCCGTGTTTTCTCCATAGAACGCTCCAGCATCCTACCTCACCTCTCATTATTATTTTATATGTAATTTAAAAAGCCTTTTATCGAACAATACTATTTCTATTTTTCTCTACCAAAATGCCTGATAATATCGAAAAGTAAAATTTTTAAAAATGTGAATCAAGTATACAATAAAAATTTAGTAGTTTAAAATTATTAAATATTAGAAAAATATAGAAAGTTAGAGGATACAAGGACATGGATAAACAGTTACAACACATCATAACCTTGCGGGAAAATGGTCGATTGGAAGAAGCAAATCAATTAATGGTAGCACTAGTTAAAGAAGAGCCTGAAAATGGATATTACCAATTTCAATGTGCATGGACATATGATTCATTAGGAAAAGAAAATGACGCTGTTCCCCACTATGAAAAAGCGATTCAACTAGGGCTCGAATCAGAAATTTTACTAGATGCTTATGTAGGATTAGGAAGTACTTATCGTACGTTAGGGCAATATGAACAGGCAAAACGTATTTTTGAACAAGCCATAAGTGAGTTTCCCGAAGCCGAACATGTAAAGGTATTTTATGCAATGACTCTCTATAATCTTAGGGAACATTCAAAGGCTATGGAAACTTTGTTAAATACAGTAGTTGACACTACTAATGATGAAGGTATAAAAGACTATCGTAAAGCCATAAAGTTTTACAGTGATAAACTTGATCAAACGTGGGAATAACAAAATACACGCAGAAAAGACCAGGCTCCTATTTGGTAACCTGATCTTTTCATATTACTTCACAATATTTGTCTTTTTATCGGTAGAAATAATTGCAACAAATACTAATGAAATTATACCGCTAAAGAAAAATAAATAACTTAAAGGAATTAAAAAGAAGTTTCTTTCTATGAGTGTTCCATCTGGCAGTATTTCATCCCCGATAATTCCCTTCGTAAATAAACATAAAATTCCTATTAAAATCGGTAAAGTTGCAAGTATATATTTTTTCATCATTCTTCTCCTATTATTCATTATCCTCATTTTTTCTATATTCCAAAATGTCACCTGGTTAGCAGTCTAAAACTTCGCATATTTTTTCTAATGTAGGAAATTTAACGGCTTTTGCCTTCCCATTTTTCAAGTTAGAAACATTCGCCATTGTATTGCCTAGTTTTTCTGATAATTCTGTAACACACCATTTTTCTTTTGGCCAGCATGACATCGAGATTTACTATGATAACCATCGTTTACACACCTCAATCGTTAGATCATTATCCTGCTTTATCTCACTTGCTTTTCTTACTAAATAAGAAAGCATTGAAGTAAAGACTGAGATGACGATTGCAAAGAATAAAATCTAGGACATTCGCGTGATAGCTACCAACCGAAAAAATATAAAGTAACGCAGCTACATATAAGACACCTTAGATCATGGCTAACACACTTAGTATTTTTAATTAATCTGCGTTCGAGTCCGTAATATCTTGATTAGAGCCAATAAAAATGGAATCCACGTTATCCAAATGCAATAAATGGATTATATAGTGCTTGTAGTTCTTCTTTGTCTAGTAAATCTTCCTTGCCTGTTTGTGGCCCTATATAAATACCGAACAATAATACAATTATCAATTTTAACCATCTTGATAATTATCTTTGTTCATAACTTGCTAATGACATATTATCTTGTCATTCATTCCAAGTCAATAATTATTTATCGTAAAACAATAAATAATTATTGTAACTGCATATACCTTCCCCTTTTTAGCCAAAATGCTTGCTAGATTAATGAAATATGATAAAATAAGAACATATATTCGCACTCCCTTAATTTTTTTCACGGGAATATTTTATTATAAAAATAAATTGGGTGCGAGAATACATCTTAATAATATAAAAACTAATGTCGGATAATCTGTTGTTTTGACAATAATAAAACGGCTGCTCGGACAAGCAACCGTTATTTTTTATAGTTATAGTGCTTTGGAAGCCTGATGAATTAGAGCAGCTACCATTTTATCCATTTGTGCAAAACGATCGTCTTTTGTTTGACCGTTGACGTATCGATAATAGATTTGCTGACAAATTACAGCTAATTTAAAGTAGGCAAATGTAATATAATAATCGATGGCCGAAACATCACGTCCGCTTTTCTCAGCATAGCGGTTTATGAATTCCTTACGCGTATAAAACCCTGTTAAAGTCGTTATTGGTGGTTCTCCAAATGCGTATAGCAGCATTTTTGGATCATCTGCATGCATCCAATAGCTCATAGCTACCCCTAAATCTGCTAATGGGTCCCCTACAGTTGTCATCTCCAAATCAAAAAGACCCATCATTTCAGAATAATCGCTGGAAAACATAGCGTTATTAAGCTTGTAATCATAATGAATAATAGTTGCTTCACCATTAGAAGGTACATGGTCCTCTAACCACTTAGTCAACGCTGCTACTTCAGCATGTTCTGCCGTTTTCGCTTTGTCATAGCGCTCAATCCACCCATGTACTTGTCGTTCCATAAATCCTTCTGGCTTCACCATATCTTTTAATTGCGTTTCCTTATATGGTATTGCATGAAGAGCTACAAGTGAATCAACCATCTTTTCCGAAACGAGACGTCCTAATTCCTCCGTATTATCAGTGCCAGATGGAAAATGAGTATCTAGTACGATACCCTTTTTGCGTTCCATTAGAAAGAAATCACTGCCGATTATATCTCGGTCGTCCACGTACACATACGGTTTAGGTACTGCAGATAAAAATGGATGTAATGCCGATATAATCGTAAACTCACGTTTCATATCATGCGCTTTTTTGGCGACTGGTCCATGTGGAGGCCGTCGCAGAACCACTTCAAATTCGCCTACTTTTAGGCAATAAGTCAAATTTGAATGTCCTGCACTAAACTGTGAAATTTCTAGTTTCCCCTCTGGTAATTCCGGAAATTGACTCTTTAAAAATGAGTGTAATTTCACTTCATCTATACGTTCACTTGCCCTTACTTGTATCGTATCCATTATACCCCTCCCTTAAATGATTGAGCTCATACCGCCATCCACAACTATGACATCCCCCGTAATATAATCTGAGGCAGCCGCGGCTAAAAATAATGCAACGCCTTTTAGGTCATTTTCAGTTCCTAATCGTTTTAAAGGCGTCACGCCCATTAAATAATCTTGTCCGCGCTCAATTAAAACCTTTGACATTTTTGTTGGGAAAAATCCTGGGGCAATCGCATTCACATTAACGCCATATGGTCCCCATTTTACGGCTAAATCTTTTGTTAGCGTAATGACCGCGCCTTTACTTGCGTTATAACCAATTGTATCCATGAATTCAGGTAGTGTACCGCCAAGCCCTGCAACCGAAGCGATATTGATGATTTTTCCACTCTTTTGTTCTAGCATTATTTTGCCAACAGCTTGGCTCATTAAAAATGTACCATTGACGTTAACATCGAAGACTTTTTGCCAAGCTTTATATGGCATTTCAACGGCAGGAGTACCCCAAGACGCCCCACTGTTATTAACTAAAATATCAATTTGGCCGAATGTTTCAAGCGTTTTTGTCACTACATTCGCTATATCTTCTGGCTTTGTTACATCACAGTCAAGCGCTAATGTTTGTACACCTAAATCAGCTAATTCTGCCGCAACCTCTTCGCATGCCTCAACCTTTCTTGAGCAAAGTACAACGTTGGCACCTGCTTCTGCAAAGCCTTGTGCGATTTGAGCTCCAAGACCACGACCTCCGCCAGTTACGATGGCCGTTTTCCCTTTTAAGCTAAATAAATCTAGTACCGTCATTTCACCAGCTCCTCTTGTTTTTTGGCATGCTTCTTAAGCTCCAGCTTAGCAACTGTGTTACGATGCACTTCATCCGGTCCATCTGCTAATCGTAATGTACGAGAATTTGCCCATTGTGCAGCAAGCGTCGTATCAGGTCCTACTCCAGCAGCACCGAATGCTTGAATCGCTCGGTCAATCACTCTTAATGCCATATTTGGCGCCACTACTTTAATCATAGCAATTTCTGCTTTCGCTTCTTTATTCCCTACTGTGTCCATCATATACGCCGCCTTTAACGTTAAGAGCCTTGCCTGCTCAATATCAATACGGGACTCCGCAATACGCTCGCGCATCACACCTTGGTCTGCGAGCGCTCGATGGAAAGCGTGTCGCTCACTTACACGCACACACATTTCTTCTAATGCACGTTCAGCGGCTCCAATCAGGCGCATACAGTGATGGATACGACCTGGCCCTAAACGACCTTGCGCAATCGCAAAGCCTTTGCCTTCTCCCCACAATATATTTTCAACAGGTACTCGAACATTCGTAAACGTCACCTCACCATGTCCTTCAGGTGCGTGATCATAGCCAAATGCAGTAAGCATACGCTCAATTTTCACTCCAGGAGTATCCATCGGCACTAAGATCATCGACTGTTGCTCATGAATAGGTGCTGTAGTATCTTTATGTTTCCCCATAAAAATGGCGATTTTACAGCGTGGATCCCCAGCTCCTGTTGTCCACCACTTATGTCCATTTAAAATATAATAATCGCCATCACGTTCAATGCTTGCCTCGATATTTGTTGCATCACTAGAGGCAACTGCTGGCTCAGTCATTGCAAAGCAGGAACGTATTTCTCCACGTAATAGCGGCTCTAGCCATTGCTTTTTCTGCTGTTCTGAGCCGTAACGCACAAGTACCTCCATATTTCCCGTATCTGGTGCATTACAATTAAACACTTCTGGCGCAAGTAAAGAGCGTCCCATTATTTCACATAATGGTGCATATTCTAAATTCGTCAAACCTGCTCCATATTCGCTATCTGGCAAAAATAAATTCCATAAGCCCGCTTCTTTTGCCTTTTGCTTTAACTCCTCCATAATTGGTGGAATCGCTCCCCAACGATCCTCCATTGCCTCTACTTGTGCAGCATACACTGCCTCGTTCGGATAAATGTATTGCTCCATAAAATTTGTCAGCTTCTCTTGCAGTTCTACTACTTTTTTGCTATAAGAAAAGTTCATAAAAAAGCCCCCTTTGTTTGAACTCAAAATGACAAATGAATGAATATTCATTTTTATTCTTACATTAAATGTTACCGCTATATTTATTGTAAATCAATGTCTATTAATAAAAAATTTGAATTATAGAGAAAATTCATACTTAAGACAATATTTCAAGCGAATAAGTCATCACATTACGATAATAAAACACAAGCCAAAAACTATTTTACCATAATATGTATATTCAAATCGTAATAGCTTCTTTTAATATCAGTACGTGAAGATAAAAAAGAGTAACTTCTCATTCAAAGAAGTTACTCTTCTTAATTACATTAGTCTTTCACATTTTAAAGCGTTTTGCCTACTGCCATAATATCTGTAAGCAATTGACGAATAGCTAAAGGTAGATGGCGATTTTTTAAATACACTACATACACATTTCGTCGCAAATTAGGACAATCAATTTCTTTTTGTACAATCGTGTTAGCGGTAGGACCTTTTAAATAATTTTCAGGTAGAATGGTAATCCCTAAATTTTCACGAACAAGAGACACAGCTGTCTCAAAACGTTCAATCTCAAATTGTATATTAATGTTTTTGTCAGCCCTTGCGAATGCATCTAAAATGTCTTGTCTCGTTTGAAAGCCCTCTGTACTAATAATAAATGGCTCCTCACTTAAATCGGCGATCGTCAACCTTTCCTTCTCTGCTAATGGGTGATTTAATGGTAAAACGGCTACAAGTCGCTCTTCATATAAGCATTTAACTTCGAGATCCTCATCATCCATGATTTGATTTGTAATAATTAAATGTGTTTTATAGCTTTTAAGCGATTTTTCAACACGCTTACTCCCTAAAATATC
Organism: Lysinibacillus sp. KCTC 33748; assembly: GCF_002237755.1. Taxonomy (GTDB): domain Bacteria; phylum Bacillota; class Bacilli; order Bacillales_A; family Planococcaceae; genus Lysinibacillus. The sequence goes on along the minus strand of NZ_MWSJ01000005.1, from coordinate 208,215 downwards.
TACTAGATGAATCATCATTTCTGGGTACTCTTTTTTATACTCTGTAATAACTTTTGGGAGCCAATGCTTAATCGATTCCATTATGCCAATCGTTATTTCGCTCGTACCACGTACAATGACCTCATCCATTTCAATTTTTAAAACTTCCATGTTTTTCAATATAACTTTTGCTCGTTCATATAAAAGCTCACCTGCCTCTGTTAATTGAAGATTTCTCGTATTCCTTTCAAGCAACGGTGAACCAATTTCTTGCTCTAATTTTTTAATAGCATTACTTAGAGAAGGCTGAGAAATATGCAGTTTTTCAGCAGCCTTCGAGAAATTCATTTGCCCCGCAACTGCTATAAAATATTGCAATTGTTTAATATCCACAACAACATCCCTTCCCATTTATAGTTTAAAGCTATAGATTAATAATAATTATATATTAGATATTATAATTATGCGAATATATAATTTATTCATAACAATATTTTCACTACAATAATATTGGAAACGGAGTTGATACTGATATGTATACAATGACAGATCAAAAACAATGGAAAGGTCGTATAGATTCAACTACTAATACGAGTAGTTTTCGTTTACATCAAAAAGTAAAAAGAATTCCTATTAATGATGTCAATGCTTCAGATAATCACCATGCCGGAATTGTTGGCTTTATTTGTGAGGAAGGTGTACGTCGTAATCAAGGACGTATAGGCGCAGCAAGTGCACCTAATGCTCTGCGTGAGGCATTATCTAGCCTACCTTGGACATTTGATGATGAACAGCAAATTATAGATGTCGGTAACGTTATTTGTCTAAATCATGCATTAGAAGAAGCACAGCGTGAGCTCGGTGAAATTGTCAAAACATTGCTAAACAAAAAATTACAATGTGTCGTGCTTGGCGGAGGACACGAAACACTATACGGACATTACTTAGGCGTTCGCTCAGCTTTACCTAAAGATGCAGAAATAGGGATCGTCAATATCGACGCTCATTTCGATTTACGACCATATGATGAACAGCCATCGTCCGGCACAATGTTCCGTCAGATTTTAGAGCAGGATCCACATGCCGATTACTTTGTTCTAGGCATACAACGTTACGGTAATACAAAAGAGCTATTTGATAAAGCCAATGAGTTGAATGTAAATTATGTGTTAGAAGATAACCTGACGCCAGAAAATATGGCGCAAACCTTAAATGATCTTCAGCAATTTATGGATAGTCATGATTATATTCTTTTAACGTTATGTATGGATGTGCTAAACGCTGCATTTGCACCAGGAGTTAGTGCTCCATCACCGTTTGGACTAGATCCAAAAACTGTTCGCACAATACTTCAAACAGTAACTTCGCACCCAAATACACATTCTTTTGATATTTGTGAGGTAAACCCTTCACTGGATGAGAACGGACACACAGTTAAATTAGGTGCTTATTTTGTTTATGAAGCACTAAATCACTTACTTAGGAGACATGGTTAATGATCGAATTCAATCAAATTACAACAGTATTTCTAGCAGTTGCCCTATTCGCATTGGGCAGCTGGCTTATCAATAAAATCGGGTTTTTAAAAAGGTTTTGTATACCGGCGCCAGTTGTTGGTGGCTTACTGTTCGCCGCATTAGCAACTATTCTAAAGACAACTGACGTCATAGAAATTTCGCTTGATACGTCGTTACAAAGCTTATTTATGATTACTTTCTTCACAACAATTGGTTTAGGGGCAAGCTTTAAACTTGTGAAGCTTGGTGGAAAATTATTAGTTATTTATTGGTTAGCTTGTGGTTTCTTAGCTTTAATGCAAAATGTTATTGGTGTGTCACTTGCATCACTAATGGGGATTCATCCATTAATCGGGATGATGGCTGGCGCTGTTTCTATGGAAGGCGGTCATGGTGCCGCTGCAGCATTTGGACAAACATTAGAAGACTTAGGTATTTCTTCAGCCATGACAATCGGTGCGGCAGCAGCTACATGTGGTTTAGTTGCTGGTGGCTTAATCGGTGGTCCTATTGTAAAGTACTTAGTTGGTAAATACAATTTAACGCCAGATGAACAAGAAACTGAAGAAGTTGATTTTGAAAATAAAAATGAACAAATTACATCTGATTCATTCTTTACACAAGTATTATTCATCACGTTCTGTATGGCAGTAGGTACATATGTTGGAACATTATTCTCAGAAGCTACTGGCTTCGTACTACCTGGCTATGTTGGTGCAATGTTTGTAGCTGTATTAGTGCGCAATATTATGGATAAAATAAACCCTGAAGCGATTAACATGAAAAGCATTTCTTTAATTGGCGATGTAACATTAGGGATCTTCCTTTCTATGGCACTAATGAGTATTAAATTATGGGAAATCGCTGATTTAGCACTTCCATTATTCATTATTGTTTTCGCGCAAGTATTCTTCATTGTCGTATTTAGTATCTTTGTATTATTTAAGATTCTTGGTAAAAACTACGATGCTGCAGTTATGGTTGCCGGTTTTGCAGGACACGGCTTAGGGGCAACGCCAAATGCGATGGCTAATATGTCAGCAGTTGTCCAACGCTTCGGTCCATCGAAAAAAGCATTTCTTGTCGTACCAATTGTAGGAGCGTTTTTAATCGACGTATTCGGTATTCCAATTATTATCACGACTATTAATCTATTTAAATAATCAATAAGGCCGTGCAATTGTCTTTATTAGACAGTTGCACGGCCTTATTTTATTGCCTATAGTTTATTGTAATATTTCACTAACAGTTACAAATTCATAGCCTTGCTTTTGCAAGTAAAGAATTACACTTTCCAAACCATTTGCTGTCGTTTGATGAATATCATGCATTAAAACAATGCTGCCATCTTTCACTGATGCTTTCACAGACGCTAATATTTTATCAGCATTGTGATGCTTCCAATCTAATGTATCGATTGACCATAGAATAGAAGGCATTGTAATGACAGAACGAACTTTATCATTCACTGCGCCATATGGTGGACGGAAAACCGTTGGATATTGACCGATGGATGCATAAATAGCATTGCTAGTTCGATCAACCTCTTGTTTAACATTTGCTGGCGATAAGCCTGTTAACTTTGGATGGTTCCATGTATGATTGCCTAATTCATGACCAGCCTCATAAACGTTCTTTACGATTGCTGAGTTTTTAGAGGCGTTTGGCCCAACCATAAAAAATGTTGCTTTTGCATTATATTTCTTTAAAGTCGCTAAAATTTGTGGGGTAACTTTTGCATCTGGCCCATCATCGAATGTTAAAGCCACACGCTTCTTTTCCCCTTTCGCTACTGGTACACCTTTATTATATATTTTATTACCAGGTATTTGGATATTCGCCAGCTCAGAAGCTTTCACATAGCCCTTTTGTTCACCAGCTTCTACATAGGCCCAGCCAACTAGCGTTGTGTACTGTTGAACGACTGTTTTATTAGCAATCGTGCCAAGAATCTCGCCATTTGGGCTAGCAGTTAAACGAAGCATAGCACCATTAGCAGCATTTACTCGTTTTGTTGTCGCAACTGGTTTCTTTAAAGAATTTGTTGCAACATAGCCTGTTTGATGACCATATTGAACAAATGACCAACCTCCAGGTGCTGATCCATATACAAAGATAATACTGTTTTCATTAAGCAGTCCCGTTTTTTGTGCATTTGGACTTGGATATGTAAATAAAGATGTTCCGCCTTTTTGCGTCACTAAATAAATTTCAGGTGTCGTGCTTACTAATGCTGCCGTCTCAACATATCCCTCTAGCTGTTGCACTTTAATTTGAGTCCATTTCTTACTTACAGGTGTAGCTGTTACATAACTACCTTTCGTTATTTGACCAATTTCGGTACTTTCTACGGAAGGATCTTCATAAATTGCTGTGTCTTTAGCTACTGATTGAATAACAGATGTACCCCCAGCATTTGCAGCTTCATTATCTACAAACACAAAACTAATTAAAAATGTCAAAATAATTGCAAAGGGTAAAATTTTTTTCATTGTTCTACACCGCCCTTTTCATCACAGATGTCTTTTCTCATGTGCTTTTTCTATTAAAGTATAGAATTCGACTCTAATTATAGATTAATAGATTGTGCCAGGAAATAGTAGGAATCAACTACTTTTTGTGAATAAAAATGGAACACGCCATAACGTAGGATTGATTTCTGTTTCGGCTGGGCTTTTTCCTAGAGTCGCCCAACCTCCACTCTAATCAAGTAATAAATACGGCATATTGTTGAATTGTTTGCTTATTCTTTTCTAAAAAACTTTCAATGATTACAATACACCTCCCCTTATAAATCAAACTGATCGAATGTATTCCCGAAAAAAGGCTCCCAAGACGCCTTTTTTCAAGTGTTTATGCGTGCTCCCTATAAAAGAAGACGGTTGAAACAATTAAAAAGTTGTTATTTTTTCATATTTTTCCCTACAGCGAATCGTACGCTGTCAGAGCATCTTCAATATGGAATGGTGGTGTCCAGGCCTGCCCATCTGCATTCGTCGTCACGAATATATATCGTTTTCCATCTTTTTCGATTATTGACGCTAAGCAAAGACCCGCTTCAGGTGTATATCCCGTTTTCCCTCCCAATATCGCACCTTCTCCGCCTGGTATTTTCGTCAAAAGTGAGCTTGTTATCGTTAATTCATTAGGCACATGAGTACTATAGCTTTTTGAAGTCAAAATTTGATAAAAGATAGGATTTTCAATAGCATAACGAAACAGCTTGCTAATATCTCGTACACTGGAGACATGAGCAGGATCATGTAATCCGCTGGCATTCACAAAGTGAGTATCATTCAGCCCTAATTCATGTGCTTTATTATTCATTAATGTCACAAATGATTCTTCACTTCCTGCAATCGCATCCGCAAGTGTTCCTGTAGCATCCGCCCCAGAAGCAAGCAATGTACCATATAATAAATCCTCTATCGTCACAAAATCTCCTGCCTTAAAGCCAGCCATGGACGCATTTTGAGCAGTAAATTTAGAAATTGTTTGTGGTTCAACGATTGTTTGCTTCTGCAGATCAGTAGTCATTTCAATGGCAACAATCGCTGTCATAATTTTCGTTAATGATGCAGGATAGATAATGGCATCTGCACTTTTTTCGAATAATATATCTCCTTTTTCATTCAGCAACAACGCATTTTTACTATGCAACGAAGGTAGCTCAATTTCGGTTTGTTCCGTTAAGTTATTTGTATAATAAAAAAAGAATGCAACCGCACATATAAAACAAAACACGACAAATTTCTTCATAAAAAAACGCCCCCCACTCATTATAATAGGAGGCTTTTATGAATATTCCTGTAGGAAATTTATGAAGAAATTCTTAAGGTTCTTTAATTAATTTCGTCTTGGCGTAATTGCGTCAGGAGACTTTACCGTCATTCATCTTCACCTTCAAAGGTAGGAGTCTTCTGTACCTGTCGCTACACTTTCGTGAAAAAACATTATAAATGAAGATAAACATCATCAAAATCCGAACATATTCTTGTGATTGTTTTATTCGTTAATTTAAAAAATATATTTTGAGACACTTCTAGCTTCAGTGCATCTTCCTTTTTTAAATCAGCATAAATCCCTCGTAAAATACGACCTGTTAGACCATGTGAAATAGCAATCACATTTGGTACATGTTGCATGCCTTTTAACCAAGCACTTAGTCTGCACACTACCGAGTCATACGCTTCTCCATTAGGCGCATTAAAATACCAGTTATACACATCTGTATTTTGAAAAAGATTTGGCCAAGAACTTTCAATTTCTTTCGTCGTTAACCCAGCCCATTGTCCCACAGCAACCTCAGTTAATCGTTCATCTTTTTCAACATTTTTCACATCATATCCTATTGTTTCACAAATGATTTCAGTACTTTGCATGGCTCTTCCTAATGGACTCGACACAATTTTCCATTCATTAGGATTTCCAATTAAACTTTTCAGTATTTGTGCGTTTTGTTGTACTTGTTGTACACCCACTTCTGTTAATGGAGAATCGAGCTCTCCTTGGTATCGTCCTTGTGTATTAATTCCGTTTCCCCATGACGAAGTAAGTAAATCGTTTGGTTCTTCAATATTGTCCCCCCATACTTTCTCCCTAGTTATTACTAATATTTTCATATATTTTCATTTCTAATCCCAATATTATTCATTAGTATTGTCCCTTGTTCGGTTAAATTAAATTGGAAATGGATCTTATTTAGCTTCAATGGATCAAACTGTGGATTTACTTCTTTAAAATCGTTCAATGAAAATCCATAATATTGAAACACTGGTTCCGTCGTATTACCTACATTGGAAAAAGGTTTTTTCAGTAACTTTCCTTTTATGGCAGGTGTCAATTTGGCTATATAGCTAAGAGGCAGGCTCGCCCGTTTACCATTGCTGTCTTCTACAGTGACTGTAAAATCAATTAGTTCCTCCTGATTGTTCTCTCTTTCTTCTTCTCTATTATCTGCAAGTGAAAATACGATAGAACTGTTCGGCCCTATCTCTAATCCATTCTCAGGAAGGCTTAATGTATAAAAAGCTGAAGAAAATTTGTCTTTTGAATCCCAACCTAAACGAACGGCACTATAATCTGCTCCGTCATTTTTCATTTTGACTTTTTCCTCTTTCCATTCCTTCAAGTTCTTGCCGAACAGTTTGCCGCCTGGGACAGTGGTCGTGTTTAGATCAATATCTTCATTGAACGTAGCAATTAAAGAAGTTTGCGAATCGTAGTAATTATTGATATACAGCGTGTCAGGAAGCCATTCTTTAGCATAACCTAAATCTTTAAAAATCTCCTTGTATCGTTTCTTTTCTTTCAACGTACTATCTAAAAAAGCAGAAATCAATACTTTCGTGACGGTTTCTTGCTGTTCGCGAGGCATAATTTGTTTTAGGTTAAAGAGTTGGTTAGCCGTGCCGGCTACATCGCCTCGTCCCCACCCTTCATTAAATTGCCCATGATTGGCTCCATAAATATAGACCGACGCATTCATATTATCATCTTTATTCGTATAAGAAATCCGATATTGCTGATTAGAGCTATCAAAGCTATTTACGTCCATATCATGCGCCCCTTGTAGTGCCAAATAGTTTACGTTTTTTAACGGAAGTGGTTTCCCTGCAGGCATATATTGACCGTCTACCCCAGCAATAGAAATAAGCGAGCGGATTGAGAAATTATAATCAAATTGAATATTTCCGTTACTAGGTGGGTGTTGCATTTCGTTAAAAGCAGCTGCAATCGCGATAGCTTCTCCGCCTCTGGAATGCCCAATCAGTGCAATGTGTTCCATATCCACTTTTTTATAAAATGGATTACTTTCAGTATTGTTCCATTCTTCCCACACCTTTAAATGCTCTAGCAATATTAATCCTCTCGCTGGATTCTCATTCTTTAGCGGACTGACCAAAAACATATCATCATAGGGAGATACATTAAGAAAGTTTTCATCTACGGATACAACTATATAGCCCCTACTCGCAAGAAGGTTACCTAAATATTCGTAACCTGTATCAGAATAGTCAGTCATCACATGGTTTCCATGAACAATCATTACTAACGGAAAGTCTCCTTTTCCTTCTGGATACCACACATGACCATTTAACGGCATTTCATCAGGTCCAAAACCAAGTGTTTTCGTGCGAACGGAAGACCACTTTTCTATAAAATCGGAAGCGTCTATTGTTTTAGTTGCCAAAGAATTTTTTTGGTTAAAGACTTCCCGATAAGTATTCGGATTGCCGTATGTGAGCTTTCTAATTGGATAGTTGCCCGGTTTCGCTGGATTTTTAAGCAAAGTATTGTCATACCGTTTCGATGTTTTCAGCTGCTTTAATACAACTACTGGGGTGTTCGCATCCCCGGGATGAATCAACCAATAACTCCATGCTCCAATCCCAATAGTCAATATAAATAAACATGTGAGGACGCTAACTTTTTGATATTTTTTTGCATTTTTATAGCTACCCTTTAACCATTTGTATAATAATGCACCCCACAAAGAAACAACAACCGCTACTAATAGAATAAATAGGATAGTTACTTCCAAAGAAGAAGAGAAAAAGCAGAACAACAGAAATATTAGCGAACTAAAGAGTATCCATATAAATCGACTAGGAATTTTTTTCACTCCATTAAATAGAAGAGTGATAAAACCACTTATTAGCACTACGGATAAAATAAATATGAGCATTCCAATAGTGAAATCTAAAAAACTACGCTGATCTAATAAAAACTTACCTTGAATCAAAATCATTAGAAATGCCATCGTACTTAAAGCGGTAGCGGCACCTTTCCAACCTAATGACAATGGCTCAATACGCTTTTGATTTGTGTATAGCTTTCTAACAAAATATTTGAGTTTCCTTTTTATTACGTCCAATTTTTTAATCCTCCTACCTACAATTTATTCCATAAATATTCTATTGCAGGTTAAAGGATGACTCTTTCACATTTAGGAATCTCAAATTGAACACTTTGAAAATTTATCGAAACAAAATCGCTCTTTATCGAAACTATTTGAGCTTTTATCGAAACAAAACCTCATTTTACCGAAACTTTTTGGGCTTTTATCGAAAAACAAGCTCTCTGCCATATAAAACTTATATTTTAAAACAACAGAATAATATAGACTATTCCAAAGAATAAACATAATGGACTGTAAAACCAAGTATCGTATCTAGCAAACTGAGAGTGTTTTATTTTTTTAAAAAATCCAACATACTTAAAATCACCAAGTGCCCTAATAATGAAAACGAAAGTACAAACAATACTTCCGAGTTTAGATAAAACATTTGATTGGAACCGCTGCAAATAACCTCCTTGAACAACAATAATGACACTAGCCAGTATAATTAGAATAGCTACGAATAATGTTCCCCATTTTTTAGGAGTAAAAGCAGGCTTTTGCTCACCCTCTTTTACAGGGATAGCAGCGGTAGAACCCCAACGACCTCCAAAAGCCCAATAAATATGCAACAAACTAATAAACCACAGAAGACCTATAGCTACTATTAAAAGTAATTTCATTTTTTCGCCTCCAATGTTTCAATTCAAAACATACACAAGCGTATGTTTATAGTAAAAATTTTGTCCCTTCAGGTTTCATAATCCTATTAGGGACATTTATTATCGAATAATCAGTTATGCCTCGGCATGATGTTTTTTGCCCACAGGACGGGGCGTTTTTAGACTGAATCCCTCTATTTCATCGGTTGTTTGGATACCCGCTGAAAGAAGTTAAAAGCTCAACCATTTTTTCAATTTCAAAATTAGGATTTTCTTCAAACCTTGTCATCCATCCTACATACGTCAAATAAGCAAGCCTCGCTCGATTCATTGATTCAGTTTCTTTTAAGCCTATTTTTTGATACAATTTCGCAACACACGAAATTCTTTGTTCTTCAATATTCACTAAGCGTTCTGCAACAACAGGATCATATTTTGCCCAAGTATAAATGCCAATCTCCATCTTTTTATCTCGATTAAAACTAATTTGTAACAGCTGTTCTAATGAGGCATCCGGGTGCTCCATACTTTGAACAATAAGCTTTGTTGCATGTACTTCCCAATAGTCAAGCATAGAATCCAACAGCTCTTGATGGTCACGAAAATAGTGATAAAAGCTCCCTTTACTTATTTTTAGCAATCGAGCAAGTGCTTCGATGCGAACTTTATGTATTCCTTCATCAGCTAATTGTTGTAACCCTGCTTTTATCCAATCTTCCCTCGTTAATTGCATGTTATCTCTCCAATAAGATACGGTTGCGTATGTTTTTTTAGTTAGATTACTATTACTTTCATTTTTTGTCAATTATTCATTCTTTTTATGTACTTTAATATTATTGTTGATCGTAATATTTATATTCATCACCCTTGGTAAAATACAAGCGCATATTAATATAAAAGCAAAAAGTTTTTTCATCTTACTCTCCTTTTTTCAAATTTATACTTAGCTGAGGCCAAATTTTATTAATCTTTGGCCTCAATGACATCTTTTCATCATGCTTCTGTATAATTGCGTCCGGAATCCGCTGAAAGAGTTAAAATGTATTATCAAATAAATTTTCTGCTATACCAAGCAAAATATCTTTCTCTGTAAATTCCATTAATGCTTCTCTTGTAATGTCTTTCTGTTGAATAAGACGGTTTGACTGAATAGTCACGAGCTTTTCAAATAAGTTTCGTATATAACGACCGTTCGAAAAGTTTGGAATGAATTCGACTGGAATTTGATGCAATTGCTCCTTCATATGGTGTGCAAATACGTCCTCATACTGGTAATCATTATTTTTACATAGCATGGCAAAAATATCATAAAGCTCATCTGTGCTAAAATTATCAAACTGCACAAAATGATTGAAACGCGATTTAAACCCAGGATTAGCAAGCAAAAATTCTTCCATGAGCTCTGTATAACCAGCAACGATAATAACTAAATCATCGCGTAAATCCTCCATCGCCTTTAAAAGGCTATCTATCGCTTCTTTCCCAAATGCGTCCTGTCTATCATTGATTAGTGAATAGGCTTCATCTATAAAGAGTACGCCACCCTTTGCTTTATTCACAACTTCCTGTACCTTCAAAGCTGTCTGACCAACATACCCTGCTACTAAGCCTGCACGATCCGTTTCCACAAAATGACCGCTAGAGAGTACACCAAGATGCTTATATATTTGGCCTATAATACGCGCCACTGTTGTTTTTCCTGTACCTGGATTTCCGGAGAACACTAGATGATAGGTGATTGGGAAGCTTGTTAAACCATGGTCGACACGTAAGCTTTGAATTTTTATGAAATTGATTAAATTATGTAACTCCTTCTTGGCATTAGGAAGTCCTACAAGTCCATCAAGCTGCTTCTGTAATTTTTCAATCTCTCGTTCTATTTCTGGTGTTATTCGTAAACGTTCATCGTTAATGAATTCACCACTATAAATATTTTTTCCTTCTTTATTAAAATAATCTCCTCGGCCATGCTTTGCTCCATTTACAAGTTCCCCAATATAAGAAGCCTGCCCATTAGCATAATAAAGAATACCCTGTCCTGTCATCGCATCCTCTTTAAATTGCCCCTCCGATTCAAGTACACCTTGTCTGGAATAGTTCTTACCTTTTCCATGCTTCATATTCTCAAAGAAATAGCCATCGTACAGAAGGGATGTTATGCCCTTTGCAAGCTCCTCAGCACTTGGCGATTCTGGTCCATAATACAGCTTTCCTGCCCCTTGCATATGATTCCATATGAAATCACCTTCATATTGTAAAAAACCACTTGGATAATATTGCTTTCCCTTGCCTTTCTTCATGCCATGAACAAAATCACCCTCATATTGTGGCTGATTTAAATGTGGATTCTGTTCACGAAGGTCTTTAAATGGGGCAATACCATCTTCCTCATAATATAAAACCCCGTAACCTTCCATCAAATCATTACGAAAATGCCCCTCGTAATATACGTGACCGCCCTTATATAAAATACCATTACCTTGCTTTTTATTTTGAATAAATTCGCCCTGGTATATTATTTGGCCTTTTAAATACATGATGCCGTTACCTTGCTTCATATGATTGACGAATTCTCCCTCGAATAAAAGCTCGCCTTTTTGGTCAAATAGCGTACCCTTCCCATCATAAATGTCATGACCAAAGTCATTTTTCTTCACACCGCCACGATACATTAATGTACCATCTGGATACAATATCTCTTTTTCTTCATGATTATGCGTCATTTGGTTGCCATCCTTTATCCATTCAGTATATGCTCAATTATAGCGTGGGAAAGAATACATATGTACAAATTTTCAGAATTTAAGGAGTTTAACATGAAAAAACGATACAAAATATTATTCGGCATCCTATTACCTCTTCTCATCTTATATGCTTCAACCATATTTTTAACTCGCGATTCAACATTTGATAAGGAGGTTATTGAACTATTTGATATCGAACAAATTAATGAAATTGAATTGATCCGTTCCTCTGATAATAAAACAATCACTATTACAGATGTAGCTACAATCAATCAAATAATGCAGCAATTTGAAAATCAGCCGCTTCGAAAAGTCTATTTTTCCAATTCAGATTATGACGAGGCTTATTGGCTAACATTACGTATTAATGATAAAAGAGAAATAGGCCTTCGATTAGATGACTCAAAGCATTTATTCGTTTATTTGTATGAGGAAAACTATATGAAAGATTACAAGCTTTTAGATCATTTTAATATGGCCTTTTTTGAGGATCTTTTTTAAATATATTGACTCTTAAACGATAAAAATCCGCTTCGATTAGATTCTACGCGGATTTTTATCGTTTATTTGTGGATAGCTTTTATTTATTATATATAGCGATAGTTTTCCTGCATCGATTGAATCGTTTCAATGATCTCTTCTCTAAGCTCAATTGGCTCTAGCACTTCAATGTTTGCCCCTTGGCTCAATAGCCACATTTTAATACCATGTCCAAAAACTTCTGCTTCAAATAAATATTGCTCATCTTTTTTAGATACTATGTTTGCTGTTGGTAAGCGATCTAAAACCGCTTGCGGGGATGTTCCCTTAAAGATAAATTTCATACGCAACAGCTCGCCAGCATGCATAAACTGAATACGCTTACGGAACTCTCCTTCTTGAAAGCGTTCGGTATAGGGTATTTGAAATTTTTGTTCGAGTTCTTGTAAATGTTGTATACGGTCGACTCTATAGACAATGGGCAAATCCTTTTCGTACTTATTATCGTAAGCAATTAAATAAAAGTAGTATTCTGAGAAAATAACGGCGAGTGGTTTTAAAATCTTTTCTGTCGGAATTGCTTCGCCTTCACGTAAATAATCAATTTTAATGATTTTCTTTTTTTGAATCGCCTCTGACAGATCCCAAATTAAACGCAATAGAGACTTTTTATGATGTAAATCTACATACAAATGCTTTTCATTTAAAATAATATTGCGAATAAACTCCTGCTTATCAGCTGCAACAATCGAAATAAGCTTATCTATAATATCGCTCATTTCTGATTTTAACAGCGCTCTTGATTCGATCAGAATTTTAACAATCGCTAAAACTTGCTCCTTCGATAAATTACTTTCCCCTGTATTTGTCAACCTGTACACATTTTCTGTCCGAACATATTGTAAATGGCTATCCAATTTAGCTTTTTCCAAATACGCTCGAATTTCATTCAAATCCCGTTGTATTGTTTTTTCACCAACATTATGTGTAAATGCTTCTTGTTTTTTGTTAATTCCTTGACCATCTATTAGTCTGTCAAACATCGAAATGACACGATAGCCTTTGTTTTGTTGTGAATCCACCGTATATCCCACTCTTTCTTCATAGTTACAACTCTATTATACAAAATTAGATGGACACTATTAGTCCTTTTAACTATAAATTTTCTACAATATTGGTATAATTGATATATATTAATTAACAACAAAAACCATTAAACAGACTAAACATACTATACTTTTGTTAGAATTAACTTTATTTTTACCAATGAATTCCGAAGCAGCAAATAAAAAAGAGCTCCAACCTTGTTGATTGAAGCCCTTAGCAGTTATTCCTTTACTTTTACTGCTGTTCCGTATGCTAATACCTCTGATGTACCATCCATCACAGATGATGTGGAAAATCTTACGCCAACAATGGCATTTGCCCCTAGTCGTCTTGCTTCTTCCTCCATAGCGTGCGTGGCAATTTCTCGGGATCGAACGAGCATTTCTGCATACTCCTTCATTTCTCCTCCGACAATATTGCGAAGTCCAGCTATCATATCACGACCAACATTTCTTGATTGTACTGAATTACCTTTTACTAAACCTATCGTTTCTACAATCTCTTTTCCCGCCACAATATCTGTTGTTGATAATAGCATACAGGTCTCCTTCTATTTTTTATATTTTTGAACAGCTTGAACAGCTTCAACGATGGAAGTAGTAATTACTCCTGTGCGCTTAATCAAACCAATAACAAATAAATTACGATAAACAAACTGATTTTCAATTCCGTCCCGTACAAGTGCCTCTATTTTCATCATATTGTCCCGACCTTGTTGACGAACATCTGTAAAGACACCTACGATTGGACGATCCAGCATCGCAAATGCACCTATTTCTGCTGCTACACCTGAATCAATCTCAACACCATCTAAAACAGCTACTAATACATCGCTATTTTGCAACATTTCTAAATCTGCTTGTGCAATCGCCAAACTATCCGCATAGGCCGTTTTATCGTTTATCGCATCATTCTCCTGTGGTACATATAATTCGATACCGGGTACTGCCTCTCTAATTGCCGCAGCGAGCTGTTCGTTAACTAAACGATCTCCTAAAGAAAATAATCCATTTGCTAAGTATGCCTTCATGTTAAAACTCCTATTCCAATATTTTTTCAAACACTATTTTATGTCGATCTTTTTTATCCACAAAAGTTGAGACAATATCAAATCCGTGTTTAAGATTTGTGATGAGCATCGCCTTTCGCTCATTCCTACCATATGTACGAACTTTTTTAAAGTCCAGTGCCTGCAGATGTTCATGTTGCTGTTTCATTAATTGACTGGCAATCCCTTGACCAAGTTTCTTTTCATGGACACCACCTAACCAGCTATAAAAAACACCATCTGGATATGTGTAACCTAGTTTAAAACCTATGATATTCTCATTTTTTACTGCTAATAAACAAATGAGCCCCTCTTTACTTTCAAGTTTTTCTAATGGTAAATTGGCTCCATCAAATACATGTGCATGAATTTCCTGCAATCGCTTCAACCAATCATAGGGAACGCCTTCAATTGTAACAATCTGCATCTTTATCATCCTTATCTCAACTGTCATTAATTATAGCAGAAAAAGGTTTTACGATAATGTTGAACATTGCATTATCGTTAGTTTTCAGGACAAGATTCAAAGTTGAAGAAAACTCATGGCGACCTTTATACAAGGGTTACCTTCTTCCCCAGTGCAATCAATTTAAATAATTAATATTAACTATTTCATGGATATTTTTATACAAAATATTTTCGTAGCTAAAAGCATTCAGTATACTTGACATAATCCATTAATCAATTTTATCACATGAATAGGAGGCAAGCTCATGGCACATATCAACAGTTGGCTAACAAATACGCTCCGTCCTTATTTTGGACTACATCAAATAGAAGAGCATTGGGATACGATTGAAATACGAAGTGGCTATTTCATCTGCATGGATGGTGATATCATTCGAAAACGTATCTCGGTTAGTGAGCGGGTTTATCAGGAATCGGATGTGGAGATATCGACACGAAATCGTGAAGTCATTCTCCCTAAAACTGCACGCGGTAAAGAGAAGAAAATGAATTACACCCATATTTCCAGTGTTAAAGCGAATGGGGTTGTTTTCTCTGCTGGCGTGGGGACAGGGAATGAGCCATCTAGTTACATCGTCGCTCGCAATGCGAAAACCCTTTTCGAATTGCCACTAACAAACATGGAAAATTTAACAACTAAAGAGGAATTGATCGAGTGGCTACAACAGTATCCATCCAATTTACCACCAGATTATAATGAGAAATTGGAAAAACTCTCAAGAAAAAAAAGCTTGCGCTATAAAGCTGTTCCAGGAGATATTTTCCGAGTTGAAATTGATTTATTCACAGATGGCTATGTGCTTGTCGTCGGGGATTTACGCAAAATGCAAAAAGATGGTTTGTTTTCGGAAGAAAGCCTATGGAATAATGTAATGACGATGCCGCTTTTCATTCGACCTTATCTATTCAAAACAAGGAATCGCTTACCAAGTATAGAGCATATTACATCTGCTCCATTAGCTGAACAAACATTGATTGTCATGGACGATCATTTTATGCGAGGTGGCTACGAAAAAATTGGACACAAAACGCTAACCGAAACAGATATTCTGTTGCCACTTGGTTACGGTATAACCATTGATTATGGAAAAGAAAAACGCTACCGCCTTTCCTGGGGAACAGGAACAATTAGTAAGTCAGAAAAAGAAACTTCTTTTAAAGCAGCAAGTCGTTTTTCTAATTATGGCGTATATGCAGGCATCAACGTCGAATGGTTTGATACTACCAGAGAACAAGCAATGTTACATTCACTGGAGCATCCGTTATATGCTAAAGACCGCAAGCAGGCATTTGCGGAATTTGGCTTACCAGAGGATATTACATATGATGAATTCAACCGTCAAACAGGTGGGCTTACTAGGTTAGAGTATTTGGATTACTTATCTTCGCGTAAATAAAGAAATAGGTATACCTATTTAGTGAGGTTTGAGATAACAGGACAGTTATCTCAAACTATGTACTTTTTGATTTGCTGTTTAAATAGCTTTTTATCATAAATTTTACGTGGATAGTTTTCTTCTTTCAGTATCTCGTAGAGAACAGACTGGCCTTCATTGTAAAATACTGTGACATCTTCGCATTCATCATAAAGTTGCCGTGATAATCGTTTTACTGATTCAATAGTTTCTTTTCCGCTAATTCTCCATCCGAAACTAATCATATCACTCTGATCTGTCGCGTCTCGATAAGTGTCAAATACAATACACGTACCTGGCTTTTGTTGACTAGAAAACACTAGTACATGACCGGTATGTACAGGCTGTTTATAGTAACGTTCGTAAACTTCCTCGATTGGTGCGCGAATACCAATAGCATCCATAATAACTTTAAAGTTCGGGTGAGGTATGTATTCATCTTTCCATTCATCAGGATAATATACCAATTCTGAAATAGATGCCATTATCCAAAATTCATATTTCAAATTAAATCTCTCCTTTTTACAATTAATAATACAAAATGAAATGGTGATTTATTATGTACAATAACAGAAGTATACGGGGGAAATAAAATCATTTCTGAAGACGAGTTAAATAAGCTATTGCGTAGCTCTGTTCCCTTGTAGTAAAAGTAAAAAGCTTGTCTTCTCTTGATAACTACCAGATTTCAAAAGAGAAAAAAGCTCTTTACATAAAGATGAAATGCCCATTCCAATATCACTTTAAAGAATGGACAATTTCTTTTTCAACTCTACTGAATAGAAACTCTAAATTAGATTTCCATTCAATCCAGCATTCTGATTCACGCCATATTTCAACGATTTCCCTAATACCATCAGCATCTGGAACTTCAGCTCTAATATCAGTTAAATATCTTAATATAAACTTCAATGATTCCTCATCCGCATTTATTGAGTGTATTTTTTCAAATTTGTCTTCTGCATCATTTAATTTCCCTGTATCAAGATACATTACATAAAGCTCTGCAAGCGCCATCGCACTTATATCGAAAAGGAAATCAATATCATCGAAGCTCTCTCCGAAAAACCCCTTTCGTTTCATCGCATTGATAACCTCAGATAGCTCTAAATGATTTGATTCTAAATTACTATGGATATAGTCCTCTAAAAAATCTACTACATCCAAGCCTTCATCGCTTTCTAATGGCTTATATCCCCATGCCCCCATATTAAGACTCCTTTCATATTTTAACTATAACAATCCCTACAAATTTCTTATCCTTTGCGTCGCTAATGACTATGAGAGAAGCTAGAAACATAGACAAAAATCTCCCACTACGAACCCAAAGCACATCATTTGGATTTCAGTTCGTTTTAGCGGGAGACTATATTTTATCATCCGATTGTTTCCACAACGTTTCCTTGCTGATCTTTAATATATGTTTTTGCAATTTGGATGGAAAGCCCCGGTATAGAGGATACTTCAACCTCTTGTTCTTGCGGCATCAAGCTTTGAGTGAGTTCTTTAACTGCCTTGTCATTTAAAGTAATGGTAACATCCGTTTCCTCCACGTTATACCCACATTTTTCACCCGGCTCAAATACAACACGGAATTCTTGACTAACTAAGGTCAGACTTCTCTCTTTTAAAATCCGTCCGCGTAATAGCTTGCCGATTATTCCCGCTTGCTTTGCCCCCAGTGTTAACTTATTAGATTGTTTGCTGAACAATCCCTTTTTGCCCTGCTCCCAAGCTAATTGGTCTACGAATAAAAAGCCGGTACTAGAACCCCCTTCCTCCATTCCTTTTGCTACCGCTTCTGCAATGGATGGAATCTGTAAAAGAGATGCACGAGATAAATCAGTAACATAGCTCGGAATATACTCAAGTCCTGCATTTAGCACGCCCATTGTATTCCACGTTTGCATCGCCTCAAGCTCATCACCTGCAATACCGACCATTTGAATAAACTCCACTTGTCCATTTGGTGTCTCAATAGCAGGCAACTCGGGATCTATCGTAAAGGCAAGTGCCGTTAAAAGCGTGTCCTCGCCTTCGCAGATTGGGCCATTAGCATCCAAGTAATCACCTGATCTGAAAACATTGCCACTATTAAACACATATCTTCCCATGTTTTGTAGCAAATTTAACGCCCACGCAGGTGGCTCCTCCTCATCTTCCTTTCGGGCAAGACGAAATGTTAACTCAAACCCATATCCGCTGTATTCAGCATTTTCAGATTCTTTCTCATATAACTCGGAAAATCCATAAGTGACAAAATGCCAGTGTGGAACCGGTGTCTCACTCTTATATGCACTAATTCCTTCAAGCGGATCTTCGCCCCCTAATAAATAGGGAATAACGGTTCCATAATGCTTCGGCTCTTGCTCCCCATAAATTTTTAATAACTCCTCATCAATCGCATCCCAGCCAGATGTATTTAATTCTTCACTCATCCATAACGCCCCCTTATGTATTTTTCAACTTCCTTTTAGTGGATGTTAGGACACCCGCTGAAAAGTAGCTTAAACTCTATTCATCTCCCAACTATTGAGACGGTAGATTTCTATAACTGACGTTTTACTTTTATTACTAAAATATAACCTTCAGCTTCCACTTTAAAGTATATAATATACTACAATGAGAATAATACCCAACTTGAAGACCTTTAATTTTATAACAGAATAGTTTTATGTTCATTGATTGACGAAGAATGCCTAGTAAATTATCGGGACTAAAGAATCATATCCAATGACAATCTATATCGACCTTGGCCTAGAGTGGCCATCAAATGAAGCCTCGACGATATCTAAATATGCCGAGGCGTTATCAATAGCGAAGGTAAAAAATAATTAGAGTGATTCGAGGTTTGTCCTTAACCGTATAACATTGCTGGTGAACGCACACTTTGTAAATAATCTGCAAGCTTCCCTGCATATACTTGTTCTAAATAAGGTAATTGTGAGATGCAATGGGGTGTCATTAATGCTGGGTTTTGATAAACACTCAGCCCACCTACCTTTAAAAGCATCGCCACAAATTGCGAACAAAAATAGGCGCGCTCTCTTCGAACCTCCCTTTGCATCATAACGCCAAAAAGCCCAATAAAATTATATTTATAACGATCGCGATTCCAATACATATAATGTACGATCTTCATCATCGCTAAGTATTGGTCATGGGATATTCTACAACGATAAATGACACAATCAGCTGTTTCAAATAGCCCTCTGACTGCATCTTCTCGTAAAAATCCCCCACTTAAAGGATTGTTTAATTGTCGGCGTCCAAAGCTATACATTTCAAAGAGCTCCTCATCAAAAGCAATGGATGCATGATTCATCTCTTTTCCAGTATACATACCTATAGCTTTTGATAATAATGTACCTGTTTTTGTTAATACTATGTAAATGGTGTGTACCATTTCCTCACCTACTTCAATATTCTTTCCTACTTCCAATACGTTTTAAATATTCAATCGGTTTCATTAATTTCCTTTTTTTATAAGTATATAATATGATACTATATTTTTTCTTAGTAAAAACTGAATATTTTCTTAATTTTTCACAAATGCTTTTAGAGTTTTTTAAACCACCTTTATTTATATGTTTTGAATCGTATTTTTATGTGTGTCACTGAGTACTTGGGTATATGTATGTACGAGAGGATATGATGTTAAATGTGATTGTAGAAGAGTGTGATGAAAGTTTGGGAGCTAATTGTTTATTAGATAACTGAAGAAAGAGTAAAGCAGATAACTAATTATGGTCTGCACCCCATTTGTTAGTCACAAGTAGGGTGCAATTCCCATGCTATCCATTTTTTCAATCTGCGTTTTCATGCTTGATTATCCTTTAATTCTTCACCGTTTCCTGACAATTATTTTTATATATACTTATTGCTTCTTTTAAAAATAGTTGCTCCTGTTCTGTAAAAGGATTTGGAAATTTGAATGTTTCTGTAAATGGTAGCTTTTCTTCAACTAAATCTAAATTCCCTTTCAAGGTTTCATTCATAAGCTGTATAAGTGTTCTAACAGTTTTTTGAGCTTCTTTTGAAGAAGGTATAGCGTCTGTAAACGTTAAATGTTTAATTTCTGATAAAACTTTAGTCCATTTTCTATCTAAATCGATTTCCTCAGATTTATTTATACTAAATAATTCATCAGTTATATCTTTTGAAAAGTGTTCTTTAAACCATGTTTCGGTGTTTTCAGCAAACATTAATTTTTGTAGCATAGCACAAAATATCTCGATATTGATAATTTCTTCACCTTTCACTGTTTCAATAAGATGGTTTAAATCGGATAATATATCTATGATTTCAAGTTTTTTAGCTTCAAATAACTGTTTTTGATTGTTTAAAGATTTTAAGATAATTTCACCTTTAATCTTGTTTTTTTGCAGCATATCTTTAATTTCCTTTAGCGATAAGCCTAGAAACTGTAATGACTTAATGTTTTGTAAAGTAGATAGGTCCTCTGTAGAATATAGTCTATGTCCACCCTCTGTATAATCACTTGGTTTCAGTAGGTCTATACTGTCATAATAGCGTAGTGTTCTAATACTAACACCTGACTTTTTCACAAGCTCACCTATCGTAAATATACCTTTCCCCACAAATTATTCTCTCCTTAATGATTGACTTTAAAGTAACGTATAACGGGATAAGAAAACTTTTTTCCATATAAAGTATAAATTGCAGCAACTAAAATTAGTATTGTTTCAAGAATAATAAGTGCAAAAGAAATCATTGAAACTGCGCTCCATTTTTTAGAAATAAATGTTAATAATAAAAAAACCGGGAAGAAAGTAAAGTGAAGGTTCATCCCTTCTTTTGCATGGTCAGCAAAATATTTATTATTATTCCTCGATACTAAGTATACCAATATTGGTAAAATAAAGGTTAATATTAGTGAGAGCAGATGCATTAAACTTGCCAATCCTCTATTTAATAAACGCTCTTTTTTCATTGTGCAGATTCCTCCAATAGCTTATTTGATTGTTACCTTTTGAATTGAGTAACTAAATTCATCATAAAAGGTGACGCTACTAGAGATTCAAGGACAATTTCATTAAATAATTCATATGTAATAAATAGCTGTTGTTATTTTAAGTTTTTCGTATTGTATGATATAATTCATTTACTGACTAACCTAAGCAAGACAATATTAAGCTGTAGCGATGCCGTACGCTACAGCTTTTTTTGTAATGAATATAGACTTACTAAAAACATTTTCCTCATCAAGGATTATTACTTTCCAAGTACTCCTCGGCTAGTTGCGGATTTTTGTAAATGGCCATACCAGTTTTCAACTTTTTAAAGCCAACCTTTTCGTAAAAAGGTTCATTTCCTGTTGTTGCAATTAACTGAATACAAGAAACATCCTCTAATTGCTGAATAATGTCCTCTAAAAGAGTTCTGGCAATCCCTCTTCCCTGATAATCTTTATGTACTACAACATCATAAATAGCAGCATTAAAGACACCGTCTGAAAGAGCTCTCGCAAACCCTATAATTTGATGATCTTTTACTGCGAAAACTTGATGTGTACTTGCATTAAAAACTTTCCTTATTATGTTTTCGTCATGTTTCATCCACCCTACCGATTGATAAACTTCTTTTAACATTATTAGCTCGTTTTCCTCTACTTTATATGTAAGTAAAACCATTGTTCATTCCCCCAATTTGTTTGTCATTCCCTTAAATATATATGTGTATTGCTTCCTATATTTCACCATCAAATTAAAGCGTTTATAAACCAAGTCTCTTGACGAACATTTGTTCTAGTATTAGAATAATAAAAAAAGGAGGCAATTTTATGCAAAAAACGAACACCCTCGAATTAGTACATTTCTCCGAAGAGTATGTGGATAGTTTGAATGACTTTGACCTTCCGGAAGAACAAAGTCAATTTACTGCCCTTCCAAAAGAGATTTCTATAGAAATGGTTGGTCAATATCCGATTGTTATTTTGAGTGACCATGTTCCTGTAGGATTTTTTGTCCTGCACGCAACTGATAGAGTGAAAGAGTACTCTACTAATCCAAAAGCTATGCTGCTTACTGCATTATCTATTGACCATAAACAGCAAGGAAATGGGTATGCAAAAAAAGGGATGCTTGCACTGCCTGAATTTATTAAAAGAAAATTTAAAGATTGTAATGAAGTCGTTTTAGTCGTTAATCATAAAAATACTCCGGCTCAAAATTTGTATTTAAAAGCTGGCTTTGTCGATAACGGTGAAAGAAGAATGGGACGTATTGGCGAGCAGTTTGTTATGAACCTATACCTTTAATAGATTTTCAAAAATCACTCTTCATGACATGGGTGATTTTTTTGTTCTCCCCTTACAACATACGGCCTTGTTGATCGTCTATCTGAATGCTGTGGAGTACCTAACAAAAGCTCAGAGAGATAATGCAGCAAACTGGCTTATGAATTGTGGAGTTGCTCCTCTAAACACAGCTCATCGAGGAAGGATGTGGGGGATTGTTAAGGGCGGTTTGTGGTAAATCGAAACACTTTATAGCAAGTCAACTAACTATGGTTAGTTGCCTTCCTTTAATATGAGTTGCGGTACACACTCTACATGTGTGGAGTGTATATGGCAACACATGGATGCTGGTGGGTTTAAGTAATTGGCTAGGTGCTACCATATTAGAGCCTAGCCTTTTTATTTATCTTCAAACAGTTTTTTACTTCAGCTAACGCCCTTGTCGAACCCAAATGTTTTTATTATATCTTTAGATAACCTTTTAGCTATCTCATCCGCCTCAAATCCTTTGATATACAGTACTAGCTATATTATTCTGAATATTTATAAGGAATTCCTCAAGTCCAGTTTTGATTTTATTACTTTTATGCATAACACACCTACATTTATATGTTAAAGTTTTAAATTGCCATGAATTGAGCTACCTCGGTACTATTTAGCTACATATGGAAACGACAAGCTAAAAATTCAAGTACTACACCTATACCCGTAAGTAAAGATATTTTATACTGCGAGTATTTTACTTTCGTATAAGATATTCCTGTATAAAAATAAATCAGGTACCTAACATCGATAAAAATTACCAATACTAAATAACTGACTTATCTTAGAAATTTACTCTAAGCTCTTTCGGTATTTTATAAATCCGTAAATGTTGGTGGTTTCTTTTTGAAGCCTTTCGTCGTAATGAAAGCATAGATAAAACCGATTGCAAGCCAGATAAAGCCTACCTTCAATGTCATCGGTGATAAATTAATAAATAAGTAGAAACAAATACCAAATCCTAGCCCTGGAATTAATAAGTATCGAATTATTTTCATTTCTTTTTTACGGAAGAAGTAATACACGATCACTGACAAATTGACAAACATAAATCCTGTCAGACCTCCAAAGTTCATTAATTCTGCTATAAAATTTGCTGATAAAAACAGCGCTCCTAAAACACTAATCACACACATCAATAAAATATTGTATACCGGTGTTTGATATTTTGGATGTAAATGTGTGAAAAACTTTTTCGAAAGTACCTCATCACGCCCCATACTAAACATTAAACGAGATGCACTTGCTTGTCCTGTTAAACCAGCTGTCACTGTTGATACAATAATCGCAACCGTATAAAGAGTTGCAAGAACTGCACCACCTGCTTTTTCCGCTACATCAAATAAAGCCGTATCAGCTGAACTAAAGTTTGTAACATCAGGCCATACAAGCTGAGCTACATATGCTTGCACAATAAAAATAAGTCCTCCGATTAAACAAGCTAAAATAGCTGCCTTCCAAATATCCTCTTTTGGATTGACTGCCTCTTCTGAAAGTGTTGTAATCGAATCGAACCCTAAAAACGAGAAGCAGGCCATTGTTGCACCAGAAATAATTGCAGACATAACGAATTTTTCATCGTTGAAAAACGGTGCAACAGTAAAGAGCGACGTATCACTTTCCGCACCGACAATTGTCTTTACACAAAAAATCACAAAAATAACGACTACAATTCCCATAAACATAACGAGGATTTGATTTGTTTTTGCTGCGAAGCCAATACCTAGAATATTGACAGTAGTTATAATACCTGCAATTAATAACACCCATACCCAATACGGAACAGATGGTATTAATGCATTCGCATATGAAGCACCTACCATGAATACAATGAGTGGCACTAAGACATAATCCATAAACATTGCCCAACCTGCAAAAAAACCTAAATGCGGATTGATAGCACGTTGGGTATATGTATAAGTCGACCCTCCATTTGGAAAAACAGCAGCCATTCGACCGTAACTATATGCAGAAAACATCATTGCAACCATCGCAATCAAGTAGGCTAATGGCAACATTCCACTTGTAGACTCTGCTGCAAAGCCATAAATATAAGCTGGCGCAATCGGTGTCATAAAAGCAATACCATAAATGACTAAATCTTTTAATGTTAAAACACGCTTTAACTGTGGTGTATGATCATTTGGTGTTTGACTCATAGTCCATTTCCTCTCACAGATTCATTGGTTCGCGTTTTGATAGTTCTTCCGTTACTAAATCAATTACTTCATCTGTACTCATCACTTGGCAATAAATTTGATTCATAATCATAATTTCAGCATCATGAAGCTGTTGCGTTGCAGCTGCACATGCATCTTCCACTAAAATAACTTCAAATCCTGCGTCAGCTAAACTTCGAACTGTTGAAGCAACACATTGATCTGTTACAACACCTGTACAAACTACTGTTTCAATACCCATATTACGCAGTAAAAATTCATAATTCGTACCACTTAATACGCTATCTGTCGTTTTATTTACAACAATTTCGTCATCAAGAGGCTTTAATTCATCCACCATCTCCGCTCCTGGGTCACCGATTGGCAATAAAATATTGTTCCACCCTGTCCGGCGTTGTACAGGAGAACGATCTCGTCCATCTTTATGATGGCAAGCAATGCGACCAAATGTTACTTCTAATTTATTAGTACGGAAAAAATCTAAAAGCTTTTTATTGTTCGGGATCGTTAAATTATCGATACGATCAAAAAAGTATTCCCACTGATCAAACATGCCCTTTTCTCTTGCAACCTGCGCGTCTAATCCGTCTCGACTAATAAACTGATGTTGCATGTCTACTATTAGTAATGCTGTTTTATAAGGGTTCACGTTTATTTTTTGACCGTCAGTCGGTAAAAATTCATAATATAATGTTGATGTATTATCCATAAAATCCCCTCCAAAATACCTCTAATTCCAAAATGTATAGACAAATAAAATATAGACTCTTTGTGTAAAAGAATCTGTCTAACACAAAAATGACCCACTCATTTCTAGAAACTTAAAATGAATCGACCATTTAAAATTCCCACTGTTTGTCTAAACAGAGATAGCACAACTTCATAAACACGTATGTTTACGAAGACAGTCCTGCAACTATTCGCTACAGCCCCAGTATATGATGGCGAGAACTCATCACATACTTCGGCGACACTTCCTTCTATCTAACTTCTTCATCTTCTCGGACTCCATTAGGTACTGTTAACTGCCGCGCCTCTACCTAATTATCAGAAAAGTGTGAATTATTTGATTATTTTAAATAATTATATTATTGCGTTTTTTATATGTCAACTTTAAAATCTACTATATTTTATAAGATTTATCGCGCACAACCACAAAAAAATGACAATCAAAACAGTTTAAATAATAACTATTTACAATAAATACCACAATACATCAACAATTGTATAAGCATTTAATTATTCACCTCTTGATTTTTCATTACCTATAAACCGTTCCCTTCTTAACGCTCACGATTCACAATATAATTCATAAATTACCCCAGCGATAATTTTGATTATTTTGCCGAGTTTGCACGGCATCCACCCCTTTAGGAATATTTTGGGCTACCATATTTAGCATTACCCAAATCATAGTGGATTCATGACCCCGGGGGCGACTAACGCCGTAAACAATTGTTCGAAGAGGGAGGTTTACCCCCCCACGCAATTTTTTAAAAAAATTTTTGTCCTATAGAAAAAAATCATCTAACACATAGTAAAAAACTTCTCAGAAAAACAAGCTTCTAATTAAGTAGTCTATTAATACACAAAAATGCCCTACTTATATTACCAGCTATAAGTAAGGCACCTCTAAAATTATATTCCGTTTTATTGAGCATATACATTTACTTCTACGCTACTAAAAATATCATGATATAAAACAGTAATAAAAGGTCGCAGCAGCAGCACAACCACCTTCGCTAATAGGCAATCCCTTTTTGATAAGCAACTCTATTAAGTTGAAGAATTATTTTCCATTATGTATCTAAGTTTGATTAACTCAAGTCTTTCTTTTTTCTTCTTTTCTTCTTTTTGATTCTTTTACATAATTAATATAGTTCCCTGTTCCTTCTATTGCTGAAACTGCAATGATGGCCCATTCTAGTGGATTAACATCTCTTAGCGATTCCTTTCCATAGAATAGTGTAACGCTAGCAATAAACCCATAGAGAATTGCTTTAGAAAAATACTCCCAAATAGGAGAATAATTTTCTATATTAATTTTTCCGTATATTTTGTCTATTAAGATTACCATTCCTAAAATTAAAACTACGGTCATAATCATTTCCGTCTTCATAGTCCACCTCCATAAAAAATTTTAACACATGCTTCATTATACAATCTCTTCGAAAATATCTTCAATCCTTTGCACAATAAAAGAATCCATTACTGGAAATTAGTTCTTTTATCATTTCTTTGGTAGATCTTAAGGCCGTCCCACTTTACAAGATAAAACTCAACCCGCTCGAATGGATAAGGAACATCAACTTCCATTTTCTTCTTACGAGTATATACACGATTAGTAGTCTTTTTCTGCTTGAGCAGATGGATCTGCAGTTCCATCAGAATCTAAGAATTAAACTTTCTAAGATGAGACAAGTAACCACTAACAAGTGATTTAACATTACCGGCTGCGTTCTCAGAAAGTGGAGGTGAAAATGTTACTATATCCATACCTTTTGTTTCATCACAAATATTTCACTAATTAATTGTAAGTTATGCGGATAAAAAATCATCATTCTCTCACACTAATGGTGGAGGTGAGATGACATGGGTAATAATAAACATAAAAATAATAAAACTCAAGACAACAAAAAACAGCAGAATCAAAATCAAAATGCTAACAGAGAACGTAAAAATGAAAACAGAGAAGAGTTCGCTGAAGAAGTAGATTTCAGTAGTATTCAAAATGAAAATAAACGTTAATAGTGATAAACAAAATCCCAATATTCACCTTAGAAATAGGTGTGTATTGGGGCTTTTCTTATTGTGTAAACATCACCTAGATCCATCTCTTTCGATTTCT
The DNA here is from genome assembly GCF_002237755.1 of Lysinibacillus sp. KCTC 33748. Classification (GTDB taxonomy): domain Bacteria; phylum Bacillota; class Bacilli; order Bacillales_A; family Planococcaceae; genus Lysinibacillus. The sequence continues at coordinate 180,625 of NZ_MWSJ01000005.1, read as the reverse complement.
TAAAGTACAAAAAAAACGGAAATAATTCCGGGCTGATTACCACTTACTTTTTTCCTTCATGACACACTGTCTCGCTTTCGCATTCGATCTTAAGAATAATCTAAGACAATGGTGGTTTTAACTTTTTATTTTGATAAGAATTCAGATACCACTAAAGCCGTAATACAATAAATATCTATTGGTATCAATAAGAGCAATCCTATTATCCAGTTTAATTTTATATATACATTAGGTGGTATTATTTTCGATGCTATTTTTGTATTTCCTACGAGTTCATTATTTTCCCGTACCCCTTGAGAAATATTCTCAACCTTCAGTTCTACTTTAGTTAAATTAGGATTATGAAAATCAACCTCTAAAAATGCGTATTGAGGATTTGAAATCGACAATTTTACACTCCTTTGTTTCATCCTAATTCCTTAATAAATTAATTAAAAGCTTAAACTGCATGTGGCTATTTTATTCACAAGGTAGTAACAATATTCACTATTAATTTACAAAGTTTTGCAACGAGACCAATCAATTGTCGATTATTGACGTAAAATTTTAAAGAGTCCCTATGTATCTGTTAGGATAACTTCATGTCGTGATCCTCACCTATGATGAATTCAGATGGTAGTATTGTAAAAGCATTCTCCTTATCACCATCTGATTCTGTTATACCTGTCGAAATTAATTTAAATAAAGCAGAATCATTAAAGGTTAAAGTAAGCGGAAATATACATGATCGTAATATTGTTACATTATTAAATCCTATATTTATTGCGAATTTTTAATCTTTTTAAACATTTACATACTTATTTTTAAAAAGAGAAATCTCATGAGGTTATTTAATTACTTATAGGAAGTAAAACAATCTCAACTGTATCGATCACGGTGCCAAATTCGTTGCTAGAGACCGGGAATCACTATATGCACTTGATTAAATGTATATTAACAGAGCTTACAGGTGAAGAGTTGCTTATTAACTTTGTTAATCAAAATAACAGGACTGATTTCAATTTACCTAAGACGAACTAACCAAGCAATACTAAAAAGAGAAATTGCGCTGTGCAATTTCTCTTTTTGCTTGAACTTAAATTAATTATAACTCTTCCTCGGTAACTTCATTATTATTTTTATTACCATTTCCGTTTCCGTTTCCATTACCGTTTCCGTTGTCATTCCCTGGCTTTACAACCAACACATCAAATGTTAGTGTGTGCTCACCATACGTTACCGTAATCGTCGTATTACCTTGACCTTTTCCTTTTACGGCCCCCTCTTTTACAGTAGCTATTTTATCATTCGTTACTTCGTAGGTTGCAAGCTTTGTAACATCTTTTTCTGTTGTTTTACCATCAAAAGTAGTTACTTCAGTAATCTTAACTGGAACTTCTTTACCTATTCTAGTTTCAACCTGAGCTTGATCAATTTCTAGTGTTACTATTGGTTGTTCTATAACAGGTGCTTTAACTGTAACAACATTTAAAGTAACCTCATTATCACCGTATGAAATAGTAATTGTAGTCGTGCCCTCACCTACTGCAGTTACTAATCCATTTACTATTGTTGCAACGTTTTCATCTCCAACAACATAAGTAGCTTTTGAAGTTACGTCTTCCTCTGTTGCAGCACCTTCTGCAGGCGTTGACGTTTCTGTTACCGTAAGTTGTGCAGTTTCTCCAGCTGTTAGGTCTAGCTTAGTTGGATTTACAGAAAGCTCTACTACTGGTTCTACTACTTCTTTTTCATATATCTTTGCTTCACCAACATTCCCGGCAGCGTCTTTAATTATTACTGATACAGCATTTGTTTCTGCTGTTACTGGGAATGTGAAGCTACCGTCTTGATTTAATTCAAAGGCAACTGGCGCTTGTACTTTGCCATTTACCGTCGAAACATAGGAAGCTTTTAATTTATCATTTAAATTGTATTCTAAATCGTATAAATATAACTCTTCATTGTAGTCGATATACTTATCTGTTACTTGTCCTGTAGCGACACCTTTAGCTACTGAACCAGTAATTTCTGGTTTAGTCGTTTTCACGATAATTGGTCCAACATAATCGGAAACTACTCCTGATGCTGCAAGACCGGTGAAGTCAATTGTATACAGACCATCTGGAATCTTTGTGGCTGGCGCTGTTCCCCATGGTTTGTACTGCCCACCAATATTCAGCGTATAAGAGCCTTTTCCTAGCGCAGTACCTGCATGTAGATAACCAATGTAGCCGTCTCCGTATTCTCCACCTTCAGGATTCATAATATCCCAAAGCTCGATATAGTTAGTTGTTACATCTCCAGTTAATGTGAATGAAAGTACAGCTGAGTCTTTCACTCCATCTCCGTTAAAGGATAGGTCTGTTTCTGTAATCTTAAAATCTTTAATTGCAGTTGCTGCCGCGCCGCCAAGGTCAGCTGCGAATGGCAATGAAATTTCTGTATCTCCACCGCTAATGTAAATATACCCTAGTATTTCAGAGCCGTTTGGCGCCGTAGCTTGTGAAGCAGTTAATGTAATATTTAAAACTTGCTCACCATTTAGATTAAATGTCGGCTGATCTACTGTAACAGTTGCATCACCAAATGTTTTTGTTACATCAATTGATACGTTATAATTGCCGCCGTTCCCTTTAATATCTTTTACTAAAACTTGTTTCGTTACAGAAATATCTCGGTCTTTAAGTGATTGTGGACCGAAAGTAACTGTACCTTTCAAGTTTTCTGTAACTACACCAGTTCCATCTAAAATTGCGCTATCAAGTGCATAAGCAAGAATTTCCGGATGAGCTGCTGCATAAGGATCTACACGCCCTGCACCTTGAGAAAACACATCGTATTTTGTTTTATCTATAACCTTTGCTGTATTAGAAAGCGCTACTTTTACATCGAACGCGTTCCAATCCGGATTTGCTTGTTTAACTAATGCAGCAATACCTGCAATATGCGGTGTTGCCATAGAAGTTCCTGTTTTACGACCATATGCTTCCCCATAATCTGCATTAGGGAAATCTTTTTTATACTTTGGAATCGTTGACATAATGTTTGTTCCAGGTGCACTTACATCCGGTTTAATATCAAAGTTTGGTGTAGATGGCCCACGTGAACTTGAATCGTTTACATCATCTCCCAGTGTCTTTGTGGAAGCAAATTTACTAAAGCTTACTTTTCCGGTTCCGCCTGCTAATGCAGCGCGAATTGCAGCGCCATCCGTTTGTGACATATCAAATGTTGGCAGAAACTCAAATGAATCACCCAGGAATGTACCTGAAATGTTCGGGGCATTCGTTCCACCAGCAAAGTTATGAATAATTGTTGCGACTGCTCCTTTTGCCTTTGCATTCGCAATTTTATCAACGAATGCGATACTGCCACGAGAAATCAATGCCACTTTACCTTTCACATCAATTCCTTCAAAGTCTTTTACTTCCCCGTTTCCAGGAACAGCAACTAAGTCAAATTCTCCTTGAAGCTGTGTTGCTAAATTTTTCCCGAAAGTCGTTCCCATTAATGGAAGTTGTTTTGTTAAGTTGTAGTTGCCAACTTTAACATTCACTTCCCCGTTATACATTGCTTCTGGATTTGTTGTGTTACCAACAGCAATTCCTAAACGAGCAGTTGCAGGCGTACCTATTGTTCCACGATTTGGACCTTCGTTTCCTGTTGCAACTACTCCAATTGTTCCAGCCATCATAGCATTATTAATAGCAAATGAACCAGCATCCGTTTCAGAGTTAGCTCCCCCGCCAAGTGAAAGGTTGATAACGTCCATTTTTTCTTTTACAGCCGTTTCAATTGCTTTAACAATACCAGATGTAGCTCCACTTCCATATGCCCCAAGAACACGGTAAGCATAAAGGTCTACTTTGGGAGCAATTCCTTTAATACCGAATTCGTTAGCTCCGATTGCTGCAATTGTTCCAGCAACATGTGTACCGTGAGAAGTATAGAACGCGCTTCCCTTTTCATTAAATTCAGGTGTCCCGGCTGGACGCTCCGAAGGCAATGTTTCCGATGCATCGTTATCTGCTCGTGGCTTCGTGTAAGTTGCTGAATTCGGAATGAAGTTTTTTCCACCTTTATAAACTCCAGCAAACTCAGGATGATCCACATCAATACCAGTATCTAATACCGCTACTTTTATTCCTTGTCCTTCAAGTCCTTCCTTCCAAAGCTGTTCGATACCAAGGAAAGAATTACTTGTATTCATTTGAGCTTCTAATTGATCTTCCTTAATAAGTTCCGACGATTTCATCGTATTATCTTCTGATGCGGAAACAATTGCATCAGGTTCGATTAATGTAATTCCTTCTACTGTAAGCAGTTTCGGGAGATCATTTGCTTTCACAGTTGCTGCAAAACCGTTTAAAACAGTATCAAATGAGTATCCTTGAGTCATCTGAACATTTTTAGCAGCTAACTCTTCTTTAACTTCTGCTTGTTGTTCTTTTACATTTGAACGGACTTCATTTGCTTGGGCTTTAGAGAATTCTTCGCCTTTGACTTCGCTCATTCCTTGCTCTAGTGCCACAGGCTTTTCAGATAAATGAACGATGACTGCAACTTTTTGATTGCCTGATACATTTTGTAAGCTTTCGTGAAGAGTTGGACCATCTTTGGACAAGCTTAGCTGTTCAGCAATAGCCGCCTTTAGTTGCATTATACTTTCACTTTGACCATCCTGCTTGAATGGCTTCGATTCTTCCGCACTAGCACTCGACAATGGAACCAATAGATAAAGCACCATAACGAAAGCTAGAATACTACTTAAGAACTTCGTAAACTTAAACTTTTTCAAATCTCATTTCCCCCTTTATTTTAATTGTCACACTTTTCAGTTTAGTGTGATATTTCCAATTTATCACAAATAAACTAATACGAATATCTGAATATTTAAGTATTTTCAAATATTGGTAATTAGCACCAGTTTATTAAAGGTAGATTGAATCTATCTTCCTAGTAATTTAATAAAAAAGGCGAACTCAAATGAGAAATGACCTATAATAATTCGTTGTTTTTCCAATTAATCCTACCAAGGAAGCAGTTGTAGGTATATTCGGTGGTGTAGTTTCTTATAGAAAATTAGGAGAGCAGTAAGAGGAGTGATTGGAGGGGAATCGGAATTTGCAGCTCTTTTTTTCTTATGTATAATAGACGGTTACTGGGAGCTTTCGTTAAATAAGTAATGACAATTCTGTTGTTTGAAAAACACATAACACCGTCCACATTTGCGGACGGTGTAAAATAAAGTCGTATAATTTTTGGTACAATAGCCGAATAAGAACTCGTAGTTGTGACAATAAAGTCGTTTAAAACCAACAAATGCGCCCTTTATTGTATAAGAATTTTCTTCAAATATTGTGAAGGCTTCACCATGCTTAGTGAGTCTGGATACCATTTCGTCAATGTCTTCAACGGCGAACATGACGCGTAGATAACCGAGGGCGTTTACAGGAGCAGTCCGGTGATCTGATATAGTAGGTGGGCTGAGAAATTGCGAAAGTTCAAGTCGACTGTGACCATCTGGAGTAGCCATCATAGCAATCTCTACACACTGAGAACCCAATCCGGTTACGCGACCAGCCCATTCCCCTTCGACAGTGGCTCGCCCTTCAAGGTTCAAGCCAATCTCTTCGAAAAAAGCGATTGCATCATCAAGGGATTCTACAACGATGCCGACATTGTCCATTCTTAGTAATTTGTTTTCAGCCATAGTCTTATCTCCTTATGTGTAAAAATTTATTATCTGATCTTCTATTAAAAAGTTACAAATCCCTTCCAAACAAAAAACACCTTGTCACAGTATATTTGATCAATCTTTTTTCGAAATGGAGTGTTTTTGCGTTTGCTGATAAATAAAGGTTGAAGGAAACAGTCTTTATTCTAAAGCTACACGTATATGATTAGCCAACAACTTTTCCACCTGTGATTTAAGAGCTTGATTAGCATAACGGAGTACTACATCATTACCTGCAGTGGCAACTTGCACGTCACTAAAGTATTCATCTACTGACTGCCAACCTACTACTCGTATACGTTGCTGTGCAAGTTCTCGTTTTAGGCTAAAATATTCTTGTCTTAGATCCTTTAGCAATGAATCCATCATTGGAAGAAATACCGTTTTCATTTTAAACTGCTCTAATTTACAATAGTCAACCTGCAATGATTTAACAGCTAGCTCTAACAAAAGATACTTATGAAGTAACTGTCTTTCATCGGCTTTAATCATAATAATCAGCATCCAGTTGGGCTGATTGAATACTTTGGATTGGAATACTTTTCGTGTTAAGTAGTGTTTCAAATATGAGTTCATTAGTATTCATCGATTTAATTATTCCAGTCCATTGTGTAATTTTGTAGTCCTTCCACACTTCTAATTTTATGTCCAATTGCTGATTAAAAGCTTGATCAATTGTTTTCTGTAGTTCTTCCAGCTCCCATTCAGTCAATTCTCTCGGCTGTTCTGTGCACTCTTGTTTGTACTCTCTAAGAAGCTCCAAATGCTCCGGCAACATCATCGATGCCCATTTAATATTACCTCTGTCTTGTATCATTAATAAATCACTCCTATGCCAAATGACCACCAACTAGGCGATCTCGATTAATAGCTGTACCAGCTTTTGTGAAAGAAACTGCTCTTAATATTGATGTTGCTCCAAACCGATTGCGTATGGCATCCATAGTAGGTCCTATAATTTGACGCTGTGGTTTGCGTTCGTCAAATAAATCTAATTGGATACTATGCTCTCTTTCGAGGTTCGTTATTCGGACAGATAATTGACGAGCTGGCTCCCCTGCAAAGTGTTCATCCAGTAATTCAAGACAAGTTTTATACATCACAAGAGTTTCACTTGTTGGCACTGCAATTGTTTTAGATCTATGGAACCCTTTGGTCATGGCGTTTCGACTATAAGAAAGACCAATACTAATTGTACGACCCACATAACCTGCATTCCGCGTTCGCTTCATTACGTCCTCACACATTTCAAGGAGCACTACAGAGATTTCTTTTCGTGTATGGTAATCCCTCATCAGCATTTGTCCCTTCCCAAAACTTAAAGCTCCGTTTGTTATTAACGGCTCCCCTAATTTGGATAGATCTATTCCCCATGCATGGTAATAGAGTTGATTGCCCATTACACCAAAGCGCTTTTCTAATTCTTTTAGATCTGTATTAGCCAAACCACCAACTGTTTGTATCCCCATAGCATTTAGATTTGCTTCCATTCGTTTTCCTATGCCCCACATTTCCGATAGAGGTCTTACCGGCCATAATTTCTTTGGAATATCCTCATAAGTCCATCTAGCAAAGCCTGTTTTCTTTGCTTCAAGGTCTAAAGCTAATTTGGCTATTAACATATTTGGTCCCATACCTACTGCACTAGGTATATTAAATTGGTCAAGAATAGCCTTTTGTATTTCCTTAGCCGTTTCTTCTGGTGAACCCCAAAGCGTTTCAGTACCGGTTAAATCAACAAAACTTTCGTCTACACTATACACATGTATAGCATCAACCGGGACGTAATTAGAGATTAATTTTGTAATCGTCATCGACATTTGAATAAAGAAACTCATTTTAGGCTCAAACAATCTAATGTCAGGATGTTGAGGTATTTCATAACGCCTACTACCAGTTTTGATACTAAATTTTTCTTTCATTAAGGGAGATGCAGCAAGCACTACGCTACCTGGCTGGTCAAAATTTGCTACTACTGCAACTGGAGTTTTTAAAATATCTAGCCCATGTAACATCGCTACGATACTGGCGTAAAAGCATTTCATATCGATACACATAATAGGTCTATTGGGCATACTCTCATAATTCATACAACTTCACGTCCCCTACTAACAAAAGGAATAACGGCTAGAACGTTACTGATCAAAAAAGTACGTTTTGCATGTCTTGTAAAACAAAATGCTTGAAATGAATCACCAACAATTTTAATGACTTTCACCCGCCTTTTTGTTATGGAACCATCTTTTGCTACATACATCATGTTCACTAATTGTTTGCGCTGCATAGCTTTAATCAGTTGCTCTCTCATCGTAGTTTCCTCCTTACCTCTCGCAATTTTTAAAATTGGCTAATCACTATATCTGTACTTTCAATTTCTGCCGATGTGCCTACTAGTAAAGGATCAACTTCCATAAATTGAATCGCGCCTGGACTTTTAAACCTTTTATATCCAATTTGAACCAAGATATCTCCTACTACAGTTATTTATTATTGGGCACAATGATTTTCCCCTTTACCTATCATACGTAAGAACACCTGTTTGTATACATACTAGAACAAACGTTTGCTTTTTGGCAAGATTAAATTTTTGGAAATAAAAAAGACTAGGTACTCAAATGAGTGCTGGACTTATTCCCGTCAAGTAAATAGCTGTAAAAAATACTAAGCAGCCATATGATATCGATATTCTATCGGTGCCAGTGAGCTATCTTTGGAGGCGTTGTATCATCATTCGTTTTTTTACAACACACCAAAAATCCCTTTTAAGTTAAATGTTATTAACAGCGTACTGTAAGTTTTTTAACATTTAACTTAAAAGGGGATAATACTAGTTTAATCAAAACCAAATAGAAATTAAATCTTCTGCTATGGGACTTTCCCTTGCCTGTGGGTTACGTATATGTCTGACAGATACTCGGAGTACCAAACGGCAAAAAGAGAAAAAGCAAAAATAAATATAAGAAATTTTTTATAGAAAATACCACATATTTAGTATTCTCTATAACTTATTGCTTAACAATATTCCTGATTTTTATTTTTGTTTTACTCAAATGTTTTGTATTATAGTTAGAGGAGTATTTTTATAATAAGTTTTTGCGCCTTGTTTTTAAATACAGATAGTAAGGTTAACAATAAAAAATAAGTTAGAAGTGATATTTATGACAAAAAATAAGATTAAAGAAGTTGCTTATAAACAATTGGCTGAAAAAGGCTACGATCAGGCAACTCTTTCTAGTATTGCTAAAGAAGTTGGCATTAAAACACCATCGATATATGCTTTTTTTAAAAACAAAGAGGACCTGTTTATGGCTGTATATAAAGATCTGCTCGAAGAGTATTACCTTCACATAAAACGATCAATTACCAATTTAAAAAATGGGTCGGCTAAAGAAAAGCTCTACCAAATAGTGAAAGAACTTTGTAATTACTATTTAAGTCAACCTGAAAAAACAGCAGCATATACAAAATTAGCTTTTTACCTTCCTCCAACTTTAAATGATAAAGTGAAAAACATTTTTAATGAGATGGAAGAAATGCTTTTTGAGGTGCTTGAAACAATCTTTTCAGAAGGAATAGAGCAAGGCATAATAAAGGATCAACCGGTTGATGACTTAATAGCCTCGTTTAATTGTTTGATGGATGGACTCTTTTTGGAATTACTTTTTTATACGGAAGAAAAATTTAGAAGGCGCGCCGAGCAAGTTTGGAACATTTATTGGAATGGGATTTACAAAGAACATTGAAAAGTGTTCTTCTAATCCCATCCTCAAAAAGATAATCGATAGCAAAATTACATAATGGTAGAATTTACTCAAACTTTGAAATAGCTTTTTCAAGGTTATCTTGATTGTAGCACCATCGTACGCTACAACACTTTCTGTTGCCTTTGCAGCCTTATTCATTGTTTTCATTACACCTGTCGTAATCTCCTCTGAAAATGCGGACATTTCTTCTGAGGTCACAGAAACTTATTTGGTATGAGATACTACACCCTAAATGGATTGGACTGCATAAGGTTATCGGTTTACTTTAAAATTCACTTCCGGGTATTTGGTCTTCAGCCTTTTAAGGGTTGAGCCATCGTCCGTCTGTTTTATATACTGGTCAAAAAATGCCAGGCTGAATTCGTTGATAATGCGATGGACTTCCTTTGGATTTTCACCTGGGCTCCGCAACAGAGGGGAGAACAAATGAAAATCAGTGAAGCTTGAATGATCCGTGTGGGGAATGACCATTGACATGCCACCGCCAGCTAACCCACGTTCACTGCGAACCTTGTCTTTATAGGAATCTTCATCAGAATCTTCATTTATTTCTGCACTCATGAGCAGAAATGGTTTTCCAATCCCACTTTCAGGTAAAACTTCCCCATGCAATGTGCCATCCATATCGATGGCTGCTTTGACACGAGAGTCTTCTGCAAGTATTTGTGCTGCGGTAGCCCCACCGTAAGAGTGCCCAAACATTCCAATACGCGAGGTATCAATCTTTCCTGTAAAGAAGCCGGTCTCATCGTTTTGATTAAGCTTCTCTAACTGGTCAAGTACAAAAGTGACATCTTCTTTCCATAATTTGATGTGGCGATCGCGTTCGTTAAAATCAGTTAAATTGAAGGGCTGTACGTAAGCAGTTCGACCATCTGGAAAGACGGTAGCTGCAGCATCAAATGTATGATCGATACCTAGAACAATATATCCTTGACTAGCCAACTCCTCAACTTCAAACGTGTTTTGATTACGAAAACCATTAAACCCATGAGAGAAAAGTAATATGGGATAATGATTCTCTGAGTCTGAGAGTTGTAAATCCATAAACGAATGAGATTTTACCAAGTCCAGGTGGCTGAATGCAAATGCAGGAATGGACAATGTTTTTTCCAATCCCTTGGAGAGCTCATTTATGTTACGAATATAAGGTTCTCGATCCCCTTTGCTTTTTTCAGCTGCAGGATACCAAATTTGCACCATCAGTTCACGTCGGTCGATTGGATTTTTTGAATATGGTTCACTTCTCTGCTGATCGACCCAATGATATAGTTTCGTACCGACCATATGTGGGCCAGTTGGTTCTTCAAATGAAAATACCGGCATAAGTAAGGGTAACGTAACTGCTACAGAAATATAGATGAACAACAACAAAGACTTAACAATGAATATACTCCTGTTTCTGAACCCCTTTTTCCGATCAGCTGATAAATAGCATATAATCAAGATAACTGGGGTTAAATAGGCTGGAATCATCTGCCATCTAAAACCTTCTGCCAATAGCTGTATTATAACCATTCCAATAGCAACCAAAGATGCGAATTTAGACCACTTTTTTGTTTCCTTACCTACTAACAGTATCCAACTCAATAGACTAAAATTTACAATTATCAAAACAATTTCCCAGAAATTCATTGGCCTGTCTCCTTAGAATGCATTTTACTTCTAAATATAGTGATTAAACATCTAAACACTTTCTAAATCGTTTCTAAAAACAGATTTCTTCTTCCTATTCGGAATTTTACTCCAATATGTGAAATATCTTAATATCCATTCAACTGGTCCCATTTTAAAATACCTTAACCAAACAATACTAAAAGAAATTAAAATAGCGTGGATTATGAAGCACACAATTAATGAATTAATAGGTGTAAAACCAATTATGATACTAAACACAATTAGTAAAACACTTTGTGCAAGATAATTTGTTAAAGACATTTGTCCATAGAACTTTAATGGAGTTAATATCACTTTTGCCTTGTCCCATTGTAAAATAATAAGAAGACTGCTAGTCATCATAAAGGCAACACTATAATCTTCTAGCATTTCAAATCCTGAAGGGGGAATGTTAAATAACTCTGATAACTCTGACCCCCTTAAATAAAATGAAGATACATAAGTACAAATATTAACGATTAAAAAAATCGAAATATACTTTAATTTTCCATAGACATTTTCAAAAAATTTAAATTGCCCCATCGTAAAACCTAGCATCATAAATGAAAGCCACTTACTTATGACGGATAGTAATTCTAGCCATACTATTCTCTCACCATAATACGGTTGAGATAAAGCTGTAACTATAGATAAGGCTATTAGCGTAACCGTTACTATTAAGTTAGTCCACTTATTTCTTTTGAAAAATATTACAATAAACAGGCCAAGTACAGCATAAACCATTAAAACATCTTGAATTCCTTGCGGTGCATAAAATGTATGGATAAGTCCTAATACAAATAAAAAAGAGATTCTGCGTAAAAACAAAGGATATCTATTGTTTACTCTTTGATTGGATCGATTCATAAAAAGATAACACCCAAATCCAAATAAAAAGAATAAAATAGGGTAAAATGTCCCGTTGAATATATCATAAAATTTAGCGTGTAACTCGCTATAAGAAAAATAACCCAAAACCTGGTAACTATTCACAAGAAGTACCCCCAGCAAAGCAAATCCTCGTAAGTAATCCATAATATCTATTCGTGGATACGAATTTAGTTTATTCATTTCAATTCTCCTAAAATATATATTTATAACATTATTAATTGTGTGCTACGGATACAACCTTGCAATTTTTAATTCGCCGATAGCTTCTAAAGTATGTATCGATAATTCTAAATCTGCTAATGTTTCGTATAATTTTTCCACATAACGAACACCACGAATGTCTTTAGCAAGTTCATCAAAGCTTCTTGCATCCATAATTTATCGTGGATAACCTAGAAACTCAATTGACCGGTCATTCCCAATCAATCTCATGGTAATTAAATCACTGTAGTCTGTATCATTTCTGTTGATAAGGTGTTTGACCAGCCGCCAAGGATTCTCCAATTGACAGGTAGTTTTCAGTCTGAGCTAAAGCAGATGAAACCTAGATACCCTTCTGGTATTGCTACTAGTGAAGCTCAGGTATCGTTTCATCTGCCCCACTCCTTTCTTCCTATCAAAAACTTAAAATGCCCAGCTACCTTTACGGAAAATTGGCTCTACAGTTCCATCTGGTAAAATACCGTCGATGTCCATCTCACTGCTACCAATCATAAAGTCCTCATGTGTTACTGAAATATTTGCACCTAACGCTTCAAGCTGATCGTTTTCTAAATCTCTTCCACCCTCTAAGCAAGTTGGATAAGCTTTACCAATTGCTAAATGGTTCGATGCATTTTCATCAAACAATGTATTAAAGTATAAAATCCCCGATGCTGAAATTGGCGATCCATGTGGTACAAGTGCTACCTCACCTAAATAGCAAGAGCCTTCATCCACATTCATAAGCTCCTGTAATAAATCATGTCCTATCTGTGCTTCAGCTTTAACAATTTTTCCTTCTTCGAATGTCAGTTTAAAGCCATCGATAATATTCCCCTGATAAACTAATGGTTTTGTATTGCTGACATAACCATTTACACCTTGTTTCATCGGTAACGTATAAACTTCTTCTGTCGGCATATTAGCCATAAAGATCGTATCATCTGGCGTTTTACCACCCCCAGTAATCCATTTATGCTGTGGCGCTAAGGCAATTGTTAAATCAGTACCTGGCGCTGTATAGTGAAGCTTCTCATATTTTTTATTGTTCAGTAGGGCCGCACGAGATTCTAAATTTGTTACATGCTCACGCCAGTTTTTAACAACATTACCTTCACCGATATGAACAGTTTTAAAAATAGCCTCCCATAATGCAGGTACTTGTTCCTCAGCTGATAGGTTTGGGAACACCTTCGATGCCCACTTTGATGAAGGAACTGCTATCATCGACCAAGCTATTAAATCCTTCATTACTGCGTTGCGATTGTTGCTCAGAGCCGCCCCTGATACCTTTTGATAGGTAGCTAGACGATCGGCTGAAATACCTGTAAATTTATCAGGGTCTGCAGCATCTATCATTAATAGTGCTCCTTTACGTTCGATCAGCTCATCATTCATTTTGACTATCCATTCTGGGAAACGATTAAATTCTTCATCTGAGGCATGTTCAAAGTAAGCTCGATCCATTTCATCATCTGATAAATTAACATGAACACGTCCCGCCCCAGCCTTATAAGCTTCTTTCACAACTAAACGGGCGAAATCCAATGCATCCACTGATGTATTGACTAATAAATATTGCCCTGGTTGAATATTGACACCGACTTTTACCGCAAGTTCTGCATACGCTTGTAATTTTTCTTCAAAAGTCATATTATTTACCTCACTTTTGTCTAATTGTTTATTATTACCTTAAAGATAAACATTTTCTTTATTTAAATGAATAACTGTTCCCTTACAATTTGAAATATAATCTTACTAAATTGTAACTATAGAAGTTCCTTTAATATTTTTCCGAATCATGAAAAACTAAATCTCGAATAAATACCATGAAAATCATTTGCTTATTTGCATTAAGAGTAAGATGGTGAAGAATTTTGGTTTACCTAACTAAATTAGTTAGGTGATTGTTATTATAAATCTCACTCATTTCTTCCCGATTTCTTTCACTTAATCTTTAATCAAAGGGGTAATACGGTACAACTTTTTTTATAAACGGTTGCAAGGTTCTACATTTTTGACCATTCTGTACAACGATAACTTTGGTTTATTGATTTCACCTGTAATCTGGTAGCCTATCCTCTGATACAATTTAATGGCAAGATGGTTCTCTTTCTTTACCGTCAGCGAGCATTTGGCAAAGCCTTGCAGGCAGGCCTGTTCCTCGGCAAACTCAAGCAGCTTGGTACCTACCCCCAGTCCCCGGCTTTCGGGCAATAAAGCGATTGTTCCGATGTGAAACTCGTCATCTTCTCCCTCCTTCATGGTGATCATGGAATAAAACATTTTGATATTCAGAATATTATAAGCAACAAGGTCTAGCTTTCGGAATGAAAGCAGCTGTTTAAAAGTGGGCCATGCAAGACGATTTAAAACAGGTATGGGATAGCAAGTAATCATCCCTAAAGTTTTCCCATCCATTTGAGCTTCGTAAGCATATTGATGACTAAAGCGGTTGTTCTCCTGCTGCCATAGCGTACGAAATGTCCCTTCGATCGTGTTCTCCTCCTCAGATCCTGCAAGTGAAAACGCCATGTATTCCAATGCCATTACATTTAGCTTAGCGCTGACCATGGATCGATGATCAGCCTTTACAATTGAGATTTGATTCATTTCCTAGCACTCCTTTTCTCTTTTTATATTATTGATGTTAATTATCATCCTTAGCTTTGAAGCCATAATAAAACGTATTTAAAAAAAGCTCTGCAGCGGATTTTTTAGGCACATTACCTTCATGTACCTGTTCCCATGTATGGAAAAGTAGGGCATAAAGCGTATTCAAAATCCATTCGCTGCTAACCGTTTGCTGAAAGTAACCTCTTTGTTGCAACAGCTCAATAACGCGTCGTATGGGTTCCCTCAGCTTCTCTTCGGCTTCACCTAATTCTTTGTTGTTAAATACAGATGCATCATGACCTAGAAAATAGATTTTGTCACCTATGGGGATTAACGCTTCAATGAGTTCAGGGATATAGTTTTCGCTTCTTTCCTCATCCAGTGGAATCTGGTTTACGGTATCACTTACCAGTTGTATAGCCCGATGGCCCAAGAACAGCATCAATTTCTCTCTGCTTTCGACGTAGCGATGAAGTGTAGCAATGCCAATTCCCGCATATTCCGCAATTTCATTCATCGAAGCAGTAGGATTTTCAACAAGCAATATAGTAGCCGCATCAAGAATTGCATTAAATCTCGCTTCCTTCAACGCTGACAAGCCTTTTTCCATTGTGAATCTCTCCCTTATTTGTATAAAGTGATTATTTTTGATAGATAAATATATCATTTGATATCAATATAAACCATTTTATACAAATTATCAAGCCATTGAATGTACATTTTTCTAAAATTTTACAAAATAATGACAAACACAGATTTTACAGTAAATAAAAAATCCATTTTAATAAAGAGATTAATCAAAATGGATTCTTTTCTTTTTGAATGAACATTCCTTAAAAAGTTTGATCAATTAAATGAACCTTCTTCAACTAACCACCTGTTAGTTGAACAAAAAACTAACTCTACCGTCTACATTGCATACGTTTTTTTCAGAAATATCCTTTTCTGAAGTATCAGACAAGGTGATATGGATTCTATCAAAGGGAGCGACTCCTCGATATGATATAATTTTAAAAAATTTAGAATTTTATAAAGGTAATTGTAAACTTTGTATAAACATTTTTCTCACTTTCAACTTTAATCAAGGCATGATGCGCTTCAATAATCGCTTTAGTTAAAGCCAAGCCAATCCCAGTCGAGTCATGTTTTTTAGAAGTGCTTGCTTTGTAGAACCGATTAAAGATATTTGGTAAGTCTTCAGCAGCAATCCCTTCTCCAAAATCTTGAATTATGAGCTCTGTATAAATCGGTGTATCATTAACTTGAATTGTGATTGTATCATCAGGTTTGGAATGCTCAATCGCATTCTTTAGCAAGTTCATCAAAGCTTCTTGCATCCATAATTTATCGTGGGTAACCACTACTTCCTCCGTCCCGTCCCAGTCAATTGACAAATTCCTTTCATTGATTATATTTTCCAAACGATTCAAAACTTCATGAATGGTCTCCACCAAGTTTAAAGATTCTTTATCAAATGAAACAGCTTTGGCATCAATTTTCGCTACTTTTAACAAGTTTTGAATCAAGACATTCATTCTGGAGATTTGAATTTCATTATTTTGCAATAATTGAACTTGTTGTTGACGGGGCAAGTCTTCATTCAATAACATTTCATTATAGATTGATATAGTTGAAAGTGGCGTTTTTAATTGATGGGATATGTCTTGCAACATTTGTCCTAAAAATTCCTTCTCACCAAGTAAATCCTTCATATTTTTTCTAATTATGTCTTTCATAGAGCGGAATGAAACAGCTAATTTGGCGATTTCTCCTTCTTTATTTTCATTTATTGTAACTGAGTAATCTCCATCAATTATTTTCTTAGCAGTTGATGTAAGTTGCTTAATTTTATTGAAAATAATCTTGTATTGTATATAGTTTGCTAGAAACAGTATTAATCCGAAACAAATCATTCCCCATAATATTGTTTGATTAAAGCTAGAAATATGGTTATTTAAAAGTGGAAAAAATTTCGTTTCCAAATCTTCGTATAATCCATACTGTCTAAAGATTTCTCTCCCTTTCTCCTGATACTCACTTGAATCAGAAGAATTACTTGTTAAAACTTTCATAATTTCTGCTTCATTCTCAGGATTTTGTTCAATCAATTTGGCGGATATTTCTCCCCAGGCTGTAATAGAATCCATTTTTAAATGATTGTAAAATATTTGATGTGAAATTAACTGATAAACCATAAATAGAGAAAATAAAACCACCAGTATTATCATATAACCTTTCAATTCGGTATTTTTCATCATCTATTCTCGGTTCACATCCTTATCCCAATGATATCCTAATCCTCTTTTAGTAATGATAAACTGAGGATTTTTGGGGTCATCTTCAATTTTTTCTCTTAAACGCATTATGTATACAGATAACGTATTTTCACCAAAAAAAACATCATCTTCTTCTGTTATTTTCAGTAGGATTTCATCTCTTTCTAATATTTTGTGAGCGTTTTTCATAAAAGTTAACAAAAGCTTATATTCTAAGCTTGTTAATGAAACAATTCCTTGATTTTTATATACCTTTACTTGGTTCATATCCACTTTTATATTTTCAGATATTAAAATCATTGAGATTTCTTCCACCCTAGCTTGTTTGCGTAATTGCACTCTTACTCTCGACATAAGTTCTCTAACTCGAAAAGGTTTTGTTATATAATCATCTCCGCCTATATCTAGCCCCATTACCACATTTGCTTCTTCATCAAGAGCCGTTAAAAAAATAATAGCTGTTGCATTATTTTGGTTTTTGAAGTGTAAGCATAAATCATAACCATTTCCATCTGGAAGGTTGATATCTAAAATAGCCAAGTCAAAAGTATTATCATTAAATTGGCTTTTCGCTTCTTTTACACTAGTGGCTCTAATCACCTCATACCTTTCATTTCTTAATGAAAATTCAATGGCTAGACCGAGCGCTTCATCGTCTTCTACAAGTAGTATTTTATTCAAATATATCTTCTCCTTCCTCTCACTCCATATTAACATTTACCACCAAATCAGAATAACCTGACTATAAGTAGCCAGGTCATAGGTATTACTCTTCTTTTATCATATCTATAATATTATCCTGTTGGACTCTTCTCAGCGGTAGCAGAACAGATAAATAACTGATTAACAAAGCTGCAGCAAACGTAATGATACAAGCATTATAGGGAATCGACCATTCAACATGAAAGTGACCCGATGCAGCCGTGTATATAACATATGAAAGTATACAACCGTAAAAAATACCTTGCAAGCTTCCAGAAAAACCGTAAATCAATGCTTCATAAATAATCATTTTTTTCAAATCTCTTTGGGACATGCCTATGGATTTTAATGCAGCCAGCTCTTTCCGTCTAATCATGATACTTATAGTAATTGTATTAAGTATATTTAAACTGCCAATTAAAGAAACGACCACAATAAAAGCATATACAAGAACTTTGATGGTGAGAGCTTCTTCATTTTTGGCTTTATTCTCTTCAAAGTTATTGACCACTGCAATATCGTGTTTTTTTCCAATAGTCTTCTGGATGTCTTCAACAGTCGCGATAGATTGATTTGTATCCTTCAATTCAATCTTAATACTTAAGTCTTGTTCGGAAACCTCGGATACATTTTTAATCAACTTTAATTGTTCTAAAACTTCCAGATTTTCAGAAGAAACATTATTTTCTGCTTGTAAATAGATTGTAAGATCCGATTCGGACGGATCGTTCACAAGTTTGGATGATAATGCGATGTTCATTAAAGATGAAAAAGTAATAAACAATACACTACTTATAATGATTGATAAAATAGTAACGACATAACGATTTTTATTTCTTTTTACATTTTTAATGGCCATACTTAATGGGAACGAAAAAGGCTTTCTTAGCACTTTATTATTTTGTTTTTTGATTCTCTCTTTTTTTATTGACAATCTACTGCTAATTGCCAACAATGGTGATATTCTTCCTGCGAAAAAGGCGGGGTAGTAACTGGACACTAATACAGCTATCAGAGTAAGAATCGAACTAGTAAATACTATCTTCCAATCAATATTGAAAAAGGAATATGAGCCTTTGTCTAATAAAATCCAGAAAAAAGCTTGGAGAATAGCAAGCGCCAATAAGCTGCATACAATCCCAATTGGTATGGCTATGAAAGCAAGAACCGCAGCTTCTTTCATGACAATTTGTCGAATTTGTTTTCGTGTAGCACCGATGCTTCTCAACAAGCCGAACTGCTTCATTCGCTCTACGATACTGATTTGAAAAGCGTTATAAATAACAACAATTGTCGTAATTACAACAATGCTAACTACAACTACTAGAATAGCCAAAATCGATTGATCCGATTCCGGTTTCAAAGCTCGAATCAAATCAGTATTAATAGCAATGTTATTGTCTTCAGTAATTGAGTTTAATTCGTCTAAAACCTCATTAAAATCTGCCTTCTCGTTAATTTCTATTAATATCCTTCCCTCTCCAATAGCAAACTCGCTTTTATACGTTAATAATCTCCCCTGTTTATTTTTTTGTGTAAACTCGCTATTATTTAGTAAACCGACCAGTTTATATGATTGTCCATCCAGTTCAAATGAATCACCTAATCGGAGATCTTTTTTTATAGAAGGAATTAACCAGGAATCGATAGCGGCTTCATGAGCATTGGTTGGTAATTTTCCATCCAGAAGACTGTAGGTTAGAAAGTTTAAGGCGTGATGATCCGCGAAATTAATTTGCGCAGAAACCTCTCCAAGTGGAAAGATGTCCCCTTCAGACATTAAACCAAACGATTCAACTTGGGGATTAAATCTGATTTTATTTAATATTTCTTCATCGTAATCTGAAATACCAACATGAAAAGAAACACCGTTTAATTTCTTCATGTTCTCAATTCGAGCGAGTTGAGATCCTTTCATATATAGACCAATAGTTGAAATTAACGCTACAGAGAGTACGATTCCAACCAAGGTCAAAATTGTTCGTTTCATATTCCCTTTTAAATACTTAGTACCTAGTTGCTTATAACTATTGATCAAAATCATTCCCTCCGGTCAGTGACTCTTTCGCAGTCAGTCGTTGGTCAGAAATGATTTCACCATCTTGTATAGTGATAATCCGATCCGAAGCTGATGCTATCGTTAGATCATGAGTAATCATTACAATGGTTTGATTGTATTTCTTTGCAGTGAATCTAAATAAATCCATCACTTCTTTCGTATTTCGAGTATCTAGATTACCTGTAGGCTCATCAGCAAGTATCAAATGCGGACGATTAATAAGCGCCCTGCCGATTGAAACCCGTTGCTGTTGCCCTCCAGATAGTTCGGAAGGTAAGTGATCCTTACGTTCTTGAAGCCCCAGGATATTAATGATTTCATTTAAATACTCCATATCTATAGATTCACTATCCAATAACGTAGGTAAAGCAATATTTTCTTGGACATTTAATACCGGTAGCAAATTAAAGAATTGAAAAATGAACCCGACTTTTCTTCTTCTGAATACTGACAGCTCATTATCTGAATATTTATAAATATCATTATCCCCAATGAATACCTTCCCAGAACTAGGGTGGTCCAAACCACCTAAAATATGAAGTAGAGTACTTTTACCAGAACCAGAAGCACCGACGATTGAGACAAACTCGCCTTGCTGAATAGAAAGATTAATTCCTTTTAATGCATCTACCCTGTTATTGCCTTCCCCATAACTTTTCACTATATTCTCCATGCGTACAACTTCCATATGACCCATCCTTTCATCATTAAAACTCAATCTTTTATGTAAGTTTTGTCATTTAGAATAACAAAATCCAAAGCCATATATCCGACCCATATTTGATTCTTAATATAACTTACAAGTATCATTTGTCCATTCAAATCTATCTGGCTATCTATCAAATCATAATCACTTATAGAATAGAACAAATTTAGTGAACCAGGTAAATCTTTAATTTCATTAACAGGGTCTGAAATGGTAGACACACTGTCTGGTTCTTATCTTGCTCTAATAATTCCTTTCTTAACTACTTGTTCAGCAGTAGTTTTGTTAATAACCATATACTCACGTTCTGATTCACCTTTTTTTGTTACGATGAACTTCGCTTTGTAATCATCAGTTTGTTTGGTTTTATTTTTATATCCCTGCTTAACTTTATTTACATCTTCTTCTGTACTGATAACTAAAATTCCATTGGCCGGTTGTGGTGGTCCTTGAATATAACGTTTTACTCCGAATCCTATACCTATAAAAATAGCGATAACTAAAATAAACTTATAATTTTTTTCATTTTCTTTCTCCTTTTTACTAGATGTCTAAATTATAGACTAGATATTCTTTATATTTGAATAACTGTTATCTAACTATTTATTCTCTATTCTTACTCAATTGTAAGAATAGATACTTTTCCATATGTTAGGAAATGGCAATTTACTTCTAAAATAATAGTATGATACATTGCGTTGTTTGGAGAAGCATCGCTCGACTCCTGCGGGAAAGCGAGACAGACGAGACCCCGCACGAAGCGAAGCGTAGGAGGAGGCTCATCGCCCGTCCGCGGAAAGCGAGCGGAATGCTTCGGAAAACAACAGTAGAATCACAGTGCCAAATGAAAAAAGCGAGGTATTCAACGATTAAATCGTTGAATACCTCGCAATGTGAGAGGATATGGACTTTTTCAGTGCCCTTGAATCTAGCATTCAGTTTTTTTAAATATCA
The DNA here is from genome assembly GCF_002237755.1 of Lysinibacillus sp. KCTC 33748. Lineage (GTDB taxonomy): Bacteria > Bacillota > Bacilli > Bacillales_A > Planococcaceae > Lysinibacillus. Next base: position 159,081 of record NZ_MWSJ01000005.1, on the reverse strand, counting down.
TTTAATATGTATTTTCGAAGCAATACTATACCTACCTTTAGTTATGTTTAATTTTAAACCTACTGATTTCGTCAATTATGTCACTTGACATTTTATCTAATACACTTGCATAACTAGCTATTTCTTCATTAGAAGCTGTTTGTTGCTCGATCGATAATGCAATAATTTGTAAGCTTGAAGATGTATCCTCTGCAACTTCAGCAATTTCAACAATTGCTTCATTGGTTTTATTTGCTTGTTTATTTACATTTAGCACAATACTTTTGACTTCATCTGTAGCAACGCTAATTTGATAAATATACTCTACAATGTCTTTAAATGCTTCACCTGATTGTTCTACTACTTCTCTACCTTCATCAACAAATTGCGAACCATTATTAATCGATTTAACAGCACTAGATGTTTTGCTTAGAATGTCATCAATTAATATTTTGATATCATACGTAGCCTTCCCTGCTTCTTCTGCTAATTTTCTAACCCTATCAGCTACCACTGCAAAACCTTTTCCTGCTTCACCAGCTTGAGCTGCTTCAATAGAAGCATTTATTGCTAGTAAGTTTGTTTGATAAGTAATACGTGTTATAAGCTCTAAAATCGTTCTAATTTCTTGTGATTTTTCCCCTAAAGCATTGACAACATCCGTTGATTCTTTTACAGAAGCGTTAATTGTGTTCATTTTATCAATTGATAGTTCAATTAATGACAACCCTAAATCAGCTTTTAAATTAGTCTCACCCGCTACATCTGAAACTGCTTGTACTGCATGTGATACATTTCTCATTTCTTCATTAATAGCTTGAAACGATTCTGATAAAATCAGCGTTTTATTCACCTGAACATCTGATCCAGATACGATTCCCTTATTGAAATTGGCTATTTTCTCAACTGAGGAACTATTTTGATCAGCAATTGATGTAAACTCCTCTGTATAAGACGATACTTTCAAAGAAGCTTTCTTCGCCTTTTGAATCACTGTTTCTATGTTATCAATCATATTATTAAAATAATAGGATAACTGTCCAATTTCATCTTTAGATTTATCCTCAAGGCGTATCGTTAGGTCACCTTTAGCAGCAAATGTCATCGCATTTAATACCTTGTCAATTCGCTTAATAACTATAAATCGTGTACATAAAGAAATAATGAATGTTCCAATAAATAAGGATACAAAAGTATTGATGGTAACTTCAAGACTACCATTGATTTTATCTACTTTATCAATTTGATCATTAATAAAATTTGAGATATGAGAACTGATATATAAACTGATAGCTACAGCTAAAATCATTTTAAAAATTAGACTTTTTCTAAATTTAATCGTACCTTTTTTAGTTTCATCTGTATTCATTTATTTACTCCAATCTTATGTATGCTTACGTCGTACTGCCCCTTACATACATATTCGTTACTGTATAATAAACTACTTCATATTTACATATGTTGGATTATCTTGTGTTGTAGCATACTTTCTGATGTTGCAAAATCCCAACTTGGTTCTGCAATACCCACTCCTGTAATGGCACTAGGAATTTAAATCATTTTCCCTGCAACTTCACCTATTAGCAAAAATGGTGTACTGAAACTATTTATAAGTTGTTCTATTTCATAGGCAATACCAAATAAGCTTTTTACATAAAATGCGCCTGTGTCGATTCAACCACAGGCGCTTTATCGTAGCATCATTACCTAACTAATTTAGTTAGATTAAGTGGGTTATAGCATTCTATTAAGATTCGTTAATGGTAAAAAGCTATGGCAATTTCAAGAGCTTTAAGTGGCTCTTTGATTGAATCAAGCGTATAGACCAGTTTTTCGTCCTGCCAAACAATTGAATTCCCTGATTCATAAACATCTAAGCGCGCAAAACCATTTTGTTTTGGAATTGGGAGCATATGTGTTTCTAGAAATTGGACTGCCTGTTTTGCAAGTTTTACACCTGCTTCTGAATTGACTGTTCGTGTATGTGTCGCAATTGCCCATCTACCCTCATTCCAACCAGTCCATAAAGAACCAGCTCCTGCATCCTGATAACCTTTAATTTTATAGCCAAGATCAACCTCTTGACCACCATTTTGACTGAAGTTCATAAAAGCAATTTGCTCATTTGCTTCTTTAGCATTCTGATATTGCTTTACTACCAGCCTTGCAATAGCAGTAGCTGACTGTGAATTTTTAAGCTTCGGATCATTGATTGGCAAATACTTTTTACTTTCAAAAAATAGTATTTCAACTTGGTTAGCTTCAGCCTTCGTTGTTGCAGTTAAAAATGTACCTTCTGTTATCGGTAGCCCTTTTGGTAAAGTTATAGATAAATTAGCTTTAAGCTGGTTCTTAATATTTTTTAGTACACCCGCCTGTGTAAGAGATGCTTCTGTGTTTCCCTTATTTGTTTTGGACGGTTCCTGATTTTCGTTTGATTGATGCTCTTCTTGTGACTTGTTTGGCACGTTAGATTCTTGTTCCTCTTGCGGCTTGCTCGGCACGTTAGATTCTTGCGCCTCTTGTGGCTTGCTCGGCACATTGGGTTTTTCTTCTTTATCAGAGCATGCACTTATTATACTGAAACTTAAAAGCATGGAGATAAAAAGTACTTTTTTCATGGCATTGGCCCCCTAATTTTTTTCTTCCTGTCCTTAATCAACTGAAACTTTTTGTTATTTAATCTCATTAATTCATTTCATCAAATCATTAAACTTTTGACCGAGTATAACGTATTCCTTATTCTTTGCCTTTAGAAAACCAAACTTATTTAAGCCTTAAACGAAGAACAGCTTTGTCATCAACTAAACCACAAAATACTGACGTTGTTACTACCACTAATGGAATTAGAGTTCTTTAATGTGAAAGGTTACTTGTTTCTTTTCAGGTTAATCTATTCTTTCACTTCTTTTAGGGTTACTTTAATACGAGGATAATAGATACTCGTAACACCTTCAAACGCAGAATCTGTGCCAATAAATAACCACAGTTCTCCTTTTTTATCAGTTTCAACAATAAACGGGCGTTGTTTATTATTAAAAGGCTTTAACTCATACTTCTTATCTATTGTCGTCTTTGCCAAGTCACCAATCATAAATGCATCTTTACCTTCTTCTTTTTGATTCCCTTTATCAATATTCATCAAATAAAATCCCGTGTTATCTAAAACTGGGATTGGTTCCGTATTGGTTGCACCAATTTTCACATATACACTTTCACCAGGCGATCCACCTACGCCTATTTTATCTCCAGCATTAGTGGCAATATCGAAATCAAACGTCACACTATATTTTGTATTTGGTTTTAATCGATCATTTGTATCCAATTTCTTCTTAACAAACATAAATAAATCGTCACTTCCATTATATCCACTTAAGTAAAGACCTTTTTGTTTATTGTTTATCTCTTTAGGTAGTGACTTAAGAGAAAATCGGAGCTTATAACGAAGTTTATCTTTATATGGATAGTCAGAAAATCCACCGATCCATCCATCTTTATCCTTGCTAAAAGTTGATTCAACAATGATATCATCGTAATTCGTTACTACCTGGTCTAAATCAATAAGTGTGACAAACGCATTTTTGTTTAACAATAAAATTTGCTCTTTGGTTAAATCTCCAGCAAAACCACTAATAACGCTATCATAAGTATATCTTCTTGAAAATTCACCAATTTCCTTTTCAAGTTTCGCATAGTCTTCTTTGTCGAGCATTTTATTAAAACTAACAATTACTGAGAATACATCCGATGTCGAAGCTCTCTCAATCTTTCGAGTTAGTTCTTCTGATATTTTATAAGGGAGAATATTTACATCGTGTACATTACTGTGTGCTGCTAATGCCGGTTTAGTCAAATTTAATCCTGAAACTGATCCGCAAAATACTAACATTGTTGCTACTACTAATGAGATTTTTTTACTACTCATTTATTTACCTCCTAAAATTCGATTCAGTTAATAGACGAGAATAAGATTGGATTTTTTTTAAAAAAATCCAATCCAAGAGTATTAAACGCTACCATAAAGTTATAGAACCCATTTACCTAACTAAATTAGTTAGGTAAATGCTATTATAAACATTTATTCTCGAAAATTCACCAATTTTCTTTTCGACTTTTGCATAATCACATAATCTCCTTTGTGAGCGTTTTATCAAAATAACAATTATTGAGAATTTGTTTGATGTCGAATCTTCTCCTATCTTATAAGGGAGAATACTTACTCCTGAACCTTACTGTTTCTACTAGCGGCTCAGTCAAATTTAATCCTGAAACTGGTCCGCAAAATAATACATTGTTACAACTACTAAGGATTTTTTTGAATTCATTATTTACCTCCTAAATTTATAATTCAATTATTAGACGAGAATTCATTACAATGAGTTTCATTTTTTTCAAAAAAACCAATTAAAGGATGTAAAATGCTAACATAAAATTATAAAGTTCTTTAAAATGGGGCTGCGCCTAATGCAGTTCTTTCATCAACCGCAGCCCACTTTCGAAGGCTTTGGCCAACATGTTTTTTGTAAGAAAGCAGATAATGGGCGTTCGCGTAAGCCTAAAATAGCTTTGTACATATTCTGTGCTTAAGACATGTATTGAAACTTAACTAGAGAAAGGATGTAAGTATTAGCTCAAATATTGACTATACTTCACCGTCAACACAGTTCACCTCTGATGTCAATGACAACACTCTTTTTAAAAGAGATGATCGGAATTTTATAAACATTCTAGGTGTAGAACAATTAAATACGTTAGAAAATACATCTTTGCTTGATATTTTTCTAAGTAAGAATAAGATGATAGAGCCACACTATCATCAAAATGCAGCAGAACTTGTTTATTGTATTTCCGGTGCTGCGATTGTTTCTATATTTAATCCCTTTACAAAAGAGATTAAAAACTATCCGATCGAGCCTGGCCAAGTCGCCAATGTACCGCAAGGATGGTGGCATTATGAAATAGCTACTGAGAATGACACGCATTTACTGGCTATTTTTGATTCTCCAACTCCTGACGTTATTTTAGGTTCAGATATATTGAAATTTACACCTTCCAATGTCATGGCTCACGCGTATTGTTTAGATGAAACTCAGTGGAAGAAAACAATTGCGCCTGTTGTACCATCAACATATATCGGTCCACCTAAAGATTGTAACCGTGTAAAATCAACTGCTGAAAATCAAAAAGATCAAAAGCAACAAAATGATCCTCATCATGAACATAAAAATAAATATATGCCTTTGAACCCATATCCGCCATATCGCTATCCAAATATGAATCCTTATATGAATCCTTATGGCTCATATTATTAATCAAAAAACGAAAAATCATAATTGTTCATACGAGTGTATGACTCGACATCATAAGCTCTACACCTTTCATTGCATAAAAATAAATAAAAAGGAAAATCTATATTTTAAGTCATAGCTTCGTTATTACTAAAAGAGGTGTAGAAGATGGAATTATTTCCAGTGATCCATACAAATTTTTGGGATGCTGTAATAGCCGTTCCAGCAGTGTTACTTATTACACAGCTAATTAAGGTATTTATGCGCGTTAAGCCTAAATATGTTCCTGCAGTCGCCCTTGTTATTGGCTTGATTATTTCTCTCTTCATTAGCCATAGACATAATCTTATTGCTGGAATATTTATGGGCTTTTTTTATGGTTATGCAGCTATCGGAAACTTTGCTGCATTAAAAACAACTATTAATAGCTATAAAAGAAAGAAATTAAAGGAATAAAACCTTAGCTCATAACGTGGAGCTGATTTCCGTTCCGACTGGGGGCGTCGAATAAACTGATCCCTAGACAAACGTTTTTACAAAATGACATCCAACTCTTTAGTTTTATCGGAACACTTTCAGAAATTATCGATCAACTTTCACATTTTATCACCCAACTTATAATTTTTATCGACATCCACCTTCCAAAGAGCAAAAAAAGGATTCATACACAAAACTGTGTGTGAATCCTTTTACGTTGTCATCGCGATTACCCATTTTATTGTAAAAAATGATTAGAATTTCATTTATTAACACATCCTAATCTCAAATAAATGAACGAGAACATGAGTTAGGATGTGTAATTATGGAATTGGCAAATGGAAATCTATCTTTACGCTATAAGGAAATTTTTAAGATTTGGACGCAGATTGGCGTAAATAATGGTTATATAGCTTCAAATCATGCATTTTTCAAGCACGCTGTTGATAAAAAACTGAAGGCTATTATTGTGAATTTTGTGCAATGTTTAAAAGAGGAAAATAAACAACTAACAGCGTTATTAAAGGAAAATGGGATACTTGCCCCTACTACATCGATCGACTATGAAAAATTGAAAATGAAAAATATACGAGGGAAAAAAGCTATTAATGATACAGAGATCAGCACCATTTTATCGATGAATATAGCTTCTTCAGTTATTTCAGTCAGTCAGGCTTTAGAAATGTCTGTGAAGAAGAAGCATACTGCAAAATACGGTGAGCTTCATATGAGGTATGCGATACTTGGCGCAAAGCTAATACGGCTCAGTAACGACAAAGGCTGGCTACTAGCTCCTACAACAATTTAATGTTTCTCTTTAATGAGGAAGGTTCCTGTTCTATGTTACTCGCTTTCCCTTGGAAAGCGTCAGCAGCAAAGCGACCAGTCGGAACGGAAATCAACTCCTCATTTTGTCCAAGACTATACCTTATTTAAGTAAGATATCTTCATTTCATTACACAAGCGCCTCATTCACAAAAATTTCTGGTTTTTAACACTAAAAAGCTCTCGTTTCAACAAAACGAGAGCTTCAATATTTATTACACATTATCGACTTCTCACAAACAACAGCTTGTACCACTGATTCACGATGAACGGTAACACAGACAAGCTATAAATAAAGCCTAATTGTGCGGTGCTTAATGTGGCAACTTCAAACACACCTGTAAGCATTGGAATAAACAATACTGCGTGTAAACTTAAAAAACCGATTAAGAATGCAAGCCAAGTATATTTATTCGAAAATAGTCCAATGGCGAAGATAGATTCTTTAGCTCTGGAATTGAAGCCATGCACTAATCGTGACAAGCATAATGTTGTAAATGCCATCGTGCTCGCCGTTAAAGTATCTCCAGTTGACAATCCGATTTCAAAGGCAACCGTTGTCGAAATGGCAATTAATATTCCTTCGAGCACCACTTGAGTAGTAAATGCTTTATTTAATAATGGTGCATGAATATTTCGAGGCTTGTCCTTCATTGTTTTTTTATTATTCGGCTCTAAACCGATTGCAATCGCCGGTAAACTATCCGTTAGTAAGTTAATAAATAATAGATGCACAGGTGCAAAAGGAACTGGCAAACCTAATATTGTTGCATATAAAACAACAAAAATGGCACCCGCATTCCCAGATAATAAGAACAAAATAGCGTTTTTGATATTCGTATAAATACTTCTACCGTTTGAAATAGCCTTTACAATCGTTGAAAAATTATCATCCGTTAGTATCATAGAGGAGGCATCCTTCGCGACCTCTGTGCCGGTAACTCCCATTGCCACACCAATGTCGGATTGTTTTAGCGCAGGACCATCATTAACACCATCTCCTGTCATGGCGACGACATGCCCTTTTTCTTGCCACGCTTTCACGATACGAATTTTTTGAGCCGGTGTTACTCGGGCATAAACAGAAAAATCGTTAACCTTTTCTTGAAGCTGCTGATCTGTTAAGCCTTCTATTTCATGCCCTTCAATCGCTTCAGAGGGATCATTTAAAATCCCAATTTGATTGGCAATAGCCGTTGCCGTAATTTTATGATCACCTGTAATCATCACCGGCTTGATACCAGCTTTTATACATTTTTCAACCGCACCTTCAGATTCTTTTCTTGGAGGATCCATCATCGCGACTAAACCAACAAAGATTAAATCTTTTTCAGCTCTTACATCGATTGCTCGATGTCCCTTTACCTCTTTGTAGGCAACTGCTAGTACCCTTAACCCCTTTATAGAAAATTCACGATTTACCGCTTCGATTTTTTCGCGTTGTTGTTTTGTAATATTAAATATACCTTTTGAAGTTTCAACCTTTACAATTTTAGGAAGAAGGACATCTAATGCTCCTTTTGTAATCATAATAGATTGCTGATTGATAGTGTTCACAGTACTCATGAGCTTTCTATCTGAATCAAAAGGAATTTCGGCCACTCTTGGATAATAATCTCTTACTAATAATTCGTCAAAATCATATTGCTTCCCTAATTTTACGAGTGCCAGCTCAGTAGGGTCACCGATTTCCTTACCGTCCCTTTCCACAGCATCACTACATAATATTGCCTTTAACATTAGATCTTTCTCAACTGTATTTTCAGTGTATAGCTGATCATGTGGAATCACTTTTTCATCCACATAAACCTCTTGAACAACCATTTTATTTTCTGTTAATGTTCCTGTTTTATCTGAACAAATGACAGATACACTTCCAAGACTTTCAACAGCATAGAGCTTTCGAATAATGGCATTTTCCTTTGCCATTTTCTGTGTCCCAAAAGCTAGCACAATAGTAACGATCGAGCTTAACGCTTCTGGAATTGCTGCGACGGCAAGTGAAACAGCAAACATAAACGATTCTACAAGCGCACGTCCTCTAACAAGGTCAATTACGAAAATAGCTAGACAGATTAACGTAATCCCTAAAGCTAATTTTTCTCCGAAATGATCTAAACTTACTTGTAGCGGTGTTTTCTTCTCTTTCGCAGTATCTAGTAAATTTGCAATTTTGCCGATTTCAGTCTGCATTCCGATAGCTGTAACCATGACAATACCACGACCAGTTGTCACATAGCTTCCAGAGTATACCATGTTCTTTTTATCAGCAACTGTTACATTGCTTTCCTTAATAGCATCAACACTTTTCCCCACAGCGATTGATTCACCGGTCAGCGAGCTTTCATTGATATGCAAATTATGACTTTCTAATAGTCTCCCATCTGCATTGATATAATCGCCAGCCTCCAAATAAAGAAGATCTCCAACGACTAGATCTTCTGAAGCAATCTCTATTAGCTGATTATTTCGCATTACTTTGGCAATTGGGGAGGTTAAGGCTTTTAAATTATCCAAAGACTGTTCTGCCTTGACATGCTGAACAGTACCTAGGATAGCGTTTAATATAACGACAACCATAATGACAACGGTGCTTCCTACTTCTCCTAATAGAAATGAAACGAAAGCAGCAATGATTAAAATAATGACTAATAAATCTTTAAATTGTCCAAAGAAAACGGCGAATGCACTTGTTTTTTTTCCTTCCGCTAATACATTATAGCCGTATACCTCCTGCCTCTTTTGAACGTCATAATCACTCAATCCTTGATCTGTCACGTTCAAAGTTTTCATCACTTCAGCTGATGATTGTTGATGATATTCTGACATTCGATTCCCCCTCCATTTGAAATTATTAGACAATCATGCCAATTAAGTAACTCACAGCATCCCTGAGAAAATGCTGTTATTAGTTAACAAGTTAGATTCCCATTAGTAGACCCCTTTGAATTATCTATCTTAGGCAGAGAGAACATAATGTATCCTAAAAATAGTATTGAATCATCAGACTCCCTATCTATTGAGCCCCTAAAATACTTTAACTACAACAATCTATTCCTTGTCCTATTCCAGTATGATAATAATCGATATAGAAATTAAATATTTGTTTAATATTGAACATATAAAATAAAGTGAAACTAGAATCAGTAGGGTTTTACGGGTAGTTCATGCAAGACAAAACGCGATGACAATGAAGCGATATCGAACATAATAACCTCCGCTTACTAGCTATATGAACAAAAAAAGACATTTGGAATATAGCTATTCCAAATGTCTTTCATCACATGCATAGACTCCCAATAGGCCAGTCTTGCAAATATTATCTTATTTTAGTTATCTTTCTTTATTTGCGGATATTAAGTAATCGAGTGTATTACGAGTTGTTATGTGCCGATTTCATCCCTAACTCAGCTCCATGTGAAACTGGCGCTCTTTTTAGAGAAAAAATGGCACAGCCTAGAGCACATAAAACTAAAATGGCACCGAAGCCCGCTAAATGCTTAGCAGATCCTGTAACAGCAAACATAGCCCCACCAACAGCTGATCCGATAGATATACCGATTTGTAATGCAGCAGTATTTAAGCTTTGTTGAATATCAGACGTTTTTGGATCAGTTTCTATTAAATAATTTTGTAATGGAGGGGTAAGTGCCCAGCTAAGTGCACCCCATAAAACTGTCGCGACTAAAAAGAGTGGAAAAGCAATAATTGTGTAAGGAATACTAAATAATACAACGGCAAATGTAGAGACAATAATTAGAATGGCTTTACCAGTACCAATTTTGTCACTTAGCCAACCACCAAGAGCATTCCCACTGACAGACGCTATTCCGAAGATTAGATAACAGATACTAATCCAAGAGGCATTCATATCAAATGCTTCTACTAAAAATGGCGTTAAATATGCATAAAGCATATAATGACCAGCCAGCATAAACAGTGTTGTTAATTGTGCACTTAAGATTTTTAAATTCGCCAATGATTTAATTTGAGCCTTTAATGGGACAATTTCTACAACTGGCATTTTTTCAAGTAATAACGCAATAAGAATCATAGATATAGTTGAAAGAAGCGCAATTCCTAAAAATATAGCTCTCCATCCAAATGCTTCCGAAACAAATATCCCAATTGGCACACCGATGACAAGTGCCGAACTAACACCTATGAAAACAAGCCCTAACGCTTTTGCACGATGTCTTGGTTCAACAATTTTTGTGGCAATTGTTAAGGATAAGACGATGACCAATGCAGTACTCATCGCCGTGAAAATTCTAGCAATCATGACGATCAAGAATGTCGTACTAAAATACGTCATAAGATTACCTAAAGTAAAAATAAATAAAGAAATAAGATAAAGGCGCTTCCGTTCCACTTTTGCGGTTAATGACAAAAGGACAGGCGCAGATATCGCATAGACGAGAGCAAATATTGTAATTAATTGTCCCGCTGTTGATAAGGACACATTTAAATCTTTTGCAATTGTTGGTAATATACCACCTACAATTAATTCCACCAATCCTACTGCAAAGGTAGTAACGGCCAGAATGTAAACTCTCCAATTCATAATTATCACCCTTCTGTTACACTTTCATTTTTGTAGGGAGATATGAATTATGCCTCGGCATAATTGCGTCCGGAATCGGCTTTATGCATAGGCCTGCACGACGCAGGTCAGTTAGCCATTATCGCATGGATGCGATAATGGCTAACATCCTCTAAGAACTCCTTTCCGATTCCGTGACATCCGCCGGAGGCTTTAACTTCTTTCAGCAAATGTTTTTTGTAGCGAAAGCGAAGCGTCAGCTACAAATGTTTGGATACTGATGAAAGAAGTTAAAAAAAATCCTGACTACAAAAATGAAGCACGATTTTTGTAGTCAGGATTTTATGGTTCCTGGTAGAGACCCTCAATCCATATTATTGAGGTTATACATATCAAATATTTACGTTAGCTATATTAGCATATTGAAATTTGCATGACAACACTTTTTTATTATTTCTTTCTTGTCATCCATAAACTTAGTTCACTATAGCACTCTCATTCATTAAAGTGCAACCCCTTACCTACTAAAAAACCATATTAAAAGAAAGAAATTTCAGATTTTACTTATATTTTTTCAAGTTTGACCATACATACTAATATAACAGAACATTGTGAGGTGATTGTTTGCGTATAGTAGGTTTAGTATGCTATTTTTTATTGTTGTTTTATGGTGTAGAACCAATAACAGAAGAGCTCTCAATCGATCAACAAGCAATCAATTCTCCTAGTCTGAGCGAACAGCAAATCCCCATAAAAGAAACGGTTGAAAATTCAACAGTTTGTTCCTATTATTCCACTTATAAAGTTTGCAAGGATTTATCAGCGGACTAAAAAAAGAGGCTACTTAACGTAGCCTCTTTTTCACTGCAAGTCCCTATTTAATTTACTTTGAACCAATATGGAAACGATTAAACGGATATATTGTTAATTTAGCTTCACCATAGACGGCATCTTTAGAAATTAAGCCATAATGGCGGCTATCAGAACTTCTTAAACGGTTGTCCCCGAGTACAAGATACTTACCCTCAGGTACCTTTTTCTCATTTACTAATTGCTCTAACGTGAAATTTTCTGTAATTCGTAATTGCTTAGGATCATTTGTTTGACGATTCACATAATCCTCTTTATAAGCTTTTCCATTTACATATAAAACATCGTCTTTCATTTCAACTGTATCACCTGGTAGGCCAACCACTCGTTTAATATATAGCTCATCCTCTGTTGGTGATTGAAAGACAATTTGATCAAAGCGTTCAATTTTACTCATTTTACTTACAATAATAATATCCTTATCATGATAAGTTGGGTACATAGAAGCCCCTTGTACTTTAATCGGTGCAAATAAAAATTGCTTACAGCCTAAAACAACTATAGCAGTAATTACAATAATTTTAAGATAGGATATTATATCCTGTTTGAAACTACTTGTTTTCTCTTCTTGCATGCTCATTCCCCGATACTGTTTTTTTATAGTATAACATTTTCTACAGTATATGGACGAATTTTCACATAAATTGTTTCATGTTCATAAAAAATAGACAAAGCTATTTTATAACTTTGCCTAGATGCATTCTATTCTTTTATTTTTCGATTATGAGTGGTTACTTTACGTAGTAGTAGAGTGTTGCTGATTAGTTAATAAGTCTACTGTTAAAACAATACCTACATGTAATGCAACTGCTAAAAAAAATGTACCTATAATCATCACAATCACTCCTTCAACCATTTCTAATACAATTATACATCAATTTTCTGATATTTCAAATAAATAAAATAATAAATCAATTATGTTTAGGCCTAATGTGTCCGGTATCGGCTTTGTACCGAAAGCGTAGCGGCAGGTACAGGTGTTTAGACACCCACTGAAAGTAGATAAAATAAAAAAAACCATTCAACTAGGCATGCACCCTACCTAAATGATTTTTTATGTTTCACATGAAAATTTTTAAGCACAATAGTTGTAGATGACGCATAGCAGAACTGAATGAATTTTTTTGAACTTTACGCTTAGGCACATAGCTTTGCATGCAATTGTTTACAGCTGTATACCTAAGCACCTGGGTCCTTCCATTCATGTATCTCCCTCCCCTCATTGTCAAAAGGTTTACCACTATCGTACTCAAATTGTTACTCTTTTATTGCAAATGAGCTTTTAATTCCGATTTTATTTTTTCTAGCTCGGTCTCTTTAGGGATGAAATACCATATGTTATCAATTCTTTTGCCATCTCCCTCTTTAAACGACAACTGCTCAAGATTCCCATCCATATTTTTATAAATACTTTGTAGTTGAATTAAATCCTTCATCGTAAAATTCATACGAACATTATCTCCTACTACATCAAGCATATCTGAAGCCTTTAATAATATAGAAGATTTCGATGAAGCTTTTTTCAAAACCGCTTCAATAATTTGTCGTTGGCGAATTTGACGACCGAAATCACCACGAGGATCTTCATAACGAATACGTGAGAAGATCAGTGCATTATCACCATCTAAAGTTATCTCACCTTTCGGATAATGATAGGAATCAAAGGTTAAGTCCATGTCATTATCAATGGTTACCCCACCAATCGTGTCAATAATTTGCAGGAAGCCATCCATATTAACAAACACATAATAATCAATAGGTATATCTAAAAAATGCTCCACCGTATCGACTGCCATTGGGACGCCGCCAAATGCATAGGCATGGTTGATTTTATCGACGGAATTATGTCCAATAATTTCAGTACGAGTGTCTCGAGGTATACTGAGCATCTTCATCGTTTGTTTTTCAGGGTTCACGGTAATGACAATCATCGTGTCAGAACGTCCACTGTCATCTTTTCGTTCATCTACTCCAAGCATTAACACGGAAAACGGGTCTTTTTTCGTCACTATTTTTTGTTCTTTACTTTCATCCGTTGTTTCAATTAATGGTGTATTTATTTTATTCATTGTTTTTTGGATAGTGTAATAAGCAGTACCTATAAAAATTAAAAAAATCGTTAATAAGCCACCTACTATCCAAAGCCATATTTTCTTCTTGCTCTTTTTTTCTTTAGTGCGTTTTGTGTTTTTTTCCATACATAAGTCCTCTCTTGCAAAAATTTACCCTACTTTTTGACGTATTAAGTTGGAAAAAAGTTAATATAGTCTAATTATATGCATATCGGACGAAAAAAAGACGTACAGTAATATTTACTAATAACACATAATATTACTTTATTTGTAAATTAAATTTCAATTATTTAATGTCAGCTAACATTATGATAAAAGGACTAATATTATGCCACTATGTTTTTTACAAAAATAGACACTCTTTATCCGCATTCATCTCATGATCTATTGAGATTGCAGATTAGAATGGCCTTTGCTTTCTACTACAAAAAAGGAATAGAAAAAAGGTCAAGACACCTTTACATTGCCCTGACCCTTTTACACCTGTAACTGACGCTTCGCTTTCGCTACAAAAAAACACCCTGCTGAAATAAATTAAACCATATTGTTCAACATTCTTACATTTCATTTGCAATCTGTTTGACAATTTCATCAATAGTTGGGATAGCTGAAGTTTTATTGGCCTGTGTCAAAATACTAAAGATATACCACTTGCCACTCTTTCCTTTTACATAGCCACACAAAGCATATGTTCCAGAAATATAGCCTGTTTTAGCAGATACACTATAGCCCTCCATGCGATTCTCTAAAGTCGCACCAACAAGGCTGCCCTTTCTTCCTGCATGCGGTAATGCATCTAAATATGAGGAATACCAGGATTTATTGCGAACGTTATATAATAATAGACTTACTTGCATACTGCTTACTCGATTTTGATGACTTAAACCTGAACCATCTTCAATATACCAATGCTCCATATTAAGCCCAATATCACTACCATACGTACGAATCGCTTTAATGCCAGCCGACCAGCTTCCTTCGTCAAGTAACTTTCGCCCGAGTTGTTTAGTAAACATATCACCCATCCCATTAATGCTTAACTTTAAATACATAAAGTTAATATCCTGTAATGGTTTTGAATATGAAATACCTACTTGTTGTGCATTCTCAGGTACCTTTCCTGTTTCAATAGGCATTGTTTGGATACCTTTCGCTATTAATTTTTCTCGGAATACGTCAAGTGTATATAGCGTTGGATGATAGACAGCTACATTTGTACTTTCCTGCGAATCTACTGGTAAGTTACCTGTTACAATGATTTGATCTGTACCGTATTCTCTTGTAATTTTCACTGTACTTTTCTCGTCCTTGTTCACAACTTTTGTTTTGTTAACAACCGGAATAGTACTTGCAAACGGCACAAGCTGGACATAACCCGCAGTACCAACCTTTGAGCCTGTCACTTTCACTTGCACAGTTGCAATATCATATTGATCATTTGGCGAAATCGTTAATGCCGAAATACGCGAAGCATATGGTTGATCCTCTTCTTCAGGTACAATTCCCTTTGGTAAACGATCTGCATCAAACCAAGTATCATCCCCGATTAAGGAACCCGTAATTTTCGAGATACCTATCTTTTTCATTTCATTCGAAAACGATTCTAAATGAACAGGTAAAAGCGTTGGATCTCCCCCGCCTTGTATATAAATATTACCATGAAGAACACCATCTTCAATTGTGCCATCGACATATGTCTTCGTAGCAAAGCGATAATCTGGCCCTAATAAATCCAAAGCAGCGGCGCTAACTAAAAGCTTGAGCGAAGAAGCAGGGCGTATCATTTTATCTCCATTTCTATTGTAAAGTACTTTCCCAGTATCTATATCTCGTACAGTAATACTATACTCATTGTTCTTCCAATTTTCAGCTATGATGCTATTCACTTTTGTTGTCATCATTTGCTTTCGAGCTCTTTCCTTCACAACAAAGGTAATTGGCAAACAACAAACCATTAAAATAATCATAAAAAAAATAATTTTCTTTTTCATAGATCCTCCAATTAGCAATTTTATACTTTCAACACTTTATCCCGCAGGAAAAATCGGCATTTTTCACAAAAAAATAATATGTCAACTTTTTTATTCGATAAGAATAAACTGTAATAGCTAGCTAAATCATTTCGGGAAAGGAGTTGTTTATAAATGAGTGCTAAATGGATAAAGATTTCAGTCTTATATTTAGTGATTGTTTTGGCTTTTGGACTGTTTATGCATTATACAATTCAACTCGAATGGACGGCGACACACGCACACATCGGTGTGGTAGGTTGGCTGACTACTGGTTTAATCGGTTTAATTTATTCAATATATAAAGATGCAGCCGAGACAGGACTGGCCAAAGCACAATTTTGGTTCTACAATCTCGGATTGCCGTTCCTCTTAGTCGGTATGATGATGGTTCATCTAGATGTACCACGCTGGTTATTTGAGCTCTTTGTATCTGGTGGCGGTATCGCAGTAGCAATTTCAGTACTGTTCTTTTTTGTCAATGTCTTTAAAAATGTAAAATCTTAAATAGAAAGCCTCACTTTTTCACAAAGTGAGGCTTTCAGCTTGTCGGAGTTTAAGTATTATTGCAATGAATTCGCCTGCATTTGATACATTTTTTCATAAATGCCACCCTGTGCTAATAGCTCATCATGTGTGCCACGTTCCATAATCTTGCCTCGATCTAACACAAGAATACGATCGGCATTTTTAATAGTAGAAAGTCGGTGAGCGATAATAAATGTTGTACGTCCTTTTTTCAGTACATCCATCGCATGCTGAATAATCTCCTCAGTTTCCGTATCTATATTAGAAGTAGCCTCATCTAAAATTAAAATTGCCGGGTCAAAGGCAAGGGCACGCGCAAAGGAAATTAACTGGCGTTGCCCAGATGACAGTGTGCTCCCCTTCTCAATAACAGGCTCATCATAGCCATCTGGCAAGTTCGCTAAAACACGTTCCCCACCAACAGCCTTTAATGAGGCTTCTATTTTTTCTCGTGAAATTTTAGGATTATTTAGGCTAACGTTCGAAGCAATAGTACCTGTAAATAAGTATGGGTCCTGTAAAACAATACCCATATGTTCACGCATTGTTTGACGAGGAACCGAAGTGATGTCGATTCCATCAATCGTAATTCTCCCTATAGATGGGTCATAGAAACGGAACAATAAGTTCATAATAGAGCTTTTCCCAGACCCTGTATGGCCTACTAAGGCAATTGTTTCACCTTGGTATGCTTCAAATGATAAATTTTTCAATACGTAATCATCATTTTTATAGGCAAAGGAAACATCTTCGAACACCACATTTCCTTTATATCTAGGCATACTTTTTTCAGCCACTGGCTCCCCGTTCGTATCTAACACTTCAAAGACACGCTTTCCTGCAACGAGTGAGCGCTCAAGCTGAGAAAATTGATTGACGATATTCGTGATTGGATTAAATAATCTCGTTAAATAATCGACAAAGGCATATAATGTCCCCGCAGAAATTACCTCCGTGGCCGTAAATGACTGTGTACTAAAGTAGAAAATAAAGACCGTAAACATAATTAGTCTTAATGTATTAACAAGGTTGAAGGACGTTGCAGAATCAAGGAAAAGTAGCTTGCGTTCATATGCATAATGCTCATTATTCATATCATCAAATTCCTTCGTCATTTGCTGCTCACGACGGAAAGCTTGAATAATTGTCATTCCTTGAATCGATTCGTTAATCATCGCGTTAATATCGGCAATTTTCGTTCTGATGACATCATTATATTTCGAGGCCACTTTACGGTATAAAATCATCCATAAATAAACGACTGGTATCATAGTCAATGCTAACAATGCCATTTTCCAATTTAAAATGAAGAGTGCGATATAAACACCCACAATAGAAATTAAACTCGTAACGAAGTTTGACAGTACTTGAACATATAAATTGCGAACAGCCTCGGTATCATTCGTTACACGGGCTACAATTTTCCCTGCTGGTAAAGTATCGAAGTACTGAATTGGCAATGTTTGAATATGCTCAAATACATCCTTACGTAATTTTTGTACAACACGGTTGGCACCCATCTGTAAATAAACATACATAAAATAGCGTAAAACAGCAGTAGCTATTGCTAAAAGTAAATACACAAGTAATAACCAAGTGATTGGTTTTAATTCAATGTGACCAATTGTCATGTAATTATCAATAATATGCTTTGCAATAAACGGTCCAACAAGCTCCGTAAAGACGGCGATTGTTAAGAAAAATAATCCTAGTAGAATCGTCTTTTTAAAATACATTGCATAGCGTGTTAAACGTTGACTCGTACTCATGAGGCACCTCCTTCAAGCTGCTGACGGTCAAATTGCTCTTTATACCATCCTTGTTGTGAAAGAAGCTGCTCATGCGTTCCCTGCTCTACAATTTGGCCTTCATCTAGCACGATAATTAAATCGGCATGCTGAATTCCTGATAAACGATGCGTTGTAATAATCGTCGTTTTATCTTGTCGTTCTCGCTGTATATTTTCAATAATTCTTGCCTCCGTCTTGGCGTCTACAGCAGAAAGCGAGTCATCAAGCATTAAAATTTCAGGGTCTTTAATAAGAGCACGCGCAATGGAAACACGTTGCTTTTGACCACCCGAAAGAGATACACCCTTTTCACCAACAAGTGTCTCAAGGCCCAGCGGTAAATTTTTTAAATCTTTTTCAAAGTATGCAGAACGAATCGCCTGGTGCAATTCAGACTGTGTAGCATCTTCTTTCCCAAATAAAATATTTTCACGAATAGTACGTGAGAATAGAACATGATCTTGTGGAACATAACCAATCCAATCGAGTAACTGCTCCTTCGTTTGTGCAGCAATATCTACTCCATCAATCGATAGCTGGCCCTCCCCGATTGGATACTCACGTAATAGCTGTCGCAGGAAGGTCGTTTTTCCCGCTCCCGTTTTACCAACAATCCCTAGTGTTTGCCCCTTTTTCAACGACAAAGAAATTCGCTGAAGGTTTTTCACCTGACTCAGTGGATATTGGAAGCTTAAATCATCAAAGCCAATCGCATTTGGTGTCGCAATTGTTTGTGGATTCGCAATATTTCGAACATCCGCCTCATAGTATAGTGTTTCCTGTACGCGGTCAAGAGAAGCATTACCTTGCTGCATCACGTTTATAAGTTCCCCAATTGCAAATATTGGCCAAACTGCTAGCCCTAAGTAAACATTGAACGTTACAAGTTGCCCTACTGTCATAGCCTCAATTGCTACTAAATGAGCACCATAGCCAAGCGCTACAACATAACTAATCCCAGTACCGACCTTTGTAATCGGTCCAAATAAGGCATTAATTTTTGCGGTATGCATATTTTTTTCATACACTAACTCGCTCATCTCTGCAAAATTTGCTTCGTCCTTTTTTTCTTGTACGTATGCCCGTACAACTCGCACACCTGCAACCGACTCTAGAACACTATCATTCAGTTCACCAAAAGCATCCTGCGCCTTCATATAGCGTTCATGCACTATTTTCCCTAAATATTGAATAAGGATGGCCATGATCGGTACTGGTAGCATTGCAAAAAAAGTAAGCTTCCACGAAATCATATAACCCATGGCAAAAATAATAAAGCCCATGTAGATGGTAGAATCGATCAGTGTCATAATCCCAAACCCGGCAGTCATCGACACTGCGTTTAAATCATTCGTCGCACGGGCCATTAAATCTCCGGTACGATTTTTCTCATAAAACGTTGGCGTCATGCGCAAAAAATGCTGCATAAGGTTTCGACGCAAAATTTTCTCTAGATTAATAGCCCCTTCAAATAATCTGAATTGCCACACAAAATTAAGGGTATAACCCCCAATAATGATACATATGAAAATCAAAATATACTTCGTTAAAAGAGCTTGTGTCATTTCTCCAGCAGTCAATAAATCGATAATTGACCCTAGCAAATACGGTGGAACAACTTCTAAGCCACTCGCAATCATTAATAGCACGACAGCTATTGTATATTGTTTCCAATACTCCTTAAAAAACCAGCTTAATTTACTTAAAACATCAAACATACTTTATAACCTTCTTTCTCTAGTGCTGTTAAAGCTTTGCTACCCACTATCCAGAAATACCTTGATGAAAATCAATTTTTCTACTTTGTTTCGCATACACATGCACTCCTATTTTCATGTTCACTACAACCCTTTTTTGCAACAAAAAAAGACACATACCCAAAAAAGAGCATGTGTCTCTTAATAAAAGGCAAGGAGTAACCCATGCCTTTTATTGCAATGTAAAATAAAATGTTAGAGGACATGGACAATGTATGCAGTTGTGATTTGAAATGATACTGGTAAAATTAACATCGTCATGCCCTCCTTTACTTAAGTTTGTTATAGTGTTCTTGAAGATTATCACATCTTAGAAATATTTGTCAACCAACTCGTTGTTATTTTTTACGTTTTCCAGGAAATAATTAGCGCTTTAAAGCAATGAATTGCTACATGTCAATTATGGCGATACCTAATTGCGTTCGAGGGCTTTAGGCCAACAGATTTTGCGCGAAAGCGTCGTGCTAACGTAGCAGTAGAAAGTACGATAGGTCCAAATCATTTTATCGGAACAATTTTTAAATTCATCGCCTAACTTTGTTTATTTATCACCCAACTTTTAAACTTTATCGCTTCAAGAGGTCAAAATCATGTCATTTTAAATTTGCGCTCTCTTTCATATATTTGAATCCATATAACTTATAGAAATATATCTAAATTGATACTCTCATGATACACTTTTCAATATAGATATTTTAGTAAGGAGTCTTTACTTTGAAATCATTTTTAGCTGTTGGAATCGGCGGGTTTTTGGGTGCCATCTGTCGATATAACCTTGGTCAAGCACTTCAAAATACAGGTGGTTTTCCAATTGCAACACTTTGTATGAACTTAATTGGTTGCTTTTGTTTAGCATGGCTATTTACTATGTTTACAAAGCGTACGCCTATTATTTTAGGAATTGGCACTGGTTTTTTAGGTGCATTTACGACATTTTCGACATTTTCTTTAGAAACGCTATTACTTTTGCAAGATAGTAAGTGGCTACTAGCTATTCTTTATATTTTAATAAGTGTTTTTGGCGGTTTAGCATGTGCATGGCTAGGATTTAGACTTGCGAAGGGGCGCAGCGTATGATAGTTATTGGTATCGGTGGATTTTTTGGTGCACTAACCAGATTTTATCTTGGAAAATTGATTGCTCATCCATACCCATGGGCAACATTTTTTATTAATATAACAGGTTCTTTTGCACTTGGCCTTCTATTTGCATTACAGCCAAATGATTGGATTTGGCAGTTTATAGGGCTTGGTTTTTTAGGGGCCTATACGACATTTTCAACATTTGGTTTTGAATGTTTGCAGCTCTTGGAACAGAAGAAATGGAAACAAGTAATTATTTATATATGTACTACCGTTTTATTTGGTTTACTTTTCGCTACACTTGGCTTTTTCCTTGTGTAGCAGCATTTATGACATACTAGAGGTGATTTTTTGACACAGCCATCCATTGAACAATTACAAGTGCTCGAAGCTGAAATTGAACAAACATTATATACTTTAATCGACTTAGAGCTAGAAGAAAACTTTCCAGAAATGAATACCCGCTTTGCACAATTACTTGCAAAGGTTCAGGCTGCTCAGTTAATTGATTATAAACTTGACGTCCTCGTTGATCCTCAAGCATTAGCAACAGAAACATGCACTCTACTCCAAAGTTTAATAGAGGCAAAAGCTAGACCACAAAAAAGACAACGACTTTTAACACACCGTATGATTTTAAAAATATGGCTACGTAAAAACCAACGCTTTATGACCGAATTTTTACCACAAATGTTTTAGGCGCCTCTTGATGTTTCAAGGGCGCCTCCTTTTAAAGTGACAATTGCTGCAACACTTCTTTTACTTTTCCTTCAACTGCATGATGCGCAATATCTAAATTAATATAAGCAGTTTTTCCTTTTGTCATCATTGGAAGTTGATTGACAGGAAACACTTCAAGGCTCGTGCCGATAACAAGAACAAGCTCCGCTGCTTTGATTGCTTCCATTGCATTGTTCCAGCTTATTTGTGGTAAGTGTTCTCCAAAAAGCACTACATTTGGCCTTAGATTGCCATTACAATGTACACAACTCTCTTTGTGTAAAAAACTTTCCATTGGAGCAGCTTTTTCGCAGCGATGACAACGAAATGGAGCGTATTGAGCCCTGTAACTCCCCTACCCTTTGATTTCCTGCTAGCTTATGAAAACCATCAACGTTTTGCGTAGCAACTAACGATACAATTCCTCCCTTTTCCCAATCAGCTAAAGTTTGACTGACTTTTCATGCGGTGCTACCTTTTGGAAGCTTCTCACTTTATGAAAATCCACGCCAACTTATAAAACAAGCGGGATTAACATTACGTGAAAGCTCGTCTGGTCAACATAAGGGACAAAAACATATCTCTAAACGAGGTCAAAAGAAGCTTAGAAATGCTCTATTCAAGATTATAGTCCCGCTGATTCGTCAAAACGAAGCGTTTAAAAAGCTTCATGAATATTACACAACAAGACAACAAAATCCCTTAAGGGGAAAGCAGTCAATGGTGATACTCTGTGGTAAATTACTGAAGGTATTACAACGTCGTCATAAGTATCGCAGAGATCCATTGTGCATCACATAGTGAACGGAACTTGAAAAAGCTGCCGCCTGCAAAGTACAGACAGCAGCTTCAAAAGGTTGCCGCTCTTTTCAAAATGCCCTTACAAAGGGTACACTTCAATTCCGCAAAGTTTTTAATACAATCACCTACACACTATGCCTTGGAAAATGTAATGGTTTCTCCAATATTAAATGTTTTACTTTTCTTCTTTCCCTCTAAATCCCAAGTTATTGTGATCGTTCCTTTACTCAATAAATCTTTGATATCCTTATTTTCAAGCTGCTTATAATTTATAATGATCTCGTCTTTATATTCTATCTTATTTTTTTCTGAATCTTTATCTTGATAACTAGAACCGTTCCAATAAACGTCTTCCCCTAATAACTCACGAAATGAATAGGGTATGTTTATTTCTAAATCATCGATATTATCGGAATAATCTACATTTAATGTAAATTCTAGTTTTTTATAGTTATTTTTCTGAGATTTATCTATATTACTGTAATTTTTCTGAGTCTTTTCATCAAGCTCAATTATTTTAGTATTAATATTAATTATTGGATTAAAGCGATAATACGTATAAGTACCTACCCCGACTACTAAAAAGACTAGCAAAAGAACAACTATGAACCGACTTTTGTTCAAATATCCCTCCTACTTAAAAAGAAAAACAATAACTTAATGCTCAAGCATCGGTTATTGTCTTTCTATTACCAATTACGGTTGAATTAACTTATTAATTTAACTTACTTTAATAACTACTTACCAGTTTAATACATTATCATCCCATAACGGCCACTTTTGTTGATTAGTACTTATACTAACGTCAAATGAAAGGCCACCTGTTATACTTCCTTTTTCGTAGTGGTACGTGCAAGTCGTAATATTAATAATGAAGAATTTATATTCTTCTTCTTTCTTGTATCTATAGCGTTTATTGCTTCTATGTTTTTGAGCTTATTAAAAGGAAGTTTTTTCCACAAACTTTCTTCATCATTACCTATTAGATTAAAGGCACAATCTTTTTTACTTGGATTAGGAAATGTTATTTATTTCTGATAGGGATTTTCTACAGTTTTACATTTTACGGCATTTTAACTAGTGTTTTTATTGTTGTTGGTCCTTATTTATTAAGGATTATAATGTCTACATTTATAAACAATACAATTACCAAGAAAATAAATCCAGTATATATTTTCCTATTAAGTACAATTTTAGTGATATTTGGATTTTACTCACCGATATTTATTATTCTTAGTGTAGTGTTTGGATGCTATACAATTAATATGATTTCTTCTCAAAACAATATGAAAGTATATACCCTGAAGTTGTTCATATAACACCTAACTACCCTCAAACTTTTTTGACAGTTGGAGACTTGCCCCACAATCGACAGAGCTTATAGATGGATAGGCAATACTTATTCGGACAAATTTAATAGGGACTAAGGGGCAATCACCCATCATTCCAACGAAGAAGAGCTTGATATGGAGAGGTGGGTGGTTTGGCGAAGCAAGCCCTATTCAGCTGGCTTTTTGGGGCAAAGAATCATGCCCATAGAGGCTCCTTGAAGCTACTTATGCGCCCCTTATACTTGAAAAGAGCTATTTATTCCCCTTAAAAAAGCTGCCCAATTCCATGAACTCTCCCTAAAAAAAATTTAAAAAACCTTTTATTTATAATTCTCTTCATTTTTGCCAAACTAAAAAATATGTATTGATATATAAGGTGGAGAGCGATGAATAGGATAATTACGGGCTTATTTATATTAACTGTAACACTCCCTCTTCTATCCGGATGTTGGGATGAGATAGAACCCCAAAAAATGTATTATGTTAATGGGGTCGGAGTGGATTTTAAAGATAATCAATACGAAATTTATCTACAATTAATTAACTTTAATGACGTAGCAAAATCTGAAACACCTTCTGTTCCGGAAGCGCCTGCAGAGATTGGATATGCTACAGGGGAAACTATGGAGGAAGCAATTTATGAATTATATCGCTCCATTGACCAAGAAGTATTTTGGGGACATATGACCTATCTGATATTTACAGAAGAGGCTTTAAAACACGAGGAAGTTAATTCAGTTTTCGATACTTTTTTGCGCTTTAGAGAAACAAGATACCAGATGAATGTTCACTTTACCCAAGACTCACTAAAAGAAATTCTTTTGATAACACCTATTTTAAATAAATCACTAATTGATTCAAAATTAAGCCATCCATTAAACGCCCGAAAATTAGAAGTGTTTACGGAACCTGTAAATTTAAGAAATCTAGTTATTGGTTTAAATGAACCTAGTCATGAAGTTAGTTTACCTCTCGTTTCGATTGATAAAAATTGGGATACAACAAAGGAGCACCCTTCAAAAGAAACTACAATTAAAGGGATTGGGATACTTTCAAAAGATGGATTTAAAGGGGTAATTAAAGGTGATACTGCAAGAGGTATCAACTGGATGTATAACAAAAAAAATAGAGGAGACTTAACCTTCAAATTAGACAATAATAAAAGTATAACAGTAGATATGGAAGAAAAATATTTTGATGTTAAACCAGTTATTAAAGGCAATCAAGTACAGTTTGAGGTTAACATTAAAGTCGATGTTATACTTAATGGTTTCAAAAAAAAGGCAACAGAAAATGAAATACGTAAGGGAGTTATTAAAAAAGTTAAAGAGGAAATAAAGACAACCTATAAAGCAGGGTTACAGTTAGACGTTGATATTTATCGTTTATCAGAACACCTTTATCGAAACAACGTAAAAGTATGGAAAACATTAGAGATCAATGGAAAAATACCCTTGACTGAAGAATCAATTAGTAAAATCAATGTTGAAATAGACAAAATAAAATCTGGAAGAAAAACATTTACAGAAACAATTAATAAATAAACACAAAATGACCAGGCTCACAAAGGCTGGCACCATTCAGTGACAAACAAATCATTTTGCCTGGTGCTTTAGTTAAATTTTTGAGTCACGAAAAATCAAACCAAAAGACAGATTTTCTACATTTGTAGATTAGATCTGTCTTTTTAGTTTTAACAGCAACAATCTTTGAGAACACAGCCTTCTTTAAACAATTCTCCCTCTTCATATAAAAGGTTATTTTACATCCAATCATCATACATTTCCTTACGAGCATGATCGAACAACTTGGTATATACTCGGGTAGTTTGATATATTTCATGTCCCAACAAGGTCTGAATACCCTTGATTGGCATTCCCTTTTGTGCTAGATGTGCAGCTAAATTGTGTCGTAAAGTGTGCGGTGTTACGAGGAACATTAAGGAATAAATATAAATGGAGATTGTTATAGGATACATTATGGATTTAAGAAAAATAGTTGGCAGTCGTCCACTAATTATGGCAGGGGCGTGTGTAATTCTTGTAAATAGTAATAATGAGAATACAATTGAAGCATCGCTTGCGTGGCGAAAGGATAATAATTCGGAAATACTAGACAAATTTTTAAAGTTATATTTTGAATTTAATACTAATGATTAAGTTTGTTAAAAAAAGCAAAAACTACGCGATGCTTTATCACATCGCGTAGTTTTTCTTTAAAAATCTCGTAGTTTTTAGACAGCCCTTTCGACTCTGCTATCTTTTAAATGATATAATTTGTCCAAAACAGTGATGCAAAAAAATAAGATCACCGATAAAACAATGCTTCGATTTTAAGCTTACTTATTGCATCACGAATGAGCTGTGTTAAAAATAATATATTCATTCAAATTACATCACGATTAAGTTGAGCTTTTTATTGCAAGATGAATTACATTATAAAAGAATAATCTTTTATGACCTTACAAATTTCCACATTATATTGCTTGTACCATTTTTCTTTTCCAAATTGCTGTGCAACTAGATGTTTTGAATTTTCTTTCCATGCCTGAATAGCCTCTAGTGATTCCCAATACGATACAGTAATACCCTTCCCTTCGGTATTTCTAGCACTTTCTATACGAAGAAAACCTGGCTGTTTTTGTGCTAATTCATCCATAACTTCTGCCATCTTAGCATAGCCTTCTCCATCCTCGTCTGTTCGTTGTGATGTAAAAATTACAGCATAATATGTTTCCATAACTATTTACTCCTTTCTAAATATGTATTATTGTAATCGATAAATACTTTTATGAATATCGAAATGTGGCATGCAGAAAGGATCGTGACGAAACTTGTGCACCCATTGTAATCATAACACCAATAACCCCCAACAAAACACCACACCATTGATACAATCGGTATCGCACATTCGTAAATATAGTAGCAAATATGACTACAAGCAAAGGATTCGTAAATGTTATAATAGAGGATTCACTTGCCGTAATTGTACGTAAGCTTAAAAAAATACAACCCATTACACCAGCGGTTTGAAATGCCCCTATTATTAGAATTTTAATCCAGCCTTTTTTTGAGGTCGGATGAGGCCTTTTTAAAGCGATCACGATGACACCCATTATCATCCCTGCTAAGCGGAGTGCAGCCAATAACAGTGGAGATGCGTACGGGCAACCCCAATTTGACAACGGCAAAGGAAGACCCCATTAGAAATGTTGTCAAAACTAATAATGCTATGAATTTATAAATATTCATTGTTGTCCCCCTATTTCTATGTCTAAGGACATTATAGATAGGAAATACTTCAACTCTTATCGAAGTATGAATTACATAATTTTAAATTTAGAGATGGTGAAACGAAGCATTTTCAGTTTCATTTCATTTTTCAAGCGTATACTTAGCTGAATATAATCACTAGGAGGAAGCTGCCTTGAAAATATTACTAGCAGAAGATGATGCACGATTAAGAAGAAATATCGTTCATATGTTAAAGAAAGAATTTCATAATGTCACTGAAGCGGAAAATGGACAGGAAGCGCTAGACCATACGCATACTGAGAAATATGATCTTGTTATTTTAGATTGGATGATGCCACTCGTTAGTGGTATTCAATTATGTCAAGAGCTACGAAACACTGGATTCAATGGTAGTATTTTAATGCTAACAGCAAAGGACGACACAGAGGACATTATTAAAGGGCTTGATAGTGGTGCTGACGATTACATAGTAAAGCCATTTAAAATAGAGGAACTGTTAGCAAGAATTCGCGCATTACTACGAAGAAAAGATAAAGTGATAGAACAGGTCATCCAGATCAATCAATTACAGCTGAATGTAGATTCCCGAGTGTTTTTGTACAATAATGAAGTAGTGGATCTTACTAAAAATGAATTTTTACTGTTAGAATATTTATTTTTCAATAAAGGACGTGTACTAACTAGGGAACAAATTTGTATTTATATATGGGGCTACGATTACGATGTTTCGAATAATTCTTTAGATGCTTTAGTTAAGCTTGTGCGGAAGAAAATTGATGATAGTCAATCTAAATCACGCATTCAAAATGTCAGAGGTATTGGCTATAAACTGAGGGAAGGCTAATGTTTCATAAAACGAAAAAAAAATTATCCTATTTGTATGCAACGCTTTACTTTTTATTATTTTCACTATTCGTTATTGTTCTATACTTTTCACTCGTAAAATTAATGGAAAATCAACAAATAAACGAGTTGGAAGACTTTTATGGTAGGCAAGAGCACGATTTCTTTGAACATGTTCATGCAAACACTAAAACTTTAAGTTATGACCCAAATCGCAATTTCTTTTACTATATTTACACAAAGAATCATAAGTTTGTCCATGGTGATGAATCTTCCAAAGGACTGAAGAATCAGATCGAAAAAGCATTTGCTAATAGGAATCCAAGTGAGGAACTCGTACAGCATTATGAATGGCAGGAAGAGCATTTTCTACTTCTAAAAAAGCCCATTTTCAACGACGATACTGTAGTAGGCTATATTATCGTTGGTAAATCTGTGACGTCACAGCATCACTTTTTCCAGATGACAAAGTATTTACTAATAGTATTAACTTTTATTTCAACGATTTTAATCGGTCTACTGGCCTATTATCTAGCTGGTAAAGCGATTGTCCCGATTCAATGGTCGTTCGATAAACAAAAAAAGTTCGTATCCGATGCCTCTCATGAATTACGAACACCACTAAGTATTTTTTATAGTTCACTTGAAATTTTAGAAATTGAGGAAGCACGGCAATTAAGCCCTTTGGGAAAAGAATTGATTGCAGATTTAAAAGATGAGGCTGAAATAATGAAGGAACTCATAGATAAAATGTTGTTCTTAGCAAGACACGATCAGCATCAGGTTGCCGTTCAAAAAGAAATCATTCCATTATCTACTTTACTCAAAAAAGTTAGCTCGAAATTTCAAAGGCTTATGCCTCCTGAAATACAGTTTTCTACTGATATCCAAGAAAACCTCGAGCTGCTCGGCGATGCTTCAAAAGTTCAAGAGTTGCTTTATATTCTTTTAGACAATGCCATTAGATATACAAATAGTGGAACCATAACACTTACCCTTTTCAAAAATCAAGACGCTGTAAAAATTACTGTTGTAGATAGCGGAGTCGGTATTACTGAACAGGAATTACCTTTAATATTCGAGCGATTCTACCGAAGTGATGCTGCTCGCCAACGAAATGGCACTGGTTTAGGTCTTGCCATAGCTAAAGCAATAGTGGAGCAACATGATGGGAAAATTCACGCGACAAGTATAGTAAATAAAAGAACTACAATTCATATTGAATTCCCTATTTAATAAGGAATCGGGGCTTTTTAAACAGCCCCGATTTTAGTTAATTATTGTGTAACATTGAAACATTTACTTTTTTCATGAACCCGCTTAATGTTCTTATAACTAGTACTAACATGGTCATCCCTCCGGAAATTACATAAAACATTATAATCAACGTATTTTCTGTATCCGTTCCTATAAGCACTCCGTGAACAAGTGATAATACCCATGCTGGTAACACAAGAAAGTGAAGTTTTTTCCATAAGGAGCGATTCATAGTTCGAATCCATAAATCTGATGTCATGATGACCATTAAAAACAAATAAAATGCGATTGTTCCAAGGGCCGATGGTAGAGACCTATAGTTAGCTGAGAAAGGAATTAAAATCCCCGCTATACTATAAGGCTCATAACGATCGATTAAAAGCACTACCATATGAGCGATTACGGTAATTAACCCTAGCCACCCCGCATTTTGATGGATATGATAAATTAAATTTTTATGTGATTTAATAAATGAGGATTTTCTCAACAAACCAAATATAATGGAAATTGTAAAGTAAAAATACGCTAACAACCCTAATAATCGAATCCATTCCCACGTACTTATGATCATTTATTTCACCCCTGTCATTTTCCAATTTCCTGCTTGCGCTTCTTTAACAATGAAACGGGCACTTTGTTGACAATTATTTTCGAACCATTGCTGCAATTCACGTTCATCCATAAGAAAGCAAAGTTTCGCCCCAACCTCTGCATCACATAAAGAGGACGTTACGACTGAAGCTTGTAATACTTCTGTATTGGCGATTTCACCTGTTTGTCCGTTTAATACATGATGTTTCTTCATTACTCCTTGCATCCAGCTTCGATAAACCCGATTGGATGTAGCAATGGAGCCTGTTTTCAGTTTAATCGAGCTAATTTCCTTGTCGATATCCAAGGCATCCGCAACACCGATTGTCCAGGTCTTTTCCCCAGAAGACCACATTTTCATATCCCCTCCCCCGTCTATTAGTCCGAACTCAGGCGATATCTCTTGCTCAAGCCAATTCGCCAATTTTTCAATTGCATACCCTTTAGCAAATCCACCTAAATCAATTTCCTGCTGTGTCACCCTCAGTATTTGCTCATCACCTAGAAATTCAAATGGTTGCTCTGCCATTAGCGGTTTGTTTTGAAATGTCTTCCTTTTAGTTGAATCAAATGGGAAAGAATGATAGTAGCCATGATGTTCTAATTGACGTTTAAGATAGGGAGAAAATAAACCATTAGAAAATTGGTAATACCGATCCGCTTGCACTAAACAATCATATAGGAACGAACTAATGCGGAGCGTTTTTCCAATTTCTAAATTATTAAGTTGTGATAATTCATTATTTGATTGAAATCTTGACCATTCTTTTGCTACGTATTGAAGCCAATTCTCTGCTTTTTCTTTCCATACGAAATGAGCCCCTTTTGGCATAGCAATATAAAATTCAGTATTCATTATTTGTAAAGTTAGTGTATCCACACGACCCACTCCATTACGTTCTTTTCGTTTTGCGCTCGCTTTTGACAGCAGGTTGCCTTGTCACTTCAAAGTTTGTCCAATCTAGCTGTACTAGTTCTTTTTCTTTTTTTGTCATACTTCCGTGATCTACTTCCTGAACATTATTTGTGCGTGTAGAATCGGCTTCTGCTGGGCTGTTAATTTGGGATAGTATGGCTGCTGATAAAAGTAGCCCCGATGCCCCTAATACCCATTTAGCTTTTTTCGGATCTTTCATAGTGCTTTCCTCCTAATTCGTAATTGGCTGGCAGACAAACGTTTGGTTACTTTCTTGCCATTCAGCTATATAACCTAAGCCATTCGTTATTGTACTAATAGGTACATATAATTCTTCATTCACATAAAACGCTTGTGCAGGTGATGGTGCTTTCACATTGTTATCATATACAACGTTAGTTCCAGCACGGTAAATCAATTCATTTTTTTGATGTTGGATATTTAAAATCTTACTTGCTTTGTAAAAGGTTGCTTTTGCTCCTAAAGCTTGAGCTACTGCTTTTCCTGGCACAAAGAATTCCCCGTCTTTTGGTATTATAAAAAAGCTCAGCTCCTTATTTGTACCTTCTACCTTGAACGTAACCTTTTGAGAGCTTGTAAAAGGTAATACTTCTTTATCTGCTGCAACTGTTCGAGTCCAAATATTCCAAGTCCCTTTTGCACTTACAGCATCTTGAAAATAGTAAGTTTCACCTTCTTCTTCATCGTCATAGTAATAGTTCTCATCATCATCATCATCATCATCATCTTTATAGTCCTTATATTTTTTATACTTTTCTTGTTTTTTATCTTCATGTTTATGATCGTCTGCATGTACGACAACGTCATTTGTAACAAAACCCGCTAATATAAGAACTACAACAAGGCTAATTTTTTTCATCCTCATCTATAACACTCCTTTCCTTTGTCTTCATTCTAGGTTTTAAAAATGATACGAGACTGAATTTTTCAAACAATTTTTTACAGCTAAAAAAACCATTCCTATGGACAGATTCCTCTGCACTTAGAAATGGCATTGTTCATTAGGCAATTATTTTAAGATTCCAATCAGAGTACTTAATCTTTTAATCAATGAAAATAGAAATACATTCACCCTTTGACAATCTTGCACTAGGTTTAATGATTTGATCATTTAATTGAATCATACCTTTTTCAATTTTTTTGATGATCTGTGATCGGCTCCAATCCTCAATTTGGTTTGCAAGCACTTTATCAATTCGATGTTTTCCTACCGCATCATCTAGTACAATGTGTATTATCTTTATTCCTTGTTCTGCTAAGCTAGATATCGCAATCGTTGACAAAATTAGAAATTCCTCTTTCTGGTCATCCACTTCAACAACATGCTCTGAGAACGTTTTATAAATAGCTAACTTTTTATTCCAAGTATGATTGTTTTCGCATTTATAAATTGCATATTGATAAATATTTTTTCCATTTGCGTTATGCCTTCGTACAGTTGTATCCGTAAAAACAGATATCGATCCACACATTTTACAGTGCTTCTTGACAGTTCGTTCTGGTAATTGAGAAAGCTTCCAGCGGAACGTAATAGTTAACATTAATCCTTCACCTCTTAAGATAAAGGTACGCAAGCGTCTATTTGGATATTTCTCTGTACAATGTGAAATTTCTTAAATAAATAAAAAAGGAGATCCTTCACAAGGACCTCCTGACACATTGAGACTACAGGGTTGCTCGGTTCCTTTGTAATGAAAAAATAGGCATACTACCCCCTTGGAAAAAAAACATTGTTTTTTAAGGGGTATGCTATCCATTTTATTGATCATTACAAAGTAAAGTTTGGCATACGTGTTCTCCTGTATCCTTTCCACCCAAATAGAATTATCCTTATTTCACTATATAATTACATTTATATACAAATGGAAGGGTATTCAATTGTTGGATCTGCATAGAGCAAATTTTATCACACCTCGCCCATTGTCTTTATACACATAGCTACCTCCTATTTATATAAAGCCATTTCCGACTGAACATGACTGTAATTAACATTGTTTTCACACAAAAGAAGCAAGCAGTCCTAATTCTAAAAAAATTTAAATAGGATAAATACCCCCTTACTTTCCACAACCATACATATTATAGAAATAGAAAGGAGGAATATTTCATGGGATACTATTGCGGTGGCTCTTCAGGCGGCTATGGCGGTTCATCATTCGTTTTAATTGTCGTTCTATTTATTCTTTTAATTATTGTCGGCGCTAGTTTCATGTATTAATCTTCGGACCCTTTTTGCTCACAACAAAAAATAATAGGATATAGCTAATTAACTTTACACCTCCTTCTTTTAGGATCACTTTTATTTTAAAGTGATCCTTTTCATGTTAACTTGCCTGTAGAATTCAGAAAAAATCTATCCCTCTGCCTTCTTGAATTTCTTGTAATAGCATTCAATTACTTTATATTGTTAAAATGAACTGATTACTAATCACTTTTGAGTGTCACGCCCCTTTTCTAAAATTATTTAAGCATTGTATAGTTAATAATCAATATCCCTTTTGATTACGATGCATAGTATAAATTAAAGAAGGGGGGGAATTTATTATGTCTCAAAATTGTGGCAGTGGTAGTGGTGGCGGTTATGGTACAGGTTCAGCATTCGCGCTAATTGTTGTTCTATTCATTCTTTTAATTATTGTCGGCGCTAGTTTCATGAAATATTAATACCCAATACCGCCACAAATGCTCATAACTTGTGTAAGGTAATACTAATGTAACCTTACAACTTCAAATCTGTACTAAGGGTCACAATCCTCCGGTGACCCTTTTATACTTCCTCTCCCAATGTTCAGCGCCTAAAATTACGTTCATAATCATCTAATGCTATTTTTTTCAACATTTTACTAAGGCATCCTAAGATAAATATAGCAACTCTTTTTGACAACTTTACATATTATAAAGTATAAGAAAGGAGGGATTTACTATGTCTGAATATTGTGGTAGTGGTAGTGGATATGGCAATGGCTCAGCATTTGCGCTAATTGTTGTTCTATTCATTCTTCTAATTATTGTTGGCACTAGTTTCATGAGATATTAATACCTAATACCGCCACCTATACTGCTCATAACTATTAGGATAATACAAATTTAGACTTAAAATTATCCTCCCAACTAAATCTCAACAAGGGTCACTATCCTCCGGTGACCCTTTAATATTTCCTCTATCTATGCATACTCAACTTTCAATGGCATCAAAATAAGCCACTTCATTGATATGATAGATTTTAATTGTTGATTAAATGGACTACACTTTTCATTATCAATTAACCTAAGGCCTCAACAGAATTCTTCCAACCGAGTTTCTATCTTCCATTCTAGAATGCACCTTGGCTGCATCTTTTAAGGGATACGCATGATCTATTTTTATTGGATTCAGTCTTTGTTTACGTAATAAAAATATCAGTCACCATTGGTAAAACTACGTGCTCCGTTAGTGAAATTTCTTATACTTTATCTGTAAAACGCCCTTTCTCCTACACTTGACTTAGCCGATTCTGGCTACTATCATAATATAAAATCCATACAGCAATCTGAAAGAATTCAAATAATTGTATAAAAAGGTGTTATCATTAGGATAAACAAACCTATTTAGCCATGCTTCAATTGAGTTTACAAAACTGAACAGAAATAAATAATTTGAGTTTTCGTGGGTGATCATTTGAAGATTTCAATAGAAAAAATAAGCCAAGAATTCGAAGAAGAGATTCTTATTAAGTGTCATGAAGTTGATGACGAAATAAATGAAATCATTAGCAAGCTGAAAATTGAAACCCCTATTTTACTTGGAAATCAAAATGATCGTATTCACCGCATTCAGCTAAATAATATTTATTATTTCGAGGCAGTCGAGGGAAAAGTTTTTATTTACTGCAAGGACAACGTTTTTGAGGCAAAACAAAAACTATACGAGTTAGAAGAATTATGTAAAGGAAAAAACTGTTTTCGCGCATCGAAATCAACCATTTTGAACATCACCAAAATTTCATCTGTTTATCCGACCATAAGTGGTCGATTCGAAGCGGTGCTGGATAACGGAGAACGCGCTGTTATTTCAAGGCAGTATGTGCCTGTCCTAAAAAAAATGCTTGGTTTGTAAAGAGGGATACATATGAATTTTTTTGAATTTCTGCAAAAGATCATTAAGAATTTCTTTATCATCTTCGCATCCATAATCATGATTATTACTTTGTTGCGTCAAATGTTTTATCCTGATATGGCCTTTGATTTGAAATCAATTTATATCATTATGGCATTTGCATTTTTAAGTGCATTAACCAGATTTATTTTATATTCTCCTTACGATCTAAGCGAGAAGAAAATGCGAATAAGGATTATTATTCATTTCTTCACTTTGGAGATTCTATTGATTGCCATTAGCAGCGCTTTTAATCTTATTAATAGCACATCAGAAGTAATCATTCTTGCACTGCAAATTGCCGTAATCTATATTATTGTTCGTCTACTATCATGGCAAAATGATAAAAAAGATGCAAAAAAAATCAATGAAAAACTAAAGGCATTTAAGAAGGATTTTTAGTCATAAATAATAAGCAGTTGTTGTCTATAACAAATTATTTTTGCGGTAAGCATTAGAGCTTGCCGTTTTTTTGCATCTTATTGGCCTGTGAATACAGCTTACCGTTTTTCCATATACATCCTTCCATCCGTTTCATATGATGATTTTACAAAAAAATTTTTCCAATGAGGTGGAGTTATGAATATGGGAATTTTACTTTTATTAGTCGCTTTGATTTTCGAGATTACCTTTGCCATCTATTGCCTTTCAACTAAGCAAAACCACAAAAAAATAAAGAATTGGATTAGAATTGCTGTATTTATTATATTTGTACTACTTACTATTTCATCGGTGATTGACTGGGCTTTCCGCTGGATAATGCTTGCTATACTTCTTTTCTTATTAGCCGTAAATGGGACTGTTTCTCTTATTCTTAACAAAACAAATATCAAACCATACAAAACTTCTAACATTGTGTGGAAGTCCATTATGATGATATTGACATTTGCATTAGCACTTTCACCTGTAATTATTTTTCCACAGCACCCATCACCAAAAGTGACAGGAGAATATGAAGTCGCAACCGCTACTGACACATACATTGACAAGAATCGTATTGAGGAATTTACTGACAACGGGGACAACAGATTTGTTAATGTAGAATTTTGGTATCCCAAAAATGCAGATGGAACATACCCTTTATTGGTGTTCTCACACGGGGCATACGGTATCAAGACAAGCAACAGTTCTACCTATACTGAGCTGGCAAGCCACGGTTATGTAGTCGTTTCAATCGATCATCCCTATCACTCCTTCTATACTCGTTCAGAGGATGGGACAGTAGTTATGATCAATTCAGATTTTAGTCATGAAGTCACAAATATGAATAAAGGCGTTTACTCGAATGAAGAAATGTACAATCTCATTCAAAAATGGATGAAATTACGAACAGACGATATGAATTTTGTCATTGATACGATCCTTAAAAAGTCAAAAAATGATAATAACCCCCTTTATCAACAAATCGATACAGAGAAAATTGGTGTATTCGGGCATTCTATGGGCGGTGCTGCAAGTGTGCGGTTAGGCAGAGAGCGTAATGATATAAGTGCAGTTGTAAATATTGATGCCCCGTTCTTTAGTGAGCTTGTTTATAAGAAAGAAATGGATGATTTTGTAGCTAACAGCAAAGACTTTACGCCCCATCTTCTTAACATTTATTCTGACGATGTATGGAGACAGCTTGAGAGTAACTCCATTTATATAGCAAACAACCCCAAAAATGAACACTTCAAAGAAGCATATACTGTGCATTTTCAAGGGGCGAAACATTTAAGCTTGACTGATTTACCCCTTTTCTCTCCTATACTGGCAAATATTATACAAGGAGGAAAAGCCGATATTGCTCAATCTTACTGTATTGAAACTGAAAATGAACTAATTCTTAAATTTTTTGACTTTGAATTAAAAGGAATCGGCCATTTCACTCCCAAAGAGACCTATTGAACAAAGTTTCTACCGTATTTTCATCGTTAATTAGGATACGGCGATTACCCCAGTTTATTACTGGGTTTTTTTAACTGTTCAATAATTAATAAATTACGAGGTAATATACAGTTAATGTTAGCTGGTATTAACTCTGCCTTAGGATTATTTTATTCGAATAATAAAACATCTTCTGTACAGACTACTTTCAGGAGGTGAAATCCATGAATAACAACAACCAAAACTTTAACTCGATGAACGAAGAATTTGGGAATGAGACTGATGTTCAACAAATTAAACAACAAATCCAACAGGCAGAAGCTAACAAAAATCAAGCTTCTGGTTCAGTAAACTCGATGAACGAAGAATTCGGGAATGAGACTGATGTTAATCAAATTAGACAACAAATCCAGCAAGCAGAAGCTAACAAAAATCAAGCTTCTGGTCAATTTGCAAATAAAAACAGTACAAAATAAATTGATACTCATCATCCAGAACCGGCAACCTTTATTTCTGCCGGTTTATACTATTTTAATCATCATCCCCTAAATCTACCCAGAGAATTTTATCTTTAATATGGTTAAAATAATTCTTATCATGCGTAGTATCATCACTATCTAATCATAATAACTCGCCGTTAAGAGGCTAGGTTAACACTGGTTCAAAACTATAAAAAGCACGAGAAATCAATATTAGAAACATTGATCTCTCGCGCTTTTCTGATGTGACATTATGAAAATAAAACTCTTAAATATCAATTCAACTGCTTGTATATGGTACTAGTTAATTAGATTCTACATCTGCATCTTTCGAGTAATTATACTTAGAAGGATCCACTGGCGTATAATCTGTTGGCGTATAGAATCTCAATAAGTCACCATTCACTACTTTATCTGATAGATGCAGTTTAAGATCTACTTGATCTTTGATAGTTTTCGCAAGCTCTAATTGACTATCATCTAGTAGTAAACCTGTTTTATTATCATAAAATTTCCCATTAATTGAGTAAATCGTAGGGCTGACAAAATCGCTATTTCTAAATGGTACAATTTCATCATGCTCTTTTGATAATAAGTCTGAACCAAATTGAACAAATTTTTGCGTATCAATTCCTAGTAAATGTAATAGCGTTGGAAGAAGGTCTGTTTGACCACCATAAGCATGGTTAGTCCCACCTTGCATTCCTGGAACATGTATAAATAATGGTACGCGTTGCAAATTAGCACTTTCATATGGTGTAATTTCTTTTCCAATGACTTGTTCCATCGCATCATTATGATTATCTGAAATTCCGTAATGGTCACCATAAAGAACGATCATCGTATTATCATATAAACCTGATTCTTTTAATTGGTCGAATGCTTGTTTGATTGCTTCATCTGCATAACGTGCTGTTTGGAAATAATTATCTACACTTGAATCTCCAGTATTAGCTTTATCAATTGTAACTAAGCTTTGATCCATTTTATAAGGGAAGTGGTTCCCTACCGTAATTAATTTCGTATAAAAAGGTTGTGGTAACGAACTTAAAAGATTTTCAGATTGTTTAAAGAATGGTTTATCTAACAATCCGTATTCAGCCATGTTTTCTGTAGAACCAGTATCATAATAACTAGCATCAAAGAAGTGATCGAATCCAAATGATTTATAAATTTCATTTCGATTCCAGAAGCTTCCGTTGTTACCATGGAATACAGCAGATGTATAACCATAATCTTTTAAAATACTAGGAGCTGCTTGGTACGTATTTTGTGCTTTAGTAATATAAGCAGATCCTTGTGGTAACCCAAATAAAGAATTTTCCAGCATAAATTCTGCATCAGAAGTTTTACCTTGACCTGTCTGATGGAAGAAATTATCAAAATACATTGTATTCTTATCTTTTGCTAATGAATTTAAGAAAGGTGTAACTTCTTCACCGTTTAATTTATAGTCGATTAAAAAGTTTTGGAATGATTCTAAATGTAAATAGACGACGTTCATTCCTTTTGCTGCACCAAAATATTCTGCATTGGGTTTGGCGTAGTTAGATTTTGTATAGTTCATCACTTCTGTAATATCACTACTATCCGCCAAAGCTCTCTGTGAAGATGCTTTCATCGTTTCTACTGAATCATAAATCGTATAGTTATACATTCCTAGATATTTCACAATATAGTTTCTATCAAAACCTCGAGATAATAATTGCGGACGATCAGCTTCAGCTAGCCCTAAATTTAGGACGGATATTGCCAATGCAAATGCAATGATTGCCGTTGCTTTTTTATATCCTAAACGATTAGACTCTTTTTGTACTTTTCTTGAGAATCGTAGGTAAAACATTACAAATACATCTACAAAGAACAAGATATCATAAGGTTTTAGTAAAGAAAGAACACTACCACCTAAATCTCCGAAGTTCTGCGTTTGGGTAACAGTAGGTAATGTTATGAAATCACTAAAAAATCGGTAATAAACAATATTAGCATATAAAACAATAGACATCAGAGTGTATACTACAACTAGTGATGTATATTTTCTCTTTCCACTAAATAAAAATGACAATCCTAGAAATAGCATTGCGGAACCTAGTGGATTTATTAGTAAAAGGAATTGTTGAAGTACTCCTTCTACTCCTAGTTTAAATTGTGCTGTTTGAGCGATGTATGTTTTCATCCATAACATTAAAACAGCTAATAAATATATCCCTAAAAATTTATTTAAAAGGCCATCTTTTTTACTTAATAAATTTTTCATTTTTACACCTCTTTTACTTACTTAACAATCAATTATGCCTGCGTGAAGGCCGAAACGATGTCGGTTATTTCGGTAATGCCACAAGACGTAGCGTTTTTACCGATGCAGGTCAGTAGCCGTTATCGCATACGATGATTTTAAGCTAACATTCTGTATTAACTTAGATTATAAGTATTTCATTTAAAAATGTTACTTCACAATAGCTTTTTTCGCAGCTAATGTAGCTTACTCCCCATTTAGAATTCTGTCAAGTTGTTAAATATAATTGAAGACAGCTAGTACATTACTCCATACTTTTGTAAACCTCTTTCATAAAAACCCCCAGCATATGTTATTTTTTCAACTAACATTTACGGGGTATATAGGAATACCTCATTGTATATTAAAATGTTTATTCATATTTCCAATTTATTAGGAATAAAAGAAACATTCAGATAGCAGTATTTTCTAGTTTCTTTTACTTTAACTATTACATTCGTCATGGATTGCAATCTTCAAATACAAAATACGGTTCATTTTAGGACGAGTGACCTTTAATAAATTTTCAACAATAGTAATTCTAAAACACAATTTTAGTTTTAACAATTAATTTTGATGACATGTACCTTATAATTTTGTAAGTTTTAATTCAATAAATTTAAACTAATGTTACTGAACATTAAAGGTTAAATAAATCCAAACGCAAATCTTTTAATAATAAATCCATTAATGGTAAAAACACCATTATCATTTTAAATTATTCGAATTTTTTTAACCCTCGATTTTGTTGTCAAATGATCGGTGATCGTCTACTTTTTGTTTTCATAGTAGTTCAAATATTTAATCTCCATATTTTTCAAGTAACCTTTTCACCACTCTTTTCTTTTATAAGGGAATTAATCTCATCCCAATGTATCTTTACAGGCAGATGTAGAAAAGCGTTCCTGTAATAACAGGAACGCTTTTCTACTCTTCCCTTATAAAATTCCCACTTTAAAGATTAGTTGCTTTTTCATGAAATTACCAAGTTAAATCATTTAAGAATGTAAGAATATCTTTGTTCACGTCGTTAATGTCGGTGCCTATTGTCATTAAATGTTTAGAGTTCGGATACCCTTTTATTGTTTTTTGATTTGTTGCAACGCTTTGAAAAATCACCTCTGCACTCTCTTTATACAATGGTTCATCTAATTCACCATATAATATACGAATTGGTGAGGTTAAAAGTCTTAGTTTATTCATCGTTGTATTAATTAGCTGTTGGAACTCAATTAATGAATCGATAGACATATTCTGAAGACGTTTCAATTCTAAATTTATTTGCTCTTCATTTTTCCCTTCAAGTTGTTTGTATCCTTTTGCATAATGAAAGACACGCTTTTGGAGAAAAGCCGCTTCCCTATTTGTTGGCACTGACATTGTGACAACACCATTAATCTCCAACTCTTGACCAACTTTTAATGCAAACACACCACCAAGAGAAAGACCAATCACAGCTATTTTTTCAAAACCTTCATCCTTCAACAATTGGTACCCGTTTAGGACATCTTGCCACCAATCTGATGGTCTATATGTGAGAAGTTCTTCTGCTGTTAAACCATGCCCACTATATAATGGCGCGTAGCAAGAATAATTGTTCTTTTGTAAATACTTCCCTAACTTCTTCATATCAATAGTATTGCTAGTAAAAGAATGCAATAGTAAAACGGCCTTCTTTCCACCTTTATAGAAAAAAGGCTTAGGGGGTACTATTTTCATCATTATTTAAAATACCTCACTAACATATTCTTAGCCTTTTAATTAAGTAAATGAACATCGAATTTTTACAATTCCCTTAAAGTATAACATCATGCGTTATTGAACTACACCGCTCCATTAGGATTAACGGTCAGCAAAATATTTATGATTGACGATTTTTAGAAATGTATAAAATCACTTTTTAAAAATACTAATAAATTTATCTTTTCAAACAATCATGTTGCACACACTTTTACTAAAAAATATAGTCTTATATAATTAAGGCCTTTTATTTAAACTTTTATATTAGTAGTAAATAACTGTATTGAAAGGTGTGCTATTGTGGCAAAAGGCTGCAAAATTGAATTACCAAAATTACCATTACATTTAGAAAAAGCGAATTTTCAAGATATTTATTATGAAGAAGAACCATATTTATCAAACTGCATGATCTCTAACACTGTAATTGATAACGAGGATGTCGAAAGACTAATTTTATCAAAAGTTATTTTTAAAAATGTAAGATTCATAAATGTTACTTTTAGAAAAATTGATTTGACTGATGTAATTTTTGAAAACTGTGATTTATCTAATTCCAGCTTTTGTGAAGGCATCATACATCGAGTCAAATTTAAAAACTGTAAAACATTAGGGCTAGATTTTTCAGAATCTAATTTAGGAAACGTTTCTTTTGAAAATTGTATTGCAAATTTATGTAACTTTTCTGAGACTCGTTTAAAACAAGTAATATTCGATAATTCAAATCTACAGGGTGCGAACTATTATGAATGCTCTTTTAATAAGGTAATATTTTCTCAAAGTGATATTAATGATGTTGATTTCTCGCAAACGTCACTAC
This sequence comes from Lysinibacillus sp. KCTC 33748, assembly GCF_002237755.1. Taxonomy (GTDB): domain Bacteria; phylum Bacillota; class Bacilli; order Bacillales_A; family Planococcaceae; genus Lysinibacillus. Next base: position 116,815 of record NZ_MWSJ01000005.1, on the reverse strand, counting down.
AAGGCATTGATATTAGCACATGTAAATTTGAAAGACTTAATGTTACGTTGGAAAGCTTGAAAGGCTGTGAAGTATCCTCGGAACAAGCGGTTGGATTTGCTTCATTGTTAGGATTAAAGGTTAAAGGTTAAAGCTTAAAACTGATAAAAATTCAATTTACATTTCTTAGCTGTAGCGTGAAACGAGGCCGCGGCTATTTTACACCCGCTGAAAAGTAGCTTAAATTCACATCCATCTGACCAACTATAGAGGTGGGAGACTTCCGCAACAGACGTTGTGCTTTCGCATAAGACAGTTGCTGAAAGAAATTAAATCTAGTTTCTCAGGCTATGAACTATACAAACAACGTCATCACGACATATAAATAGTAATGTAAAGCTAATTTAGCCTTACACCTCCGAATTTTGTTACTGAGGGTCACTCCTATCCCAAGTGACCCTTTTTATAGTTTCTTCCCTCTAGGTGTTCAGTAGGGAAAAGCCGATTTTCTTTATGAAAGATCGGCATATTGCTTGATTATTTGTTTAAAAAAATTAAAAGTTCTCCTTTTTTATTAGCAAAAACTACAGTCTAAAAATAATATTTATCTGTTATAGTCGGTGATCCTTTTGGAAGTTTAGATAAAAATGGTTTGCATCGTTGTATACTCAAAATTCATATCCTTGCTCCTTATAAAATTTAATGATATCAGGAAGAGCATGGAACGTTTGTGGTTTTTCATGCATCAAAACAACTTCTACATCTTCTGTTGTTTGTCTTTTTACATTTTCTATAATCTGATTTGGTTTATCTTTTAATTCCCAATCACGAGAATCAATTGTCCAATCCCACGCCCTTATTTCAGATTCTGCAATTTGATTGCGAATTTCTTTACTCTCCAATCCTGGTGCAGACCCATACGGTGGACGAACTAGTTTAGGATTTGTACCGGTAATATCATATATAAGCGCTAACGTTTCTTTCATCTCTGGTACGAATTGTCCTTTTTTATATAGCTTATCACTATTATGTGACATACTATGTGCACCAATATAATGTCCCTCTATTACTGCTCGCTTTACACTTTCCTGATAATTTGTATTTTGCAAATTACTTCCTATCATAAAAATGTTACCTTAATATTTTGTTCCTTTAATACTTCTAAAAATTGACTTGTTAATGTAGTAGGACCGTCATCAAATGTTAAATAAACAACTTTCTCGACTGGCTTTTTATCAGGGCTTTCTTGCTTCTTTGGTGATGCATCATATAGTTCTTTTTCATGTTGTTGCATATTTGCTGGAATAGAGTTTAACTTTCCAATAAAAAAGAATATGAAAAAAGATATTGCTAGAACAATACCTAGGGATTTTACTACCTTTATTACATTTATTTTATTCTTTGATTCTTTGATTCTTTCATTATTTGTCTATCCTCTCTCTATTAACTATTACTTGTTATAAAGCTGAACCTTTTCTATTAGATTTATTATCTTCAAATGTTTATTACAATAAATAGTCTATTGGAGATAGATAAAGATAACATGCAGATAATATCTAAGTAAGCTAAAGAATAGTATTATTTACACTTATGTCATTACAATTTGTAATCAATACAAACAAAATAAAAATACTATTCTTCCTGGTTATAAAAATTTGAAAGAATAGTATTTTTTATAAATTAGTTAAATAAAAATTTTGCCATTCACTATACTTATTTTCGTTTTCTCCTAGAATTTTGTTGAACTCATTCCTTGGATTAAGCATATCAATCTAATTATTAACTACTTTTATTTATTCCAATTCATTATTTTCCTATCAACTAAAGGATTATGATTTTTAATTCTTTACTTACATCTTGCCTGACTGTGCGTGAGAAAGTGTCAATGTTGCTACAATTGCTATGGTAACTCCTAATGCGCTATCCAGGTAACTGAAGATAGTGATACATCTCGAAAGATTACATTTGGATTCTGAACGATACGTCTTTTCTTTTTATTATCATGGTAGTACAGATCCACTAGCTAACGATCTATTAACACGTTCATTTACTATAGAAAATATTGATTCTTCTAATAGTTAAAACTACCTTATTTTAATTCTTTAATTTACCTCAATCTAATCTGCATTTAATCTTTATCTCCATCTATTAACTTATATTCAGAACGATTTGCAAAACACTTTATATGTAAAGCCTAGACAAGACATAATACGAAAGGAAACTGTCTATGATAAAAAAACTGATTACAATCCCATTGTTAGGAATTACTGTCTTATCGGCTTGCGGAAATCTCGATAGCGAGAAAAAAATCGCTAAATCGGATTATTCTTCCACAATGTTTGAAAAAGAATCCTCCCCTGTGTCTAATATAGATACTTCTACATTTGGATCCGTTTTTAGAACAAGTGTATTTTTAGGAGATTCAATAACAGATGGACTTCATGATCTTGATTTATTGGACGAGGCTAACGTAGTAAGTGCTATTGGGAAATCAATTGGAGATGCTCATAAAGATGTTGAACAAGTAGTTAACCAAAAGCCGAAAAATATATTTATTTTGCTTGGACTATGTAATCTTATCGATACAAAAGAATCTGCTATAACTCAATACTCTCAACTGATTCAAGAAATAAAAGAAAAATTACCTGACACAAAGATAAATATCCTATCGATTACACCCGTTACACCGGAACGTGCACAGAAAGAAATGCGCTATCAAAATATTAATGATTTTAATGAAGGTTTTAAAACGTTAGCGAAAAGCGAACGAGTAAATTTCATCGACTTATCTCCGATATTCAAAAATAGTAAAGATCTGTATGTGAAGGACGGTATACATTTTAAGCCTGAATTTTACTCAATTTGGTTGGAGTACTTAAAAAATCAAATGAAATAAACCCTTAAAGGCATACAAAATCGTATTTATTATATAAAACTAATACAAAAGGAAGCGAACTATTGCTACAAGCAACAATTCGCTTCCTTTTTAATTATCACAATACATATTCTCTAAATTGAATTTGCATAATAACAACATTAAATTTTTTTGTTCCTTTCCTTCACTTTGTCTATTCTTTAAATGATTTATATCTTATCTGCATCTTATCTTTATCCAAAAGCATTAATCTATATTTTGTAAACGCCAGATGCTTATGCAAACACTATCGCTTACAAAAAATATGATTTGAGAGGAAGAAAAAGATGTTAAAGAAAGTATGTATTTGTCTAATGATGGGGGCTATTGCACTAACCTCCGCAGCCTGTGCAGATAAGGGAACTGAAAAAACTTCGAATACAGTCACACAAAATACCTCGCATGAAAAAAAACCGGAAGACATATATAAATCTATTTTTAAAAATAGTTTGTTTTTTGGAGATTCTGTTACAGAAGGACTTAATTATCAAGAATTAATCGATGATACAAATGTTATCGCTGACGCAGGTAAAGTTACAGTTATGGCATTAGAGGGGGATGTTGACAAAGTAGTAGAAAGAAACCCTGAACATATTTTTATGAGTTTTGGAATTAATGATTTACTAATGCCAATGGATCTTGAAGGAAACCCTATCGATAATCCAGTCAAGTATTCATTAGATAATTATTCAATACTAATACAAAAAGTAAAAGAAAAGCTTCCTAATGTAAAAATACACATTTTATCTGTAACACCTGTTACGGATAAAGCATTACAGGAGTTTCCACAATATATACACATTGATGAATATAATGCGAAACTTAAAGAGTTAGCAAAAGCTGAAAAAGCAGAATACATTGATCTATCTCCGATTTTTGATAAAAATACAGATTTACATGATGAAGATGGCGTACACTTTAAAGCTAATTATTATACGCAGCTACTCGACCTTGTAAAAATTTCTGTTAAGTAGTGTCCATATTTAAAAATTTACAGTCTAGAGGGACTGTAAATTTTTAAAAAGTAAGTTTAACTATTTAGGAGGTGACGAATCTTGGTATTCAGCAGCTTAATTTTTCTTTTTGTATTTTTACCATTAACAATTCTTTTATATTATATATCCCCTAAGTTTCTTCGGAACTTTGTATTATTTATAGTCAGTCTAATTTTTTACGCCTGGGGTGAACCAGTATATATAGTCATTATGATATTCTCCACCCTATTTGACTATGTGAATGGAGTACTTATAGACAAATATAGAAGTCGCAAGGGTATTACAAAAGCTATATTCATTAACTCAATCATAATAAATTTAGGATTACTTGGATTCTTCAAATATTATGGTTTCGTAGTGGACAACATCAATACCCTTTTCAACTTAAATATTCACGTTGAGACTCTCCCTCTTCCAATAGGAATCTCTTTCTATACATTCCAAACGATGTCTTATGTGATAGACGTATATTTAGGTAAAGTACATGCACAAAGAAATATTATTTCTTTCGGTACTTATGTAACAATGTTCCCACAACTTGTCGCAGGGCCTATTGTAAAATACAGCGATATTGATAAACAATTACAAGATAGAAAAGTAACATTAGATCGTTTTGGCGAAGGAATGGAGCTATTTATTAGAGGTCTTGCACTAAAAGTACTATTAGCTAATAATATAGGACTTCTTTGGACGAGTGTTAAATCAACCTCTATGTCAGACCTAACTATTTTAACAGCATGGATTGGGATTATTGCATTTGCCTTCCAAATTTATTTTGATTTTAGAGGATACTCGGCTATGGCTCAAGGTTTAGGGAAAATGTTTGGTTTTGATTTTCCAGAAAACTTTAACTATCCCTATATATCGAGAAGTGTCACCGAGTTTTGGCGTAGATGGCACATTTCACTAGGCTCTTGGTTTAGAGAGTATGTATACATCCCTCTTGGGGGAAATCGGGCAGGACTACTCAAACAGCTTAGAAATTTGTTAATAGTATGGTTCTTAACAGGATTATGGCATGGAGCTAGCTGGAATTTTGTTGTTTGGGGGCTGTACTTCGGATTATTTGTAACACTAGAAAAGCTATTTCTTTTAAAATGGCTTAAAAATAGAATGCGTATTATTGCACATGTGTACACACTTATTATCGTATTAATTGGATGGGTATTTTTTGAATTTGATAACTTATCAGTAGCAATTAGTTTCATCGGAACAATGTTTGGCTTTAATCAAACTGCTTTCTTGGATAATAATACACTCTATTATCTATCAACTAATTTTATGCTATTTTGCATCTTAACTATTTGTTCAACACCATTCCCCAAAAAGGCACTTGTTTATATAAGAGAACAATTGAAATTGCCAGGCGCTATTTGCATGCCAATCTTTTATGTAATATTAGTAGTTCTTTCAACTGCATATTTAGTAAACGACACTTATAACCCATTCCTATATTTTAGATTTTAATTTTTATCTATATCATATTTAGTTGAAAGAGGTGAGTTATTTGAATACTTATGAAAAAATATACAAACGTATAATGGCATGTTTGTTGTCACTGTTTATAGGTGGAATGTTCACTATTAATTTATTAACTCCAAACAAATCATTTTCAGATTCAGAGAATAGAAACTTAGAACAGTTACCCGTGTTCTCTATTCAAAATCTTTTAGATAAAAAATTCACTCCTAACTATGAAAAATATATTTCTGACCAGTTTGCATATAGAGATTTTTTGATCAGCATGAAATCTGATATAGATCGAACAATCGGTAAAAAAGAAAATAACGGAGTGTATATCGGTAAGAATGGTTTTTTATTTCAAAAATTTAATAAACCTGAAGATCAAGATGTGAAAAGTAAAATTGAAGCAATCAATAATTTTCATCTTGCAAATCCAAATGTGCAAAAACACGTAATGTTGGTACCTACGGCAATTAGTATTTTAGAAAATAAACTTCCTAATTATGTTTCGCGTGTTGATGAGGTTACGTATATTGATAAAGTAAAGAAATCCTTGAATAAGGAAATTAATTTTATTGATGTATATCCAATATTGAGTTCAAAAAAGAATGAATATATATTTTATAAAACCGATCATCATTGGACTACTAAAGGCGCATATTATGCCTATCTAGAGTTGAGTAAAAATATGAAATTTACTCCTATCCAAAAAGGGTCATTCAACATAAAAAAAATTACGAATAGTTTCTATGGTTCACTATATTCAAAAGCAGGTTTTAGACATATAGATCCGGATAGCATTGAAATATACGAGCCTAAGGAAGCTATCAAATACAAAGTGGAGTATGTCGATGAAGCTAAAACCTCTCAATCCCTTTATGAGATGAATAACATTAAGAAAAAAGATAAATATACTGTCTTTTTCAACGGAAATCATCCATTCGTGAAGATAACAACTGAAAATACGAATGGAAAAAAATTATTAGTTGTAAAAGATTCTTATGCAAATGCCTTACTTCCCTTTTTACTATCACATTTTAGTGAAATTCATATAATTGATCTTAGATACTATACCGATAACCTAAATATGTTCATACAAAAAAACAAAATCGAAGAAATGCTACTGCTTTACAATGCAAATACTTTCTTTGAGGATTCATCTATAACTGATTTAAACGACAAGGAGAATTAAACCTATGAAAATTATAATAAAATCTTTTAATATAAAATCTGTTATTACTATTTTTGCTTGCACAATTACACTAGTAGTTTTAAGTGGTTGTTCTGGAAAACAAGAAACATCTGATAACCCTTCCGCTATAGAAATAGGAAAACAAATAAAACAAACTACAAATATAGAAGAAATGAAAGAAGGAGATCATAAAAAACTTCAAAAGTTATATAACATAAATGCTGATGAAGTGGACAGTTTTGTTCTTTTTACTGCCCCTACAAACATTAAAGCTGATGAAATCACTGTGATTAAAGTAAAAGATATGAAAAATGTAGACAACATGAAAGAGAAAATTTCAAATAGAATCGAAAAAAAATCAAAAAGTTTTAAAGACTATTTACCAGAAGAATATTTCCTAATAGAAAAACATGTCTTGAAAACAAAAGATAGCTATATTCTCTTAGCAATTTCAAAAGACTCTGATGAAATAGAAAAAACATTTGATAAAGCCCTTAAATAACTAAAATAGAGAGTGTTCCCCACTCTCTATTTTTTTATTGTATTAAGCGGAGAATACTAAACAACCGATAACCGAGTTGTAAATCATTCAAGTGTTAAGCTTAAGGAAATTCCTCTTGAATAGTGGTCAAAAAAGAATGGAAGATTACATATATAGACTAGAAATCCCCATTATTAAATAACGCGTCTAGTATTTCTTTGCCAAAAGACGCAAAAGACAATAGAAACACTACAATTAAAATGGCTAAACTACCGAATATAATTGAGAACACTATCCCCTCTCCTAAACTAGCACTGTTAATTTAATAATACCTCAAATCCCATCCATATGGATAAACATTTCCAATTACCTTAGGCTAAAAAAATTATTGATTGAACAAATGGGTGTTCAATGTGTACTTCCGCTGGGAATCTGTCTGTTTACGAATCTCAATATTATGACGTTTCAATAATCCATAAATTGCTTGTCAAAACAGCGATGATCCCACAATTTTTTGTAGAATCATCGCTGCTTTTTTATCACAAGAGAATAAAAGCAACAATCTTTGAGAAAATAGCCAAAATTAAAAACGTGTAGAACTTAAATCTACACGTTTTTATTTAAATAGAAATAAAATAATACGCCATCTTCAGTATTTGATACACCATATTGTACGCCATGTAATTCTAAAATATTTTTAGAAATAGCAAGCCCTAATCCTGTCCCACCTTTGGAACGTTTACGGGAGGTATCCCCCCTATAAAAACGATCCCATATTTTCTCTAAATGTTCTAGAGCGATATGTGCCCCTTTATTTTCTACACATACCTTTACGCGTTCTTCTTCTTCAATAGTTGAAATAATAATATTTTCGTTTTCTGGCGTATAACGAATAGCATTGGTAATAAAGTTCGTAATTACTTGTTCAATTCTATTTTGATTTGCAACTACTTCAATTTTAGAAAGATATTTATGGACATGTAATTGCTTATTAGTTATGTCTAAAGCTACTTGCTCGTATATATATTCTATAATCTCATCAATAATGAAAATATCCATTTCCATCTTATACGTACCGGACTCAAATTTTGCTAGCTCCAGCATATCAATGATAAGCGTATCCATTTTATCTACTTCTTTTGACATTGCCTTAAAGTAATAATCTTTTTTATTACTAGCGACCCCGTCTTCCAAAATTGAAATACAGCTTTTCATAATACTTAAAGGCGTTTTTAATTCATGTGAAACGCCGGAAATAAACTCTTTACGTGTATTTTCTAATTGTTTCTCTTTCTCTATATCTTCCTGTAGCTGAATAATATACGAATTCAAAGTTTTTGAAAGCGTATTAATATTGTGCGATAAACTGCCAATTTCGTCTTTCGTAGTAATAGGTATCATTTCCGAAAAATCTAAATCCGCGATTTTTTTGGTCGTATTATTTATTTGTAACAATGGTTTAGCAATTTTTTTGGAGTAGTAGAATGATACTAAAACTATAAGAAGCAATACAAATATAATTAAATATACATAATAATCTTGTATCATCTGAACGGCTTCATCTACTGGTTGTAATGATGTCATAGCAAAAATATAATTTGTTTTACCATTTGAATCTTTTATAGGTTTAATTATTAGTTTATATTTAACACCATTCTCTTCATAATCCATTATTTCTGTAGAATCAAAATTAGTATTAGTATGATTTTCATTCATCATTAAATTCACTTGAAATTGTTTTATCCTGTTGATCAACACACGATTGGCATAAATAAAATTTGTCCCTACGATCCCCTGTGGGAGTTGTACTTTCTTAATACTACCTACTACATATATTTGTGAGTTTGTTTTTGGTATAGGTTCTGCAGTTTGTTTTCCATATAACATTTCTGATAGTTGCTTATTCTCTAAAGCAACATTACCATTTTCAACTGTTAAAATTGCAGGAACTATTGTTTCACCTTTTTGTATGCCATCAATAGTAATTCGATTGCCCTGCTCTAAAAGAAAAGCCGTTCGATGTATATCTTCTACATCGATAAAACTATACAGTGGGATATGAATGACACGATTAGAAAAATTCTTGTTTTTAGAAGGATCTAATTGTATTTCTAATGAAAAATCATTTGCAGTTTTAATATTTCCTACACTATCTAACGTTGTAATCCATGATGTATTTTCTTGGTAGAAATTTTGTTCCAGCTCTTGAATTGTTTTTAAATCATTCTCGGCCTTTACATATTCTTTTTCAAAAGACTCAATACTTGTTTTAATTTCATTGACCTTTCTGTTAGCATAATATTGCTTAAAAAAAAGGGTTTGTCCAATAAAAATAGTAACTAAAATAAGTGTACATAATGCTGTTGTTAGCAAAAATAATTTGAATACAATCCCTTTTTTCATACATTCCCCTCAAATTTATATCCAGCCCTGACAACAGTTACAATACAAGTTGCTTTATGTCCTAATTTATGACGTAAATTACGAATATGACTGTTGACTGTACGATCATCCCCAGCAAATTCATAACCCCAAATTTTAATTATTATTTGTTCTCTCGTAATAATAATCCCTTGATTCTGCATTAAATACGTTAATATTTCAAATTCGGTATGTGTTAGAGTTATAGTTTCTCCATCTACAGTTACTGCACGTGAGGGAAAATGTACATAGATGCCACTACTGGATAATGTATCTTCATTTGATTCAATTGCTGAAGAATTTCGACTTTCAATTAATCGTTTCGCTCTTGCTAATAAAATTGGTGGACTATAAGGCTTCGTAACATAATCATCTGCCCCTAGCTCAAAACCAAGTAATGTATCATCTTCATCTACACGCGCTGTCAACATAATGATGGGTACATTAGATGTTTTACGAATCCTTCTACAAACAGACCATCCATCTAACTCTGGCAGCATAATATCTAAAATAATTAAATGTACTTCATGTTCTTCAAATATCGTTAAAGCTTCTTTTCCATCTGCTGCTTCTAACACATCGTAACCTTCATTTAATAAATAATCTTTAACGATTTCACGTAAAATATCTTCGTCTTCTACAATTAAAATTGTTTTTTGCATTATTTGCTCCAATCTTTCTCTTATAATTACATTGTTTTCCATTTCTATACTTTTCAATTCATAAATTTCACTATGTTTTTCTTTTAATTTCATTGTATCAAAATGAGATATAGATAAAATGAATTTAATTTTTAGAAAAATACACTTTTCCATATTATTTTTAAAATTCTTTTGAAATTCGCAATAAGAATAAGAATGTTTTCCTTAAACAATTAAACAATTAGAGGTATATCGTTATGTAAAAAATGTCCATATAACAATCTACTATGACACTTTTAGTGGTCTCTTGCCTGTAACGTTTTACTCATTGAACAAAGGCTTGGGAATTACATCTAATGGTTATGAAGATACTTCACTTTTCCATCAGACCTCCCCAGAAAAGCGTATACACTTTCACACCATCTCTCCGCCTCATTTACTCGATATTGGATTTGCATGCCAGGCGTATAAAAAAACAAGCACCCAATAAAATTGGTCGCTTGTTTTTTGTACCCCTACATTTAAAATGGCAATAACATTTAGTTAATGAAATCTTGAGGAATACATTCACGAACACCAGAATTTCTCAAGGAGTTAAATAAAGCTGCACCGATTCTTAATAAAACATTGTTATCAGTACCATTTTCTAAATCATAAATTACGTAATATGCATTATCAACTGTAAAAATACATTTTCGTTCTAATTTAAATCCAGGTGGTACAGTTGGAAGATTAATAACTGGTCGAATCACAGGTGTATCTCCTTCATCTCTAATAAAATTGAAAGTTTGTTGGTCAATCTCATAGATATTAACCGGATCAATCTCCACACCTTGTTCTGGAATTGTAATTTCATCTTCAACTAATAGGAAAAAGCGTTCGTTTCGAAAATTGAAAAGACTTCTCGCTCCAATTTCAAATGATGCCATTTTATATTCACCTCCTCTTCATATATTAAGTTTATTCATATCGAATAAAGTTGCTTAGACAAAAAGGAAGGTGGAGTAAAGAGTAGAAATTATTATATTTTCAATACTTATAATACTCATGGTTGTTCGTCCGATTTTATCTCAGGAATTATTGTTACGAGCGATGGAAGATACATAGAACCTACATGAAATCCTATAACAATTCCAATCTCTGATAAACCGTGTATGTACTAGTATCTCTTTTGAAAAGAATTAATAAAGTTATTTAATTTTACTCAAAAAGATAAGAGCCTTGCTACAAATTATAAGTAGCAAAGCTCTTTATGTTGTTTCATTTACATTATCCCTAAAAAAATGTTCGAGTTTTGGGATAGTTTGTGTTGCTAATTTTAATTTTCTTTAATATTGTGCCAAACACCATTCTTTAGTTTCTTGATCGGCAAAGGATGCTTCTACACTATTTAAATAAATTAGTCGATAATCTTCTTCAGTTAGATTAAATTCATTGTCAACTAAATAAATTTCTTTTTCCATTGTAGTATCAGATACTGTTCTGTTATCCGTATTAAATGTCACTTTTATTCCATCTTTATGAAACTTATAAATCGGATGTTCTGAATAATTATGAACAGCTTTCGTCTGGACATTACTTGTTGGACACATTTCAAGCACTACCTGACTTTCTTTCACAATCTTATAAGCCTCGGCACAATCTTTAATAAATACTCCGTGTCCTATTCTTTCAGCACCTAGCAGTTCAACAGCATCTAGAACGTTTTTACCAATTCCTGTTTCACCGGCATGAATAGTAACTCTGTAGCCATATTTTTTAGCTAATGCAATTGGATCTACGAATTTTTCACAAAAGCCTTCTTCTTCGGATGCACATAGGTCGATTGCCACCACACCGTTTCCTAGGAACTTTTTCCCCTTTTCAACTACTTCAAATGCGCTTTCTACAGACATTGTCCTCATGCAAGACAAGATTATATTTCCTTTTATTTCGTAGCAGCTTTCGGCGTCCCTCATTCCCTCTATAACAGATTGAATAACTTCTTCAACATCAAGACCTTGTAATATATGAAGTAACGGGGCAAATCTAACTTCTAAATATTTCACATTTTCTCTTGTTGCATCCTCAAATAGCTCAAAAGTAATTCTTCTTAGGTTCTCCTTGGACTGCATGACCAAATTAGGAAGAGAAAATCTTTTTAAATACTCATCAAGGGATTCACATTCTAACGGAGCAATCAGCTCCTTTTGCAGTTCATCCTTATCAAAAGAGGGTAACTGAATACCTTCCTTCTGTGCAATATCAATAATAGTTTCACCCCTTAGGCTTCCATCCAAATGACAGTGAAGTTCAATTTTGGGTAATGCTAAAAAGTTCATTTTTGACCTCCTGAAATAAATTTTTAGATTAAAATACAAAAAAATTCCTGACTACAAAGAAAATACAAGTTTTGTACTTTCTTCGTAATCAGGAATTTCGGTTCCTGGTAGAGACCCCCAAACCATATTATTGGGGTTATACGGAATTTTATTTTTTTTAAATGATAATAAAAAAATATTAGATTGTCAATATGGTTCTTAACCTTTTGTTTAATGTAACATCATATCTTACAATAACGAATTCCCAGCAAGGAACCTTATTTAGGATTTTAAGTTATCAACGAACATCGACATTACGATTAGTACCTAAGGCAAATTACGGTTTATGGTACATTAAAATCCTTCATTAAAAAATGTCTGCTTTAGGTCATTAGCAGACATTTGGTGACTCGTGTGTTAAAGGTAGTACTTTACCTATTGACTTTTAATGTTGTTTTTTATTGCTAAATCATTTTAAGCTTAACAAGTCATAAATGTAATTTCATTTAAATCTATTGCAACCTGTTGGCCACTAGGTAGGAACCCACCTAAACTTTTTTCATCAATAGAAGTCACAAATACATTTAAAGTTCTTCCATCTCTTAACTTCATATTAGCCCATTTTTGAATACATCCACCAGTTTGTTGTGGTGGAGGATATGGTGGGTATGGTGGTGGATACTGCGGTGGAAATGGTGGGTACTGAGGCGGATATGGTGGAAATGGTGGGTACGGTTGTGGTTGTATTGAGCCAGGACTTATAAATGGTTGCGGCTGTATTGAACCTGGACTTATAAATGGTTGTGGCTGTATTGAACCTGGACTTATTTGACGTGGCTGTGGTTGGGTTGAACCCGGACTTCGCCGAAATGGTTGAGTCATGAACACACACTCCCTTATTTACCTAAATTTTTTCATCTAAATTAACTTATGTAAAATATCTAGATATGTATCCGCTATTATCTCTATTGCAATCTTAAATACCTCTAGATTGTTTTATTTTAAGGGCTATTAACTATTTTAGCCTCTTTTATCGTGCTTGTATGATACAACAAAAACAATCGTTCCGTCCTTCGGCATTTTTACTTTGTTATCGCCACTCACAACGGTAAAATTGACGCACACTCCCTTCTCATCATACACCGCGAATGAACTCTTTGATGACAACACCACGGTCATCGTTTTCCCTGCTATCGCTTGCGGGATCGTAAACCATCTCGCATGCCCGTTTGCTTGCAGCTAATTTTGGATGATTGGCCTGCATCCAGCGGTTTTACGTTGGATTCACTTACGTATAAATATCCGGACATCTCCATATATTCATCGCCGCCTTCTGTATAGAAACGGGCTTCCGTCGTATCACGGCCTGTCATCACAAGGATCTGGAGCTGATGCGCAGCCGAATTTGGGCCTGTAATTTATCTGCCGTCCCAATAGCCCTCTAGACCTTCATTGCGATTAATTTGTGTTGTAAGCGCTACTGGCTATATCGAGTAACATAATCCATCATTATCAGTAGTAACAAAAAGGCTTACCCCTTTTTTAACAAGAAGTAAACCTTTTTATTTACTTATTAAATAAACGACTCCACAAAAATTTTTTATTCTATTTATTTGGCATCGATTCTCAGATATCCGGTTAAACCTCCGTAAACAATATCACCATCTGGCAAAACCTGAATCAAGGAATAAGCTCCATTATATGCTTGACTGTCTCCTAAAATTAGACGCGTTTTAACCTTCCCCGTATCCCAGTCGAGTCCAGTAATCTCCCAAGCCCCATCAACATAACCATTGAAATAAGCTTGATTACTACCCGCACTTACCATAGGTACTACCGATGGAGAACTCACATTTGGATTCGCCCATGCTCTTTTCCACTCATGCGTCTTAAAATCCCACTCAAATTTTTCAACACCTTTTGGCCCTGGTCGTGTCACCCCAGAAACAACAACGTTTTCAAGCTTTGTCGGAAGTTTATCAGGAAGACTGTTATTGACTACAAAAGCACCATACCCCAATATAGCCACCGATTGCTCTGACTGTGCTTCTTTCAAATTATTTTGGCCGAAGTTCACTTTCATCTGTCCCGCAATACGACGAGACTTTGTTCCAGACTGCTGCTTAAAGTCTGTTGGAATTTCATCACGCCAAAAAGCAACAATGTTCATTACTTTGGAACCATCTGTGATGACGACAAGTTTATCTTTGTCATCCCCAAACCCCATAAGAGTCGGAGTAGATCCTGACCCTACATCAAGTTTTATACCACCTGCTGCTTCTCCCACTTCATACTCTGATTTCCAGGCCCCATCCTTTGGATTATCACTGAGCTTCTTACCATTCCAAACAAATTTGTGCATATATTTACTGGATACCACGTAAATACCGCCTTTTTCATCAAGAGAAAAGGAGTTTGAAATAGTTTCCCCTCTCAGCTTAATATACTGTACTTGCTCTTTGAAATAACGATCAATAACCCCAACTACACCGCCTCCTGTTACAAAGACCACTTTGCCGTCATAAGTAAGATTCAATCCTAACAATGCATCTGACAATCTCATGTTTGGATTTAATAACTCCTTTGGCAGTGTAAATTTCCGTTTTAATTCAATTTCCGAAAATGGATCATACGAATGTTTGTCTCCAAAAACCATAATGCTATCATTCACAACGGTATAAAAATTCCCTTCATAATCCATCATCGGATACACCCCAGCACGAACAGCAATATCTTCCGCGTATTTAGGGAAGTTCTTATTGATGTAAGCCAATAACTCGTTCTCACTTTCGAAACTATCTAGCTTATCCGTTACTGCATCAGCATCTTGGGGCGATAAATAAGACTGACCAGGAATTTTAAACTCGGAAATTAATTCAAATTGCTCATCATCAATCAGAACTTTGGCAATACGATTATTGTTTGCCAACCAAATAGTCTGTTCTCCTGTAGGATATACCGGACCACTTACATAGCAGATATTGATTAAACCTCCAGGAATGCGCTGAATCTTTTTTTTAGGAATTTTCTTAATTCCAGAAGGAGCTGGAACCACAGTTGAATCCGTTTGGGCAGGATCCCAATGAGAGAGCCCAGATAGTCCATCTACTAAGAAGGGATTCTTCGGAGGTCTATTCGGTATATTGATATGGCTTAATGAACTTGTTTCTCTTTCTTGATTCATGCTCTCAATACTTTCTTTCATAATAGGAACAGTATTTGTTTCCGCCTTGATAGGACATGCAATAGTAGACAATACCAATAGTATACTGATTAAGAAAAGAAATTGTTTCATTTACTTAATAACCTTAAACAGGTGATACAAGAATTTATTCTCCGATAGCGTAATAGTCTCTGCCGGAATTCGATATATCACACCACCGGTATCCAAAACTACAGTTCGAAAAACTTTCAGTTGCATTGTGTTGTGAAAATTCATTTAGTAATCCAACTTTCTCTATACGTGTTTTAATTATATTTACTACATCTTTAAGAATTTACAATCGTTCATTTCCATATACATCAAATTGGAACAACCAACCCCTTTTACAAAATGATTATCAACAGAAAATAATGTATGTTCCATATACCCGTACGAACGTTCTATTTCGAAAGTGGGAAAATCATAAAAAAAAGACTGCTCATTTTTCCAGCTCCTAATTTTCCCATCTAGCACTTTTCATGTGTTCGTGTTTTATCTTGCGGTTTTAAAAATTTTGGACGTTGACTATATCCTTTTTGAGATTGACGCACCAAGGATGTTTTTATATCAGCCCAAACCAAATCTGCGAAAATAGTTAAGTAGGGAACACCGTATACCCGTACGTTTGCTAAATAAAGAAAAATGAAGAACATTGATATAAAAAAACCGAACAAGCCAAAAATAGCAGATCCAAATATAATTAAAAACCTTAAAATACCTGCCCCTGCTATAAAGGATTGATTAACTAATGTAAAACCTGCAATGCTTGAAATAGCAAAAACTATAAGCATTGGAGCAGATGTTAATCCAACTTTAACCGCTGCATTACCAATTATTAATCCTCCTACAATACTTAGTGTCCCCACGATAATAGATGGAAGACGAAGATTTGCTTCATAAAACAATTCAAACATTAATAGCATTAGAAACATTTCTAGAGCGACTGGCAATACATTTCCTGTTCTCGATTCTACTAACGACGCTAATAAATATACAGGTATTTGCTCTTGATGAAATGTCGATATAGCAATCCAAAATCCCGGTAAAAATATACTAATAAAAATACCTACTAAACGCATTAATCGTTCTACAGAATTTACAATAATGGGATACTCATAATCCTCACTTGTTTTAAAAAGTAATGTTATGTTAATTGGTACAATTATGGCATACGATACTCCATCAACCAATATAATAACTCGTCCTCTCATTAAAGCTTGCAATGCATAATCAGGACGACCTGTATAATCATGTTTAGGTATAATTTTTGTTCCTTTTCCCATTTCCCCCATCAGTACATCACCACTAAACACAATATCTGTGTCTATTTGTTTTAGCTCTTTCTTAATTACATTCACTATTTCTTTATTTGTTATATCGTGCATATAAAGCAACGATACTTTTGTTTTAGAACGCCTTCCAATTTCAAAATTCTCTACACTAAATGAATTGGTGGGTAATCTTTTACGTATTAGAGCGATGTTGATTAAAATATCTTCAATAAAATTGTCTCTCGGTCCTTTTAAAACTGATTCCATTAGGGTTTCTTCTGGATTTCGATTTGGTTTTTTTGAAATATTACTTGAGAAAAGTATGTTTTCTTCTTCGAAATACAACAGTACATTCCCTGTATAAACCAGCGTAATAGCATCGGATTTTTTTTTTACTTTTTGCAATTTAGGTATATGCAAATCGTTCATTATTTTTATTTCTAATAATTCTGTAGATAAACCAGATAATAAGGATTGAACTCTAGTAACAACAACACCATTTAATAACTGTTCGTCAATCATTGAATCACATGTGATAAAATGTACTTTATGTTGAAAAAAGTTATATGTTTGAAAAATCACATCAGCGGAAAATTTAAATAGTTCTTTCAACGATTTTAAATTCTTTATTTGTTCCATTGAATATCTTTTCCCCTACTTAAGGTCAATTTGAGGAATTGTTTTAATGTCAAAAAAGCTTTTTCCACCAGATTCCTCTAATTCATAGCAATTGTTTTTTTGAATACATTATTATTTCGAAGAATTACTCGATGAAGAGTTAATGGCTGTATTTTGTAATGATTGATTCATTTGTTGTGAAGATTCGTTTACTTGTTGTTGAGGTTGCTTCGATTGTTGTGAAGATTGGTTCATTTGTTGTAAAGGCTGAAACTTTTGCTGCGATGATTGTGCCATTTGTTGCATTGGCTGCATCATTTGTTGAGTATTCTGTAGATTTAATTTGTTCGAAATATTTTTTGTGAACTGTTGAAGAGTACCCTTTTGAAATCCTCTAGCTACACTCAAAATAACAGCACCAATTACACCCCATTTAAGATATCTCACTTATAGAAACCTCCTTCCTTATTTTTAAAACAAATTTAGTATTGGAAATTAGGTTAATATTATACTGAACATTTTTTTATTATTATCATTTTGGTACTTTTACCAATTGAGGCAAAGTACTAAAACATATCCCTACATAAAAAAAGTTGCTCCATGTATTCAAAATGTGTCAATTATATTTCCTTCATCTACGCCTCAAGTTATTATTGCAAAACGCTATCCCTATTACAAATTAGCATTCCTACAAATTTTTTCTGTAGCTTCTGAACACGCTGCGGTCTTTTAAATGTACTTTTGTATCCAAAACTGAATATTTAATCATTGTCAATGCTTACAATTTTATAACGACTAATTAGATTTAAAAATTATCAAGGAATGAACATATGAACAAATAACTAATGAATTACTCGAAGCGGGATATAAAATCGAGGTAATTATTGCAGCCTTTAATGAGGTAATTAAGACATCTAATTAAACAGAAGCAGTTAAAACAAATAGCTAATTACATAGTTATTTGTTTTTATTAAGAGGAAAAGGTTCTTTTGATTTACATTACGGAGTACCGTATGCCAACAAAAGAACCTTAAATTAAGTTGTTTTTTTAATAGAGTTTTATAATAATTTTTGTATCATCTAATTTATCTCAAGCTCTTCTTGACCAAATTACAATGGGGATAAGTACTAACGATAAAAGCCCCCCTGCTAAAGATAATACCGCATAACTTGCATTAGCCACTACCATGCCTGAGAGAGCACCACCAGAAGCTCCTGCTAATGCAACTAAAACATCGATTTTCCCTTGCGTTTTTGCACGTGTCGAAGGCTCTGTCGAATCTACTATTTGTGCAGTACCACTTATTAAGCCAAAGTTCCACCCTAACCCAAGTAAAGATAGAGCAATGATTAATAGAAGCATAGAATCGCTTGGTGCGAACGCCGCCAATAAGCCAGCAAATAACAGCGTCACTCCGGAAGCAATACTCATGGCAGTCCGCCCGATTTTATCAACAAGAATACCTGTTACGAGCGATGGAAGATACATAGAACCTACATGAAACCCTATAACAAGTCCAACCTCCGATAAACCATGGCCATGATGTTTCATATGTACGGGTGTCATTGTCATAATAGCAACCATTACAATTTGCGTAAGTACCATCACCGTTGCACCGACTGTAAGACCTCTTTTATTGTGAGCTTTTTTATTTAAGGATTCTGACTTATTTCCATGCTCATTTTCTTGTTTGTGCGCTTCAAGCAGTTTCGCTATTTCTAATGGATCCGGACGCAACATAATAAAAAGGACCAGACCTGCTAGGATATATGCTGTTGCTGATAAGATAAATGGACCCGCAAGAGCCGGCACACCAATAGAAACTGCAAATTCACCCATAATATTTACTAAATTTGGCCCTGCCACAGCTCCGAATGTTGTCATCACCATTGTTGTGCTAATAGCAGTTGCTCGTTGTTTATTATTGGCTAAATCTGTCCCTGCATAGCGGGCTTGTAAATTTGTTGCAGTTCCTGCGCCATAGATTAGTAGAGAAGCGAATAATAAAATGACACTATTTATCATGGCAGCAATCACTACACCAATTGCACCGAGTCCTCCGACAATAAAACCTGTCGATAACCCTGTACGACGCCCATAACGTTGAGATAGTTTCCCTACAATTAAAGCTGTCCCCGCCGAACCTAAAGTTAATAAAGCGGAAGGTACCCCTGCATAAGCATCCGTTCCTAACATTTGTTGAGCTAAAAGAGCCCCTACTGTAATACCTGCTGCAAGCCCTGCCCCACCAAAAACTTGTGAGAGACTAACAACGAATAACACTCGCCTATATAAGCTCTTTAGCTTATCGGGTGATTCTATATAAGTCTCTATCGGGTCTTGTGTTTTTCCAAACATCTTTCAATACCTTCTTTCTACTTATCTTAATGATTAAAACATAACCATTTTGTCAGCCCATTCGACAACTTCAACAAAATCATTCATTGCAGAGATTGGACAAGTAGATGTTTTATCAAGAGATCGCAATACTATTTAGAATTCTAATATAAATATCATCTATTACTTTTTCCTTCAACAAACCTGTCCTCGTTAGTCATAAAAGTAAGAAAGCAGAAGTACCGTCCATAGACCGCATCCTAAATATTACTATGTAAAATGTATATAAAACTTAATAAGAAGATAGAACTGTCAAAGTAGAATACAGATTTGACAGTTCCTTTTTAATTAATGCGCCTGCATCACAACATTCTTTTTCTTTGAATATAGTAAAAAAGTGATCGTTAAACTTAAGCTGATTATACCAAAAACTAGTCCCAATCCACTTAAACCAACTAAATCTAGCATCATACCTGTTGACAATAAGACGACCTGAAAGATGACAGAATCAATCATATTACGGAATGAGAAAAATCGGCCATGAAAATCTTTTGGCACTTGCTTTTGAAAAATCACCATGGTTGTTGGGAAAAAACAGCCTACTGAAAAACCAAAAACGCCAAAAGCTACTAATGCAAAAAACTTGATATCCGATAATAGTAGCATGAGTTCCATCGAACCGATGATAAATGCTAAAGTAAAGAGGAGTGTCCCAATTTTTACCCGTTCCGTAATCAATTTTAAACCAGCTGCACCAAGCATGAAACCAATGCCCTCAACTGTATACAATAATCCAGATATTGTCGTTGAATGATGAATCTCAGAAATTTTCATAATAACTAAATTAAAGGAACCTAAAAATAATGTTGGAATTAACATTAAAACAAGTGTCATTAAAACAATTGGGTGCTCCTTCACCATCGGTAACACTTCTTTAAAGCCTCCCTTTTCCTTAGTTGATAATGAGTGATCAGCCATCTCGTCTAATTGTAGGAAGCTCGTAATAACAAACATCAGAATATAGACAATAAATGAAATGATGTACAACCATTTCAAGTCAAAGAAACTTAACATGAATCCTGCTGCAGCCGTACCAATAATCCTTGAAATCGTTCGGGCATTCATTTGCCAAGCATTAAGTGTGATTAAGTCCTTATCCTTAACAATCATTGGAATAATAGATTGTAGAGCAGGCATATAAAAGGCTGCCGCTATTTGCAGCGTAATTAAAAAAAGAATCATCCATACAACCGAATTTGTAAAAAGTGCCATAAACATAAATAAAACACTTATAATTCGTCCTACACTTGCCCACTGTATAACTGTTTTTTTCTGCGAATTGTCAATAATACGTCCTGCCAACGGACCTACTATTAAGCCCGCCAATATACCGCAAGAAATAATTAATGATTTGTGAAAATCAGAGGGAACGACCTCTTGCATAAAAGCTAGATTGCCTATAATCCCAGCCCATAAGCCAAGACCAACGACAAATTCGCCCAATAAAATAATCCATACATTCCGATAATGCCACATGCCGTATCTCCTTGTTGTTTCATTTATTAATTACTACATAGTAACAAAATTACAAATAATCGTACATAGTCGTTTTTCAAAAGTAAGAACTATGCAGAAGATTAGAGGCAAATGCAAAAAAACATCGTTTGATTCCAGTATCAAACGATGTTTAACTTTTTTGAATAAAGCTGGCGGTAACTCATATTCAATTTATAGTGATTTTCTAATAAGGCGCCGCCAGCCTATCCAGAAAATAATAATCAACATACCCGCTCCGACAGACTCGGTCAGTTTCCAAAAAAGTATAAGAATCAGCAAAATAATTAACGGAAGAATCGTTAGTTTCAAATCATCCAATTCTTTCATTCGCGCACTCTTCTTTCTTATGAGACATAATTAGCATTCATAATACTTTCGCATGCACAACTGATATTTACTTTCAATTTATTATTATTGTAAAATTTTAAAATAGAATATCTCCCCCATCCTACATAACGATGGATACTGCTTATCTTCATCATATTCTGAAGGTGGCGTATTGGAAACCTCATATTTCGCTATTTTCATTTGATGATCTTACATCACATTTTTGTGCCTCTCCTTCTTTTGGAACAATTAATGTGGCGTCTTAATAACAATCGATAGCGTAAGTCTTAAAAAATTTATTTACCTTCCACAAAAGAATTGCTAAGATATTTAGCCTTTCGCAACTTTCAACTGATACTGCTCAACTATTCGGCTAAAGAACGAGGCTAGAACTTGCTGAAATAGCATGCCAAACACTACTGGCATAACCGTTTTTGTAGGAAAGTATGTCGTCGCTATCACTACTCCTACAGCAATATTGCGCATCCCTCCAGTAAAAACGAACATTGTAATAATACTTATATCCTTCCAAAGAATATGACCGAGTACTAAACAGAGCGCATACCCTGATATAGCTAGAACAAATACGACTAAAATAACACCGACAAGCCCCCAACTAAAGTGTGTAATATACGGAGCGATTGCGCTACTATTAATCATCACAATGGTAAATAAGCTTAGTTTTGAAAAAGGGGCTAATTTCTTTCCTAGTGTCACCGCAATATTGCCTTTAGTCAACTCGTTCAACGCTACACCTATAAGTGAAGGTACAACAATCATCCAAAGTAAATCTAACATTAGACCTGCAGTATCAATTTCGATTGTTTGCCCCACAACAATATGTAGTAAAGCAGGAATAACTACGGGGGATATAAGTGTGTCGATTAAAATAATTGCAAGACACAATGGAAGATGTCCTCCACAAATACTTACCCAAATAAAACTCGTTACTCCAGTTGGCACAGCGACTGCTAAGACAAAGCCAATCGTTAGTAAATGATCATGAAAGATAACGGTTGATACAAAATAGGCCCACATCGGCATCATCAGATGTAAAAATACAAGGGCTATTACTATAACCTTTGAATATTTCCGAAGATTTTTTATCCCTTCAAAACTCATATTTAAACTACCTGCAAACGTCATAAATGCAAAAAGCCATGGCACTAAAAATAAAAGCTGATGCCCTACATTCCCCAACAATACACCCATCACTAAACTTAGTGGCGTTAAAATAGGCATCCATTTTTGGAGATATTTATTGAAACTATTCAACATCTCTGTTTATTCCTTCTTTCCTAAATGAATCGCTTATAGGATTGCTCTATCTCATCCTTTCTACTTAAAATAAACTAGAAAAATTTGCAGTTTTTATCCATATCCTTCAAACTATTAATAGTACGAAAGAAAGGATGACAGAGACAAATGAAAAAAATAGTGTTCGCTTTATTGCTTCCCATACTGGTTGTGGCAAGTGGATACACTGTGCAAGCTGCTGGTTTTAAAGATGTACCAGAAGATCACTATGCGTATGAAGCCATCCTGTGGGCAGAGGAATATGATATCGTTAATGGCTATGCAGACGGTACATTTAAGCCCAATGCAACAATCACGGAGCAACAATTTGCAAAACTACTTGCTAATTTTTACGAGCTCGAATCACCTTATGATGAGCTAAAAAAACAACCCCCTCTAGCAAACTGGTCTGATGAATTTTACAATCGACTTGCAAGCTATGGTGTTCCATTAAACGGATATTTCGATAACACTATTAGAGGAGCTAATGTGAAGCGCGGTGTTGTGGCACAGGCTATTACACATTTAGCAAATGGTAAAAGTGGATTAGATCAATCAATACAGTTTTTACTCGATTATTACATTTCCACTGGTCAAAACTTACAGTATGAAAACCGTAACTTGCAGAAGTTTTTTGGCGTGACAAACAATATGACGCGAGCTCAAGTCGTTACAATGCTCCACCGTATGGATGAAAGAAATTTTTATGAGATTTCAGAAGACGCACAAAAAATTCACGAAAATGTAAGTAATACTTCATTAAATACACGAGCGAAAAATGGCCAAAATCAGCTTGATAAAACAATGCAGCTGACAGCACCTTCTAATAGTGCTTGGAATGGTACCTATTCGTATTACTATAAATGGGGTACAGGCTCCACTGATTTTAATCGCCGTGATGCCTACATTTCAAACGCAACAAGCAAAAATTTTACTATTTTCATTACTGCGAATGATGGGACAGCTGCAGGGAGTGTCGATGGTACAGCGACGATTACTTCTAACACGAAGGCCGTGATGAATAAATCTTCAAACGGCAATCGATGTGTATTAGAATTTGAACGTCTTAATAATGCGCTTAAAATTACCGAGGTAGATTGTCGCAAAGAGCATGATGAAGGAACGAACTTTTCTGGGACTTTGAAGAAACAATAAATTTATCATAGGTCGAACTGTAAGGACCTTTATAAATCACAATAATACTCTTCAATTGTGAAAAGAACTAAAAAGTGCGAAATGAATTAAAAAATTCATTCGCATTTTTTTGATACAGCTGTGTACTTTAAAAGATTGCTTAGTCAGTAAACAAAAAGAATCCATTTTGAAAAAAGGTCCGGGTAAAAAATATATGCCCTTAAAACTTCTTATACATTTTCATAGCAATCTCTATAAAATCAGCGAGATACGGAGATATATGCTTATCCTTATGCCAAGCGATATCCGTAAAAATGTCTGCTAATTTCGTTGCTGTAATCAGTTCTTGTAAACGTTGGTTTTTTAGCTCCTTCTCGACCACCATTTTAGGTAAGAATGTAATACCTAAGCCTGCCATCACACATTGCTTAATGGCTTCAATACTTGCAAATTCAATCATTTGTATTGGTAGCGAACCTTCCTGCTGCAGCTGTAATTCCAATTGATTACGGTAGGAGCAACCGCTCTCTGTCAGAAGCATCGTTTCATTTGAAAGTTGCTGTAAAGAAAATACTGCTCTCTCCTCGTTGCTATCAGTAGGTGCACTTACAAAAACTAATTGCTCTTGAATAAGTCGCTCACGATGTAACATAGGTGTTTCCTTATATGCATCCGTAATAAATGCTATATCTAGATTGCCTGACTGTAATAAATCTTTGGCTATTTCGGTTGTATGCACAGGTTTAAAAATGATTTTGACTTGTGGATGGGATTTCTGAAATTGTTGTAAAACACTTGGCAGACGGTATACACATTGGCTTTCCTGTGCACCAATTTTTAATACCGCTTGTGTTTGTTCATTTAATACAGCTTTTTTCATCTCCATATTTAAATCTAGCATTTTTTGGGCATACTGTTGTAATCGCTCACCCTCCTCTGTAAGGCTAATGCGTTTTCCAAGCCGCTCAAAAAGGACTACACCAAGCTCTTCTTCAAGCGATTTAATTTGTGCTGTAATACTCGATTGAGCATAGTCTAGTAGCTGTGCTGTTTGCGTAAAACTTAACGTTTCTGAAGCTGTTAAAAACGTTTGCAGCTGTTTAATATCCATCTTCCCCACCCCTAAATCGTTTTTTTCGATACATTTCATCGAAACATTCAGCTTTATCGATAATAAAGTTAAGTTTACACTAGTTATAACCTGAAGGACAGAGGAGGATTTTCATGAACATTACCGCATTTATTGGTAGCTCTAGAGCCGATAGTAATAGTGAACAACTAGCTAATTATGTATTAGAGGGCTTACATCATAAAAAAATAGATCTAAAAAATTTAACGGTCGAGCCTATTCACGATTTGCGCCACGATGACAACGGCTTTCAGTTTGTAGATGATGATTATGATCAAATTATACAAGCGTTTTTAACAAGTGATGTTGTTATTTTTGCCACACCGATCTATTGGTACAGCATGTCAGGAATAATGAAGAACATGGTGGATCGACTGAGTCATGCTATTCGAGATGAGCGTTTTCCACAGCTAAAAGAAAAACTACAAACTACCGAGGCCATTGTTCTTGCTGTCGGTGGTGATGCCCCATATATAAAGGGTCTACCAATGATCCAGCAATTCCAGTATATTTTTGACTTCTTAAAGATGCCGTTCTCCTCGTACATTATTGGAGAGGCAAACAAGCCTGGTGAGATACGTCACGATGAACAAGCACTGACGCAGGCTTCTATTTTAAATAAGCAGTTAAAAGCACGTATATATCCCATTTAAAAAACCGCCTGAAAGCAGCTATGCTTTTAGGTCGGTTCATTATGTTGAAACAAAATGATCGAGGAAATTTTTTGAGAATTATTGCATCCTTTTAAATGTCCCCTTCGGCAAAACGAGTGGTTGATTTCACTTACGCCTAAGTGCTTTCCTGGGGGGCAGCCACCCATCCCACCTTTTTTTTAACTAATAATAACAAAAAAAGTAATGTGTACAGAATCAATGATCATGCGGCAATCAAAAAACGACCACTGCTTAATGGTCGTTTGTAAATTCAAGCTCTTTAGGTGGATCGCCTTTTTTATTCATCAAGCGCATACGAATCGGCTCGATTTTTAGTGTAATCATTTCATCTTGATTACCAACGAAAATGCTTGTAAAAAGTTCGGCTAACTTATTTTTTATTCCTTCCTCTAGAATCTCTGTTAGCTTCCCTTCAATTTCAACGTACGTGTCACCAAAGCCTCCATTTTCGTATCCATATAATATATGTGTATATGGGTTTTTGCGAAGCTCCTCCATTTTTTCAGAATGTTTATTCGTAACTGTGTATAATACAAAATCTTCATGTTGGAATGTCATATAGCGTGAGTACGGTTTGCCGTTCTCGACGGTCGCCATCGTTCCTATTTTTTCACGGTTTAAAACTTCTAGTATTTCTTCTCGCACAGAGGTCATGTCATCTCATCCTTTCTTATCCCTACTATTTTGTCCTGATTTATCTTACCTAATCATATTTTTTTGAAAAATACGAATTGACAATATTCGATTCATTTTAAAATCTATTGTTATAATAATTTGTTGTACAACATGAATTTTTAGAATGAGGGTTATAATGATGAAGCAAGCATTTTTCACACGGTGTCTGTTCTTCTTAACGGGTATTTTGCTTTTATCCTTAGGTATAACATTGACAATTAAAGGTCAGATTTTCGGTGTTGGTTCATGGGATGTATTACATATTGGACTTGCTAAAACAATGGGATTAACTATTGGTACTTGGTCCATTCTCATCGGACTAGCCATAATAGCGTTTGATATAGTAATTACAAAGAAATTTCCACTGCCGGGTACGTTTATAGATATGTTTTTAGCAGGAATTTTTATTGATATTTTTAACTATTTGATTCCTGATATAGATGGTTTTTGGATGCAACTTCTTTCATATGTATGTGGCTTACTATTACTTGGCTGGGGTTGCGGTATGTATATGGTGGCAAATTTAGGGATTGGTCCTCGTGATTCATTAATGCTTCTTATGGTTCATAAGCTTGGTTGGAGTGTCACACGCTCTCGAACAACTATGGAAGTAAGTGTCGCTTTAATCGGCTTTTTACTAGGTGGTCCTATCGGCGTTGGTACTGTGCTAATGGCTTTCGGACTCGGACCGATTGTACAGTTTGCTTTAACGTATAATGAAAAATTATTTATGAGATGGACTGGCGTGAAAAGCGCTGTAGTATAGGCTTACAAGACAATGCACTTTTGCATTGTCTTTTTTTATTCGGTTGCAATATACAGTTCAACTATATATAATCGAACAAATCTTTACAGCAGTTTATGCAATAAACAGCAAGGAACCACTTACCGTACGTGTAAGATGGCTCCTTTTTTTGTTGCTATTCTTCTGATGCAGATGGATTTTTCCCAGTAGCCTCGATTACTTCAGGGGTCCCATCCACTATGTCGTCATCCTGTACATTTTCAGCGGCAGGAGGTGTAATCGTCACTAATGTATAGTCATCTTCCTGTAAAATTTCAAAAGAGAACTTTTCGCGAATACCTCCTACATAAAGTGATGTCCCGATTGCTACATCAGTCACATCCACCTCTATTGTTTCAGGAATTTCTGACGGATTTACTTTTATACGAACTTCACGATTAGGCTGTAATAGGAATCCACCATCTGCAACTCCAATAGCATGACCCGTAACCGTTACTGGAATATCAACCTCTAGTTCTTCGGACATATTGATGGACTTAAAATCTACATGCTTTACATTGCCCCTTAACGCACAGCGTTGTACTTCTGTTAATACTGCGTTGACCCGTTGACCGTCTACATCTAATTGGAAGACATTTTTATTGCCAAATTGAGCTAACATTTTTGCAAATTGTCTGGCATCCAGTGATACCGCTGTGGATTCCATTTGGTAGCCATAAACAACGCCCGGAATAGCACCGTTCTGTCTAAGTTGAGTTAATGATGAATGACGCCCTTTATCGCGTTTATTTACAGTTAAAACAGTATTCATCGTCTTTTCCCCTTTCATGGAAACTGGTCTCATAAAAGGTTTTGCCCGTTCTAATGATTTTTATACCTTTAGAATCTACTGTTCAATAAATATCTGTGGGTTGGTAAACACCTACTCCATTCAAAAACAAAACATTCCCCTGTAAAATGACACTAAAATGAAACGTAACATATGTCCTTCATTCGTATACCATCCCCTAAACATTAGGTTGCCACCGAAATGTCCACCATCACCGGTTTTTATATTAATTCTTTACAAATCATATTAATATCTTTTGAAAAAGTTTTTATTTGAAACGCTTCTGAAAAGGACATTTTCTCAGATGATGATGCTACTACTTGCCGGAGCTTTTGTTCATACGTAAATATAAATTGATCAATCGTTGGAGATTTAATTTTTAAAGCTCTAGCTACCCCTTGAATAATTTTAAGGCGATAGTAATCCTCTTTTGGCATTCTTGGGATATCCCATATACCTTCATGATTCAAAAATATCCTTTTTATAGGCACAGCTGAAAAATCAAAGTATCTTCCCTCTTGATCTGGTTTAGAAAATGGATCAATCAATAACGATGCATAACGTATATACAACAGATACTCCTGATGTATAGACTCCAGTTTTTCAAAATCTTCGATATCTTGTCGTGCTATACTTAACGGTTGTAATGAATAATTATCATCTACCATAAATTTCAAAAGGTTTAGAGGTTGAATATTCACATGCGTTACTATTTTCATCATTTCTTTCCAATGATTCAGCAAATGGCGAATCATTGTGTACGTAATAGGTCCCTCAGGGTAAAGCTTATAAACATACTTTATAGTCCCTTGCTCTTCAAATATTGCCTTTAATGAAAAATCATTCATACACAGTGCTGGATGTACGTATAAAGAAATATTTCTTGTTTCTGCTTCTAATGGTGATGCTAAAACTTTCACATGAATTCCTAGCTGACAAAATAACTCGCTTAGTTTATCCATATGTTCCGATTTTGATTGATTCGATCCAATATAAACCGTTTTCTTTATCCCCGTTGTTAACACTTCATTCGATGGCACACCGTTTAACCATCTAGTATCACCATAATATGTAGAAAAACTAATCACCTCAACACAGGAGGATATCTGTTTTAAATAGTTAGAAATTAATTGATTCGAGCAAAATGTAGGAGAAATCAATATAATACACTTGGCTTGCTTCAAAACTTGGATATCAATTTGTGATAATACAGCTATATAGGCATCTGTAGTCACGCTGAGAACAATGGTATCCCAATCTCCTGATATTGTATTATACCCTTTAAAAAGACAATCAATCACACATTCTCCAGCTGCAGACTGATGCTGTTTATTTTGTATATGTGCTTTAAGTGTAAGTTGTTGTTTGATTGTTTTTTCAAAGAACATATTTGAACGTGAAGATTTTCGACCAGCAATCCCCACCTTGCTATTGAAATGATTTCTAAAATTCACAGCTAGTTGAACAGATGTTGGCCCTGTCCCTAATAATAAAACCTTTTTGAAAAATGTCATATGATTCTCCTTATAATTTAGTATTTATACTTTTTGATATAAAGCGATATCAAATACACCTTGAGAGACTGCAATTTTCTCGACTATACGCCATTTTGTTGCATCCACTGTTTCCATTGGGTAATTAAAAAGAGACTTTAATCCATTCCCATAACGCATCGCAATCATCACGTCCTTATTTGTTAAATCATGTAATTGTTCTAATATGTCATATTTACAGTTGACTGTTGAGCTAAAAATAATATGACTAATCTGTTGAATGGATTGGAGTTCATCCACTGATTTATTTTCAATCTGAATTGTATGATTTCCAAGTTTAGTAGCCACTTGTCTCCCCAACAGAATAGCTTCATCGTCAATATCAATACCCAAAACATCTGCTCCTGTACGTGTAGCAATCGATAATAATGTTATTGGAAACGGACCTGACCCAACTACTAACACCTTCGATTTATTGGTAATAGGAAAGCCACTATGTTCTTTTTCAATGCAGCCTTCTATATTGCGAAAATAATCCGTCATCTCTTCGGTTTCATGTAAGTATTTCAAAGCCCAATGTTTTTCCATTATTTTCACACAATCAGCGGACATTTTTCTTAACTTCTCGATTAATAGTGAGATTTCATAAGTTTGTTTTAAATTATGCCATTGATTTTCATTCTCACTGTTAGTTATAAAGGAAGAATAATCATCAATCACTTCCTCTAGCTCTGAATAATAACCTACCATTTGATCTTGATTATGCTTGTCAATTAAAAACTCAAGCATACTAGCAAAGTAATGTAATTTCATTAATAGGGTTTCTGAATCTTTCACTATTGTCACTCCCCATGCTTGTAGATTATGAACTATTCCTCTCCCGCAACTGCACTTTTTATATGAGATAAATAAACCGATAGATTTTGTTCTTATGCTTCTAACTAGCATGTTCACTGTACTATGACTTATCTAGGTAGCAATAAAAAAAATTATATGTGGTACCTCTTTTGTATAATACGTAATACTAAAAAAATTCATGCTAATAGCGCCAAATTCATTCACTGAAAAAAACAACAAAAAAAGTCGAGAGACATCATGTCCTCGACTTTTACTGACTACTATTAAATCCTACGTGCAACATCTAATGTCACCACTAGCATTTTATCTGTAATAAATTTGTCTTGTCGTTTGGGGCACCCTTAAAGATAGCATTTGAATCAAATGTAGATGGCGTTTTCCTGTTTATAATTCCTAAAGAATGTAAAACACCAACATAACTGTTATTGGCATCAATGTCTTTGGCTGAATGCACGAACTACTACTGGATTCAACTCCCAAAAGTATAATACTTTTCAAGATTTGTTCAATCAAAAAACTACACCTCAACTGTTCAGACTTACGAACAGTTGAAGCGTAGTTCAGACATGTACTTATCAAATTGTTACTTTATTATCTAATAATATGTGTAAATCATGAAGTTTTTTAATTTCAAAATGTGGTTGAATATCACTTGTATTTTCAATATCACGTATATTAAACCAGCAAGTATCAATTCCTGCTTGTAATCCGCCTTTTACATCAGATGTTAAGGAATCACCAATAATCAAGGTTTTGTCCTTATTTATAAGTTCGATACGATCAAAAACGTAATCGAAAAAAGCTGGCATTGGTTTTTGATAGCCTGTTTGCTCTGAAATAAAAATGTCTTTAAAAAATTGTGCTAAATTTGCATCCTCTAGACGTTTATTTTGAGTCATTGTTTTACCATTTGAAACGACATATAAATCATAGTTATCGGCGAGCTGTTCGATTACTTCGTAGGCACCATCTACAAAATGATGTGCCTCCTTCAAATATTTTTGAAAGACCGCTTCAAAGTACTCCCCATCTACATCTAAGCCGAATTCCTTTAATGCAATCGAAAATCGAGTGTTATGTAATGTATTTTTAGACACCTCACCACGTTCAAAAGCACGCCACATAAATTCATTAATCTCTTTATAACGCGCAATCATCGTTGGAGTTGCTGCAATATTTTCCTGTTTAAATAAACGGTCAAGTGCTGCATTTTCAGCCAAATCAAAATCTAATAACGTGTCATCCACGTCAAACAATAATGTTTCATACTTAGTCATGTCTTTTCCTACTTTCTTTGGTGCTGTATTACCATATCATTCCTACTATCATAACGCTTTTTTAGAAAAATAACAGTAAATTTACCCACCTATTAATTTTACAGAATTTTGCAAAGTATCACACAAGTAAAGCTATGAAAAATGTTTAAACTTTTTCCCAAAAAGAAAAAACCTAGAATATCTAGGTCTTTGGCATATTTCTTTGGTGGTTTAAAAAGCTTTACACACACGAAACGCTTAATGTTAGGCCACCTAATTCAACATCTTTAGAATCTTCACGTGTATTTAAGTACCAGCTTCATCTACATAAAGCTTGATGTCTTTTTCAAATGACCTCATTATCTCCATTAAGAACTTTTTGCTCAAAATCGAAGTCTATTCTTTCAAAACCTATCACTTCAAATTTTGGTTCAGTTTCTTTGGTTATTGTTTGTTTCTCTCCTTTTAACTCGCCAAATTCATATTACTTTTTCCTTTTATATAGCAATTTCGTAAGAGAATGTACCATTATGTTTGTAATCTTGAACCTTAATATCATTCACTGTGAAGTCATAGAAGCTTTTTACTTCAGGGTTAATCCAAATTGTAGGAGGCTCATGCAACTCTCCCTTAATCTGCTTCTCGATAGTCTCTAAGTGTCTGTCATAGATATGTGCGTTATCAATGTTGATACACAACTCACCAACTTCATGACCTGTCACCTGTGCGATTAATCGGTGCAAAATTGAGTATTGATAGATGTTATAAGGGTTACCTAATGCCATATCATTAGAACGGATATTTACAGTAAGTGCCAACTTTCCATCAAACAGTTGCCAATGTGTTTCATACACACATGGTTGTAAAGCCATTTCTTGTAAGTCTTCTACACACCACAGAGTAGTCTTAATTCTACGTGAGTGAGGGTTCTTTTTAAGTATGTACAATAAGTAATCCACTTGATTTAAGTCAACATACTCTATGTATTCCTCACAGTAAGCCACAGCGTTCTCAAATTCTTCATCCGAAAGAACTTCATCAGGCTTCTCAGATAACTCTCCATTTCGAACCATCTCTAGGAATGTTCTGTCAGCTATAATTCGCTGGTATTTGTTGCGAAGTTGCCAACCGTAAGCATTTCCGACTGTTCCATCTTTAAGCTCCCATTCATCCCAAACGTGACAGCCCATTTGCTGTAGGTCAAAGACTTTGTTAGACATTTTCTGCCAAATCCAAAATAGTTCTTTGATTGGGTCTTTCAATGGCACTCGTTTTGTTGTTAACACAATAGCATCTATACTATTGTCAAATTTCATCTGTACATTGATAATCGCTTTTGTAGGTGCTTTCTCTCCATCTTCATAGACAGTTCGCACATGCTCAGGACTATCCATAATACCATTATCTAGAATTTGTTGAATAATTGTGTTGTATTGCTTATCTGCTGTTTGGTACATTAATAATCTCTATTCTTCAAAAATTTCCTCAAGCGATTTTTAACTCGAATAGCTTTCTGAGTTTTTAATCGTTGACTGATTGCGTTAGGGTGCTTGTCAAAATGTTTGGCAATCTCCCTCATTGTTTTCTCTTTTGTTCTAGCAATAAGAATATATAACAATTCATCATCTATATCTTTATCTGCTTTTAAGAACTCAATAACCTGCTGCTGAAACAAGTTACCTTCTGCAGTTTCGCTAGTATTTTCATTTGCTTCTATGGTGTTGAGGAAAATTACCGCTTCTTCCTCATTGCCATTCATATTAAGTGGTGTATCTACACTCATAACATTAGCTAAATCATATGATTGAGTATTAACTGTGCGTAGAGATTCTTTCTTTGCATTGGTAGAAATAGACCATGATATACAGTTGATTGCATACGTTCGAAATGAACTCTTTCTAATAGGCTCAAAAGTTCTGATTGCATTTAGTAACCCTATGTTCCCAAGTTGCACTAAATCATCTAGATCAAGCATATGAGCTTTACAAAAGTATTGATTATTAGGAAACTTTCTTCTAACTGTAGTAATAACTAGTCTTCGATTTAACAGAAAAACCTCTTCTTCTGTTAGGCCTTCCCACTCTGTATTAGAGAAATTTTGCATATCGTTTACCTCTTAGAGAAATTGCAGGGTACCCCCCTGCTAATACATTAAGCTTGAGCTTGACGTAAAACTTCTTCTTTCAATTTTTGTTCAGGTGGGAAGAACTCAGGTGATTTAAGAACTTTCCCATCCTCGCGATATTTAGGGTGCTTTTTACCATTTTCGTCAGTAAACAACTTGCTCATGTTAGAAGCATGGACAATTTCGAATAGTTGTTGTGGTAGTACACCTAATTCCACAAACGAGCCTTTAAGGAAGTAGTCTGAGTCTATTAGAGCGTCTGCCATTGCGACAATACGCTCAGTATTATCTTGGATGAAATTAGTTGCTAGTGACTTCTTGTATGCTTCACCTAGCCCTTCGAGGAAAGCATAATAAAGTTTAGCGAACTGTTCTTTGTCTTTTGAGCAAGCGTGTAGGAACTCAACTAATTCCTCACCTACCCAAATTGTACGTTTTAAACCTCTTTCTGCTCCAATTGCTGTTGGCTTCTCAGCTACAGGGTGATTAAAAGCACTTTGGAACTCTTTTACGAGTGTAAAATGGCGATTTTTGTCAAACTCTTTACGAGGATGTTTCTCCAACACGATTAAGTCGTACAGCTTGGATTCAACAAGCTCTGTTGTACGTTGTTGAAGCTCTTTATTTGTATCAACAATGACTTCAATTTTTGCTGTTTTATTTTGGAAGTTGATATAAGATACTCGCCCTTCAAATTTTTGCTTACGGTCAAAGACAATATCTTTAACCTGTGGTTTTACAAATTGCTTCTGCATAGATTATTCTGTATCTCCTTTGATGAGTTGTTTTATTTTATCTTGAAGCTTTTTGTTGGCTTCGAGCTCTGCATTAGTGTTATCAGCGTTTTGATTGAACGCCAATAATATTTTTCTATTTAATATCATTATATTATTTTTTGATAGCGCCAATTAAATATTGTACCCTTTAAAGTTGAATGTTTCGTCAGTGATAGGTGCAACATTAGCCATTGTATAACTATTGCCCTTTTGTGAGAAGAAATCATGTGTCACTGAATCAGTACGAATACCGTTCAAAACAATTGGGTCTACTTCTTCGTCAGGGAACATAGTATCTAAGCCTAAGTTCATTAGAGCTTTGTTTGCGTTGTAGCGCACATAAGCCTTAACCTTACCACCTACCCCTGTTTCAGCGTACACATCATCTGTGTACTTTAACTCATTGATATAAAGGTCTGCTAAAAGCTCATAGCCCCAAATCTTTAATTCATCCTGAGTTGCTTTATCAAACGTCTTAAACATTTCCTGAGCTTCGTAACCTACTGCAACCCCATGAATTGATTCATCACGGACGATTAATGAGATAACCTCAGCACTATTTTTAAGTATCCCATGTCCCCCTAAGTAAAGTGGATAGAAGAACCCTGAGTAAAACAGGAATGATTCTAACATCACAGAAGAAAAATGCGCTTTCCATAGTGAAACATCATCATCTTCTTTAATAGCTGAGTAAATTGCTTCAATCTTACTCGCTTTATATTGAAGATATGGATTGGTCTTAACCCATTCGAATACTTCATCAATCTGAGAGTTCGTTGCAAGTGTTGTAAAGATATAGCTGTATGATTTAGCATGAATTGCTT
This sequence comes from Lysinibacillus sp. KCTC 33748, assembly GCF_002237755.1. Taxonomy (GTDB): domain Bacteria; phylum Bacillota; class Bacilli; order Bacillales_A; family Planococcaceae; genus Lysinibacillus. The sequence goes on along the minus strand of NZ_MWSJ01000005.1, from coordinate 81,301 downwards.
CAAACGCCCCAAACAAAGAGTACAATGCTTTCTGCTGTAGTTTCTTAACAAAGCGTGAAAGCTCATTCATACCTACGTTAGTTTGAATTGTATCTAGTAAAGTAAGCCCTGCTAAAACTCGCATATAGGTTACTTGAAACTCAAATTGCTTCCAACCTAAAAGATCTTTAGATACAGCTACTTCCTCAGGCAACCAAAACTGCTTGACCTGTTGTTTCCAAAAGACCTCATGTAAGCCTAATTGTTTATTCCAATTGACAGCTTCAAAGACTTTTTCAAATCTTTTTTGTATATACGCTCTTTCTGATAATACTTCCATTTATCTATAACACCTTCTTTTATACTGAACAACTTTCACATTCTTCAATTGTTTGCATACGTTGTCGCACATAGTAGACTGATTTAATCCCTTTTAGCCATGCGTAAATATACACTTTAGCTAACTGTTCTGTTGTCCAATTATCTTTAATGTACAATGTCATTGAAATAGCTTGATCAACGTGTTTCTGAGCGATTGCGTAGGAATCAATCATCTTAAACATATCCATATCGTATGCTTCAACATAAAGATGTTTGTTGTTATTATCAAGGTAAGGCATGGGGTAAATTGTTCTCGAATCAGCGTAGTCTCGCACTTCTACACGCTCTGTGATTGGTGACATTGAAGCACTTGAGCTTCTAATGTAACTAATTGAACCTGTAGGTGCAATTGCCAATCTGTATGCATGGAACATACCATGCTTTTTAACTTCTTGAGCTAATTTTTTCCACATGGCTATAGTGATGATTGGAACATTGCCTAGCGCCTGTTTAGCTTTTTCAGAAGTAATTACTAGTTCTTTTCTGTAGTAATGCTCGAAGTATTCACCACTTGCGTACTCAGAATCTTCGAAACGATAGAATTTGTTCTTACGTTCCTTTGCAATCTCTACAGAAGCCTTAATAGAGTAGTAGTTTAATGCAGTGAAGAAAGCGTCAATGAACTCGTTGGCTTCCTCGCTTCCATACATGATACCCTGAGAAACAAAGTGACCATGGAGGTTCATAACACCTAATCCTACTGAGTGCATTTCTTGGTTAGCACGAGCAACCGCAGGCACATTGTTAATGTTAGTTAATAGAGAAACTTGTGTAAGCATCCGCATTGAAGCGTTAACTAACTTATCGAAGTCTTCTTCTTTAACTGCATTGTGAATATCAAGTGAGCCTAAGTTACAACTTACATCAAGACCAATAATATCTACTTCATCATAATCATTGATTTCAGAGGTTTCCATTAATTGCATGATTTCTGTACATAGGTTAGTGATTTTCACTCGCCCAATCTTTTTCAATGGGTGTGCTTTGTTGACATTATCATCAAACATTTCGAATGGATAACCACTCTCAATTTGAGATTTCTTAATGTCAGTGTATAACTTACGTGCATTAATGCGTTTCAGTTTTCGAATGTTAGGGTTATCAAGTAACTCGTAGTACATGTCAGTAATCGAGATTTCAGACATAGTTTTACCATACTCATTCTTAATATCATAAGGAGAGAATAGAACAATATCCTTATCCTGACGAGCTAACTCGAAGAAAATATCAGGGAAAATGATACCTGTACTTAAAGTAGCAAGGCGAATCTTTTCATCTGCATTTGGTTTCTTAGCTGAGATAAAGTCCTCAATATCACCATGAAACACATTGAGCCAAATAACGCCTGAACCTGCTCGTTGACCTAATTGATTTGCATATGAGAATGAGTTCTCTAGCAACTTAGCAACAGGTATAACACCTGACGCTCGGTTTTCAATGCCTTTGATTGGGTCCTTTGCACAACGTAAATCAGTTAGTGAAATACCAACCCCACCACCTAGCTTCGACAGCTGTAGAGCATTTCCGATATTGTGAGCGATTGAGTTCATGTTGTCTGCCATAGCAATCTTGAAACATGACACAAACTCACCGCGAGCTTTCTTACCAACATTAATGAAAGTTGGTGTTGCAGGTTGGTAACTACGCATTAAGTAATGAATCCAATCCTCAGCGTCTTTACGCTTACCTTGAGCTAGATATAAGGCAACTATAGCCATTCTATCTTCATACCGCTCTAAGAAATTGTTTCCATCACGAGTTTTTAGTGCATATGAGCTGTAGAACTTACTAGCACTCATAAACGTTGGGAATCTAAACTTATAATCATAAGCTAGTTTGAAGATTTTCTTGACAAACTTAAATGAATATTTGTCTAAGAATTCCTTTTCATAATAATTCTCACGCTTTATGTAGTTAATCTTTTCTTCAAGCGTATGGAAGAACATTGTTTTACGATTGATCTCTTCAAAGAAGAAGTCACTTGTAGCTTCTCTGTCCTTCTTTCGGTCAATAATACCCAATGTTTTGTAAGTATTAAGAACCTCGTTGTTTAACATTAAATAATTTTTCAAACTTGTTCACCTGCAATCATTTTTCTATAGCTACTGCTAATAGTTGCTATATCATCCTGATTACCTCGCAGATCAATCATGCGTATTATTGGAACTCTTAACCACTGAGAGATCTCAATAGCAGAGCCACAAAAATTCCGCTTTCCAAAATTTGTGTTACCACTTGCGATTACACCTCTAAGATTTTCCCTATTTTCTTCATGTGAAGATAGGAATTGTCTTACTACCTCAGGCGCTTCCCCTAGCTTATCTGTATAAGTTAGTAAGTAATAGGGGTCTTGAACAATAGTACTAGCTGTAATCTCCCTTATAGGAATAGACTTATCTAGTCTTCCCACAATATCTCTCACGTTACCTGTTCTACTAGCGTAGGCTATCATGCCTTTTGAGCAATGAAAGCCTGAATTGAAGGAACGTCAGCATAATATTGACCTTCATCAAGTGCGATAGGTAGGCCCATGAATCCTTTTTCCTTTAGCTCCACTTCTGCTTTTTCATCAAAGTCTAAGTTGACTTGTTCGTATGCCACCTCTGCTGAATCAAGAAGTGTTTTGATTAAAGTACACTTTGGGCATACTGTGCGTGTATAAAGAATAACCACGTTAAAAACATCCCCCTTTTAAATACATCATTATATAACTTTTAACAGTTGAACGTAAAAGTTGTTGATCCTAATGTTCGTTTATCTTGAGTTGTAGCTTCTTTTAATGCTTTTTCGATTACTGTTGCAACCTCTTTGTCAATCTTATCTACAACTTTATGGTTCATTTCTTGCATTTTGCGATAACCTAAGATCGCGTACCCTGCTAGGTCTAATAAAGTATCTTCGATAGCTTCATCTGACACTTGGCGAGTTTTACTTTCTTTGATTAGATTTTTGAATCGACTGAGTTTATCATCTAAGCGAATAGCTAATGAAGATAATCCCCATTCGTCAATGTTTTTGTCAACATTGTTGCCATAATCAGCATTCTTACTTTTAAGTGTTTCCACTAATTTAGTAGTGATAATTTCAACTTCTATTGCGAACCTTTGAGTGTTATAGTTTGTCATGTTTCTCACCGCCTCTAAATTAAATTAATAACATTTGATATTATTATATTGCTTTTAATAAGTTTTTTAAAATACTAAATCATATTTTTCTAGCAAACCTATCTTCCACCAATTCACAAACGTCTCGAAAGTAACACCATGCCTATCAAGAATCTCATTCTCAACAAACATATCACCTAACCAATCCAATGTTTCGTCCGTTAGTTTAGCCATAATATTTCACCTCGGAAGAAGCAGAATCACGCTCTAATTGTGCTAAGTGTTTGCTCCTTCTATCAAGGATTGAGTTTATCATAACTTGCTCTTGATCGTAATTTAACATACCATTATGCACCTTATATATATATTTGATTAACCTTAACTAATCTTTCACTTCGATATTTTAATATGAAGTGATGTACCTTTTATGCTTTGAAAATACGATTGCTTCCTAGATATTAAGGAGATTCTACTCTCCATTAGGAAAGCGATTGATAGTAAAGTCATAATTATTTAGTAATAACATTATTCTTCTCCTCCATCATTCATTGCTTCACCATAGCCACTCCAATTATCTATACCACAAGCTTGTTAATAATTAAGAAGCACATTTTTTTCTAGCAGATGTACATGTTCTGCTTTTATAATGTCACCATTTCAACTGATTCCATTTTAAACAACCCTCTCCATTAGTTACTTATCTATGTCAACAGCTTTAACTGTGATTCTTATTGATTTAATAACTTATTTCAGTGTTTTTCTGTGAAGGACTACATTAGCTTCTCCTAAAATTGTAGATAGCTTTTCCACAACATCTTTGTGACCATTTTCGTAAAGAACATGAACCAAAGAACTATAAGCATCTTTTAGCTTTTTTTTCTCAAAGCCTTTGTATCGGTACAGATTCACCCCATTTTGTAGTGGTGTTTTTTCAATAATATGACCTTCCTCATAAAGCTCTGATAACCTTGCTCTAAAACTAGGTGATATTTTAATCAATTCATTGTTTGTTAAACCGCTTGGTGTGTTTTGTAGTGCTTCAAGTACTTTTTGTCTAGCTGTTGTTCTAGTCATTTCTTATGCTCCTAACCAACCCTATTTGTACTCTCCCAATATTACTGATATTGCTGTTATGGTTATTAAGATAGCCCATGCTATATGAGTTGGAACAAATTTTAACAAAGCCTCAAACTCCTTATATTTCCAATACTTTAGTAGCACCTGATTGGAACATTTCAATTATCGACATAACTCATGTCAACAGCTCCCATGAAGAACAATTGATAACCTGCTACATAAAGCGCAAGTGCTACACCTTTGTACATATCTTCAATGCGTATTCTTCCTTGAGTTTACCCTTATACTTCTTTTGTTCAATTATTTCTGTCATTATCTTTCCCTTTATTCCCAGTTACCAATAGTTAAACTTGTTATGATACTCTTTTAGATAATCAACTAGACATTTATCATGCAGTTGCCTACAAATTGGAATAACAATCTCTTGTTCTCCATTGTGTAATTTATTCATAACATATTGAGGTAGATGCATCACCTTCAGCTTATGTCATCACATTATTTTTCATCCTTTTTATTAAGCGTGAAACTCTGAATCTATTACGTTTCATAGGTTTCACCTCCTCCCAAAAATAATGTCTATCACTTTTGTTTACCCCATCTTTGACTGAACTTTTCAACTTGTGACATTAATTCTGTACTTTGTCTTTCTTCTTGTGGGATAAAAGGAATAATATCAGGGTGATTTTCCAAATCAATGACCTTTGCTAGTGCTTCACAATTGCATAAGAGTACTTGCGATTAGAAACCTTCTGAGATGTGCGTTGCATTTTTTTTATGGCTTCATTACACTCATTAATAAATTTGTAATTTGCTTTGATAAAGTTTTGAGCTTCTACTAAATTAATCAGTATGTCTTTTATATCTCTGCGCTTAAATCGTATTTCGCGTTTCGCCCTGTAAACAGCATTAATTTCTTTTCTATCTAGGTCAAGTTCAAGTGCATGTAATAAATCGCCTTGTCGATTATTTAAGCCTTCCTCCATTTTTTTGGCTATGAAAAAGTTTTGTTCTAAAGTTTGCATTAAACCTAAAATTTCTTGCATTGAACTTATTGGATTAAGTGATTCCCATTGTTGCATTTCGTTTTCTTCAATTGTTTCATCTACCATATCTCTCGCTTCACTTATATATATCATTATATTACTTTTTTGTTGATTGAACGAGAATTCTCATCTGTACAAATGAGTTTACATTAACCACTATAAGTTATAAACATATTATCATGTTACCTTTATAAAGTAAATGCTTCCCCCTAATATTTTTATAGTTCAGTAGTAGCTAAGCTCAGTTTCATCATGGCGAACCCCCTTTGAATTGAGGGAACGATTACAGATGGTTCACCGTCAGCATATTGTGAATCTCGGAAATACTGTACTTCAACATTATTTATTTTAGTTGTTTCAAGCCTGGTTCGTACTTCGTCAGTGAATCCATTTACACCCAATGGATAGCCCTTATAATCCACGCTAGTCAGTTCATCAATTATTTATTAAATAAGTTTCTCTTTATTCACCATAGTGTTTCTCCTTAAACAAAAATGGGTATAGAGGAAAACCGCAACCATAACTCCATACCCTATTTTATATCATTATATTACTTTTTAAAGTTTTGAAGAAACTATTTGCCGTTTCTTATCACTTTAACGTAAACAGTATGTCTACCTAAGTTATAAGCTGTTTGTTTGTCAGCTACAAGAATATCAACCTTGTGACCTTTGATTGCTCCACCAGTGTCCAAAGCAATTGCCCTAAATTTCTCGTTAGGTGTTGAAACCTCAACAATAGAGTACAAAGGGATAACACGGGGATCTACAGCAATTACTCGCATACCATCAACATAAATCGAACTACGAACATCATAGCCTGTTGCTGTAACACCTGAGCAACCGTTACAATATGGTGTGTAGTAGCTACCATTGAACTCTACACCATTTGTTGCTAGCGCTTGTTTTTGAGGTTGCGCATTTGTTTGTTGCTTTTGGTATGCTATTTGCTTTTGCCTCGCTATTTCTCTTCGTCGCTGTAGCATTGCTTGACGCTTGCATTCAGCTTCCTCACGTGCTTTACGCTCTGCTTCTTCTTTGGCTTTGCGTTCTGCTTCAATCTTTGCTAAACGAGCTTCTTCTGCTAATCTTGCTTTTTCATGCTCGATTCGTACTCTTTCTTCTCGTTCATATTGGAGTTTTTCGCCCTCAGCTTTGATTTCTTTTGCTGACTGTTCAGGTGATTTAAACGTTGGAACTAAAGCACTTGAAGGTAGCTCAATTTGTGTTTCTCCTTTTGTTATATTCGGTGCTTCTACTTCATAGCCTGTTACATTAAAAACTAATGAAATAGAAACTAACCCTCCTGTCACTAGAGTTGATAACATTACTTTTGATACCTTAGTGTTTTTCATTAAACTTGTCGCTAAATTCTACGAAATCTTACTTTGTCACATTTGAAACATAGACATATGTCTTGAATTTCATTTATAGAATATAACTTCCTTCCTTCCTGTAGTAAGAATATGAGCCTAGTAAGCTCTTGCTCTTTCATCTTGAAGAATTAAGTCACCATTTTTCTCAACACCTAGTATTAGGTTTACAGTGTGTTGAACTTCTTCACCTTTGACTTTGTAAGTTTTCAATACAAATTGTTCTTCTCTGCGGAAACCATTGAGCAACACTAGATTACCGCGAGTGAACCACGACTTCTCAATCACTTCTTTTTTCTCGCCTTTTTTGCGTGAAATCTGTTTATCATAGTGAGCAAAAGCTCCTGCATATGTTTTCACAGTAACTACACCATGAGGTGTTAATACAGTAATTGTATGTCTTGCTTTGTTTCTGTCAAGTACAGTACCAACAATAGTAAAGACCTTCTGCTTAGGAATGTTGTTATCTTTGAAATGCGAATATCCTACTACTACAGGTTTTTCATTAAGTTCAAAGAAGTTAACAATGTTGTATTTCTCCATGTTCACATTGATTAACTCATGATCATTCTCATAATATGAGATAGAATCCATTTCCCATTTAGATACTGAGCCTTTAGCTGTTTTGTACCACTCTCTCTTAAACATGGCTTCATTATAAAGTTTGATGAACTCTTTCGTAGTTATTAGCTCTTTGAAAGGCTTTATCTTTTCATTATACTCTTTAGTGAATTGTTTCTCCGATATTTCAAGAGTAACATAATTATATCCACGAACAGAACTACCGTCAAACGTTTTCTCATAAAATTGCTTTGCAATTTCATCTAGCCCTAGAATCTTATCTTTAGAAAACCCTGTCTTACTGCATTTGTTTGATGCTTTTTCCACTCGAACAACACTCTTTGAGATATACTCTTTAAAGTTGAATAGCTCTTTATAGATATGCAAATCAGGATTATCTAACAATCCTAAATCAATGATAGACTTCATGTTCTGCATATTCAGGCTCTCTTTTATGCCGATTTCTTTTAATAAGAAATCTCTCATAATATATCTTGGTTGACCAAACTCGTTAAATGCACCTGCTTTAATGAGTTGGATAACGTGCTTTTTCTGTATTCGCTTCTCAACATACATACGCTCATAGAAGTCTTCAAACGAAGCGAAAGGGCGATTAGCAAGAATTGTATGAGCTACTTCATCTCCAATTCCTACAATACCTTTAATCGAGAAGATAATACGGTCATTTGCAATATCAGGTACAAAGCCGAACTCAGCTCGATTGATGAATGGTTGTGATATATTAATACCACGACCTTTCATCTTTCCTATGGCTTCTGCTACTTTGCCATAGTTGGTTGACTTCTGTTTCGCGTCTTCTTCTACCTCCAAAGAGCCCGAGTTAACCGTTAGGCATGCTGTTTGCCAATACAGAGGATTGTAATTGTATGATAGATTCGCTTCAACCATAGCTATAAGAGTATACGCTAAAGTGTGAGGAATCGAGAAAGCGTAACCTAACATTCGTGAAATCTGTAACCATAAATAATCTATTACTTCATCACGGGTTCCTCGTTCTCTCCCCCATAAGAATAGCTTTTGTTTTACTTCTTCCTGTACATCTGCCTTTTTCTTGGCTATACCTTTACGAAGGTAGTTAGCTTCTTTAACGGTGAATCCTGCTATGTTTTTATCCATAGCCATAAGCATTACAGCTTCTTGTGTATCAGCTACACCGTTTAAAGCTTTTAGGTACTTCTCAAAAATAGCGACTTCTTTTTTAGTTAAACCATGTTGGCGCATTTCTTCATACCAAAGGTTAATATCATTCTTGTATCGAATGAATGTATCAATTGGTTGTTCTTCACCCTCTGACATAAGTCGCATGATAGAGTTCAATGATACAAGCTCAATAAGGCTTCTAGGTTGAGCTTTCTTGATAACAGCCTGGCCTAATTGTGTTGAAAACTGGAATAAGTCAACAATCTTATCTTCACCAATCATCTTAAATAACCCAGGGTTACTCTTGTCAATGATTTCAGGATGGAAGTATTTATGGAATGTTTTTCGAAGTGTCCCTTGCCACTCAATCTCACCATATTTTAATAGAAGTTCCATACACTCTTGAATCTTATCGTTACCCTCAATTGTAAGAATATCGAACTTGATAGCTCCACATGCCTGACTATCATTTAAGTTAAACTGTGTGATAGGTGTTCCATTCGGTGCTTTCATCATTGCATTCATCTTGGTGTATTCTTCATTAAGAACAAGTACACCGCCTGCATGGATTGAGCGCTTGTTGATTAATCCCTCAATCTTTAAAGCTGTTTCACGTAGTCTTGGATACATGTCGATTTCATCAATAAGTTGTTTGATAGGTTTCCTACCTTTTTCTTCATTTCCATAAAGACAATCTTTCAGTGGCCACATATCGCCACGTTCTACAGGAATAAGTGAAGCAATATATAAACCTACATCTCTATCAATACTTAAACCACGACAGGCTGTTTGAACCGCAGATTTTGCTTTCTCAGTACCGAAAGTACATACTTGGATAACTTGTTTCTTACCAAAGAAATCTCTCATTCGGTCAAAGAGGAAGCCTTTTTTAGTTGAAGTTACATCAATATCAATATCCAACGCGGAAATATCAGGCTTAGACTTGTGTAAGTGTCGCCAATGGGGAACTTCAATACCATAAAGCATTGGGTTTACTTGAGTAACATCAGTTAAATAGTTGATTAAAAAAGCTACAGCAGAACCTCGCCCTGCACCCACAATTGAACCTTCTTCTCGTGAAGCTTCACCGCAATCATCACCCCAAATTAGCTCAATGATTTTAGCGACTGTAACATAATAACTAGCCATTGATTGATTTAGGATAATCGACATTTCCCAAAGTTCTTCTAGCTCTATGTTTATTCGAGCCATTACTTCATGAAATGCTTCTTTTGACATTTCACGATAAGGAATTTTCTCTTTGAAGCCCTTCTCGATTAAATGAAGCAAGTATCTATCTTGTTCATTATCAGAGTGTGCCATTTTTTCAATGTAGCCATATTTCTTATAGCCACCTTTAAATAGGTGAGCCACCTCAAACTCAGGTAACTTAGCTACAGGAATGATAGTGTCACCCTCAATTGTGTAGTCACAAATCATTTTTCCTATAGCCATTGTATTTTTCAAAGCTTCTTTGACAACATCTTTATCTAAATAGCTCATTTTCGCATAAATCTCACTAGCCTTGTGCAAGTAAGTATGAGCATAGAATGAAACAGTCTCACGTTCATCTTGTTTTGAGTTTAGGTATGCTCCATGAATAGGCATGTCCTCAGGTCGTAGATAGTGAGCGTCATTGGTGATAATTAGTTTTAAACCATATTTTCGTGCTAACTTGATAAGCACTTTGTTTACTGTTGATTGCTCATAATCAGCACTTGGTTGTAGTTCAAGATAAAAGTTATCTTTACCATGTAGCTCAATGTTCCACTCAATAAAATACATTAATTTTTTTATATTATATTGTTTCTTTTGTACATCCCCTTCTAAACGAGCCTTATCAGCTTCTAGGATATAGTAAGAGCTTTCAGAGCCTAAGCAAGCAGTTGTAGCAATCAGTGTATTAGGGAACTGCTTTACAATCGCTTCAAGGTCTTTTTTGACTGTTGGTACTCGCTCCATAGTACCTGTGTAAAATGAGTTCTCCCATGCTTTTGAGGATAAAATACGGAGAGCTTCATGACCTTCTTTGTTCTTAGCTAAAAGGAGATAGTGAGGGAATTTAGTTACACCTGATTGATAATTATCTCTAACTTCTTCTAAGCTATTTACAAGGTATATCTCATTGCCTAGAATCAATTTAAAGTCTTTCCCTATCTTACCCTTTTCCTTTAGCTCACGAACCGTCTGAATGGCTTTTACGTGTGCTGAAAGGGCTTCGTGGTCAGTGATAGCTAAACCTTTAAGACCAATATCCCACGCTGTCTGTATCAGCTCCTTAACAGAGTTGATACTATCTAATAATCGTATATTACTAACGTCTGTATGTGCGTGAAGCTCGATACGACAAGTACATTCACCTTCGCATGTGCATATCCAAACGTCTCCTTTGTGTAGTTCACAAGTTTTGCACATATCATCTTCTCCAATCAATAAAAATATCCTTAGGAATTAACCTATTTCTAATCCATATATTATTATATCATTTTTGATATTCTTCTGTTTAGCTTCTTTTGTCTTTTGTTTTTGCACACGCTCAAGCTTTCTTCGCACACTCCCGAAAGTCACTCCGACCTCTTTTGATATTTCAGTGATGTTTTTTTGATTGAAGTACTACATGTCCCAAACAGTTTTTTCTAACTTTTTCGACCATTTTCTTCTGGCATAGGCAACACCATTTACCATGACCTCTTGCAACCAAACAGGCTCAGGCAATATTTCATTTCGCTCAAATTTATTAGGGTCTAAACTTACTTTTTCTCTATGTTTTTCGAGCCAATCCCAAAACTTATCTTGTTCAACACCAAAACTATAGTCATTGTATGAAGTTCCATGTTTCTTAAACTTTTTAGCAGGTAGTCCATAGTTCGCAAGCTCTTTTGTTGTCATTAATCTTTGAGCAAGTTTAGTTGCGGAACATTTAATAGCCTCAACACTCCTACCTAAATATTTCGACATTTCTTCAATGTCTTTTACACCATAATTGGTTTCAATATAATCTAAATGAGAATCAGTCCAATGCTTATTCTCATTTTTATGTATTTTATTTGTCATTTCCATCTCCCCTTTGCCGCTAATTCACTCATTAATAAAGCAATTTGTTTTCTAACAGGCATTTCATCACTATTCATTTTTTTTGCATTTACTCTATACTACTGACTCACAGGAAATTTTTTTCGTAATAAATTCAATTTATTTTTTTGACCAAACATTTTGTAAGTCGTATTTACTCTTGTTTTTCATTCTTATTTTTCCTCTTTAAATAAACATAGTTCCAATAATCAAAATCATATATAATATTGTTATTTTTGTAAATAAAAAAAGAGTAGTTTTTCCTACTCTTTTTAAAGATTTCAAACAAGCAACAATAATAGTCTACACTATCTGAGAACTAATCAAGTATGTCACCTTTCTCTTTCTTCTTTGCGTGTTTTGCTTTCTTCTTTTTCTTCCAAAATCTCATTTGATTACTCACCTATTGGGACTTTAAAATTGATAAAGCCTATTAGATCAGCAGCTTACCAACCCATCACGAAAGACTCGTTTTCAATCTATGATTCCTAAGCTAAAAGCATCAAGAAACAAGGTCGCCAACATTGTAAACTAAATAGCCCTGTCTTCACCTACAAGGCAATAGCTTTCATTATTATTAAAAAATTCATTGTGTTTTTTAATAATTGCTACTCTCCTTTTCATCTAGATTTTCCTCTACTAAATATTAATAAAATCGCCATCATCACAATAATAAAACATTCAATTTTGTTATTTTTACCAATTAAATAAATCATCTACTTTGACTTCTTCAATTGGTGTTAATTCTGTTTTTTCACCTATTGCTATATCTTCAATTATGAACTGTGGTGTGCTTTTTCCCAAGAAATAGTTCACACTTAAGCTTCCAACGATTGTTAGGTTAACGATATGACCGTCTTCCATCAGGTCAAGTAAGCGTCTATCGCATGTGAATTGTAAAAATTTGATATTGTTGTGATACCACTCAATCATGTTTGAGCTTGAAGACTTTTTAATCCTGTTAGTGTCTACTTCAATATCAATTGCAAACAATGGCTTCCTTGCTCCCTTGCCCCACAGGTACTCATATTCAAAAACTTTATTAACTAGCTCAGTAGTTAATTGACCATCTTCTAAATAGAAATCAACATCAATCTTCTGATGACCTGTTAGATTCTGTTCCTCTAAAGCGCTATTAATGGCACCATTCAAACTGAATAATGAATCTCTTGAAATCTTGAATCCGCAAGCATTTTGGTGTCCACCTAGATAATCAAACAAATTCAATCCCTCTAGAAAGTCCTTAGTGTTCTTCATAGTGCCATCATAACCACGTAGAGAGCCTGAGAAGCGCTCTATCTTGCTATCCCACACTAACATTAGAACAGGCTTTCTATACTCTCCTGCTAACGCTCCAGCAAGGTAGCCACTTAAGTCTCGGTCAAATGATTCCTCTAGCTCAATCAAAAGAAACGCATTTTCGTGAAGATTCTTTTCTACAATCTGCTCCCTGATTTTGACAACCCATTTTTCACGCATTGTCTTCTGACGCTTATGAGCGTTGACACATTGTCGAGTTACCTTTTGTGGAAGTGTCTCACTTTTCTTAGAGCGAGGATTCACTGTAGCTTGCTCAAACCCTCTAAAAGCATTGAATAAGTCAATCTTTTCCTCCGGTTTCCCTACTCGGATAATACCGTTCATTTTAGGGATAACACCGAAAGCCAAGGTGTGGGGATATACACGCTTAAAGTCACCAATCTGTTTTAAGATGATTTCCTTTAAGAACCCATTGCGTATATCTTTTAGTCCTTCATACACTAAGTAGCGTGTCTCAGGACTTGTTAAGTCCATGCTGTCAGCGATATTGCCAAGCGCTACAAGGTCTAAATACTCCTCCGCTTCCATGTAGCCATATTCATCGTCAAGCGCCTGTAAAAACTTGTATACGATCCCTACACCTGATAAGGCCTTGTTAGGATAGTTATCTGATAGTTGGTTGTTGACTACCAGAGCAAACTCTGATTCACCATTCTCAGCTTCGTGGTGGTCAAGGATTAGGATAGGTATTTCATGTTTTTCACTAATGAGATACTGTTGTCTATAATCGCTTGTTCCTGCGTCAGCTACGATTAATAAGTCAAGAGCTGTTTCCTTATTCAACTCTACAATCTCTTTCACTTTATCCTCTGTAATACCATGTTGTTTACCTTCATGGAATAAGAAGATAAGTTCAATATGAGGGAATAGATTCTCGATATATGAAGCGAGAATAGCTGAACTTGTGTTTCCATCAATATCACTATCAATAATTAATGCAACTCTTATCTTTCTCACTTCTACTCGCCCTCTGTTCTCAATCTCTTTGAACAGCGCTACAGCTTCCTTTATGTTGTGTAAGTTTGAGTAGTGAATTTCATCACTTGCTTTTGGTTCTAAGAACCGCTCTTTGTCTGTAATGCCACGATTCCCTAGAATCACTTCCAGGAAATCATCCGTGACAATATTGGATGTGCTAATTAACCTGTACAACAAATTCACTCTCCGATAATATCATTATATTACTTTTAAATAATCTTTGCCGTTTCTTATTTTCCTAAATTTAAAGTTTTATGCACCTAGAAATAACATTGCAAATTCAATATTTTCGGTATTTTCCTTTGCTTCTTTTCTTTTTCAGGTGTTAAGCCAAAATTGATTTTTGTATCTTCATCTAAGTAAGCAATCTACATCGCAATTTCTACTGATTCTTCTAATATTTTAATTGCTCTTCCATTGCGTTATTCATTGCTTTGTGTTAATAGTTCTTCTCATTTTGAATAACTCAACAAAAACCTCTCTACCTTTATCAGAAGGTGAATCCTTTAAATCTAGCAGATTCCACCTGTCCCATATCATACTTACCTTAGCGTAGCTACTAAACATTGAGCAAAGTCGCTGTAGTTTTTCTTCATATATGTTAGCCTCTTTTGTGTTGAGAACTGTGAACTCTTTATCTAGCGCAATAATAACTTCCTGTACGCCTAAGTTAATTAGCATTTCCACCTGTTGTTTACTAATATTACTACCACATAGAGCTACACTAAAGTTCTGATTAGGAAAGTAGGTTTCAAACTGCATTACTGACTTCTCAGATTCAAAAATAACTACTTTTCGAATCTTTTTAATGAAGTTTTTGTTTTGATACAATCCATAGAGGTTTTGGAAAGTTGGGTAAGAATACTGTACATTCTGTATCTTTAGTGGAATGTATTTATATCCATTATCAATGTCCTCGAAGTTTAATGACCTAGATTTAAGTCCAATCAACTCACCTGTGTCATGTCTTCTGTGAGGAATGACAATTCTATTTGATTTCTCATAGTACATAATCTCATATTTTTTCATTGTTTCCTCACTGATATTGTCAAATAAGAACAATGGGTGAGGCTTTCTAGAAAACAATTTCAAAGTGTATTCTCTATGCACTTTCATTTCAATATTGACAGGCTTCTTAACTATTAAGCTATCAAGCCAATCTAATTCTTCTCGTCTACTAACATAGGAATGCCCAAAACCCTCTGGTCTAGTTGTGTAATCATTTGTCTTTCCAAGAGTTCTTAGAATCCAATTAATAGCACCTATCAGATTAATTTCCACGCCTTTTAAAGCATAGCTTTTAATCACTAGGTCAAATACATCAAAATTACTACCGCAATCTGTATAACAACGAAAAATCATATCATCTATGTAGTAGTATAACTTCATCTTTCCATCTGAAATGTTATGACAAATGGTGTTAGTTATAATGTGACCTTTTTCTAGGTGTGATTCAATGTGTTGAACCCCTAACTCTGTCAGAATTGTCTTAATATCTTCAATTGTTAGCTCACTTTTCAACTTATCTTTGTCATACATTTCAATCACCTAGCCCCCAAATAAATCTCCAATGCAACCTTCATCTTGATAGCTATTAGCTTCTTTTATGATAGCCATGATTTCTTCTTTATCTTCTGCATAGATGTTGAAAACAACTGTTTCTTCATTTTCATCAACTTCTAGGAACTGTTCAACCATAGTTGGTGTAATATCAGAGATAACTTCACCTTTATAGTTAGTTACAAATAAGTCGGTCATTCGTAGAGTACCTAAATTGAAATGTACCCAAATGCGAATTAACTTCCACTTGTTACCACGATTTTTATAGATGTTGATTGTGTGAGTAGGTTGCAAATGGAAACCTAAGTTAGCGGTCTTTTTAATTTCATCAAACAACGCCTCATCTTGAGTTGTAAGAGGAATTTGAATTGCCCCTAAGTCCAGTTTGTTGACTATAGATTTAGAGCCTTCTAATGCCGATTGGTCTAATGCACCTTGTTTCCATGTGTCATTAAGCTGAGTAGATGTACCAATCCAAACATTGTAGCGATTACAGATGTTCTTTAAACGTATTGACATGATACGCAATACTTGGTGCTCTTGAAGGTTACGTGCGCCTTGTTTTGCTAGGCTATCAAACATCTTTAATGTTGAATGCATATAGTCAAAACCAATATATTGTACACCATTTTTGTTTACATGTTTCTCGATTTCATGTTCAATATCATCATCATCAAAGTCAAATAATTCTTCGAACCATACAGGTGTTTGTTCTAAAACTTTAAAAGCGTGTTTTAAACGCTTAATTTCATCGTCCGTTAGGTCATTGTTATGAACCTTCTCTTCTTCAACATCAGCAATGAAACATACCGCAGGAATCTTAATTTCTTCTTCCTCTAACTCCGTTGAGATAAATAATCCACGCCCTTTGTTGTTGGTTTTAACCCACTTACCATCAGTATAAATATCAGTTACACACATATTTAAGATGTGGGCTAATAGCGAACGAGTTTTACCCGAGCCTGAGTTACCTGAAATACAGTAAAGCTTTCGCAATCGTGCGCCACGAGAAGCTGTGTTAAGATAGCCACTTGTTAAGTTAGCGCCATAACTTAGAGCTAGTGTTTTCTTGAAGAAAATATCTCGAATGTTCTCAGATAAGTGACTACCGACACCTTCTTTTTCAATCAAAAATTCAGACTTAATATCAATGATTTTGCTGTCAATGTGTTTCACTATGTCAACTATAGTCAATTTATTGAAGCGTTCTGACTGTTCTTCTTCATCTTTAAGCTCAAAAACATCAACATCATAAATGTCTGAAATATCAATACCAACCTCAGTATAGTGTCTAAGCAATGAAAACTTTTTAACTCTGTTATAGTGATAATCGAAGTTATCAGGCTCATTTAGTTCCATCACTCTGTCAACATATTCATCACCGCCATTGTCCTTATATATTCGGTGTTGGTTAGTAAATCCTTTTAGTAAATAGGCGTTAATCTCAAACTTACCAATCTTTGAGACACCTTCATGATAAAGCTCATTTATTGTTGTGAATAAAATCTTATGAAATCTCTCAGGGAAATCATTCGGTGTTAGCTTATATCCACTAGATAAACTCAACACTTCATCAGGTTCATTCAGAAGTCTAGCGAATATTGGAATATAAGCAAATTTATCTTGTAGAGCTAAGAGTGTTTTATTACTCATTTCCCATTCTCCTTACATGCTGCTTAAATCATAGCGACTTACTCTATTTGCCTTAACAGGGGCAACAGCTTTGATTTTCACTGTCTTGTTGTTTATAGTAACGTTGTTAGCTGAGTTTCCTGCTTTTCTTAGTTTTTGGTGATAGCTTTTGGCTTTCTCGAAATAGAAAGGTATAAGACCTAATCCTACACCCTCCTTAGTAGGAACTTTTTCAACATCAAACATATACTTTAAGGTCACTAGCATTGCTTTGTATGAGTAACCTCGTTTATTGTGATAATCAGTTATTTGCTTTAACATAAAGCCGGTTGGAAACTCAACATTGTATTTCAATGCAATGTAATCAAGTAGTTCCTCTCGGTTTTTCTTTTGTCTTTGTATGCTCTCATAGCAAGCTTTGTGATAAGTTGCTGTGTCAGTATCAAGAGCGTCTACGTCAAGGGGATTGACCTTCTCTTTACACTTAGGACAGGTTCTCACCCTAACCTTCACTTCAACCTTCTCACTAGATTGATGATATTGCTCTAAGCAACTTTGATGGACTGTTAAGCTACCACGCTTCACAATATCCTTTTCGCTTTCGAACTCTCCATTACAGAAACTACATGTCTTCTTTTCCTTATCTCCCTTTTCTGATTCACAGTCAACATGGAAATAACCACTACTCTTTTTAATAAAACTAGATACATCATTCTTGTTGATTTCTTCTTTACAAATTTTGCACTTTGGTAATGCTCTTGCCACAACTTACCACCCTTTACAAGCGACAATAGAGAGCGCTATCTCTAACACTCCCCGCTCACATATCATTACACTATTTTTACAACATTTGTTTTAAATCATAAGCAATTAAAGACAGTTGTTCTATTTGCGATTCTGTCACATCTTTTAGAGTTCGACTTTTTCCTAAGTGTAGTTCCACAAGGTTGTTCATTGTTTTTTTCGCAACGTTAGCACCTTGTTTTTCAACTAATTTAGCTGTAAGGTCTTTGATTTCAGTTTTTAAATCTTCAAACGATAGTAGTTCTTCCTCAGCGTATAAGTTAACTCCTTTTTCAACTACTGTTGTTTGACCTTTTTCAACTTCTTCTTTTTCAATAGCGTCAGCGATTGCTTTCACTAGGGCTTCATATTCAAATTTGATAACAGGTGGTGTATGTTTAAAACGTGAACCCGCTTCAAATTGTTGTGTACCACGTAAGAATAATGCTGTTTTAGATTCACCTTCACGTTCGATTGACTTAGCGTAACCGATAATGTCAGCCATTGACAGCACGATACCACGAGGCTGTTTTGTTAATGTCGGTACTGTTTTTGAATACTCTGCTCCATCTTCTGCTGTAATCGTTTGTACTTGAGCATGTGAAATCATTACAAGACCATAACCCATCATTGGGATTGACCGTAACACTGTATCGAACTCGTCACGAACTAATTTATAGCCCCCACCGTAAGGAATATCACCGATTTTATCTACGCCTTCACGTTGAAGAATGAACTTCTCGCATGAAGCATAAGATAAGTCTGCTGTATCTACAATAATAGTTTCAAATTTTTCTTTAACTTGAGCGTTTTCAAGTTGTCGTAATACCTTCTTGAAGTCAGCCCACTTAGTAACGTTTTGTGCCATAACACCCGCAAGAGCGTTATAGCCTTTTTCAAACGCTAGTAATAAAGCTTTGGGAAATTGTGAAGCTATAGTTGTTTTACCAACCTTTGGCTCACCGTAGATTACTACGATTTTTTCACGAAGATCACGAGAAATTTGATGTGGTTGAATAGCTAATAAGTCGATTGTCATTGTTTAACTCTCCATTTTCTGTTAAAATTTATTCAATAGAAGAAGGTTGACAACCGCCTATTCAGAAAAGAAAGTGGTGATTGTCAACCTTCTTTTTAATTATCGAAATCTACGATATTATTTCATTACTTAGAAGAATTAATCTTCACCAAATAAATCATCTAAACCATCATCTTGTTTTTCATTTGTTTTAGCATTTGTTTGTTGAGAACCATTACCAAAACCTGCTGTTGGTTTTGGTTTATCATCAGTTTTTTCTTTCTCTTTTAGTGCTGATAAATGACGCTCACGATTAGCTAATGCTTCTTTAAGAAGTGAAATGTCGAATACTTCTTTGTGAACACCTTCCTCGTATAATGTACCGCCTGTTGCGATAAACTCACGAGTACGCTCATAAGTTACGTCAGTTTTGTTTTCACCGAAACCTGATTCAATTACACGTTCGATTTTTTTAGACTTGTTAACTAAATCACCGTAAATACGCACAGAAGCACGAGATTGGAAGTTGTCAGTTAAGTAGTCTTTACCGCCTTGTGGCAATGTTTCACCTGTTACAAATGTTAATGGAATTGTTTTCCCACCATACAAAGGAACGTAAAGCTGAATTTTTAATCGACCTGTTTCATTTTCATCTTTATCTGTTTCTGCTTTAAGTGATTTCACGATTCCCTCAATATCAAACTTAGCTTTTGGATTGAAATCTTTTGCTTCGCCTTTGTAGCGAATAGGTGCGTATTGACCACTAATTTTAGGGAATGATTTAACTTCTCCATCATTGCCTTTGTACTCATTTAGAGTTAATTTACCTTGACATTCAATACGGGAAGGCTCACCTTCTGATACTCCTTGAGCAACGTCAGCAACAGTAACTAGTTCATTCATGATAGTAGTTAAGGCTTTGTAGTTTTTATTTACTTCGCCTTTTTGTGTAAGCTCTTTTGCGAAGTAAGACACAACCTGAGTTTCTTCCTCACTGATTTTAACAGTAATGTCACCGCTTATACATGTGTAAGGTTTACCTATGTTGTCTTTGAACTCTTTCTTTTCGAGTGTTGATTCTTGAGCGAAACCAACTATCTCAATTTTATTTAATGCTTCTCGTAATAATTGTTCTGCCATTTTACAATCCCTACCTTTCAAATCTTATTATGCTTTTTGTTAAGTAACTAACAAGCCACCAATATATAATTTTCAGATTATATTATTATGTTATTTTTGTAAAGTGATTTTAATAACCCTTTTATAAATTATTATTTTTTACAATTTATTATTATTTTGGCTTTATCATTTTACTCAGTACCTCTTGCTCGTATTTCTGCAATCCAGCGTGATTATACATGTTGTACGCCATACGAGCCATAATGTATGCGTCACGCACATTATCTGAGTGGTGTTCATAACCCCACTTCTTATACAGTGGTAGCACTAAATCTTCCTTCTTTGCGTTCCCTTTGTTGCTGGCAAACTTCTTCACCTGACTTGGTGTAGCGTCAGAATAACCGAACTTTTCAGTAAAAAGCATAGCTCTGATTAACCAACCTAGTCCATATTGGAAGTCTACTGCTTTACCCTTAGCACCGTAAGCGAAACCTTCAATAACAACTTTGTCATTTGGTTGCAAGTACGATTTAATTTGTTTTGCTATTCCAATCATTCTAGCAGGGTCTTTTGTAGCTGTTGCTCGAATTTCTTCTTCTACAACTACCTCACCGTTAGAATCAAGAATAACAAAACCTGTTTTAGTTGATGGGTCAATGCCCACGAACCTGATACTTTCTTTAGTCAAATTCCTTTTCTCCAATCAATTCCAAAATGTGTCATTTAAGACCTTCATTTCCCTTCGATCGTTACAAGTTCCTCTGACTTCATAACTTTTGAGCAAACCTCTCTTATGCTAATTACTATGTCATACATGATTTCATATGACTCAAGATGTGTTCAGACAGTTTCAATATGCTTATCTAGTGATTTTGACACTGTAAAACACTCTTTAACGTTATCGCCAACCTGCAATATTGCTTGATAGTGGCGTTCTAAAACTCCAATAGTTCTTTTACTACTTCTCAAGTGATACCTTTATAGTTCATATCATAGATACGAAAAATACATTTGTCATTATATATTATTTTATGGTTTTACCAAATGAAATGTCTAAAATTTTAAATTTCTAGATTATTCAAGTTCAAATAAATTGTCTACTCGTTTTAGGAGACAATACTATAAACATATCTTTTTTCATGGTTAGAACAACAATCATCACAAGCTCGAAATTCATATCTGTTATTATTATATCACTTTTAAATCAACTTAAAAATGAAGACCAAATACCACCTGTAGCACGTTGTTTAAGCCATATAGTCTTTGTTGTAGCCTTAATAGCATGGAACAACAGACCATGTAATGAATCGGCTTTACCTCGTTTATAGGCATTTATAACACTTAGAATACATTGGTAGTATTCATTTGAATAATCTTCAATTTGAATAGCTTTATCAACCTTAGATTTAGCTTTATAAATAGTTCCTGCTAATTTATAAATTTCATCTGCGTCAAAGAAAGGGGCTAATACACGTTGTAATGTTTCAGGTAATTTCTTTACTAATCCTTTTTTAATTAAAGATTCCTTATCAGCTTCTTTTAAAGAAAGACCCTCTTTTTCTGTATCATTTGTTTTATTAATATTTTGAGTATTGATAAGAGTATCTTCGGGTGGACATTTGGGTTGGACATTTTCTTTAGCTGGTTGAATTACAATGATATTACTGCTTTGTCGCTTGTCACCTGTAGCTCGTTTTGTTTTAAACTTCTTCACAACGTTCAATTCTACTAATTTAGAAATAGATCTTTGAACCGTTTTATAGCTTATTTCTAGGCTCTCCGCGATTCTTTTCTGACAAAGGTAGCTCACCCCTACATACTTGCAAGACCACTGTGAAATGAAGTCTAGGACAGCATATGTTGATTTAGTTAATTGCTCCTTATTTAAGCGTTTATGCGCCATTACGGCTTTATTCATTTCTTCTATGGATCGGAATAATTGTAAAGACTCATATGTATCTTGTGTGTGTTGTAGTGTAATTATTGTCATGTTGAATAGCCCCTAATCATCTATTAATTAAAAGGGTAGGAAAAGCCCACCTTTAATGAATATCTCTTTTAGTGAAAGTACCACCTTTTACTTCTGCAACGACTGTGATTCTTATAAAGAATGACTATCAAACTCTTTGATTACTGTTTTAATTTTAGTCTCTTCCATTCTAGTGATTACACAAGTTAACATCTGCATTGATTCATTTGAGTAGCCACCACAAGTTTCTGATAAAGTTAGGTTCGTCCTAAACGAGCTCGATAACCTAAAGTCCTTTTACCAAAGTAGTATTGAGCAGTAGTCCAAAAACCAAATGCTCAAAAGAATATTAATAATACCCATGCTGTAATTATCATATTGCCTCTTTCATTTTTCCTCTAAATGAACAATTGCTAGCTATTGAGAATCCCATTCGGTAATCTCCCCACCTTATCTACATGAAAGACCGACATCCTTGTCATTACAGATAAAAGAGCCAATGATATAGCTCTTTTCTTGGAATCCATTAATAATTACCTGTCGTTTAGGTGGCTCAATAAATTTTGATAAACATAATCATATTCACTGTTCCATGCTCTCTAATAATCCCAACACTTTAGCCTCCGCTACTAAGAAAAGGTTTTTTAACGTATGAGCTATTATCTAAGTTGAATGGGAATTGGTGCGTTGTATGTTGGTGTTACAATCTAGAAACAATTTCTACTTCCTCAGGTGTTCGATCACTACTTATGTAATTTCCATAGGACAGCAAATGTGCCACAAGTCTTAATAGTTCAACTCCTACTTTTACCCTTTTCATTCTCGTAAATATCAAGAACTTATAAGGATAAGTAGGCATGTTAAGAATATCTATCTTATAATCGCTAGGTTCATAAGTACCTCCACTCACTTCGATAGTCAATACATCTATAATTGAAATCATCTTTTTAATGAAGTCAACTTGGGCGTATCCCCAAACGTCTTGACTGATAATTGAAACTAGCTTTTGTTTTGAAAGACTTTCATTATTCATAGAGAGTGCTTCCAATACTAAGAGTGGTGTAACGTTGTTTAATTCAATTTCTTTGATTAATATTAGTAACAATGACGTCATAGGGACTTAACACTGTATCAAATCTCAAGTAATCTAATTTAAGGAAAGGAACTAGCATACTAGAATAACCTACTTTACTATTTCATCTTGATTTAGTGTTGGAACATACACCTTAACCTATAGCTTCTCTGAAACGTATTTGATTTCCTCAATACGTTCCTTTGGCATAGTTAAAGCTTTATATATGCTGCCATACTCAAGTTCAGGTATCTCAATGAAGAAACCGGAATGCTCTAAAAGAACAACTTTCTACGCTCTTAATACTTAGCTACCACCCTTCTATGAACTTGCGTTAGTTTTAAAGCTAGTATTGGTTGTATTGTTTGACTTGTAATCAGTTGAGCTAGTCATAGCGTTATGAGAGCTATATGTATAGTCATTCAAGAAAAGGAACAAAGCTTGTATCACTTTTTTGAGCTACCGCCTCCTTTACATTCACATTTAAATGAACCATCTCTCTGAAGATCATTTTCTTTCCTTATACTTGTTAGTTAAAGGACTGTATTCAATCTTCCGCAACCCACTTTGATTCACTGGTCGCCTAATATTTAAGTTGTATCAGGTTCACTCGTAAGCTAACAAGGCCCATTGTCAAAAACCCTGCTCTGCTATGCATGCATACTTCATCTTTTTCCTTGTCACGCATTATTCTAAATTCACCATAATGTTATTATGTTGTTTTTGAAAATCAAATAAGAATATTACATGTCATTATATTTCTTATATAACGAGAAATCAAGAAATTTTTAATAGTTTATTCGAACCAATCTTCCTCTACTTGTCTAATTCCCAACTGGTCATTGTGGATTTACGATTAATAGCACTTATGATTTTCTTAATATTTTTAACTAGTTATATACATCATCTTCTGTTGGTATTGAATAATCCAAAAGAACATCTATAGCTATACCTATCAATGCTCTCCAAAAAACACAAACACTGTTTCATCTTCCATATGTGGTTCTGAAATTTTTTCAGTATTCATATAAAAATCTTTAAATAAATACTTATAAGATATTATATCATTACTTATATCGTAGCTTTCTTGAAGTTGATTTACAATCTCTTCTCTTTTATTTGCTAGAGCTCTTTTTGTTTTACTTCTTAGATTGCTCTGCTCTAGTTCATAGGCTATCTTTATTGCCCTTGACTTGACTACTAGTTGTTTTAAATTAAAGCAATTGACTGCTTCTCCTAAAAAGCTGTTGACTTGTTTTCCATATATCACTATTTCATTTATTAAAGATTGAAATTGACTTTCAGTGTAATTAAAACCACGATTAGTTATTATCATTTTTTTAATATATTCTTCAATTTCTTCATCTATCAAGTCTTTCTGATAGCTATGAAGACTTTCATATAAAAACATCATCTTATCCATTACCTTTCATTTCTTTCTTATATAAGGGTTCTAGGCATAGACGTGGTAGTGCGTTCACATGTCTGTCTATCCCTAGTAACACCTATATAGCTTATGACTTTTAGCTCACTGCTTGTGTTGTGTTGCTATAGGTCATATGATTGATAGAAACTAATATTTCCGATCTGAAACGGATATTTTAAGAATCTAATCATTACTAATATACACAAAACCGAATGTATGTTCTATTTAAAGCAATTTTTTTGCCATTACCTTTAACTTCAACTGTGTAGCTTACAGATAAGTCGTTGATAATAGCAGTTTCTAGTTTCTTTTTATTACGTTGTTTTTTGTTTGTTGTCCTATCCTTCGCAAGTAAAATTGCTATTTTATCAGAAATGTAGTCAGCACTTCTGAGTAGTTTAAACCGAGTTTTGTGAAAACAAAAAATACCTCACACAACATTTCTGTTAGTGCAAGGTATTTTTAGAAAATAAGATAAACACACATCTGTTACAATACCTTGTACTATGTTTTGGCCAATATGAAATTGATATGAATAACGTCTGAAAAACTTTCTCGATGTTACATTGGTGTGTTTGTTTGATTTCAACACCCTCAACTTATGTAGGTGTACTTCCACTCCAACTTTTAAAAAGCCCCGTCTTAAAATGAAATGAGTTCGGTATTACATAAGGATTACTTTAAGATATTTTATTCACTTCAGTTTGAGGTGCTGTTTAATTTCAATTTGCAACCAATGTACATAAGCATAGTACGAAACATACCACTTAGATTGAATTTTAGATTGTCTAAATGTTTATCGATATTTTGTTTATCATAATGGCAACCAACTCAAAAATAACTGATTTAAAGCTCTTAATCATATGATTCTTTAGTACTATTCTAGTACCCATGCACCGCTTGTATACAAAACGATTGTATCGGCTATAATAAAATTTTTCTGTGATACACGATTAGTGTTATAAACACTAACCACTTTCATAAATCATAAAATAATCGACTTACTATAAAGGTTTATTAGTCATTTTGCTACTTTTTTTGTAAAGCTTAATCGAGCAACGCTTCAAGTGTTTTTGGATTGTATAAGATAGTGTCGATGTCAGACAGTTCTACTACTTCAATAACACTCAATGACTCAAGAAACTTAAACTCAAATAGTTCGCCATTATCACTTTCAAAATGAACACTTTGTAATTTTTCAAATACTTCTTTTTCTTTTTTAAAAGCTTTCATGTCTCCAAAAATCAAATCAACATAGAACTCGTCATCGTCTTGTTCTCTATCCTCAATTGGATAACTATGGAAGTTTCCCTCTTTAGTTAATAAAATAAGCATTTGAGCATATTCAAATTGCTCAATCAACTCGTCAAATTTCTTACTTGCATGTGTTTTCATCATTAATCGAATACTAATAGGATGTGCCATTGTTTAGTTTTTCCCCCAACGATATGTTTTATTTTCTCTTTTGAAGGTATATGTAACTATTACTAGAAACGCTTGCCCTATTAGTTACTTTTGACAACATAGTCAATTATAACATCTTGATAGAACATAAACAAGGGCTTCCGTGTCAAAAAGCTATACTAGCAGTAGTCATTTTATCACATATACGCTTGTCGATTCTTAAATATTATTATATTACTTATAGAAACATTTAACAACCGACAACCAAATATGTTGAAATTAACAACTAATTGTCGTTTTTAAGGTGTAGTGATAATTTAATACCTATGTTTTAGTGACACTGTGGAAGCACAATGCCACTAAAAAGAATGTATCAATCAGAATATTCAACACCTTCTAGCTCACTATATAGTTTCCCTAATTGCTCATTAAATATTTTTCTTTTTAAGTCGGTTATATTTCTATAATAGTCTTTTCCATTTGATGTTGCCATAATAGTATCGTAATGCTCTCCAATAGTTAAAAGCTCCGTTTTTCCTAGTTTTCCACTTTGTTTGAACAAAGTATATGCCATATACATCATACCACTTTGAACAATGTCTTCCGCAGTTAAATAGATGTTACCAAAGAACTCTTTAAAGAATACAAACTTTCTAGTGATGAAATGTCTGTCTAATACATTACCGCCCTGTCTTCCTTTTTTTGCTTTCTTAAAAATATATTCATATTCATTAAAAGGGGTCTCTATGATTTCATCTTGATTGTTTGTTCTATATGCTGTTTGTTTATCTGCCAAAATAAGTAATTTATAAAGATCTTCGCTTATTCTTACTCGTCTAATTTCTTTAGTTCCTTCGTCATATACATCTGCAACATAGTAGTCTTCGAAGCCTTTTTCCTCTATCACATGAAGATTTTCTCTTTTTAATGTTAATAATTCACTAAATGATTTACCTTTGATTCCCTCAAATAAAGCTAGTAACAATGCTTGGTCAGTGTAGTTATTTAATTCATCTAACATGAACATTAATTCCTCTTTGCTGTAGCGCTTGTTTTTCTCCTTTGCTACTATCTCACTTGCAAGCTCTGAATAGCTTTCAAACTCATAGAATGGGCTTGTAGTTGTCATGTAATCAATATATCGTTTATAAGTATTAATATGATTGATAGCACTTGTTATTGTTGAACACTCAGCGCTTAATAACATTTCTTTTATTTCTGCGCCTGTCATTTCTGACATATCTTTATTTGCTTGAAATTCAAAAGGTGCTACTTTTAGGAATTGCCAATAAATTGTTAACTGACTATCAACTGATTCATATTGATTAATAAAAGCCTTTTTTTCTTCACCGTTATATAATTTATCAAATTTTAAAACATTGTTTTGAATTGTCATTATCTATTTCCCCTTTAGCTCAATATCATCAAATAGTTTTATTATGGATTTTTCAATTTTATTAGCTACCTTACCGTTTACAACTATTCCATAGTCTTTAAAAATCTTATTTTCCCTATTGAAGTCTATACCACTCAAAATATGATTGAGGTTGCTTAAAGGTATGTTGTGTTCTTTCATTCGCTTTGCTAATTTTATGTGTCCTATGAACATCTTGTTATAAAACATTAAGTTACCATTGTCTAGTTGTTCTAAATCTTCTTGGAAGTAACCAAATAAGTAAGTAAAGTACTCTGATAAATAATTATAATTTCCAAGCGCTTCGAGTTTATTTTTCATTTCAAAAGTACTGTCAATTGCATTGGATATTACAGCGTAGCTCACTAGTTCATTTGTGCCTTTTCCTAGTCTGTCTCTAGACGTTATTCTATCCTTCAATTCACTATCTATGCGCAATTGTTGAACTACAAAGTCAGCGTATCTACTTGCTTCAAGTTCCTGTATTCTGCTCTTAGGAATAGGGTTAGCTTTTGCTAGTTGGCTCTGATAGTTCTGAGCCTGTTTCGTTGTGAAATTAAAAAGAAGTCCAATAAAATTAAAATCCAAATCTTTATTCACTGAGTAAGCTCTTAAACAGGAAATCGTTCTGTGCATACCATCTAATATATCCAAACGTGTTCCGTCTGTTATTGTTAGAGTTCTTTCTTTGCTATTGTAGATTAATTCTTCACTCTCATTAGAACTACCTAGACTGGCATTATACACAATATTTGTAGGAACTAACGTACCGTTTAATAAGTGCTTAGTAATTTCTTTGACACTATTCTGATTGATAAAAGGGGCTTTGATAACTCTGTCTTTCCTTTTGACAAATTTCGGTTGCCTTTGAACTTCAAAATTATAATTCAGTTTATTACTATTATACAGCCTTGCTATGAATTTATAATCAATTGGAAAAACATAACTACCTTGACCAATCATTGTTACATCATGTATCACAATTGGATAATCTATATAATCATTTTGCTTTGTGTTATAAAAAACTCTAATATCGTTCAATTCATTTTTATTAAATGTTTTTTTAAGGTCAAGACTTTCGATACCAAATTTTATATATATTTGTTCACCTATTAGTGCTATTGCTCTTATATCTATTTCATCAAGTGTGTCAATATCATTAAAGTATCTTTGAAGTTCCCCTTTATTAATACCATATATCGCTAATTGATTTTCTACTTCCCTTCTAGTTTTATTGTTTTCATGTATTTTATGAATGTTATCTTTAACTGATTGGATGAAGTCATTGTAAGTACTCACAACAATATGTCTCCCTTCATGCTATATAATGCATTTCTAAAAACTATTATATCATAACATATTATTAAGTTACTCACAATAACTTTTTCTAATTAGAATGGGCTGGATTACGCTTATTCCGAATCTTTTTAACTCATTTTTCCAGTCCGTTTTTAATCACCTTTCCCCATTCCACTTACTAAAATATATCCAGATTAACAACATCTCAGTCGCACTCCTCTGACGTCATTACCACCAATGTAAATATATAACTTTAATACAATTTTGATTTTTTTATTCAACATAAACCTTTCAGTATAACAGTAGCTAAAAACCTATTTTTTCTATATTTACCGTATCTTTAGGAAGTTTAGTTTTAAACGCTAATTCTGTCAAACCTTTTAGGAAACTTGTTTTATCGCTGTAATATACAGTAGCTGTTATGATTGAATAATGTCTACCAAAAACAGTATCAAAGAAATTTGATATGTCTATTAAATTGTATCTATAAGTATTTTCATTTCTGTGCTCCTGTTGCTTTAAGAAATTGTTCAATTGAAATTCCAATGCTACTATTAGTCATTCTAATAATATTTGCAACAACCATATATACACACTATCGAAAATATTATTATATAACTTTAAAATATACTATATTTTTGATTATGAGCGTTATTTAATAATGTTGTTTCTTCAAATTTTTTTTGATTCGTTCCTTAAAATCTGAGTTTCAACCACATTCGCAATTTCCATCACCTTCTATATAAATTTCTAATCGGGCCTTACCCTCACGAATATATTTAAAAGCGGTCCCTTACACACATAGCGACTATTAAACTTAGCTAAAAAATCTTGTGCTACTTCATAGCCAAGGTATGACAAAGTTGTAACTTCGCTCCCCTCATGTTGCTGATTAGAAAATCACGAGTAGTAGATGTTAAACCAATAGAATCTAATAACCCCTTTTTCTTGCTTATATAATCCATCCGCTTCTCTGTTTGATTTACAACTAAAGGCAAATTTCTTATGCCTATTTCCTTTCAACTTCCCTGCTGCTAGAAGTTCACCAAACAATTCAAAAGTGTTAATATCTAGGTTTATGAAGTTGTCTTTGTTGTCCTTCTTGAAGAAGTTGTTAAACAAGACTTTATCTATTAGCATAAATCATTCTCTCCTTAAAACACAAAAAGTGACGTTTTGGTACTGTGTTATACTTATTTTTTATATATAATTATATCACCTTTGTAATATTACTATTAATAACCTAAGCAGATGATGCAACTGTGCGTAACCTTATTGCAACTTAGCGACTTGCTTAATTACCATTTCTAAATCTCCTTTAGCTTTGTGTAATTCTCTAATCATATCACCTAAAAATGTTTGACGGTTTCCACTAGCGTCTGTTCCGATTGCTTTAACTAAAGCAGATGATTGTACAAGTAATACACATTTCTTTGAAGCTCGAGTGATTGCTGTATATACCCACTGTCTACATAAAAGTGAATATGCAGAGTAATCTAATATAACTACTACGTTTTTGATAGTTGAACCTTGTATCCGGTGACAAGTTACAGTATAAGCTAGTTCCAAACTATCGAGTTCTGACTGTTGGTAAACTTTAATTCCTAGTCCCTCGAAGTTAATCATCAAGCATTGAACTATTTTGTTTGTGTTATAGTCTATTTTCTCAAACACATCTACAACTATTCCCATGGTACCATTGAATAAATCACCAGTGTTTGATGTTGGAATACTATCACAAAACTCAACTCTTTCCTCGTCAGTTTCCAATGTTAATAAGTGTTCCTGAATCTCATTTTCAGTTAACTCATTGTCTCGCACATTATAATAATGCTCTAAATCATCATAGTAGCTGATTTCGTAGCTATTGCCCTTTACAATAACCTTGTCACCCTCCCGGAAGTCATATCCATTGTAAGACACAAACGGCTTCTCTAGGTCATTAAAGACTGATTGAGCTAGGTTATTAATTGCTTTTGCTGACATAGCACCACGTTCTTTCATAGCTACAACTACTTGGAAGTCCATTAGGTCTTGAGGTGTTTTGATATTCTTTGCTTGACCTCTTAAAACTCTCTCAACGTTTTCGGGCATATCCTCTTTGTTTTGATAGTTGACCATAATCATGTCTTTGTTCTTTCCAAACTTTATCATGCCCTCTTGGTTAGCAGAGTAAACTTGAACACCTTCACGAATCTTTGTAGCTAATTCAATGATTCCAGAATCTTGGGCTTGACGGTGAACTTGATTTAACTCAATAGTTTTGAAGTATTGTGTTTGAAGTAAATCACGAAGCACATCCCCATGCCCAATACCTGAAAGCTGACCACTGTCCCCTACTAAAATTACCTTAGCACCATCTTGAACTTTAGATAACATTTGGTTAAACAGGCCTGCATCTACCATTGAACTTTCATCAATGATTATTACATCATAGAATGATTTACCACCACCGATTTCTTCATCATCTGACTTCTTAACACCAATTCCAAACGTGCGGTGAATTGTTGCAGAGTCAATATCTTTCGATAAAAGAACCTGTGAAGCTTTACCACTCAATGCACATGCTTTATAAGTAAGGCCTAAAGAGTTTAATACCTCGACAATCCCTTTGACTACAGTGGTCTTACCTGTACCACCTTTACCATTTATAATAAACACACCGTGCAGAACACTCTCACGAATAGCATTTTTTTGCTCGTCAGTATATTTTACATCTAGCGCCGCCTCAGCGTCTTTGATTGCTTCATCAACATTAAAGCCAATTGGTGCTTCATATCTAGTAGCAAGTCTCAGTAAATTTCGTAATGTGTTGCGCTCATTGTTGTACATAAAAATAGAAGAAATTCTCTTATCCCCCTGTTGCCAATAGAAGTTTTTCTTACCATCCTCTGAATTCATATAGTCGCGAATATATGTGCCATTAACATCAAGTTCCTTGATAGCCTGTTCTAGGAACTCCCGCTCATTGACCCATGAATGCCCTTGATTAGCAATTTCATCAAAGTAGTATTCTGAGTAAGCCTTAATGCGTTTTGGACCAAACTTATCTTCCCCACGCATAAGAGCTATGTTGTCAATTCTTTTGAAGCTTAGACCTGAAACTATACATAGATAATATAAAGATTCTTTTGCTTTGAATAGCGCAATTGTAGAATTTCCAAACTTCTCAACAATCTTATTCAACATTCTCCCTGATGGGTTCAAGTCAGCAAGTTCCGAAATTAAAGCTCCTAGGTCTTTGTTTCTCTTGATTTCTCTCTTAATCTTTAGAGCTGTAGCTTCCCCGAAACCCTTTATTGTAGTTATATCAATTATATTATCTCTAATATCATCTACAATCATATTGTTAGGAAATGCTTCAAGAATCAGCTTTGATTGATACTCTGATAGAACAGCTTGTAAGAAGCGCTGTTGTGCTTCTACTGTGTCAAGTGCTTCTATATGAATACGAATAATCTCATAGAACTCACCATACTTAGCGTCTGTCTGCAAATCCGTTACTTCAATGTCATACTCTTGCCCCACATTCATAGCCATTGGAATGTTACCTCTAATAACAAAGTTGTTATAGCGATTCAGCTCAGGTTCGAAGTCACCCTCTATCTTAGTTGGTGCAACGCTCACAATGCCCCACATACTTTCTTCCTTATAGTACAGCACCTTTGCAACCTTGACTTTTAGGCGGTTAGTATTTTGGTGTAATATGTTTGGCAATTTTATCCCTGCTTTCTCCTGAATATACTTAAACGCAACCTTTTCATGTCACTCTCTTATTTTATATCATTACATTACTTTTATAAATATATTTATATTAAAAACATATATAATTAAAAAATAATATTTTTCAAAAAACACATCCAAAAATTACGAAATAATATATAATAACTAAAGTCAAAATCAACTACAAAAGGTTGGTGAAAGTTACATTATATAGGAAGGAAGATTTAGCATGGCACACATTACTAGTAAGGACTTAATGTTTCAACCCTTCGTCATGAATGACATTGGCGTGGTTGAGCTTTTAATAGAGTTTAGATACAAATATGATGATAACCTTTTCTTAGGCGGCGGTAGCACACGTGACGTTACAGGGGTTAAAGCTGTTAATCAAGAAGTGATAGCGACTTATGCTTCATTGGACAGACTAATCAATCAATGTAACTTCACGAATCAACAGTTACTTCTTATTAAAATGGTTGAAAAAGGCTACACCCATAGAGAAATCGGTGAAGCTATAGGCATTGAGAATCAGAATGTCAAGAAAGCGCTCAAGACCGTTTACAAAGCAGTCGTGAAAGAGAATGAGCGTCAATGGCGTAGAGTAATTTACACAAGCACTCTAGGTTTAAAAACAAAACAATGTAATAAGTGCGGTGAACACCTACCTGCAACAAACGAGTTCTATAGTGACAATAAATCAGCAAAAGATCGTTTACTTTCCATTTGTAAAACATGTCGCTAAATCAGCTTGTACAAAAAAGTATTGCAAATGTCACTTCCCACCGCCTTAAAGAATGAGAGGGTTAATTAATAAAATGAAAATTTTACTACCACACCTAACAGTGAACTTAGATAGTTCGCTAAATTTTGCACAACGCAAGCAAGTCATTGAACACCTTCTTATAGAAGAAATTGAATTTCTAGCTCAGACAATGACATTGGAAGAATATCTATTGTTTACTTGGGAAAAGCAAAAAACTAAAGTAATTTTGGATATGTTCGCTTACTACCTCACTAAAGAGGAAAAGAACCTAGAAGTCTTATCTCATAAGAAAGTAAAGGAAATTAGCAAAGGCTCAGAACGCTATAGTAATTTCTCTTGTCTATCAGAAGAAGATAAGGAACAACTAGGAATCACTATTAATAGTAGTGAAGATTAACTTACGTTAAAAATAACATAATAATATATCGGATTATTAGTTCGCTTCCCAAAGGCGATAAAATCCATTTTATTTTTCAGAGAAAAAGGAGCTTATATCAAAATGGCTAAATTAGGTCGTACAGATTTTATTACAGGAATCTTAGCTGAGGAACTACAAGATACACTACCAACGATGCGTGTATCAAAAGCGTTAGCTAAAGAAATCTTAGAAGGTGACACAGATAGCGTAGAAATCCAAATAACAAAAGACTTCGGAACAGCAGTTCTTGATTCAGTAGAAAAAGCGTATGTACGTGCTATCGTTGAAAGTCAAGTTAATATTGGTTTTGGTACTTTAGGTCAGTTCAAGGTTGAAGTAAAACCTGAGCGTACTTACCGTAACCCTCAAGATGGTTCACCAGTGGTTAAACCAACTCACTTGGCTACAAAGTTTGCTGTTTCAAAAACTTTCAAGGAAGTATTAGAAAAAACAGTTATTAACTAATTCAGGAAATGATCGGTGTGATACTGTGTGAATTTCACCTTTTTATTCGGATTTTATTAAAAAAACCACTATTTTCAAATTATTTTGATAAAATCGTTTGTTAAAGTAAGATAATAATATAATATGAAATATACAAGGTGAGTCACTTACCTATTTAAGCTACTGCTAATAAACTTATTGAACGCAAGGTGTTATTCCTACCTCTTTAACATCTTGCGAACACATGAGTAAGATAATAACTAAACTCACAAACAAGACAAATACATAAATTAGGATTAAGTAAACATCTGAGACATAATTAGTAAGTGGGTTAACTCAAAACTTGTGCAAAGCAATCTTAGAGAGCGTTACACCTAATCAAGTACTACAAAAACAACTAAAAGAACTTTGGGTGCTACCTACCCTTCGCAAGATAAAGTGAGAAGTTCTTTTTGATTTCATAACTTAAACCTCCTCAGAATCAAAGTTTGAGCGTAGTTCTTCCCTTAACTACGCTCAATGCTGAAAATCAAATATGCGTCATTAGCTCAATGGATTAGAGCAACAGGTTTCTACCCTGTCGGTTGGGAGTTCGAATCTCTCATGGCGCGCCAATAAAATTTGGGGGCATTTGACGTGGACTACGGCACTCGATTTTCTTTCGAGTATTTAGAGTTTTGAATACCCTATGCCCTACTAAAAAGGATATAACTATGAATTACTATATTTTAACATATGAAACTAACAACGAACTAGTTAATGAATCTTACTTGTATTCTAAAGAATCTGACGATAGTATAGATAACCGTTGGAAGGAAAGAGCATTTGAGATAGCGTTGGATAGGTATTTCGATATTTATGATGAAGAA
The DNA here is from genome assembly GCF_002237755.1 of Lysinibacillus sp. KCTC 33748. Taxonomy (GTDB): domain Bacteria; phylum Bacillota; class Bacilli; order Bacillales_A; family Planococcaceae; genus Lysinibacillus. The sequence continues at coordinate 46,340 of NZ_MWSJ01000005.1, read as the reverse complement.
GCAGAGAATCTTGAGATTTTTGCTTCAAACACAGCAATATCGAAAGATGATTACACAATGTATAGAATAGATGGTTTAATAAAATTAGAGTATCTATAAAAAGTTTATCGTATCATTGCATGTTCGACCACTGCCTAGTCAGCCAACAGGAGTGAATCCGTATTTCACCTTGTCTAATAAGCAAGCCTCTGTGAGTTCAACGCTCTCCTCCACTATGCGCTCGATTAGATAGTTACATTACATCTGCTTTTTAATCAAGAAACAACAGTTCGATTCTGTTCCTGAGCTTAATCTTATGAAGCTACTAATTGCTTAAGAGAATTGACAGCAATTATATTATTCGCAGGGTAAAATCCTGTAGGTTGCTCTATGGGAGTTGCGCAGAATGTCAATCTATTGCAAAAGCGGAGTAGATTCGAATCGTCTCCCCCCTCATATTACATCTTATATTCAGGAAACAAAGCAAAGTGAATAAAATTTTTCATTTACTCTCCTTTCTCTTTGTTTCTTTAATATAGGGTGTGATTCAGACACAGTAATCTTAAAACAAGCTAAAGAATCATTATTATTCTGTAAGGTGAATGTGTCTACTACATAACTGAATATTAAGACAATCAATTCACTATTAGAAAGACGTACTATTCTAATAGTGTTTTTTGTTGTAATTGGGGCTTAGTTTAGTGATAAAACGTTAGATTCCTAACCCAAAGTCATTGGTTCAATCCCACTAGCCCCTACAATAAAATATTGAATTTACTAGAGTAAAGGAGAAATGAGAAATGTTACACATTAGAAAAATTAAGACTATGTATGGTCTTAGATATGCAGTAGTTGACTTATACACACATTACGCAGTAAAGCTTGATAAACTTGGCAAATCTGTGAAGAAAAATGGAAAAGTTGAATACGATAAAAAGCAAACTTATCACGCTGTAGATTACAGTGGTGGCGTTGCTATCTTCCCTGTTACACCAAATGGCTTATTACAAGCGAAAGCTGTTCAAAAGTCAGTTAAAGCAGGTGCTAAAAAATAATGGCAAAGCGCACTAATTCAATACAACTAAAAGGTAAACTTGATATTGATTGGACTTTAGGAGAGTTAATCGTAACTGAATCTGTTAAAGATGGCGATTTCAAGTATAGCCTAAATAAATTACTGGAAGAATTTAATGGTAAAAACATCACTCTTTCTATCAAAGAAGAAGATTCAATCGCAATTATTAACGAGTTCAATGTATCTTCTGAAACAGATGCAGAACAAGAAGAAGACTTATTTAAGGAAGATTAATAGATGAACACTAAACAACTTCCTAATGAAATCGTTGAAGAATACAAGTATCGAATCTGTGAGAACAAAAAGATTCTTGGTCTTACATGGGAAGGTATTTGTGAACTTCTTAACAAAGAGCTTAAACTTAATTTCGGTGAATCATATTATCGCAAATGGTATAAAGCTTTCAAACAAGGTAGAGATTACGCTATTAAGCAGAACGCTAATACCTCTGGAGAACTAGAAGAATTAAACGACAAAATTAAAGAGCTTGAGATTGCTAAAATGCAAGTTCAAGACCAAAAGCGTGAGTACAAACAATTCTTACGCCACGAAGCAAGGTTGGATAACTTGCTTAAAAAGCTGATTGACTCTATTAAAGATGAAATCAACAACGCTAGACCACTTAACTACAAGAAAGCAGATGTTAAATATAATGGTGACACATCTCTTACTTTAATGTTATCAGACCTTCACAAAGGAATGGTAACAGATAACCATTGGAACACATTTAATGAAGAAGTGTTCTATGAACGCATTGAACAAACAATTAATGAAATAATAGCTTATCAAGAGTTAACAGGAGCTAGAGAGCTTCATATCATGCAATTAGGTGATTTAATTGAGGGCAATCTACACCGCCTTACTAAGATTGGTGAAACAGAAACCGCAGTTGAGCAAACTAAGTCAGTAGCTGAAGCTTTGGCTAGACTTGTCGCTATTCTAGCAAACTACTTTGAAAAAGTTAAAGTTTACAGTGTCAAAGGTAATCATGACAGAATTTCTTCTCGCAAAGAGGAGGAAATTAAGACTGAGAGTTTCCATGATTTTGTCACATGGTATATGGGAGCTCGTTTAGAAAACTTGCCGAATGTTACTATGATGGACAACAAGTATGACAGCGAAATCATAGTAGCAACAATCTTAGGTAGAACTTACTTCGGTGTTCATGGTCACTTAGACAACTATAGCAAAGTGATTCAAGACCTAACAATGATGATTCAAAAGTTCCCTACTGCTATTTTCGCAGGTCATATTCACAAGAATTTTGAGAATGAGATTCATGGCGTAGACCTAATAGTAAATGGTGGTTTCGCGGGAACGAACAACTATTCAAAAGACAGTCGCCTACTTTCTAAGGCACACCAAAAACTACTATGGCTTGATAGAAATGGTCGTAAAGCTACATTCTATATCAAGTATTAAGGAGCATGAAAACAATGGAAGAAACAAAATGTCAAGTATGTACAACATATGATGCTTTCGAAAATTTAATTGAAATCGGCACTGAACCTAAGCAAGCCTTTCATATTGCCGTATCACAGTTAATTGCTAGCACGTTAGAAACAGCTATTGAAGAAGCATATGACGAAGGTTATGAAGTAGGCTTCAAAGAAGCTTCTAATGATATAGCTGAAATCGTTGGTTCATATGCGAAAGCTGTAAAAGAAGCGTAAGTTACAAAAACTACTGCTAGATCTAAAAAAACGACTAGAAATTAATCGTAATGATTTAATCGTTTTTCGATTAGCAACACCAATTTAGTTTTAATTTCCCAGTCGCACTAGCGAAAAGTTTGAATGGGCTAAATTTAGCGTTGTTCAATACATTACTTTAGCTGAGCTAATTTTAATGAAATCAACTCACCCCGCTTCTTAAGGGCTCATATAGCGTTGCTTATGTAAAAGAATTATTTAATATCAAAGGATAACACACAATGATTGCAAAATTAGATTATTTAAACTATATGCACTCATTAAAAGGCTCTATCTTTAAGATTTTGCCACTATATGAGGAAGGTGTTTCTACGCTACCTGACCACATTAATTCAGTTATTTTTGAGGTTCATAACGTAAAAGAAATCACACCTGAATATGATGGCGCATGGATTGTTCAAACTCATGCTATTCTTAATGGATTGCTTAAAGAGTGTATTAAAGAGGACAATAAACCATTCATTAAAAGCAAAGTGTTTGGAACTATTGACACGATTGAAAAACAAATACAAAAACTAGAACAGGAATGATGTAATGTTTAGCGCTTGTAGAAAAAGGGTTCGAGCTAATGATAACACAATTAAAGACTTGTAAAATTCCACAAAAAGACAAATGGTGAACTATATCTTAGATTCTCCTTCCCTATCTTATGTTTTTATTGATATGCAGGAAACATTACCAATCCCTAGTATCGTAAATGACATTAGATCTTTTTATGGGCGTAAATTCTTGTTTTTGCCTGATTTGGAGAGACTTCACTTACCTTGTTACAAACATGGTTGATGATGAAATATATCCTCAGTTAATCGGTGAACTTTATAACACTGAGTTCCCTATTAAAACGAAAGAAAAATCAAGGTGGTTACTAACACTGTTGGTTAGACCAATCTATAAAACAGAAAAAATAAATATTAAAAAGCCTTGTATAATGACTGACAAGATTTACTCTCAGGATGATAACTCTCTATTCCCTTTCCTAATGGTTCAGTTATTTTAAAACTACCTTAGCAAATCACATTCCTGAAATTAACTCAACTGTAACCATATATCAGAATCAGTATCAAGTTACCGTATCAATGGAACATGTAATGAACGGTATTGGTTACATTGAAATCCAACTGTAAAGGATTCCAATAACATGATTAAACAAAGTTCAACAGTAGAGTTCTTCTCAAACATATATCAAATTTTAATCACTGATGAAGAACTAATGAGATTATTAAAATATGAGCCTAAAGGATATGACACTCAAGAAAACTATCATCCCGACCCACTTGACCCTAAGTTACCAAACTTAGTAAACATTGAAAGTGATGATTATTGGAAACTAGTTGACGAGAGAGTTGTTTTAGGCGAAAAAACCTCTGACCTAATAGAAAATAAACTATGCAAGATTTACATTTACGAAGGTAGACGTAGACCTGTAATTGAAAGCTATCTAGTAGCACAACAAGAGGTTAACATTGACATTTTTATTCATGAATCATTTGACAGAGATTTAAGAATATCACGAATATCTGACAGGATTAATGAGCTGATAGCGTTAGAGCGTATTGCAGGCTTTGGTAAGCTCGAATACAAATCAGGCAACCCTCGTGAAGCCCCAACACATTATAGACGCTTCTTACATCAATACACAATGAATGTGAGTAAGAAATAATGCACCACATTGAAAATCTAGACTACGATAAGAATTTATTTATTTTCGGTGAAACAGTAGATACGAAATTTGGTTCTATCAGATTTTTAACCTATCGAGAATATCTTAGTCATGCTGCTGAGATAAATCTTATCGCTCAAAACTCTCTACACATCTACTACAACTATAGAAATCAACTAAAAGAAGCTATGGCAGATGAATCAAGTCTAAAAGCCTTAACGGAAATCAAGGAAGCAGACCTATTAGAGATTGTTCTTAGTACACGACAGTTGTTAAATGCTTATTTGAAGATTTTTCAATTAGTGTTTGATGGAAATGAAGAAATACAATACGAAATAATCTTTGAATCTAGTGAGAGTTTTCACTTTGTCAGAAGATTAATTATGGATATGAATGTAATCACAGAAGACAAGGTTTCTCCTAACGAAGAAATTCAAAGAGCTATTGAACGCTCTAGAAGATTTAAACAACAATCCTCACAGGAGCAGACATTTGTTGATATTGTTACTTCTATTGTCGCAAGTACAAGTAACAGTTTTGATGATGTATGTAGAATGAACATTTTTCAAGTTTACGCTATTTATGCTCGTGTTGGAGCTATCTATAACTATCAGACATCTACCCTATTTGCCACAGTTGCAGAGAAGGTAAACATTGAATCTTGGAATAAGCATATTGACTTATTCAAATTAGAAGATGATGTAATATCTAAGAATGAATTTGACAAGAAATTTGGTGGGCTACTTCAAATGTAGCTCATACACAATATAAATAAATGGAGGAATTTACTCAATGGGTAAAATCGTAATTCAAGACACAGCAGATGTAACAATCACTGACCTAGAAACAGGTAAAGTGGTACTAAACGCGGAAGCGCAGTTAGCAGGTATCAAAGGCTCTATCTCAGAAGAAGACCTTAAAGGCGGTATCGGTAACAAAAAACTTTACAAAATTCGTACTGACAAAGCAATTGATTTAGCAATGCGTTCAGCAGTAGCTGATATTGAGTATTGGGCAATGACTCAAGGTGTAGCTGTAGAAGAAAACGGTAAAGGTCAATTCACAGCAAATACTAAAGGTATTGTTGTTGTAGACAGCGCCACTTCTACAAACGAAATCGTATTACCTGATGGTGCTATCGTAGGAACTAAAGCACAAGTTGAACTACCTGATGGTACGCAAGAGACTTTAAATGTTGTTGTTTCTTTAACAGACAAAACTAAGAAAGCTGTTGAATTAGCAGGAGCTAAAGGCACTTTCAAAGCAGGACAAGAGTTACATGTATTCTATCAAGAGGAAGTAGAAGGTCAAAGGATTTCTATTGATTCTACTAAGTTCGCAGGAAAATACAGAGTAGAAATGAAAACAATTGCTTATGACTTAGACACTGCAAAAGTAAAAGCAGATATTCTATTTGATTTCCCTGAAACAATCCCTAGTGGTGAGTTTGACATTTCATTAGAGAACGGCAATGTTTACACACCTGAAATCAATTTCGCAGTAATTAACCCTAAGGGTGCTGATGAAATGGGTTCAATCCTGCTTAAACCACGTAAATAAGAAAAATAATAATATGTTATAAAAACCAGGGCGAGAGGTCAACCTCTCCCCTTTTTATTTCTAAACTATTAACCGATAAAAAGGAGATTTTACCATGACAGCAAAAAGACAGTCACCAATTAAATTAAAAGATATTCTAGCAGAATCTAAGAAAGTAGATGTAATGTCTACGTTCGTAGTTGACCCTGAGACTAAAAAAACAGTTAAGTATAACGAATACTTTGACCGCACTCAAGTTGAGAAGCTAACTCTTGAGCTATTCAACGATATGCAGTACGCAATCGAAAAAGAATACAGTTTCTTTGAAAGTGAAGAACAACTAATTAAATATGAGCTATTGCTTATTATTAAATACTTCTCTCACTTTAAAAATGAAATCGGTGACACGTTCGAAGAAAAGATTATGGCAATGGAAGCATTAATGAAGATTGGTTTATTTGACCTATTCTTCGATGAAATTTTTGACCAAAATCAAGTTGGAGAAGTAATCGAACGTGTAAACAAGGTTGCTGAAAAAGCTGTATTGGCTCAAGAAGCAATTAATGAAGCATTAGAAACAAAAGGAGACTTTAAATAAGTTAGGGTGATGTAATTGCCTACATTCAGTAATATCAAGGATTTAGAAAAATATGTTCAAGGTAAAGTGAAAGACACCATTAAAAGCCCACAAGTTCTAAACGTGTTTAGACACGCAATGGTAGATTCTGTTTACACAGAAGTCTATGACTATTATGAGCGTAGTTATGATGCTGGCAGTCTTTCTGACGCTAGAAATATGGTATTTACAAAACATAAGCTTAATGGAAATACCTTCGCTTCTGACTTTGAAAACCTCACTAGTGATTCAATGGATGGCTATTTTTTTTCAGAGCTAATTGAAAATGGTAGTGATGTACAGCACACCTCTAGCAATTCTGAGAATGGTTGGTATAACCCTGATGAAAAATGGGCTGAACCTAGACCATTTGCAAAAGCAACAGCAGAAAAGCTAGATAAAACTACTTATAACAAACACCTTAAAAAAGCTTTAGAGCAAGGTATCAACAATTGAAGGAGGTGAGAAAATGGCAATTAAAATACCTCCTGTAACTAATGAAGAATGGCTTGAATGTAATGAGTGGAATAGAAAGATTGTTAATAAGTTCTTGAAACAACAACATCTATCAGATAAAACACTTAAACAATATACAAGCGCATTAAAAATCTTTGTGAGATATGTTAAAGATGAATTTGACAACAGCCCTATCCACAAATTAAAAGCAAGACACGCTTTAGATTATCAGAATCACTTGATGTCATTAGAGTTATCTTCTAATGCTGTTAAGTTCAAACGCTCAGCAGTAAGTTCACTTTGTAACTATATTGAACTTTACTATGGCGAAGACTACCCTGAATTTAGAAATATCTTCAACAAGGCTATTCCCTCCCCTCCTAAACAGCTTGTGAGAGAAAAGAATATTGTAGCGAAAGAAGATATTGACAGGCTTATTGCAGAGCTTGAAAAAGAAGGTGAGTATCAAATGATTGCTTACTTCTTATTAAGCTACAGCACAGGCGCACGTAGAGCAGAAATTGCTCAGATGAAAAAAGAGTTCTTTGATATGCCTAAGGTAAAGAACAAAGACTTCTACGCAACACCTCATGTTCGTGGTAAAGGTAAAGGTAAGGTTGGTAAACCGATCAAACTGATGTATAGCGAAGAAGCTAGACAAGCTATTTTAAAATGGCTTGAAATTCGTGGTGAAGACGATAACCCATATGTTTTCGTTCGTAAGTTTAAGAATGGTGAAACAAAAGAACTTAGTCCTGACGCTTTCAATGCGTGGTTTACTAATAAGTTCAATTATATCTTAGGATATAAACTAACACCCCACGCACTTAGACGCTCAAGAGCGACACACTTAGTAGTTGAAGAAGGAAAAGACATTAATAAAGCTAAGGTGCTTTTAAATCACATCTCTACTGAAACAACATCTATCTATGTTATAAAAGATGATTCAGATGAACTAGATGATATTTTCTAATACTTTGAATTACATCCCTACCCTATTTCGGTTAGGGGTTTACTTGAGGGTTTTAGACTGCAACAAAATAGTTGCACAACGACGAATAAAGAAGGAGCTAAACATTTTGAGTATTACAAATAACGAAGTAAAGTTTTTGGTTTCGTTAGATATTGATAAAGATAAATCCAAAAAAAGGATTGATACATTCTTATCTAAAGAAATGAAAGATAAAAAACTAACTTTTGGTGTAAATGTTGGTGCATCTAATAAAAACATCAAAACATTTTTAGACAAGCATAAAAATAAAAACATTAACCTTAGTTTTGATGTTGCAGTTGGACAAAGTAAAGCAAACATTCAAACTTTCCTAAACAACCAAAAACAAGCTAAGAAATCTTTGATTTTCTATGTTAATGAACAAGCAACACAAACTACAGTCAAGAGTGCTTTAAAGAAAATTGAGGTACAACCACTTCAGATTTCTTTTGGTGTGAACTATCAACAATCTAAAGCAAATATTAACGAATTTATAGAGACTGTTAAAGTAAACCAAAAACCAATTGAGCTTATTTTAGAAAAAAAGGCTAGTGTCGAAAACATTAATAAAAGCCTAGAAAAAATTATTTTCGCTAAGGCAAAAGTAAAACTAGAACTTGCTAAAGGCGCATTTAATCATATTAAAGACACTGTTGAAACGAAAGAACTACAAGGTCTTAAAACTGTTATGGAGCTTGATGTTGAAAAAACGAAGCTACGCATTTCAGAACAGATTAATAAAATGTCTTTACCGAAGTTCAAAATTGATGTTGTCGCAAATGTTACACCTGTCGTTAGCTCAGAAACAGTACAAGCTACTGTTAAAGAAGCACCTTCTCATGTAAAAGAAATACCCTCACCTCCTACTGACTTTAATGAAACTATTGGAGCACTTAAAGAACTCCGCTCTATTCTTATAGATATTAATACTAAAATGACTGACTTGAAAAAAAATACGTCTGAAGATACCAGTCTTGGAAAGCAAGTCTCAGACTATTCAGCTAAAGCTATAGAGTTTGGCCAAACAATTTCTTCAATTGCAGAAGCATCGGATGCAGCATCGAATAGCACATCTAAATTTTCCAAAGGTGCTAATATGTTATCTAATGCCTTAGGGGCTGTTGGTGTTGTTGGTTCGATAGCAGGCGCTGCTATTCAATTTGTTACTGCTAGGTATGAAGAAGCTCAAAAAGCTAAGGAAGAACTTATCGCTAAAAATGAGCAAGAGGTAAAGTCATTTGCAGACAATGAAAAAGCTATTGATAGCTTATTATCTAAATATAGTACACTTTCAGCAGAAAGCAAAGGACAACAACTAGATTCTCAAAAGTATAAAGAATTACTTGATACTCAAAATGAACTAGGTAAACTACTTCCTAACTTAGTTAAAGGTGAAGATGAATATGGTAATAAAATTCTAGTTTCTTCTATGCAAGCAGAAACTAAAGTTGACATTCTAAAACAAGAGCTTGAGGTTCAAAAACTACTTAATGCTGAAAAGGGAAAAAAAGAGCAAGAAGAAGCAGAAGAGACAGCCAGAGACACTATTAAAGGTGCAAATAGAGACACAGAGCTTAATCTAGAAAGTGCATATGCCTATGTTCATAAAATGGAACTTGTAAGTCATAACTACGATGAACTTAAAGATAAACTTACTAAGGGTATAGGTATCAATGAAGACCTATGGAGTGGCAACTCTTTAAAAAGTATTGATGATGTAGCACTTGCAATTGAAAGAGTAAAAGAAGCTTTAGCTAAAAAGACTGAGTTAAACCTTGGTGAAGGTGCTATTTTTGACTTAGAGTCTTCTCAAAAACATTTAGAGCAAATCTACTTTGAGCTTTTACAAAGTCAAAAAGATGTTATGTCAGGTTTAAATGTCTTAAAAACAGGATATACAAAAGACCTAGAAGATACCATTAAATTGACGGGAGACTTCTCTACAGAAGGTCAAGAAGTATTTGAAGATGTTGCTAACAGTGTTATCAACTTAGCTGAAACTGAGTCTGATTTAGATGATTTCAATGAAGCTATAACAATGGCGTTAGGTAAAAAAGACGCTGATATTGAGAAAAACTTTACTGAATTAGCGGATACTATTTCTGAAATGAAAAAAAGTGGTATTACTGATGTTGATGAATTTGAGAAAAAGTATGGTGAATCATTTAATACTATAAAGGGAAGTATCCTAAAAGCACTAAAAGACTCAGGTATTAAAGAAGGTACTGCTCTTTATGAAACATATGAAAATACTCTTGATAATTTCATAGAATCTAAACTTAACGAAGAAAAAGCAATTAAAGAAATCATGGAAACTCAAGGTAAAGGGCGCAAAGAAGCTGAGGAATATTTCAAAACTCATAACGAAGGCGCAGAAGGTCTTGCCGATGTTATAGACCCTTTGGTGGAGTACGCACAGAAAATCAAAAGTTTCAGCTCTCTAGGAGAGGAAATGCTAGGTGTCACTGGTAAACAAATATCAGAGACAAACGAGTTGACAGGTATTTATAAATACCTTTCGAGCGTAACTAATAAAACAACAGATGAACAGGCTAAACTAGAAGACGCTATGAAAAAGCTAAAGGCTCTCTACCCTCACCTTGTTAAAAATGGTGAGATTAGAATTGAAAGCATAGAGGCTGAGAATAAGATGAATAAGATTCTTACTGAATCTTACAAAAACTTAACAGATGGTAAGTACAACTCAGAAGAAGAGCAAACTTACTATTCTGCCGTTGGTGCAAAAGCTCGTGTTGAAAATCTTCAAGTAGAGCTAGAGGCATTAGAAAAAGCCAAAAACTTCCATGAAAAAAATGCATTGCTTATGTCTGGTTTTAGCGGTGTTGCAGGATTGGCTATGAAGGCTACTGCAATAGCATACCAATCTAGATATGATACAACAAAAGCTAAACTAGATCAAGAATTAGCAAAATTGAACACAGGAATCAATTCTTTAAGTACCTCTAATGATAAATACTCTAAATCTAGTGATAAAGCCAGTGAATCAACAGATAATTACTCTAAATCTAGTGATAAAGCCAGTGAATCAACAAAAGATGCAAAAAAAGAGCTATCAGAATTAGAGAAAATTACTAATAAGTATACTTTAACACTTGATAAGCTTAACACTTCTTTAAAAGAGGTTGAAAGTAGACAAAAGAAATACCCTACTTACTCTAAACAGTATAGACAAGCTCTTGCAGATGAAAACAAATTACTTCAACAGCAAAACGACATATATAATCAAAAACTAAAAGACCTCAATGGAGTAACTAATTCAAGTTCAACAACTGTCTCAGGCACAGGTGGTACAGTTAGACCGAAAGGTTGGTCAGGACAAATTACTTCGCAATATGGTACTCGTTCTGATAATCACAGAGGTACTGATATAGATGGTAAAATCGGTGATGTTCTTGAGTCAAACATCAACGGTAAAGTTTTAAAAGCAGGTGACGCTACTAAGATTGGTGAAGATAAGTCATATGGTAATTTAGTTATTATTCAAGATGCTAACAACAATAAACACTACTATGCTCACATGAATGATGTATCTGTTGTTAAAGGTCAACAGATTACAGCTGGAACTAAACTAGGTACAATTGGTAACACTGGAACTGTTAGAAGTGGTAGTGGTGGAGATGGTTCTCACCTTCATTATGAAATTAGAAATTCTAGTAACCAAACTATCAATCCTAGTTCATATATTGCTAGCGCTAGACAAGGTGTAACCTCAGGTGGTAGTTCTAAGGCAAATGGAAATTCAACTCAAGCCACAGTTTGGAACTTCTTTAAATCTAAAGGACTTAGCGATAGTGCTGTTGCAGGGATTATGGGGAATATTCAACAAGAATCTAGCTTTAGCTCTACAGCAGGTAAAAACGCTCAAGGTAGCGCCTTTGGTATTGCACAGTGGCGAGGTAGTAGACTATCAGAACTAAACTCTTTCGCAAAGAGCAAAGGAACTAGTGCAAACGATTTAGGAACACAGCTTGATTTCATGTGGAAAGAGCTTCAAGGCAAAGAAAAACAAGCTCTACATTCATTAAACAGAACACTAACTGCGACAGAACATGCTTCAAACTTCAATACTCTTTATGAGCGTAGTGGAGAAAAAGCAGGTAGCAAAGGGCACAACAACAGAGTTAATTATGCAAACAACGCTTATAACACTTATGCAGGTTCAGGAGCTACAGCAGGTAGTGGCTCAGGCGATGATGATTATGCAAGAGTGCATTCTGAATCACAATCTATGATACAAGCTATCATGGCTAATAATGATAAAATATCAGAAAATAACTTCAACACTATCAAGTCACAAATGGATGCTTATAAACGTAATAGAGATATGGAAGACAATGCTATTGCAAAACAAGCAGAACTTCAAAAAAATATGCTTGAATACTCAAAAGCGTATGAAGATAGCGTTAATAAACAATATACTGCCGAACAACGTAAGTTGAAAAGCTACCAAGCTGAATATGCATATATCCAAAAAATGTATGATGCAGGAGGTCTAGATTTAAACCAACAAGACCAATTGCTTGATAGAAGATACGAGCTACAACAGGTAATGTTACAATCTCAAAATCAAATCAAAGCTTACTACAATGAAATAATATCAAGCAAACTTTCTAAATTCGATTATCATATGGAAAAGCACCAAAAGGTACTTGAATGGGAAGAAGTTAAGATTCAATCGCTTGATAACACAAGTGAACGATACAGAAAAACTCTTGAAATTATGGCTAACACTCGTAAAAGCCAATTAACTACTGCTAAACAAGAAATTGACTATATAAACCAAATGCTAAGCAAAGGGAATCTTACAATTGAAATGTATGAGGAACTTACTTCTAGAGCAGGTGAACTAAAAAAAGAACTTGTTGAACTTAATGAGGCTTTCCATCAATTAAATTATGAAAAGGTTCAAGCTGTCGCTACCTCTCATGATATTAAAATAGATGATATTGACTTCGAACTTAGCTACAATCAGTCATTAAGAGGATTGCTTGATGAAGGCTCAGGAGACTACTTAAAAACTCTTGAATCTGATATGGAGCTTTATCAAAAGAAACTTATAGAGATTGCGCAAAAAGAAATAGACATGAAGGCAGAAATGCAAGGCTTGGACTTAGGCTCACAAAAGCTTCAAGACCTTGAAGAGCAACTTGAAGAACTTGCTTTATCATACCTTGATGTCCAAAATGCTGTTAAAGACACTCAAGATGCTATTGATAACTTTGCAAAAGCAGTTGATGATAAAGTTGAAGAAATGCGTAATAAACTTGCAGAAGATATTATAAATGCCTTAAAAGACGCTTATAGAGAAGCTAAGGACATTCAACTTAGTGCTATTGATAAGTTAATTGAAGCTGAGGAAGAGCGTCACGAAAAAGTGATGAAACAGTATGACAAAGAGCTTGAAGCTTATACTAAAATCATTGATGCTAAACGTAGAGAGATTCAAGATGCTGATAGAGATAGAACTTATGGCAATAAATTAGATGAACTTAACACTCAAAAACAAGAGCTACAAAACAAATTAAATCTTCTTTCTAACGTAAATACTTATGAAGGTATTAAAGAGAAAGAAGAACTTCAAAAACAAATTGCAGAGATTGAAAAACAGATTAATGAAGAAAAATATCAATACGAGAAAGGCCTTCGTGAGCAACAGCTTGATGATATGCTTGACGATAAAACTGAGCATATTGAAGACCTAAAAGATAAAGAGGATGAATATTCTAAGGAAGTTTTAGACTCTCTCAATAAGCAGAAAAAATATTGGGAAAAACATTATGAAGACTTACTTAACGATGAAGCTAAGTTTAATGAACTTAGAGAAGAAATGGCACAAGGTCATTACGGAAAAGTTCAAGAACTATATAATAAATACATTGGTGAACTTAAAGCTAGTTTACCTGACCTTGAAGATAGATTCGATGGTACATGGGAAGCTGTAGGTACTTCCATTCGTGAGAATGTAATCAACGAAATGGAAAGACTCTTAAAGGAAATAGAAAAGGTTGAGGAAGAAATTGAAAAGGTTCAAAACTTAGCAAAAAATGTAACAGGCGAACATGACTTCTCTACTGATGCTAACCAAACAGTTGAAAATGCAGGTAAAACAGACCCACTTACCGAAGCTGATATGAAAGTTATTTTAGCTAAGTTCATGAATGAAAAAATCGCAGGCTCTCTTGACCCTAAAAAAGATGCAGTTAGAATTAAAAACATCAAAGACAAAGCTGATAAACTTGCTAAAGAAGGTAGAGCAGAAGGTTCTAAATACAACGCTAACCAATCACTAGGCTCTATTTTTGATTCAATGTCAAGTAGTCAAATCAGTGAACTCGGTAGCTACTTCCAAAATAACTCTGATGCTAGTGGCTTCATGACACAAGAGTATTTAGATTACATCAAGGAGTTTGGTCAAACAGCAAGCAAAGGGAAAGTTATGACTCATGGAGATAAGCAAGTTATGCTTGCAAAATACATGAAAGAATATCTAATGCCTTTAGCTAACACCAAAGCCAAAAAAGATGCCCTTAATGGGACAGCTACAAAAATTGCTGATTCAGGAAGGATGCATACTTCTCTTATCTCCCCTACCGTTTCCTACGAACAATCACTTAGCAAGTTATCAGGTAAACAACAGGCAGAGCTTGGGCAATACATGTTGGATAACTCAACTGTTGTTAGCTTTGACGACCTTAAAAACAAGTTAATCAATTATGCTGATAACTTAAGACGCAATGCTTCCAATGACTTTGTTGGTGCAGATACTGGTGGTATGACTACAGGATTTGGTTCTACAGGTGGTACAGATGGTAAAGGTGGAAGATTAGCACTACTTCACCAAAATGAACTGGTGAGCAACCCTCTTGACACAGAACGCATGTTACGCATTTCTTCTATTATGGATAATGTAATGCGAACTATCAATGGTGTAATCGCTCTCCCTGCCTCACCAAAAGTAAATTCAGTTAGCACACCAACAGAAACAGAGAAATCAACTGTTGTGAATATTAATATTGATAAGTTCAATGGAACTAAAAATGATATTGACTACCTTGCAAAACAAATTCAAAACAGACTACTAAGAGAGAAAGGAAAACGATAAATGAAACAATCAATACAGTTTATGTATGATGGTATTTCGTCTGAGGATATGGGAGTTTTCATAGCATGGAGTAACGATGGTCTATTCGAAGAAAACTTCCTCCCTAACAGACAAATCATTGAGAAAAAAATAGCAAATCGTGAAAAACCTTACTTTCAGAGAGTGGAACATGAGCCACTCTCTTTTAGTTTGTCTTTTGCTATTGCAGATTGGGAAAACAAGGACACGCTAAGGAAATTAGCTCGTTGGTTCTTCCAACCACATTATAAGCCATTGGTGTTTGACTCTAACCCAAATAGAGTGTTTTATGCAATGTTCGAGGGTGATAGTCAACTATTCCACAATGGTTTAAATGAGGGATATATCGAATTAAATATTAGATGTGATTCCCCATACAGCTACTCATTCGAACAAACAAAAGAAAACATTGAGCTTCGTGAGACTAACGTTGGTTCAAATGTTCTATTAGATGATGAAAGCTTTTCTTTAGGAGAAAAGATAAACATGCAAAATACATCTAATGGTTTAACAATAGACACTACCGTATCAACATGGGGAAATGTCTATGCAACTACTAGTAATTGGGGAGGAATAACTTAATGGAAAAATCTAACGGTGGATTAGAACTAGATATTGTTACTAATAACACTTTTGATAATGATGATATAAAAGAAACTATTGTTGGATATGGCAAAAACTTTTCAACAATTGAAAAATACTTAACAGAAGCAATTGAAAAACCTGAGGACTTACCTACAGGTCAAGTAATAGAGGGTGGAAAAATTATTTGGAATAAAAATCCTGTTATTGGTGGATATGTTGGTTGGGTCAACATTCGTGAAGGATTAAATGCCCCTTCTTGGAAACCAAAAGTAAACTACACTGTAGGTCAAGAAATTAAAGCAAAGCCTGACAATGGTAATATTTATCGCTGTGTGACAGCAGGAAAAAGTATGGTACATTCCCCTACTTTCCTTGTTGGTGAAGGTGTTGAATTTTATGACGCTAATGGTAACAAGTGGTTTCCTAACTATAACTACCAAGTAAACGATGTTATATTTGCAGTAAACGGCAGTAAATTGTATTACTACATCTGTGAGACAGCAGGTATCACAGGAACATCAGAGCCTATTTGGTCAAGCGTTTTACCTAGTAGTACAGTAGTTGATGGCTCTGTAGTATGGCGAAAAGAAGCAACAGTTAAGTGGAAGCAAGTAGGGATTTCCTCTGAATTTAGACCATTCGGTAAGGTTGAGTGATATTATGACTACTTGGTCAAGATTAAGCGTTCCTAGAGGGGTCTATACTTCCCCTACCTTCTTTATCTCAAATAACTTAGATAGATATATTGCAAACATCAAAGAAACATTAATCAACATTCACAACCAAACAGTAGAATACAATTTTAGAGTTTCCTATAATCAGGTTGATTGGACTGATTGGAAGAGATTGTTTATAACTTCTTATGACCTCTTAGATGAATATGTTTTGACAGGATTATATATCCAATTTCAGATAGTCATGGTTGCAGATAATGAAGCTATAAAACCTTATCTACAATCCTTAGAAATTGAATTAAAGCCATATGGATTTATTGAGAACACAGGTGACTTCCCTATTAAACCTAAAATTTGGATGAGAAAGAAAAACGGTAAAGGTGATATTGCAATCATTAACTTTACCACAGGTCAGAGAGTTGAGTTCAAAGACCTTAATAACAATGAAGAAGTTTACATTGATTGTGAGAATGAAGAGATTGTATCAAGCAATCAAGTTAACGGTGTTTACAGGTATGATTCACACAATGATGAATACCTTGAGCTAATTCGAGGAAGCAACTATATCACATCTGAGGGTGATTTTGACCTTGATTTTAGACACAAAGCAATACTACTACAAGAATAATCAGGAGGAATGACAGTGAAGATAGGTGAAATTGATTATAACCTAAAACTACCTAAGAAAAGTCTTTTTCTATGTAAACCAAACAAAGACACTATAGCAAAAATTAATGAAGCCTATGATGTACAATACTACACAAAGTTAAGTACAGTTAATGAGCTATCATTCAAGATTCCAACAATCATTATTAAAGATGAAGTTCCTATGGACAATCCAAATATCGAGCGTATTAAGCACAGATATATTTTTAAATATGTTGTTGGCAACACAACTGAGTATTTTCTTTTCAATGAATCTAACAAAACTTATGGTGATGAAGATTATATTGAATACAGAGCATATTCGCTAGGTGTTCAATTAGGTGACAAAAACATTCGAGAATACGAAAAAATTGGTAACTTAAAAGATGTTGCAGATGGTGTACTTGAAGATGTTTACGGTAGCTTGTTAGAAGTCCCTATTAAGCGTTGGACGATTGGTTATGTTGACAGCTACTTCACTACTTCTGAAACAGCAGAAAGAAAGTATACCGTAAGCTCTATGTCTATTTTAGAAGTCATGTATGACATTGCTACTAAGTGGAATGCTGTCATTAAGTGGAACACTGAGGACTTAAAAATCGAGTTTCACAGAGCTGAGAATGTAGGACTAAACAAAGGATTTTATATTCGAGATGGAAAATACTTAGAAAGCTTTGACTTATCAGTTGATAGTAGCTCAACGGTTACACGCCTAAGAGCCTTTGGTTCAGAAGGATTAACTTTCAGAAAAATAAACCCACTAGGAGAAGACTATATTCAGGACTTCTCTTTTTATATGTACCCATTTGAATATGATAAAGAATTAGAAAAAGTAATTAAAAGCTCAGACTACATGAGTGATAACTTATGTGTTGCTCTAACAAAGTATGAGGACTTAATTAAAAGCTTAGACAGCGACTTTGAAATCATCTCTAAGAAAATAGAGGCACTACAAGATATCCTTACAATCGAGTCTGATAGACTTTCAACAATCACAGTAGAGAGAATGCTATTAGAAGATGAAAGAGATGTTCTTTTAGCTGACTTTCAGACTGATAAAAGCCTTTGGGGTACTGATGGATACAATGACAGAGGTACAAAAGATGGCACAGAAAAACATGCTGAGATAATTGAGAAACTTAGAGCAAAAGAGATTGAAGAATCTAATCAAAAGACAGTTGTTGACAACGCTAGATTTGATGTAGAAGACGCAGAGCGAGAAAAACAAGCTCACTTAGATAAGCTTAAACCATCTGCTAACTTCACTAATGAAGAATGGGCTGAGTTACAAGAATTCATCATTGTCCAAGAATACACAAATGACTCTATCACCCACCCTGAAGCTTTAATGAAAGAAGCTAAGACTGTATTCAAGCAAAACCAAGAGCCAAAAATCAAGCTAACTGTAAGTCTTATTGACTTCCTATCTATTATAGAATGTCAAAATGATTGGGACAAACTAGGCTTAGGTGACAGTATCAGAATACGATACGATAGGCTCAAAGTTAATATCCTAGCAAAAATCATTGAGATTAACTATGACTTTGAGAATTTTGAAATCACATTGACTATTGCTAATGAGAAAGACCTCAAAGATGGTAGTGAATTACTGATGGACTTGCTTAACAAAGCAGACCTCACTTCTACTATTGTTTCAATGGACAAAGATGGTTGGAATCTATCAAAAGAAAACAACGGTAAAATCAATGACCTTATTAATAGTAAGTGGGATTCACTAAAGAATGCTGTACTAGCAGGTTATGACCAACAAATTACTATTTCAGAGCGTGGTATTATCGTAAAGTCACTTGAAGACCCTGATAGTTGGCTAGTTATACAAAATGGTTTCTTGGCTATTACAAATGACCGAGGTAACACATGGAAACACGCTATCTCAAAAGATGGTATTTGGGGAGAATACATTTTCGGTAAACTTATCTCAGGTGTTAACCTGTATATCGAAGATGAATTAGGAGCATGGAAAACTCAAGGCTCACGAACTACTATCTACAATGCAGACGGTAAAGAAGTTATGTGGCTAGGTCTTGTTTCAGATAACCTAAGAGATGAATTTGATAATATAATCCGTCAAGAAGAAGGCGAATGTTTCGGTCTTAAATCATGGAATACTGTCACGAAAGTTGAAGTAACTGACTGTGTTGGTTTTGCAATTTCAAGATGGAAAGATAATGATTGGCAAAAAGTCATGTGGGCT
Organism: Lysinibacillus sp. KCTC 33748; assembly: GCF_002237755.1. Lineage (GTDB taxonomy): Bacteria > Bacillota > Bacilli > Bacillales_A > Planococcaceae > Lysinibacillus. Next base: position 27,052 of record NZ_MWSJ01000005.1, on the reverse strand, counting down.
AATACTGATGGCACACTTTATACAAAACATATGGTTGCAGAAGGAATTAAGATAGTCAATGATATTGGCGACCTTATTCTAGATGCAGAGAATAATATCTTTAACATAGCTAAATTAGACAAAATCGTTGCTGATGGAAAATTAACAACTTTAGAAAAGCTACAAATTGTTACAGATTTACACCGCATACATGCTGACTACAAAGCCCTTCTCACTCACGCTGAGAAATACAACAAGAGTGATAGAGACAATCTAACAGACATTAACGGACAGTGGGATGCCCTTAAAGGCAGTTTCCCAACAATTGAGTCAAATATCGAGAGATTTGATACACACCCCCTTATAAACGCTTATACAGCGCTTGTAGACTACCTCATTCAATTCATCCCTATCACAGAAAAAGGTATAGATAGAGATAAGTCATTGGATATAGACCAACAACATCCTCTTATGGAAAAAACAAGTGAAGTTACTGATAGAGGTTATTTCATTCAGGTGTCTAGGGAATACCACGACCAATCACAAAAGCTAAAGCAAGCAATTGAAGACTCAATCTTCTACTCAGGTATTAATATGGGTAAATACTACAACAACCTAATTATGAATGACTTTGGCTTTATTGCTGTTCGTAATGATGGTAGATACAGAGCTTACCTAAATGCTACAAATGGTCTTGCCCTTCAAAAATGGGAAAAAGGAAGATGGGTTAGTAAGCTATTTGCCACTCTAGGCGACCCTATGTGGGAAGATGGTACATTGTTTGCAGAAGGTCTTGTAACAAAGAACCTACGCATTGTAGACGCTCACATGAACGAGAAAATCACCTTTGATTGGTATGATGGAATCACAATTTCCGGTGATAACAACGGTGCTGTAATCTATCTAAATGCCAATGACGCTATTAAAATCGAAGTCGATGGAGATAGAAAGTTTTGGGTTGGTTTGGATGGAAGACTTTATGCAAAAGACATTACTACTCACAACTTAAAAATTGTTGATGGTGACTTAGGTGAGAGAATTGTTTTTGACCATGAAAAAGGTATTTCAATCTATGGCGAAAACGCTGATATATTCTTAAATGCCAATGACGCTATAAGAATTAAAACAAAAAGTGGCGAAGATAGATTTTGGGTTGATACTGATGGCTCACTATTTGCTAAAAAGCTATATATCATGGGTGATGATGATAAAATGATTGAGGATATTGATGGCTCATACATCTCTGACTTAACAGTTAATAGTCTGAAAACACTTGGAAAAGGAAATACAAAACAAGATATTATCCATATTGCTAAAAACTTCATGAGATTTAATACTTTCTTCTCAGGTAGTGAAAAAACAAAGTTAGAGTTCACTTACGAAGGTACAGGCGATACTTCCTTCCCTGTTATGATTTTCGGTTCAGGAAATGGCAGAGGATATGGTAGTGGTTCTGAGCAAGCAAAAGTCTATAAGGACAATAAAAAGTTTGCTATTGAGTATGACGCACCTAATGGAGTTATGACTAAGTTCTACTTCAATGAGTCAGATACAGATGATGCAGGACAAGCAGTTTACTTCGAGTCTAAAGGTGGAGTTCGATTCCACTCTGATAAAAAATTCGTTGCTAAGACTGACCTGTATGAGTTTTTCAGAGTTGTTAAAGGGCAAGATGCTAAAATGCAATTTGGTCAATATTCATGGATTTCTCTTGAAAAGGATAATCTGATGATTCGTTTTGACACTAATAACTACATCAAAATTTCAGCAAGTGGCGTAGAAGTTAAAGGAACTAAGATTAGCTTAAACTAGGAGGATTCTATATGGCAAAGATAGCACTCAAAGACGCAACAATATCTGATACTACTGCATCTAACCATATTATTTATAAGGTGCTTGAGCAAGTAGACACAGGTGGAGGATATTATGACCAATGGGGTGATTATGTACCAACCTACCCTATCAATGATTGGGTTCAATATCCAACATCTGCAACAGTAAAGGGGAAAGCAGTATCGACAGTATCAAACGTAACGATTGAAGGTAAAGCTCCAATTGTCCAAGGTGACAAAACCACAGAGAATGACTCATATTCGCTACCTAGCGGTGGCGTATATGTTAGTGGTTCTCACACTAATGCTCAAGGCTCAGTAACAGTTGGCAATAGTAACAATGTATTTATTAATGGTAAGTCTGTTGCTACTGACAACTCTACTGTTACTACACATGCAGGAACTAGTTCTAAGATTAATGGTGGAGCTAGTTCTACTGTAACAATAGGTTCATAAAGAAGGTGAGAATTTGGCAGTAACAAAACAACCAATAAATTATTTAGAATTTAATAATCCTATTCATATAGTTTGGCGTAAAGGAACACCTAGCGACCCATTTGTTGATAGATTAGACATTACTCGTGTAGTTAATCAACGTGTGGCTCTATTAGAGATTCCTGATGAACTATATCGAGTAAGGATTGCAAACATGTTTGAAGTAAACTATGAAAAGTTTATTAAGAGCAGTCTAGGAAAAAATGAGTTTTATTGTGACTATACAAATGGTTTCATCTACTTTAATGCTGATAGAGAAGCTGAAACAATTTCTATCATGTATAAAGGTAGAGGCGTTATTCTGTACCCTTCCAATAGGATTATTCACTACGATGGCACAGATAGCACAGAAACACTATTTAAAATCATTGAGGAAGCTAAAACTCAGGTTCAGGAGTTAATCGGTCAAACTGCTAATTTTGAAGAAGTTTTAGATAATATGATTGTCGCTACAAACCTAACAAAAGAAGCTACTGATATTGTTCTTGAAACAAATGATAAAGCTCTACAACACATTGAGCTTATCAAAGATGCCTATGAAACTACTGTATTAATCTATCAACCTTTTGTACAAACACAGGCTGATATAGCGAAGAAGTATCCTAACCCACATGTTGGTTGGACTGTTCAAGTTTATGACACAGGTATTCGTTATCGTTGGAATGGTAAGGATTGGATCCCGATAGATTCTTTAGGCGGTAACGTTCCAAATGCTACAGAAAAATATGATGGTCTTATGTCAAAAGAACATTATGTTAAAATGGAAGGCATTAGTTCTGAAACAGATTACAGAACTATTGTTTTCATTTGTCCTCAAGAAGTTCTACAAGGTGTTCAAGACCCTCATGTAGTATTCCCTCATAATGGAGAAATCTTAGATATTGAAGCATTTGTCTCAAAAAAAGGAACTGTTGATACAGTAATAGACGTCGAAATTTCTAAAGATTTCGTCAATTGGTCTACTATTATCAATAGCCCTGTAAACATCAAAGCAGGAAATCACAAAGATAGTAGACTACACAAGTTAACAAAATCAAAAGTTAACAAAAATGATATTTTCAGGTTGAATGTGACTACTTTTGATAATGACACATACAACCTGACAGTAAATATAAAGATTAAAATTAACTAGGAAGAAGGAATTTAATTATGGCATTAGCACCTAGAGTATCATGGTACGAAGGAACAAACGCAAAGGCAAACGAAGTAAAAAGCACAGTAAACTACGGTACTGTTGACGCTGACTCTGCGTCAGCAACTAAGGTCTTCTACATTTGGAATAATCGTGGAGAAACAGAAGATTGCTCTAAAATGGAAGAAGTAGTTTTCACAACTCGTGACCGCAAAGGTGGAGATGGTACTTCAACAGGTAATATCGTTGAAGCCGTTAAAGACAACTGGTTCAAAGTTCGTGTAGATAGTTTAGGAGAAACAGGAGCAAATGCATTCGTTCCTGTTGGTAAAGGTGGCGTAGGAACACCTAACCCTAGTGGTACGAAAGATTTAGGTACAACAGGTACTACTACAAACGTGAACGCTTCTACTGCTCAAGTTTGGTCTGCTAAAAAAACATTAACATTAGATACTTACGTTCAACCAACCAAAGCAAATGACTTTATTTACAAAGTAACAAAAGCAGGAGAAACAGATGGCACAGAGCCTTCATCATGGGTAACTGTTGAAGGAAATCCTGTATTTGATGGTACTGTAGAATATGTAGCTATCAAAATTGAAAAAACACCTAATGCTAAAGAGATATTAGGTTTTGCTAACAACACTGATGTTAACGGAACAAATGCTCACCTAGCAGGCGGTAACTTTGTTAAGATTTCTGTGTACGCAGATGTACCTATCACAGCGTCAGCAGGTAAAAACCTGTTAATGCAACGTGTTTCATACCGTTATGTGTAAAAGTAAGATAATGATATTTAAGAAATAAAACATTGATTTTATAGGGTAAGGGTCTTTCTCCCCTACCCTATTTTTATGTAATTTATAAAAGAAAAATACTTCAATGCAATGAAGGAGATTGATAAAATGTTCGCAAACGCAAGAAGCAATCAAGCAATCGGTATTCCATTTAACTGGAACGCTGATTATGCAAACGGTAAAAATTATGCAGAGTATGACCTACTTACGCATAAGAAAAACGATTTTTATTTAATTCAGAAAAATCAGGTCATTCGTTTTGGTTTGTTTGGTCAAGGAATGAAACTGTTTTTTGAAATGTGTGATGGTTCTTTCAACCTAAACGGTAGAAGAATTGAAATTGAATACATTGATGAAAATTCAGAGGTTTATCATTTAACAACAAACTTCGAGGACAAAGACCTTATAACATATAAAGAAGCCTACGCTGACTACAATAACGTTCAAGGTATTCAGAAATCAAATATTAAGTCAATTAATTTTGGCTATAAAACAACTTACAAGAAAGATGATACTCAATTTTTCTTTCAATCTGTTGTTTCACTTCCTTTAGAAAATGAAAGTCCTTTTATTGAGCTCAAGTTAACTTCCAATAAATCAATGAATGGTCATTTAGTATTCAAATCAAGAGGGATTGAAATAGAACGCTTCTATGCCCCTTTAGAAGCAAATAGAACAGGTCAGATTAATTGGACAATAAAATAACTCACTAAGATAGGAAAATACTCATATGGCTCTTATAAGTGGTAATACAGAGAAGAAAGAAATAGGTCTATCCATTGGTGTTTCAGGAACTCATGATAAAACAAAAATCAATAAAAGAGCTAGTTGATGTTGATGGTCAAGGAAGACCTATTTATGTTGAGCAAGGCTCTTGGACTTCTGATGTAATTGATTTAGGAGAAATTTTTCAGGATTTTGAAAAATTATTTGCAGAAAACAAAGTGAACGGTGGAAGCTCATTCGCAGTATTAACAAGAGTGTCAGACAACGGTAGCGATTGGTCTGACTGGATTGCTATTGCGGAAGATGGAGCTATCCAATCTGAAACTAAGCAGTATATTCAAGTGAGAATTGATTTATTTGCAGGGTTTGTAACAGATGAATTTTTTATTGCAAAAAGCGATTTTGAGAAAAATAATTTTGTTGAACATAGAAAAATTGCTGATGGTAGCTCTATACCCCCCTACTTTAACATCGAATACATATTCTCCACAAGGTTTTGCTTTTGTTCTCAATGAGTTTAGCTCAAGCTACCCTGCTTGGAGAGCCTTTGATAACTCAGATTCAGGGTATTATAATGCAAAAACAAAAGTAGGATTTTTAGGATTCTATTTCAGAAGCAAAGCAAAAATTTATAGGTATAGAGTGAGAAGTGCATATACTATAGATACCTCCCCTAAGAGTTGGATGCGCTTTTTGAAGTGCCGCTTTCTTTGGTAGGAGCTGTGTATTAGCCTGCTCGACTGCCTCCAGCTGTTGACATGCTGTTTGAAGAGAAGATTTCTCTTGCATGACAATGAATGATACATGGTCAGATACAGGAAGTCTTCATAGAAAGAAGATTACTCGTAATGATTGGGTGAAGATTGATATTAGAGGTGAAATAAATGACAATAGACATCTATATTGATGCTTTAAAAGGAAATGACTCTCAAGGAAATGGAAGTTCGAGCAATCCATATAAAACATTAGAATATTTCTGTAATAATATAGCAATTAAAAATAATGGAGATTATACTGTTTATCTCAAAAAAGGCACGTATGAAATTACTAGCAATAATATATTTGGTCAATTTGTGAGTGGAAGTCTAACTTTTGTTGGACTAGGAAAAAAAACAGAGATACTACAGAAAACAGGAATGTATATTAACACTGTTGGAGGGCACGCTAATTTCACATTAAACATCACAAAATGTCGATATAATATTCTAACAGATTTAACTAGTCATAATTTAATGGGATTTAATTGGAGTTGGAATTTTTATAATGTTCTATTTGAATATACCCCAAACAATTCATATTCTGTTTTTTCTTCCGCTACCTCTATGACAATAAGAAATTGTGTCAAACTAACAAGCACAACAAGTTTTCTAAGAAAAAACTCTTCAACTATCTCTGTTTACGATTCAATGGGCTATTTCACAAGTGGATATTCCACAAGTCAGTCAGATTGGGATAAAGGTGGAAACACTATTGGTTCTATTAGTGATTATGAGCGAATTCTTAAAAAAGGGTTATATAAATGGGAAACCGATAAAACTCTTATTTTACATGATAGTAAGTATAAGAAATATAATGGATATATCCCTTCTGTCCCTCCTAGCGTTAGTAAAAATACAATTATTCCTGCTATGACTTCCAATACTAGCCCAACTGGTGAAGCATTTTCAAATAAAAATCCTGAAAGTGCTTTTCGCCTTTTTGATGGAAATTACTCTTCTGCATATCCTATGAGCTATAGACAGCAGGATGCAATTATTGGATACAATTTTATGAAAGAAGTAAAGATAGTTAAATATGGTATAATCTGCGCTAAATACTATGGTCTTTCTGCATGGAAGTTTGAAGGCTCAAGTGATGGTGTAAATTGGACAACATTGGACTCTCAAACAGGTCAAAGTTGGAATGAAGGTGGAGAGAAAATTTATACAATAACTTCCGCTAACTATTATGAGAGGTATAGAATTAATTTTTCAAAAACTCAAAATTTCGAAAGCACCTCTTTCTATGAGTTGAAAATGTATGAGTATATTGAAGAAATACCATCTATCCCATATTATTGGTCTACAGTTTCCTCTACGCTACCAAACTCTACAGAATTTATAGAAAAGGGAATGGACAACCTATCTCCCTTATTTGACCGCACATTAACAACACTAGAGTCTATGGAAATGACCAATAAAAGTGAGATTTTAGGTGCTAGTGGAAATGTGAAAGTATTTAGTAAAACAATTGATTTAAAGAAATATTTTGATATAAAAAAAGTGAGAGCTGTGGTGAAATAAATGCCTAGAAAAAATTTACCTACTAACTTTATAGGAGAGGAGATTACATCTGAAAAACTAAAAGTACAAGCTTACAATACTTCATATTGGTATCCAAGTGGTTTATTCAACGATAATTTAGCACCAGAAGGTCAGTATGGTATTGTTTTACTTAGGTACAACTATCATTATTTAGAATTTACAATACCTGATAATTATTTAAGTGCTGATGTGTGGTTCACTGGTGGGTATTATAGTGATTCAGGAGGGGGTTCAGGAGCGCCAACCACATTAAGAAAACAGAATAAAACTACTCAAGAATTCGAAATTATAAGTTCAAATGTTCGAACTACAAATACACCTACTTGGTATAAATACTATGGAAACTTAGAATCAGGGACATATAGGTTATATCCAAATCATGCATATATACAATTTAATGAGATGTTTGTTAGTGGTGTTAAAAAAGAGTTTTATATGCTTCAATCGAATAATAAAACATACTCATTAAATTTAAAAGACACTTTATATTACATAAAAATGACCTCCAACACTGCACCTTCTCCGTTGGTTGCTAGTGCTAGTAGTGTTGCTAATACAAGTAATCTTGCTTGGAAGGCTTTTAATAACTCTAATAGTACAAATGACAGTGGTGATATTTGGGCAAGTTTATTAAATACCACTAATGGTTGGTTACAATTAGACATTGGTGTGAAAACAAAAGTAAATTCTTTCAAAATAACTTCAAGAGCATATACTAACGACATTAACTATACAACATGCTCACCAAAAACTTTTGTAATGCAAGGCTCTGATGATGGTATTAATTATTTCGACATTAGTAGAATATTCAATGAAACAGATTGGAAAGCTAATGAAACTAGATTATTTACACTTAAGTCCCAATATAGCTATAGATATTATAGATTGAAAGTTTTTACAGTTAATGGTGGTTCTTATGTAATGATAGCGAAACTTGAGTTTTGTAATTTAGGTTTCATTAACGAAATACATAGTAGTAGTTTAAATAATTTCATTAAATATGGAACTAATGTATATGATGGTTTACCAATTAATGTGGTAATTAATAATAAAAACTATATTTTACAGGATGAAGTTTCAGAAAATACAGATGGTTTATGGACAACAAAACTTGATAGAAAACCTTTGAGTATAAGTTTTAATTAAAGAAATGAGGTGAAATTAAATAAGCAATATTCAAGAATTAATTAAGTCAGAATATGCAAAAAAGTATGCTACTAATTGGTATAAATTCGATGAAGGTAGTGGTACAGTTTTACATGATAGCAAAGGTACAGTTAATGGTACTATTACAAATGGAGTTTGGAATAGCGATGGTTCTCTAACTTTAAATGGTACAGGTGCTTTTGTGTCTTTTCCTAATAATATTCCAATTGGTGGAAAAAGAAGTATCTATTTAAAATTAAAAGTTAATTCTGTAGTAACCGCAAATACTAATCCTATTCTAGATTGTAGTGGCAATGCAGGAGTTACAAGTAATGGATTCAGATTTTCTGTTGCTGTCGCTGATAATTCTTTTAATTATTCATCTCAATCCAACAAAGGACAGCATCTTACTAGTATTTATACTACACCAACCACATCTGAGAAAGTATTTGATATTCTTATCACTGACTCAGGAAAAGTTGAAAATAATGCTACAAAAATATTCATTGACAATCTAAATACTCCTGTTGTAACAGGAGGTAGATTATTTGAAGATAATTATGTTACTCCTTCCTACGGAATGTTTCTAGGCAGACAGTCTAATGTTGTTGATGGATGGTATTCAAATATCACAGTTTATGAAATGGCTATTTTTAAAGAAGATTTATCAAAAGTTTCTATAGATAAAACATTTATTTTACATGATGGTGAATACAAGAAGTACTTACCACAAAACCATTATATATTTTCTGATAATTTAGTTCCTGTAATGACTTCCAATACTACCCCTAGTGGTATAGCGAAAGCTAGTACAGAACATAGCACATCTCGACAAGCCTATAAACTATTCGATAGATTGACAGGAATAAGTGCAGACAATTGGGCTTCAGTTGGCAGTGTATTAATAGGATGGGTTTTTTATGAATTTACTAAACCTCAAATAGTAAAAAAATATAAACTTATTGGGTTAATAGATAATTCTACGGTTCTAAAAAGGAATCCCAAGAGTTGGAAATTCGAAGGAAGTAATGATGGTTCTACATGGGATATTTTAGATACCAAAACGAATGTTGAGTGGTCAAAAACTGACTATATAAAAGAATTCACGATTTTAGGTAATGATAATGCATATTTAATTTATAGGTTAAATATCTCTCAAGTTAATGGTGCAACAGATAACCTAAGTTTCGATGAATGGGGCATGTATTCAGTTTTAGAAGTTATACCAAAAGGATTAAGTACAGTATCCTCCACTCTCCCAAACTCAGCTCAATTTTTATCAGAAGGAATGGACAACCCATATCCACTATTTGACCGCAGAGTAGAAAAATTAGAGCCTAGATCAATGACAGATAAAAGTGAACTTTTACAGACAGTCGAAGTTGGTAAAGTATTCAGTCAAACAATTAATCTTAAGAAATATTTTGATATAAGAAGTATTAGAACTGAGGTGAGATAATGGCAGTAAGAGAGATAACTTTCAAGTGTACTAAAGCAGGAGCATACTACACTATTGGAGGGGTTAGACTTTACGATAATAATGGCAAAATATACCCTATAAAGTTTTCTTCAAAGAATAGTCTAACTTCTAATAGTTTCTACATTCAGGGAACAGATATTACAGGTACAGTAAGCACAACAAACAGCTATGGAACTTACTATTTTGTTGATTCCCCTTTCGATACTGATAAGTCAATTATTACTAATTATCCTAGTGTTAACTATTGGCTAAGTAGTTCAGCAGACACAATAGAAATATCATTAGATAAGTCTGTTAAAATAAGTAGAATTGATTTTATTCCCTATTGTGGTAATGGTGCAGATAGAGCGCAGAGCGCTATTGAAGCAATAGTAAAAGATGAATCTCAAAACGTGATACTACAAGAAAAATATAGCACTTCAACCTATTCGGTCAATCAGGTCTACTCAGCATTTACACCAAGTTTGTCTAATAGCAAAAATATGCTATTCAGTTCAAATAATAAAACATATTCATTAAAATCAATTGACCCTTGGTACGAAACAAAAATGACATCTGATACTGCACCTTCTCCTTTAGTGGCTAGTGCTAGTAGTATTTGGAGTTCTACTTTTCAGGCATGGAAAGCTTTTAATGGAACAAACAAAGACTCTAGTGATTGTTGGGCAACAGTAGGTGGTACTATTAAAGGTTGGATTCAACTAGATTTCGGTTTTCCTAAAAATTGCAATCAAATAAAACTCACTTCTAGATTTGGAGATACAGCTAATGCTTGCCCAAAGGATTTTACAATAAGTGCGTCAAATGATGGTGTCACTTTTGATGTTATAGCAAATATCACAGGGCAAACAAATTGGCAATTGAATGAAACACGTATCATTCAATTTAGAAATTCTAGTAAATATCGTATATATAGACTAACGGTAATTTCCAATGATGGATATAGTAGCTATAGCGCTATTGGACAATTACAATTTGGGAATAGGAATAACATAATTATTGAATTTCCTAAGTGTTCACAAGAGAATTTTATTAAATATGGTCAAAAAGAGTTACGTCCAAATGAGCCAATAGTTATTAAAAGCTACATTTTACAGGATGAAGTATCTAGAAATGATGAAGGTCTTTACACAACCAAACTAGATAGGAAACCACTCAGCATTAGTTTTAAATAGAGCTGAGTTTTTATTTTGACTTCTTAATACAATAAGAAAGGAATGATTAAATGATTGAAATTATAAACCTTGCCCCTGATATGACTAGCAACACAACCCCTAGTGGAGAAGCATTTAGCGATTCTGTTTATAGCACTAGCGCCATTTATCAATCTTGGTGTGGTTTCAGTTCACTAACATCTAATGCTTGGGTTTCAGCAAGAGCAAACGCACCTCATTATTTAGGTTACAATTTTAAAGACAAAGAGGTTAAGGTGACTAGATATTCAGTAACTTCTAGGAAACTTGATGGAAATGATTCCAAAACACCTCCTAAAACATGGAATTTCGAAGGTTCTAACAACGGCACAGATTGGACTGTTTTAGATACTCAAGTAAATTTAACATGGACTTCAACTTGGGAAGAAAAAGAATTTAATATTTTATCTGAAAAACAAAACCACTACTTATATTATAGAATCTATATAACAGAAGGGACTACGGAAAATTTTGAAGTTAGTATAGGTTTGTTAAAGATGTTTGGATATGAAAATCCAAAAAGAATTATTTTAACAAACGATAATAGCCATTACTCTCTATCAGATAACACTTTAATTCACCTGCCTGACACCTCTCCTAAAAACATGATTTTACATGGTATTGAGCAAGGAAAAGAGATTCAATTAGATGTACCTTTTACTAAGCATAGATATTTTAATGACACACCTGTTGCTAATGTGAGTGGCAAGGTGTTTACACATGATATTGGTAAAATTAATACTTTGAATATCAAAGAAATAAGAGAGAGTGTTTTTGTACCTGTTTATTATAAGTACCAAACAAGTATGACTAGCAATACTCTTCCGGCCCCTCTTGTAGCTAGTGCTAGTTCAACACATTCAGACCCATATCCTGCTTGGAAAGCTTTTAACGGAGCGATTACCGATAGTTCTGATGCTTGGATTTCGAATGGTGGATATAATGCTAATATTGGTTCAGAATGGATACAAATAGACTATGGAGTAGCTAAAGTTGTAAATACACTATTCCTAACAGGTAGACTAATATCAACAATCGGTTACTATCCTAGGAAATTTGAAATTGTAGGTTCTAATGATGGAAAAAGCTTTAATACACTACACACCGTTAGTAATCAAACAGAATGGCAACTAGGCGAGCAGAAAATATTTGTATTCAATAATAAACAAAGTTTTAGATACTATAGATTAAATATATTAGAAATCAACACAGAACAAAAAAACGCTTATGTTCAAATAGGCGATATTTTATTTGGATACAAAGGAGAGTTTGATCAAAATGGCAACGACGACTGAACAATTAATGGCACATCATGGTGTCGCATGGTTTGATTTTGATGAAGTAAATGGAAATGTTATCGACAAGCTAGGCAATGGATATACAGGTACAGTTACAGGTGCAACAAGAGTTCAAGGTTGGAATGGTGAAGGTTCTGCAATTAGCTTTAATGGTACTAGTGATAGATTAGAGTTCAATAATAAAATATTTCCTTTCGGAGAAAAGACAATAAGTTTTAAAATAAAAACAGAAAATTTTAAAACAACTTCTCAATCTATTATGGAAAATTATACAACATCATCATCTAATAGTTTTGGCTATGTTTTTGTTTTAAACTCAGGGGTTATATCTGTAAATTGGTATACATCTGCAAATCCTCTTGTATCCTCTTTTTCTCTATCGACTCCTACTAGCATTAATTTGTGTGATGGAAATTGGCATAATATACTTTTCTCATGGACAGGAAGAATGGAAGATGTTGTAAAATTATATATAGATGATGAACTAGTAGCAACAGCTAGAGCGTCACAATCTGAAACTAATGCCACTTATACAGGTCAAAACCTTAGTGTTGGTGGAATGAAATTCACGAGCTATAGAAATTGGTTTGGTGGTCAAATTGATGATTTACAAATCTACAATAAAACTCTCTCCCCTTCTGATTTCACTCAAAAGCGTTTAGTAGTTAAAACAACAGACAGTAAAAACCTTGTTTTATCCCCTAACACAACTCGTGTAAAAGAGATTCCTAACACAGCAGAATATATGATGTTAGCTCAAGGTGGAATAGTTAGAGAGATTGATTCCGCAGTGGATAGCACACCAATTGATTTCACTAAAACTACAACTGAATATGAGATTGTGACTAATAACAAAACACCTCTAGGAAAAAGTAGAATGTTTACTATTCCTATTGGTGGTGATTTTAAAACAGCAATGATTGAGGACAACTATTAATAGTTGTCCTTTTAACATGAAAAAATATTGGAGGTCAATACAATGGCTAATAGTAAAGACAATTTAAGTAAATATGGTAAAGCCTTTATTGGTTTTGATGAACCGAGCGGAAATGCAATGGATTCAATTGGTGGACATGCAGGCACGTTAGTTAATGCCCCTACTCGTGTAACAGGTTGGAATGGTATAGGAAGTGCTATGAGTTTTAATGGTAGTCAAAAAATTTCGTTTACTGACTTATTGCCTGTTGGTGTGCATTCTTTAAGGTTCAAGTTTAAATTAGGAAACATCCTTACCAATGGTTATATTTTATCGAACTCAGGTTCTTATAAAGACTATAAAGGTTTGGCTATAGCATTTAATGATATGGGAAGATTAGAGCTAGGAGAAACATATGCTCCTAATCAATTCAATTACTTAACAACGGATACTGTAGGTAATTTCAAAGATAATAAGTGGCACAATTTTTTACTAATAAGAAGTTTAACAGATGTGAAAGTATATATAGATGACATGTCAATTCCTCTTTATCAAGCTGTGACAGTTAAACCATATGATGGTGCAGTTAGACCACTTTTTATAGGTGGACTACATGATACTAATGCTAGTGCATTTATTGGAGAGTTAGACCATATCGAAATCTACGACAGAGTAATATCCCCTATTCCAGATAAATACCTAGTACAACATGGTTCACAATACAAATACCATGATGGTACTTCATGGCAATCAACTACACCAACAGAAGAAAACTTCATTAAATATGGTATGAACAATCTTGACCATATCACAGAAATTCAATGGAAAGAGCTATCAGGAGATAAATCAGTTGCTATGTGGTCTGATTTTGAAGATAAGCAATTCACTTCTGTAGTGTTAAATAAAAAGGATTTCACAGTACAGGATTTACTTGGTGATAAGCCACAAGCAATTTACTATACTGACTCAGACGCTTCACAAATCATTGTAGAGACAGGTGTTGACCCTTATAGTGTTTATGACTATATTGGTGAACTCCCTACAGTAGTGGCTTATACAGAGTCTACAGACGATATTATCGTGTCAACAACTACTGAGCCATTTGACATCTATGATGAATTTGGTGATGAAGTAGAGGTTCTTTATTATACAGATGATGAAGCCGTAACTGAAGCTGATTTAATCTTAGAAGCTAATTGGTCGCCTATTGACGAACTTGAAGGTGACTTTGAGGTTGTGACATGGACGGATGAAGCCCCTGAGACTGCTCAAAGAGTACTTGAAATGAAAGCAGTTCCAAAACCTCAATTTATCAAATTGATGAACCCTAAGCGTATATATGGGTCTTTAGACGATGTGTTTGTTAATGACATTTCTCAATCATATCGTGACGAAGCTCGCTACTTTGTCGCAGGACACACACCTGACAAATGGTATGTATGGGATAAGGAATCAAGTAAATTTGTGGTAGCTGATACCTCTACTGAGCAAGAAATCATGAAAAATGGTATGACGCATAAAGACTTAAACAATTTAACCGATAAGCAGTGGCGCACATGGAAAGATGAATATATTAATATTGGTATGTTCTTAATAGATAATCCTCGTGACACAATCACATCAATTATTGAAACAGTTTCTTTTGAAGACTACTTACCTCGTGATACTTCAACTATTAAGGACGCAAGTTTAAATATCATAAACACTACTGCAAAGATTAATATTGAATTTAATGGTAATGTCCTTAAAGGTATTCTAAGTGATGATGATTTAACTCGGGTTCAATATCGTGTTCTATTAAACGGTGGTAACTACTACCCTTCTGATGGAAGTTTTACAAAACTTGGTGAATCACCTCAGAATATCGAACTAGCAATTGGTAGTAAAGATATTAAGATTGATGACTGGAATACGCTCAAAGTAGAGTTCCAAGACTTTTTTGGTACTACTGATTATTGGTCAACACAATTCATGGGAACATATTCAGGTCTTATGTTCAAAGATATATATGGTCAATACTTTTCTAATGAAATTGGTGAAGTTCTCCAATACCTTGATTTTGGTATTATCATTGCAGGTCAAACTACACTTGAACATGAGATTGTACTGAAAAACCAATATGGATATGATGTTAAAGATATTCATTTGTATGCAAACACAGCGAATTTCCCTACAGGTATGACTTGTGAATTTAGTACAAGCTCTTCCCCTTTCATTCCTCAACCTGATTTAAGATTGGGTGGTGTACTACAAAACGATGAAGAAATGCCATTCTTCGTTAGACTAAAATCTGAATTAGGCGCAACACCTGACGCTAACGGTTCTTTTGATATTATCGTGAGGGCAGACAAAGCCTAAATCACAATACAATGTGATAAGGAAGTGAATATATGGAGGACAAAAATTTTGAATTAGAAATTTCCTCTCAAAGAAATGAGTCAGGAGAATCATCAATTGATGGCTCTTCTGATATGTATATAGAGGTTGGTATTAACAATGAAGTTCTAACAGAGATTGAAGTACCACCTAACAACAGCTTTAATGCAAAATACAAGCTTATTGCGGTAGGAAAGATTGAACAAGATGTTGAAATTGTAGCTAGACCACTAAGAGAAAGTCTTACTGAAACTGAGCTTGTCTCTCGTGCCTTGGATTTTAGCACTAAAGACACTTACCTAAACGTTATGTATCGCGGTAACTCAGATGTTTATACAGAAATTCAACCTATTGGTCACAACTTCTTAGAAACAGAGATTGAAGTACCACCTAATAACAGCTTTAAAGCAAAATATAAGCTTATTGCGGTAGGGAAAACTGAGCAAGATGTTGAAATTGTAGCTAGACCATTAGGAGAAAGCCCTATAGAAACTGAGCTTATCTCTCGTGCTTTGGGTACTAATATTAAAGACACTTACCTAAACGTTATGTATCGTGGTAACTCAGATGTCTACACAGAAATTCAACCTATTGGGTACAATTTCTTAGAAGCTGAAATTGAAGTACCACCTCACAATAGAATGTGGGCAGTCTATGAGATTCAACAACCACCAATTGTTACAGATATATTCAATCCTACTCAAGACTCTTTCACAAGAGAAGAATTAGCTTACCAATCCATCAACTATGGTAAAAATTCATCTATGGTTGTTGGTCGTAGTCAAGAAGATATTTGGCGCTCTTTCGTACAATTTGATTTATCTTCGATTAACCACTCATATGTTTTAAAAGAATCCTACTTACGATTATATTATAAAGGTGTAGTACCAAATAATATAAAACTTGAGATTCTAAATGCAGATAGCGCATGGCAAGAGTATAACATCACAAACCTTAATAAACCTAACCCTATTGACTTAATTTCTAATGAGTTTACGGTAAATACAGAAGAAGGATACATTGAGTTTGACGTCCTTGAAATTGTTAAAAATTGGGTTTCGCTAGAGAAGATTAATAATGGTTTTATTGTTCGCCTATCCAATGAAACTGAATTTGGTCAAACAACGTTCTACACTAGAGAGACTATGTTCCCTCCTGAATTAGTTGTTAAATACTTTGATTCAAGAATTTTCTCTCAAGGGAGAAGCCAACACTTAACTGAAATCTTTGCTTACAGAAGAAGAAACTCTGATAAAAACACCGAAATCACTGTTGATTCAGTTTATAGATTTGAAAAAATTGATACTGAAATCTATGTTCACAGAAAAGAAGTTCCTTTGGATTTTGAAGCCCTAGTTGAAATTTCAGTAAGCAAGCCTTATGTACCCACTCAAATTATCTCAGCAATTCGTGATGAAAATAAAATCCCAGTTGAAATCAGTGCTAGAAGACCTCGTGAAAACCGATTGGATACTGAAATTGCTGTTAACAGACCTTTTGCTTTAGCTGAGATTGCATGCGCTAAAAGAGATACAAGCATTATTGACACAACCATTGCAGTAACAAAACCTTCAATTAATGTAGAAATTACTGTCCCTACACATGACAAAAATCAAGTAGATACAGAAATTGACATTAATGAAATGTGGACTTCTGTTGTTGACACAGAAATCCATGTAGCAAAAGATAAAATACCAATTGAAATTACACCTAGAGTTGTTGATGATAGTAGTCTTTACACTGTAGTCTATGTTTCAAGACCAAAACTTGAAGTAGAGGTTGAAGTGAAACATAGAAATGATATTTGGGTTGAAATTGAAGCTAATATTAAGAATGATGTTGACACTGAAATTACCGTATCTAAACCTGTTGTTGAAGTATCTGTCACAGTACAACGCTATAATGATTCAGACACAGACACAGAGATTTACATTAAATACACTAGTGATATTATCACTGAAATTAATGCAAAATCTGTAAGTCAAGTTGACACTATTATTGATATTAAGAAAGTATCTCAAGTAGATACTGAGATTACTGTAAGTAGACGCAAAGTTGAAACTGAAATTACTATTCCAACATGGGCTGACCATGATGTATTAACTGTCATTGAACCTCGTATCTTGATGGTAGACAACATCTTCACTGTGATTCAAGTAGGTTCTAAAGGTGGCGCTTATGCATTCATCATCTAATTCCTATAAACTGCCTTAAAATAGTTTTTAGAGATTTCTTGAAATCGTTTGTAAAAGCAATATAATTATATAAAATGTATGATAGAGGGGCAAGTTGATTTCCTCTCTATTTTTGAATGGAAAGGAATAAATTTATATGATTTTAGTATTTAAAAACTATGAACTAAAAGCTTTCGGAGATTTCCTATACGAGCTTGCATTAAAAGGAAAGGACTCTCGTATGCGTTCTCGCTTCATTGGTATCTTAGAAGCACAGTTGCAATTAATCGCTACTGAGCGAGATATTCTTTTACAAGACTACGCTAAGAAAGATGAAAATGATGAACCTATTCGTGATAAAGATGAAAAAGGTCAAGAGTTCGTTATCCTTGAGGATAGTCTTTCATTCAACATGGAAGTATCTAAGTTAATGAATGAGGAATTTATTATCGAAGTCAAAAATGAGAAAGTTGAAATGATTAAAACTATTCAACGTATTGTCCTAGAAGTTGATGAAGAGTTTTCAGGTATTGAAGCAGAGCGCTACAATCGCTTCTGTGACATTTTAGAAACAGTCTCTTTTGAAGAAATGCAACAAAAGTAATATAATGATATTAAAAATGTGTAAAATGTTATTACTAGTGAAGTATCTCGCCTACCCTGACAAAATTGATGAAGTTCGAGTGGAACTTGGTTCTCCTAAGCAATATCAAATTATTAAAGCTGTAGAAAATGTACTTTACTCCCCATTCTAACAAGCGTCAAAAGCTAATACTTATGTGGCTATTACATGCTGTTGACCTTGTCAAAAAAGAGTTTGGTAGTAAAGCAGGAAACTTAAAGCTTTCTTATGTTTACAAAATGATTGTTAGCAAATACGGAGTACTCGGTATGTTTGTGTCTAAACAAAATTCGAAAACCTTGTTAATAAAGCCTTAGCAACTATGGAAGAAACATTCAAGGAAGCACTAATGAGAGAGGCTGGGACATAACTAATTTGCACTTTATGAAAAACGTATAATTTTTAAATTAGCAATGAATATAAACAGAAAACCCGAACAATTACGAAACACAGGCTGAGCGTTTCGTGATATAGTTCGGGTTTTTCATTGGCTAAAATCCTTGTGTCCCAGCCTCTTTTTGTATTAAAAAATAATTAATCGAAGGTGATATGATATGTTAGAAATTAAACAAATGTTAGCAAGCTCTGCTAAGTATTCTCTTAAAGCACCATACAGCATGACACCTCAATATGTCACAATTCATAACACAGCTAATGACGCGGCTGCCCTAAATGAAGCTCGTTATCACAATAGCAACAATAATCAAGTTTCGTTCCACTATGCTGTAGATGATAAGGAAATCATTCAAGTATTACCTGATAATCGAACAGCTTGGCATTGTGGTGATGGAAGAGGAAATGGCAACATGAAATCTATCGGTGTAGAAATCTGCTACTCTAAGAGTGGTGGAGATAGATATGATAAAGCTGAAAATAATGCAGTTGAGCTTACAGCTTATCTATTGAATAGACATGGCTTAGGAATAAACTCTGTTAAGAAACATCAAGATTGGTCAGGTAAGTATTGCCCACACAGAATCTTGGACAGAGGAACTTGGAAGGACTTCTTAAATCGTGTCGAGAAGGCTCTTAACAAGATTCAAGGCAAAGGCGGAACAAATACACCACCTAAAAACGAACCTTACAGAATACAGTCAGGCACGTATAGTACGAAGAAAGAAGCTGAGAGTGCCAAAGCTAAGGTTGCGCAAAACAAACTTGCTAACATTGATTACATCACAATCAATGAAGACAAAGGTAAGTTCTACTTCCAAACAGGCACATATGCTAACGAAGCTTCCGCTAAACAATATCTTCAAAAGATGAAAGACTTGAAAATTCTTTGGGTTGGCTCAGTCATTAAAGCATAAATTGATAAATTTTAAAGATTTTTGTTAAGGAGAATTTTTTTGTTTATTTGACAGAACCACTTGGTTACCCCTTCCCCTTTAGTTGCAAGTGCTAGTTCTTCAAATTAACAAGATAAAAATGTTTAAAAACACAGGTTTAGAATTAGCATATCATCCATCTTATTTATATATCGAGGGTTCAAATGATGATTTAACATTCAATGTCTTACATTTACAGGCTCTTAAAATTGGAATGATGTTATTGAGTTGATTTTTGAGAATAATGACGATTATCAATATATTAGAGTGCGTATTGCTAGAACACCCAACAATACACTAACAACAATTGGAAGAATATTGTTTGGCTATGATGGATTTGAGCCTATAGATAAATCTCTTATTTTACATGACGATAAATATAAAAAGTTAGGAAAGGTTTATTCACAGAATCCTACTAACTTAATAGAGAATTTAAAATTTGACGGTAGTAGTGAGATAAAAGGTGTGAAAGGAACAGTTTTTACTTCTCCTATTATTCCAAATCAGATATATGATTCAGAACATGGATATGTTGCTAGTTTTAATGGAATCAATCAACACCTACGTTCAACAGTCAATAACCTATTCCCAATCGGAGATAAGATAATAAAATATAAAATCAAAACTTCAACAAAAAAACAACAAATTATCATATCTACATCTGAAAATACCAAAAGAGGTTGGTTTATTGGTATTTCTGATATAGGAACACTACACTATGCAGTCAACATTACAGGTGGTACATCATGGAACATATCTGCTCAAAATGGAAATGCTATGATATGTGACAATGAGTAGCACGAACTATTGTTAGAATACAAAGATGGTCAATACGTTAAATGGTATGTAGATGGTGTATTAGACTATCAACTAGTACACTCTTATAAAGAGTCTACAACTGCAACAAATAATTTAGTTATAGGTTGCAAAGCTTCCGAAACAGGTGCTTCAACACTATATCCCTATTACTTCGAAGGTCAATTCACTGACTTAGAAATATATAAAGGAGAGCTTAAAGAATCAGTGCATTGGTCTACAGTTTCCCCCACTCTCCTTAATTCCACACAATTCTTAGAACAAGGAATGGATAACTTCTCTCCCCTATTAAACAGAGTGGTAACAGAAATAGAACCCCTCCAAATGACACTAAAGAATGACATCCTACCCTCAGGAGAAATTGGTAAAGTGTTTAGTAAAACTATTAATCTAAATAAATATTTTGATATTAGAAGTATTAGAACTGAGGTGAGATAATGGCAGGCATAGCGAAACCAACTTATCCTGTTAAAAAAGAAGCAAAATATACACTAATTGAAAGCATAGGCTTAACAGGTAATGCAAATGGTCTTTTTGATGGAACCACACCTAATGCTTGGAATACAAATGAAGTTGCGTATTGGAATACTGCTACATCATATATAATAATTGAGTTTTATGAAACAGTTATACTTCATAGGTTCTATTCTTGGAATAATAGCAACAATCAAAGACTAAAAATATTGAAACACAATGGAACTGACTATGTAGAGGACTACACTAACTTATACAGAGACACTTCAAAACAAGCTTCTCAAACATGGTTACAATTCACAGAAGCTCTCCCAAAAGGAAAATATAAATTTATACTAGACGCTAGTAATACAGGTCTAGCAGGTAGAGTTGATGGAGAATGGTATGTTGAATCTGCTTATATGAATAAATCGCTTATTTTACATGATGGTGAGTATAAGAAATATATACCGCATATACCACTTAGTCAAGGTGAAAATATTGTGCCAATAATGACATCAAACACAAAACCCTCTGGAAAAGCTAGTGCAAGTAGTATTTATAATGCATCTTACTATGACGCTTGGAAAGCATTTGATGGCACAGATGGTCAAGGGTGGTGTACAGCTAATGGACAAAATTATGGATGGATTTCTTACGAGTTTCCCTTTGTCACAGATATAAGTGGTTATAGTTTGAGAGCAACTGGAACTGTTGTAAATATACCATTAATAAATCATATTACAACATGGGAATTTGAAGGTAGCAACAATGGAAATGATTGGACTACCTTAGATACACAATCTAATATTACTTGGTCAAGTGGATTGGAAGTTAAAAATTTCAAGTTAAAAAATGTTGCTAAATATAAAATCTATAGAGTAAATGTTCCAACAAAAACAGGAGTGACTTATGTAGGAATAGGTGATATATATTTACTCTCAGTAGCTCAATCAGAAATTTTAGCTAAATGGGAAACAGTTTCAACAACTCTCCCTACTTCAACACAATTTATAGATAAAGGTATGGACTCATTATCTCCTTTCGAGCGTAAAGTTACAACTTTAGAACCTATGGAAATGACCAATAAAAGTGAGATTTTAGGTGTTGGTAAGATTGGAAAAGTGTTCAGCAAAACAATTGACTTAAAGAAATATTTCGATATAAAAAAATTGAAAGTTGTGGTGAAATAAATGCCTAGAAAAAATTTACCTAATAACTATATAGGAGAAGAAATCACATCTGAAAAACTAGAAGTACAAGCTTATAATACTTCATATTGGTATCCAAGTGGTTTATTCAATGATAATTTAGCACCAGCTTAGGTACACCAATCATTATTTAGAATTTACAATACCTGATAAATATTTAAGTGCTGATGTGTGGTTCACTGGTGGGTATTATAGTGATTCAGGAGGGGCTTCAGGACAGTCAACTACACTAAGAAAGCAGAATAAAAATTCTCAAGAATTTGAAATTATAAGTTCAAGTGCTCGAACTACAAATACACCTACTTGGTATAAATACTATGAAAACTTAGAATCAGGGAAATATAGGATATATCCAAATTATGCATATATTCAATTTAACGAGATGTTTGTAAGTGGTATAGAAAAAGGGTATTATATGCTTCAATCAAATAGTAAAACATATTCATTAAACTTAAGAGATACTTTATATAACGTAAAAATGACCTCTAACACTGCTCCCTCACCTTTAGTGGCGATTGCTAGTAGTGTAAATGGAAATAATGTAATGTTGCTTGGAAGGCTTTTAATAACTCTAACAGTTCAAGTGATGGTGCAGATTGTTGGGCTAGTTTAGTAAATACTACTAACGGTTGGTTGCAATTAGACTTTGGTGTGAAAACAAAAGTGAATTCATTTAAAATAACATCAAGAGCATGGACTACTGATACTAATTATACAACATCTTCACCAAAAACTTTTGTAATGCAAGGTTCTGATGATGGTATTAATTATTTTGATATTAGTAGAACGTTCAATGAAACAGACTGGAAAGCTAATGAAACTAGATTATTTACACTTAAATCCCAATATAGCTTTAGATATTACAGATTAAAAGTTTTTACAGTTAATGGTGGCTCTTATGTGATTGTAGCGAAACTTGAGTTTTGTAATTTAGGCTTCCTTAATGAAATACCTAATAGTAGTTTAAATAACTTTACAAAATATGGAACTAACATTCATGATGGTTTACCAATTAATGTAGTTATGAATAATAAAAACTACATTTTACAAAATAAAATATCAGCAAACGAAGAAAGTCTTTGGACAACTCAATTAGATAGAAAACCACTCAGTATTAGTTTTAATTAGTTTAAAACATTTTTAAATTGTTTTGAACTAATTTAAATAATATTGAGTTTTTTATTTTCTTAATACAATAAGAAAGGAATGATTAAATGAAAAACTACCACTTCTTACCATCAAACTCAGGAACTAGCGTATCAGAAGATGGTTCTTCAATAAAGATTACAACTACTCAAAACTTAGCAAGATTAAATATTCCTGCCAAAACAAATAATTTCGCCATTGAGTTTAAAGTGCTTTCAGAGTCAGGCAATGTAGCACTTGGAATAGGCAATTATTCAACTTCTTTTAGTAGAAATAAGTACACAGGGGCATACTCAGATGGTTGTTCTATAAACATATCAGATGGAACTTTTTATTTTAATAATATCGTTGTATCAACAGTTTCAGGTTTTATAGCTAAACAGAATGATGTTGTTGCTTTAAGAGTTGATTCAAAAAATAACACAATTCAATATTTTAAGAATGGGACTCTAGTCTATACCTATAGTATTCAATTTTCTTATCAAAATTTAATTTTAGAAGTAGGCACAGGTACTCAGATTAATGGTGAAATCCAAATAAACTATGAGTGGGTATATAATTATAACTCTCTAAAATATGATTCAATTGGAAATAGAGTTGCATTAAAAAATCCAACAGCAAATGTACACTATTCCCTATCAAACAATACTCTAATTCACATGCCTGATAACTCTCCTAAAAACATGATTTTACATGGTATTGAGCAAGGTAAAGAAATTCAATTAGATGTGCCTTTTGATAAACATAGATACTTTAATGACACACCTATTAATGGTGCAAGTGGAAAAGTATTTACACATGATATTGGGATAATTAACACTTTGAGTATCAGGGAACTAACAGATAAAAAGAATTTTGAACCTATTTACACTTGGCACGAAACAAAAATGACCTCTGATGCAACACCTTCCCCACTAGTTGCTAGTGCAAGTAGTAAGTTCGATGTGAACCACGACCCTTTTAATGCATTTGATGGTTTTTCTAACAGTTCTTCTCTATGGGCACGCTAGCAAATGCTCATAGCAATTCATGGATTCAAATAGATTTTGGTAATATAAAAAAGATAAATATGATTCAACTAACTCCTAGAAATACACAATATATAAATCAAACTCCGAAAAATTTTTATGTACAAACTTCTAAAGATAGTCAGAATTGGATAACTGTTGGTGAGTTTGATATTTCTGATTGGGTAGAATTCAATCCTAAAATGCTACAATTGAAATTCAGTGAAGCTAGGTATTGCAAAATAGTTCACAGAACAACCAATGGAGGTCTTAGTGCATGTTGGGCAGAGATTTTATATGGATTAAGAGAGGTGAAATAAATGGCAACAACAGAGCAATTAATGGCATACTACGGTGTAGCATGGTTTGATTTTGATGAAGCAAGCGGAAATGTTGGAGACAAGCTAGGCAATGGCTATACAGGCACAGTTACAAGTGCAACTAGAGTTGGTGGTTGGAATGGCGAGGGTAATTCTATGAGTTTCAATGGAAGCAACAGCATGGTGTCATTTGATAATAAAATCCTTCCATTAGGTGAAAAAACTATAGGTTTCAAGTTCAAGTCAACAAACTACATCGCTACCACACAGAGTATCATGGAAACATATACAAGCGCATCGAATAATGGGACTGGCTATGGTATAAAACTAGTATCAGGGGTAATCAGTGTACAATTCTATACTGCAACAAACCCATTGGTAACTTCTATGTCTATATCAACACCTTCGAATATTAATCTGTGTGATGGAAAGTGGCACTCTATAGTGTTTTCATGGACAGGAAAAGTTGAAGATATTGCTAAGCTTTATTTGGATGATGAATTAGTATCAATATCAAAGTCTGATAAAGCAGAAGATAGCACCAATTATTCTTCAAATAATTTAAATATAGGTGCTATGAAGTATACTAGTTACAGATATTGGTATAATGGTCGGATAGATGATTTACAAATCTACAATAAAACTCTCTCTCCTTCTGATTTCACACAAAAACGTTTAGTGGTTAAAACCTCAGACAATAAAAACCTTGTTTTATCCCCTACTTCAACTCGCGTGAAAGAGATTCCTAACACAGCAGAATATATGATGTTAGCTCAAGGTGGAATTGTAAAAGAGATTGATTCAGCAGTTGATAGCCAACCTATTGATTTTACTAAAACTACAACTGAGTATGAGATTGTGACTAATAACAGAACCCCATTAGGAAAAGGCAGAATGTTTACAATTCCTATTGGCACTGATTTTAAAACAGCAATGATTGAGGACAACTATTAAACTAGTTGTCCTTTTAATATGGAAAAATATTGGAGGTCAATACAATGGCTAATAGTAAAGATAATTTAAGTAAATATGGTAAAGCATTTATTGGTTTTGATGAACCTAGTGGCAATGCTATGGACTCAATTGGTGGTTACATTGGTACTTTAAATAACGCTCCTACTCGTGTCACAGGTTGGAATGGAAAAGGAAGTGCTATGAGCTTTAATGGTACTAATCAGTATGTGGAGTTTAATAATAAAATTATTCCTTTAGGTGCAAAAAGTGTAAGATTTAAAATATTTGTTAACTCTATTTCAGCTAGTGGTACATCAACTGTGATTTCTAATGGAGCATGGTCTTTAAAAAAAGGATTCACAATTAGTGTCACATCAAATGAGGGAGTTAATGTTTATTTATTCAAAGGTGTTCAAAGTGCTTATGTAGTTCATCTAAGCTCCCCTATCACTATGGGTGAATGGCATGATATATTATACACTCAAACACCAAATAATCTAGCATGTTTGTATATAGATGGAGTATTAGTGGACTCTAAGCAATTGACAGATACAGAGCATATAGGTGATTCTAATTTATTCTTAGGTAAACCCCCTCTTGACAATGCAAACTATTTTAGTGGTCTACTAGATTCGTTAGAAATCTACGATAGAGTAATCTCCCCTGTTCCTGATAAGTACCTAGTCCAACACAACTCAGACCACAAATACCATGATGGCATTGATTGGCAATCAACTACACCCACAGAAGAAAACTTCATTAAGTATGGAATGAACAATCTTAACCATATCACAGAAAAACAATGGAAAGAATTGTTAGGAGATAAGTCAGTGATTATGTGGTCTGATTTTGTGGATAAGCAATTTACTTCTGTTGTATTAAATAAAAACGAGTTCAAAGCACAGGATTTACTAGGTGACAAACCACAAGTTATTTACTACACCGACTCAGACACCTCTCTAATCGCTGTAGAGACAGGTGTTGACCCTTACAGTGTGTATGACTACATCGGTGAATTACCTACTGTAGTGGCTTATACAGAGTCTACAGACGATATTATTGTATCGACAACTACTGAGCCATTCGACATCTATGAGGAATTTGGTGATAGTGTTGAGGTGCTTTACTACACAGATGATGAAGCTGTAAAAGAAGCCGACTTAATCCTAGAAGCTAATTGGTCGCCTATTGATGAACTAGAAGGTGACTTTGAAGTTGTGACATGGACGGATGAAGACCCTGAGACTGCTCAGAGAGTACTTGAGATGAAAGCTATCCCACAACCTCAATTCATCAAACTACTCAATCCTAAGCGTGTTTACGGTTCTTTAGATGATGTGTTCGTCAA
>NZ_MWSJ01000057.1 GCF_002237755.1 Lysinibacillus sp. KCTC 33748 | reverse complement strand
TGAACTGCTCCCCAATTATTAGACACTCAATCTAACAATTGGAGGTGCAGTTTTTGTATGGTTAAATTTAAAGAAAAAGTGAAATTAGAAGCTGTTCAAAGATATTTATTTGGGAATGAAAGTTTAAGAACAATCGGAGAAGATATAGGCGTTGCCCATCGAACTATATTAACCTGGGTGAAACTACACGAATATAATGGCTCAGAAGCCTTTGTAAAACAATATACAAATTACACCGCACAGTTTAAACTAGACGTACTTAATTATATGACTGAACATGGTACGTCCTTACACGAAACAGCGGCTATCTTTAATATAGCGACGCATTCGACGATAAGAGTTTGGAAAAAA
Source organism: Lysinibacillus sp. KCTC 33748 (assembly GCF_002237755.1). Lineage (GTDB taxonomy): Bacteria > Bacillota > Bacilli > Bacillales_A > Planococcaceae > Lysinibacillus. Next base: position 649 of record NZ_MWSJ01000057.1, on the reverse strand, counting down.
CAATTCGAAACACAAGGATTTGATGGCCTTCAGTCAAAGAAAAAGGGGCGTCCATCCATGAAAAAAGAATTAAACAAACAACCTAAGCAAGCACCGATAGAAGGCTCAACCGAAGCACTTCAAGCACGTATTAAACAGCTAGAAATGGAAAACGAGTATTTAAAAAAGTTGAACGCCTTAGTTCAAAACAAGGAAAAATCACCACGAAAGACAAAGTAAAAATCATTTGTGAATTAAGGCATAAATATTCAGTGAAGGCACTTGTGGCATTAGCGGACATTCCAAGAAGTACATTCTATGACATCGCAAAGAAAATAGATTTACCGGATCCAGATGCCGATCTAAAAAACGAGATCAAAACTATTTTTGTAGAACACGAAGGTCGTTATGGCTACCGTCGTATTCGTGATGAACTAGCAAACCGTGGGCAAAAAGTGAATCATAAGAAGGTTCAACGTATTATGAAAGAGCTGGGCTTAAAGTGTATTGTACGTATGAAAAAATATAAATCATATAAAGGTACAGTCGGTAAAATTGCGCCAAATATTTTAGATCGAAACTTTACATCGGAGGCACCTAATGAGAAATGGGTAACGGATATTACAGCGTTTAAATTATTTGGTGAAAAACTTTATTTATCGCCTATTTT
>NZ_MWSJ01000056.1 GCF_002237755.1 Lysinibacillus sp. KCTC 33748 | reverse complement strand
AATGTTTGAATTGCTTTTAAGAAAGCTGGTAATTTTGCCTCTTCTACCTTACGGTAAAAAGCTAGTAATCGCTTTTTCACTTCTACAACATCATTCTTTGTCTTTGCCCAATCAAACCATTCACAATAGATTTCCTTTAATTCATGAGCTACTTTCAATGTTTCAGACATTTCTGTATAGCGCTGTAAGTACCACTGTTGTTTCGGTGATAATTTAGATGCACGTTTATAAAATACATGACGCATACGTTTACACTTTGTGCGATTGTATTTATCCCATTCTTTTTGTACTTGTCGGCGCACTTCATCCATTGCCCAATAAATATAACGGCTAAAATGAAAGCGGTCTGCCACAATAACAGGTCGACCTAGCGCTTGATGAACAGCTGCTTTAAAACTTGGATTCATATCCATAACCACTATTTCAACATCGGCTCCATACTGACTTAAGTAATTTTTTATTGTTTCTTTTTTACGATTCGGTAAAATATCGATCGGTTCGCGCGTCTCCGCATTCGCAATTATTAGCTGATACGTACCTGCATCTGTATCGCCTTTATACTCATCAATCGCAATCACTTTTGGTAAACGTACACCCTCTACTAATTGTTTATTCGCTACCTTTTTAAAACGGCGAATGACCGTCGTGGTTGATGTGCCTAGTACTTCTGCAGCTTCTTTAAATGTTTTGGCTTTAATAGCACGTATATTTACTACTTGATTCCATTCCTTAGAATACCGTTGATATTTATCTACGAAAGGGGATTTTTCGGAGAAGCGCTTTCCACATTTACAAACATAACGACGACGTTTATAGAAAAGAATAGTTAAACGTTCAAACCACTTTAAATGATTGATCTTCTGTATACGATAATCGTGAACCTTCGAAGTTTCTTTTTTACAAACTGGACATTGATGCGTACATTTAGGCAATTGTACATACAATGCGATTCGATCGCCTACTTCTTCTACTTTCGTAATCTCTACATCTTTTAATCCTGGAATATTCGTGTTAAAATTCATATGCACAGTTCACCTTTCTATTACTTGTTTCTCGACAATTCAAGTATATATAAATCGGTGAATCTGTGCTTTTTTTATGCGTGGAATTGTGCGAATACCCCAAAAAATATTATAGAACC
>NZ_MWSJ01000055.1 GCF_002237755.1 Lysinibacillus sp. KCTC 33748 | reverse complement strand
TAAGGTAGATGAGTTAGGACGTTTAGTAATACCAATCGAGTTAAGACGTACTTTAGGCATTGATGTTAAAGATGCAGTTGAAATTTTTATCGATGGGGACAAGGTTATTTTAAAGAAGTACAAGCCTAATATGACATGCGCTGTTACCGGTGAAGTATCAGATGACAATCTGGTTCTACTAGGTGGCAAATTGATTCTAAGTCTAAACGAAGCTAAAAAGCTTGTCACTGAGATTGAGTTGAAGTAGGTGATTCCATGCGTATAGGTTATTCACACGCAGAAGAATATGATCGCGAGACGGATTACTGGCAAGACATCGAAGACGCACAGAATGCCCAAATCGAGAAACAAAAAAACTCGCAATCAATTGCAGTTGAGAGCGAGTCACTTAAAAATATTCACACAGATAGTATAGCACGAAAGGGGAGTTTTAGAACGTGTATTACGAAATCATCTCATCAGGTAGCAAAGGTAATTGTGTAATCATCAACGATGTAATGGTTGATTGCGGTGTATCTTTCAACAAAATTAAAGACTATTTATATGATGTGAAATATTTATTATTAACTCACATTCACAGTGATCACATTCGCCCTACTACTTTAGAAAACATTAAAAAGCTATTTCCTAAAATTCAAATCATCGGAAATCATGAAGTTCATCAAATGTATGGTGTGAACACTATTGTAAACGCTGGTTTTCCAGTAGAAACAGATGATTATAAGTTCACATCTTTTGAATGTGAACATGACGTTTTAACCTACGGATACACATGGGTACATGAGGGTGAATATATCATCTATGCAACAGACACATCATCCTTAGAAAATGCACCTAATCTTCATTTTGATTACTTGTTCTTAGAATCGAATCATTGTGAAAAGAAGATAGAAATGATTCAAGAACAACGAAACAACTTTGGCTATGATGCTTACGCTGGTGCAAAACGACATTTGAGTACACAACAAGCGAAAGCTTTCTATTATACACATCGCAGAAATAGAGGTTCACAGTTTATAGAACTTCATAAATCAAGTCGGTTTTATTAGGAGGAAATCATGTCAAACGAACTTCTAAAAGTAAATATAGAACAAATTCGTGTAACACCCGGGGTTATACAATTTCAAGAATATGAATCTTTGAAACAACAAGCTCTTCAATTAGCTGAACAAATTGAACAGGTTGAAGTGTCAGAAGAAAACATTCAACACTCAAAAAAACTATTAGCTGCGGTTAATAAGCGTGTTAAA
>NZ_MWSJ01000054.1 GCF_002237755.1 Lysinibacillus sp. KCTC 33748 | reverse complement strand
AAAATGCACAAAAAATCGCTATGTACCTATTGGAACATAGCGATTTTCGTACGTGGGGAATATTTCATCAGCTATTAGTAGTGTAGTTTTTTCTCAAGTAAATGTTTCTCCATTGGGGGAGTTTATATGAACCTCTATGAAGAGGAATGTTTAGAAAGCTCAAGTACAAATATTACTGTATTTTATTTAAGGTTTTTTCTTACTTCTTATTCTGATCTGTATCAAATTGGCTTATTGCTCCCGAGCGGACCTATTCGTGCTAGTTAAATAGTTTATACCTTCCCTTTAAATACCGCTGGTTTGCTTACTGAACTACTCACTTTATTTTTATCTCTTAATTCCAAGAGCTTCATCAAGTTGTTTTATTGCTTCCTCTATCGTTAATGTACCTGCCTCTACTTGGTTAAAAATTTCTTGTACTTTTTCTTTAGAAATCTCATCTAAGTTAGATGGTTTACTTACTGTTTTTTTATCTCCCTTCATTCCAAGAGCTTCATCAAGTTGTTTTGTTGCTTCTTCTTTCGTTAATGTACCTGTCTCTGCTTGGTTGAAAACTACTTGTACTTTTTCTTTAGAAATCTCATCTAAGTTAGTTGGTTTGCTTACTGTTTTTTTATCTCCCTTTATTCCAAGAGCTTCATCAAGTTGTGTTATTGTTTCTTCTTTCGTTAATATACCCGCTTCTGCTTGGTTGAAAATTTCTTGTACTTTTTCTTTTGAAATCTCATCTAAGTTCGCCGGTTTACTTACTAGTTTTTTATCTCCCTTCATTCCAAGAGCTTCATCAAGTTGTGTTATTGTTTCTTCTTTCGTTAATGTACCTGCCTCTGCTTGGTTGAAAATTTCTTGTACTTTTTCTTTAGAAATCTCATCTAAGTTCGCTGGTTTACTTACTAGTTTTTTATCTCCCTTCATTCCAAGAGCTTCATCAAGTTGTGTTAATGTTTCTTCTTTCGTTAATGTACCTGCTTCTGCTTGGTTGAAAATTTCTTGTACTTTTTCTTTTGAAATCTCATCTATGTTCGCTGGTTTACTTACTGCTTTTTTAACTCCCTTCATTCCAAGAGCTTCATCAAGTTGTTTTATTGCTTCCTCTTTCGTTAATGTACCTGCTTTTACTTGGTTAAAAATTTCTTGTACTTTTTCTTTAGAAATCTCATCAAAGTTAGCTGGTTTACTAACTTGCCCTTTCACATATTCACTACCTCCAATAATTTCGGTTGGGACTTCGGCAGCAAACGCAGCTCCAAAAGTTGAAAGTGCAAATACAGCACCTAAAGTAGTAGCAGCCAATTTCTTTCTCTTTTTCATAGTTTTTAATCTCCTTTTAAAGTATTTTGTCTTACAGTCTT
>NZ_MWSJ01000053.1 GCF_002237755.1 Lysinibacillus sp. KCTC 33748 | reverse complement strand
CCATGCCGAATAAGCCTAGTGATTTTTCGATTTTTCATAAGGCTTTAGTATGTTAAACTGATGCTACGACTGTACTAGGGAGCCAACCTGTAGTCGTAGTTTTGATTATGTGTGACAAGAAAGAAGATCGTTTTCAATAACTTGTTTACACATGCGACGGAGGCAACCTTATGACATTTGTTATAGGGTTGCGTTTTTAATTTATCGTAGTACTCAACAATGTGATTTCCACCAAATCGTCGCTGTCTAATCATGTTCTGAACGGTTAGATACATTATTTTACGTAGGTGTTTATTGCCGCGTTTATTAATCTTGTCTTTAGCTATAAACTTCCCGGATTGATACCGCCTAATATCAATACCTGTATAGGCATTCAACTGTCTGTTGTTATCAAATCTCTGAATGTTCCCAATTTCTGCTATGATTCTGACAGCTGAGTTAGCTCCAATAGCCGGAATACTACGTATTATGCTATATTCTTCAATCCTTTCGGCTATCGACTCCATTTTACTGATACATTGTTCTTTCTGAAGGAGAAGCTCTTGAAACCGTTTAGCATATACACGAACTTGATCACAAACCACATCTGTTGAAGACGCGGCGGGGTAAGATTGCTTTGCGGCCTCTATTAATTCAACAGCTTTTTCCTCTGCTTTGTTTACTGCCATTCGTTTATTTGTGTTTGCGAGTATTCGATTTTTAATGATTGTTTTTGAATGATTCAAGACTAGATCTGGATGAGGGTATAATTGTACTACGTTTAGGAACAGTTCAGACTTGGTCGTGAAGATATTCTCGAGTTCAGGAAATGTTTCCTGGACGACCTTATGCAATCGACTGCGAGTGACGCTCAATTCATCATCCAATTCGCTGTAGTGTCTCGATAATCGTTTTAACTGACGGTAAACATCATTGGAATCTGTTTCAATCCGTCTTTCGTGCGTAAAGTGTGTGAGTGCCAATCGATGTGCATCACTTCGGTCCGTTTTGTGAATCCGTAAGGAATCACATTGGAGTTTTGCTTCCAAGGGATTTAATAGGCAATAACTATAGTTGTTCTCTTGCATGAAACGTTCCAGTGTTCTTGAATAGACTCCTGTAGATTCAAATACGATATGAGGTTGCTCATCATATCCTTCAATTAAGTCATCAATTAACTTTTTAAGGTCCATAAATCCCGGACGATTGTGCGCAATTTCCTTTTCCAACTGACATTTTTTCAGCGCGTTATAGACAACCATATAACTCTTTCCCATACTAATATCAAAGGCGATGACATGTTTCATGTTCTCCCTCCCTATGTGTTTTGAAGTCTTCACATTAGCCTTATTGATTCCCATTTCTTATACACGATCTCAAAGGATCCAACATACTTAAACCTGATTCAAATAAGGTTGTGAAGTAGGTCAGTTTTTTTTACGGATTCAAGATCCAAAGAGCTGCCCGACCTATTCTTCACCTCTACTATATAAAAAAATAGTAGTACGAACCAATGCCTTGGTCTGCACTACTAATCTTAGTATGTTTTT
>NZ_MWSJ01000052.1 GCF_002237755.1 Lysinibacillus sp. KCTC 33748 | reverse complement strand
AAAGTACATGTCCTTCTTTTGGGTTATCTAATCCACTTGCTAAACTAAGTGCGGTTGTTTTTCCTGAACCTGACGGACCTAAAATGCTATAGAAACATCCTGTTTCAAAGGTGAAATTTACATTCTCTAATAAAGTGTTCTTCTTATTATTACTTTGATAATAGTAAAATAGATTTTTAAATTGTAATATAGTGTCCATGTGACTCCTCCTACTCATCTTTTAATAGTATTTCTTTTGGATTTAAACGAAGAATTGACAACGCTGGAAGAAGTGTTGATAAAATCGCAATTAATAACCCTAACCCACCTAAATTCAACACATCTTGTGATGATATACTGACATCAATATTGTCGATTGGTTCAACATCCTTATCTTGTTTATTTATACTTCCAAACGAGAATCCTAAAGTATTTGATTCTTGTTGTTGATCTTCGGCAGCAATCACTTCTTGCTGTAATAAACTGTCGCCCATTTTTTGAGACACTGTTTTACCTGTAATGATAGAAAGACCAAATGCTAGTACAGCTATACATAGTACTTCTACTAACAGTTGTCCTATTAATTTTCTCTTTTTTTCACCGATTGCCAATAGAATACCTAATTCCTTACGTCGCTCTTTTATAGTCAACATTATAATAAGACCTAATATAATGGATCCTGCGATGGATACTAAATAAACAATCATTTTGGAAGTAGCGGCAATATTCTCGATAGGGCCTACCATTTTTTGATATAAAGCATCATGCGCATCTAGCTTAAATAAATCAAAATCAATAGTTGTTTTCTTTGCCTCTGCTTTAAAATCTTGAATATTTTCTGGATCTTTTAAGTAGTAAATCGCTTCGTTAATAGATACACCCTTTTTATCACTTTCTTCAGACATTTCTTTCGTCGCGTCATAAGTAGTGTATACTTTGTTAGATGGGTGCATCATAGCTGGTAAATTTTCCTCGAAGTCAGTTATCCCGAAATTTTTGTATATCCCTATTATTTCCAACTCAACCTCTGATGTTTCATCAGCTGATTTAATCTTTAACTTATCACCAACTTGAAGCTCATTTTCTTCGGCTAACCGTTTTTCAATCAGAGCTACTTTCTTATTCGCATCCTCTGATTCAATTGAACGACCGTCAATAATTTCATTCGTTCCATCTGTAAATTCTTGCAATAAATCGGAACTTTTTACGCCTTGGATAAATGTATTAGGCATTTTCATATTTTCAGAGTGACTACCACCTACTGTTCCAACTACCCCTTCATCATCCGTTTCACTATTAATAGGTGCAAAATCACCTGCTACAAGCATGTCACTTTTAAGATAGTTGTAGTCTATTACATAGGGTGACTTCGCTAACTGGTCCGCTTCATCAGCGAAAAGCTCAGGGTGTTGTATTTTTCCATTTGGATTCTCTTGTCGCTGTTTCGCCACATTTTCCATAAGCCTCTCTTCGTCCATTCTAAGACTCACGTCAACACCTAATGTTTGTCTAGCGTGATCATTCGCCTTTTGTGAGACATTTTGAATAGCGAAACCCGCTAATACTAAATTGGAAACTACTAAAAATAC
>NZ_MWSJ01000051.1 GCF_002237755.1 Lysinibacillus sp. KCTC 33748 | reverse complement strand
TTTCTATAGCATTTTAGGTCCGTCAGGTTCAGGAAAAACAACCGCACTTAGTTTAGCAAGTGGATTAGATAACCCAAAAGAAGGACATGTACTTTTCAAAGGAAAAGATATACGGAAAATTGGTTTAGATAAATATCGAAATAAATATGTTTCGATCATCTTCCAATCATATAATCTCATTACGTATATGACGGCTCTGCAAAATGTCGTGACGGCAATGGAAATTACAGGAGTTAACATAAGTGATAAAAAGAGAAGAGCGCTTGAGTTATTAGAAATGGTTGGCTTGTCGGAAACCGAAGCAAAAAGAAAGGTTTTACAGCTTAGTGGCGGTCAACAACAGCGTGTAGCCATTGCCCGTGCATTGTCTTGTGAGGTAGATTTATTAATTGCGGATGAACCGACCGGTAATCTAGACGAGAATACTTCGGATGAAATTGTCAATTTGTTTAAAGAGCTAGCTCATAAAGAAAATAAATGTATTATCGTTGTCACTCATTCCCAGGAAGTTGCTAAACAATCTGATAAGGTAGTGTATCTTGAAAAACGAAATTTGGTTTGTAAGAATCTGAAAAAGGACTAGTTTGTAAAAATGTAGTTGGAATAGAAGTCAAATATAAAATTGGAGTGGAGAAAATGTGGACGAAAATAGCAGCATCCATTGGTTTACTATCTATCGGAATAGCAATAGGTTTATTTGCGAATTTGATGAATTTAGGTGGAAACCTGGATCCAAGTGAAAACAATATGGACCAAGATCATAACACATATTCAGAAGAAGTTACACCTGATCAGCGTCAGTTGGAATCTCCAAATCCAAGAGGAGAAATGACACCAGAACAGTGGGAGGAGTTCACAACAAAACCAGGTGAACAAACACCAGAACAGTGGGATCCATATTCATCTAATCCAGAAGAAGATATGATACAAGGTTCTACATCGGGTTCTACATCTCCTAATTAAATTTCTTTGATGTGTTAGGAGAATACTCTAAGATAATTAATTCCATTAGTAATAAAACTTTTATGATATTTTAGCCCGTCAGATTCACTTTCAGGCAGCAATGACTAGTTATCAATAACGTATATTCCCCTTAGGATAGACAGATGAAAATTAAAATATGTTGATCTTAGGGGGAATTTCGATGAATAGGATTGTACACATCATGAAGATGAAAAAAATAACCTATAAGCTCTTTATGGTCACGTCTCTCATATTGTTATCTTTTGCAGTCTTGATTTATTTAACTTTATACTTTTTCCTTCCAACATTTTATCAACAATATAAAACCAATCAACTCCAATCGGGAATAGAGGAAATAATCCATAATGCTAAGAATTTAACATTAAACAATGCGATACCGCTTTTTGACGACTACATCAAAAATAACAATGCTAATATTTATTTGCGAACTAAAGAAGAAACTATTATATGTTCACCTACCTTCATGATGCAGGGAATTACGCAATCACCAAATCTTACTGCAAAAACAGCATTAATAGAGAATGAAGAAACTCTAATGAATGCATTTTTTGTTACTTTGCCGATTCAATTCCTAGATGAAAGTAATTTAACAGTTACTGTATTCGCGACATTTCAACCTATTGATGAAGCGTCACAGGTTTTAGTCCGTTTTCTTCCTTATATAAGTATCATTGTAGTGTGTATTGGATTAGGGAGTGCCTATTTATATTCAAGGTTCATTACAAAACCGCTCATTTATATAAATGAGGGTGCGCAAAAGATGGCAAACCTGAATTTTTCCGAAAACATCGTAGTCCGTTCAAATGACGAATTAGAGGAATTGTCCAATAGCTTGAATGAGATGTCGAATAATTTGCAACAAACAATGATTGATTTACAAATAGCAAATGAACAATTAAAAGATGATATCGAAAGAGAAAGAAAAATCGAAACAAAACGTAGGGGATTTTTCGCTACTGTTGCACATGAATTAAAAACTCCTCTCACGGTTATGAAAGGATATTTAGAAGGGATGATTTATAATATCGGCCCTTATCAAAATCGTGACTTCTATTTAGAAAAAAACCACAAAATTATTGAAAGAATGGAACAGCTCGTTCGCGAAATTTTGAGTATGTCTAAACTAGAACAAGATACCACTAAACTGCAATTGGAAGAAGTCGACCTTTTAGAATTAGTTGATTCAATAACGAAAGATCTTGTTTTTTTTGCTTCTGAAAAAGACATTAAAATAGTAAAACAAATTTCTCCTTACATGAGTGTACGTACAGATCGTGATTTATTAGAAAAAGCCTTTAAAAACATAATTCATAATGCAGTTACGTATTCACCGCATGGAGAAACAGTATTTATTGAAGTAACTGGGCTTCGAAAAGAAAATCAGATTCAAATAAAAGTAATTAATACAGGTGTTAAAATTAAGGAAGAGGAAATTCAACAATTATTCGAGCCTTTTTATCGAATCGAAAAATCCAGAAATAGGAATACAGGTGGAAGTGGGCTAGGTTTATATATTGTGAAACAAGTTTTTGAATCTCTTTCGATCATCTATACAATGGAAAATACAGAAAATGGCATACAGTTTGTAGCTACTATACCTAAATGGATAAGGAAATAACTAAAAAGTACATTTAAATATATAAATTGTCTCAGATTTTATTTGAGACAATTTTTTACTTTTGAATAGAAAAAGCTTAGTACCCGCAACTTCAAAAGATACTTGAGTAAGAAATTGGCGGAAGTGCTATGAACATCTATACTTCTAAAATGATATAAAACATGTTAAAACAAAGTCGCGATTGAGAAAATGGAAGTCTTAAGTAAAACAAAACGGGATATTTTTTCTATATATTGATATAACAGGTGGTGTTATCATTAAAAATTGTAGAAAATTGAATTAATGCTGAAACTCAAGTCAACTAGAGTTTACTCCACAGAGATAAAATATTTTCGGAAAAATACCCCAGATACTCCAAAATCTCCAGGTAATCTTCAGATAGTCTTCACAGTAACTACAGATATCGCCTATACAATTAAGACTGTAAGACAAAATACTTTAAAAGGAGATTAAAAACTATGAAAAAGAGAAAGAAATTGGCTGCTACTACTTTAGGTGCTGTATTTGCACTT
>NZ_MWSJ01000050.1:0-3011 GCF_002237755.1 Lysinibacillus sp. KCTC 33748 | reverse complement strand
CATTTATTTTTTAAGTTTTTTTATAGGCTTAATAACTTGGTTAAGTTATTAAGGGCGCACGGCGAATGCCTTGGCACTAGGAGCCGAAGAAGGACGGCACTAACACCGATATGCTTCGGGGAGCTGTAAGTGAGCTTTGATCCGGAGATTTCCGAATGGGGGAACCCACTACGTTTAATCGCGTAGTATCTTGACGTGAATACATAGCGTCTTGAAGGCAGACCCAGGGAACTGAAACATCTAAGTACCTGGAGGAAGAGAAAGAAAAATCGATTCCCTGAGTAGCGGCGAGCGAAACGGGAAGAGCCCAAACCAAGAGGCTTGCCTCTTGGGGTTGTAGGACACTCTATACGGAGTTACAAAAGAGCGAGTTAGATGAAGCGACTTGGAAAGGTCCGCCAGAGCAGGTAAAAGCCCTGTAGTCGAAAGTTCGTTCTCTCCTGAGTGGATCCTGAGTACGGCGGAACACGTGAAATTCCGTCGGAATCCGGGAGGACCATCTCCCAAGGCTAAATACTACCTAGTGACCGATAGTGAACCAGTACCGTGAGGGAAAGGTGAAAAGCACCCCGGAAGGGGAGTGAAAGAGATCCTGAAACCGTGTGCCTACAAGTAGTTAGAGCCCGTTAATGGGTGATAGCGTGCCTTTTGTAGAATGAACCGGCGAGTTACGATTACGTGCGAGGTTAAGCTTTAGAAGGCGGAGCCGCAGCGAAAGCGAGTCTGAATAGGGCGAATTAGTACGTGGTCGTAGACCCGAAACCAGGTGATCTACCCATGTCCAGGGTGAAGGTGAGGTAACACTTACTGGAGGCCCGAACCCACGCACGTTGAAAAGTGCGGGGATGAGGTGTGGGTAGCGGAGAAATTCCAATCGAACTTGGAGATAGCTGGTTCTCTCCGAAATAGCTTTAGGGCTAGCCTCGTGATGAGAATACTGGAGGTAGAGCACTGTTTGGACTAGGGGGCCATCCCGGTTTACCGAATTCAGACAAACTCCGAATGCCAGATATTTATACACGGGAGTCAGACTGCGAGTGATAAGATCCGTAGTCAAAAGGGAAACAGCCCAGACCACCAGCTAAGGTCCCAAAGTAATCGTTAAGTGGAAAAGGATGTGGCGTTGCACAGACAACCAGGATGTTGGCTTAGAAGCAGCCATCATTTAAAGAGTGCGTAATAGCTCACTGGTCGAGTGACGCTGCGCCGAAAATGTATCGGGGCTAAACGATTCACCGAAGCTGTGGATTGACATCTACGATGTCAGTGGTAGGAGAGCGTTCTAAGTGCGTTGAAGTCAGATCGGAAGGACTGGTGGAGCGCTTAGAAGTGAGAATGCCGGTATGAGTAGCGAAAGACGGGTGAGAATCCCGTCCACCGTATGACTAAGGTTTCCTGAGGAAGGCTCGTCCGCTCAGGGTTAGTCGGGACCTAAGCCGAGGCCGATAGGCGTAGGCGATGGACAACAGGTTGATATTCCTGTACCACCTCCTCACCGTTTGAGAAATGGGGGGACGCAGTAGGATAGGGTAAGCGCGCTGTTGGATATGCGCGTCCAAGCAGTAAGGCGTGTGTGTAGGCAAATCCGCACACTGTAACGTTGAGCTGTGATGGCGAGTCCGTATGGACGAAGTTCCTGATTTCACACTGCCAAGAAAAGCCTCTATCGAGGTGAGAGGTGCCCGTACCGCAAACCGACACAGGTAGTCGAGGAGAGAATCCTAAGGTGTGCGAGAGAACTCTCGTTAAGGAACTCGGCAAAATGACCCCGTAACTTCGGGAGAAGGGGTGCTCTTGAGCGTGCAAGCGCATGAGAGCCGCAGTGAATAGGCCCAGGCGACTGTTTAGCAAAAACACAGGTCTCTGCAAAACCGTAAGGTGACGTATAGGGGCTGACGCCTGCCCGGTGCTGGAAGGTTAAGAGGAGTGGTTAGCGCAAGCGAAGCTGCGAATTGAAGCCCCAGTAAACGGCGGCCGTAACTATAACGGTCCTAAGGTAGCGAAATTCCTTGTCGGGTAAGTTCCGACCCGCACGAAAGGCGTAACGATCTGGGCACTGTCTCAACGAGAGACTCGGTGAAATTATAGTACCTGTGAAGATGCAGGTTACCCGCGACAGGACGGAAAGACCCCGTGGAGCTTTACTGTAGCCTGATATTGAATTTTGGTACAACTTGTACAGGATAGGTAGGAGCCAGAGATCTCGGAGCGCCAGCTTCGAAGGAGGCGTCGGTGGGATACTACCCTGGTTGTATTGAAATTCTAACCCATGCCCCTTAGCGGGGCAGGAGACAGTGTCAGGCGGACAGTTTGACTGGGGCGGTCGCCTCCTAAAAGGTAACGGAGGCGCCCAAAGGTTCCCTCAGAATGGTTGGAAATCATTCGTAGAGTGTAAAGGCACAAGGGAGCTTGACTGCGAGACCTACAAGTCGAGCAGGGTCGAAAGACGGGCTTAGTGATCCGGTGGTTCCGCATGGAAGGGCCATCGCTCAACGGATAAAAGCTACCCCGGGGATAACAGGCTTATCTCCCCCAAGAGTCCACATCGACGGGGAGGTTTGGCACCTCGATGTCGGCTCATCGCATCCTGGGGCTGTAGTCGGTCCCAAGGGTTGGGCTGTTCGCCCATTAAAGCGGTACGCGAGCTGGGTTCAGAACGTCGTGAGACAGTTCGGTCCCTATCCGTCGTGGGCGTAGGAAATTTGAGAGGAGCTGTCCTTAGTACGAGAGGACCGGGATGGACACACCGCTGGTGTACCAGTTGTCTTGCCAAAGGCATCGCTGGGTAGCTATGTGTGGACGGGATAAGTGCTGAAAGCATCTAAGCATGAAGCCCCCCTCAAGATGAGATTTCCCATTACGCAAGTAAGTAAGATCCCTCAAAGACGATGAGGTAGATAGGTTCGAGGTGGAAGTGTGGTGACACATGGAGCTGACGAATACTAATCGATCGAGGACTTAACCAAAATGTTTGAAACATTCAATGCACCGTTTATCCAGTTTTGAAAGAA
>NZ_MWSJ01000004.1 GCF_002237755.1 Lysinibacillus sp. KCTC 33748 | reverse complement strand
ACACCTAATGTTTGTCTAGCGTGATCATTCGCCTTTTGTGAGACATTTTGAATAGCGAAACCCGCTAATACTAAATTGGAAACTACTAAAAATACAGTAAATAATATTAGCGACTTCCCTTTCCTTGCTTTAACACTTAAAAATGCTCGTTTGATAAAATTCATTTTCCTTACCTCCTTGATAGCTATAATATATAGGAGTAATGTGTAGTTTATATGGAGATACTGCGAAGTGTATCTAGAGATATACGGGAGTTAATGTGGATCAATCTCCGAACTTTATTTTTGAAGAAACGATTATTTTATATTAAAAAAGAAGCAATTCCCCCACCAAATGGCTTATTGATGGAGGAATTGCGTGCTGTAAATTTTATATTCAATTATTTTAGTTCTTTACAGAAATAGTTTAAATTCGACAAGAAACACTTTTGTTTCTATGATTACTAGTTTTTTCGAATCTGTAATTTCTGTTATTTTAGCCTATAAGTAAATTATGTAGGGGACTTTAATTTAGTGAGTGACTTGATTTAAAGTGAACTATAGATGATTGTTCATCAATTACTTTCATTTTCATTTGTTACTGTATAACTATCCCCATGGAAAAAACACCTCCACGTTGATCTTATAAAGTGCAATATACCCGATCAACGAAAGGTGTTTTTAATTGTTCTTGTTTTTAGGTCAGTGTAATGCTACACATAGTGATGAAATTTATGCTAAATTTTCGTTATTTTTAAAGTAATTTTTCATTTTGTCTGTATCGAAACGGCCTTCCCATTTCGCCATAACTAATGACGCAAGTGAGTTACCAATTACGTTAACGACTGTACGTCCCATATCAAGGATACGATCGATACCTGCGATGAATGCTAAACCTTCAAGTGGAATGCCGACAGTACCTAACGTTGCTAGAAGTACAACGAATGATACTCCTGGAACACCTGCAATCCCTTTAGATGTAACCATTAATACAAGCATTAACGTAATTTGCTCACCAATACTTAGGTGAATGCCGTACATTTGAGCAATAAATAATGCAGCAATAGCTTGGTACAGGGTTGAACCATCTAAGTTAAAGGAGTAACCGGTTGGAATAACAAAGGATACGATATCCTTCGGAGCACCTAATTTCTCCATTTTCAACATAATTCGTGGTAACACAGCCTCAGAACTTGCTGTTGAGAACGCTAAAATCAGCTCATCTTTTAGTACTTTAATTAAGAAGAGGATGCTGACACCTGCGAATTTTGCAACAAGCGCAAGAACGACAAATATAAAGAATAGCATTGTTGCGTAAACAAGTATAGCAAGTTTAGCCAGTGGTATCAGAGAAGCGAATCCATATTTGGAAACGGTTACACCGATTAAACCAAATACCCCAAGCGGAGCGAATTTCATGACAAGGTTTGTTACCCAGAACATAGCGTCTGCTACCCCTTGGAAGAAGTCTAATACTGGTTTTCCTCGTTCGCCAATGGCAGCAACCCCTAAACCAAAAATAACTGAGAAGAAGATGATAGCAAGCATGTCGCCTTCACCCATTGACTGAATAATATTTGTGGGTACAATGCCTACAATAATATCAAACGGTCCTTCATGCTGTACTTCTTCTGTAGTTGTAACGTATTTCGAAATATCTCCTTGAGAGAGCTCGTTCATGTTCAGACCTGCGCCAGGTTGGAATATGTTTGCGGAAAGTAAACCAACAACAATTGCTACTGTTGTAATAATTTCAAAGTAAATAATTGATTTCCCGCCCAATCGTCCAAGCTGTTTCATGTCTCCAGTACCAGCTACACCAACGATTAAAGTCGAAATAATAATCGGCACAACAATCATTTTAATGAGATGAAGGAAAATATCGCCTAAAGGTTGTAAATATGTTTCGATTTTCGGGCTTCCGTAAAAGATACCACCAACAATAATCCCTAAAATCAAACCGACTAAAATTTGAGTCGCTAAACTGATTCTAAATTTCTTCTTCAAAACTTTCGTACCTCCTAGTATTAATTTTTTTGGCTCGTGCCTTATCGTACAAGTTACTTATAAAATCCGACAAAATCCGATGAAAAATTAATTAATTTTTAAGAAATATCTGAATATATTATCCAACAAATTCCTTATTATCGTAAGTATCGCGCGCATATACTATTAAATCCTTTTACTTATAATCCGCTTTATTTTTACCAAACTAAAATATATTCATCGATTTAGGGGAGAGAAAATAATGTGTAGAATGATTAGGTGCTTTTTTCTATTAATTGGAACACTACCATGTTGGGATTCGATAGAACCCCAGAGAATGTATTAAGTTAATGGGCTCGGAGTGGGTTTTAAAGCTGCTTAGTATGAGGTTTATCTACAATTAATTAACTTTAAAAATATAGCCAAATCTGACACCCCTTCTGTTCTAGAAGCGCCTGCAGAGATTGGAAATGCTAAAGGAGACACAGCAGAAGAAACCATTTTTGAATTATATCGTTCCGTTGATCAAGAAGTTAAATGGAGGCATATAACCCATTTGATATTTACAGAGGAATCTTTAAAACACGAGGACGCTTTCTCAATTATCGATACTTTCTTACGATTTAGAGAAACATGATATCAGACAAATGTCCACTTTACCCAAGAGCCCTAAATGAAATTCCTTTAATAACACCTTTTTAAATAAACCACTAATAACAAGCTAAGCTATGAAACTGCAAGGAGGATTGAATTTGAGTGTATTTATTATTTTAATACATTATAGATAGCGCTATTTTTCCTATCTACTAATTGTTATTATTGTAAGTCAAATAAAAAGTCGATTCCTTAATTTATGGAATCGACTTTTTATTTGGTACTTTAGCTTGTAAATTTCCCCCTTTAACAGGTGGGACATTTACAATAAGAAAAGAAATTTTGACAAATTCGGACCATTTCACTTCATATACTTATCACATTACCCATAAAGTCCTGATTTAGGCGAAACTAGAAAAGGGTAGAAACCATATGTAAATGCGCTTCATTCTGGATTGTAATGTTTAAATCTTTAATAACGTTGCTACTTTATTAACAAACCTGTAGAAGTGACTTCATAAACTACTTTTTCCCCAAAACTTTCTTGTTCACCATTGTCTATTTTCATAATAGTAGCCCTGTGTCCCCCCTCTAGATGTGTCAATTCAATTTTGTCGCCTACTTTCACTGGTACCTTTTGTGATTCCGCATTCTGGTGTTTGTTTCCATAAATATCTTTATTGTATATCACTTGTCCAGATGAATTCTGCACTATTATGCTTGCATATGTTTTATCAAAGTAATGATGTGGTACACCTGCATTTAAATTGATTTGTATTTCTTCAGTCAATTTATTCAAGTTCACATTTGCAAACTCAAAATCTCCAATACCCTTCAGCGACCATGTAAATTGGTTACCATCCAAAGTTTTTGCTTCTGGTAATTTTTCTACCTTCTTTAGACCCTCTACGGTAACTTTGTAGATGCCTTTTTCTTCAAAGCTTTCTTGTTTTCCGTTATCTACATTTGTAATCGTAGCCCGTTCTCCACCTTCAAGATGTGTCAACTCAATATAATCTCCTTCATTTACGGACACTCTTTCTTGTTCTGCATTCTGTTTTTTATTCCCATATATATCTTTCTTATATACTTCTACTCCAGCTAGATTTTGTACTTTTATACTCGCATATATTTTATCAAAGTAATGATGTGGCACACCTGCTTTTAGATCAACTTGCATTTCTCCTGTCGATTTATTCAAATTTACCTTTGCAAATTCAAAATCTCCAATTCCTTTCAACGACCAGGCAAATTGGTTACCATCTAAAATGTTACCAGATTCTGATGTATCCGGTTTAATTGGATTAGAATCGGTACTTTTCCAAATTTCAGCTGTTAAGATTGGATACCCTAGAGCCGCTACCTTTTGGATCGTATCATTATTTGGTCGCAATCCCCATTTTTCAAAAAATGGAATTAAATTTTGTTGAGCTGCTTTAGAGGCTTCAATCATAAATAATTGTTTCTTATCTTCATTATTTTTAGGTAACATACTATCAGACATATTTCTATACGATTGATGCAATTTAGGATAAAATTCTTCTCCATACGCCAGATGTAATTGCCATAGCATAGCAAGTTTAACAAAAAGATCACTAATCTCGTCATAATTTTTATTCTGCTGTTCTAAGTAGCTAAAAGCCTTTGGATAAACACCTTCTCTCTCTAATCTGGTTGGATGGCCAAATGCTTTTTCTACTGCAAGACTATAAATATTGTTTTGAACCTCTGTCATATTATAAAATGCCCAAGGATTTTGTTGTCTCATATGCCCCGCCTCATGCCACGGGCCCCATCCATCATTTATAAATTTATTAATATTTAAGATATGTTGGATTGCGTCTCCTACATATGCAGTTCTATAAGGATATGCATACATAAAATAATCTAGAGAATTATTATCCTCAACATAGTGTAGATAATGTTTATCTACTTGTTCTTCAGATAATCCAGATATTTTATCTTGAATTCTAGTAGCTTCATCTAACTTTTTCAATAGTTGAGTAGGATCTGTGTTAGAGCCTATCAAATATTTTTTAACACGTGCTGGGCTAGCAGTTATCAATACACGCTCCCCTTTTAATTCAACCGTATGTGCATTTGGATATTGATTAAGCATATCTATTAAATCTTGTTTTGTATGCTTTCCGAGTTCATAGAGAGGGGTAGCCGTTCCGCCTGATGTTATGGTTGTTTGAATGGTGCCTCCTTGTTGTTTATTGTAAAAATAAATCATCCCACCATTTGGAGACTGAATAGTGTTTGAACCAGGTTTTAATGTAAAGGATTTTATTTTTGAATCTTCTCTCCATGAAGCATCATATGAATAAGTTCCAATGTATGCATCGATATTTTGATTTCCTGCTACTTGAATGATTATTTGTTCATTAGGCCTAGCGTATATCCCAGTCGGTTCATAAGGACTGAATGATCTATCTCTTCTTTCGCTTTTTTGGAATTTCGCGATATCCCCTTTTCCTGGAACTGCAAACTTCCGATTTTCCACTTCCACTGATTTTTCGTTTTTTAACACGTTAGATACATTCTGTTGCTGTGTTTGTTCTTCCGCAAAGGCTTCTAATGAAGGCGATATTCCGGTAGCAAACATAGAAAATAGAGCAGTTGACATCACTAAATTTTTTGTTTTTTGTTTTTGTCTTCTTTTCATCATATATCTCTCCTACTATTTATTTAATTACATAAGTAATCCTATTACTTATATATCCATAGTATCTTTTGACACATTTTTTAACAATTCCGCCATAAATATACCAATATCAACACATTATTAATCATTTATTCTCTTAATTCATTATACAAATCAAATAAACATATCAATAAACACTTCGAATAGCAATATTGATATAAAACCAAGGTAAAAACTATATTAATTGTCATAATTTGTTCATTTCATAAGTCATCATTCAACCTCATATATGAAACGTAAATAGCCGAACATTTACGTCCTTTGGATGCTATCAGGCAAATCTATGCGAGGGGTAAAGAAACAATTAAACATATTTTTGCGGAAGTTTGCTTTTACTGCCATGAATTTGAAAAAGCTAGCTGATTATTTCGGAATGCGAATCTTCAACTAAACAAGCTAATAGGTTGTCAATATCTATATGTAAAATGGCACTTTTCTTTATATTATACTGTTTTTGGACAAACCAAATAATCCCTCCAAGTGTTTTGTGGAATTATTTTCATCTAATGGTCAATTTTAAGATAAATCAAGGAAAACTTCTTTCCTCTTTAATAAAGCATATATCCATTGAAGAAGTTTATTAATCCAAGCAACTAACGCAACTTTTGAAGGTTTTCCTTCTGACCGTCAATCGGATTACTAAACGGTTCTAGTAGGCTAAGGCACAGTTTATATTTAGCTGTTTTTGTGTGGAATAAGAAGCTCTAGAAATAAAAAACTCAAAGAGTTTTATGACAAGAGTTGTCGCTGTGAATTTTCCTGAAATGGCAATGTTAGCGGAAAAGGGACAATTCCTTTTAAGAATTGTCCCCTTTAATTGAATTACTATTAACTGGTGGTGTTCAATAATTTAAAATAACCTTCATCGTTTTATCAATGCAGATAATTCGCCCTCAAAAACTTTTTCTTCCTTATCATTGAAAGTAGATAACAATACCGTTAGGATACCCATTTCATTCTTTGTTGCTTTCTTATCTATAACCTTTACAATGATATGTAGTTCATCATCAGGATACACCGGCTTTATAAATCTAATATTATTCATTCTTGTTCCTGCAATAACATCCTCACCATATTTACCTTCTTCAACCCATAGCTTAAATGAAATAGCTAGTGTATGTATCCCAGAAGCAATGATTCCATTAAAACTTCCCTGATTTGCTTTTTCCTCATCTAAATGCATATATTGGGGGTCAAACTCACCTGCAAACCTCATAATATCCTCTTTTGTTAATTTGTATGGTTTAGTTTCGAACACATCTCCAATTGTAAATTCATCTAACTTCATAAAAACACCTCTTAAATATTAATTAATACGATTACTTAGTCTATTCTAACACCTACTATTAATGGTTAGTATTACTTTTCAACAGTTCTTAGAGTTACCTTCTTCTATTGAGTTTTTATAATTGGTATTTATAATTCTTGATGTGAGCAACCTACTAATACTAATCCGCAAATTGTGATGAATCCTTAAATTTTTTTCACGCAATATCCCTTTTTATTGTTAAACGTTTATTTTTCATTTTTTGTTTCAAAAGAAATTTTTATCATCGCCTTTTCCGTTATATTCTAAGTGTAATTGCACAATCTAAAACGTAACAAACAATAACGGAGGTTGTAGCAATGAAAAAATTCTTGTACTTAGGGGCACTGACTGCGTTCTTACTAACCGCCTGTTCTTCTCACGATGAAGCTCCAGCTAGTGAACAAGCAGAAGCAAAGGAGAAAACCGTTTTTGCAGAAACAAAAGAAAATTTTGAGAAAAGTTATCTATATGAAGCGGAAGATCCGTTTACAAAATGATTTGCTGAAGACAGATGACTAATTAAAGTTATCTGTTCTTGTTTTTATAAAATCCATTATAAAAGATACGTCACAATGGAAACTTTCTATTGGATTCAAGTACCTGACAAAGACGATTCATCCTATCATGTGGATGTAGGTTTGCATACATTAGGCTCCTTAGCTTAGACGGAAATAAGATAGTGGACAATATTTCACCATCGATTCCTGCATTCTACTGTTTTGATTATTATGTAAAAAACCAACAAAAAATATGTCTGAATGTTGTTGGACTATTTTAGGTGAGGTATATTTTAAAATAACTTTATAACTTAAATAACACTTCCTGTATCTATCCTTCTTTTTATTTATCTTTTCCTTACTCTCTCCTTAATTAAAGAAAAAATCCTGCAAAAACAGGATTTTAAATGGACAGTATATTTATATAACTACCCCCCATTATGAAATGGGGGGTGGCACCTATTGAATGTTCTTATTTTACCAACAGTTCACGCTTAAATTGCTTTGATTTTTCTTTCTTTTTAAGAACTACAAACGATATGGTTGTACCATGCTTTGGCTTACTTTTAATTTGAAGTCCTTTACCGTAATGTTGTTTTAAGCGAAGATCTGTATTAAGCAATCCAATGCCAGTTGAAGTCTCCGATTTTCTTTCAAGTAAACGTTCCATCGTAGCTTCATCCATTCCAGTACCATTATCTGACACAGAGATCTCAATATACGTGTCGAAATCTTCAATGCTAATATGAATATTCCCGCCACTTTCACGGGGCAATATCCCATGTTTCAAAGCATTTTCAATTAATGGTTGGATGGTCAGTGATGGTATCATGACGTCTGTGGAAACGTTCAGATTCCACGTTACGTTTATCCGCTCCCCGAAACGTTCCTTATGAATGTATAAATAAGATCGAACAAGATTTACTTCGTCCTCCAGTGGAACAAGCTCATCAATATTTTGAAACTTAAAGGATTCCCTTAAAAAATCACTTAGTGCTTCAAGTAGCTTACTAGTACGCTCGATATCAATTTCACTTAACGTGATAATCGCATTTAATGTGTTGAATAAAAAATGGGGCTGTATTTGTGCCTGAAGCCATGCTGCCTCCATTCGAAGCCGTTGTTGTGCAGATTGTTTAACGTCGGTTAGTGCTTTCACTCTTGATCTTAGCTCTAAAGCGTCCACTGGTTTTGTGACGTAATCATTCGCACCAGATAAGAAACCATTTTTAATGTCTTGTGGCTGACTTCTTGCTGTGAGAAGTAAAACTGGTAGTTCAGTTATTGAAAATTGCTGACGAATTGTACGTACTAATTCGTACCCAGACATATTTGGCATCATTACGTCTGATATGACTAAATCCCACTCTTGTGACATTAATATTTCGAGAGCTTTATTACCGCTTGTAACAGGTACTAAGTCGTATTTTTCTATGGAAAGTATTGTTTCGATAACTCTTAAGTTAACTGGATCATCATCGACAACCAATACTCTAGGTCGATTCGCTTCCATGATTGAATGATTTTCAATTCGATCATCAAATGGATTTGCAGGAGTCACTACCGCTGATACTTCGTTCACATCTGATAGCGGTGCTACATTTGTTTGCTCATCCGTTCCGTCAGATATTGGTAGGATAAACGTAAATTCTGACCCTTTCCCTACAGCTGATTTTACCCGTAATGTTCCTCCATGTAGTTCAACCAAACGTTTACTAATACTTAGTCCTAGCCCAAATCCGCCTTCTATCATTGCCTCCTTACTATAGGTACCCTGCTCATAAGGTTCAAATATACGTTCAATGGTTTTCTCATCGATTCCAATACCAGTATCCGAAATCACAATTTCCGCCATATCATTTCTTACATGACCAGAGATCTTTACTTCACCTTCGTTCGTGTATTTCACCGCATTATGAAGTAAATTGAAAACAATTTGAATCACTCTATTTTCATCAGCCAATACTTTCGGGAAATCTTCAGGGATTTGATTCAATAACTGAATCTGTTTTCCGTCACTCATAACATAGAGCATATCTAATACACCCGATACAACTGCGTGAATCGAAACAGTTCTAAACTTTAGTTTAAGATTATTTTCTTTTAAACTCATGACATCTAGTAAATCATTTAACATAAGTGACATACGACTTCCTACAGACAGCACTGTTTCTAAATCCTTGACACTTTTGTCACTGAGTACACGTTCTTCTCTTTCCAAAACAGCTTTAGATATGTTAAGGATCCCATGAAGTGGATTTCGTAATTCATGAGAAGTATTAGCAAGAAATTCATCCTTTAACTTATCAGTCTTTTGGAGCTTGGTTGCAAGTTCTTTCGTATCTGAATAAACCCTAGCATATCCTTTAAACCACAAAATAGCCAAACAAGTCATCGTTATAATTAGATCAATTGGATACATAATCACTTTTACTCCAAAAATGAGAAGAAGACCATCCCAAATAAGATTATTACTAAATGCTAAAGTGGCAAGAAGTAAAACAATATTACTTCTAATCTCTTTAATAGATTTTTGCATTACTGTTAGGATCGTTATAACCAATGCGATTGCTATTATAATAATATAAACGACTTGATTAAATAGTATATAGCGTGTAGGTAGTAAGATTGTCAATAAAGAGGTTATACCACAGATAATACTAAACCAACTTATATATTTTCTCACATGTTGTGGCAACCAATGTTTTATGCATTGAAGTAGTGAAAAGCCTATCCCTACCATAACAAGATGAGCTAATTTAAAGCCCCAGTCGTAGTTAATCAAAAACCAATAAGATAATAATTTGTCATCGCTTCCTAATAAGTAATAATTCATAATGCACATTGATAACAGAGAAAAGTAAAGTAATCTTCTATCTTCCATGCTTCCTACAAAAAATAAAATGATGGAATAGATCGCATGTATTAAAAAAACTATTGCAACTAGTTGTTGCATAGCTATCGACAATTGCGTTTCCCTACCTAATATATCTTCTTTTCCTAATTTAATGGAGCGAGAAATTCCACCGCCACGAGGATCCTTAAAGTTAGAAGCCTGAACAATAATTTCGATTTCTTTATGACCGTTTGATTCAAAGGAAGCAGTATATGGAACGTTTTTGGCAATTGTATTTTCTGCATTCTCCCCTATTTCACCTGATTTTGCTAACCGTCGTCCATTTACATATAGTTCTGAGGAACTCCGAACGCTGGGAACTCGTATACTGAAGGTTATTTTTTCTTCCGGATTGACCAGTAATTTTAATCGATAAGAACCGTAACCATAAGGACTCGTCTCTTCCTCTTGTAAAGCAGAATTCCACCTATTAGGAACCTGTATGTATGTAGATTGAACCTTTTTAAATTCTAAGTGTTTTTCTTCATTAATCAACCAATTATTAGGATAAAACTCCCACTCTCCATCGAGTGTAATGGCATGTTCATCATTAAAATTCCAATTCCTTAAATCCATTTGCCCTTTTACAGCATGTGGTTGATCTGAATTATTAAATAATTCCAACCATAAAACTCGTGAGCCTGTTAGAAAGATAATAAACACGCAAACGATGAGAACAATTTTTCTTTTTTTCATCAAAATAATTGTCAAAAGGTAATTTGTGGTTTATTACCACAAGCCCTTAGGCCAAACTGCACCTCCTACGATATATTATCCTAACATGCCAAATTTTACAATGTTGCAAGATTATCATGTCGATAATAGTTTAATAGGTGGTTTAATAAAAGCTGATATATTTATGCTACACTTACTTCCATTTTATCGAAAAGAAGGTGTTCCATTAGATGTTAAAAGAAAGAACCGGGTCATGAAGCGTCCACCCAGTTCAAATTAAGTTATACGTATATTTCCCCTATATTACATAAGCTTTAACTGTTTCAGTGCGTATTCTGTAGTCATTGTAATATTTTCTGGAATTTCATTTATTGAAAACCACTGCACTTTCTCTAAAGCATGCGGTTCTCTATTTTCTACTTCACCGTTCGTAATATGAGCAGAGAAAGTAGGCGCTACATAATGAACATCTTCTGAATGTATAATATGGTTGGTCACACATACCAATTGTGTAATTTCGATGTCCACTCCAAGCTCTTCTTTTATTTCACGTATAATCGCATTTTCTATTGTTTCCATATAGTCAACTTTGCCACCCGGTAAGCTCCAACTGCCTGCTTCAGGTGCTTTTTTACGTAAAACGAGTAAAACTTTGTTAGTCTTATCTAGAATAACTGCCCCAACGCCAACTTTTGGTGATTTCACTTTTTCCATTTGTATTTCCTCCTATAATAACTAGCCGCTATCCAATGTATATAACTTCAATTTGATATGTAATATATGTAGTGTGAATGGTTAGTTACGAAGGTCATATACTCCGCTAAGTAGTAGATGCCATCTTCATAACTATAATACTCGTAAAATTTAATGTAAAAATATAGGGAGAATTATTTCTAACTATATTCCATTATTTATTTTTACAAGTTAGATGATTACCATCTCTCCTTTATACTGCTTTACGTATTATATATTGTAGAAAGGAGGGAGTAATTATGAGTTGTTCAAGCAATGGTTACGGCTCAGGGTCTACTTTTGCCCTAATTGTTGTATTATTCATCCTTTTAATTATCGTTGGCGCTACTTTCATTAGTTACTAATAAACGACACCGCCAATATCTCTATTGCTCATATTTTTCCTAGAGTAATACTAATTTATCCCTATACCTTCTTTATGAATGACTAAGGGTCACCTTCCTCCAGTGACCCTTTTTTATACTTACATTCTATTTAATTAGAGAAAAAATATTAGTGTCATACGGAACACCGTTTTGGTGCATATAATTTCTTAATATCCCTTCCTTTTCAAAGCCTAATTTGGTTAATAGTTTATTTGAAGCTTCATTTTCAGTAAAAACAATAGCTCCAATACGCAATAAATCCATCTCTTGAAAGCCAAATGATAGGACTCTATTAACAGCCTCCTGTGCATAACCTTTTCCCCAGCTCTCAGGAAAAAGTGCATAGCTGATTTCAGCTCTTTTATGCTCAGTCGACCACTCTTGAAAACCGATAGTGCCAATAATACCTTCTTGTCCTTTTAATGAAATTCCCCATTTAATTCCACGTTTTTCATCATAATTCTTTGAAAAATTTTTAATTATTTGTTTAACCTGCTCTATATTTGTTAAAGGATTCTGCCCATAGTGGCGTAATACATCAGGATTTGAAAAACAGTTTAATACTTCTTGGGCGTCATGTTCAGTAAGTTCTCTTAACACTAATCGTTCAGTATCTAAAATAGGAAACATCTTCTTCACTCCATTTCCAAATAAGTTATCTTAGATTCTATATAAAAATGGTGAGAATTGGTACAGATTTTTTAGGTAGAACAGTACTTTTTTATTAACAAATGTAAAAATATAGATTTATATAGATAGATTATGAAATGGTCTTTCCAATCAATTGAGCAACTTCATCCTTAACTTGCAGTGCTGAACCCTTTTAACAATCATTGAGGATTAATTCCCCCATTCATAAAGGTAATTGGCCCTGAGTTCGTTACTCTGTAAAACATAGTATACATTTAAAAAGGAAGTATCCTAGTGCGCCCGTGAAGACACCTCTATAAATGTAACTGATCAGTATTCGATTGGACGATTAGCTTGATGAGGTGGGAAATCCTACATTCAATTAACGTGTTCGAAAAAACTAAGTAGATGTGAATGCCGTAAATCACACTTTTAATAAAGGCTGCGACGTTGTTACAGCGTTTGATAAAATATACTACCTTTTCTTTATACAAGAAGGAGGGAGCTGCATTGAATTATTCATCTTATGGAGGGACGAATTTCGCCTTTGCTATTGTTCTATTCATTCTTTTGATTATTGCCGGTATTGGCTTGGTGTATTTATTAAGAACATTAATATGGAGCGGTGCGTCGCATTAATCCTAATCGCTCAGTATATATTCTGTTTTGAACCACTTTGTTGGTGTTTAACTTTAACATAAAGCATTAAAATGGGATAACAGACAATTGACATGTAATGTTTGTCTCCATTCTAGGGCTTGCGTGTATGAATAGAACCAATAACGGAAGTCCTTTTTTATGTTTTAAAATTCTTCATTGGAATGTACTAACCCTTGTCTCACGCTTCCTAATAGACGATTAAAATACTTCGATTCTACGATAATTGAATTAATACTTTTCATTTCCTCAATAAACATTTGTTTTTTCTTTCACTTCATTTATAAACTGTCCTTTTATTACGTGGAATATCATGAAAAGAACCATACTTTGCATCACTAAGAAATTTTCCTCTGTACATATAAGGCTATTCATTGAGGAGCCTATTTCACATTCCAGTTTACTTACTATTATTAAATCTCTTACAACTTAAAATTCTAACCAGGATGACTTGTTTTCTATATATGTCAACTATTCATAGTCAGATGGAGCCATTTTATTCATGTTCAAAGTTGTTCTTCAGATTCGATTTCAAATAATAAATACAAAAAGACCAGAACTCATTTTATTAATGAATGGCTGGTCCTCTGACAAGATTACATGCATATATTACTTCATTATTCTATACACTTTCTAGACAAACCGTAAACAACACTTGATCTTGTACTATTTGGAAGGTTTAGATTACAACCACCTGTTCTCGAAGCTCGGTTTTTAAAGTCTACAAATATACAACACATCCTCTTTCTTCTAATACCTCTATCCAACTAGGGACACTCAATTGATGATTCCATCTTAAATCTAGACGTTCTAAACCTTTGATATCCATTAGGGATATAGGTAACTCTAAAAGTTGATTACTTCTCAAGTCTATTTCCAACAAATTTTGTAAATTACCTATATTTTCAGGCAATGTTCTTAATTGATTATGTCTCAAATTCAATCGTCTTAATTTTTTACATTTATTTAAAGAATGTGGTATATCTTCTAATTGATTTTCTTCTAAATCTAAAACTCGTAATAAAGCTAATTCTCCAAATTTCTCAGGAAGAGATGTAATTTGATTATTTTTCAAATGTAATTCTCTTAAATTAGTTAAATTACCTATTCTATTTGGCAACTCTGTTAATTGATTATTCATTACACGGAGCTCTACTAGTTTGGTTAAATTTCCAATTTCCTCGGGCAATTTTTTTAAACTATTATCACTTAAATTTAAATATTTCACTTTTGTCAGTTGACCGATTTCACGTGGAATTGATTGCAATTTATTGTTATGAAAATACAAATAATCTTCCATATTTATAAGGTGACCGATTTCGGGAGGAATACGGTCTATGGCATTATGCCCTACATCTAACATTCTAAGCTCTGTTAAATTCATTATTTTTGAAGGCATTTGGCAAATCTTATTGACAGAGATGTTCAATATCTCCATACTAGCCATCTCAAATATTTTTTCAGGTATTTTTATTAAATCATTATCAAAAAGATTTAATTCTTTTATTTCATTTATTAGTTCTTCCTCTATGATAGGCAAAGTTTGTAAATTCTTCTGTGATAAGTTTATTTTCATGCTCTTTCCTCCCACTTCAATCTCAAAATCTTAACTTGTTATTCTTCTTTAGAATAGAACAAGTGTTTCAGATTTACAAGTAGTCGATGTGAGAAATCGATTTCTTCATGGCGTAATTGTAGCTGTCCCTCCGAAGACCTTTGATGCTGCCGCTACGTTTACACAAGGCTTTCGTCCAGTAACACGTTACAGGTCATTTAGCGATATCGCATTTTAGATGCGATAATTTTAGACTACCATCCTATAGGAACTCTTTTCCGATTCCATGACACTCGCTGAAAGAAGTTAAATAAAAATAGTTCGTTGAAACTGACGATGGAACACCGTATTTCCTTCTTGAGGTATACCTAAATCGTTAATACCCCAAGTATTTACAATACATGGATCACTTGGGATAACAGGGTCACCAGGAAAGAAAGGAATGACTGGATCACTTGGCAATGTCACCAGTACTTCATAACATGGATCAGTGGGTAGCCAAGGATTTTGCGGAGTTGCATGAACGACAAGTAGTTTTTTTGCTGGAATAGTAAAAATAAGAGGCACTGGCGTTCCATTAAAAAGTGAAGGCTGCGATTCTCCACATAAGAAAGCTTCTTTTGGCATCTCTTCTTGAGCACAATTTTGCCAATCTAATACCGATACAGTTACTGTTTGTGGTGCGTCTGTTTTATTTAAAAGTGTGACAACAATCGTCTCTGTAGCTGGATTTCTCCATATTGCTCCTGTCGTAAAATTACTTGGAACAGGAAGCCTAACAGAGCTATTTTGACAAATTGGACAAGAAGATACTTTATTTGATCGAAATACATTTTTACAATCACAATTGCAGGAAGTATTCATCATTGTCTTACCTCTTTTCAATCGATAGATAATAATACTAGAATATGATAAATCATTTATAGGGTTTAGGTTATTCGTACATAGGCTGTAGTATATAAATAACAAGACTATTAAGTGCTTTACCCAATTCTGCTTATGAATAATATCAATATATTTTTCTTATTATTATTTTCCTATACATCCCATTGAGCATGAGGGGCGTATCTTCTTCCACTACTATATTTTCAGGCGACATTTCTTCAAAACTCTCTGTTGTAACTTATGTAATGCAAAAAAGGCATCAAGAAACCTTGATACCTTTTTTACACATCTTTAGTTATCCACGACCAGCCTGGAATTCAGGATATAAAGTCATTCCACCATCCGCAAATAGAGTAGTACCTGTTACATAACTAGCCTGTGATGAAGCAAGCCATACTGCGACTGCAGCGATTTCTTCTGGCTTTCCGATATATCCCATCGGCACCATGCTTTCAACATCGGCACGTTTAGCTGGATCAGCAAATTTCTCAGCATTTATAGGCGTATTGATTGCTCCTGGTCCAATGTTATTGACACGAATTCCCTTTGGCGCATATTCTAAGGCTAATGTTTCTGTCATTAACTTAATGCCCCCTTTACTAGCGGCATAATGCACAAACAACGGCCAAGGAATTACCTCATGCACACTGGACATATTGATAACTGTTCCTTTAATGTCATTTTCGACGTAATATTTAATGGCTTCTCGACTTCCTAAAAACGCACCCGTTAAATTTGTACTAATGACTCTATTCCAATCACTTAACGGCATTTCATGAGAAGCGACTGGGTTTTCTATACCTGCATTATTAATCATCACATCGAGTGTTCCAAACTCTTTTATAGCTGTTTGAACGAGATTAATGACATCCGCTTCAACTGTAACATCACCTTGTACAGCAATGGCCTCCCCACCAGCTTTTTTAACCTCTTCCACTACAGCATTTACATCCGCTTCATTGGAACGATAATTAATAACTACTTTCGCTTTTTCCTCTCCAAAGCGAATGCCCATTGCTTTTCCTAGCCCCGTTGCAGCGCCTGTGATGACAACAACTTTCCCTTCTAAATCTGGATACATACAAGATCCTCCTTTTTATCTTTTCGCAATTCCTAACATAATTCCAGCAGCGACTATAAAAACAATCCCGATAATAATGGCGATGAATTGTTTTTTTGTTTTTTTCTCACCTAATATAAAAATTCCACCTAAAGTAGCGATGACAATCCCCATTTGAGAAAGAGAAAAACTAGTTGCGACGCCTACACGCGGCTGTGATATAAATAAAAACATATTTCCGGCAGCCCATATTAAACCAGGAATAATATTACGAATCGCATATTTATTAAATGGTTTATGCTTAAATGTTAATAAAACTCCACCTATTACCATCCCGATTGCTTGTGGCAATAAAGCAGACCATCCACTTACATTAAATAAACGTACTATTACCACATATACTAAATAACCAAAAGTTGAAACAAGTAAAATTAAAATCCCTTTTTTCAAATTGCTTCCGTGATCTTCTTTTTTCTCTTCTGGATTAGGAAGTGATGTGAGAACAATACCAATGATGATACTAATAAGTGCAAGAACACCTAATATAACCGACATTGTTGTCGACCATTCATGAAACACGATTACGCCAAATAAAGTCGTTGCTACCAATTGCATCCCTGTTGAAATGGGCATTGTTTTGGAAACCCCAATTAAATCAATACTTTTTAATTGGTTTACCTGACCTAATGCCCAAAAAAGACCTGATACAATTCCGACTCCAAACACTAGTGGGGATAACTCAGGCTTTACAAAAAAGTAAATACCTATAGAGAAAATAAGTGCACCAAATGTTGTTCCAAGTACTTGACTATACGGTCCACCACCGAGCTTGACGTTAAATAATACAATACTTCCCCAAAAGAGAGCTGGTAACAACGCTAGGATGATATCCATTTTTAAATCTTTCACCTCTCTAAACGCTTTAATTGATTTAACAAAACATCTATAATACTTTTTTATGTTGCGCCTAGTGAAACTTTTTATACTTTATTTAAAACCACCTTTGAAGTTGGTTTAATTTGTTATGTAATACTTCCACTTTCGTCACACAAAATAGACCAAGATGGCCATTAAGCTATCTTGGTCTTATAGAAATCCCTATTTGCATGGTGCATTTTTCACATTATTATTTATAATTTAATTCCTAAGGCAATCCACTATACAAAAGTGTTATTTCATCATAATAATAGTATACAGCTAATTTTTTAGCTTACACCGCCTTGTTACTGAGGGTCACTCCTATACAGTGGCCCTTTTTTCAAAGTAAATTAAGAAATAATTAATTTCCAAATATTATAATGTTAAGGTACTTTTTGTTGGATAAATACCTTCCCCACTTTCTATATCGATACATATTATAGATGTAGAAAGGAGGAATGCATCATGGGATGGTTCAGTGGCAATTATAACAACAATTGTTGCTACGGAGGTTATAGCTATGGAGGTGGCAATAACGGTTCAACATTTGTTTTAATTGTTGTTCTGTTCATTCTTTTAATTATTGTCGGCACTACATTCATGTATTAATCTTTTAATAATTATTTTGAGCTATTAAAATAATAAAGCGTGTTTGCTTTAAGCCTTACACCTCTTCATTAAAGGTCACTTTCACAGAGTGACCTTTTTAACTATTTAACTCAAGTATACTTTGCTTAATGATCCAATTTGTCCACACTTCCCCAGCAATCATCAAAAAATTTCTATACCAACAATTTTTCTTTACATTTTATTCATAAGTATTGTCAGCACTAGCTAAATTTATTATTAAATACTAAGTTATCCCTATACCTTCATTAAGCGGATCACTTTCCTCCAATGATCCGTTCAATATAAACCTTAACAATCGTGAAAAAGGAACGATCACCCTTATAAAGATCTTGTCGTTTCCTGTTTAGTAATAGCGTGGGTTCGGATAGGGCTGTTGTGGGTATTGGTGATGATGGTGGTGGTGTTGTTGGTGATGGTGGTGTGGATAGCGCTGATGCGTTGGGTAGTAATGCATTGGGTAGAAATGATGGGATGGATAGTGATGGCTCGGATAAAAATGAGTTGGCGAAACCGGGTAATATGGATGTCTGCCACCATGTTGTCCCCCACGACCATCATGCCTGTAATCGTATTGCATATTTTTTCCTCCTTTCGATATCGATATAGGTTATGCTATTTAAGGATTATCAGTCTACGCAAATGCCTATATGCTCCCCCAAAATGCGCCCTCTTCTACCAACATACAAAAGAACAGTTATCATTCCCTCCTATTTTTCGATATTCCATCTAATTCGGAGAAATCCATAGCGCGCAGCTTAAATCCACTGGCATAAGTTACCGTTCTTAGTAAAAATCAAAACCCCACATATTTTTCCATTCTCCTCCCAAAACGCCGCTCTATCTATGTTACAATTTCACTGTAGAAAGAAGGACGTTTGAGGAGTGAAATACATGACCAATAAAAAATGTAAGAGATGTGGAAATACCCAATTTACAGAAGCTACAGACGCCAAGTAAAGTTTCATGTAAGGGGGCAAATAAAATATATACATTTTGTTTAAATTGCGGTGAAGTTGATTCTATTCGTATAGATAATACAACCATTTTTAAAAAATAAAAATCTATTATCACCTATCAAAATTATTAGCCCTTCAGCATTAGTGCTTGTGTGTAGAACTCCATACATACTAGTCCTTTTATTTTGTGTTTAGGTATTGAGGTACCTCTACTTTATAAGAGCAATCGCAGGGTTATCTTACTTCAATATTTGTGAAGTGATGTAGTTTCTCTACCTCTACAATTTGGGATAATTTAACGAGAATATCTGGTTTCAACTCATTCACTTGTGCCAAAGGGAGCCAACTAATTTTTTGACTACTGGAATCCTGTCCGTTATAGTTAGGCTGAATTGGAATTTGACCACGGTAAATAAATAAAATCTCGTGAAAATAATCCTTATCGTGGAAGAAGTTTTCGATTACCGCAAATAATTTCTGGGTACCTAGTTGCACTCCCGTTTCTTCCAATATCTCACGCTCGATTGCCTCAATACTAGTTTCTCTTAACTGTACTCTTCCTCCTGGCAAAGAAATTGACCCGTCAGGAAATTGACTTACTAATAGGTTGTCGTCGTGAACAATCCATGCTGCAACCCGAATGTTCAGCTTACCTGCGTTCATTTTTACTGTTAAATCTTCAGACATTTGTGTTCCTCCAATTACAATTATTTTAGTTAATTACGACGTAACATGAGATAATAAAATCAGGCCTCATAATTTTCTCTTTCAATAGACTTTCGAGAAAAGCAGAGTAATGATCAAATTTTAAAATGCAATGTCACATTGTACACTATTATATTACTCAACTAATTCAACAGTAAGTGTAGTAACAGCCATTGGTGCTGTACCTTGTACTTTTCCGTTATAACCGACTTTTACTTTATCACCAACTTTAAATGTTTCGTCGGGATTCTTTGCAAGATTTACATAAACAATTCCGTAAACCGCATTATTTTCTGATTCAGTTACATATACTACGGCTTTCCGATCGTTTACCATCTCCTCAATTACCCCTACAAAAGTAGCCTTCACTTCACTTTTACACATAACTAACAAACTGCAAAATAGAAGAAGCGTGATGAATAAACTAATTGTCTTTTTCAAAATAGAATCCTCCTTTCATTTACCTTTCAAATCCTAAATAACTCAGTGTTGCTAGTCCCAAAGGAATTGCTTAGTAGAAAATGAAATAACACATACAAAAATCCACCCATTTCTGAGTGGACTACTATTATCATACTTCCTTAGATCATTTACGCTGTCGCAAAAACTAGAATTATATTTGCTTAATTCTACGGGGAATTCTAAATCCTAAAGCTATAGCTGCACCTATACAACTTGACAGACATCCTATGATCAAATACATCGAAAGAGGTGATTCACCAATTAGAACAGAAGCTATACCTCCAATTACCGGAAATAAAGCTACCATGTACCCGCTTTTTGCAGCGCCTATTCTTTCAACAAGCTTTAAATAAAATAGCCACGCTAGGAAAGAAGCGATCAATGTTAAGTACAATAAAGCTGATATGTATGTTATTGATGTAGGGATTATGATCTTTTGCCCCTGGAACAATACAATGACTGACATTAAAATACTCCCTATAGTAAAGCCAATAGCATTCGAATAAATTGGGTCAATCTTTCCTCTGGCATTCCTTGCAGAACTTACATCACCAATAGCAGTAAGTACTGTACCTAAAAGAGCAATCAAAATACCTTTTAAAACATCTAAGCTTGAAAAACTACTTAAAGAAGGATAAATGAGGACACAAACACCCACCACTCCTAACACCCCTCCAAACAAAACACGAGGATGTAGTTGCTCTTTTAAGAAAATCCGAAGAGCTAGCGGAGTCAATATCACTTTTAAAGAAAAGATTAATGTTACAATTGCTGCTGAGCTCAATATTGTTGCGTAGTATAAGCATAAATAACTTAAAGCAAAATTACATACACCAAACACCATGATAAAAGGTATATCTTTACGTGTTGGCTTCCCTTTTGGCTTAAGAAACAATACTAGTGCAATAAATAAAAATGCAGTAATAACTAATCGATAAGTCAAGGATAATTCTAAGCTCACTGGCGTTCCTTGAATTTTCACTGCAATAAAATTAAGTCCCCAAACTATTAAACAAAATACATACATTAGATTTGTCACGATATTTACTATACCTTCTGTCGTTCTTTAATTGACGAAATATCGAAAGAGAATATTCAATAATTATAGGAAATAATTCTCTCCCCTTGAAATCACCGCCTAATATATAGTATCATCGCATATCATCTTTGTAAAAAGGTTTCTTCCATATCCTGCATCTATTTCGTTAGATTTCTTGAAGCTATCGTATTTAATCCAATAAAATTAGAAATAAAGATTCAGGATACCCCCAATCAATCTTGTCTTACATACCTTCACCTTATCACAATACAACAGTAGGGTCCGTTCTTCACCGATTGATTAAATAAAATTCAGAATAATGCGAAAATAATATATATTATGTTAAAACATAGTGGGATTAATATGGATAAACAAATGTACGTTGAAACAATTTTTCGTGAAGTATTAAATGGCGAGGAATATTTGTATTGGTATGTTGTTCAAGGGTCAGGTGGAATTGATGTTGATGAATTAGAACATTGGATTGATAAAAAACATATTGAATACTGGGATGATTGGATTGATAAAAAACATATTGAATACTGGGATGATTGGATTGATAAAACCTTTAAACCTGTAGATTTACAAACTGAAGTAGTGATGATTCCTGAAAAAGTACGAAATTCTATGAATTAAACACTTTCTTAAACAAATGAAAATTTGAGTTTAAAAAGATAAGGACTTGCGTTTAGGATTGCATTTCAAATCTGCAAGTCCCTTTGGGTGGATTCCTAAATCTCCCTATAGCTCCTCAAATAACGCCGAAGCAATGATGTAAATGATGCCACTCCTCTTGGTTTAACGCCTCTACAGTAGACTTTTTACCGTTCATTAAGATTAAACCATTTACCTTTCCTCAACCGCTTACTTTCTGCTATGCTACTCCTTAATGGATTGGAAGATACTCTTATGAAGAAAACTGTTACTTTTGCGGTTGATACTAAATATAAAGATAGAATACAAGAAACGTTTACTTTAGAAGAATTGGGTATTGATGAGAATATGGGCACAGAAGAACTTAAAAAGAAAATAGAACATATTTTTAAGGCTTGGGTTAGTTCTAGACTCGATATTTCCTACAGTATCGTAATGGACATGGATTGCGAATAGACATCCTATTTTTTTAATTTAACAGAGCTATTCGAAACACAAATGCAACAAGAATTGTCATTCATGCCTAATCTCAACATTACAAATCAAGCTTTACTGTCTTAATGAAAAGCTTTTAAATCGATTGTTCTAATAATGATGATAAATCTTTTTATTATGCGTTCTATCGATTTAATTTGTTCGATATCTTTTTCGGGAACTGTTGAAAAATGTCCTTTTGCAACCTACTAGCCTTTCCAAATTACATACCTTCTAATACATCTTGTTTTTTAAATTGCAAAAAGGCAGTTGAAATTCAGATTCAACCGAATTTTCAACTACCTTTTTTATTTGTTCTTTACCTCTAAAAACTAGAGATTATCAAGGACTAGTAGGAGGAGTAAGTCCGTAAAGAACAGGAGTAACTACAGTACTACCAGCTCCAAGGCGGACTTGTTGAACTTGCAGTACTTTTACTGTAAGATCCAGAACAATTTTTTCACGCAATGTGCTGAAAGTACCTTCAGGTGATGCCATAATTGGTGAAAAATCAAGTTCAAAGAAGTTTGCAGCGACTAACTCGCCAAATGGTTGTTCATTGTATTTAACGAGATTTTGGAAGAAAGCCTTATCCAAGCGAGCATCCATTTGAGTACGTTCATTCAGGAAGTTCGCTTCGGCAAACTCGGAAATTCCTAAAATTGGAGTAGTACCTCCAGGTGTTTGTGGGAAGAATAGTTCTGTAAAGCCAGAAAACGGAACATCCGCAATTCTATCTTGTAGCGCTCCATTACATGCCGCTGAAGCATATTCAATATTTTTACGAATATGTCCTGCTACAAATAATTTAGCTCTTGTTACCCTAAAAAAGTCAGTATTATCAATACGTGCAAATCTAACAGGTACTAATTTAACTTGATTTAGGAATACATGTTTTTTCACTCTTTTGATTTCAGTTGCAGCAGGATTCAGCGTAATATCTGATTCCACAACTATTTGAAGTGTAGGTTCTGCAAGTACAACTGGAATTTTAATAGTTGGAGCTGTAACCGGTGTAGCGATTAGTGGAGTAGCTTCACTACCTAATGGTACTAGTTCAGTTGATGTTACTGGACAAGGTGCTATTTGATTTAGATTTTCTAATTGATCACTCAAAAAAATTCCTCTTTTCATTTTTTAGTATTAGAGAGCGCTCTCTATATTGCTAGGATATGTCTCAATTAAATCTATGTATGGATGTGTATACTAGTTATTTTCTAATATTTTAAAAATGAATTTTTAAAAGATAAGAATTGAGCATCAAAGTTCAAAATCACCTGGTTTTAATTGTATAGTTAATCAACGTTTAGCCATTTCCGTGCCCTTTTGTTATTACTCCATTTATTTACAACGTTTTTTAGTGAACTTCGCTAGCGTTAGGAATTTCACTATATTGTATACTAAAAATTTCAACCTTCTACACAAGCACAAAAACAACAAAATAGACAAATGCTACAGGAACTGCATAAGAAGATATACCTTTTAAACTCCATTTGTCCTCATCAGTTGACCAAAGGAAAATAAACAATGTTATCATGCTAATCCCGAAAGCGGTCGTAATAATATTTAATAATCCAATAATCCCCATCCCCTTTTCTATCCAACACATTAATATATTCTTAATAAATTAGGCCCATGCTAATCGCTTGGCTGTTTCGTCAATTAATGCATTGCGTTTACGTAGCACCTTACTCATATTGTTCAGTTAATGATTACAATTTCGCTTGTATCTACAAAAAAATGAAACTTTTATAACCCTCTTCCGTAAATACATAAATAACCAATTCAATGGAGGTGCTTAAATGAAAGATATTTTCAAAGGAATTCTAGCAGTAATCATAGCCTTAGCTATATGGGATGGAATTAAATACATATGGAATCTTTTTGTTTAAACACCGATAAAACAGCCGATTTTTGGTTGTTTTATCGGTTTGAACAAATTGTACAACGGTGGATGGAGGTTTATGTATATGTCGATTTAGCAGTAAAGTCTAGAAATAATTATGAATTGTGTTTGCAAGGTGTCATTCTTAAATTTATTAATAAAATGAAACCATTTCATATTGTAATTTTTTTAAAAAGAACAACACAGCGTTAAATGGTAAATACATAGTATTGAAAAGTATTTTTTCCAAAGCTATTGATCGGGAAGTGATTCAAAAAAATCCAATGAAAGGAGTCAAGCTCCATACGTTGAAAAAAGACATCGTGAAAGTTAGTTAAAACAACTACTCTTAATTCTGGATCAAATTTTTCCAAAAGGACACCTATGCTTGATAATGAAATCAATCAAATACACCTGTTATTTGTGAAAAGTAATGGATTCCCTTTACACCCAAATAGCATGTCCAATAAATAGAAAGAAATTGTGGCAAGATTTAACTTCATATATGATACGTAAAAATGTAATTTTAAAATCATTCAAGAACAACTCAGGCATATTGATACAAAACAAACACTTTATACCTACAGTCATTTAACTGAGCGTGACAAAATAAAAAAGTCCTTAAAACGTTGATAAATCAACTATTCAGTATCTTGCTATTCGGGAACTGTAAGAAAATCTTTAATATTCTTGCTTCAGTCGGTTTTTATTCAGCTAAACCCCATAATTTAATAATTCAATCACACTAAATTGGTGAATCTGTAGTTAAAAACCACATAGCTAATAAAATCAACCAAATTACAACTATCACTATAACTAAACGTTTCATACTCAAGCCCCCTTTCAAACCATATCTCCACTAATCAGTTCTGTTATTTTAATTATACCTCTTACAAAAAAGTATTTGGATATAATTCCATATCTTTCATTCTCTCCAGCTGATTTTGTATGTTTGTTCCCTATTCATTTTCAGTTATTCATCTAACAGAACAGTTTAGTTAAACAAACAATTGTAACTTTATTCCACTTTCTTCGTCTAAATTATTATGAAGTTTGATTGTACCAATCTTATTGAATTCATAGGAGGGTAATAGTTTGAAAACTTTTTATCATAGTTTTATAATGTGGATCCCTTTTGGATTGTTATTTTCCTTTGCAGCATTTGGATTAGACATAGTAGAAGGAAATAAAAATATAACGTCAGCATATGCACTTATTTATTTGTTCATCGCGGCATCTTTTACGTTGATTTTATATCCTATTTCATTTTTACCACTAACATTCGTCGTCAGTAAGTTTGTAGAATCCTTACTGTTTAGAGTAGTAATATTCACCTTTTCAAGTGGAGTAATAGGGCCGTTTGCTTTTAAAAAAATATATGATTTTCTTTTTATTGAGGAATATAATTTAAGCATTATTCCTTCGATTCTCATTTTTGGTATTGCAGGTTTACTCTATGTTTTAGTAGAAAATTCCTTCAAGAAAAATATAAGATTTGTTTAAACTAAAGTAGGCTTTATTTAAGATTAGGACTTTTGTATATGATTAATTTCCATATATGCAAGTCCTTTTTTATGCTTCCTAAACTCTGGTTTGTAGTAAATTAAAAGCCCATTAGGCTCTGAGTTATTCAGTCACCTAACAGGCAATTAATATAAGACTTTAAATGTTAGTCCCTTTGAAATTTATTCCAAACTTCAAATCAGATAAGACTACCCTTGAATAGCCGTTTCAAGTGCAACAACGATCATGTCAATGATTTACGTGTACTTTTTATAACAACAAGATACTTCAATAGCAATGATTTAACAACGTTTTACTCATTATTAATTGCATCTTAATGTGTTTACCTTTTTATAAAGTTATTCAAATTTACGATGTTCGTCGCTTCTTGGTCGCCCAAAGTCGCCTCTTTTCTTTTATAAATAACAAATAGGAATCCCCTTCACGGAGTGGTCTTTCTTTACTTATCTTTAGGACTTGATAATTCGCTAACATAATCAGCTAATTACAAGCCTGAATAAAATGAGTGTAAGAAAGGAGGTGTTATTATGAATTCAAATAATAATGGATGTCATCAGTCAGGATGTACTTGTCAAGGGTGCAGTAACGGAAAATTCAATTGTACTAGAGTTAGACCTTTCAGGGCTCTTGACGCAGCATGTATACAACCTAATATTCCTGAACCACCAAAAAAGGAGACTTTGATGGCATATGGATCATTTTACAATCCTTCTGTATTTTTTGTCGCCGTAACAACTCCAGTTTTGACACCTACTTCAGGGCAAAAAGTTATTTTCACCACTCCTGGTCCGTCATTGGATGTAGCTCCCGCTCCTATTCCTAATAATAATACTGATCTTCAGGTTGCCACCAGTGGTATATATGAAATCAGTATGAACATCGCAGTTTCTTGTGAACGCTACCAGCAATAATTTCGATTCGGTTGTGTCGTTTGCATTGTTCATCAATGATACAATCGAGACGACTGAAAGTATTTTTGAATCCGAAAATACTATTACAACTGAAATCGGAAATCCAGTTGTAAACTTACGAATAGCTAACACTATAGGAAATACAATACAACTACGATTAAACAAAGATGATAGACTTAGTATAAGGGTCATATTTGCCACAGGAATAGTCCGTTATAGATTCGCATCATTGGTCATTAAAAAAATTGCTGATTGAAAATAAAAATATACAGGCTGACTGTAAGACGTCAGCTTGTTTTCCATTTAACTATATAATTAAATAGCCTTACCAATCGCTCTAAGCATTTTTAGAAATAACGAAGACATTTGGATTAATACATATCCTAATCCAGCTTCGGGTATTAAAGTGAGCATAAAAATCACCATTCCAACCAGTTATCGTTCTTTAAGAACATCAAAAACAATAGTAAATCCAATTAAGCTGATTAGGTTAAATCTCAGTAAACATGGTTTATAGCCTTTGTTCCCCTACTCTTTACCACATAGGATAAAGACAAAAAGGAGATAACCATCCTATGAATAATTGTGGATGTAATAATGAATCACCAACATCTAGAACATGTGATAAATTTGGAACATTTACGGCTAATGATGTCAACTGTATTAACACGTTTCAAGTTGACAACGGATCAATTATTCCATTCTCTTCAGGAAGGAACGTTGTTGTAGCTAATTTTTTTGGAGGTGATAGAATTTCTGGTCAAGTTGGATTCGGTACAGCGAGAAATGGTTCACTTATTATAGATAATACTATTGACTTAGCCGGAAACTTAAGTGAAGCTTTCACTGTTCCACGTAAAGGTAATATTATAGCTATCTCAGCAACATATATTCTTT
Organism: Lysinibacillus sp. KCTC 33748; assembly: GCF_002237755.1. Taxonomy (GTDB): domain Bacteria; phylum Bacillota; class Bacilli; order Bacillales_A; family Planococcaceae; genus Lysinibacillus. The sequence goes on along the minus strand of NZ_MWSJ01000004.1, from coordinate 223,575 downwards.
TCCTTACATCGCCACCATTCCAATTTAGTTTATCTACTATCCGTGCTCAAATTTTTCATGCTCCCCAAGAAAGTAATATCTTCACCGGTACAACTGCAAGTGTTGATTTAACTCCACCACCTGTAGGAGGACGAATTGCTTTTGCTTCAGCTAATACCCAACCTGTACCTTTATCAGCAGGCGATCGTTTAGTAATGGTATTTTACGTTTCGTCACCATCAACAGACCCCTTGATAATTAATGGTCGTGCAAGTGCAGGAATTAATATTGTTTAAAAAAAATATCCTTTTTTCTAACCAATTGTAAGAAAGGCACTGGGCGTTCTTTCCCTGATCGCATGAGTAAGCAATGGCAAGATATTATATGTCAATATGTCAATATTCGCTACCTTCAATTACGTTTAATGGCTTGCGACATACATTTGCTTCTTACATGCTTACTAAGGGCGTTAACATCAAAAGAAAGGCGCTACGGAGTTTTTTAACTCTTTATAAACAAAAAACCCTCAACAGGCTCTCATTTATCGAGTCACCCATTGAGGATTAAAAATCTAATTAATTTTTAGTGTAGTCCCTTTTAGTCCCTTTGAAATTTATTCCAAACTTCAAACCTGATAAGACTACTCTTGAATAGCCGCTTCAAGTGCTACAACGATCATATCATTGAATGTAGTTTGACGTTCTTCAGATGTTGTTACTTCACCTGTTAGAATGTGGTCACTTACTGTTAAGATAGAAAGTGCTTTACGGCCGTATTTTGCAGCTAATGTGTAAAGTGCTGCTGATTCCATTTCTACAGCAAGTACGCCGTATTTAGCTAATTTTTCATTTTGGTGCTCATCAGAATAGAATAAATCTGCTGTAAAGATATTACCCACTTGTAAGTTTAAACCAGCATCTTTACCTGCATTGTATGCTTTTAATAATAAATCAAAGTCAGAGATCGGTGCGAAATCGATAGCGCCACCCCAAATGATTTGGTTCATACGTGTATCAGATGTTGCTGCTTGCGCTAAAATAACGTCACGTACTTTTACATCTTTTTGAATTGCACCACAAGTACCTACGCGGATTAATTTTTGAACATCATATTCTTGCATTAATTCTGTAGCGTAAATCGAAATTGAAGGCACACCCATACCAGTTCCTTGAACAGAAATACGTTTACCTTTATACGTACCTGTATAACCAAACATGTTACGAACTTCGTTATAGCAAGTAACATTTTCTAAAAATGTTTCAGCAATGTACTTTGCACGTAATGGATCTCCTGGAAGTAAAATTGTGTCAGCGATTTCGCCTTTTTTTGCATTAATATGAATACTCATACTGCAATCCCTCTTTTCTGTCAGTTATCACTATAAATAATACTGTGTTTCTCGTATTTTCGCAACGCTAGACGTCTAGCAACTTGAAATAAATTTTATTGTTTTCACTTATATCACGCGAGATCTACGTATAATGACCACAACTCATCAAATACTTCTATTTTTAAGTTATCTGTGGCGTAAGATTCAATATATGAAGAAAGCTCATCAAAGTCCATGCTCTGCTTCGGAAAATTATGCTCATTGAACACTTCCTCTGCAAATCGCACCTTCGGATCTGACCAATCTCCACCTCTGAATGTTAGTACATACAAATAAAAGCTCTTTTTCATACTTAAATCCCCTTTTTACTCATCTGCTTTCCGCTAGTTTATCAAAAAATACCTTCTTAGTCACAATAATATCGATTAAGTATTATCTCCACTATAACTAGTGGCACAAATCGGACTTTCCTCACAGAAAAATAATACGCACAACTTATCTGAAAAATGAAAATTATTAGAAAAAAGGGATAGGAATACCTACAAAAATAAGGTAAAATTTAAACCAACCACTCAAAAGTTGGAAGGTGATGACAATTAAAAACTCTCACAAACACAGTAAACTCGTAAAGAAACGCCCATCTTTCTTTAAAAATATCTTTTCAAAAAAGAAAAAAGATGATTTAGAAAATGATAGGCATAATATCCCTCCTATCAAAGAAAAACGACAACGTTATTACCATTTAATTCGAGGCAAAGTACTTATTATATTTTCTCTCCTCATTATTATAAATGGAACAATGGGTTTATTATCGTATATCAATATTGAAAATCTGCAAGGACAAATGAAGGATTTTACTGAGAAAAATGTTCAAGAACAATTAACTGTTAACCAACTTGCGTATGAAATTGCGAGGCTCACCAATTTAGAACAAGCCTATTTAATTACCGGGAACGGGAACTTCGCTACTTCTTATAAAATGAAAATTGATACCATCGATAAAAAAATGAAGACCTTAGAAAAACAGTTTACAGAAAGAGAGCTAGAGTTAGGTCATATACAGGCGATCAATCAATATTATAAAAATTACCTTGAGTATTCTAGTAAGGTTATGACAATGCGTGATGAACTCGGTCTTGAACAAGCTCGTAAACTTATGATGGATGGTGCTGGAGAATCGATGAAGGCGTATATTGATAAAAATATCGAGTCCATTAATGAGGTTATGGATGCTGCAAATAAAGCGAAACTAGATAAGCTTAACAAGCAAGTTACACTATCTATTACTTCTTTCTTCATCATTTCAATACTTGGACTTATTGTCATTATTATTTTTGGTTATATGTTATTTAAATCATTAAGAAACAATACACAAGCTATTAACGATTCCATTCTCGATATTGCACGGGCTGGCGGAGACTTGACACGACGAGTTAAAGTTCGTAATCATGACGAGTTTTCAACGATTGCCACTTCAACTAATACACTAATTGAATCAATATCTAATTTGATGAAACGTGTCAGTAATCTAGCGGACCATGTTTCAAGTAGTAGCCAAGAGCTAATGTCTTTAGCCGACGAAAACGCCCGTACTATACAAAATATTGCAGATGCTACGGCTGATATCGCATCTGATAGCGAAAACACGATTTCAAGTATGACGAACGCGCAACAAAAAATGAGTGATCTTGAGCATTCTGTGCAACAGTTAAATGAGCAAGCAACTGCTGTTCAGCGTGCATCATTGGCTATGCAGCAAGCTGCTAATGACGGCAGTCGCTCCGTTCAACAATCTTCGTTTGTCATGCAAGCTATAGAAGAAACGATGGCCAGCACGACTACCACTGTTGAAGCGCTTGGTCGAAAATCCGCCGATATCACATCAATTATCGGCACGATTACTGCTATTTCAGAGCAAACAAATTTACTTGCCTTAAATGCTGCGATTGAGGCAGCCCGCGCTGGTGAGCACGGTCGAGGCTTCGCTATAGTCGCTGATGAAGTTCGAAAGCTAGCAGCGCAATCTCAAAATGCTGCAAAAGAAGTAACATCCATTGTAACGTCCATTCAAAATGAAGTAACATCCATCATCTCTCAAAACCACGAGGGTGTATCTTCCGTTATTCGCGGCGTTGAAGTAACGAATGAAACAAATCAATCTTTAGCCAATATTTTGACCCATACTAAAGAAACATCGACAATTATCACGACTATGGTAGAAAAAATTGCATTAACACTTGATTATAGTCATAATGTTGCGAATGATTTTGTACAGGTAAATGCATACGCTGAACAATCAGCTACCAACACCGTCACTTCTGCCGCTGCGGCAACTCAAGGATCTGCATCCATGCAGGAAATTAATGCCGCTGCCACAGAGCTTGCACAACAAGCAGATAGTCTACGAAATCTTGTCAGTGAATTTAAAGTTTAAAGTGACCTAGAATGGTGTCAATTTCACATGAAGCTACTAGCTCCGAAGTTTGTAGATATAGTTCAATAAACGGCATTTTATAATGGGGAAAATCGTACTATGAAAGTAGTGTCCAAAAACAATAGTTTACGATTTGGAGAGGACTATATTGACTAACTTAAATCATTACTTAAAAGAATTAATGGTGTATATTCCTGAAGGAGAAATTTGCCTACGAGATTTTCAAAACGAACAAAAATGGATTAGTTCAAACTATAAATTTGGAATGCCTGGTATAAGAAAAAATTTAAAGGAAGTTATTTGGAATGTTGAGATAAAGCCATTTTATCTTGCCAAATATACTGTGACAGAAGATCTTTATGCGATTATTATGGGGAAGAAATTTTCAATAACAACAATGGATCAAAAACCCATTGTTAATGTGTCATGGATAGATGCCGTGAAATTTTGTAATTCATTGTCCGATGTCCTAGGTTATGACAAGTATTATGATTGTGATCAGAATAGTAAATCCGTTGTATGCAATCATAGTTCTAATGGTTTTCGATTACCAACAGATGCTGAATGGCAATATGCATGTAAAGCAAAATCAAAAGGATATCGGTATGGTGAAATTAATGAAATTGCTTGGTATAAAGATAATTCTAACGAACATGTACACAATGTTGGTGAAAAAGCGCCTAATGACTGGGGTTTGCACGACATGATAGGAAATGTTTGGGAGTGGTGCTGGGACTTATACGATGAAAAGATATTTGGAAATTACCGAATAATTCGAGGAGGAAGTTGGGCTGAAGAAGAACGAGGATGTGGAGCCACTTGTCGCCGTAAAAGTATGCCCGACTTCTTTATTGACGATATCGGATTTAGAATTGCCAGATCAATCATTTAATATTTCTAAGCAATTCTGACTTTTGATAGCTCTTTCCGTCGGTCTGATGTCTCTATATGTTCCCAATAAAAAAACTCCTAGCATGATATATCCCTGCTAGGAGTTGTTGTTATTTAAATAATGAAAGGTATTCTGTATAGCCTTCTTTTTCTAAATCCTCTTTCGGTACAAAGCGGAGTGCTGCGGAGTTAATGCAATAGCGTAAGCCTCCAAGCTCACTTGGGCCATCCGGAAAGACATGTCCTAGATGGGAATCGGCATTTTTACTGCGAACCTCTACGCGACGCATTCCATGAGATGTATCGAAATGCTCCGTTACTTCTTCTTTTTCAACCGGCTTTGCAAATGCAGGCCAGCCGCAACCTGAATCGAATTTATCAAGCGAGCTAAATAATGGTTTCCCTGACACGATATCTACATAAATACCCTCTTCAAAGTGCTTATCAAATTCATTACGGAACGGTGGCTCTGTACCATTTTCCTGCGTTACGTAATATTGCATGTCCGTTAACTGTTGTAAACGTTGTTCTTTATTCATTTTTCAGCCCCCCAGTGTTTCTCCTGAAACGCTTTGCGACCAGATCCTACAGCATAGCGCTCGTAGTGAATTGGATTTTTCTTATAATAATATTGATGATATGTTTCAGCTGGGTAAAACGAACTTGCCGGTAAAATTTTTACTGCGATAGGTTTATCGAATTTACCGGATGCCTGTAAATCAGCTTTAGAACGTTCAGCCAATTCACGTTGCTCATCATTGTGATAAAAAATCGCGGTTGTGTAGGACTCTCCACGATCATAAAATTGGCCTCCAGCGTCTGTTGGATCAATTAATGTCCAAAATGTCTCGAGTAATTGCTCATAAGAATAAAGCTCATCATCAAACTGTATTTGCACCGCTTCTAAATGCCCTGTCGTTTCAGAGCATACTTGTTCATATGTTGGATTGACAACATGTCCACCCGTATAACCGGAAATTACTGATTCAATGCCAAGTGTTTCGTCAAAAGGCTTGACCATACACCAGAAACAACCACCTGCAAATGTTGCGTATTGCTTTGCCATTTATCTCACTCCTTATGCACCAGGAACAATAATTTCTAGTAAAATTTTATCCTTTGGCAAGTCTAATTCTTTTGCTTTGATACGAGATCCTGAAGCAATGTTAACACGCGATAAATCAATATAGATTTCAGCCTTATCTGGATTGACTGTAATCCATGAAGGGAAATCCACCGTATCTCGCATAATTTTCATCGTTGTCTCAGGTGGAATATTTAAAAGCCCAACATTCATTCCTGTCTGTTTTAAAATAATATTCCCTTTCTCATCCACTATCGGATCGAAGTTCATAGAAATATCGATTTCTGTATAGAAAACCTTTAATGTACTTTTCAATTGAATATCTTCACCAATCGTAAAGTCCAACGGTAATGGTGAGCCCGCATCCTTTAAATACTTTTTCGATATAGATTCTAATTCCTTCCTTGTTGTTTGCACAACGAGTACATTTCCTTTTACTTCACTTTCAGCTTTTGTACTTTCCGCTAAATTTACTCCATCTACTGGTCTAGTTGCTAAAAAAACGACGAGGAGGATTGCAAAAAGCAGTGTGCCCGCTAAAGCAAAAAATGCAAATTTCCACTTATTCATTTTGTCACTCCTCGTACCCTATTTCCTTGTTAACAATTTGTTCCATGTTACATTTCTCCATTGCCTTTATTATTCGCTCATTCATTTTGTCATAGCCTTTAGCATTCGGATGGAAGAAATCCGTATGATAAACGAGCTCTTTATTGGAATCAAACAGGTCTTCCACTGATACATAGCACGCATTTTTATCTTTCTTTGCTATGTTTTCAATGACTTTATTCCACTCCGTAATAATCGAATCAAATTCATTTGCTTCATTTGTCACGATGGAGAATGGATTATAAAAACCGATAAGTAATAAAGGTACTGTTGGATTTTTCTCTCGTATGCCTTCAATAATTTTACTATAACGTTTCTTATATGACCGCAATTCTTTATCAAAAGCATCTCGTTTCAAATTAAACAGATCGTTTTTAACGATCTTCATGACATCGTTTCCACCCATTGTAATTGAAATGAGCTGTGCTTTTTGCAACTCTTCATCATAATGCCCTTTTTCCACTAATTTTAATAACTGATCACTACGTCTTCCTCTTTTTCCTCGATTATCGACTTCAACATCAGAAATTGAGGGCCAAGCTATTAATGAATCTGTTAATCTTCCAACGTAACCGTCTTTACTATACTCATCACCAACCCCGGCAGTTAAAGAATCTCCGAGTGCTAAGTAATGTAGTTGCTTCGCTTTATTATCATCAATCTTCCCTAAATCCTCTGGTGATGGCTCAAAAAAATGTTCATAAATTTGCGTCAATACATTCTTTGAGGTCTTCTCCTCATTTTCTGTTTGTTGCTCATCCTGTTTCATATCTTGCTCCGTCCTTGCCTGCTCACCTTCTGGGTCTGCTTGCGGATCCGGTTCATCTATTGATATTGCACAACCACTTAGTACTAAGACGGTCAAACATGACAAAACCATTATTCGCCAAATGCCCATTTGACCACCTTCCATCATTTTCTTCTTCTATTATAGAATAGTTCATAGTGCAATGAAAAGTCACTATACCTAGTTATTGAGTAAAAATGTGCGTATGCACCTTTTTTTCGAATAAAGTACTATGCAATTTTCAACAGCTACATAAAAAAAGCCACTACAATTATTTATGTAGTAGCTCTTATATATTATTCTGCAAAATAAATAAAACCAATGGCACCTGGGCCAGTATGTGTGGAAATGATTGGTGAAGTAAAGGCAACTTCTACTTCATTAAAACCTGTTCCTTCAACTAATTCTTTTAGTGGTCCACCCATCGTTGTTAAACCCTCTGCGTGAGAAATCCCAACTGATTTTACTGTTTTTCCAGCAGTGTCTGCTTGGAATTGTTTAAATAAGTAGTTCACAACCTGTTTATGGCTACGTACTTTCGATACTGGATTGTAAGCGCCACCTTCTAAGTTTGCAATTACTTTTATGTTCAATAAAGAACCGATAAAACCTGTCCCTTTTCCAATTCGTCCACCTTTAATAAGATTTTCAAGTGTATCAACAATAACATACAAATACGTATTTTCGCGCACTTTCTCAAGACGCTCAACAATTTCCTCAACCGTAGCGCCAGCGTCGCGCATTTTAATAGCCTCACGAATTTGAATTGCTAAACCTATAGCAATGAAACGTGAATCGATCACAGTTACATCAGAATCCGTCATTTGTGCTGCCTGACGAGCCGATTCCACTGTTCCACTCATACCACCAGTCATATGAAGAGAAATAATTTGATCTCCGTCTTTACCAAGCTCATCATACAATTCTTTAAATTTCCCCGGTGCAGGCTGTGAGCTTTTCGGTAAATTTTTAGCATTTTTCATTAAGCTTAAAAAAGATTGGGGTTCTAAATCAACACCATCTATATATGTTTTATCGTCAATTTGAATTGTTAAAGGCACAATATGTATACCATGCTGTGCTACTTCTTCTTTTGTTAAATCACAAGTTGAGTCCGTTACTATATGAATTCGTCCCACTTCGACACATCCTTTTACTTCATTAAAATTATTATATAGACTAATGAATCATTATGTAAACATGACATTTGTCATTAGGTTTCACTCGTTTTAGTCCATTTTGAATCCGCTACCTTGGATACTATAGCGCTTTGTTCAGTCCTTGTCTAACAATGTCCTCATGCATTTCGAAATTTATATGACACTTTTGATGTTGAATACATGACAAATGTAAATACCAGGATGAAAATTATTGGGGTATAGTAAGTGTATGCACGAAAGGAGTGTTCGATATGATTGATTCTTTTGACTACAAAACATGGAAGGAAGAATTGTGGAATGCCATTACACATGGCATTGGATTTATCGCAAGTATTCCAGCTCTAGTTGTTCTAATTTTAGCAGCAGTTCAAACCGGAAGTGCGCTCCAAATTACTACGTTCACTATTTTTGGCACTTCTGTGATCATTTTATTTTTAATGTCAACTTTGCTACATAGCATGCCTGAAAAATACAAGCACTTTTTCGCTATTCTTGACCATTCCTCTATATATATTTTAATTGCTGGAACGTATACACCTTTCCTTTTAATCGCAATTGGTGGCACATTAGGTATTACGTTATTATGTATAATTTGGTCCCTTGCGATACTAGGTGTTATTTTTAAATGCTTTTTTATTAATCGATTCGAGAAGCTTTCTTTAATTTTTTACATCGGTATGGGCTGGCTAATTATTTTTGCCGTTAAACCTGTCTATCTTTTCTTAGGCTTTCATGGCTTTGCCTTACTATTAGCAGGTGGGCTTTTCTATACGATTGGCGCTCTCTTTTACGCATGGCGTTCACTTCCCTACAATCATACAATTTGGCATCTTTTTGTGTTAGCTGGTTGTGGCGCGATGTATGCTTGTGTTTATTTTTACTTATAAATAACAAAAATCGCTTCCGTAAAAAAGAAGCGATTTTTGTTATTTATTATTACCTTTTAATTCTTTCGTTAATGCCTTTATTGTCCACTTTGTAATGTTCAGTAAACGGGTCGGCAAATAAATTCCCTCGTTCATCAAAGCTCAAATAAAAATGTGAAATAGCTAATGGTTCCACTTGCCCCCTGCTTGTCTCAATTAAGTTTTTTCCCACAACACCTCTCAAAATTAGCTCGTCGCTTGATTCTTCTTCCGTCGTTTCGATGGCTCTTTCCGTCACTTCGACGACTCTTTCCGTCGCTCCAAGGTTTCTATCCGTCGCTCAATTCATCTTCCGTCACTGCGGTGAACTTATCGAATTTAAAACGCCCCGGTCGGAAGGTAACTAACCCCCACTTCACGTTAATAAGCTAATAATCTTTTATTCAGTAACGACAAAAAGCACGGTCATTCATAACCGTGCTTCCGTAGTACTTATTATCTTTAGTTTTTACGTTCAAAAATCTGATATTGGAATGTGTAGCCCTCTGGTGCAGTTTCTGGTTCCTCTGAGGATACTTCTGTAAAATCCTCATATTTTGGGAAGTATGTATCCCCATTAAACGAATGATTAATTTTTGTAATGTATAGGCGATCTGCGATATCCATGGATAGGCGAAAAATTTGCTCGCCGCCAATAATCATAATTTCTGGAACATCCCCAGCAAGGGCGAGGGCACCCTCTAAGCTTGTCACCACTTCAATCCCGTCCGCATGATAACTTGCGTCACGCGTAATGACAATATTGCGTCGACCAGGAAGCGGTCTACCGATGGATTCAAATGTTTTACGCCCCATAATCATCGGCTTCCCCATCGTTTTATCCTTAAAATATTTTAAATCCCCAGGCAAATGCCATGGCATGCCATTTTCATAACCAATCACATAATTATTATCATGTGCCACAATTAAAGAAATCATATTGTCCCTCCAAATACTATCGTTCATTATATTATAAACATAATTTAACGTTACAATCAGATTATTTCTGCATAGAAATTAAATTATTTTCATTTCCGATATTAAATCCTAGTATTTTTATAAGAATAGTTTATAATAGAGTTATCAAAGTAATTAAAAGGATTGATGAAGATGACGAAGTTAAGAGATGAAGCGATCCGTTATATTAAAGCAAGTGATTCTTCCAAACAATACTATGAACTAACACCACAAGAAGCGAGAGCCATTCGAGCTGTGCCAAAATGGACGTCACCACATAGCCCACAGCTTGCGGCAATTGACAATAGAAACATAACTGTTCGAGATGGAGCACAAATAAATGTGCGCATTTATAAGCCTGTTTTAGACAATAAACTTCCTGTCATCGTTTATTATCATGGAGGCGGTTGGGTATTTGGAAATATAGACTCTACCGATGCAGGCTGTCAGCTACTAGCAGAAAAAGCCCAAGCCATCGTTGTCTCGGTTGATTATCGCCTAGCTCCAGAATACCCATTCCCTACACCGCTCTATGATGCATATGACACTTTAGTGTGGGTTAGCGAAAACATCCAAACTTTTGGTGGAGATGCAACAAATCTGACAGTCGCTGGTGATAGTGCGGGCGGAAACTTAGCAACAGTAGCTGCCTATTTAGCTGCAACATTTAATGGACCAAAGATTAAAGCGCAGGCACTTATTTATCCTGTAGTCAATGTTGATTTTACAACGGCTTCTTACAATGCGTACGGCGAACACTTCGGCTTAGACAAACATGGAATGCAATGGTTTGCGGGGCATTACACAGATGAACAAAACTATATGAATCCACTTGTCTCTCCACTACAGATTGAAGATTTAAGTGTTTTACCGAAAACGATCATTATTGCTGCTGAGGCAGATGTCCTCTACGATGAAGGTCTTGCATACGCGCAAAAGCTTACAGATGCCGGAGTGACTGTTGAACATGTCAATATGACTGGTTTAATCCATAGTTACTTTAGTAAAATGAACTTTTTTGAAGAAGCTACGATTGAAACTACTGAAAAAATTGCTAATTTCGTGAAATAAATTTGTCTATCTGCATAAAATAGTGCGATAATAGAGCAAAACGTTTTTTAAAGGATGACAACATGACACAATCTATTGCTTTACAAATTAACAATCCATTTTCTGTTCAATTAAAAAAAGGCTACCCTCTTATTTCGAAAGATGCAGTTGATGCACGTCATCTTCCAAAAGAGGAAGGTGCTCTACTGAGACTTATGGATAATCATAACCATTTTATTGGTACAGGATACTATGGCATACAAAATAAAGGTGTTGGTTGGGTGCTAACGACCGATGCTAACGAAACAATAGACAAAGCCTTTTTTATGAAAAAATTTAAAAAGGCTATACAAAATCGAGAAGCATTTTTCAACAATCCTCACACAACAGCCTTCCGAGTCTTTAATGGTGAGGGTGATGGCATTGGCGGTTTAACGATTGACTTTTTCGATTCTTACTATATGGTGAGCTGGTATAGCGCCGGCATTTATTCATTTAAAGAAGAAGTATATGAAGCCCTTGCAGAAACAGTAAACTACAAGGCTATTTATGAGAAAAAACGTTTCGATACGAAAGGCCAGTATATGGAACAGGACGATTTTGTCATGGGAACACCCGGCGAATTCCCAATTATCGTATCGGAAAATAATATGAACTACGCTGTTAATTTAAATGATGGCGCCATGACAGGTATTTTCCTTGATCAACGAGAAGTGAGACTTGCCATTCGTGAACGTTATGCAGAAGGTAAACATACGCTTAATACGTTCTCCTATACGGGGGCATTTTCTGTCGCAGCGGCACTTGGAGGAGCAGTAAAAACAACAAGTGTAGATGTTGCAAAACGTAGTTTAGCCAAAACAATTGAGCAGTTTAGCGTGAATAGCATAGACTACGAATCACAGGACATTAAAGTGATGGATGTCTTTAACTATTTTAAATATGCTCAGCGTCACAATTTAAAATTTGACCTTGTAGTTTTAGATCCACCAAGCTTTGCACGTACGAAGGAAAGAACGTTCTCAACTGCGAAAGACTACCCTAAATTACTAGTAGATACAATCGCTATCACGGAGAAAAACGGTATCATCGTTGCCTCAACGAACAATGCAAGCTTTGGGATGAAAAAGTTCAAGAGCTTTATTGACCAAGCATTTAAAGAAACTAAAACAGCCTATAAAATTGTTGAAGAATTTAACTTACCAAAGGATTTCCGTGCCACACGTGAATATCCAGAATTCAATTACTTAAAAGTTGTTTTTATTCAAAAACTTAACTAAATGAAATTAGACAGAATCACGCCCAAATGATTCTGTCTTTTTGTTTTGGAGAAAAAAGATAATCCTTTTTACAATTGTTCAAATTTTACAATTATCTTATAATGTAATTTACAAATTATAGTTCTATCACCACCCAAGGGGTCGCCCAGTCGTAACGAAGATCAACTTATTCACATGACATACGTTTAAACAAATGCGTTCTCAACTTTTGGTGATGAGCTAAACTATAAATTAACGGAGATGATTGAATGGGATATGTTCATGAAAAATTATTGATTACAACAGAAAGGCTCGTTCTTAGATTATTTGAAACAACTGATGCAGAAACGGTTGCAAAGCTCTGCAATAACTATAATATTTACAAAAGCACCATGTACCTACCTTATCCATATAGTTTAGATGATGCATTATCATGGATGGAACATCATTACGATAATTTTACGCAGGATATTTCGTACGAGTTTGCAGTTACAGATAAGGAAACCGGCGAATTATATGGAGCCATTGCATTATCGAATAATAAACGTCTTAAGCAAGGAGAAATCGCCTATTGGATTGGCGAGGAGTATTGGGGAAAAGGCTATGCCACTGAGGCGGCGCAGTCTATTGTACAATTCGCTTTTGAAGAAAAGAGATTGCATAAAGTATTTGCTCGATATTTTTCAACGAACCCCGCTTCAGGAACAGTAATGGACAAGATCGGCATGAAACAAGAAGGAATTTTAAAGGATCACATCATTAAAGACGGAAAATATGAGGATTTGGTATTTTACGGAATTATTAATGAATAGATAAATAGTATTTCAATCATCTATTTCCTTCCTCAAGATGAAAAGGTTTTTCCCTCCCTATAAAAAAGGTGGCCAAAGAAGTATTTCCACTTCTTAAGCCACCAATATTTCTCTTATAGATAGTCCACAAACCAATCTCTAATATATTCTAGTCGATTAATTCGTAATGTTGGTTTTCCGCTTCTTGAAAGTTCATGATTGGCTTCAGGGAAGCGCACAAATTTCGTTTCTTTTTTACGATGTTTTAAGGCGATAAACAATTGCTCTGCTTGTTCAATCGGACAGCGATAATCTTTTTCGCTGTGTAAAATTAAAAGTGGCGTCTCCACATTGTCCACATACTTAAGTGGTGAATGTTGCCATAGCTTCTCTATATCATTTAGTCCCCCCTGAATTTGCCAGTCTGTAAAGTAATAGCCGATATCACTTACGCCATAAAAGCTTATCCAGTTAGATATGGAACGTTGCGTAACAGCTGCTTTAAAGCGATTTGTCTGTCCGACAATCCAGTTTGTCATGAAGCCCCCATAGCTTCCACCTGTAACGCCGAGACGGTTTTGGTCAATAAAATCATATTGCTCCAAGGCATAATCAACAGCAGCCATTAGATCATTATAATCGTTGCCCCCGTAATCACCACGTACTGCATCTACAAATTTTTGACCATAACCATGGCTTCCGCGAGGATTCGTATACAAAACCGCAAAGCCTTGTGCAGCAAGGATTTGGAATTCGTTAAAATAGCAGTTAGCATACATTGCATGCGGACCACCATGGATTTCTAGAATAAGTGGATATTTCTCCCCTTCTTCATATCCAATAGGCTTCATCATCCAGCCGTTAACTTTCCAGCCATCTGCCCCTTCAAATTCAATTGCTTCTGGAACAGATACTGCTCGCGTCTTTAAAAATTCTTCATTAACTGTAGTAAGCTGTTCTTTTTCACCAGTATTTAAATTTACGTAAAATAGATCCCCAGGATTTGTAGTCGTGCCGATCGCGACTACCGCTCTATCATTTTTAGGATCAAGCGAAAAACCATATACATATTGATCATCATGAATAGCTGGATATAATTCTCCCGATAGATTGCCAAAATAAATCGATGTATTTCCTTGATCTGTCAATTGGAAGTAAAAGCTTTTATTATCCTCTAACCATTGAACGCGCGGAGGAACAACACCTTGAAGGAAATCACCAATAGCAAAATCACCGACAGGCGCGTCAAATTCACTCGTTACACATGTCTGATTATCATTGTCCAAATCATAAATCCATAGCTTTGGTTGTGTTGCATTTTCAAATTCTCTTTCACCTCCAACATAAGCTATGAAGCGGCTGTTCGGAGACCATGAAGTTTGGTAGAACACCCCTGACCCATCTGTTAACTTGCGACCATGTTTCGTTTCTAAATCTAATAAGTAAATATCACTTATGAATGAAAAGTCTAGATCCTCTGTTAAGTCCGCAATGTACGAAAGGTATTTTCCATTCGGTGACCATGTACCAAGCTGTAAATTATGTTTCCCTTCCGTCAGTAGCTCTAATTCTCCTGATGCAAGATGAACGATCGCAATTTGATAAAATTGCTCCATATCCATAAATCCAGCACCATCTGATTTATGTTTCATCTTATCTATTACAAGTGGTTTTAGCTCTTTTTCTTCCTTTTGATTGTTCTCAACTTTATCATCAATGTTTTCATCTTTACCAAGCTGTACAGAGAAGGCGATTTTCTCTCCACAAGGAGACCAAGTAGGCGATGTCACACCATTTTTACAATTCGTAACTTGTTTCGCTTCCCCGCCTGCTTTAGAAAGAACAAAAATTTGTGGCTTGCCATTTCTCGATGACACAAACGCGATTTTACTGCCATCCGGAGACCAAACAGGTGAATGCGTTTTATCTTCCCCAAATGTCCATTGTTGCGGTTTTTTATCATTCAAGTTTATGTAAAATAAATTAGATACATAGTCCTTTTTCTTCTCATCAATATGAGTCTGTACATACACCACTTCTGTTCCATCAGGTGATACTTGTGGATCTGCCACTGCTTTTAATTCATATAAATCTTCTGGTTTTATCCCTTGTTTCAATGTCATAACTTCCCTATCCCCTTTGTATGAAAATTTGGTTACTTAGTACAATATTTCGATACACTAAGTATTATTCCTGCTTTTTTGGAGAAATTGTTTTTTATCCTAAAGAGGATTTCGAATATCAACTAATGACTTACTTATAAAAAAACGTAGCTGCTTCGTAATAATTACAAAGAGCTACGGCTATCATTTATTTCAAGAGTGAATCCGGGATTGACGGTTGTGCCCCCATTTGTGTAACGACATAAGCGGCAACTTTCGTGGCAAAATCGATCGAACTTCGAAGCGAATCTCCCCGGCATAGTCCTACTGCCAAAGCGCCATTAAATGCATCTCCGGCACCAGTTGTATCTATTGTGTCAACGCTCAACGCTGGAACCCACCCACTTTCTTCATGATTCATATAAAAAGAGCCTTTTGATCCAAGTGTAACGATCAGCAGACGCAATCAGCCGCTACGAGCCCACATTACGATAATGAGTCAGCTTAAATCTTTCCAATAATCAGCAGAATTTGTTCTGCGATGAAATTTATAAAAAGGTTCATTCGGACGAGCATGTTCCTTATAAAGTTCAATGATTTGCTTTAAAAAGCCTTCAATAAGCTCTACTCCTACCTTTTTCGCAAAGAGTGTCCCGGCTGTTGCATTCGCTCCCATCGGTACTGCTCCTAAATAGACATCAAAGCTATCCTTTTGATAAACAAGCCCAATATCATCATATACCGCATTATAACAGGCGGAGGCACAGCCATTGACGTTTACACGTAACCTTGTAGGGACAGTGATTCCTTCTAATGAATGATATAGCTTTTCTGTAATTGGTGCTGCCTCCATCTTGTCACCATCACAAAAATCACACGCTTTCATCGCTACAATTGGCCCTTGCTTTGCCACGTAAAGGCCAGCATCTTCTAGCTCCTCAATCTTCTTTTCAACTTCTACTGTTGAGATAGATAATAATATGCTGTAAGAGGCAGAGTATTTTATGGCACCAGTTTCCCCTATAACCTTTGCCATTGTTTGGAATTGTGCAGGGGTATAATGTTTATTAATAATGCCTGGGCTTACGGCAAGGCGAGTAAAATCCCCATTATTGTTTAACTTTTCGAAGGTTTTGTCCGGTATATTCGAACGGAATGCATTCATAAATACTTCTCCTTATGAAAAAGGAGCTAGCCAATTGCTAGCCCCCAATTTATTGGATAGCTTAAAAGTTCTCAGGATAGAAGCCTTTCGCCAAAATTTGAATGGCTTCTGCAGCACGTACTCCTTCAGACGCGGCAGAAAGTGGTAGGATCACAAAGCGTTCGTTTTTGACCGCTTCCATTTCCTTCAAGGCTGGATCATTTTTCAAAAAATTTATTTTTGCTTTCGCTGATGTTTCTCCGTAATCTATGACAACTACGACTGCTGGATTACGTTCTACCGCATCTTCTTTGGACACCGTAGTCCAGCCTGATTCTATATCACCAAAAATATTTTTACCGCCGGCCATCGTAACAAGTTCATTCATAATGTTTTGTCCTGCAGTGAAGACTTCTTTATCACCACTATCAAACACTAGAACAGGCAGGTCTTCTCCATCTTGCGGTAATTTTGCACGGATATCCTCTACATCCTTTGTCATTTTTTCTATTAGTGCTTCTCCATGATCTTCAACACGGAAAATTTTTGCGATATTTCGAATATCTGCGAAAATATCGTCTAAAGTTGGTTTCGTCATGATTGAGGCTGTATGTAAATAAGTGTGAATGCCTAATGTTTCAAGCTCTTCTTGTGTACCAACACCTTTCTCTCCAAAGGCGCTTTTCCAACCACCAAATAAAAAATCTACTTCTGCATCAATAACCTGCTCTTTTGTAGGATACTGTTTTGCTAACACAGGCACTTTATCGTAGGCCGCTTGTAGGGGCTCATAAATTTTGTCATCTAAGTACGCCGTCCCTACCATTGAATCTTCTAGCTCTAAAGCCAACATAATTTCTGTCACGTGCTGATTTAAGCTAATCGCTTTTTTGGGGGCTTCCTTATATACTTGCGTCGTTCCATTATTTTCTATCGTTATGTCTGACTTTTCAGCTTGTGAAGGCTCTACCTTCTCAGCTTGTGTAGCAGATTCTTGTTTGTCCTTTTCACTACATGCACCCAATATAGCTACCAATGCGATCGCAAAGACTAGCCATAAGCTTTTCCATTTCTTCATGTCCTCTTCTCCTTTGATGTTAAATATATAGTAAGAAATCGTTTAGACTCCTTTGCTACCTGGTAGCGATTCTAGAAAAGGGCATAAAAAAACCCCCTTGTTTCCAAGAGGTTAGCATAGCAAAAGAAAGGTTTTTCAACCTGTTCACTATCCCCATCCTCGTGGATTCAGTAATAAATAAATATTGGCAGGTATCCTGGCTTAGGTTCATCATCTATACGCCTTCCCATAGCGTGGCTACAGTGGCATCTTGTATAGACTCCCCATTTACAGTTGCGGGACAGCATCGGATTTGCACCGATTTCCCTTTTAAGCAAATAACAAAGGTCATTTACACCAATACGTCGTTTTTATTTTGTTGAATATATTGATTGACAGTAGATTCACAATCATACATATATTAACACTATTGCGACATAAACACTATATGAAATATTTTTTATACCAATTCTGTTACAATGTTGTTAAATGAATGAATAGAAACGAGGATCTTTTTATGCATGTAACAATTGGAGTACTTGCTCACGTGGATGCCGGTAAAACAACATTTTCTGAGCAGTTACTATTTCATACAAACAGTATTCAAGCCCGTGGACGAGTGGATCACCAGGACACATTTCTAGATAATCATGAGCTGGAGCGTCAGCGAGGCATTACAATTTTTGCGGAGCAAGGCCGCATGACGCTTGGAAATGATACATATACGTTAATCGATACACCTGGGCACGTCGATTTTTCTCCAGAGATGGAGCGTGCCATTCGGGTTATGGATTATGCCATCATTATTGTTAGTGCTGTCGAAGGAATACAAGGTCATACTGAAACAGTGTGGCAACTTTTACGCCAATATCACGTTCCAACCTTCTTTTTTATTAACAAAATTGATCGTGAAGGAGCAAATGTTGAAGCCGTAATGGCTGCGCTTCAAAAGGATTGCTCTGCAGATGTTCTATTCGTAGACGAACCGCTCTGTTCCGACTATGTTTCAAACGACATAATGGAGTGGCTTGCCGAACGTGATGAACATCTTCTCGATGCTTTTCTCAATGAAACATTAGATAGCTCTAGCTGCCTTATTCATTTATCTCAGATGATTAAACAGGAAAAGGCCTTTTTGTGCTTTTCTGGCTCTGCCTTAAAAGATAGTGGAATAAAGGAATTCCTAACACAGTTCCCCCTCCTAACAGAGACACAATTTAATAACAATGCTCCGTTTCAAGGTGAGGTGTTTAAAATTCGTCATGATGGACATCAACGCTTAACTTTTATCAAAGCTTTGCAAGGAACGTTACATGTCCGTGATGAACTTTCATTTGGAGACGTGACTGAAAAAGTGACCGAGATTCGACTATACAATGGCAGCCGGTATGAAACTTCTCAAGAGGTAGAGGCTGGGGAGATTTTCGCAGTAAAAGGGATTAGTCAAGCAAACATCGGCGATATCATTGGTTGTTCGAGTAATTCTCAGCCCTTTGAGTTAGTACCAACTTTACAGGCAAAAGTACATTATGAAGGCGCTCAGCATATAAAGGACGTGTTAAAAACTTTCCGTATTCTTGAAGCAGAAGAACCTTCATTACGTGTGCTATGGCATGAAAAATTTCAAGAAATTCATGTACATATTATGGGTGTCATCCAACTCGAGGTTCTTATCGAAGTGCTTCATGATCGATTCTCGCTAGATATTTCATTTAGCGAACCACAGATTTTATATATGGAAACGATCGCCACAACGGTGACAGGTTACGGCCATTTCGAGCCCTTAAAGCATTACGCAGAAGTCCATTTATTGATGGAGCCAAATACTCGCGGCACCGGCAATACATTTATCAATGCATGCCATGCCGATGATTTATCAATTGGACATCAACGACTCATTGAAAAACATTTATTCGAGCGCGATCACCATGGTCTCTTAACCGGTTTTCCAGTTACAGATATTCGCTTCACACTCTTAACAGGACGCGCACATAATAAACATACTGAAGGTGGCGATTTCCGTGAAGCAACATTCCGTGCATTACGACAAGGGCTCGAACAAGCAGAAAATGTATTACTAGAACCGTACTACCGCTTTAAACTTAAAGCTCCTAGTGATTTCATCGGCCGCATGATGACCGACATTCAGCAAGTTGCCGGTACATTTGACACACCAATAATAACTGAACATGATGCGATTGTAACCGGCCGAGCCCCTGTCTCAACATTTATGAGCTACAGTACAACCTTTGCCGCTTACACCAATGGGAAGGGCGTACTTTCCCTACAATTTGATGGCTACGATATGTGTCACAATACAGAAGACATTATTGCACAAATCAACTACGATAAAAACGCCGATCCCGACTATACATCCTCTAGTATTTTTTGTGCAAAAGGCAAAGGCTACTCCGTTCCATGGCACGAGGCACAAGCAGCGATGCATTGTATTGACTAAATTCATAAAAACAGGACATGATTTGTTAGATCAATGTCCTGTTTTCTTATGTTTCGCGGAGAGTTACTATGCTTATGTGGGTTATCTTGCTTCGCGCGGGTATTTGACCTGCTT
The DNA here is from genome assembly GCF_002237755.1 of Lysinibacillus sp. KCTC 33748. GTDB lineage: Bacteria > Bacillota > Bacilli > Bacillales_A > Planococcaceae > Lysinibacillus. The sequence goes on along the minus strand of NZ_MWSJ01000004.1, from coordinate 203,464 downwards.
CCGCGGGTATTCACCTTCCTTCCGCGGGTATTTGACCTGCTTCCGCGGGTATTCGCCTTCCTTCCGCGGGTATTCTTGCCTCACGCGAGAATTTGCCTTCCTTCCGCGGGTATCTATCCTATACTGACAACTCCCTTCTACTACCTTGCCAGGCATATACCTTTCTCCTGAGTGCATTGAGATCCATCCCGCACATTTTTAATTTTCTAAGCTTGTATCGTTTTCTGCCTCTGTTTATAAATAGGATATGAAGATTCCACGACAACATAGCTATGGGAATGTGAGAAATCCATTAAAACTTTGCCAGGGCGACTTTTCAAAATTTGCAAATTATCAATCAGTTCAAGCAATAGTTCATGACCTTTTCCACGTGGGTGCCAGTTTAAACGATTATCATTTAGTTCCTTTACAGCATTTAGAAATTGATGATACTCTCGCTCTACAAAATTGATCAGTTGTTTATTTTTATGAACTACTCGTGATAAATCCTCTAAATATACTTCATAAAAGCGCATCACTATCGAGCACAATAAATCATTGACCCGAGCGGCACTTAGTATTGCCTTTGGGGCTTGGGAAAGTCGCTCTAAATTTGGTTTTGCACGAGTCGAATCGATACGTGTAATTAATTGATAATGTTCACCATTCACATCGTACACAATTGGATTTGTCGGCATATACATCATAAAATCATTTGTTTTTGTTTTAAGCTGATCCGTAATATTCGCTTTTGCAAAAAGGTGGCCATTAAAATTTTCATTTTGAATCCAAATAATATCTTGGTTATATAAAATTTGATCAAACAATCGTTCATTACTAATAAGATTGCTATCTATTAATTGATCGACAAGGGATTCTACAACCATTCTTGTTGTAACTTTCTTGGCAACTTCAGTGCGTGGCTGCTTACAAATTTTCATTTCTACATATTGCGATTCCTGTGCTGTACTTACATGAATATTCGTCATCATTGCATCCTCTTTTCGTACATATTTTTCAAAACGGAAGTCTTCTTTTACATAAAAAAAGGATTTCCTACAACTAGAGGAAATCCTTCATTCTATCTTTTTCATTCATCACATAATGTCAAATTATACCCAACCATAAAAGAATTGCCTTGAAAGCGATTACCTTCTTTTATTTTGGGTGTTTGACGTACGGTGACGAACAGAGCATTCTGTTTTGTCAACATGCCACCTCCTATTCCTCGTAGGGTTATGGTGTGTACTCATAATAGGCAGGTATCCTGACTCATGATCATCGCTACTTTTCCCCTTCCCGTCGTTAAACAGTGGTATACGAAAAGTCGCTCACATTTACAGTTGCGGGACAGTGTCGGAATTGCACCGACTTCCCTTTTAAGTAAATTGCACGCAATTTACACCTATTACTCCACGCTATTCAGTTGTGAGATATTTAAAATACTCCACATTCCTTATAGATTATTAAAATCAATTGTAAAGGCGTGTGGATTAAAAGTCAATTAATGTTAGTTTTAAAGTAACTTTTCACTTTTCTACAAATTTTTACAAATAAAAAAAGAGGGAAGATTCCCCCTCCCTCCAAAACTTTACTAAGGGTCGCTATCCTCCGGGTGATCCTTTTAAATTTTCCTCTTTCAATTTCATACTCAACCTCTCAAGGCATAATAAAAAGCACCTCAATTGAGATGCATCACTAATAATAATAATTCTTATTAAAACTTCATACTACATTCATTTACTTTGGTTTTTATTAAACAACTCATGTTTAAATTTCTAACTACAAACAGCTGCATCAATATACTGTGTATCTATGGCAAAATAAACCCACTGATATCCATCATAATAATAACCCCCTACAGAGTTAGCTCCTAAATTAGTTGGAAAATACCAAAATTCACTTCCATCGGTCATCCAAACATACGTATATTTATAAAGGCAATTTGACATAACGCCCGAATCTATTTGGTAATTAAATCCTTGAGGCTTTTGAGGCGTATATTGAGGTGGTGGTGATGTTGGATATCCACTTCCTGGTACTGGATAGACTCCTCCTCCTGGTACTGGTACTGGTACTGGTATTACTATCGGTATTACTCTTGGGAACCTTCCTGGGAATCTTCCTGGCATTCCTCCTGGGAATCTTCCTGGCATTCCTCCTGGCATTCCTCCTGGGAATCTTCCTGGCATTCCTCCTGGGAATCCTCCTGGCATTCCTCCTGGGAATCTTCCTGGCATTCCTCCTGGCGTTCCTCCTGGCATTCCTCCTGGCATTCTACTTGGCATCATCGGAAATCACCTTCACCAGGTACTTGAGCAAAAGCATTTTGAGTATCTGCAGTCCAATTTGGGTAATAACCAAAATTCACTTCATCATTCTCCTTTATGATTTAATATGCAAATGAAATCAAATACTTTTTAATCAACAATCATTCTCATTATATTAGTCATAATATGTGAAGCACGGGCTTTAATCTCGTATAAGTAAGACAAATATCACAATTCCTTTTAACAACTGTACATATAATAAATTATAGAGAGGAGGTGATACTATGTCTGAATATTACGGAAGTGGAACTGGTTCAGCATTTGCGCTAATCGTAGTTCTATTCATTCTTTTGATTATTGTCGGTGCTACTTTCATGATGAAAGGTTATTAATACTAATTACCACCTATAATGCTCATAACTGTTGTAAGGGAATACTTTTTTAAACCTTACACCTTCAAAACTTTACTAAGGATCGCTATCCTCCGGGTGATCCTTTTAAATTTCATACTCAACCTCCTGAGGTATAATAAAAAGCCACACCTCGTTGATGTGACCTTTATGAATGAAGTCTATTCTATTTCCTTTTTCACTTCTTCAACTTTAGTTTCTTCTTTTTATGCTTCTTTTTTCTTAATGCTTTCTTCTCTCAATATCTTATCATTTCTTTTTCTCTGATTAATAATTGCCTGTTGTTGTCCAGTTAAATGACTTGTTCCATAATCAAATTTCATATCAATACCACCTTTCACATTAATCATAGCGTTAATAGGAAATGATTGTTATTAATATTATTCTGCTATATGTACCACTTATTCGTCTTCATTCCTTGTACGGCTAATGCTCCAGCAATAACTAGATCATCGTGATTCTTTTCAGTATTACCTCGCTTATTACCTAATTGTCCATTTGTCTCTACAAACATTTGCATCTGCTGTAATGTATGGTTACATTCAATATTGATTAAACCTTTCTCAAACGACTCTTTAAAATCACTTATCATGATTGCCTTTGTTTTATCTGTAGTCATGTAACCTAGTTGTAACTTTTTCTTACCACGTTCATCAAAAATCTTTTGCTTATACATATTTTCATATCCACATTCTTTGCGTAACCTTTCGATTACAGATAAGCCGTAACTATTTTTCTCGACAACTAAAAAAGCGTAGTTATACCAACGTCCAAGAACGTCAATTAACTCCGAAAAATCATAAACTGCAATCTTATTTGATTCAAACGTTAATACTTGCTGCCCACCTTCATCAAATCCAACAATAGTAGATGAATCGGCATTTCCCCACTCCCTGATGCAGTATCCACACCAAAGTAATATTTTTTGCCCACTTGTGGCGAATCAAACAATACAATACCCTTACTAGCCCATTGTCGAATGCTCTCAGGTAGCTTCTCACGTACCTCATTCTTAGGAATTGGCTCTTTTGTATAGGATAATCTGTTTAATACTTTAGTTTGATTAAACACTGCATTACCTGTCGAAATTACTCTCTTCTAAACATTACGACATCACCTAGACTTGTGATAGTAACGGTGTTTAATCCGAAAGGCGAAGACTATTCAATCGACTCTGGATTTACCAGGAACTGCTTAAAAACGTTATGACGATCCTATTAGCCTCTACGGTTTTTTTGAGTAATATTCATGCGTCCTGGTGCGAGCGTAAAACCCGATTAGTAATAAAAACCGCAACTCTTTTTAAGAGCACGGTATTAATCGATACACGATTCTGCTAATTCAACCAAATTGGATAACACATTATCCGGATATTTTTCATCTAGTCTTTTAAGACATTCTGCATATTCCTTACTCTGAAATTTAAAGGCCAAATCATCGAAAACCGATGATAACCAACCAATTTCTTCTTCTGTGCAATCGTCTAAAAAACGTATAGTATCGTTCACGTCATTAAATTCTAAAATCAATTGATCCCAATAAATCGTAATGGAAGGATCATTTATATGCAACTTTTTCATTTTTTCAATAATACTTGTTACGTTTTGTCCATTAATCACCTTTATCACCCTCCTTTATGTTAAATATAAACTAATCAAAACATTTTTTACATATAAAAAGGCACAACGTTTGATTAAAAAAACGTCATGCCTTGCGTAAATATTGCGTTATATTCAATTTACTCTGTTTCATGCCCTTGTTGTACTGCTCGTTTAACGTTTGCGTATACACGAGAACTTAACGAACCAATTGCACTCGCGACTTGTAATGCGATTGATACGTCCTGTTGTTGAATTGTACCTTCTTGCCTTATGTATACCTAGGTGAAAAAATATCTATTATTGCACCTATTATTCCAGGCACAAGAAGTACTATTCAAAAAAAGACCGTAAATAAATTAAAGTGTAATGTGTCATAGAAAGCAAACCACTCAATGAAAATTGGTGATTCTGCAATTCTTCCGAATAGAGTGCCATCAATGTCTTTCAAATTAGGTATCCACCCTGTTACTTCAAATGATATAAATAATATCTGTGACAATAAGAATGAACCAATAAGGGCTACCCATGATTTTTTCCAAAATGGAATTGTATTTTTTTGTTCATTTACCAAGTTTATTCCCCTCTAATTGTTATACTTAAAACAGTTTCGTATTTGCCCAGAGAATCTTAATACAACTCCGGCGGTTTTCGTAATTTACTTGCTTGTTCATATGAAAATGCGAGTTTTATTAAAATATCCTCACTAAATGCAGTGCCTGCGAAAGTTATGCCAAATGGTCTGCCATTTTTCATATAGCCTGCAGGGACGGCAATAGACGGATATCCGGCTTTCGCGCTAATTGTCGAGCCTATATATGATGGAAACATTATCGCATCTAAATTATATTTTTTTAATGTATAATCGATTCCTTGTTCTTGAGAAAAATACAAGTCCTCTAGTTTTGCATTTAGATAGTCAGGATCTCTTAACGTGTTCGGTAAATTATCTCTCATTTCCAATTTGTCCTGCCCATATTTCAACGTTTTTTCTTGTGAACATTTATTAAATTGGATTAAATCAGAGAGAGAATGTACTGGCATGTGCGAAGGTAAATTTACAAGGAAATTATTTAAACTATGCTTTAGTTCATGTTGCGGTACTCCCCATTTCCAGTCTCTATGAAAAGAAGGAATATCGATGTCTTCTATAATAACGGCTCCTTGCTCCCTTAAAACATGAATTACGTTATTAAAAAGGGTTTCATCATATTCCTCTGACTCATAATAAGTTGTGGAGGCATTCGTATAAACCCCGATTCTAGCACCCTTTAATCCTGTACCATCTAAAAAGATTGAGTAGTCTTGATGAATCCTTCTTTCACTTTTATATGTAGATACGTCGTCTTTATCTACTCCTGTTAATACGCCCAATAAAATAGCTGCATCTGTAACCGTTCTTGCCATTGGCCCTGCTGTGTCTTGACTGTATGTAAAAGGGATAAGACCTCTACGGCTAATTAACCCAACAGTCGGTTTTATACCAACTACTGAATTTTGAATAGCGGGACTTAAAATCGAGGCGTCCGTTTCAGTTCCAATTGATAAAACAGCAAAATTCGATGCCACTGCTACTGCCGACCCCGAACTGGATCCTCCTACAAAAAGTTCTGGATCACCATAAGGATTAAGTGTTTGTCCACCTCGAGAACTATACCCTGCCCACATTGTACTCGACATACCGTTTGCTAATTCAGTCATGTTTGCTTTCCCTAAAATAACAGCCCCCGCTTCACGGAGTTTTTTCACTAGAAATGCATCCTGCTCAGCTACATAGTTTTCTAATGCTGTTACGCCTGCACTAGTATGCATAAAATCTTTCGTTTCGATATTGTCTTTTAAAACAACCGGAATTCCGTGTAGAGGCCCTCTAGCCCCTTTTGCTTGTCTTTCTTCATCTAATGCCTCAGCAATAAAAATCGCTTCAGGATTAATTTCAAGCATGGAATTAATCCTCTGTCCATCTTGATCATACTTAGCAATCCTGTGTAAATAATACATAGTTAATTCTTTTGATGTGATCTCACCATGTTCCATAGCTATCTGAATATCAATTACTGACAATTCTTCTCTCAGAAAGCTTTTAAACTTTATCTCCATTCAAGTTCCCCACCCTTCATTTCTAAATTATACCAAATAAATCAAATTATCCTCAAAATATTATTCCTACTTTAGTGTTTTAAACATAATGCTCTCATTTGTTCGTATTTAACAACGAGCTAGTCCATTCGTTTCCTATTATCCAATTAACTACCAAATAATTATTTACTGTGCTACACTCTGAATAACGATACAATTTCCAGTTATTTTATAAAAAGGACGGGATGGGAATCATAGATGATGCTTAGATATATTTGGGGTGCCTTAATGTGTATATATGGTGTGTCTTTATATATCAAATATTTTCAAAAACTAAGTGAAGGATGGAATATTACTCTTCATTTTTTATCAGCGAGTCTATGTATTATAGGAATTTCATTAATTATTCAGGCAAGAAGAACGCTTAAGTAATCTGGACCTATTAAGCAACATTTGTAATGTTATCGTTTCACACATGCCTGTATAACAAGATTAGCTATCATCTTATTCTTTTAGAAATAAAAAGCAGGCTTAAGAGGTGAACGAAATGAATATTATTAATTTTGATTTAGGAACTCTAATACTTTTTCTAATGGTATTACTTTTAATTATTAGTATTTTTGGATTTGTCATTAGAAAGTTGCTAGGTGTCGAGAGAAAGAAATGGTTTTCTTATGATTACGTTAACGAAAGACATAAAAAACTAGATTTATCAGTACGAATAATTTATTTGAGTCTAGTATTTATTAGTTCGTATTATAAATTTAACAATGATAATGTTAGAATTACTTGGTATTTTGAGTTATGGTTTATCATAATTGTCTTTTTAGTAACCTCTGAAATGTTACGAGCATTTATGGAATGGAAATACGTGGAAAATAAAAAAGATGCTGTTGCTACTATTGCAGAAATGATGTTTATGATTAGCATAGTATTTTTGACGATAAAGACTGATTTTTTTGGCTTATTTAATAGTTAATTCGGAAGAAATTGAAAACAAACAAGGCTATTTCGCAGATAATCTATCCCTGCAAAATAGCCTTTTTTCTTTAGTTACTAAATCTCTGTGTAAGCTTTTGTAAATCTTCTGCTTGTACACATAGGTCTTGTGACACTACTGTGTTGATTGCTTGCATTGAGGCACTTTGTTCATCAACGGAGTGTAAAATGACTTCTGTGGAATTAGTTAAACTTTCCATTCCATTTGCGATTGTCGAAACTAATTTTGTAACTTCATTCGCACTACTTGAAAGCTCTTCAGCTGTTGCGGAAATATCCTCTAGCTGATTCGTCATTTTGCTAACATGCTGAGAGATCGTGCCAAATGACGTTGTAGCCTCATCAATGACGTAGACGCCCTGCTGAACGTTTTTCAAGTCTTCTTCGACAGAGGTTGCTACTTGTTTTGTATCGCTTTCAATGCCAACTACTAGATCGACAATTTGAATAGCCGAATGCTTAGATTGCTCCGCTAGTTTTCGAACTTCCTCTGCTACTACTGCAAAGCCTTTACCATGCTCTCCTGCGCGCGCCGCTTCTATCGCTGCATTTAATGCAAGTAAATTCGTTTGATCTGTAATAGCCGTAATCATGTCTGTCATAGATTTTATATCTGTCATTTTGCCTGATAATTGCTGCATTAAGTTACTTGTTTTTTCAGTAGAATCTGAAATGAATTCCATTTGATTTTTAGCTACATGTAAAATTTCCGCACCATTGCCTGCAATATCGTTTGCTTCTTTCGCATGATCAAATACATCTTGTGTAGCCACGGTAATACGCTCAATGCCATCAGCTGTTTCTTGCATAGCTATAGCGCTTTCATTTGCAGAATGTGCTGCTTTTTTAAGGCCCTCAGTCGTATTCTCCATTTGTGAGTCTACTTCGTTTATCGCATCTGCAATTTCATTTGTACTTGCTGATAGCTCCTCTATGCTCGCTGATAAATCGGTAGAACTACTAGCAATTTTTTGTGTCATCATATGTAATTGTTCTTTCATCTCAATAAATGCTTTACCTAAAGCTGCAACCTCATCATTGGATTTTATCTCGATAGGAGAAGTGGTCAAATTTCCTTCAGCTATAGCTTGAGCGGATACTGCTAATTGTTTAATTGGATTAATAATTTTGTATTTCACATAGAAAATACACGATATTGTCATAGTAAATCCTATTACTGTTAATAAAGTGGACATCCACTCTAATGACTTTAAATTTGCTAAGTCAATAATTAAAATAAGACCCATGATAACATTTAAAAATGAAAAGCCAATTATACTTTTTTGTCGTAAACTCATACTAAATTCCCCTAACTATAATAGTATTCCCATAATCAATTATAGTTTAAAATCCCTAAAATTCCTAGAAAAAAACACCAACTTTTGTAAGAAAATAGAATTATAAAACAGGAATTTTTTTCGTATTGTTCAAAACTATTGTGTCGAAGTTGTGATATAAAAGTTCGACTCTTCGTCAAGGGAGATTTCAGTAAAGACTGGGCGTTCTTTAGAGGAGGTGTTGGTTGAATTTTGAACAACTAAAAAAGCACTTTGCTCTAGACAAAGTGCTTTCAACATAAATTATTTTAATTTCATAATACTTGAACCCGCAATACCTGGATGAGTCATCTCATATGGATCTAGAATTAAATCTAATTGTTCTTTCGTTAGTACACCCTCTTCAAGGCAAAGCTCACGAATTGAACGACCAGATAGAATTGCTTCGCGTGCAAGGCGTGCAGCTACTTCATAGCCAATATGTGGGTTCACTGCTGTTAGTACGCCAACACTTTTTTCCACATATTCTTTCATGCGGTCTTCGTTTGCTTCAATATCCTTCAAGCAATTTTGTGTAAATGCTCGGAACACGTTATTCATAATACTAATAGATTGAATTAAGTTAAAGACAAGTACAGGCTCCATTACGTTTAATTCTAATTGTCCTGCTTCAGATGCTAAAGAAATCGTATGGTCATTACCAATTACTTGGAATGCTACTTGGTTAAGTACTTCTGGCATAACAGGATTTACTTTACCTGGCATAATAGAAGATCCAGGTTGACGCGCTGGTAAAATGATTTCCCCTAATCCAGCACGTGGACCAGAAGCCATTAAACGAAGGTCATTAGCAATTTTCGACATATTAATCATACAGATTTTTAATGCGCCTGATACTTCTGTATAAGCATCTGTATTTTGTGTTGCATCTACTAAATGTGTAGCGCCTTTAAGCGGTAATCCTGAAATTTCAGCAAGATGAAGATCAACTGCTTGAATATAGTCAGGGAATGCATTTAAGCCTGTTCCAACAGCTGTTGCTCCCATATTTACATCATATAGATTTGGGCGAGTTTGGCGAATACGCGCAATATCACGAGTGATCACACGGCAATACGCTTCAAATTCTTGCCCTAATCGAATCGGTACAGCGTCTTGTAAATGCGTACGACCCATTTTAATTACATGCGCAAATTGCTCCGCTTTTTGGTGGAACACTGCTTGCATGTTTTCCATTGTAAGAAGTAGTTCATCTATCAAATTCAACACAGCAATATGAATAGCTGTTGGGAAAGCATCATTTGTTGATTGAGACATATTTACATGGCTGTTAGGGCTAATTGTATGGTAGTCCCCTTTTTCTTTGCCTAAAATCTCTAAAGCACGGTTAGCAATAACTTCGTTGGCATTCATATTAATCGATGTGCCAGCACCACCTTGGATTGGGTCTACGATAAATTCAGCATCCCACTCACCATCAATAACTTCTTGTGAAGCTTCGACAATTGCATCTCCGATTTCTTTTGAAAGTAGGTGTACCTCCATATTACTCAAAGCAGCTGCTTTTTTAACAATACCCATTGCTTTAATAAGTGCAGAATGAATTGTATACCCTGTAATCGGGAAATTTTCAGTTGCACGAAGCGTTTGGATTCCGTAATAAGCATTGCTTGGTAAGGCGCGTTCACCTAAAAAGTCTTTTTCTATACGTTGTGTGGACATAATTGTCGTCTCCTTTTATGTAATCCTCACACTTGATAGTAGCTAATAACTGACGTATTGTAAACAGTCATTTGTCTGTAAAATGAAAAATACTCATTTTTAGCTTTTCGTTATTGTGTCCAGAGGCTTTATTTTCATTCATTTCACCACCTTTAGCCGCTTCGCTTTCGAAAAAAAATAAAACCGAGCGCAATTTTTACGCTCGGTTTATCATTATTTATTAGAAGTCACTGTAAAACGACTGTTTACATGCTTTGGATTTTCAATTTCATCCAACACTGCAACGGCATAATCTGCATAGCTAACATAACTTTCGCCAGAAGCATTCACTAATAAATGATCTTCTCCAGCAGTATAGCTACCTGTACGTGGACCTTCTGGATCAAAGAAAGCTGATGGACTTAAAAATGTCCAAGTAATAGTAGATTGTTGTAAGTCGTATAGATTTTCACCTTGATTTTTAGCTGTTGCGTAATACATTTCTGGAAAATCAGGTGTATCCATTACGCGTACATTTTTCTCTGGGTCTACAAACAGACTACCCGCTCCACCGACAACAAATAATTTTGTATTAATACCATTGAATATATCTATTAAATGACGACCAGCTTTCACATGTAATTCTTCCTGACCAGCAGGTGCACCAAACGCACTTACGACTACGTCAAAGCCTTTCACATCTTCTTGAGATAATGCAAAAACTTCCTTTTCAATTACTGAAATATTTGCTGTTACTTTTGAAGCTGAACGTACTATTGCAGTTACATCATGATCACGTTGCAGTGCCTCCTCCACAATCTTTTTTCCTGCTTTCCCTGTTGCACCAATTACTGCGATTTTCATCATTCTAATTCCTCCTATTTTTCAATTGTAACTAATTTAGTTACAGGTTAGATACAAAAGATCGACTTCGTTTATTTACGAAGTTGATCTAACACATCCTGTAAAGTCTGTGCTTGAAGTTGTTCTTCCATTGCATGCCAAACAGATGTATAAACACCTTCCAATGTCCGTTGGATTTTTTGACCAACTGAACATGCTGGATTTGGCTCATCATGAATCGCAAATAGCTGCTCTGGCCCATCAATCGCATGGTAAATAGCTAAAAGCGTTAAATCTTTTGGCTCTACTAAAAGATCATAGCCTGGAATACCTGTTTGCGAGGTAAGCAAACCCGCTTTTTTTAGCACACCAATCATACGTCGCACAACAACTGGATTTGTATTCACACTTCCAGCAATGTACTCAGACGTCAGCTGATTTTTATCAGATGTTGTAGCAATAAGCGAAAGAATATGGATCGCTACCGAAAACCGACTGTTCACCATATGTATCACCACCTGTTGTAACTATTATAGTTACAGGTTTGAATAAAAGCAAACAAATTGCTTTATTTGTACCTGCATTTATTTTTTCATATTACGGAGTATTATACTTTCTTAACGTAAATGACTAATTCTTGTCGTATTTCTCCATCTTCCTCATAAAAATCTAAGTTATGAAATTCATACTTAAAATGGCCACCTGGAAACGTCACACTTTCCCCCTGTGCCGCAGCTAATGTACCTGCCACATCATGTGACACCATATGCAAAAGCTCTGTACCTAAAACTGAATCTACAAATACCACGTTCATAAAAAACACCTCCTCAGCTATTATAGCTTAGAAGGCGCTTACAATTACAGTCTTTCTTCATAACGTTTCAAGCGAATTTCCTCAATGACTTCCATCATTATTTGAATTTGCTCCAATGTTAATTTTGTAGAGATGTGTGGTAGCTCAGATTCCACTGTTGCTTGAGGAGTATTCGTCAGCACCTTTGTCCTTAAACGCTGCTCACGCTCTCTTCCATCTATTTGAAAAATCAATGATCTCCTCACACCATCACCTCTAGATTTTTATTTTAACTTCCATATTAAAACTTATATCGGAAAAAACTTGAAATATTTAAATATCCTTTATATTTTTTAGAAAGTTTTGTTCTTTTATATGTATTAAAGGGTTTCTCTCTTTTGGTGTTTTATTCGTCGGTTTGGCAGTTTTAGTCACGATTTTGGTGGTTCTTTCCATCGCTGGGGTGATTCTTTCCGTCGCTTTGGCTCTTCTATCCATCATTTTGGACATTCTATCCACGATTTTGCATGTTCTATCCATCATTTTGGCCACTCTATCCACGATTTTGATGGTTCTATCCATCATTTTGGCTTTCATCCTTCACTTTGCCGTTTCTTTCCGTCGCTTTGCCTGTCCCTTCCGTCACTTCGGCTCTTCCTTCCGTCGCTCTGACTGTTCTTTCCGTCACTTTGGCTCTTCTATCCATCATTTTGGACATTCTATCCACGATTTTGCAGGTTCTATCCATCATTTTGGCCTCTCTATCCACGATTTTGATGGTTCCATCCATTATTTTGACTTCTTTCCGTCACATCGGCTCTTCCTTCCGTCTCTCTGCCTGTCCTTTCCGTCACATCGGTTCTTCCTTCCGTCACTTTGGCTCTTCTTTCCGTCGCTTTGGCTCTTTCATCCGTCGCTCTGCCTGTTCTTTCCGTCACTTCGGCTCTTCCTTCCGTCGCTCTGCCTGTCCTTTCCGTCACTTCGGTTCTTCCTTCCGTCACTTTGGCTCTTCTTTCCGTCGCTTTGGCTCTTTCATCCGTCGCTCTGACTGTTTCTTCCGTCACTTTGTCTCTTCCTTCCGTCGCTCTGCCTGTTCTTTCCACCGCTTCTGCTCTTCCTTCCGTCGCTCTGCCTGTCCTTTCCGTCACTTCGGCTCTTCCTTCCGTCGCTTTGACTCTTCTATCCATCATTTTGGCCTCTCTATCCACGATTTAGCCGGTTCTATCCATTCTTTCCGTCGCTCCGATCTATCTATCTCCCACTTCAATGTTTGTTTACATAAAAAAACAGCAGCCAAAACGGCTGCTGCTTTAGGTTAAACGGCAATTGGTGCTTTAATTGTTGGGTGTGGATCGTAGCCCTCAATTGAAAGATCTTCGAGTTCAATGTCGAAAATCGACGTTTTATTTGGATTGATTTTTAAGGCTGGTAGGTCCTTAGGCTCGCGTGAAAGCTGTTCTTTTACTTGCTCCACGTGATTTGAATATATATGAGCATCCCCAATGCTGTGAATAAATTCGCCTACTTCTAAACCGCATTCGTGTGCAATTAAATGTGTCAGTAATGCATATGAGGCAATGTTAAATGGACAGCCGAGTAATGTATCGAGACTTCTTTGCATTAGCTGGCAGCTCAATTTTCCATTTGCGACATAAAATTGGAACATTACGTGACATGGAGGTAGTGCAGCTTTACTGCCTTTTGCTCCTGCATTGATAACGTCTTCTGGATTCCATGCATTGACAATAATGCGTCGTGAATCTGGATTGTGCTTAATTTGATGGATTACATCTTGCAATTGATCGATGCTTTCCCCTGTTGATGTTGTCCAATTACGCCATTGCTTGCCGTAAACATTTCCTAGCTCGCCGTATTTATTTGCAAATTCATCATCTGTTAATATGCGCTCACAAAATGAAGCTAACTCTTTTTGGTAGTCAGCGTTGAATGATTCGTCCACTAAGCAACGACGACCAAAATCTGTCATATCGGGACCTGAATATTCATCAGACTCAACCCATTTTTTAAAAGCCCATTCATCCCAAATATGATTGTTGTTTTGTAGTAGATAGCGAATATTTGTATCCCCTTTAATAAACCAAAGTAGCTCACTTGCTACAAGTTTGAATGGTACACGTTTCGTCGTTAATAGAGGAAAACCTTTGCTTAAATCAAATCGCATTTGATAGCCAAATACACTATATGTACCGGTCCCTGTTCGATCTTCCTTTTTAACGCCACTCTCTAATATATGTTGTAGTAAATTTAAGTACGCGATTTCTGGATGCGCCATGTTCATCAACAGCTCCTTCAAGTATGCTGTTGACCATTATATCATCTAATAACTCCATGTGAATGCCCAAAAATAAAAACAATATTTACCTGACTGAGCCAAAGGAATCGTATTCTAGCTCCCTTGCGATTTCACTCTCCATCGTGACAAAAAACATTGGCATCAAAATAATATTAAATAAAACTGGGACAATAATAAACAAAAGGTCAACCCCTGGGTCAAAATAGATACCAAACGCGGTCAATAAGCCTGAACTGATTAGAAAAACAATTTGCATACCGATAATTATTATCGGTATGATTTGATACAAATAATTTAGCTTTCGGAATTGATGCATATTTTCTGGGTCTTTAATAATTCTCTTTTTTAAGCGCCTCGATAAAATGAAACAGGCAATAAGCTGCGCCAAAATAAAGCTAAAATAAATAACAATATGTAGTAGCATTTGCCCTTTCATAACAGAGCCAATAAAATGTCCTACCCGCTGATGTAGTAGGTCGTTAACCTCTCCCTCATAAACATATTCCTGTTCACTAAAATAAGTAGACGGTTCTACAAAGCCGAGATTTGCCAAATCATTTGAGTTAGCTTGCCAGTCGATTAGTTTGCTAGACAAAATTTTTAATTGAATGGGATCATTTTCGCCAAACATTCCTATTAAAAAAGTATATGGAATCGCTATCTTTATTTTCCCATCTTGTTTTTCATGAATTAAATCTTTAATCGAAAAAGTATACGCTACATCCGTCTGGAGGACTTCATAACGAGGATCCTCGACCTTCCAATGACTTGCTAACGAGGATTCTATGTTATTCTTCATTTCAACATACGGCGTATCATTATGTAAACTCTTTGGAATCTTATAGACAAAACGATTATCACTCCCAATAATGCAAATATCTACTTTCACCGCATCACTTTCTACGTTTTTAGCGTTTGTTGTCATCGGGTACGACATTATGACGACTAGAAAAAGGACTATTAACAATCCTTTCTTTGTCATGCAACGCTCCCCCTTTTCGTCACACATGATAGTTTTACACTATCACACGCTACACCGAAAAAACTACTTCGTTATTCCGAAAAAGGAATAGTGGTTTTCCGAAACAACTTTTTCGGTATTCCAAAATTACCAAAAATTGTGGATAATATAGTAGTACTTAAGATTGAAATGGGGCATTACTATCATGCAAATAAATGAGAGAAAACAATGAGTAAATGGACATATAGTATTTTCATAACCTACCTACTCCTCGGTATTTATGTACTTGTAGTTGCATCACAAATACCTTTTATTGCTATTTCAGTAGACACAACTGGCGAACAACCAGTTATGACCGAGTTCTACTATCCAAATTGGGCACAGCAGCATAATATTGAAAAGGGCGATATACTACTGACAATTGATGACAAACCTGTTCTTTCTAATCAACTCGATTCTTTGGTACGTTGTGCAAAAAAACTGATATTTATGAAGCCGAATGGTGATGTTCATACTGTTTTAGTTAAGATTAAAGATATTCCGGAAGAATTATATTTGCATATTATTTTTCCACTTTTTTATTTCGTTCTATCATTTGGCGTTGCTATCTATTTATGGCGAAGAAATACTGATAATCTACTAACTAGTCTACTAACTTTATTTTTATTAACCTGTTCTTTGGCTTATATAAGTTCAGGAGCCTCAAGTAGAGGAAATCTAATTGGAGGATTTGTAATAAGTATTGGTATAATTTTATGCATAGTGCTTTTTATTCACTTCTTACAATGTTATTTCCGCTACCTATGTATAGGATGGCCATACCTCAATTCGAAATGGCTTTATTTAGCACTACTATTTATACCTTGCTTGGATTTCATACGAATTGTTAATCCTGACTTTTATTCAATCACATCCTTAATTAAATTAGGAATGTTTGCTGTACTTGTTCTCTATGCAATTTATATTTTACTAACGAGTTATTTACGAACTAAACAGGAAAAAATCCGTTTAATCACTATTGCATTTATTACGCCTTTTTTGCCGTTTTTACTGTTTTTCGTCATACCCGAATTATTAGGACAAAAGCCTATTTTAATTTCTGAAGTAGCTGCATTATTTTTATTGTTTATTCCTTTTTCTTTTATTTTCATTCAAGTGAATGAACGTTTATTCGATATTGAATATCAATTATCTCGTTTACGTTATTATTCAACACTTACCTTTTTTTGTGCATTACTATTAACTACGGGTATTACCCTCCTGTTTATAGACAAATTATCGATTGTTAAAATTATAGGTGTCTTTACACTAATATTCCTCGTCATCATTGCTAGTTTCTATTTAAAAGAGCAGCTTGATTTTAAATATCGAAAGATTATATTTTCATCCACAGGCGATTATGTACATAATTTATATGCTGCGGTTAATCGTATGGGGAAAGCGAAAAACCAGCAAGAATTACTGGATCAATTCAAGTATGAAATAACAGAAAAGCTTGGTACTACTGCCTTTACAATTACAACAATTACGGAAAGCACTCGTGATGAAGTTAATATGGGGAATCACCTACTATTACATGATACAGGTGAAGAAAAAATCATGTTACACATTAGACATGTATTACAAAAAGAAGAGCTTCTTTGGCTAGAGTTACTAGCCCTCTATGTTTCAATGTTTATTGATAATTTAAAGCTCATTGAAGATTTAGTGTATGAAATAAAGCTTATGAAGGATCACAATGATACACAGCTTCCTTGGCTCGACAAATTATTATGGAATATCATTGAAAAGGAGAAAAGTATTTTAGCACAGGAATTACATGACACTATTTTGCAAGAGCAACTTCATTTAGCGAGAGAGTTAGATGTACTTACTAGCTCTCCTATTATTAATAAAGAAAAGGTATTAGATATTCGTGAGCAGTTGCTGAATGCATCGAAGGACTTACGTGAGTATTGTGAGAATTTAAGCCCTCCTTTGCTGGACACATTTGGGCTACAAATCGCCTTAAAAAAACTAATTCAAAAGGTGAAAATACGAGCAGATTTTTTATTAAAAACTCAAATAGAACGTGTCCAATTTGAGGATGTAACTTTACACTTAGTCGTTTATCGCCTTGTGCAGGAGCTCTTAAATAATGCCATTAAACATGCTGAGGCAACCGAAGTTTCACTAAGACTACAAGCGATAAATCGCGGCTTCATCCTCCAATACGATGATAATGGTATTGGCTGTAATATTGAAAGTTTAATGCAATCTTCAAATTCTATGGGCATTAATGGTATTCGAGAGCGAGTCCGTGCTTTTAATGGGAACATCACGATAACCTCCGATTTAAATGAAGGAATGCATATTGTTATTCAAATACAAGAGGACGTGGATTCAGATGATTAATATTCTTATTATAGATGACCATCCTGTCGTTTTAGATGGTACGAAAACATTATTACAGGATTTAGCAAATGTCCATATAGATACGGAACAAGATAGCTCCGCTGTTCTGTCGCGAATGGATGATCAATCTTTTCAATTATTTTTGATTGATATTAATATGAAGCCAATCAATGGCATCCAGCTTTCAGAAATGATTAAGAAAAAGCAACCAGAAGCACTTATTTTACTCTATACAGGATATGAACTTTCCGATTATTACGAACTACTGATTGAGAAGAAGGTCGATGGACTCTTATCAAAGCTCGCCACGAAACAGCAAGTGATTCAAACCATTGAAGCCGCACTAAGGGGCGAGATCTTACTAGCAGCTGATTTTTTAGACTTTGTACAGCAGCGTACCAATCTTCCAAACGCGCAGCAAGATGTTTTACTAAGTGACAAGGAGCAAGAGATTTTACAGCTTGTCGCACAAGGATGTACAAATAAAGCAATTGCTTCAGCCATCGGGGTCACGCAACGCACTGTTGAAAATTATTTATCCAAGCTTTTTGTCAAACTAAACGTAGAATCTCGTGCAGAGGCCGTAATTGTCGCGAAAGAGAAAGAATGGTTAAAATAATGGAAATGTAAATTTTACATTACAAATTCGGAATATACTGGATAAATATTCGGAATTGTTATATAATCAGAACAATAATTACATTACTTCATCTTATCCGCTAAAATCACGTATTCAAAAGTAATACGAGCTTTTGAAAATGTGTTTTTTTTGCAAGCGATCGAAGCAATATGATTGTTTAATTTTTTTGGGAGGTTGTTCACATGACACAAGGTACAGTTAAATGGTTTAACGCAGAAAAAGGTTTTGGATTTATCGAGGTAGAAGGTGGAAATGATGTATTTGTACATTTCTCTGCTATTCAATCAGATGGCTTTAAAACTTTAGAAGAAGGCCAAAAAGTAGAGTTCGGCGTTGAAGAAGGTAACCGCGGACCTCAGGCTACTAATGTTGTAAAGCTTTAATTTATAGCTTTAACATGTAGAGTGCAAAATACAAGAGACATCCAAATTAATGGATGTCTCTTTTTTACGGTTATTTAAAATAAAGTTCCTATATAAAACGGATAAAATAAGAGCATCGCAAAAAAATGAACCCTTGAGCTAGCCCTGGCATATCCCCCCGATAACATCCTTACGCGTAAGAATGTAAACCAGCAATAACTAAATTTACAAATACTTGATTGAACACGATAATTCCAAAACCAATAATCGCTAACCAAGCTGTCTTTTCCCCTTCCCAGCCTTTTGAAAGGCGGAAATGAAGGAAAGCGGCATAAAATAAAAATGTGATCAGTGCCCACACTTCCTTTGGGTCCCAACCCCAATACCTACTCCAAGCAATCTGTGCCCAAATCATGGCAAACAACAGACCTCCTAGAGCAAACAATGGGAAACCTATGACAACTGCTCGATATGTAATTTCATCTATTAATACTGGCTGTACACGGTTTGTTAATGGCTTTAATAACACAATTAATCGTCTTCTCGTAATGAGTACAATCACCCCATATAAAATCGTTCCAACGATAAATGACCAGACAATCGTATTCAATTTCTTCGCATCTAGCTTATTCGTAATCTGTAAAACGCCAACCTGATCTCCACTATCTGTTACTGCACCTTTATTGACAATTAGAGGCGTCATCGTATACTCGGCTGTTTCTTTCTTCTCTAACTTATTTTCAAATTGAACCTCTATTTTATCTCCTGCTACGTTAAAGTAAGTTGCCACTCCAATAAAGCCAATCACAACAATTAAGCAATACATAACAAATTCCAAGGCAACTGTACTCATCGAAAATTTAGAAACATCTAATGTTCGTAACAAATAAATAATACCTGTTGCAAATGAAACCGATAAAACAGCACTTGAAAAGGCAACTGTCATAACATGAATCGTTAACCAATTACTTTGCAGCGATGGAACAAGTGGTGAAACTGTTTTTGTAAAAACGCTTCCATAACCGAGAATAATTAATGACACAGGGATCGTAAACAAACCTACAACAATTTGCTTATATAAAAAATGAATGATCAAATAACTACCAGTAAGCATAATGCCAAAGAACGTCATAAACTCATACATATTACTTACAGGTGCATGATCAACAGCAATCCACCTTAAAATGAAATAAACTAACTGTAAAGCAAATGCAATATATGTAAGTAAAAGCCCGATTTTTCCAAATATCTTTCCTTTTGATTTCACGGCAAGTCCAATCGGTATAATGGCGATCAGAAGTAAAATAAATGCCACGAAAAATGAATTACTACTTAAACTTAATAATGTTTCGTTACTCAATATGAAATCCTCCAAAGTATTTTTTTGCTCATCTCCATAATGTGAGGTTGATTTTCGTTCCTACTGGGCGCTTTGTTGCTGTCGCTTCGCTTTCGCTACAGAAAACATTGTGTTGCTGCCGCTTCGCTTTCGCACAGAGCCAGCCTCCACTCCAACTTATATCAATGGTATTACCGTTCCCTCCTTGTTGTGATGTCCATTTTTTGAGGAAACTATATAGTAGCTTCCAATAAAAATAACGTCATTCATCAAAGTAAGTGCCATCATTTCCCTTTAAATAGCTTTTTTTTCAGAATTGTTACAATCTTGTGGCGTAAAGTAGAGAACAAATCTCTAAAAAATGCCCTCATATCAAAAAAATAAACCATCTATAAAGGCGAATAGATGGCGAATTTCAAAAAGATAGCATGACTCTAACTACATCCTACTAAAATATGAAATAAAAGTCTATTTTAAAAATTATTTCTATACTAAATCTTGAAGGACAAATTAAAAGACCTAAGCCCAGTGGAGTACCAAACTAAGGTCTTAGAAGTTGCTTTTCTATAGATATCTAATTTTTGGGGTCAGGTCAATAGAAATCAACTGTGCTTTTTATAATCGAATCTTCTACTAAGGTAGTCCTATAGTTTAAGTAGAGACCTTTACAATCTTTTCTTTACTCTAACAAAGGTCTAATCTTTTATCTAAGTTGAGCCACTCCAAAGGACGCCCTCTTATTCAAGAAAAGTACCCGTTTGTCGAATAAGGAGAAGTTGTTCATAAACCTTTTGATTATTTTCCCATTTCCACAACAAAATTTCATTAGCAACAGTTTCAGGATAGTCCCAATGAATGTTATGCATGGTATTATCAATACCTATTACCTTTATATTCTTAATATCCTCTTTAATTTTTTGTATTCCTTTATTTCGGGATGTATCAGTCGCTGGAATTGTTGCATGAAACAGTAGGACAGGGCATTCAAGACTATCATAAGTAGTTGAACAAGGTTCTTTATAAAATGCTTTAATGGTTGATAAAATGCTAAACCTGTCAGCCTTTAATACATAGTTATCGTTAACCTTTTTAAAGTTAGAGGTTATTGTTGAATCAAGCTGTGTGTCCCATTGCTTCGTTGTGTAATTTTGGTACTCTTTAACTACTTCATCCCATGAATTATATTTACTTGAATCCATATATTCCTGCCAACCTACTAAAGCTTTTACTTCCGTCATCCCATCAACATGTTCAGGAAATACATATCCTCCATCTATTAAAATGACTCCTCTTATCTTATTAGGAAATATTTTTGTGAAATGTAAGGCAAGGTCAGCCCCCCAAGAATGTCCTAACAAATAAATAGAATCATTAGTAATCTTCTGTATCACTCTATAAATACGCCTTGCTAAAGAGGAAAACATATAATCCTGCTCTACATCTAGTAATTGAGATTCTCCATGGCCTGGATTATCTAAAAGAATAAGGTGAAAGTCATTTATCAAGTATTTAATTAACCCCAAAAAACTTTTTGAATCTCCTGTCAATCCATGAAGGCAAACAAGTGAAGGAAGACCGTTATTACCAAATTCATATCCGTGAAAAGTATAGTTATCTACTGTTTTTTTAAATTCCTTCAATTCAATCCCCCTTCTAAAGTGAATGAGGTTATTCCTAAAATAAAAACTATTTCAGTTCTTAGACTAAACTCCCCCATTAGTTTGAGTACAACCTTTCACAAACACCTTACATTACCATAAGCATTCTATTTTTTTTGATATTTTTGCCCGTTTGTTAAATAAAGATTTCTTTTACAATACCTTTCCCACATCAAATGAGAAAACAGCCATTTTCTTTTAAGGAGCTATGGTTTACCAATGCAGGTAGTTAGCCGTTATCGCTTCGTCACCTCTCCTTTTTAGTCATGCAAGCACGGAAATAACTTTTCATAGTTGCAACTCTCGCAGCAGAAACCTTACCGCGAGACATGCCTTACTCCTATTTATATTTCACATAAATAATTTCCGGATCACCTTCATCTAAGTTTTCAATACACCCACTTTTTATAAAGCCTGCCGTTTCAAATACCTTATGCATACTAGTATTGGATTGGTTAGTAGAAGAAAAGATTTTTGGAGTTGCTGCCATTTCTACATAAAAAGCTAGTAACGCTGTGGCAATGCCCATTCTTCTCTCAGATGGCTTCACAATAACTAATGAGATGAAGCAGTTTCCAAAGAAGTCATTCGTAAAAATAAGAAAACCACCAATCCCTTTTTCAGTTTGTTGAATGATACAACATTTTTCGTTAATGGCTGTACGCAAATATTCGCTTCTTGAATAATCTCCAATTACTTCTTGATCAATCGCACATATTTCATCGAGATGCTCCATACGTGCTTCCAGCAATTGCGTCATTTTGTTCACCTCATTATTTATATGCGAGAAGACTTTTGTGCAAAATTAAGTTGGTTCATCAATGTTTTTCTAATCAAGCATTCAACTGTTAATTTTACTTATGTAATAACTCATCACTTTAATCTTAGCCCTAAACCCTTTTGCCAACTTTCCTTCATCGACAAATCCGCATTTTTTATAAAGTGACTGTGCGGCAGTATTCGGTAGATTAACCCCTAACACAAGCTCATTAATAGTTGGAAAATGCTCCAAAACAAAGTCTGGCAAAAGCTGTAATGCCGCTTTCGCATAGCCCTTCCCCTGTTCATAAAAGTCTGTTGAAAAGGCGCGGATTAAAATAGCCTGTTCATTAGAGCTATATGGCGTAACGCCCTCTTTTTCATGTAACACAAAGAATGTCACAAGCTTATCTTCATCTAAAACAAGAACGGCATGGCGATTTTTGTCCTGCTTTACTAGTTCAATACTCTCTTTCGGAGACATCGTATAGCGAAGCTGCTCCTCTGTGATCGTATATCGTTTAATTAAGTGATCATCTTTATTTTCATAAAATTTCAATCTCATCAAAGCTCCCCTTTTTTCTTGAGTCGTCGTTCCACCTTGGCGTAATTGTAACTGTCACATTGCTTTCGCTACACAAAACATTCGCCACTGACGAATCCAAAGCACACATTTTGTATCGTTTATTTCTGTTGTAATATATTGAAAAAAACAGAAAATATAATGTATTCTAACATATTTTAGAATATTACATTAGAGAAGGTATTCATATTGAAACTATTAGAAGGAGCTCAAAAACGAAAAGAAACGGCCATGCTCATTTTAGAAGAATTGAAGCTGCTAAATAAATGGAATACTATTGGGCAAGCTTTTGTGGTCGGCGCTACAGCATATGATTTACTAGTGGATCACGATATTGATATCGAAATATTTTGTACTCACCCTAATGCAGCAGAAGCTATGGCGATATTAGCTGATTTAACTAGCAATAAGAAAGTTTTAGAATTAAAGTATCGTAATTACTTGAAAACACCATTTAATGGTATCTATTTTAAAATACAATATGAGCAAATGCCATCAGAAATTTGGAATATTGATATGTGGCTGTTTTCAGAAACACGAGATGGCCCTCTATCAAGAGATTTAGTATCGTTAATGAACGATGCCTTAACAAATGAAAGTCAAAATATTATTTTAACTATTAAAGAAGAACTTCTTAAGAAATCCCTAGTACTTCCTTCAATTTATGTATATGAAGCAGTGTTAGACTATGATATTCAATGCACAGAGGAATTTCTTAATTGGATAGAGCAACAAGATGTAGACATTCAGACAAATTGGCGTCCTTCAAAAAAATAAATAAAATCAAGCGTTTCCTTAACATTTTTATGTGGCTCATCACCATATGGAGTTGTCATAAGCAGCAATTAGCAAAGCGGGCATCAACAAATACCATTCTTCCAGTCACAGATAACCTTTTATTTCCCTATTCAACAGACTTGAACAAAAAATATTTCCACTAATCACCAAAAATGCTACTATTAAGTTATCTATATATAAGGAGTTGAGTGAATGAGTGCGAAAAGTGCAGTAGATGTTTTGTTAAACAACAAATAATCCAAGGGTTGTAAACTCTAACTGCAGCTCTTGAACAAGGGAGAAAACAAATGGAAAACTATTTTAAAGAATTTCTTAAAGGGCAAGCTATTACATTACAGCAAATGACTTCCTCCGACCTAGAAGCATTTGTAAAGATTGACAGTGAACTGAAGACGTTGTTACTGGCTAATGACGACATTCCCTTTCCAAATACCTTTGAGGATCATTCTTCATTCTTTCAAAGTATTAGTGGAAAAAAAGAAGAATTTTTCTTCGGTATATTCGAAAAGTCGTCAAATGAGCTTATCGGTTCCTGTGCTGTCTATGGAATCAACTGGAAGAACAGTACTTGCTCTGTAGGCATTTCAATTGGCGAACAATGGCATGGTAAAGGCCTTGGAACGGATGCAATGAAAACTCTTATTCACTTTATTTTTAATTATATTTCCATTAATAAAATCAAGCTTCAGGTTTTCAGCTTTAATAAAGGAGCTATTCGTTCTTATGAAAAGTGTGGCTTTACAAAAGAAGGGATTTTACGAAATGAACTTTTCCGTTTCGGACAATTTCATGATGTAGTTTTATTTGGCCTTTTACGAGAAGAATGGAATCAAATAAAATAAAATAAGCTTTTTTCCTCCGTGTGGAAATATTTCAGCATTCTCGATATACCCACGAGCTACAATTTTTCATCGATTAATTCTAGCTCGTGGGTAAAAACGTATGATCATCAGCAATTGAGTGATGATCATACGTTTTATTCACTATGGTTGTTCGTTGCATGAAAAGCTTCTCAACATCAAAGACAAAGTATTCTTCCATTTCCTTCTTTAAAAAGTGTTGTCTATACGTTCAATTTCCCTACAAAAGACGTTCCCCCCCATCGCCTTCCTGAGTTGCCATCTGCTCTAATTATGCCAAGACGAAAAAGATAGCCCAATAGTAATCATTTCCATTTCATAACTTAGAATATGATATAACCCCCAAAATAGAAATGAACACTTTTTTACATGAAAAATGCTGAATAAGACTGAACACATTTTTTATAAAGTGTTCAAAGTTATCTGATGGTTATATATGTTTTAAAAAAATAAAAGGAAGTGACTTTTATGACTTGGCAATATGGTTCTTTTCCTAATGATATAGGCCCATGTCAACAAGAAGGGTCCAGAACTTGTGTTGGTGATATGTATTTTGTATGTAGAAATGGTCATTGGAGACCTACCTACCAATATTGTCAGAGTGATAATACACCGACATGGCTACCATATGGTTATGGTTCACACCTATCGCCAAAATTTGGTTCTTTTGAAGATATGGGGCCATGTCAACAAGAGGGGTCCAGAACTTGTTTTGGTGATATGTATTTTGTATGTAGAAATGGTCATTGGAGACCTACCCATCAATACTGTCAGAGTGATAATACACCAACATGGCCACAATATCGTTATAGTCCACAGCTATCGCCACAATATCGTTCTATTGAAGATATGGGACCATGTCAACAAGAAGGGACCACAACTTGTATTGGTGATATGAGGTATTATTGTAGAAATGGTCGTTGGAAACCTACCTACCAATATTGTCAGAGTGATATGTATCCCTATGACTAAATGTTTATCCTATAAGTCAACAACAGACATTTCATTCATAGCCTCAATGATTTCCTCGGTTTCGTCAGGCAGATACTTCTTCTCGATAAAATGAACCAAGGGGCCGCCAGTAGACAGCCCCTTCTCTTATTCTTCCCAAACTCTTTGAACATTACTTAACACGAAATGCTGAAATGTAAGTTGATAAACATCAGGCATTGAAAGTCCATTCCAAAAAGAGTAATCATATTGTGCATCAAAATATTGCATCATTAAAACCATTATATTGCCGTGTGTACCAATCACTATATTGTCATTTGGGTGTGCAAGGATAATTTTTCGCAACGTAGTAATAGCTCGTTCCTTGGCAGCTTCATTTGATTCTCCACCTTCGAATGCGAAATTCGGATGACTCCATACTTGTTGCATGGCAGTGTTAAAATCAATACTTTTTCCATTAGATAGGATTCTTTCTTTCAAAGAATCTATCGTATTTATTTCTAACTTATGCCCTTGTGCTATGCCTTCCACCGTCTGAATAGCTCTTTTATATGGACTTGAATATATAGCATGGATTATTTTATTGGTAAATAATCTAGTAACACGATCCCGATCCTCCAATCCTTTATCAGAAAGCGGGCGATTGTACTCATCAGTAGAATATTGCGAATGCACGTGTCTTATAAAGTATATTACGGTCATAATCGTTTCCTCTATTTCCCTTCAGATTTTGCCTTCTTTTCTTTCACATAATGATATATATCTACCTTCCATATATCATCCTCTTTTAGTAAAGAAAATATCTTTCGATAGTGAGAGCTTCCGAAAATTATATCCAATTGTACAACTGCTATACTTTCTGTGCTAGTTTCTTTATCCAATGAAATACTATCGTAATATCTGTACATTAAATAATTCTGTATATCCTCATCAAATAAATAATCTATATACTCTGCTATAAAGGTTTCTTTATCTGGAAGTTCATTGTTGTTGTAGGTAATTGCATATAATTTATCGAACTTATTTTCAAATATTAAATTCATCATAATTAACACCATTTCCTCTGGTGTAAAAGTCTTTAAACTATTCATATTCCCATTGCTTAAAAATTGTTCATATAAAGCTCTTTTTTCCTCTGGCAATTCTTCTAAATATGTAAAATCATAGTCTCTATCAATAATAGGAAGTTTCTCTTGAGTTTCTTCTTCATGTTGAACGGAACGGCTAGTAACTACGGTTGATTTTGGAAACTCTCCTGTTTTTGTTTTCACTTCTGAACATGCGATTAATATTAAACAAGAAACGATCATAACACTTAATAATAGCGACCTTACATTCAATATCGTATCCCCCCCTATTTTCAATAGATTTAAAACTCACATTTCCACCGTTCAATATATTTCGAAAATTCTCAACATTTTCAACCAAAGTATAATCCCTTCAATTACAAACAACAAAGAAGTTTATTTGATAAATTGTGACAAGATATGAAACCTATAAAATTTCAAGTCTATGATACAAAATATTTTTATAGTAAAAAAGATACAAATCTATTAAACATCACCCTGTCCCTTTTCTAAAATCTAGCCAAAAAAAAACCCTAATATTTTAGTGTGAAGGGTAATAAAATATATAAATAATACAATAAAAGTAATTTAAGTAGTTCAAAATATTCATCATTAGTTTTCTTAATTTACTACCCAATATAAGAATAAAAAAATTTTTCTATGACTAAATTACGAATTTCTCAACCTATACACAATGTGACATATTTTTCATTTCAGGTGAGATACAATGAAAAAGTTGAATCGAGGTCAATGTATTTCAAGAATATATGGAGAAAAAATAATAGGGGGAAAAGATTTTGGTTAATTATTTAACGCATAAACAATTCTTGAAGATGGAGATTGAAATTAAAAGAAAAATTATGTATAGAAAGGCTATGGCTTTAGGTTTCACCCATCCAAGTGTGGTAGATTGTAGCCAAGAATTAGATGTCCTACTAAATAAATATTCAAAAGCGATCAATAAAGCCAGCTAAAACTATTTTCGAAAAGTCGTCTAGTTTTACCCTGTATTAGTTTTTGGTTATAAAACCTATTGCTGTTGAAAGATACGTATAAATAACATAGAAATGGGCTATCTTCTATATGACAGGAAAAAGGAGGCCAAATAATGCAGGTATTTATTTTATCACTGGTCGCTTCTAGCTTTTTACTACAGCAACCTCAAGATTCAGTAGAAAACACAACACCGGTTCTTTGCATACCTTCTAGAACTACATCTTATAAATACCCAAATAATCAATATCAAGCATTTCGTACTGAGAATGATTTTTATTATAAATTAAATAGGACAATCTATGAGGAATATAACAATGCTACCTTGAACATTCGTCAAAGAATAGCCTTTAAGGACGTATCGAAGGCTGAGGAAACATTTAATCTAAAAACAAATTTTATACGTAAAAAAACAGACCTCTCTCAACATACTTTTATTCATCCCAATCGACAAGTATATTTTTTAGCATCCTTCAAGCACTTGGATCAGGAGACTTATCATAAATACCTGGTCATTGACGCTGAGACACAAACTATCCTTTTAGGAAATAGTTATTATCAAAGTAATACCATTAAATAATTGTATTTCGTTTGTTGTTTAATTTATTGTATGCTTGAAAATTGATTAATAGTAGCAAATTCAAAGAAAAAATTAACATTTTTAAGCAAATTCCGAAATTACCATTTATTCCATCGCTGTTATAGCTCGACTCTTGGGAGTGACTTCCCCTTGAGTCGAGCTAAATTGTTTTATAGGGTTCACTTAATAGTTAAAGCTTTTTGCTGTATTTCTTGCTTAATTTCCTCAATAAATTGCTGCAATGTTTTTTCAATTAATGCTTGCTCGCCATATTTACGAACAGTGACATGTTGAGTATCCATTTCTTGATCACCAAGTACTACAATATAAGGTATTTTTTTCATTTGTGCTTCTCGAATTTTTTTACCCAGCTTTTCTTGTCGATCGTCAATGCTAACACGGATTTGTTCATTTTTTAAAGCATCAACAACTTGCTGTACATATGCTCGATGCTTATCTGCCACCCCAATAACTTTTACTTGTTGAGATGCAAGCCACGTTGGGAACGCCCCTCCAAAATGCTCAATCAAAATGCCTAAGAAGCGATCAATTGAACCGAATACCGCTCGATGAATAACGACAGGTCTTACTTTTTCATTCTGTTCATTGACATATGTTAAGTCGAACTTCTCAGGTAGTTGGAAATCGAGCTGCACCGTTGCACATTGATGACTGCGATGAATAGCATCTTTAATATGAATATCAATTTTTGGTCCATAAAACGCTCCGTCACCTTCATTTATTGTAAAAGGAAAGCCTAGATTCGTTAGTACGTTTTCTAACGCCGCTTCGGCTCGATTCCAAAGTTCAAGTTCACCCATAAAATCAGCGGGACGTGTTGATAATTCAATATCGTATTGGAAGCCAAAAACCTGGTAAACCTCATCAATAATCTTTAGTGCAAGCGCAATTTCATCTTCAATTTGCTGTGGCGTAACAAAAATATGTGCATCATCCTGGCAAAAAGTACGAACCCGTAAAAGACCATTTAATGCGCCACTAAATTCATGTCGATGAACTTGACCAAATTCAGCCATACGAATCGGTAAATCTCTATATGAATGGAAATCATTTTTAAAAATCAGCATATGTCCAGGGCAATTCATAGGTTTTAATGCAAAGCTTTGGTCGTCTACATGAGTAAAGTACATATTTTCTTTATAGTGATCCCAATGCCCTGACTGCTCCCATAAACGCTGGTTCATCATCGATGGTGTCCGTACTTCTTGGTAATCAAATTTTGCTTGTAAATGACGTAAATAAGACTCTAATTCGTTACGAATAATTTGACCATTTGCTAAATAAAACGGCATCCCTGGTGCTTCCTCTGAAAACATAAATAACTCTAGTTCTTTTCCTAGCTTTCGGTGATTGCGCTTCTCCGCCTCTTCTAGGAAAACAAAATGTTCCTCAAGCTCTTTTTTTGAGGCAAACGCTACACCGTATATACGCTGAAGCATTTGATTATTGCTATCCCCTCGCCAGTAAGCACCTGACACATTCATTAATTTAAAGTGTTGTAATTTTCCTGTGGAAGGCACATGAGGTCCACGACAAAGATCATAAAAATCTCCTTGCTCATAAACCGTCACCACTTCATGCTCAGGAATATCCTGTAATAACTCTAGCTTCAGCGCGTCATGAGCAAATAGTTGTTGCGCTTCTGCTCTTGTTACTTCTTTGCGCTGTATTTGTCTATTTTCTTGAACAATTTGCTGCATCATTTTTTCAATTTGTTGTAAATCACTAGGCGCAAAGGAATGCGCAATGTCGATATCATAGTAAAACCCATTTTCTATAACTGGTCCGACCCAAATTGAGCATCAGGGTATAAACGCTTAATTGCTTGCGCTAATAAATGGGCTGTTGAATGACGAATCACCTGAATTCCTTCTTTTGTGCTAGCATCGTACAGGGAAATTTGTGAATCCTCCACTATCGGGCGCGTCAAATCAATGATGGTTCCGTTCACACTCCCTACGATTGCCTTTTTACGTAAAGCGGGACTAATCGCTTGTGCAATGTCGGTTAATGTAACACCTTTTGAAAATACTTGTTGTTTACCATCTGGAAATTGAATGTTAATAACTTGATTTGACATGTTCTCTACTCCTTTATTATAAATTATGCCTCGGCATAATTGCGTCTGGAATCGGCTTTGTGCTTGCACAAAGCCGATTCCGTGACATCCGCCGGAGGCTTTAACTTCTTTCAGTTGATGTTTGGACAGACTCTGAAAAGTGACTTAAAACCGCACTCCTCTTTAACCTATCAAGGCGGTAGTCCTCTACTGAAAGAAGTTACAAATAAAAAAAACACATGCTCGCGCCCCATAAAGGGACGAGCATGTGTTGATTACCCGTGGTTCCACCCAAATTCCCACTAGATGCTCTAGTGGCTCATTGTTATGCAGTAACGTTGCAAGTACGGTGCAAGTTTCCAAGCACTGCTCAAAGGTAGTAAGTTTTCCAGCTGCATTAGGAAGCTTTCAGCCCATGCCTCCCTCTCTGTAAATCGCTTATGAAAATTCGTGTCCTTCTCATCGCCAATTTCATTGCTTTGTGAAATTGTTTCTTACTATAACGAATGTTTCATTACTTGTCAATATTTGAAAATTTTTCAAAGAACAATTTCGACTCTAACTCGACTTGCACATTCTAGCAAAGATATGTATCAAAATCTTACTGATCACTTCGACCATATAATCCCTTATACTAAGGTTCTTATTTCTAAAGTCTCTTTGTAAGACTGCCACTGAATATGAATCATTGGGGCAGCATCCTTTTTAAAAATTTTCGTACTTTCTTTTTTCGTTAAGATAAACTGTTTATTGGTATTTACTCGAACGTCATCGAAAGTTATTGATTGTTTTGAACCTTCTATCGTTATTTGTAAATCACCTAAGTCTTTCTCTTCCCCTAAATAGAAAATTCGTAATCCCTCTTCTGTATTACTATGATATACAGCCTTCCAGTGCTCGCTTTTCGCTATATAATGTGCCTCCTCTTGTTGATTCGTACTACAAGCAACTAACACAAACATCATCATCAAAATCAGAAAACATAATTTTTTCATTAAATATCAATTTTCCTTTCTAGAAAGTTAACTACTTCAAACTATCCTTCGAAAACTGTTACTCGGCTTCCCGTGTAAACCCTCCTTACGTCATATATTGTGTAAACCAGGCAATATATTTTGCCCCTGGAATAAACAAAAGCTGTGCTAAACATGTGCCTAGTAGCCTTGAAGCCATCATCATCACAGACGCTTGTTTCAGACTTAAATAGCTACCTCTTTGATTAATAACATCGTCTGCAAGAACGGAAATTTTAGGGTCAATAAATATAATTAGTAACATCGTTGCTACCCCATTAATAAGTCCTGATGCCATTACAGCAGTTGTCGCTCTTTCTGGAACTAATAAAGAGGCGTAAAGTGCAGACAGGACACCAATTGTATAGATGGCCGTTATCACGATATTGACGATAAATAATTTAAGAGGGATATCACGCCAGTTAATCCCCTTTAAGTATGAAAAGCTTGGCAAATGGATATGTTTTATTCCACGTTTAAAATACTCTATACTAAAACCTTTTTTGAATAATGCTGGAATGGAACCTTTTTCCTCAGATAAATGAATAATGGCTCTTGAAAATATCGCTATAAAAGTCGGCAATAGTAGAATGCCTACTAAAGTACCTATTGAAGCGGCCCCAATAAGCACTCGGAATTGCTGCTCCACAAACGCTAATGTGTTTTCTTTCGGTGCTGTATCAGCCAAACTTCCAGTAAAAGGCTGCTGCATCATATTTGCCAATCTTGAAACCATAACCATCACATTGAACAAGGATAGTGCAGAGGCTAGTAATTTTACACGTGCACCTGATAATCGAACTGCATACGCAAGTGTTTCTATCGAATGAATGATGAGAATAAATAAAGCAATCATGATCAATTTATTTGTTAAAATATCCAAAGTCTTGTACCTTCTTTTCGATTATTGATTTGACATCGTTTGATCCAAGGTTGCACTCATATCGTAATGAATACAACCGAGACATTCCTTCCCTTAAATATTCTACGAAATTCACCTTAATAGGTTCCGTTATTTCCTACCAAATAGAAAAGCTATTCATCAGGCTTTTCCCCCTAACGAATAGCTTATTCTGTATTTATTGATTTACTGCAAAGTCATTATTCCAGCTAGTTGAATCCGATAGCTGATAGGTCACCAAATTAGCAGTAACAGCAAGAATCACACCAGCTCTAGATTTATCAGTAGAAATTGGATCCTCTAATACTAACACAACATATCCCTCCCCTCGTCCCAGATGATCAATATCATTTGTAGCGTTTATTTCGAAGGTTGTATAGGTTGTCTCATTTACAGCACGGAGTAATCGTTGCTCCTGATAGACCCCGTTTTCCTTTAAATTATAGCAAACAGGCATCCATCCTTGTGACCAATCAATACTGCCTATTATTTCTTTTTTACGTTGTGCTAGTTTGCCAATTGAAAATGTAAAATATATTTTCATAATAGCTTGACCTATTTCATTTACCCCTTCACATACAGCTGTTACTTCTAACTTAATATCCTCCTTCGAGTGCTTCTGAATAACCACTAAAGTCACAGTGAAAATACAGATAACAAGTACTACACTAACGATTATCAATCCCATTTAGTCCCTCCCGATATCGCCATAGCTATTACTATTAGATTACCATGTTTTAGGAGTAACAGTATTTTTTCATCAAACAATCTTATGAAATGACATAGGCATAAAGGATAAGACAAATAACGAGTAGATACAGACTTAGCCATTGGTGAAGACAAAAAAATCAGTGGGTAAGAAAACCCCACTGATGATAGTTTCACTTCACTTTTTCGCTTGTAACTCGGCTGTTAAAGTAAATGGTATTTTTAAATACTTGTACTTAATCGTTATTTTTTTTATAGTAGGCGCTTCAACCTTTACTGCATAATGCTGAGGCTGCTTTCCAATGGCCTGGCGATCTATGTATTGACTAGGAAAAATGGATATTTGCCTTAATTTATGATAGGTAATATTCGGATTACCAACCAACTTCGTCTCCGCTTCAAACGGTTCAGACTTACTCACGACAAGCTCGGCACTTTCAGGCATTTTATCATTGACGAGTATTTGTTGAAGCTCTATCTCATGCAGTCCTTTATTTTCTATTTCTACGATTCTTATAGTTGAATCATCTACTGGATTCGTATAGCTGTTCATGACGAGTGGTGGATTGCTCTTTAAATAAATGATGAAGGCAGCTCCCACTACTAGAACACTAAATAATAAAACAAATAGTAATTTTTTCATGTCATTCCTCACTTTCTTTCTACCTATCAAGTATAGCGAGAAATCATAGGTGATGAAACCTTGAATAGTAAATGAGGATTTTCTTCTTCTCCACCTAACTTCTTTAAACCAACTAAAAACAACCTGACTCATTATAAGCCAGATTGCTTTGCTAATCGTATTTCATCACGTATTGGAATCCCATCATTGCCGATTAAAGGGATTTCAGGTTTATATGCTCTTGCTTGTTCGACCGCGTTTTGTATGATTTCGTCTAAGTGATAGCCTCTTTTTTGATAAAATTTTAACTTCTTTCAGCAGAAGTCTCCCACCTCTATAGGGGTGAGATGAATGAGGATTTAAGTTACTTTTCATCAGGTGTCCAAACATCCGCTGGAAGAAGTTAAAGCCTCCGGCGGATGTCACAAAATCGGAAAGGAGTTCTTTGCGCAAGCACAAAGCCGATTCAGGACGCAATTATGCCGAGGCATAATTGATCGGTGTGCAAATTATCATTTGTCGTTATAAGAGTAATTATCGTACAGCCTTGTCCGAAAGCAATTTCTTCAACCGCATGTACTAACAATGAACCTATCCCTCTTCCTTCTTCAATACTATCAAGGGAAATAATTTCACATTCTTCCTCACGAATGATATACGTTACAAGACCCAAAATCGTATTTTGTTCATCTACATAGACGAACCCCTCTAATTTACTACAGTCATAAACCCCACTGGAAATAACCATTTCTGTACTTCCCCAATGCTCTTTAAAAAATTGCAAAACATCAATTTGGGGTAATTGTTGAATAGGAATTATTGTCATTTATCATTCTCCTAAATAGAAAAATTAAACATACTAGCTATGGCTTTTTGAACACCTAGAAATACTGCCCACGAAATGACACCAAGTCCAATGGCAAAAACGATATGGATCGATGATTTCATAGCCATATAAATAACAAATAGCATCACCATTGTTGCTGGTAATCCAACGATTACACCAACCGTAAATCGCTGAATATGCTCACTCGATTCACTTTGCACAGTAAGCCAAATGATGCTTAAAATACTGACAAGTGGCAGTGCTGCGATAATGCCACCATAGCTAGGAAATCTTCTAGCAATCTCCGTCACAATACCAATAACGGCTGCCGAGCATAAAATTTTTACAAATGTGTACATTATTTAGCCACCTCGCTTAATAAACGAAATGCCTGTAAGATTAATTGTTGCTCTTCTTCCGTAAGCTGGTTTAGTGCATGTTGCAGTTTCTTATCATTTAATTCTGTGTTTTTCTTTAAAACAAGAAGCCCTTCAGTTGTTAAATGAATATGTACTTTACGCTGATCATCACTGTCCCGCTCCTTTTTTATCCAACCATTACGCTCCAGCTTTTTGATATGCTCAGACGCGGTATTATGAGAAATATTCAATAACTCTGCAATATCACGCACTGTTACTTCAGCTTCCTTTTGAATCATCTGTAAAATACGCACGCTCTGATGCGAAATTGAATCTTCATGTGTTGAATGTAGATGGTAATAAATCGATGTAAAATAGTTATTTATATCTTTAATCATCAAACTTGCTCCTTTATTATATCGTCATAAACGATTATATCGTAATGGACGATATATCAAAAGAGAATTACTCCTATATTTAAAAAGTTGTAATTTTCACACTCTTCAACACGCGAATAGTTTGGTAGCCATTTAAAGGCAATTCAACATAAGGAAGTTTTCCACATACTAAATAAATGGGCTGTCTATTGGCAGCCCATTTACTAGTTTTATCGAGAGTTTAAAATTAAAGAATCTTCACAAATAAACCCTTCTGAAATTATTCTATCGCATCTACCTACGCAAAATTTGAAAGAACAAAAACCCCACCACAATGCGAGATCGGGTAAAATTCTAATTGGCATACTCCTTTTAATAAGGATCTCATTTCCCCATGGACAAAGTAGATTTCATCATCATCCCAATAGCCAATACTTTCTTCACGGCATTTTTCAAGGTCCGCTCTTGTATTAAACGCAATATCGCCAATAAAAATTTTGCCTTCAGGTGTTAGATGTTGCAATAATTCTATAATGTATTGCACCTTCATTTCATCGGTAAAATGATGCAACGCATAGGTGCTAATAATAGCTTCATATTTTTGATGAAGAAGTGCTGTTGGCAGCCCTTTTGACAAATCCCACTCCATTAAGTTTGCATCAGGCATTTTTTCTTTGGCAATTTCGATCATTTTTGAAGAAAAATCGAATCCATTGATCATATGCCCATTGTCATATAGCTTTGCCGTTAACACCCCTGTGCCAAATCCAATGTCTAATACAGTGGACTTTGGACTGTGCATGACCTCATTAAAAATCGTATTTAATACTTCTTTATATCCTGCAAATGGATATTGGTTGCTTTCTTCACTTAGCTGAACCGTTTTATCGTAACCATCAGCCCATAAATTAAATCCTTGTTGACTTAGCATAATAGTCCTCCTAGAGTTTCAATAGCTTAAGAATTCGGAGGGTCTATTAGCACTAAACATCCCATGTTAGTTACTAACAATCCCTCTCCATACATATAAATTTTCATGACCTATAACCTGTTTCATAAAAACTCCCCCTTTCAAATTCAAGTTCATCACCTTATCGTGTAGGGTGTTTTCCGTTCCGACTGGGCACTTTTTGTAGGCGTCCAATCTCCACTCCAATCAAACTATACACACGACATGCTTCTTTCAAAATGTCATCCACAACTATTAGCAATGAACAAATATTAAACTATTATACCATTTTTTATCATTTGAATAAATTAAATTTTCTAACTTTATATAATTCCTAAAAAATGTTATAATTAGGGTAGCTTCTTTTCAAGGAGGAATCGAAATGGACGCATTCTTTTGTAATGCTTGCTCTAGACCAAACACTTTACAGGTCAAAGAGGTCTAGAAAAGTTAACGCAAATAACATAAATTGAAGGATCTCTTTAGGCCAGTAACCTTTATTAAAAGCCTACTATTTAGGAGTGAATTCAGATGGAAAAACAAACAATTCAGCCGTTCTTAACGGTAGCAAACTATCATTTACTAGAGCAACAAATGAATAAAATTATACAAACACTTGCAACGACAAAGGATAAGAACGTTATCTTAGCCGTTCATGGTATTGTTGAAAGCGAAATTACAGCAAAATTAGCGCTATCCACTGCGGAAACTCAGCTAATTGAACAGCTTTTTAATGTGACAGATCGCGCTCATGGCGAAGCGTATTTAGAGCAATTAAAACCGTACGTTATCCCATTCAAAGCAGTCACTGCAAGCACACTAAAGAGCCTATTTAAAAAGGAAAAAAAGCTCAAGCTACCGAAGCTTGAAGAAATGGACTTTCAGCAGATTTGTTATTTAGCTTGGGATGATCCCGGTACACATCGAAAATATGTCCTACTAGAACAAAATGAACAGCTAAAAGCGATTAAAGGAACTTTCTCTAACAATACAATTAAAGGAATATGTGCACTATGTAACCGCCATTCTGATGTTGGCCTATTTACAACGTCTGTAAAAGGGCAAGTCGTTGGAACGTTCACGAATTATAGTAATTACATTTGCGCAGATAGCCAAACATGCAATCGACATGTAACGGATATAGAAAAAACAAATGCCTTTTTCGAGCGTATTACTCAAAAATAAAAATAAGCCTTCTCCGTTATGGAGAAGGCTTTTTGTTGGTCTTTATTACAATCGAAGCGGATTGTGATTTACTTTTATTATCATCGAGGCAATAATAACAAAGCCAAACATTAAAACAATGATTAAATCGAGTAAGGATGTATACACCACACTATAGACTTATTATCTTTTCCATATTTCATTGCAAATGATAAGAAAGCTTCCATGTGAGCACGGGTTAATGCATTTTGTGTTTTAAATTTTTCATCAGAATATCCATTTGCGATAACAGCTCTTACATTACTTTGAATTGGAGCTAGTTCAACGTGATTGCAATTTCCGAGTTCGGCGCGCCAGCAAATACAACCGTTCCATTCTTCGGCAGTTTTACTTTGTTATTGCCGCTCACAACGGTAAAGTTGACATTTACTCCCTTCTCATCATACACTGCGAACGAACTCTTCTCTGGCAACGTCACGGTCATCGTTTTCCCTGCTACCGCTCGTGGGATCGTAAACCATTTCGCATGCCCATTTGCTTGTAGCGTAACTTTGGATGATTGGCTTGCATCAAGCTGTTTCACGTTTGTTCCACTTACGTATAACAATCCGGACATCTCCATATATTCATTACCGCCTTCTGTATAGAAACGAGATTCCGTTGTATCACGACCTGTCATCACGGGAATCTGGAGCTGATGTGCAGCCGTGTTTGGGCCTGTAATTTTTCTGCCGTCCCAATAGCCCTCTAGACCTTCACTGCGATTAATTTGTGTTGTAAGCATCATTGGTAAGAGATATTGAGCAGAACTATATTTCTCGTTTACGAGATAGAACTTAACGCCTTCCCGCTTCGCCCATGCGGCAGTGGTTTCCTTCGATAGCACATTGTCTTCTAGTTTTTCGGCTAAATATTGAGTAGCCGCTGCTTGCCCTAAACCTGGCAACGATATAAATGTGCTCTCCCTCAAATATGTTCGTCTATTCTTCTCTGTGACGAAGTTGAGCTTGGAGGTACCTGTCTCATTAATAAAGCTTCCATCTGCAGTATATACATATTTTTCTTCTGGATTAGATGGTAAGATCAGTTCTCCATTCTTCGTAATTTCTATTTTAAAATGGCTGAAACTATTGCCGTAAAAACCCGCTTTCTTTGCTATGTCTTGAGGCATTTTGGCCTTGGCCGGCTTGCCAAAGGATTTGTTCGGCTTGATATCCTTAATTGTACCCTTCTCTGTAAGGGCTGCGAGCAGTAATTCAGTCGCCATCATTTGATTTGTAGAGCTGCTACCGCCGGATGACAACACAGCCACTGCCATCTTCTGTTCAGGAAGGACGACCAGTGAAGCATGTTGCAGTCCCGTGTCACCGTTTTTAGCCAATCCCTTTAACCCATATTCACTGAATGGATATAGTTTCACACTATCCCAGCCAAGACCATAGTTGATAATATTATCTCCATCCCCCGGCCACATTCCTTTTTTATATTCCTCTTGCTCCATCGCCCTGACTGCCTTATCGGAGAGGATCCCTTTTCCATGTCCCATAAATAATTGTGAGAATCGAACCATATCTTCTGCTGTGGAAGAGATCCCTCCCGTACCAATCACATTCACCAATTCAGTAGGAAGCTGCCCTTGGTACGTTGGAAAATAAAGTCCAGCCCGCTTATCGTTTTCCCATTCGTCCTGCGGCGTTTTCGTATGATTTAACTTTAAGGGTTCTGTAAACCGTTGATGTATAAATTCGGTAAAGCTCATACCGCTGACTTTTTCCACCATAATCTCAGCCAGCGTAAAGCCGTCGTTGCAGTATACCGAGAACGCGCCAGGGTCCGCCTTCAAGCTCTGGTTGGACAATTGTCGCAACAAATTATCATGGGCATAGGTATCATTATCTTTAAATAAAAAATTATTGCTATACTCAGTACCTTGCAAGCCAGAGGAGTGGTTCAACAGCATACGTGGCGTAATACGTTTGTAACGCTCGTCTTTCATCTGGAAATCAGGAACATAGTGGACGACAGGAGTATCCAAATCGACTTTTCCTTCGTCGACCAATTTCATTACAGCCGCCGCTGCATACATTTTACTGACTGAACCAATCCCGTATTGGGTATCTTTGGTCAGCGGCTGTTTCCCTTTCATATCGTTCTTACCTGTCTGACCCGACAAAATAATTTGGCCATTATCAATTAACGCATACTGCACACTAGTCGTCTCATAGGACTTCGTGAGTAGAGCAGCCTTCTCTGCCGCAATCTTTTTCAGTGCTTGGCTAGCAACTTCTTGGCTAACTACAACCGTAGTCTGACTGCTAGAAAACGCCATCGCTCCTGTTGGTAGGCTCATCGTTAACGCTAATGTAGCAGCTAACACCCCAGATAATTTATTTTTCATAATAGAATTGCCTCCTTAGATAAGTAATTGAT
This sequence comes from Lysinibacillus sp. KCTC 33748, assembly GCF_002237755.1. Lineage (GTDB taxonomy): Bacteria > Bacillota > Bacilli > Bacillales_A > Planococcaceae > Lysinibacillus. Next base: position 163,827 of record NZ_MWSJ01000004.1, on the reverse strand, counting down.
TTCAAGATAAACACTTCCTAAAACCAAGAAATATTTTCTATAAATAGAATATCAAGGTTTTATTTTGCTCGTAAATACAGTAATAGACTGAAACCATATCAGGCTTAAGACTTATGCTTGATCATGACTAAGTAAATGAAAAAGACCAGCTTGGCTAAATTAGCTTTGCTGGTCATCCTCTATTATGTAGCCCTACAATATTTGTGACTTGTGCTAATTTAGCTGTTTTCATTTCACTTGTTACAGCATCACTAAAATATTCATCCGCATTAACCACTTCAATACCTCAATATTTTTCTTTGCAAGTTAGCGTTTTTATTATAGAAATCATTTCTTAGACTATACGTTAAAAATTGTTATTCACTAAGCTTCCCCATCCATTTAATTCCCTCAAATTGTTCAGCAAAACTAAAAACCAGAACGGAGAAATCCATTCTGGTTAAAGTCTAACTTTTGAGGTTCATACATCTTAAGTGATTTTTATTTATTTAAACAATTTTGCATCTGCCCAGTCGGCATGATCATTGTCAATATTATCATTAGCATTAAAAGCAACTAACTCAAGTGTATTTTTCCCTGCAATATCTACTTCTACATGTTCAGCTGGTTCGTTTGATTTTTTAACCGGACTTATATACAAAATTTTGCCATCAGCAATTATCACAAAATTCACAGAACCATGACCCGGCGCTACTTGATCATCAATTCCTACATCAACTGTAAATTTAGTATACTGTCCATTCAAATTATACTTAATTGAACTATTTGAATGCGAGCCAATCCCTTTTTCATATTTCACACCTTTAATAGATAACTGTGTTTTATAAAACGATTGGTTTTTATTATAAGAAAAATAATCAGGTGTCATTTGCTCTATATCTCCTGTAACTGAAGTTGGAGTTAACTCATCACTTAAATACACAGATACAGGTGCAGCTAAAGTAGTTGTATTTCCGCCTACAAAAAATGTACAAATAGTAAGCATTAAAACCACCGCTAAACTTAATACATTAAATCGAAAACCTTTTGGATTAATAACGCGCTTTGTGTTTTTCATATCACTAGCCCCTTTCGATTTTGAAGTACACTCATATCTTTACACACGCAACCAAAATTTTCAAGAAATTTTTCAAATTGTAAATTTTGTTAAAAATTAGAATAAAACAAAAAGACATTAATAATTGGTAGTGTAGCCTCGATACCATACTGTGCCGTTTTTGCCCCAACAAACATTTCCGCTCGCATTTCTTTGATGGCGTTAACCATCTAGTGGTAGTCTGTAATCATTGAATCTAAAGCATCTGGTGGTTAGTGCTCTTTCTTTTAACATAGGTTTGCCCTCCTACGGTTGTGGTATAATAATGTTGTTAAGCACCGTCAAAGGGCATAAACCAATTCGAGCTGTAGCGTCTGATCACGCTGCGGCTTTTTTGTGCATTAATCTACAAAATCAAAACCATCGTATAGCTGTTCCCAAGCCCATTGTTATAACTCTCAGCGACAGCCTCTTGGAGTTCTCCGACTGTTAGATTTTTATCAATTCCTAATTGCTCAAGGGTAAATGCCTCTTTTACTTAAGCACCTTGTAAATTCATTCAGACTAAAAAAGTAACTTCCATTTCCTCCTTTTGTTATCGAACATTTTGGTTTAAACACGAATTATAAAATAGGATACAGAATAAGATATAGAACTGATTAGTTTAGGGAGGTTAACATTTGAGTAAACACAAAGATACTTTTAATATTAATGACTTTTTATCGAATGGCGAAAATGATGCTGCTAAGCTTGCTGTAATTGGTGGACTAATTACTACATTAGGTGACGGTTTATCTACTATTGCAGCAATGATGGCTTTGGAGGAAGCTCAATCCCAACAATCAAATACCAACAATCATAGCTACTTAAATAAAATAGATGAATTAGAAAAGCAAGTTCAATATTTAACAAAGGAACTACATAAACTTAAATACTCAAGAAAATGAACCTCTTTCCCTATTACACAAAATTTATCAGACACAATCTTCATATTTTTCATTAGTTTGCTGTAACGACCTCGTTATGGTTTTTTCTTATATTGTTCAGTGAAAAATTCCGAATATTCGGATGGTTAACATAACCATGGTCTTTCGTTAAATAAATTCCTATACTAGTAACATCTTATATACTGAGGTGGATAATATTGAATATATTCAAAACATCGGAAACATCAAAAACAAAGAAAACTGCTTTATCAAATGGCTGGACTCTAACAAAAAGTTGTGTAGACATATCTGTATTTAGCCATTCGCCCTCGCCTCTCCTTATATTCGAATTTTTACCATAGATTTATTAACAATCAGGTTAGGAAATAAAAAATAATTTCCCGGGTAAGCGCAGGAAATGACAAGTAAACCCTTAAGAAAAACTTTGTGGGTTACATTATTCATCCATTTTCACCACCTAATCAAATTTCGAATGTACCTTCTAACTTCTTTGTGGACCCGCAATATCCGCACCTATCACATCTATGTGGCTTTTTACGACCTTGTTTCGCTGCTATAATGTTTGCTAGCATCGTTTGAACATATTCCTTTTCAAAGTCGAAACGCCCTGAATTCAAGTGTAAAACTGATTTATCTGGCGGCGATTCTTTAGTTACTGCCACAATCTATAGATCATAGTAGCGACCTGTATTTTGATAGATGATCTCTCGATACACCCACATCTGCAGCACGTAATCGAAGGCTTGTACAAATGAAACCAAAGTATTATATTTCTCGCTCCAGTGGCGTTTCCTAAGCTCTTGAGTACTCTTTAAATCACTGAAAAATCCACGTTCATGATTGATGTTGTCTACTTTGATTTTCCACCCTACACCAAATAATTCGCCTGTATAGATAACCTCTTTTTCACCTTGCAAAGCGAACATACAAATCTCGTCATTTTTAATGGTATCAATCATGTCGTCAGCTTTTTCGTAGTCCTTATACTTGTTGCCACGATTGTTATAAATGGTGTGGTGATTTAGCTCTTTAAATTCAGTGAATGCCTCATTACTTTCAAATGCAGCGTGTAAATATGAGCCGACCATTAAAGCTGTAGAGGGAGGACGAGAAAACTCGCCCCTTACCTCTACAAACGCTAAAAAACACTCGTATTTTAAACGAGTGTTTCGTGACTTTTATGACAACCATTTCGGCGGTGTGTTTTTCTCCCAGAGTTCAAATGATTTTATATTATGTATTTCCCTATAAATAGATTGCTATAGTATCAACGTTCAATAGTGTACCACACTTTTTGATTTTAATATTATTGTATATTTTCATATACTCTTTTGGGGTACATCTGGGGTACCAAATATTTTGTTCATCCAGCGTTAAAATATAAATAATAAAATAGAAGAAGGCCACACATTTTTTTCAAGTGAGTGGCTTTATATCGATATTCATTTTCTAACGTAGTTATACTTAAATGATATATTCATTTATCCTTCTTTTAAACTCAAAAAAGACTAGCATGGCATAATTGCTTTGCTAGTCTTTTATCTTATTAAACATACTAGGTATATTTAAAATATTTTTTAATTCTAGTTTTTAGTTACTAATACTTGGTCTGCTTTTACCCATTCTGTGCCCAAATTGTACCAACCGTCTTTAGCTGCATGTACTTTATAAGTTCCTGGTGCTAATTGACGTTTAATTGCTCCGTTAGGGGTGCTATACGTATTGATGGTAGATGTAACAGTTGCATGGTGATTAGCAATAGTACCATAAGCATTGTGAACATAACCAGATCCTACATTGTAGAATAAAGTACCATCAGCTGCATATTCTCTTTGACCATACACTTTGTATTTTCCACCAGCTTCAAGTTGACCGATAATTTCATATCCAACATTTTTGAACACATTTGCTTTCTGAGTAATTGTAATCGTTGCCCAAGTTCCATCATAAGTATGGTAGTTAGCTGTTGGCTTGTCCCCTTTTAAATAAGGCATAGGGTCTACTGCCTCAGATTGAGACACTCGTGCTTTTTCATATATTTCAAAGTGTACGTGTTGACCAGTGGAACTCCCACTGTTCCCCATAACACCAATTTTAGCACCTTGACTTACAGTTTGACCTGCTGAGACGCTAATAGATTGTAAGTGAGCATAAAGAGTATCATATGTTTCCCCATTAATAGTGTGTCGAACAATTACATAGTTTCCATAACCACCATTACATGTATTACCGATAGAGCCATTATTAGAACAACCACCAACGGCTTTGTTAATCACACCCTCAGCGGAAGCGTGTACGGGTACATTGGAGCTACTATTTGCAATGTCAACTCCATAATGCATTGAACCACTTCTCATGCCATAAAGGCTTGTATAAATACCTTCAGCTGGTTTTATAAATACCTGTTTCATCAAACATTCTCCTTTTGAACTTTCTATATTTTAGTAGTATTAGATTGAATAATAAATTGATATTTTTTAAGTAATAACCAAAAATATATACTAAAAATAATACCGAGTTAATAGAATAAGCCCATTACCAATTAAGCTAATGGGCTTAAATTTTTTAATTTCTTTCCTCTATAACTTAGTGATTCTTTCTGTATTAATTAAGTGTTGTTATACCACTGTTCATGGCACCAGCTAAGCCTTGAAGGATACGGGATGCTCCAGCTTCTGCTTTCACACCAGTATTAGTTGAAACGATGTTATACGGAAGTGCTGCTGAACCTGCTTTGTTTGCAATTGCAGAAGTCAATTTACCAGAGGTTACCAGAGTGTGACCACCATACCAAGCTGTTGTGTACAGATAAGCTGTTACAGATGCTGCATCAGCATTACTTTCTTGCAGCATGTTGTACTGTACATTAGAGTTAGCAATAAAATCTGCTCCTGGAGTGAACGTAGAAGTAAAGTGTTGATAACCCGCAAGAGCGTAACCTGCTGTTGGAGCAGATGGACTACCAGGATATTCTGAACCACCTGGAGCTGCATTTGGACCGCCTGGCATAAAGTTAGGAAGACCAATTTCGAACGAACGTCCTTCGTTTAGAATTTGAGTGTTGTAGTAGTTCATGATTTCAGCTGCTGTTTGTTGACAAACGTGAGAACTTAAAGCAACTGCATTTTTGAATTGAGGAACTTGTGTTGTTAAGCCTAATTCAGCAATTCGGTAAGCACGAGCTGCAAGGTTAAGACCCCAGATAACGAATGCGTTGTAACCAGACGATGGGAAATACCCTCGCATTTGGTCAATTTTACTCCCATTGCCATTATCACCTGCACGACCTGCACCTATGTTTACACAAAGTTCAGTTAAACCATTGTTATCACGAGAGTTACCGTATGATTGACGTAGGCGTGTACACATTTGTGTGAACCAAGCGCTTAAGTCAGAATAGATTGCATTACCAGCACCGTTAATAGCTGCATTGATAAAGTGAACTGCACCTAGACCAAGAGTTACACCATTAAGTGCTGTAGGAGCATGTTTTGTACCAGCTAATGCTCCAACACTAACTGTTACCCCTTTACCATTTGATTGATTTACATTTTTGTAATCAGGTTGAGCAGTAATACGAGTGTAGAAGTTGCTAACATAATTAGTAAGTAATGTACGAAGTTCAGTTTGAGTTACCGGATTAGATGAACTAGCTTGTGTATATGAAGCCATATTAGCATCTTTGGCTAGAGCTAATGCTGCATAAGCACCTAAAGCTAAAATCGGGTTTTCTGGACCGACGTTGGCTGGATTAGCTGGGTTAATAAATGCTTTGTAATTGATTAAAATACGGTGAATACGAGTTAAGATTTGACCACGAACTGTCGCAGAAGATGCGTTAGAGTAAAGAGATGTCAAGAATAGCAATTGACTTCCTGCACGTTGACGTTTAACTCCTACTGATTTATCTGGTGTACCAAAAATATCATGGAAGTTAGTTTTTGAACCTGAGTCGGCTGCCAAACGTACTGCACCATCACCCATAATGTTAGTAAAGATTTTTTCTGCTTCTGTTTTGACTGTGAATGCCAAAGATATCATCCCCTTTTTATTTTATAAAAAACTCCCTTTGTCAAGAACGTTTGTTCTTATTTTTATTATAGAACAAACGTTCCCTTTTATCAAGGGATATATTCTTTTCAAGGAAAATAAATGAAGAAAACCATCACAATTATATACCATGGTATATAATAAGTATATAAGAAAGGGGTGAACAAAAGTGGATTACGATAAGATGATTCTAGCACCTAGTAGCTATCGCAACAGTCGCAAACTTACTTACAAGGTCAGCCAAAAACATAAGCGATATGAAAAGTAAGAAAAAAGAAAAGCGACCCACTCCCGCAAAGAAGAAACGTCGCAAATAAAGGAGAGATATACGTTGACTGAGAATAAAACATCTGAAGCACAGAAACGCGCTACACAAGCGTATCGAGAAAAAAATAGAGAAAAGACACGTAAACAATCAGCAAAGAGTGCTGCTAAAACGTACATTAATAAATACTGCGATTTAGACGATCTAGCTGAATTAAAACATTTGGTAGCAGCCAAAGAAAAGGAATTACTAAGTGAATAAACAAAAAATGACCAGGTGCTCACATTTTATGAGCGTCTGGTTAATTATTTTGGTGACTTAATAATAAATTTTCTACCTGCGTTTTAATTGCTTGATTTGCATATCGCAGAACAACATCATTTCCTGCCGTCGCTACATGTACATCACTAAAGTATTCGTCTATCTTTTCCAACTTTACTAATCTTATTTTTTCTTTAGCCAATAGCCTCTTAGCGTTGTAATAATCTTGCGTTATGTCTTTTAGTAACCTTTCGAGGATTGGTAAATAAACTTTACTCATTTTCAAATTTTCTATTACCGAGAAATCACGTTGTAATGATTGTATGGCCATTTCAAGAATCAAGAATTTATGAAATAGTTGCCTTTGTTCAGGTTTCATCATACAACTTCTCGCTCCTTGTGGAAGACTGGAACAACCGCCAATACACTATCAATCATAAATGTACGTTTTGCCTGTCTACTGAAGCAGTATGCTTGAAACGAATCTCCTACAACCTTAATGACTTTGATACGCCTTTTTGATATTTCACCAGACTTAGCCAAATACATCATATTCACAAATTGATTACGTTGCATTGCTTTAATCAATTGTTCTTTCATCATTCCACACTCCTTTAAACAAGAACGTTTGTTTGTTTTATTTTAGAACAAATGTTTCTATTTTGGCAAGAAAAATATTTAGAAACGCAAAAAAAGCCCAGGCTCAAAATTAATTGAGTACCTGGGCATTTAAGTTCCAAGGCTGCCGATTTTATCATTTCACTTCATACAATTTTGTTGTTTTGCTCTCGTTGTTATAAACGAGTTTCAATCCTAATAACTCTGCGATTTCTCGCACCTGAACATGCGTCCTACCATCTATAATAACAGCGGGAATTGTCTTAGAATCATTGAGCATAATTTTCGCATCTGCTGGCTGTCCAGTTTGGATTTTTGCATATCCTAAATGCTCAGCTAAAATCTCTGCGATGGCAGTACAAATAACGTTGAAATTTTTATGATACAGGTCAACATCTACTTCGCTGTCAACAAAACATACTTCAATTAAAATAGCTGGTTTATAAGTGTTTTTAAGGAAATACAGCTCTGTACGTTGTTTAGGACCACGGTCTTTAAGTCCTGATGCTTTTGAAATTGCAGCACTTACTTTAGCTGATAAATCCTTCATATCGTAATACAATACCTCTACACCACGCGGGGCATCAGTAACATTTGCAGCGTTGAAATGAATGCTCCAGTCTAGTTCTCGTGTTTGTTTATTGTGATAATTTACGATAGTTTGGAGGTTTTGGTTTTGCGTAGTCGATGTATCATCATGAAATACTGAACCAGCACCGTTGTACTGTGTTGTTAAAATACGATGTACTTCATTTGTTACTTTTCGTGCCTCGTCCACCTCATCGATAAAACACTTGGCACCTCTAATTTTTAAGCTGTGACCACTAGAACCTACATATCTTTTAGTCATTAATATCACCCTTTCGTTCATACGTCATAGCTCTGTCACTATCGTTTGCACCTGGTGTTGTTGGATCAACAACAACTCCGATTAGCACTAAAAAAGCGAGCACAGTGTTAAATAACTCTGTAACTCGCTCGTTATAAATTGTTGTATCGTAGCCGAATAATGCCCCTATTTGTTGCACTAATAGTAGCAACAAAGAAAAAGCTCCAATTAAAAATGGTTTGTGTTTTAAACGTACTTTCCAATTAATCTTCATGTGCAATGTCCTCCACCTTATCAAGTCGTTTATGTGCCTGTTTTGCTGATTCTTCCACACGAGTAACGCGTTGTACTACATCTTGTACTTTTTGATCATTCTCTTTCATATCCAAACGAATATCTTTCATATCAATTTGAATATCATTTACACCTTTACTGATGTAATGTAACTGCATACTTACTTCTGCTGATTGCCTTCCATCATCTTTAATACTTTTAGTTTTATTGAGCTGATACCCTTGTATCGCTACAATTAGCGATAAAATCGTTAGTACAATGCCTAATTCTACTGTCAATTGCCCTCACCAATCCTTTGCCCTAAAATAAGTAACGCTGTCAGACACATCGAGAATCAGTAATATGTACCGTTGCCCATCTCGATTGCTCTCACAGCGTGTAATAAATAGAAAAGCACATCCATTTGGATGTGCTCTAAATTTTTTTTATAAAATGTGTAGTTGCTAGAAATGATACAGTATAAATAACTAATTTAATTGTTATATTGAAACTATACTATACCATTCCTTAAGTGCTTGGCTACATATTCTGTCCTCCAGGCTCCCCGCAAAGCGCCAAAGCAGCAACTATAATGAAAGTATTAAACAAATTTATCATCTCCAAACTAGGTATTGAATCTAAGATATCTGATATCACAGCTGATAGTACGCCACTATACATAACGCCTATAAACCATCCTTTATTACCCATAAAAACAGTTAAACTTTCATAGGTTGAGAGATTTCGAATCGAACGAAAAACAGCGAAGTACATATTTATACCTTTATTATATATAATTGTTATTAAACCGTAAATTCAATTTTCGTAGTTTTCATACAAATCAAACTAAGCCTTAGCTTGCGTTTCGAAATCTTGCTTTGTAATTTCTTTGTACTGCTCTGGAGTAATTTCACCGAACGGATTAGCATCAGTTTTCACAACAATTCGTAATTGTTCTGATGTTACCCATCTTGAGATAAAAGCAATTTGCCAAAAATTCATCACTCTCCACCGCCTTTCATTGAGATAACCTCTAGCTTTAACTGAGTAAGTTGTGAACCAAGACTATTAATCAAGAGGTCTTTTTGGATGCTTTTTACTTTTTCTTGAGCTAACTCTTCACCTAAAGATAGTACTTGTTCTTCGGTTGTAGGTATCAATCCAACTTTTTCAAGTTCACCTAGCGAACCATCTGGCAATCTCTTGCGTCTCAACATTATTCAAGCACCCCCATGATTAAATGGATTTTATGGTCAACGTCAATGTTAGGTCTAGTTGTAGTTAGTTTTAGAATGATATCGTCTTTCGGCTCCAACGTTTCATAATAAAACTCATCCTCCACAACACCTTCATATACCGGCACAGTATGCATTGCTGTAAGTGGTACATACGTTTCTTGTTCGCCTTTTAACGTCATTGATAAATCAACCTTTAAATCTAGGTCAGTATCACGTTGAACCCACAACAAAACGCCTTTTGCAGATCCCTTTGGCGGCTCGACTTTATATCGAGCTACGGATTGCAAAATAGGCGCATTCACAGCATTTTTATTGAGTTTAATTGTTTTGCTAGTTTTAGCACCGTAGTTATCAACGACTTCGATGACAATCGTATTCGCACCAACAACTAGCTGAGAAAGTGAGATTTCAAACTCCCACTCGCCACCTTTTCCACTATAAATTTCAACAGGATTATTAGCATTAATACGTCTAGTTACTTTAACGCTTGAATTAGCATCTTCATCCAAAGCAGTACCACTGATTTTAAATTTGTCCATATCAATAACACCTGAAGGTACAACAGCGTCTACAGATAAAAGTGGAGCTCGGTTAGGAACGACATAAAACGTACGATCAACAGTTGTAGATTGTGCTCCTTCACTCTCAACCGCCCATACCTTTAATTTATGCTCTACACCTTCAGCAAGCATTCCAGTAAGCACTGTTTCGCCATCGTACAACTTCCCACCTTTAAATGTGAGTTGCTTTGATAATGATATTTGCATCTGACTTAGATTCGTTGCTAAGACCTTTTTAGGTTCGCTATTGATTTGATAATACGCAGTTACTGATTGGTCTTTATCTGCATCGTAAGCATTGCCTGATATGTTTATTGTGTCGTTTTCGTACAGCGTTTGGTTGTTGCTAGGTGAGACTAATGTGACTGTTGGTGCGGTGTTTGCCTTAGTACCCTTTACATACCAATATCCATCAGTATGACGACCATCTGTTGGGTATGTTCCTTCTTCTGCTACTACGTTCGCCTGCACTAGTTCACCTTTTACGTATGACCAACTGTATAGAGTAGGCGTCATTTTATACATCGTTATGTGATACTGGTTTTCGTAGTTTTGGTTATCCCAGTTATCGAACATATTAACCATGTAAAAACCTTTAGCAGGTCCAGAAAGCACTTCTATAAAGAAGTGTCTATTTCCGTAAGACGGATTATTAGTAGTAATATCCCATACTTCTTTTATTGTTGAAGTATTAATAGGGCGTGAATCCATAGGCTTACTACGCGTAAACTTACCTGTCTTAGAGTTAAAAGATATTTCGTTGTATGCATATCCATTAGTTATTGGCGTTGTTACACCAACACCGTACTTTGCTTTTAACCATTCGTAAAAATAGCTCTCGAAAGAATAGGTGTGTATATATACCCTTTTCTCATAAATATCCTCGACCACATCATAGGTATAATATTCGTCCTTAATCGAGGTAAACTTGTCGTAATAATACTTTACCACTAGACCACCTCCACTAACTCTACATTATATGTCTGCCAATCACCGACACCCATTTCGGCATTTACCGTATCCACAGTCACATTACTGCGAGCTACTTTCGCACCTTTTTTATATGCATTTTTAAGAGCTTGTACTTTAATAGAGTCTGTACCTATCTCAGTGATAATAACATCCTCGCTGTGAAGATCATCAAAAATAGTGACTTGCGTAAATGGTGCAAAACCATTAACACTAGCCACTTTTAAAGTAGTTGTACCTATTATGACAGCCTCGATAATATCAGTCATTGCTTTGTCTAATATGATTTTATTACTGCTACCATCTAACGTGTCAGCGAACGTCCCGCTGTTACCTGGTACACGGCCATCTAACTCCATTTGGACACGCATACGTTCCATTTGCCGATACATTTCATTTAAAAAACGATAAGCATTAAAAATACCCCACTCGAAATTATTAGCGTACTCAGACATAAATGGTGTGCCTTCCTCAATGATTTCACCAGTGACAGGATCTTCAACATCATCATGCCATTGAATGCGCTCATACGGGTTTTTCTTAAAATTTAGAGGTATTTCGCCATTCATTAGTTTTTTATTCACTTACTTTCACTTCCTTCACTTCGAGTTGCAGAGGAAATGCAATTACATACCCCTGTGAACCTTTTTGATAGTTCATCGTTTTCACATACAATTCACGCCCATAACTATCGACTAAAGCAGCACGTGTTACTAAACCTTGTTCTAACGACAATTTCACATACTTCCTTAGTCCATATTTTGTACTAGTGTGATAGATTTCTTTGTCGTAAACGACACCATCAATAGTAACCTTGGCACCTGCAACAAGATTACTTAAAAATTGTTGTACTAAATCTATCATCAATGGTTGTATTTCATTCAATTCCTCACACCTCCTGCTTTAAATCTGCCGCACACTTTATTGTTCATAATGAAACCATAAGACTCATTGTGTATGCTTAATATTTCATCTCCTAATGCACCATGAGTTCTTGCTGTTTTAAAACGACCACAGATTTTGTAATTAATTTGCCATGCATAAGTGCCAGCGTGGAGTATTATAAATTCGTTTAATTCATTTAAAAAAATATAAATACCTACACCAGCAGCTTTTATTCTTTTGGTTAACGATTCTGGGACGCTTTTAGCAGATGAACGAATATTCAACAGTAATGTAGCTGGATCAAACTCCATCCAGCCTTCCTCAAAGCCAATGAAATCATTGCCCATGTACGCATCCATAATCTGATTCATTGTGTCTATATCGCCATCGGAAAGGTTAAGAACGCACTGAATTTTAATCATTTTACGATATTCTTCATCATCCCAACTGCCGCGCGCTATCCCTTCGTCTTTCCCGAGCCTATCTAAGCCATAATCTTCAGCTTGCTCTACATCCCAATACTTTAAAATTGTTTGCTGGATAGCAATGTTTTCTACGCCATTTTCAGCAATGATTTTTAGTAGCTTGTAGTTATTACTATCCTCACTATTAGCATACTGACGAGGCATACGGTCCAGTAATGTTTGCAGTCGTTCATTAGACAAGGTTCAACACCTCGATTTTGGATTCATCTGTTTCCCCGACTTCAGGAAAGGCGATTGCTACATTACGAGGTTTGTAAGTAATTCCATCTGTAGAGAACTCGACCCTTACATCCTCTATACCATCAATTGATAGGACACGTGCTTCTGCCTTTGTACAAATGACGTCTTTGCTCATGCCTACTCCTGGATAAAGCGTTTTATTGTAAGTGCCATCAACATATTTGATCAATTGCTCAATGACCAATTCGTCTCTGTTTAACGGATATTGTTTGCCCTTTTCGATATATACTTTTACAAACAAACTAACTGTTGTCGCTCTTGTAAAGCCAATTTCATGTATAATTCCACGATTATCTTTATAGGTAAATATAGTTTGTCCATAAGCACGAATGCCGCCACCTTTTTTTTGAAAGATAGCCATTGCAACATCTTCATCTAATCCGCCTAAAACAACTGTTTCAATAGAATGGGGTGGACGTCCTTCAGCATCAAAATCATTTGTATCGTTTTCAATAACAATAGCAGAGCGAACACCGTTAACATCATCAAGAACATTCGCTTCGATTGATTCAACACGTCTAGAACCTACCTTCCCCAACGAGTCGTAATAACGATCTTGTAATTCTGCGTCCGTTTCTTCATCTTGGCCATTAAAAAAAGCATCTGGATTCGTTACCGAATTGATGCCACTCTGTGGGTTTACGATAATTGAAATGTCATTTGGTTCTACATTGCCGATTGCACCATATTCCAGTGCTTCGACATTCAATCGATAGTTTCCATCTTCTACTGCGTCAACAGCTTCTAACGCTTTAAAATACACATTGTACTTCGTTCTGAATAAATCATCTAAATTAATCTTTGCGCCCTTATCTAAATTAACAATGACTCCACCACTTGCTTTCAGCCATCTCTTACGAGTGATTAAGGCTCGCATGACATTCGCTTCTAACGCTGCACCTTCGCTTGTATCAACAAATCGAGCATTATAAACCTGTTCAAGCTCTTCATTATCTTCAGCACGTTGTTGTGCTTGTAAAAATATGAATTTACCAAGAGGTGTGAGATCTGATAAATCGGCATCTTCACCAAACAAATCCCGAGCCTGTTCTTCAATAATCGGTAGATAATCGGCTGTACGTAATCGTTTAAACCCATATTTGGTTAACAACAGCTTCACCTCCTACCTCTTCGCCATATGTTGTGCGAGCTTTAAAATTAATGGTTAAAAACCGTTTAATCCGATTGAAATCGTAATCTACATTTAGTACTTCAACTACTCGTGGTTCCTGATATAAACAGTCGTGCATGGCCTGAACGATTTGTTTTTTATTAGGTAATTTTTGTTCGATAACCGCCCTTCGGAAACCATGGTTATCATCAAACATCCATTCACCTACTCGAGTACGCAACAATTGTTTAAGATTTTGAATGAGTTGGTCATCATCATGCACAAGCTCATTTAGCATCCAATCACCATTATCGTCATATTTAAGAGTGTGCATTTCTCCACCACCTACTCTATATTTGTGGCTAAATTTCTGCCATTTGCAGTGATATTACTACCAACAAATTCTATATCATCGGCTTCGACTCTGAATTTTGATGATTTTATATCAATTTCTCCAGCATCGTTTAATACTATTTTTGTTTGAAAATCCTTAGTGCCTATTACCACATCATTAGGATGCTCGTTTTGAATTGGATTTGTAAAAAGGTTAATTCCACCGATTATTAATGCATCATTGGCACTGAATGAACGACTAGCAGCATCGCCACCGCCAAACATTAGAGGGTCGATATCAGCCTGTGAGCAAACTACAAGTACCTTATCATCTTTTTTATATGGAATCTGAATTACGAATTGATCAGTTTGGTGAAATGCTATTGGTGCATCTAAAATAGGTGTGGCATCAGGATCATTAAGAGGTAATACATCAGCTCTAAATGTGTTCATGTCCACCTCTAAGATCCTGCAAATTAGACAAGTATTCACATTCATCAAACTTTCCTCAATAGATGCGCTCACAAGTTGAGTCATTGTAGTTTTTGTCATACCGGTACCACCTCGCACTCTGTGTAGTACTCTGTTCCTGATGTATCTCCTTTGTGTTCACCTTTTGATACACGGAACACCCCATTAACATTCCTTGATTTTAGTTTAATAATGACATCTGTTGTAATTTTGTGATTTAACAACATCTTAATTTTGTATCCTTTTATCTTTTTTTGGGGGTTCTCGGATTTAGATTTGGATTTTTTCTCATCCTTTGTTTCCTTTGTTTCCTTTGTTTCTTTTACTTTCTTTTCTTCCTTTACTTCTTCTTCAATTTCTTCTGGTGCATCAATTAAGCCTGTTTCTTTAGATATATCCAAACCTACTTTGTCACCTTTGGCTCGGTCACGTACATACATACGGCCTTTGTTGATATGCAGTTTCGCCTTACAATCCTTCGCTATTTCAGATACTAAGAACTTGATTTTTCCGTTAAGCGCTTTTCCTGACCTATAAATAAAATCCGTAGGCAAGTCAATGTCACCAATCGCAAGGCCTGCATCGCGAGCTAAATCTCTTAAGATTACGGATGCTGGTGTATTACGGGCATATGTTCTTTTGATAACACCTTGGGTATAGTCCAACGTGCAATCAATACACTTGAATGTAGTAATCTTATCTAAGCCTTCCCACTTTGTTTCCTTTTTCTTGAGTACGCCACTAAAAATTACTCCATTATCGTCAACATAGCCAGCGCTCAAAATAACTGCTTTGTTCACTGATATGGATTTTATTGTTTCGTCTTTAAGGTTGTAAACTTGGATGTCTATTGTATCTACTTTATCGTTATCACCAAAAGGAACACTAAATTTAATTGTTAATGGATCCGTAATTTCACGGTCGCCAACTATTAATTTAGTCTTACGCATGTATAAATTACTCATCTGTTTCACCTACATATAAAAAGACCGTCTCATACAGATTTTCGTAAGTGATACGAGTAGCTGAATTAGCGCGGTCTTTAGGAATTATTTTTACTTTTGGTAAGTCAATATCAACGCGGTTTCGGAATAACGGTCGATTAAGAATTAACTTTTCGCCAATCACTAGCGCGCCACCATCTTTGAATAAATCAACAGTGAAAAAGTCGTGAGCTTGGTTGTAATTTGCTTCTAACTCAAAAACTTCTCCTGCTAACTCAATTTCAAATGAGTATGGTATTTCATTTTTATCGATATCAATATACTCGTTCACTTACGCCCCTCCTGTTTTTTAGACGTTTTATTTTTTGGGTGGATTTGAATATTTTGTTTTGTTTGATTTTGAGTTTGCTGTAGGTGTCTTTTTCGTCTGTTGTCGTCCTTTTTGGGTTACAGGTTTTGTTTGCTTCTTAACTGGAATAGACACACTAACATATTTAGCAACCTTCCCTACTTTTATCTGTTTAAGTGTCATTGTAAAAGCGTAACCGTCTTTAATTTTAGCTTCGTAATCACGATTGAAATCAGTGATCACTACATGTTTAAGGGCTGTCATGTAATTAAAATCAATAATTACACCTTTTTCCCTGTATTCACGTAACTTTAGTACCTTTGCTTCAGTCGCATCTAGAATTACACCCGTTAACGAGATAGTAATAGGGTTACTTATAACATGGTCTGTTGTCTGCTCACCATCTTCCAAAGCATGGTCCGTTGTAGTAGAGGATTCAGGTATATTAATATTTGTTATTACATCAATTAATACATCTTTAATGTATGGCATTACATCAACCCTCCTACGTTGTTTGCATTTCTGAATCAAGAATATCACTAATAACTTCACGTACTTTTTGCGTGATATCCATGGCATTGTTACCTGAAATGTTAAAAATAAATTGATTTCCACCATTATTAGCAGTGGCATTGTTATCATTACTACTGTTAACTGGTTGTGGCATTTGTGGCGTTGAACCAGAATTATTTTCATCTAGATTTAACTCTGGTGTACCCGAACTACCTTGGCTCAATATCCCTGCACTTCGTAGCGCATTTGATTGATTTGCAGTTAGAACAGCTTCGTCTTTATGCAATTCAGCTACATAACCATCGAATGGTACTCGTTCCAAGCCTGTAGCGTGAGAACCTGAAATGAAATTCCCAACTGCGCCGGCTGCTTTACCTATCGCACCACCAATTGATGAAACCCATTCAGGTGGTTTAAAGCTTAGTATTGCGTTTTTAAAATCGATAAATTTATCATAAAGACCTTTAAAAAACCCTGTTACTGGTTGGATTTTAGACATCCCCCAATCATATATGGCACCAAATACCTCTTTTACTTTGCCCCACAGTTCGCCTGCTTTTTCCTTTACTGTATCCCAATTCTGATACAAGTACACACCGGCTGTTACTAACAATCCGATGGCTGTTACAACCATACCAAGAGGGTTAGCCCTCAAAGCTGCATTAAAACCTTTTGTGGCAATAGTAGATAAAAGTGTACTACTTTTAAATAAATCTAAAGCTGTTTTTACGGTGGAGATAGTTTTAAACACAGCGAAACCGCCTGCTATACCTGCCGTTGCTGCTATTACGACATCTTTATTATCCATCACCCATGACAAACCCGTTTTGAATCCATCAAAAGCCTTTTTTGCGCCATCTACAGCGGTTGATAATGTACCCCTTATTACATCGGCGAATGATGCAATGCCATCACTCGTTTCTTTTGGCAATCCGAATTTTTGCCAAATGTCTGATACATCTCCACTATCGTTCCATAGTGATGAAATGGTATCTTTTACGGCACTAGCAAAATTCATAACGCCGCTGATTTTCTCACTCAAACTAGCTGTATCAATGCTTTTTATACCGGATGATATAAATCCTAATGCTGTATTGAATCCCTTACCTAGTTTGCTGACAACGTTTTCTATCGATTCCAAAGGCGTATCTTTCAACGTATCCTGAATCGATTGAATAATGCCAGCCGTACCTCTTGTCACTGCGGTTTTCATATTGCTCCATGATGTAGCGATACCAGAACTACTCTCCTTAGCGATCTCCGCGAATCCGCCTACACCGCCATTAAGCGAAATTATCTTTTTGTTAAAATCATCGAATGTGATTTTGCCTTTTTGTAGCGCACCATATAAATCACGTTGCGCCGACTTGCCTGTATAACCAAATGCTTCGGCCGTTTTATTAAGTGCGAATCCCATCGTTTCTTGTAACGTTGACCAACTATCAGCTTCAACTTTACCCTTAGATAGCATTTTTACATACTGATCAAGACCACGTTCCGCGTCTGCTGACGTTGACCCCGACGCGATAAATGCGTTATTTAACGATAGCGCTGTATCTGTAGCCATATCCAAATCGCCGGTCATAAGTGCAATATTCTTTGTACTTCCGACAATACCATCTAACGTTGTTGGTAGGCCCTGAATACCATCAGACAATTTATCAATACTAGCTGACGACTTTTCACTAGCAAAGCCCATTTTTTCCATAACAGTAGGGAAACCGTTTAGTGTATCAATACGACCTATAGCCCCATCTACTGAACTTTTAACCATACCAATAGCTTTATCAATAACTTTGACCGCACCAACGGCCGTGCCAACACCGATGATTGTGCTTTTTAATCTACTAAAACCACTACCTGTTTCACCGACTTTCTGGTTTAGTTTTCCGACACTTTGAACACTCTGATTCATGCCACTGTTAACAGATGCAGCAGTGCTCATACCAACTTTCCCCATCGAACTAAAACCAGATGATGTTTTACTCAGTTTTGACCCAAATCCAGTTAACGAACGCTGAACTTCATCCATCTTTTTATCTATTTGATCAATAACTTTAGTTGCTTCATCCTGAAAATAAATGCCGACAAACATATCTCGCATGCTACCAGCACTACTCATTTAATCACCCCTAGCATTTTTAAGGATGCGAGTGTTTCTAAAATGGTGTCATTATCCCATTGTTCTACAGCGTGAGGATCCATCTTATAGTGATATCCAATAACATATTTCCACCACTTCTCTTTTGCTTTCTTTCCATAAAAAGAAGGGATGCTTTGCACCCCTGAAAGATTTTTTAATTTATTATTGTCCTGTTCGAAGAAATGTAAAGGCTGCGGTAGTGACCTCCTCTAACTCCTCCCAAGTCTCAAAGTCATCCATTTTCAATCCATTAGGTACAACTACAACATGTTCTAAAATTTGTGGCATCATTTTTGAATTCAAAACTTTCCCCTGTAACCCTGTTCCAATATCAACAATTTCAGCTTGTTTTGAATTAGGTACGGTTTGAAAAGTGTATTCATTGCCTGCTGTTGATTTAAATTCTTTCTTTTTAGGTGTAAATGTCATTTGAATTAATCCTCCTTGTATTGTGCTGCTAATATTGTGTATTCAACTGCGTCAACTTCAGCGCCGCGTGAAAATGTTGGGTTTTTCGAAAAGTGACAATTTAAACCACTTACACGTTTCTTTCGTTTAGAATCAGTAATCGAAACATTAAATGGTTCCTTTGATTTTAATAAAGCATCTAACATAGGCAATACACTCGAATCTTGTTTTAGCGTAAATGTAAAAGTACCTGTCTCGTCTGCTGATTCATTATAAGTAACGGCTCCATCAGCACCAACATGTTGAGAAAAAGTATCTTCATTTTTCTCTGCCTCAACCGGTGTACCATCCATAAATCCAGTGAGTATAATACCTCCGACAACAGATACTGAATCTTTAAAATTAAAAATCATTAAAAAACCTCCTTAAACCGTTAGTACACCACGGATTTGTACTTTTTCGAATGCTCCTGAAATAGTAGCCGTCCATTGAATATCTGGAAGAATACGTTGAGCAAGTATTTTCTTTGGAATGTCTGCACGTCTGGGGAAGGTAATAGTATACATCGGATTACCAGCGTCATCACGAGCAATGATACCCTCTCCGGTAGTTGTGTTTTCTACTGTTTCCGACAGAACGCTTTCAATTTCACTTACAACCAAGCCGATACCTGCATCCGTGCCAGGAACTTTATCTCTAAGCGCAAGTAAGTGAAATACTCTCTCAGCAATACGTGATTTAAGATAATGTGTTGCTTGAATCACATCAATATATTCACCACTTGTTGTAACACCTCTTGAGTTCAATAGCAGACCTGCTTCATTGATGTAAGTCGATGCATTCGCATCATGAATACGATTAATCATATGATCACTATATTTTGCTGCTGGTACACCACTTACATTTTTAAATGTCCATGTATACGAGCCTATTTTTTTTGGAGCACAAACACCAATTAGGCCTTCTGCAACGAACGTATCTGGTTGATCATGCACAACAACGAAAGCATTGTCATATAATTCACGTATTTCCTCAGTTAATTCTACATTTGATGTCGTGACACCGTAGATTTTATCTTGAGTATTAGTCCATTCTGCGAGAGCCTTAATCTCCTTGTCACCTTGCTCAGTACTGACCACATAATAAAAATCTTTATGAATTTTAATTAATTCATTTAGCGCTGTTGTTAATGCTGTTGGATCATCTTTATTAGAATCGAAAACAATGCCATACACTGCTATTTCTGCAGGCTTTGGATTTTGACCAAACATACGAGATAACAATTTATATTCTTTTGTTGTTTCAGCGATGTCTTCGGTAACACCTTCAATGCCTGTATATTTCTTGTAATCTATAGCTTTACTGGTAGCTAATACCAAAGGTACTCCGAAACCCTTTTCCGAAACTGGCTTTGTTTCTCTAGAAATCTCTATATCAACAAACCGCATTTAATCACCTTCCTAATTTCATTTCTACTTCTACTTTGTCGAAGTAATCTACTTCATTTTCATCAACGTCTAGGTATCGAATAATCACATCAAATCCCCATTTTTCATCATAAGAATCGATTAAAAAAGTAGTACGATTCTCTACCTCTGACACATCAACAATCGCAACATCGATTTCCTCTAAATAAAGAGAACCACCATGTGCAAACCACTTACGAAGCTTTTTAGCTATCTCATAAGAGTTGTCATGTGTAGTTCCATAAGAGTTAAACGAAATTGTGGCATTACGTTCTTCTGTCCGATTTTCTATAAGAACATTGGGTTCATCTCGATAGGAAATATCTTCTTGACCCACGCCTTTACGATCACCTATCACCTTATATGTTGCGTATGGTAATTTCGGTAAGTCTCCTGGTTGATCTGCACGAATTATTGTTAAATCCGTATCGGTTGCGAGTTGTTTACGAATTAATTTAATTAAATTAATTTTTCTCGCCACCTCAACAAATATATATTGACGTCTGTATACTCGGAATAATCTTTAAAAGCTTGCAGAGTATATTTTTGGTCTTTGTACTCCACCTTAGTTCCTTCTGGTATTTGGTCAACAGTTAGTAATTTCTTTTCTTTAACTGTGTATGTGCCGTTTTCAGCATATTTTAAGTCATCATTACTGAGAGGTAGTATTACCCCTATCATTTCCTTAGGTGCTTCTTGCCCTGTAACCCATTCACCATCAACGTAGCCACTTTCACCTTGCAAATGAGCGATGAATGGCACACCTTGAGACTGGATAACAGAAGCAAACAACATTTTTTCAGGCATTATTTCTTCACCACTCTATAAGTAATTTTACTAAGCAAGCCTCCAGCGCCACCTTTATTAATCAATGGATTACTAGATCCCTTTTGATCAATGGTCGACTGTGCATTGGGTGGAGTATCTAAATCTACTATTTTTTCTTGAATATCTCCTACCATCTTTGCTCCTAAGTCTTCACATAATATACGAACATCTAATTTAGAATCCAACACAAGTGGTAATCGCTTCTTAACAAACTTGGTCCATGCATCTTGTTTTTCCTCAAATACGGAACGCATAAAAGAACGTTCAGGAATATTGATATTCGCTTTTTTAGTCCTTATTGTCATACCGAATTCATGAACTCTAGCTATCATCACGTATTCTCCATCGCCAAATATCCCAACTTCAACAGCATAGCTATTTAAATCTTTTATAACTTTTTTTAATTGAGGAATCCTAGTAATGTTTCTTATCTGTATATTCTTACTCATATCATAACACCATCAAATTGATTGATTTCTTTGGTTTTATTTGTTCCTCTAATTCATCTAAAATACGTTGGTATTCTTGGCCCCACTTTGATGCTAAAAGCCCGATGTTTTTATTTGGGGCACTGTATTGACGTTCGATTATGTCAACTTTTTCGCGGATTACCGTTTGATCCTTGCTTACACTTAAAATAGCTAGATGCGCTGCTAAATATCGCGCTAATCGCTCCTGATATATCTCTGGAACAGGCAAAGAGGACACTTCAAGCGAAGCATCCTCAATGTACATGGTTAATCTTTCATCCGAAATTGAAGTAAATTCATCACTTAGCATATGAATGCGCTCAATTGACGTTAATAACATGTGAATCCCTCCTATTTTTCGGGATTTTTCAACTCTTCAATGCGCTTATCAATGGCATCTAGAACTGTTTTACGGTCCTCTTCAGCTTTCAAAGCCTCTAGCATGTCAATGTCAAACGCATCTTCAATCATCGCAATTGCATCCTTTGCAGATGGTCTTGTTTTCTCATTGTCATAGACAAACTCGCCTTTATCATTAAGATGTTTCATCAGTGGATGAGTAAGAAAATGTTCGAATTCCTTTTCATCCACTTTATTTGTACCAGGAACAAGTGTTAAATCATTTGCTGTATATGAGTGATTACCTTTGTTTTGTACTAACATTGATTGGTCCTCCCTTAAATTCCATCTGCACGGCAAATAGCCATCGGATATCGAATGATTAAACCTGTTGTACGTTCTTCGAATGGCACTTTGGTATTTGGGAATGCGTACTCTTGTGGATGACGTATAATATCTAACGGAATCCCAAGTTCTACAACGTCTGGTGAAGAATCAAGGACCACAAAACACTCTGTACCCGCCAACCCCTTTTTAGCTAGGTCGTTTACTGTTTCAATACGTTTAAACCAGTTTTGAGATTTAATGTACTCCAACACCGATTGTTGCGTGAACTCGTTAAATGTTTTTTCGAGCTCTTCGTTTGAATCCGGCGTTACTAACAACGTATCAGCTTCATGCCCGTTTAATTTATTAATCATGTTTTTTGCTTTACGAATGTCAGCTACGATTTCTTTGCCTGTCTTGTCTTTCCATTTCGTAGAAGTGCCTGCCTCGTTTTGTGGTGTCGCATATACCTGAATACCAACTGAATCCGTTAAACCTTTAATTCCATGAGTCTTATCACCTGCGAAAGCGATTTGATTTTCCTTTTCAGCAATGGCCTTTCGTACAGTATCAGCTTTTGTAACATCAATCGGACGTCCTGCCATTTGCGCCTCACGTACTTCCTGAACACCGATATTAAAAGCTGCGGCAATGGAGTATATTTTCACTGTTTCTTCTGTTAAGTCTGCGTCCACTAAAGGTACATCTGTTGCACCTGGAGCTAAGATTTTAGCAGCACCTGAGCGAGTTAAAACATCATAGCTATATGTTTTAGCTCCTGCCGGAATATCCGTTTTTACACCGAAAATAGATCGTGCTTTTAATTCTGAAGCATGTGGTTCATACACACGCTGATCAATTGCGTTTAAATCTTGAGGGCGGATTAAAGCATCTCCGCGATATGATGGATTTGTCATGTAAAAGTTCCTCCTTAAGGTAAGTTAATTTCGATTTCTACTAATTGATTTGCTGTAGCATTTGCTTTGAATACAGCACCATTGATAGCTACTTCACCATCAATTGTAAATTTTTGAGTTGCAGGGTCCACTTTAACAGCTTGGCCATTGATAACGTCGCCACCAGCAACTACAAAAATGCGACCACGTTTAACAATCGCTGCCGGTTCACCTACTGGATAGTTTTGATCATCTTTCTTTTCCACCCAGTCATGAATGTTTTGAGCTAAAGCAATACCGATTACTGCACCACCTGTAGCTATCTGCTTAATTGCTGTGCCTGCGGCATTAAGTTGTACTGCTGCACCAAATGGTACTATTGCTTCTACTGCGTAAGTATCTGCTAAGTATTCTTGGTAACTTGATAATTGACCGGCTTTACCAGCAGGTTGCATGTAATCTGGATAATTTGTAATAGGCATGTAAGTTCCTCCTTATTTACGCATGTTTAAGCGTTTATTTTTAAGTTCTTCTAAATCTTTATTGTTAGATGAATCACCTGTGTACGCACTATTAGGACCAGTGCTTGAGAAGCCATTTGATTGGACCTGTTCTACAGTTGCATCAAAAAAGGCGTTGATATAGTCGTCTGACTTACCATCGCCTTTAAATTCCTCTTTAGTTGTCGCAATTACTGCCTCTTTAATTTCACGTTCTGTTTTACCAGTGAAGTCGAATGAGTCCCCAAGTAAAGGTTTTGCTGTGCTGATTAACCCTACACGTTCCTCTACTTTTTTATCTAACTCATCTGCAGATACTTGTTTTGCTTTTGCATTCGCAAGCTCGTTTTCAGTATTTTGTAACTTCACTTCCAAAGCATCGAAACGTCCTTGCAAAACATCCAAGGCATCTGTCTTTTTCTTTTTATTTTTCGGATCTTCCTCATCATCCTCGTCTTTTGAAGATGTTAAGCTTTCGATGTGCGCCTTAACCGCTGGATCAATCTCATATTCTTTTCCGTTAATTTTGTATTTGACCAAAATTGTTCCTCCTTTATGTTTATCCTCTTCGGAATCAATTTGCCATGCGTCGGAATCAGAACGAATAGCAACCTCTGAACCTGCACGACCTTTTTCTACAATCGCAATATGATTAATTTCAACATTTCGCTGAACATATTCGTACTGATCGCCGTTGTATATTCCACTTTCTGCAACAACATCCGATAAGAAACCAATACTGATTTCGTTATATCCATCATGTATTTTTTTAATGAGCGCCTTATCCGTTACTGTCAATGAGATATAAAGCTTAAAGTCTTCCACACGTGAATCTGTGTGGCTCATCCCTTTTGCGTAAGATTGATAATTATCAACCGTCACTGGTACTTCTGGATGGCCATCTGTAACTGGCTTAGAACGTGCTGAATAAATAGTACGGTCACTAAAAATATCTTCTGGCAGTTTCGCCTCCATTTGAACCGAACCATCTTGCCGTTGATATGGAAAAACACCAGGACGAGTAATCGGTACATTGACCGTTAAATACCCTTCTGGTGTTTCCATGTAGTCTTTTATATAAGATGTGTCGTAACGTTGTAGTTTCAATGTTTCACCCCCTTTCAAAAATAAAAAGAGAGTTGTTAACACAACTCTTTACAAATGTTGAGATGCAATGGCATGCGCCATTTCTTCTTGAACATTTTTTAAATTGTAATGTGAATTGATTATAAAGCTTGTCATTTCATGAGTATCGCTATTAAAATCACTACTAAAATACAATTCCAACTCTATTTTGTTTATTTTTGTTTCGGTTTGATTATCTTGTAAAAGTATAATATCTTCTGTTGAGGAGACCACATCAATTTGTCCATTAAATGTTAAATCCCCACTTATAATACTAAAATTACCTCTTTCCGTTTTCAATTTCACTTTTTCTATATTTAATAATTCGGATCCACCTTCTCCTTTTCCGAAGTAATAAAGTTCACTAAAAGGACTATATTTTATATATTCTGTCACATAATTCCTTATCTCATTTTGAACTTCTTCTTTTTCCAACACCTTATTCAAGATACTATTTCTAACTTCACTACTCATATTATCCCATGTCTTCACAAATTCTTTAAATTGTTCATTTGTTTCAACGTAGGGCTCTAAAAGATCTGAATTAAGAACCCCGTATGGTTGCTGAAAAACCTTTATTCTTGCTGTATCTTTCTGCAAATCTTTGTGAAGCTCTTGTCTATATAGATAGTCAGTAGAATTATTTGTGATAAATAAGCAATTTTCTAAACAATTCTCCTCAGCAAATTGTGCATAAGTAAGCCAAATAATCGCATCCCTGAATTCTTGTTTTTTTTCTGTAAATGGCTTAATCCTATAAATTGACCTACTTACCAATTCAGGTAATAGATTATTGTCATATTCCAATACAGTAATTTGTTCAGCATTATTGTAATGACGATCAAACCTATCTCTGCAATATTCAACTTCTTTTTCCACATCTTGATATATATCTCTAAAGTAACCACGGTGCTTATCTTGTAAATATTTAGCAGATTTATTAAAAGAATTAATGTTTTCTCTTATTTTCTCCTCATAATGATGTCTAGTTTCCATTAATACAACACTCGAAACATAAACTTTAAAATCATGTTGCTTAAAGATATTCAAAAGATTTTTCATATGTGGCTTTTGTAAAAAAGGATCGTCATAAAAGACAGTAGTATCTAAAAATAAATTCATAATTAATTTTACCCCCTAAATTCATTAAAATTAATTTTAACTTCATTAGGTTATATTAGTCAAAATTAATCAAAAACAGGAATAGCAACACATCTGCAACGATAATCCTCACCAGGCAACACAACACGGCCGTTTGCAGTAGGTGGGTCATCATAAGAAAAAACTTCATTACTGAGCGCTTTATGTGAGTCTCTAACTCTTTCATCTTGAGATGTGAGCCATTTAAACTTATCTATCCCGATTTGTTGGTGCCTTTCTGCAGTCATTTGACCAAGTATAGAACCTGTCTGATCTACAGCGATAAATTGCGCTCTGCTTTCAGCTACACCAACCCGTTCAACTAATTGTTTGCGGATTTGTTTAGCTGTACGACCTTCTTTAACGCCATCACGGACCACATTTTCAATTTCAGATAAGTAGTCATCCTTTATGTTTTTAACATAACTCACATTATCTTTTATTTTGTTATTAAGAAACGAATCTAACCACGGTTCTCTTTGTGCTGGGTCTATAACTTTAACCACAAGTTGATTATCAATGTTATGTTTGTTAAAGCGATTAACGCTTTTCACAAACCTTTCGGCTGCAGATTGTGTTTTTCTTTCACTGAATACTATCTCAGCCTTGTTTTTAATAGCTTTCAGCATTCGTTTGATGCTGTCAAAGATACCATCAACAACAAACTTCGTACTATCTTGTCTGGATTCAATCAATAGTAGTTCAATATGCTTTTCGAATTGCTTAAGAGTTTCATCACCTAGTTCAAGCACCATTTTTCGAATAGCACGACTATAAGTAACTGCTACTGCATCAGGGAAACGTGTAATCGGCACCTTCTTATTCATTGCGACCACGGTATCCTTTGTATACTTGATCAGCTAGATTCTTTAAATCAGCTTCATCACCACTAAATTTAGTTTCGTTAGTTAAACCAAACTGACCAAATCTCGCCTCGCGTACCTCGTCCGTTTCGACAACACCATTCAATAAATATATCTGGTCTGTCTCTGCAACAATCTTCCGTATTTCTGCATCCGTCTTAGCGTCAACATTCCATAACGGATTGAATTGTATTTCCCACTCCAATGATTCAGGGTCAATACGCCCTCCAAGCTCTTTTTCAGCCATTAAAAGCATTCGAATGAGCTTTTCTAAGTGAGGCTTCATTTCGTTCTCTTGATCAGCAACAATGCGAGAATAGTAGTTCATCACATCGTATTGAGCGCCGGTAATAGTTCCTGATTCTTGTCCTTTGATTACTGTTTTAGGCATTCGTGCAGCTCCAGATAATAAATCCCAAACGAAATCTAGTAAATCTTTAATACCTGATACTGATGTACCTTGTTTTGTTAGGTCCTCATCTGCTGCAATCATCGCTAGTGCTTCTGTACGGAACATATAGTCCATAATCATAGATAGTTGCTGCTTATCCTGTGATGATAAGTTATCAATATCCTTAGATTTATACACTTTAAAAGTGAAGTCATGAAGAATCTGACCAACTGACCAAACAGACGTATCAAAAACCGTCAGAATGTCATATAACGGTTCTAAAAGCGAGCGACCTTGCGCTTCCCCTTCAAATCGCCTTGTTTGGCTGTGAAGCAAACGCGAGACGTGTACAGCCGATTCCGTTGTTTGTGTTTGCGTTCCATGACTAGATGCACGATTAATACGTAATTGCTCCAACTGTCCATATTTAATATCGAATACGTCCTCATTAATCAGGAATTCATTAACCTTCATGGAACTAAAAGCATGCAAATAATCAACAGAATACAATTTATCCGTTTGTAATTCATCACTTAATTCAAATGCAGTAGCTTGTGTTACCCCTAAACTAATAAAACCATCTCCTCTGAGACGGTCATAAGTAAACATTTCTTTGAATGCTTTTTTCGCTTTAAGATCAGCAAATTTACTCATAATGTTCCGGGCCAATTGTTCATCTTTCATCTTCAAAGTGAACCAGTTGCGCGTCATATCCTCTGCTGGTATATCGATAATATTTTGAACAATACGGCTATCACCATATAAGTTCGTGATTTCATCATGCGACAATTTACGTCCAACACCTGCAACCTGTCTGGTCAACTTATCTTTCTGATTCGCTTTGCCATTTCCTTGCATGAAGTCATTTCTCATCTCTTTTGCTTGATCTAAGGATTTCATTCAATCACCTACTTTCCTAATAAATTTCTATAGCGATCAATTGGATTCTTTAAGTCTGATACTTCGTAATCATCTAGCGCATACCAAATGGCACTTAATGTATGCGGGTCAATACTAAATTCATCCGGAATGATTTCATCTATTTTATTTTTCTTGTACGTCAGTGTCTGCAACTCAAATATTGTGTTCTCACATTGATCAGAACAATATATCTTTTTGAATCGTTTAACTTTTTTCGTGTATTGTAAGCGTGATCCTTGAAACTTCTTAGCAGCAACCATATTGAAACCTTGCTGACTAAAATACTCAATAGTCTTTGGTTCCGCGCTATCAGCTCTAATGCGCTCTTTCGATTCTTTAAATTCAACTAATTCAATCGCAGTTTTATCATCTGTCATCTTGTTTTTGTAGTATTCTGTGTAGATATATAGATGCTTTCGCTGTTTATCGATTGCTACACGCACTAAAGCGTTATAGGAATCTTCGAACCCGAAGTCCATACCCACACGAAACATTAAGAATGGACGATTACTTTCGATAAAGTCCAACACTTCTCTATGTGACTTCACCTCGAATTGAGGCAACACTTTCACACCGTTAATACCAAAGCGCCCCAAACGTGCCACACGATATAAATCTCGGTCATAATCTTTCAACTCATCCAACTGAGCTATATAACTTTCAGGCAAAAATAAATTATCATCAGCAGTTGAGTGATGATAATACGTGTCATTCTTTATAATTGTTTTTTGTTCATATAACAGCTCGTCATCTAAAATTAATCGCTTATTCAAATCATCTTTGAAAAAGTGTTTATATGACCAGTTATCTGTTCCTATTGGGTTTGTAGAGAGAATCATGTGCAGTTTTAAAGTTGGGTGACGTAAACGTCCAAGCAACTCTTTAAAGCCTGCGTATTTGATTTCTGAACATTCTTCTAACCATACAATCGATATGTTATTTATCGATTTTAACTTTTGTGGCTTATCCATCCCTTTAAAGATGATTTTCGAGCCATTAGGAAACCTGATTTGCATAGGTGACGATAAACATTTCACTCTACCATCCAACCCTAAATCGATAACTATTTCCTCTAACAAGGAAAAAGTAGAGTCCCTATGCGTGTCATATACTTCGCGCACAACCAATGCGGTACGCCTTTCTTGCAGCAACTTTAAAATTAGCTTTAATGCCACATGATAAGACTTACTGGACCCGTAACCTCCTACAAGAAACTGAAACTTGGTTGACCAATCAAACAGGAAATCGTCAAATCGAGGATTAATTTCTTTTTCCATCAATCCTCACCCTTTCTCTTGATAATAATTTCCATAGGTCCGTCATCCTTCTTATCAAGCTTTTCGATTTCAGCTTTCGTCTTCGAAATATTCAGTTGCATCTGCTCAAGCTTCAAGCGACGTTCATCATCTGCATCAGCCATCTCAACAAACTGACGAATAGAAGAACGCAACTCCCCAATTGCTCTCGATTGAGCGGTGAGTAGTTGCGCCTGTCGTTCCCATGCGAACTGGAAGTTGTATTCTACTTCATCTAATGTTCGCTCGTATTTGGATGAAGTTTTACCATCTTCATCGGTTGTCTCAACTTCAGAATAACCATACTTCTCTTTTTTGATTTCTTTGATCATTTCCTCTTTCGATTCAACATGCATGATGCGTTGAGCACGAATGATTGCAGCATATTGAATTTGTATTTGATCCCAGATTAAATCTGCTGGAGAACGCTCATTCATCGCTTCTATGATTTCGAGTGTTTCTTCTGGTAGGAACTTTGAAAAGAAACCGTGCTTCTCTGCGATTGAGTTGCGTTTCGCAAACTTAGGTGTCGGATTAGGATTGCCTCTATTCCCCTTAGCATTCTCATTGCCTTTAGGGGCTCCTACTTGTTTCTCTTTGGTTGCAACCTTTGTTGTTTTTGTTGCATCCTTTTTAGCTGCATCCCTAGTCCACGGATTACCGTTCTTAGCATCACGGCTCTTTTGGCTTTTCACAGTACCTAAAGGAACATCATGTTTTTCAGCCAGTTTAGCTAATGTTATTTTAGTAGTTTCATATTCACGTTTTATTTCATCCCAATTAGCCATATCTCATACACCACCACCTCCACCATTTGTTTGTAATCACCCCATTATGCTAATTGCTTTGTAAAATAAAAAGCACCGTAATAAACGGTGCTTAAACGTTTTAAAAAACTCCCTCAAAATTCAACAACCTCTAAATGATAACTAGACTTATCTAGTTTAATTTGTTTTAAAGGAATCCCTTTTTTCTTTGCTTCAAGTGACAATCTGTTTTTATGAATTTCTTCTACCCGTGCCCCTAAGATGATACTTGAAGGCTTTATAATTGGTAGGTTGAAGCCAATTTCATCTGTTTCATTATGAACAATTATTCTCCATTCTTTTTCGTATTCCCACTCTACAGATTTATTTATAGCAGCTAATGTATGAACTGATATTTTACCTTGTACATCTCTATAATTATCAAGATTTAGTAATTCACTTGTGTAATAAACAGGGTGTAAACCTGTCATAATTTGTTTTTGATTATCTAGATCTAGATTATTAAAATTATATTCAATTACCATCCCTTTATGATTATCCGCATAGTGACTCCACATCAACATTGAAGTGGGATCCTCACTAAAACAAGAAGCAAATACTTTCTCTTGGAAAACATCGGAAATATTTTTAACGTATTTTTCAAATTCTTTATCTGTACCTTCAATATACTTTTCAACTGTGGTAGCTAATATCTCCGGATTATGTTTCAACTTAGTATAATTGTATAAAATGTGTTCCAATGTATCTTTAGTATTGAGTGATTCAATTTCTTCCAACGGGACATTAAACTCCCTAGCAATATTTTCAAGTCCCTCTTTGTGAATGGGATTATGCTCTTTGTTATTAATAGTTAAACTACTATCATATGGATCGTTAAAACCCGTAGCTCTACTAAACCAAGCTGTATCATTAGTTAAATTAGCAAGAGAATATTCATCGATTCTTCTATATTTATATAATGATTGAGGGATATTAAAAAATTTCAATGTTATTCCTTCTAGCGAGTTTAGTTTCTTCGGATCATTCGAGAACATTAAATCTAAATATTCATCTTTCCACATACTCCTCACCTCCAAACCAATCATAAGCCAGAAGGTGAAAAATATGTAATAACTTTTTGCTCACAAAACCACACCAAACTCTGCTCTCTCATCACAAAGTATTTTGGCTGTTTGATGGCAGTTTTCAAAGCAAAATAAAAACATCCCGAAGGATGTTTTTATATTTTTTCAATAGGAGCAAATTCTACTAATAATCGCTTTGTTCCAAATTTAGGATTAGTAAATTCGACTTCAATTTCAGTTAATTCACCACTGGCTAAAACGCTTTTAATATTACCTATCCCAAATTTCTTATGTTTAATTTTATCCCCAATCTGATAGTAATGTTTTTTTATTGTCTCTTTATCTGGTATTTGTTGTTTAATAATTCGTTCGAATTCTAACTGTAATTCTTGTAAATCATCTTTCAATTTTTCATCTAATTCTTTGGCACTTATTTCACTATTGTTTTTTACTGTTTCCCCCACATCAGCTATTACTTCTTCTATTTTATGTCTATAAACTCTTACTAGTAAGTCAGGATCAATCTTATTTACTTTTTCATCCACATTACTTATCTTTTCATTCATTATAGACATCATTACATTCAAACTTGTTGATAGCTCTTGATTATCTTTTGATTGAGATAAAGCAATAAATATGGCTACTAGTGCTAATGCAATTGAAACAGCACTAGAGATAATACTGAAATTCGTTTCAATTTTTAAACTTTTTGCAAATATTGAAGCTATCAATAATATTATTATCCCAATTAATACTCCAAGCAGCCAAACCCAGTCTCTATTAGTCCAATTTTTAAACATATTAAAACCTCCCATCCAATCATAAACTAGAAGGTGAAATATATGTAATAACTTTTTGCTCACAAAACCACACCAAACTCTGCCCTCTCATCACAAAGTGTTTTGGCTGTTTGATGCAGTTTTCAAAGCAAAAGAAAAAGCCCTCAAGCGAAGGCTCTTAATTACGTGCGATTGAAGCATTAGTCCAACCATTACTTGCTTGATATTTTAATTGCAAGTAGGATTTCCTTCTATTCTTGTCGAATTATAGAAATGAAAGGAGGTGTTCCCTATGGCAAAAAATAAAGAACCAGGTAAAGGTCGTGTTGGCGCAGTTAAAGACCGTCACCAAGTTTATAATCCTAAAACTGACAAATGGGTAAAAGTAGATTCAGATACTGGTTTGTTTATGGATGTAAAACAAGATGGTACACCATTTAAAGGTGTAACTAAAAAATAAAACAATTTCCGTTGAATAAATCTGTTCCCATAAATTTATTCAACGGATACTTCAAGAATCTTTAATTCCAACCACTCTTCGTTGATTTTCTGTGCTTTGGCATTTGCTTTCTCGTAACTTGAAAAATAGCCAAGAACTTCTCCTCCATATTTTCCATCTTCTACTTCTAACGTTGAATTCTTTCCGAATAGCACGTATACATTTTTCATTAATTTTCTCCTTTCGAATACATAATTAAAAGCCTCCATCCTAAGATGAAAGCTTTGCTATTGTGGTAATTGTCGAGTTAGCTCACTTTTAGGCCGCGGTAGAGCTGCACCACGTTATATTTGTAAAGCGAATTGCGTTTTTATTTATAGTGCATTTCCGTGCACTTGTTAATCAGTAAGTTTGACTGAATCATGGAAAGTGGACGAAGTTCACATGATAACCACTCCTTCAGCAATTTTTAGCCTTTTTTATTAATTAAGATACCTAATCTCTTAAAAATTATGGGCCGGCCTTGTATGTCTTGCCTCGAACAAGTTTATGAGGCGCAGGTCGGTCGTCGGTCTGTCTTTCCCTAATATTTAGGTTTTGATAAATACCAAGAGTGGAAAACCTTACCGCGCCGTCCTGCCTCCAATTTTACAATATTATTTTTATCTCACCTAATATTGAAAGTATGGCAAGTATGGCAACTTTGGAAAGTGTAAAAGCCTAAATATCACTTACTTAGATTTTATTTCCGCCATTCCTTTGTTTGTTATTTTTTGTATTATAATTCTTTGGTTTTTTATTGATAATAAAATTTCTTTTGCTTTTTCATAATCCTTAGGAATCATTCCCCAAATTATTTTTCTTTCTTGAATTGCTTTTTGTAACTCTGCAATACGCTTCTTCTCTTCTAATGAATGAATATTAATTTCGTATGATTTACGAATACGTTTTAATCTGTTTTGAAAAAATATTATATCTCTAAGTATAATAGTATTACTAACTTCCCATTTCCTATCCCATATATCCATACTAACCTGGTAAAATCCTCTTTTATTTTTAGGATATTCTAGAGTCGTAGCTATTTGATTTTCACCTTCTAAAAATTCAACTACCCTTTCAAATTCATATTCTAATGCTGCATATACCGTTAATTCTTTAGCTAGTTTATTTAACTTTTCATTTTCTTTCTCTTTATTCATTTGATATCGCGCTACTAAGTAAGCACCGAATGCACCCGCTGAGCCACCCAAAAAACTTAAAATACCACTAGTTAAGTTATCAACATTTTGAATATCCCTAAATAAAAATTGTACCGTAAAGACTGTAAAGCTAATTACAAATGTCGCCAATAATGCAACAAAAATATAATCAAGTTTTTTACTCATATATCCACTCTTCCCAAAATTAATGTATTTTCTATTTTATTATAAAACAAAAAGCCTCTCTTACGAGAGACTTTAATTAACCATTTGTTTTACAATACTGTCCTTGATATTCTGAATGTGGGTGTGACTTAATCCCATATTAGTTGCAATCCAGCGCTTAGATTTTCCGTCCAACATCCAGTTTAGGACTTGTAATTCCCTGTCACCTGTAACCTTATCTAGAAGCTTCTGAACCTCTATTAACTTCTTCTCATACTCAGCAACTCGCTTGATGTTTTTCGAACGTCTAATAGCCTCCTGCATAATTGGATCACCTACACCGCCTACTGCTTTCGGTAGTGTAGCCTCGATTCCATACTGTGCCGTTTTTGCCCCAATAACCATTTCTTCTCGCATTTCTTTGATGGCGTTAACCATCCAGTGGTAGTCCGTAATCATTGCGTCTAGCTTGTCTTGCGTTAATAATTTCATAGGTTTGCCCTCCTACGGTATGATATAATAATGTTGTTAAGCACCGTCAAAGGGCATAAACCAATTCTGAGTTGTAGCGTCTGCAAACGCTGCGGCTTTTTCATTTGTAAAAATTACTAGATTTTCCTTTAATTAAATGATATATTATTATGGCATGGTGGAACTGGCAGACACGCTAGCCTGTCAAGCTAGTGGTCTTTTAGACCGTACGGGTTCGATCCCCGTTGCCCGAATCGCCCTCAGGCTGTATAAGTCTGAGGTTTTTTGGTTTTATAAAACCTTTTCCTCAAATGTTCAGTTAATATCATCAATAATTATGTTTGTAACACGACCTCCAAAATCTTCTAAAGTAATTCTATCAGCGTAAAGTTTTTTAGCCTCATTCAAATTTTTTTCGTAACGGCCCATTGATTGGAGCGCTTTTCTCATTGCTTCTTGCTGTTCTTCAGTCCAGTTTGCCCACGCAAGACCTGCTTGGATAATTCTTTTTGATTCGTTAATATCCATTTCAAACTCCCTTTCGTACTGCGCAATATCTTTCAAATTACCTTCACAAAAGTTTTCAGAAAAGTTATACTATTTATATCCTTAATAGTATTTATTTTTTCCTCGAGTAGGTCTGCTAGAACTTCTTTACTCGAGGATTTTTATTTTTCTTACTTCCTCCACCTACGTAAACGACTAATCTGCTCCAGCTCTTTCCCAATGCTTCCTAGTTTCCTATAAGTCTTGCATCTTCCGCATTTTTTTATAGGATCATAAGCTCTACGTTTCGGACACCCTTTACACTCGAGAAAAGCTATATGGTCCTGTTGGTTAATTAGCCTGGCTCTACGCTGTTTTACTTCCTTGCGTACAGTTAAGCACCCCATTCAATCGTCACCTCGGCTCTAGGTTGTTCTGAATAAAACTTACGAACATTTAGTTCTACGATTTGTGCGTCGTCATGCCAAATGATTTTACTCATTCCATCCTTTATGCCCTTAATCAAGTTATCCGCATCAGGTTTCGTTGTAGGTCGCAATTCACCACTAGCTATAAGCGCTCTTTTGGGTCCTGTATGGTATTTCTTCGGTGGCATGAGATAAATATCAGCTTGTAGCTTTATCGGTCCTGTAATCAATTCAGAAGGCTTATTTTGCCATGCTACGATCTTTACAAAGTCTTTAAAGTCCTTACTCTTTGGTGCGTCATGTGTTCTCACGCCTTTCCCATGTCTACTAAAACGCGGACGCTCTTGAGGTTGAATAACTCCTGGTATTTCAAATGTTAAAGTGTTCATATTTCCACATCCTTAATATCCAGCGTTTTGACGTTCATGGTTGACTTTGTTTTTAGCGTAGTAGGCCTCTTCTACTTGCTCCCATGTGAAGCCAAGCATCTTGCCTAAAATGTAGAATTCACTGAACAGCCCTTCCCACGAACCATGACTTTTCCAATTTCGTAATTGTGAAATTGTTGAAGCAACTCCGATGAATTGCACTGTTATATCAGTGTCAAAGAAATCTATATCATCCCAAACTAATGATGTTTTAACGTCAATTTCTAAACCAATACTCAAAATGAAATGCAAGCAATCAACATATTCTTCAAGGAGTGGGTTTCCTACTGTGCCACTACCATTACAAAATCTACATGTTTTCTTAACTACAAAGCTAAGAAGACCTGATCCGTTACAAGGTTGGCATGCCACTCTAGTTCGTGGCTCCTGATCCTTACTCCACTTTTTAAACCCACGCCATTCGTTAGCACACTCACCTAACTCAACCTGTAGTGCAAGTAGCTTCCAGTCAAGATTGTTCTGCTCTAGTAGCTCTGGATGCTCCTGTATAATGCGCTTGTCCAATTCTGCTTGTGTTTCATATAGTTTTGTTAAGTTCATTGTTTACCTCCAACATTCCGATTATCTTTTACATAACGTTCACCATTAAATTCAATGACAGCAGGTTTCTCTCCACGTAACTTGAGGATTTTGACTTTCGTAAACATCTCGCTACCTTTCTTCATAGCCCTTACTCCCTTTCAGTATTAAATTCCAATAGTATTTGATAAGGTCGTGGGTCTTGAGAAATGTAGTTCATCCGACTCGCAACGTTCCAACCTCTCTCCGTATCATCTGCAACCAAATGTTCTAATTCTCGTGATGTTCTAGCCTTGGTGATTTTTCTTAATGGCGCCATATTTACCACCTCTATTTTAGAATGGGAGATCATCTTCGCTAACTTGCATTGGCCCTTTACTATTTGCAAACGGGTCATCCTCTACCTTTAAATAACTTGGCTGGTTGTTATTACCGCCATTATTGCCCTGTGGAGCGTTTTGATTTGCTCCACCTGTATTTGTACTAGATTCGTAGTTTGATACGCCCCGTGAGCCTCCTGTGCCGTTTTTCGGCTCTAAAAATTGAATACTATCGGCAACAACGTCTGTAGTGTATACACACTTGCCATCTTGCCCCTCATAACTGCCTGTTTGGATTCGCCCTTCCAAACCTATTAAGCTGGCTTTCTTCATAAAGTTAGCTAGGTTCTCAGCTTGTTTACGCCATGCTACACAACTTATGAAGTCAGCTTCAGGTTCACCGTTTTGCCCTTTGAATGTACGGTTAACTGCAACCGTGAAGCGACATGTTGCAACTTCATTTGGTGTATAGCGTAACTCAGGATCTTTTGTTAATCGGCCAACAAGTACAACTCGATTTATCAATTTGAATTACCTTCTTTCGTTAGACATACTGTGAATTTGCGTAAAAAGTATACAGATGAATTTAAAAATGCTAGTCCGACAATGAAATTACTGAAATTACTCCCCGTTACTAGTTGAATGAGACATATCGTCCAGACAATACCGCACACTAACGAAATGTACTTCGCGCAGTTCTTGCCAACTAATACGACTCGATTAATCATTCAAATCACCCCAACTAACTTGAAGTACATCCTTTTTGATACTTGGAATGAGTTGACTAGCGGATATTCTAATTACACTTACATTCACACCGTCCAACAAATCATTTACAACACTCAAGAAAAGTGGAGAAGTTAAAATATGATGATGTTCATTTGCAATAGAAACAATGTATTCTGTTCTACCATCACGAGCTTCTTCTGCAAGTTTCGGCTCTATGTTACATGCAAATCGAATAGCATAATCTTCAATTGCATTACGTGATGTTTTTAGCAATTTATCTTTTAATGTCATGCAGCAATAGCCCCTTTCATTCTCATAATCATTTGACTAACATCCACTTTCTCAACCATTCGCTTCACTCCTATTTCTCATTCTTTCAATATTTTCTAAGGCCTTTTGTCTCTCAACCTCAAAATCAATCGTGTTGTTATCAGATTCAGTATTTGGTGTTAGTGGCTCTTCTTTGTTATTACGATTAGCAAACCACTCTGGCACTATTTCTGTTCGACCTTTAGGCTTTTGATAGGATTGGTTAGATTGTTGTCGCTTGTTGTTTTTCTCTCTTTCTTCTTTAGCCTGTAACTGCTGGTAAGTTGTGATCATTTCCTTACGCCAATTTATTAACGTTCCTTCTGCATATTTAATTTTGTTGCGAGCGTTGTTAAATACTGCGTTTTGTAATGCCGCTAAGATTAAATCCACATCTTTATAGTCATCTAAGATGTAACCAAGGAGTTCTGCAATGGTCGGAAGAACTGGTGTAATGTTATGATTTGTAAATTCAACTAGTCTAGCAAAATCAGATTGAGAAGAAACCGACTGACAACCTTCACTGTCTTTTGTTTGTTTTTCTTTTTTATTTTCTTTTTGTTTTTCTTTTTCTGTTTGTTTTTCTTTTTGTCCACGTATCGTTAACGTATCGTAGGAAACCGCATCATTACTGGATTCTTCATTTTCTGACGTAACGTTATACGTATCGTAGTACGACTCGTAGACGATACGTACAGAATCATTCAAGATTCCTTCACCTACCCATTGAATTAATGTGGTATCTTTCACTTCTTTTAGTTCTGACTTCACACAATCAAGAATCGGTTTGCCTCCGCGATTAAGGTTGTATTTGCCCCAGTTTTTAATAGCTATTTCACGAGTTTCCTCATTGTATTTAATAAGTTTGTGATGCTCTCTGAACCTTTGTAGCAGCGCACCAGCACTTTCCATTGAGTAACCCATATCAAAAGCTATTTGCTTTTTGGTAATTTGATAGATGCCAATTTGAGTCGTACTTTCATTCGTCAGCAAATACAGGAAGAAGTATTTATCCTCTGCTGTCATTTCCTCAACCACACGAGGATCGTTCCAAAAAGTTGTGTAGACGTATCTGTATTTAGCCATTTGCCCTCGACTCTCCTTATATTCGAATTTTTTAATCACAGACTTATTAACAATCAGGTTAGGAAATAAAAATAATTTCCCGGGTAAGCGCAAGAAATGACAAGTTTAGTCTTACACTTAAGCACCAAGCGACTGATTTCTTCATTCCTTCGCCTGCTCAAATATCCAAGCAGGCAATAAAACTTTTGGCGGTATATTATTCTTCATTCTAATAAATAGCCAACTTTAATGGTTCTAGTGAGTTGTTTAGTCATCCGACAGTATTCACATTTCCCACATCGTACTGGTTCTTTTTTATAGTTTTTTGCTTCAATAATGCTAGGTAACATAGTTTTCACATACTCAAATTCAAAATCGAAATCAGATATTTCAAATTCCAGTATTTCCTTATCAGGTGGTGTTTCCTTAGTGACTGTAACTAGATATGGAACATAATACTGACCTGTGTTTTGATAGATTATTTCGCGATAAATAGCCATTTGTAGCACATAATCATAAGCTTCAACAAATGATACATACTTATTGTATTTCTCACTCCAATATCGCTTATAAAGGCTCTGAGTGGTCTTTAAATCACTAAATAATCTACGCTCATGGTTTATAGAATCGACTTTAATTTTCCAAGGCACTCCAAATATTTCACCTGTGAAAATAACTTCTTTTTCACCATCTAAAGCAAACATTGCAAATCTATCGTTTTTTAAGGTTTCTATCATCCTGTCTGCTTGTTCAAAGTCAGCGTACTTCCCACCACGACTCTTAAAAATACTGTTATGATGCTCCTCGCAAAACTCAGCAAAGGCTAGATCGCTTTCAAAAGCTATGTGTGTGTACGAGCCAACCATTAATGCAGGAGATAAAGGACGAATATACTCGCCCTTCAACTCAGCGATTAACCGTGCTTCACACTCTATAGCGTTTTTAAATTGAGATACAGACATATAATTTTGGTTCGCTTCATTCGAGTGATAATTCTGGCTGTTCAATTGGAATGACGTTAACATCTTTCTTCACCTCAGTTTTTAGCTGTTCTTGCGATTTTTCAAATTCGGCAGTTAGTCCACTTGTTTGGTTCTTGCCAATTTCCTTGTCAAACCAATCCTCAACCTTTGACATACCATCACACAACGAATTGTATATTTTGCCCAAATCGACATAGTCTCGTTCTGTAAATTCACTTGTTTTATAACCGAACTTGTCCTCAACCATTTCTTGTGTGACTTTAAAATACTCTTTAAGAAGCTTTAAAGCATTTGCTAGTCTATCTTTCAGTGGTTCCGTGTTATTACCTTGCATGGTAACTTCACACTCTTTTAAAGCTTTTTCTACAACATCTCCTGGGATAATACTCAAAATACATGAACGAAGTCGGCGAGCCCCGTCATTAGCTACTTTTTCATAAATATCACGAGGATCAGATAGTATCTTTAAGCCTTTTTTTGTCTTTATTGAATGTTTAACTGTAAAAGTTTTTTCTTGTCTTGTATTCGTTTCTAAATCCCAACAAAAAGCCATAGCTGTCGATTCGCCATTCCGTTGTTCCAATTCCTTAACACCGAAAGAAATGTTCCCCCAATTTTGTGCTAAAACCTCAGCAAGTCGAATTGAAGGTCCAGTAACATTTGTGCCTCCACGTGGGTATGAATACAACGCTGCATCTGCTAATGAAAAACGTTTACATGCATCTAAGATTCTTTTTTCAGCTTCATAAATATTTCTCGGAAATGACTTCGCCATAAATATTTGCCCTTTAACTTCTTCCATTTCACGGGAAGCACTAACTTGTGCTAATGCTCCACCACCTTGAAATTGAGGTTGTCCCATTTGAGGACTATGGAATTGTTCTGCTAAGTTACTCATTGAAATTCCTCCTGTAGTGCGCTATAATGAGCGCAATTAATATGTTTTCTTAGACCACTCTGCCAAGTGGTTTATTTTTTTGTATGAGCAAACCCATAACGCTCCTCCACATAAGCAATTACCTCTGAATCAGTCATGTCATAAGTTGATTCATCCATATATCCAACAGCCAAGTAATCACTGATATTGTCGATGTGTACAATCGCATCACCGATTTCGAAATAAACATCGCCAGAAGCTATGAAACTACCAAAATCATCGTGCATTTCGAAGCTTACAACTGGCTCATAACGCGGTGTCGGATACTCAATACGACCAAGTACCATTGGATTTTCAACTTCTAGAAGCACACTCACGCTATCGCCTCACGTTCACAGCAAACAAATGAAATTCCATCTTTATCGAATCTATACTGTGTCCAGCTTGCGTCATCGTAACCTACGAACGTTTCGACATCGCAGTTACCTAGTTTTTCGATAGTTTCTTTGAGGTGTAAATGTACTAGGATATCAGAGTTAATCATCGCACTATCGCTGTACTGTACACTGATTACATTTTCTGACGGTATTCCGTATTGTTCTAAAATGTTCGGTAAATCAGCAATCCTAGATATTGCTTGATTTAATTTCATACATATCAATCCTTTCGATTATTGTTTTGATGGAATCCCATCAAGCAACTCACAGCGGCAAAGCATACCGTAGGAAGACGTTGTTGCAAGTTGCTTGACGAGAGCGAGATAACACTCGCAAACGTCTGATATTGTGTTATAATAGATACATAACTAAACTGTATGGCTGTTTAATTGTTGCAACCAATTAAGCAGCTTTTTTATATTCATTTAGCTTTGATAACTCCTTTTTATCGCAAATGAAGTGTAAATAAATTAACCTCTGTTTTAATGTCATGTACTTCCACGCTCTAGGCTTGATTCGCATATTTTTTCATTACCTCTCCAAGTAATCCTCTATCTTGTAAATCCTTGATAACCCACATGAAATTTTGTTGATCTCGTAAATGTGCTTTTAATCTTTCAATTTCACGAATCGTTTTATTGATTTTTCTCATGCACTCAGCTGATAAGTGATATTCACCACGGTTGTTATGAACACCTATTGCTACTAATAAATCCTCGTTGCAAGCCTCTAACATAGCTATTTTTAGCTTTAATTTTTCTACTAAATCCATCTGAACATGCCTCCTATAAACATTGGTACTGTTTGTGATAAGTGTGTAAGAGCATTTGCTATTTCCATTCCGAACATCATTGCTGTTCCAGCAAACTCCGATTCGGTAATTTTCAACCATGAAGCGAAGGTGAAAATATCTATTGTCTTTCTACCACTTTCTAATTTGCTGATAGCTGATTGTGTACTATCTAATCGCTCCGCCATTTCTTCCTGAGTAATATTTGCATCGATGCGGAATTTCTTTAACATCTTTCCGACTTTCGCAAAATCTGCAACCATATCTATTTGCCCCTTTATTCCAATTTCGAATATATTCGTTAATCGAATACTAATTTCTTCCAAGTTAACTTAATATAAAGATAAGAGGTTGATTTGCCCCAACCTCTTACTAGATTGGTAGTTTGACTTGAGGCCATTTGCCCTGGCCTCTCCTATTAAATTGCACATGCCCGTGCATTTTTTAATACCATTCGTTCATGATGATTTCTTGTAATAACTTTGATGTCGGTTCTTTTAACCAGACACGTTTACCACCCTTTTCACGTTGGCGTTCATATCGCTCTATACGCGGATCGTTCAAAATGTGATCTTCCAAAAATTTACGACTAAATGTAGTTGTTTTCATAATGTCGTTAATATCCCAAAACAAAATAAGTGGCTTAGCAGATGTTTCAACAAGTTCAGTTAATTTTTTATGAACTATTTCAGGTGTGATGCCTGACATTTCGAAAAGTGTTTGAATCACTGCGC
Source organism: Lysinibacillus sp. KCTC 33748 (assembly GCF_002237755.1). Taxonomy (GTDB): domain Bacteria; phylum Bacillota; class Bacilli; order Bacillales_A; family Planococcaceae; genus Lysinibacillus. The sequence continues at coordinate 121,328 of NZ_MWSJ01000004.1, read as the reverse complement.
TTTCATTGGGTGTTGTACTAATCACATTGCCACCGCCTTATTTATAAACTTTTTAATAAAATAGACTTGTCCTTTACCAGTGATCTTTGATGTTCTACTGATACTTATCTCACCACTGCTGTGATAAATTGGTGTTTCTTTAATTTCAAATAATCCAAGCTCCATCGACTTTTGTGTAGGTGAGTTATAATCAGAACCTCTACGTTTGATTAAGTAACCATTTTCTCTAAGCCATTCGAACAGACGTTTTTGCCCAACATCTACACCGTTTTGTTTTAGGATTTTAGCGAACTCACCTATTAAAATCGATGTATGACTTGCTTGTATTGCTTCAGCAAATAACACTTTTGGTTTTTGAGCATCAATAATTAGTTGCTGTTCAACAATTTTTTTCTTGTTATTTTCGATTGTTTTATTAGCAATAAGCAAAGCTTTTGCCATGATTGATGCATCATCGTCGTTTTCATTAGTAGCAATATAGCCACCGTTTAGACGAATTTCCTTTAAGATGTTTTTGACCTGTTTTTTGAATTGCTTTGCGATAGGTTTACGTGATTGCATTAATATTTCGTATAAACCATCTTCAGTTAAAAACCAAGATTCTTGTAATCCACCAAGGGTAGGAACATTATTCTTAACCTTTCCATCTTCATCTATTGATCGAATCATTTTTGATGTGTCACTATGCTCAATCCAATCGGCAACATCTTTAGCTAGAAACAATGGATTTTCAAATGTTCCAAATACCTTAAATTTTTTTGTTAGTAATACCTGCTCATATATAATCTGTAAATGATTCATGATAAAACCTCCTTTGTTCCTTCATTGAAAACAACAAAATGTTGTGTTGTTATTTAAAAAAATTTTGGATGGTTCTATTCCAAATAATGCTGAGATAGCTAATGCTATATCTAGAGAAGGTGTTCGCACCCCTTGTTCAATCATTCCATAATAGCTTTCGGTAATTGTTATACCAAACTCGTTACAAAGTTTCTCTACTACATCTTTTTGTAACCAGTTTTTGTGTTTCCTAGCATTAATAAGAATGATTCGACGTTTTATCGTTCCCAAAAAATCATCTCCCAACTTTTTGTTGTCCTAATAATACCCAACAAAAAGTTGTGTGTCAACACAAAAACTAGATATTTTGTTGTTCTTGGTTATTATTTACCTACTGACCCAACGAATAGTTGTATAATGAGAATACATATTTAAGAGAGGTGTAATCATGTCTAATGTACCGCAGAGGCTTAAAGAGTTAAGAAAAGAAGCTAGTTTAACACAAGCAGATGTTGCCAAATTCTTAAATATTTCTGAAAGTGCATACGGTTACTATGAGCAAGGCCGCAATGAAATTTCAATCGGAAGTATTCAAAAGTTAGCAGAAAAATATGATGTAAGTGTTGCATATATTTTATGTGAAACTAATGAAAAGCAACCTTTTGACAAAGATGAGTCTGCTTTCCAAGCATTCGCCAACGACCCTTCCCTACAAAAATGGTACAAAGAATTACCTAAGAGTCGCGAAGAGGATTTACAGAAGTTGCGGAAGATGTGGGAAATTATTAAAAATGATAGTAATTAAATCATTTATAATAAATGATTTGAAAAATAACAATTTAATATCTAAACAAAGGACATGCATATATGACGTGTCCTTTAAAAACACCATTACAGGAAATATTAAACATTTATGTTTTATATTATTTTTTTGTTATTTACCTAGTTATATTTACACAAGTCAAATGTAACTATTAAAATTGGAGGTATTTTATATGGAGAAGTTTGTTGAACAATTAAAAAATTTAGCAACACGTATTGATTCCTTGAAAGATTCAATTACAACAGAAGAAGCAACAAAAACGGCTATTGTCATGCCTTTCTTTCAAATACTAGGTTATGACGTATTCAATCCTTTAGAGTTTAGCCCTGAATTCATAGCTGACGTCGGAATCAAAAAAGGTGAAAAAGTAGATTATGCTATCTTGAATGATGGTGCACCTGTAATTTTAATAGAATGTAAAAGTATCACAGAAAATTTAACTAAGCACGATTCACAATTATTTAGATATTTTGGTACCACTTCTGCTAAATTTGGAATACTGACGAATGGTGTTGAATATAAATTTTTTACAGATTTAGAAGAACCAAATAAGATGGATACTACCCCATTCTTTACATTTAATATCTCTGAATTGCGCGATATTCACGTTCAAGAAATCGCAAAATTCCGTAAAGAATCTTTTGATCTCGAAAATATTTCAAGTACTGCCTCTGATTTAAAGTATTTAAATGCATTAAAAAACTATCTATCAATCCAATTCGAAACACCTGATGAAGAGTTTGTAAAATTCCTAGTTCAGCAAATATATGACGGTTTAAAAACGAAAAATGCTTTAGAGAAATTTACGCCTATTATTGCAAAAGGATTAAAACAAATCGTTACAGAAAAAGTTAACGACAAACTAAATGCAGCACTTAAATCAACTGGTGATAGCAAGGTGCGTGTGACACTACCTGAACCTAATGAAGGTGAACAAACACATATTCTAGCTCAAACGGAGTCAGTAAAGGACGATGGTGTTGTAACAACTCCAGAAGAACTTGAAACTTATTCAATTGTTAAAGTAATTTTAAAAGATGCTATATCACCAGAACGAATATACTATCGTGATAATCGAAGCTATTTTAATATTATAATCGATAATAATATTCGCAAATGGATAATTCGAGTATTCTTTGAAAAGAATCGCAATTATATTATGCTTAATGATGCGGCTACCGATAAAGAACGTACTGTTATTGACTTTATTCATCCAATTGATCTTTTAAACCATAGTGAGCAGATAATACCTCTAGTACAAAATCATATTGAAGAAACTGTATAATTTTTCAAAGAAAATCCCCACTTCCTAATGGTGGGGATTTATTATACAATGAACAAGAACAAACGTTCTGGATTTTTAAAATGAGGTGTTGTTGCTTTGAAATATTATAGTCACTTGGAAGATTACATCAAGGATTTTTATTTACAAATTGGTATTACCACCCCTAACCTTCTGGATTTTAGAGAAATTGCAGAAAAGTTAGGAATCAAAGTATTTTTTTGGTCTGATAGTAGCCAAGCATTATTTGCTAAAGAGAAACCATTTATATTCTTAAATGAATCACTTAGCAAGCAGCAGCAATGGCAAGAATTTGGTCATGAATTGTCGCACGTCCTATTACATACCGGAGATCAATTCTTTATGTCTCCCCTATTTCGAGAATATCAGGAAAATAAAGCTAACAACTTTATGTATCAATTCTGTATGCCCACATTTATGTTAGATGAACTAGATTTATATGATTGCACACCTTCAACTGTTATGCAGTTACAAAAGTTGTTTAACGTTGAATATGAGTTTGCTTTAAAAAGACTCTCACAATATATTAACAAAAAAATTATGCTGAATTGGAATACTGTTTTCTCAAAAACTATGAGATGATTTAGAAACATGGATAAAATATTTTAATGGGTTATTTCATCACAAAAAAAGAACATACGTTTCACAAAGGAGTGATCTAAATGGCTCGAGAAAAAATGACAAAAACTAAAATAGATAGTGTCTACTGGTACAAACAAAATGGTAAAAAAAGATTTACATATCGATACAAATATTATGACCGTCATGGAGAAAGAAGAGAAAAAACGGAACGAGGCTTCGATTCAATTGAAAAAGCTGAGCGAGCATTAATTGAAGTGAAGGCTGCTATATTAGATGGGAATGTTAGTTTTGTTGAAAATGATAATTTAACGGTCGCTCAATTAAACGAAATTTATGTTGAAGCTAATAAAACGAATTGGAAACCCACTTCTGAAAGAAACCATAATTATGTGATGAATCAATATGTGATTAATTCAATTGGACATATCAAAATTAAAAATGTGAATAATATTGTTGTCCAAAAAGACTTAATAGATCCGTTGATTATTAAAGGCTTTAAGGAAGGTACCCTTATGTCGATTTTTAGACGTTTGAATGCCATTTTCACGTTCGCTATTAAGAATGAAATTTTAGATAGAAAGAAGTTTTCTACTCCTAATTTAAGTAGAGCTACTGAAAGTATTAAAAGAAATGCTCTTTCCATAGATGAAATAACAAGGGTTTTAGAAATCGCACGCACTAAATACAAAATCACTCATTATACTTGTCTGAGCCTCTTACTTTTAACAGGAATGCGCTCTGGTGAATTGAGGGCTTTGCAGTGGGAAACAGATATTGATTTCGAAAATAATGTAATTCATATAAATAAAACTAAGGATCGTTATGGATCCAGAACACCAAAGACCAAAAACAGTTATCGAAAATTCCCAATGAATGAAAACATCAAAAGTATTCTACTGGATTATAAAAAGTGGTATGAAGAAATAATGGAAACTTATAAATTCCGGAATCCTGATGGGTATGTATTTGTAACATACGCTGGTGAACCTATTGGTGAACGTTATTTGAAACGCATCATTGACTTAATCTGCGAGCGAGAAAATATAACTCACTTCACACCTCACTACTTACGGCACACATTTGTAACGATACAGTTATCTAATAAAATTCCTGTATCTACAGTTGCAGCTTTAGTCGGTGATACTCCTGAAACAATTTACAAAGTCTACGCACATTCATTTGAAAAAGATGAAGTACACGCATCTAAACTTATGGATGAAATCATCAATTTAAGTTCATTTGAAGAATCTGAGGAATTCGAAAAGTGATGAATTTGGGGTACATTTTGGGGTACACACTTTTCTCTACCCTCCCCCATTTTAACGGTATCTAAATTAAACAAATTAACAATATACTACAAACGTTGATATATCAATGTTTTCGAACAAAAAAACACCCGCATATTAAGCGAGTGTTTCGTGATTTTTAGGATAACCATTTCGGCGGTGTGTTTTTCTCCCAATAAATATCCCCTAAATTATTGTGTGCCATAAAGTCGTCCTCGGCACTGTGGTAGTGGAAGTTGTAATAGTAACCGTCCTGCGGTCTTTTTTCTGTGCGGACATGGAAGCGAATTAAATCCATACCTGTTTCATTGCTAGTAATATTAAAAATTTTCTCGCCATAGTTTCCACTTGGCTTTTCTGAAATTGTTAACGATGCTAACGATTCATCATCTAAGCCTTCTACTGTCATCGCAATGGCTTCCTCCATTTTAGGGAAGATAATAGCGTCAAACTCATTGCTAATTTTCGGACCAATTTTTGTGCCGAATTTCATATAGGATTGCTCTTTCGCCGCATCAACAAGCAATGCATTATAGTCAATCGGGTCTTCCTGTATTTCTGTTTGTTCTATCGGAAGAGCAGCCACTTCTGCAGTACTTGTCCCAGATGCCGGTCCGATAGAAGCACGATTTGATGGATTATGATCAAATGCTTCCCATATCTCATGTGTTGGCGTAATTAATCCAAATGTTAAAAACGCAACCATAATAACGATACTTTTTTGAATCCATTTCTTCATTAATTTACACCTTCTCTTTATGTACAAATTGGTAATTCTATTACTAATATATACGCATAAGCCCTATAAAAGGTTTCATAATTTTATAATTCATTGTACAATATTTATGTATAAAGTAAAAACTTCACATCCTGAGAAAACGCTTGTATGACCATCGTCCTGTTGCCCCATACTAATCGGGCATTTACTCGCAGTATGCAGGATAAATGTGTCGTTTTTTTAAAAGGAGGTACAAAACATGGATATCGCAATGGGTATTGGTCTTTTAATAATGTTAGGTTATTTATCATCTTTATGCTTCACGGACTAATAAAATCACTTTTACGAAGAAAGTCCGCGAGCTAGCGGACTTTTCTACTTTGTTAAGACCTATTTTAGAGTACAAGATAATACAGGCTGTCGATTAAATTTATATACAGTCTAGCACGTTCCTTCTTATTCTTACTTTATAAGTATTCAAGCACGATTCCCGCTACTAATGTACGCGGTAAAATTGTTAAAATACCACTCTCTTTCCGTACTAGCTGCCTATGCTCTTCATTGTACCCCATACAATCCAAAACAATCAGATCTACTCGGTAGTCACGAAGATAACGAGCTGCCTCTTCAAAGTTGCCATAATCAAATGGTGAAGCAACAGCAATCGTGATATCCTCCGAAATATCTTTCCACTTTTCAAGCATAGTCTCTCTCTGTTCTTCTAGTGGAATGATTAAACCTAGCTTCGGTTGATCGGCCATTGCACTAATCATTTGTGTGACGATACGATTCGGATAAAAAATAGTCTTTTCACATGTTAATTTCGAAAAATCATCTGTGCTTAATACGACGACCATATCCACCTCTTGTTCTAACTTTGATAATTCCATTTGTAATAATGGTAATAGTTTTCTTCTATCTATTATTATAGATCTGCCATCCCGTAATCGAGAGATAGATGTGTTCTTTTCATTTCTCGCTAAAACTGTTAGTAATTCCGCCTCGTTTAAGGAATCCAACGCTCCTCTTTCCACAATTTTAATATCTTTATTAAAAATTTCTGTAAATGTCGGTATAATATCTGAACGAGGTGATTGTCCGATCGTCAAAAAACCAACTTTATTCATTTGCAGTCACCCCTAAAGTTTGAAAATATATCATTGAACCGTCTAATTTATTCAAAAGGTTACATTCTTCTTTATCGGAAAACTTAGCTGCATCCTCAAAAAGTTGTTCTAATTTTAAATGATCGAATAACATCAATAATATCTGCTTTAACACCATAGCTATTCCTCCACAATTTTCTTCTATAATTTTTACTTGCCACAATTAGGTAGTACCTTTGTAAAAAATTCTGAATTTAAATACGAGAAATTAACACATTACAAATAAATACTCATTGATAGCAATTCCGTTGTAACATTTGCACTATCCCAATATCGAAAAATAAACTATAAATATATTTAGATCAAAAATATTAATAAACATTGTTACACAAGTTCATATTTATTGGAACATTTTTTAGAATAAATAATCAAAAAGAACTACAACAGATATGACATTTGGGAATTCATTTCATAAAAAAAGAGTAGACATAGTCTGTCTACTTCTGAAGGCACTTCTATATATTTGTTCGATGATTCTATCCATCATTTTGGCTGCCTTATCCACGATTTCGGCCTTTCTATCCATCACTTTAGCTGTTCTATCCATCATTTGGCCTTTTCTATCCGCAGATTCAGAAATATTCGACCTTCCCAATATATTAGACAAGGGGCAGCCTCGCTACTGCGAAGCCACCCCTTTAGTATTTAATAGGTAACATGTTTCGTAAATTGTAAAGTCTCAACCCAATCATCTGGGGAATATTATATTGAAACGTAGTTGTTTCATCACCGCGGTAAAATTCCACTGTGTGCTTTCTAACTTAAGCAACGCAAACCCAACCTTCTTTTGCGTCCTTGCAGCCCTATAGCATGCGCCAGTGTGAATAAGTATCTTCAAAAACAAAAAGTAGAATTCCAGATTACGTAAATATGCCACCTAAAATAGCACGATTCATATTATAGCACATAGTTTTTAAAAAGTAAAGATTACATCTCAAGTTACCAAGGTATAACTTTTGAACATTCAATTTGATACCCATGTGAAGCATACCACTCTAGTAAAGAATCCCAATAGATTTCGCAAATCCCAATAATTTGTTGTGGGTCAGAGAGATTACCGGACATCATTAACTCGCATAGAACCTCAAATCCCTCGGGCTTATCTGCAAACGACAATGCTTCAGGTAATACTTGAGCAGAAGTTGTGAAAAATTGTTTATTGTGTAATCCTAAAATCATCGCACCTGCTGTGGCAATTTCCATCGCCAAAATCGGTAAAAATGTTTGAGGACCTTGTATTTCAATATTTCTCACTTTACCAATATACTCATACATTTCTTCTACTAAAGTTCGACAGATCGCTTCTTTAAATATCGAGCTATCTATTGAGCTAGCTTTTACTTTTAGTTCAGTAAAAAAATCATTCGGGTCATAGATAGGTAAAATGTTGAAAAATTGTCCATGGGTCAGTGGCCATCTTTCGTCAACTGTAGTCGCTTCTTCAATTATATGTTCTGCGCTTTCAAAGTTCACTTCTGCTTTCCAATCTCCGGATGTCCATTCATAGCAAAAGTTTTCATCTAAGGCGTTTAAAATACACTTAATTTCTATATCTGAAAATGGCCCATCTGTTTTTCGGGCTAATGAACCGTAAATCCCAATTGCTTGAACCTTCGAACCATATCTTTCTGTAACTTGGTTAGCAATCGAATAAGCAATTTCCATTCTTTCTTCTCTCATTATTTTTTTCGGACCAATCATATTTATCTCTCCTTGTGAATGAATTATTTAATTGAGCAATATAATTGGCCGTGGAGGACCACGAGCTTAACGAGGAATTTTATCTGCCATCATGTGCAAAATCCCCTTTCCTTACTAAACATTCCGCTTTCTTTTTTCCAACAAACCCGACATTTCGTCTATATCCATTTCAAACATTACCGTGTCATGTGATAGAGGTGCAAAATAATATGTAACTTTTTCTTCCCCATAATCTTTCTCTAACCGCAACCACTTTTCGGTTGGTAGCACACAAAAAGCCAACGTATCTCCGCCAAGTGAGTCCATGTACCAGCGGATTTGATATTTTGGAGCAATAAAGTCTTGCACAGCTTTCAAAGTTGTGTCCCTATCCGTTCTTTCTTCATTATATGGGATTGCTTTCTTCACTTCATCTTTTATTAAGAAAATATCAACACACCTTGGCTTATCAATTTCAATTAGTTCAACATTTATTTTATCTTCTTCCAGTAAGTATTCGTTAAAATAATCCGCGATAGATTCGTCAAAATCTTTCCAATCCACCCATACTAATGCTTCACTATGCCAAAAGCTTTCTTCTTCCGCTAATGGATTTTTCAAAAATAGCTCGATTTCCCCCTCTATTTGATTCATACACATCCCCCTCAAATTTGATTTTTAACGCTCAAAAATTCGTAAATTCTTTATACCTATACTGCATTTTCGCAATACTGATACTTCCAACCCCAAAAACAAACATTCTATCACTACTATATATTACCATATTTTGAATTTCAGATAAAAATAGAGGCCCGTTCACAATGAACAAGCCTCTTGAAACGCTTAATATTTACTTCATTCAACATCCAGAACACCATAATGAAACTTCGCAGTCGTTCTTGTTAATTGCTGAAATTCATATTTGGCAAACCATTCTGAGCGAAAATGAGCCTTTAACACTACCCGTTTTCTCGCCACGCGATACGCTTCCCTTACCCATTCATCCGTTAATGTCACATGTTCCCCAGCTATGCGTAATGCTTCAAAATTATTGGCTTCTTCAATAGTTTCTTCAAACATCGGATCCATATAGACGACATCAAATGTATTGTCGGGCAATGTTTTCAAATAGCTAACCGCCTCAGCCTGCACCACTTCTATATGGCGCATACATGCAGTTAATGGCAGCTCAGTCGTATCGTAGGATTTCATCCCTTGCTCAACAATAAATGCTACATTCGGATTCGCTTCGAGCCCAACGACGTGTCCCGCTTCGCCAACTGTATAAGCCGCCAGCATAGCGTCAGCAGCAAGTCCCAATGTACAATCGAGCACTGAATCTCCTTTTTCAAGCTGTGCCGCTTCTAAAAAAGGTTCCGCTTCCCCACGAGCAACACGCTTTAAGCGAAACGCTGCTGAATTTGGGTGGAAGAAAAACGGTTCATTGGCACCAAAAGCATAATACTCAAAACGATTTTTCCCTGCAACGATTACATGTGCATGCAATTCCTGAGAAATCTTTCGAACAGAACGCTTTTTTCGTGGCTCAAACGAAGCATCTAATTGTTCACACGCAAAAGCAGCGAGCGCCAACGATAAATCGTCTGGTCTGCCCGCTGTCGTAACAATAGTCTTTACTTCTCGCATGTTTGCTCTAAAACACCTGTTAAATGTGTAACAATTTGCTCCACAGGGAACCCTTCAATCTGTTCACGTGGAATAAAGTATGCCAATTCCCCATCCTTTAAAATCGCCATCGAAGGTGAACTTGGTGGCACATCCTCAAAAAAGCCACGCATCGCAACAGTCGCTTCAGGATCCTGCCCAGCAAAAACAGTCACAAGATGATCAGGCTTAACCGCCTCCACTGCCTCACGAGCAGCCGGACGCGCTAACCCAGCCGCACATCCACAAACCGAGTTAATCACAACCAACGAAGTCCCCTTCGCCTCCGCCATAAATTCATTCACCGCATCAGCCGTCGTAAGCTCCGTAAATCCAGCCTCCACTAACTCCTCGCGCATCGGCTTCACTACCTGTTTCATATATTCATCGTAAGCGTTCATGCTTTTACCCTCTTTCATATGTATTCGCAAAGGTTATTATAGCAAGGTTTTTCATCATTGTATAATGATTCGATTTCACCGTTATTCACTTGCTTTCGGAATTTCGGTTGCTTTTTTGTTGCTTTGGTTGCTTTTTATTTTTAGACAAACGTTCGTATTTTAGCTAAGAATCAATAGAAGTAATATGGCCAGGTCTTCTTGACGAATATGATAACTAATCACGGTTGTCTGTTTTTTTGTATGTACTTTTACCTACAGTTTCCATTATAGTTATATAGAAGGAGGCAGTGTTTAATATGAGTTATTTTTTAGTATTTTTAGGTATACTCGGAGTTTTTGCTGGTCTTATTCTATTAATAATAGGATTAATTAAAAAGAAGAAAATGAAAGGCGGTCTCGTGCTAGGTATATCGATTGTTGCCTTTATTATTGGTTTTATAATGGTACCAACTAATAGTACGGAATCCACAGATAAATCTAAGGAAAAGGAAAAAGTTGAAACAGCTGTAAAACCTAAAGAAGAAGCACCTGAAGACAAAACTACACGTGAGAAAAAAGAAACCGAGGAGAAAGCATTAACTGAACAGAAAGCAAAAGAAGAGGCTGAGGCGAAAGTTAAGGCGGAAGAAGAAGCTCGTTTAAAAGCAGAACAAGCAGCTTCTGTTGCCGTAACTTGGCAAAACAAAGTGAAAGAAATCGCTACAATGAACGGAACTTCTACAGAGAAATATGATGCAGTTATGCTTTATGCAAAAGATTACCCTTCTACAGAAGATGAAATCAAAGAATTTGAAAAATACATCATAACTGAATACAAAAGTAAAAATTATGTAGCTGATATAAACAATGCAGAATATATGTTAAGTAATATCTTTAGAGCAAATGTAATCAACAGATTCTATGGTGAAGTACAATCTCCAATTAACAATTTCGCATTTGATTTCTATCAAAACACTAAATATACATATCGTGGTGTAGATACATTAGATAGTTCTGCTGTGAGATCTAACGAACGTCAAATGGATAAAGCATTAAAACAAATGGGCAAATAGACAGTTAAGCCACTCATATGAGTGGCTTAACTGTCTATTGTTTTTGAACCTCACATACATGTATACACCGAATGGCACATTGTACTTTTTACAACCAGCGATATTTTGAGTATATTTGCGATCTATAACGTTTGTACCGTCCTGAGTACGGACGATAGCCAAACCAACCTCTTCGCTTGGAAACTGCTCGATACTCACTTTTCAGGGCAAAATAAAAACATCCCGAAGGATGTTAATTAATTTTATTGCGGTTGAGTTGTTTTTCAATACCAGCACGATCAATTTGAATCCAATATTCTGCTATTTTTTCATCTTCAATTCTATAAACTGCGCTTGCCATTTCAATAACTGGAAGATTTGTAGGCTGATATCCATCGACCTCTTCTACATGCGTACCAACTTGTTTCCAACGTACATAAACTTTATTATCTTGAACCATGAATTCTTGTATTTCTAATGAAAAATTGCCATACACTTCTACCATTTCTTTTACATGGTCAGCATAATCTTTGGGCGTTCTTAAAACTGTTAATTCCTCTTCAGAAATAACTTGGTGTGCCGATACTTGCTCTGCCATTAATTCAGTTGCATAATCTGGATTTTTCCCTGAACGTACTTCTTCAAAAAATTTCTTAACAATATGCTCTGGTGTCATTATAGCCCTCCGTTGTGATACAAGATGGCGAGGATATCATATCTCCCCTACATAATAATAATTTAAGAGTCAACGAATTGGAATCTTATTCTACAATTTCCACTCTCAAAACCACACCAAACTCTTCCCTCTCATCATAAAATTTAGCCATTTCCGTTATCTCTTAAAAATTATGGGCCGGTCACGTTGGCTCTTCTTCGCTGTTAACTTTACCAGCGCAGGTCGGTCGTCGGTCTGTCTTTCCCTAATATTTAGGATTTTATAAATGCCAAGGAAGGAAATACTTATCCGCACCGACCTACCTCCAAGTTTACATCATATTTTTTCTACAACAAAACATCGTACATGTTTTACAATCGTTCCTTTTGTTACTACTAATTTGTTAATCTTAATCTTTATCTACAAAAGGAATGAAATCTGAAATCAGTTACATATTTAGTGATTTATTGGATAAATTAATACATGAACGATTAAATGCATTGATTTTAATAATATTCATAAGAGTTAAGGAGTACATGTATTGTGGGGACTACTAAATTTAATGAAATAACTCAAATTTCTTACGAAGAAGCGATAAAAGAAATAAAAAATGGTGATATTTTTTTCTGTAGTGGTCGATATTTAGTCAGTGAATTAATAAAAAAGGCCTCTAATTCAATATTTAGCCATGTAGGTTTATTGTATTATTGGAATAATGATGTATTTATATTAGAAAGTGTTGAAGACGACGGTGTCAGGGCAATCCCCCTTTTCCATTATCTCGAAAATTACGAAAATAGTAATAAAAAATATAATGGAGAAATTTATGTAGCCCGGTATAAAATTTTTGATAAACCTGATTTCGATAAAGAAGAAATTAATAAAATGTTTGAAAGTGCAATTAAATTATTAAATCGAAATTATGACAAAGCTGAGATAGCTAAAATTGTTGCACGTATTGGCTTAAATGTTGGTAAACACCAAGATAATGACGAGTATATTTGTTCAGAGTTCGTAGATGTCTGTTTTAAGCAAATAAAAATTGAATTTCCACGTGATCAAGGTGGTTTTATTTATCCAGAACATATCGCTAAAGATTCAAATATTCAACCATTGTTTGAAATCGTATAAAAGTTACAATTTCTGTTATCTCTATTAGTTCAGACAATAGACATCGATAAAAAAAGAAGTAGCCTTTTGGCTACTTTTTCATCTGATTTAAAATGTTGCTTCTGACTCTAAAGATTGTTGTGCTAGATAATTTCATATGCTTACCTATTGATCGCATACTATCTCCGTTTAAAAGCCTTTATAGCACCTCACTCTCTCTGTCCCCATTTACTAATGGAATACGTTGTTGTACTTCAGCAACCTTTATCTCGTACTCACGAATTCGCTTATTATTAGAATATACTCATCGTTGTACCTTAAGAAGTACTGGATCACTCGTACCACCACTTGCCTTTGGTAACGTTAAGTTTCTGTCAATTATCAGCAATTCGGGTTGGTCACTCTGCAATTGTTCTAAAATTTCATTAGCAGGTACCAACTCTCCATCCTCACCTTTTGTTTGGCTAAACTTAACGATTGCATGATTTCTTTCTATTTCAACAAATTCTAAGTCGCCCTCCTCATCAGCTACCAACTCTATATATTTTTTCTTTGCTTGTTCCTCGTTTTCGGCCTTAATTAACGTGAAATATGGATTGTAAAAATCAAAGAATTGCATTTTGTTGTTCCTCCTTTTAGTCTTCAAGTACAATGAGTTGCAATCTGTTATTTACTTTGCTTTTCGAACGTCGTTGATAAACACCTCCTGCAAAATTGTCTATAATGATTTCACGAAATAGACTTAGCTGATTCATCAGATATCCTCCTAACAAAATCTATCAAAAACCAAATAAATCCATCTGTTTCCACCGATCCCGAGGTAATTCTTTTATTTCAGGTTCTACTTCAATTTTCTGTACGGGTATCTCTATCACTTCGAGCTTTTCAAAAAGTGCGATAATATCGAAATATTTCGTCTTATACGAACCTACTAGCGCATTATCTGGACGACATTTTAAAAATACGGTGTAATAGCCATTGTCGCTTGGTTCAGTGATAATGTATTCCTCTCCAACTAAGTAAAAGCGCGATGGTGGTTTAACAATACAAGCTAAGTATTTTTTAGGGTTTGCGTTCGCTTCAACTACAAGCGGCGACAATTCCGTTGCATCCTCTGCAATGATTTCAACGCGACTTTTCTGACTAATAACCATTGTTTGTTTTTTAATATGTACTTTTTACCTAATATTGCCTAGAATAGTAATATCGAGGGAGGTTTTAATATATGAAGAAACAATTAATTTTTAGTGCAGCATTAGTATTAAGTTTAGGATTGGCTGGTTGTGGAGATGACAAAGCTAAGGAAGAGCCACAAAAAGAGAATGGTACTAAAGCTGAAGAACCACAAAAAGTTCTGGCGAAAACAGTTGATGACGTATTGAAACATTTTAAAGATGATGGTCTAGAGCTAGGTGAAGTTTCAGATTTACCAAAAGATGAATTTGGAAACATCCGAAAAGAAGGCAAACGAATTTTAATTCCTTCACTTGGTGATGATTCAGGTGGTCGATTATTTTTATTCGATAATGAAGAAAATCTAAAAAAAGCAAAGAGTTACTATGATGAATTAGGAAATTCAAGTCCTATGTTTTATTCTCACACTCACCAAAGTGGACTGTTTTTATTACAAATGAATGGTGATATGGAAGATAATGAATTTGCTAAGTTTGCGGCTACTCTTGAAACAGCTGTAACAGGTTCTACAAACATTGAAATCAAAGAAGAAAGCAAAGCAAATAAAGCAGATAATTTAACAGAAGCAAATGTTGGTGATGTAGTGAAAAATGATTTTGCAGGTACATATACAATCACTGATTTATATGAAGTGCCAAATGAAAAATATAAAAGTGCCGATGTTGAATTTTCAATCGATGGAATGAAAACAGCTAAACTAGTTGCACAAAATCCTGAACTAATTGAAACAGCAGCTGAAACAAATGTACTAATCCTCTCTATTACCGGAGAAAATTTATCTGACGATACTGTTGATTTCCATCCAAGCACAACTAAAATGATCACTGATACAAAACGTCAAATTGATTCAAATGTAATGATTTCCTCTTTTGAATCTGAATTTATTGGAAAAGTAATTCAAAAAGGTGAGGTTATTTTTGATTTAGGTGAAGACGGTTTAGAAGGTGTCAAAGAATTAAAATTTGTATTTGATAGTACTTCAAAAGATAACAGATTTATTGGGGAAAAAGTAACAGTAGTTGTACCGGTAAATAAAAAATAAGTCACTCAAAGGAGGTTCCCCCCTCCTTCTTCATATGAGTAAATAAAATACACATTCGGATTAACTGAAGAACTTCTTGAATTTCTAAATGAAGAATTGTTATCTGCATCCGAAGCAGTTGAGCTGCTGGAAATATCAAAAGCTCGATTGGGTCCGTTAGAACAATACAGACCATATGACTAATATACATAAAAGACCCAGGCACTCACACTTTCATGAGCGCCTGGGTCTTTACGTTTAGAGTTATCTAAAAATATACAGGGTACACTCTCCCCCTACTGGAGAGTTTATTCTTGTTACATACATATAATAAATGGAGGGAATTACGATGTATCATCCGAGATTAAAAGGAAATTCTTATGAGGCAGGAAAGCATTATGCTGAAATTCTTTATAAAAATGGTTTTAGGTTTCCGAAAGTAACCGAAGAAAAATTAATATATGGGGAGTCGTGCAAACAAATTCTTACAGATTTTGATCCCCATATCGTGAAAGAAATACAAGGATTTGCTGAAGGTTGTCACTCTTCTTTTGAAGAAGTAAGCTCGTTTCTCTTAAGTATAGGCGTATTTGAATTGGCAGGTCAATGTAGTATTTTCTCCGCCTATAACGGAAAAGAAATGTTTATTGGCCGAAATTATGATATGCTCTTTAATCTTAAAAATATTACTGAGTCCTCACTTGTTTGTTTTGATGATAAAAATAAATACCTCGGGCAATCGGATTGCTTTATTGGAAAAGTTGATGGGATAAACGAACACGGTTTATTTGTAGGGATTTCATCCGTTCCTCATGATGGAATTAAACCAGGACTGAATTTTTATTTTGCTGTTAAATATATTTTAGAAAATTGTTGTACGGTAGATGAAGGAATAGACGTGTTAAAAAGATTCCCGAGTTCGGTGGCAAATAACTATTTGTTAGCAGATCCTCAAGGGAATATGGCAGTTGTAGAGGTTACTCCTAATAGTTATCAAGTACGCCTTCCTACTAATAATTACATTCATTGTACAAATCATCACGAAAGTACATCATTAACTGAAAGTTGGAATTGGAGCAAATCAAAAGAACGCTTCGAAACATTAGAAACTCGTCTTAAACACAACGTACATTATATGGAACTTACCATTGCCCAATCAATTATGTCGGAAACCAAGGGTCATGTTTGTTTAAACCTAAAAGAACAACAATTTGGTACTCTTTTCTCTGTTATAGCTAACTTAAATACATTAGATATACTTAGAGTAGAAGGTCAACCAAACCGAGCAAAATATAAATCAGATCGACGATTAATAGATGCTGTTTTAAAAGATGTCTAATTAAGCTATTAACCAATGCATCTACAGAATATGCTCAAACAAAATATAGACCGTTTGAAGAATTAATACAAAAAAGCCCAGGCTCAAAATTAATTTGAATACCTGGGCATTGCTGTTAGTTAATACGTTATATGCAATGATGATCCACTACTCATTATGAGTTTGAAAATCCCAATTATAATTCTTCTAAATAGATTGTAACTGTGATAGTTCTAGGACTGTAAGTAAAAGCTCTTTCACTCACTGCCCTGTAATTTCCATCAATATTTACTACATCACCAACGTTCGGAATTAAAGCCGCTAGAGAGTCGTTGATGTCATACGTTATAATTACATCTCCGTTTTGTTCACAAAAATTTATATTAATCTGTTCTAAATTCCTACCCACCTTTTACCACCACCTTCTGGGTTAATCATAGACTGAGAATGGTTAACTGTGTAATAGGATTTTGATACATATAAAAAGCACCACTGACTATCAATCGCCTGTTGAATCATTCGTACCTACACTTTCTTTACTCAACCACATACATAGCTGTCTTAGCACCAATGTAGCTATAGTAATCAACTTCCCTTGCTTCCTTCTTCAATTCATTGCATTAAATTTTCTTTCGTTACCTTTTTTTGCCCTTTCAACATAGGTTTCCCTCCTGCTTTGTGGTATAATAATGTCGTGAACACCATCAAAGGGCATAACCAATTCGAAGCTGTAGCGTGTGAAGACGCTGCGGCTTTTTCTTATAAAGGAATGAACCTATGAATCAATTAATCCAATATATCAGCTACATGCCAAGCTTGTAGGGAGTGCCGTTAAATCCCTTGACCTCCATGCAAGCTTGGGTTTCTCAAGGGAGCTGATATTTATGAAAAATCGTTCAAAAGCTTATATTCGCCATCAGAGAGAGCGAATTATTCGAAGGAAATGGACCATTTTAAAAGACGTTATGTTAAGAGAAAGTGAATATATGCCTGAACGCGGCAGATTGAGCAAAGGTAAAGTTCATTGCTCATGTAGAATGTGTCGATACGAGCAGTATCACTCGATTCCAAAAGCAAAACATAAAGCAAAATTAAAAGCTATGGATCAGGAGATAGACGATTATGTCTATTTCCTTTTTTAAAAGCCCAGGCTCAAAATTACTTGAGTACCTGGGCTTTGCTGTTAGCCACCGCGCTGTTTAATGATGATTTTTAGTCCTTCAAAATCGCCACCTGTCAAAGCTCCTTGGTCAAATTTATCTAACCATGACTTATCAATTAGCTTTTTATCTACCGATTGTTTAATATAATCACGAACTGCTGCTTTTGTGATTTCGTTTGTAAATCGCATTATGTCATCATCCTTATCTGTTTGTTGTTGATCCAAACCATTTTTAATATCTAGTTTGAATTGTTCATCTGTGATTCCCATGGTTTGTAAATACGGAAATGGATCTCTATGCGTTGTACCGCCTAAAGTATCTGTGACCCAACGATGCGACTTAATACCATTGTCACTACTATCAAGTACAATAGGTAAACCTGCCTCTTTTGCAAGTTCTCTTAGTAACCAAATATAAGCAGCGTAATCCTTTTTAAATTGTTCCTTATCATTTGTTCGAGCCAACTCTACTTGTGCATAGCTAAGCGGATTACCTATAGGACCACAGCCATATTGCACACGATTAACTGGTGCGACTTGCACGATCCGTCCACCACCGCCTACCCAGTGAGAAGTAAAGGCATTTGCTTTATTTTGATTCATAAAAGCTAATTCATTTTCCAAAGCATTCGGTCCATTATTATTCGAATTGCCAGATTCATGAGCAATAACATATTTAACTGCAGTTAAAGCAAAGTTCGGCAATCCGGACATTAAGCGTTGTTCTATAATATAAGTCATTTTCTCATTTCTCCTCTCGTTGGATTATGCCTTTGAAAAAATCAATAAATGGATTTATGCACTTTTCATCATTACTAATTTAAAATGATTGAGAATCCAATAAACAATACATACAATGCACTAATCTCTTGCGGTTCTGGCAACAGGAGTAAATTTACAAAATATTCAGAAAACGAACTTTATCTTTTTAATCCATTATACTGACACTGAAAAATTAACGCTAAAGTATATCTATTGACGTTGAACTATCTGATTCTAAAAAACGTTGTAAACATTCAATCATTCATACTTCATTTTATTATTTGCAATATAAAATCCCTCCACAATTATCTGTGAAGGGCATAAAAAATAACGCTAGCTTATGCTGCGTTTACTTCTTTTCGTATAGTATATAAAAAGTATGAGCATTTGACGTAACGTGTAGAAAAGGAATAGCCCCTTTCCATTTGCTTTTTGTCAAATACTATTAAAAACATAATTATTAATCTAAACATTGCAAATATAAAAAGCCCAGCCTCAAAATTTAATTGAGTTTCTGGGCTATCTAAAGTGTTCTTCGCAATCAAATTTCTATCGCTGATTTTCTATTGGTATGGTTACATACACTAACTGGTTTCGTAGCATGTCCATGGTCATCAGTACACCAAGACTGAGATTGGAAAGCAAGGAATATACCAACCCATCTGTTTTCCTCCTCAAAATGAATGAGGACACCACCATCTTGCCATATCCCATCGTCTTTCCTAAAATCACTACTATTCCCTTGATTCATATGAATATCATGAATGCCTCTGCCTGGAGAAAAGCCGAAATATTTATCTACTTTATCTTCATTTTTAAACTTTTCACCGTAAGCGTAAACGGTAGCTTTTTTAGTCATAGCCTCTTGCATATACTTATTCACTTTTTCATTTAAGTCATTGTCTGGTCCATTTTCTTTTGCAGGGAGAGGTATCATTTTTGACGGATCAAATAAGCTACCACGAATATAATCCAATGCAATTTCATGATTTTCACTAGTAACCTCTGTAAATCCTTCTTCAAAATCAGGAATAATTGTTATTTGACTCGAGTTAAAATCTTCACTCACAAAATACAGGACTTCTGATGGCTTTACCTTTGAGGCAACATTGATCGCAATCCTATAATTCTCCTCGTTTTTGTCCTTCTTTGTTGCCCGAACATGCACTTGGTAATGAGGGGTTTTGTCAAATGAATCCACAGGTCTCACGTCAACAACTTTACCTTTTAACACTCCGTACTTGAATAAGGGCATAGAACTAACCTCCAATTTAATAGATTTTTTCCATTCTTAGCTCACTTAGTATCTGGTTATTTTGTCAAAATAAAAGATAGTGACTGTCTGATGAACCTAGTCTCTTTAGACAATTTTATGGTTACGTTACTAAACTCATTTGTTTTATTCTCTCTATAACACTTATTCTATCATTCCTAAAAATGGAACTTCAATCATTTATTCACGTCAAATTTCGACGTCCACGCCGCCACTTTGTTGAAGTTACATTGTTCTTGTGATTGTTGACTGCTATAAATTGTTGACGCAATGACTGACATTTTTACTGGTAAGAATATTCATCTCCAGTCATGCTTTGCAAATCAATTAACAGAAGCAAAAAAAAGCTAAAAAATTTGTTGATTTTTCCTGTTTTTTGTTTTATATTTACAATATCCATGTGCTGTTTAACAGGTAACTGTTAGGCAGCCTTTTTATTGCTATAAAGATTAACCCATATCTCGGCTAACCTCTGGATCCATCACTTATACCACTCATTAAGGATCACTCGTTCCATCACCTTTTACTGTTGCAGGCCATTAATGACCCTATCCACTTCCATGTCATCAATTTTCTAACTAACATGCTTCTAAACTACGAATCCTGTCATATAATCGTTCAATCGCTACTATAATCTTCTATAATCCATTATTTTAATGAAATACATCATATAAAATCTCCATTCCATACATCTTTGCAACCGCTACCGTGGTTAGCAATTTTGCATGTAGCTACGCCCCTTTCTCAGTCCAGAGAAAATAAAACAGATGCATAATTTAGGCTTTCATCATTTTGATAAATGGCTTTGAATTGTTGTGAATACAATCGTTTGACGTTTAATTTGTAAAAGGAGCTGTTATGAATGTCTTCAAAAAAAGTATCTATCGGTCTTACACAATTTACAGACTTTACTTTCAAAGGCGTTACTGGTAAAACCTCAATGGTTAGACAAATAAAATATCAAGATGAATACAATCCAGCTTTTGATTACTGGAAGCCTTTACGGGATGGTATCCGAAAATTTCACGAGAAAAAATTTAGTAACGATTACTTGCTTGATCTTGCTGAAAAGGCTTCTCAAACAAAACAAAAAAATTACCTAGAAGCAGTGAAAGCACATTTAAAATTTATTAAAAATAAAGAAATTGAATGGTTTGAACCAGGCAAATCCAATTGGTATAGCGAATATTTAACTGTTCGCTCATCACCAGAACTCGGATTAAAGATTGATGGTGTTCCACACTTAATCAAGCTATATTTCAAAGGGAAGGACGAACGAATTGATAAAAATAAATGCCGTTCATCTTTGACATTATTAAATCAATCTGAATTCACCATAGAGCATTCACCAGATATAAAACCGGCAATTTTAAACGTCCAAAAAGGACGATTAATTTCAGAAGAACCTTCTACTGAAGATCATCTAATTGCGCTCGAATCTGAAGCAGCACAATTTATGGTCATTTGGAACAAAATTTAACACGAGTATTAAGGATATCACTAAGAAGGTCACTCATAAATGAGTGGCCATTTCTGTACCATCCTTTCGATTCTTTTATCTATGGAAAAACGCTGTATCTTCTTTTATGTTAATATTTACATATACAGAGGTGGCTTAAATGCCGTTTACAAGAAAATACATATATATCTTTTGTTTTGTAACAATGTTTTTATTTAAAACGATTTGGAATTATTTTAGACATGGTAATTGGGCTTTACTTGAAAATTCCCTCTTTGCCTTATTCTTTGTATTCTTTTATGCTTTCATAAATTGGGCGTGGGATAGTAAAAAGTATGAAAAGAAATAGTTAGGTGTTCCGATAATCAATTCAATATCTCCAACATCTTTGATGCTGCTCTCTATTTTACACTTTGCGTGGTATAATTCGTTGATACATATGCAATTAATACTGAAGAACTTAGTATTCGTTCATTTCGGCTGTTAAAAAAACCCTTCACAGATGTTTGAAAGGCTTACTCTTAAAAAGCTATTTGAACTATACCTAATATTATGGACTTGCAATATTTCACTAATAAAAGGGAGAAAGCCCCCCCTCCCCTTTATTAGTGCACAGCCTTATTTTTGATTAGCTTAACACTACCAAAAGCAATGACCAACGCGATTAAAGATATAACAAGTGGCGCAATTGAGCTAGTATTTCCAAACATCACTTGCGATGGTAAAGCCGAGGCCTCTACCCATTGGTTGCTAGGCGTATAAAACATTGTTAATAGCATCCCTGATAATACTTGCAATACTAAAAATGCTACCGCGAAAAACAATGCGAATAATAGGTATTTTTTCAAGTTGCTCCCTCCTTTCTTTATTAGTACTACGGCTTGAGTTTAAATAAGTTTCACAAAATCCTATTTCCGCCAAAGATGCTTTATTAAGAAATTATTCTGTTCCCCATTTTTCCCTAGCTGGTTGTTTATAAAACACTATCCTTTTTTATGTTATAATTTACACATATTACATACTGAGGTGATATTATGGACAACAACAAATTGATTTGTAAAGCTTGTGGTAATGATTCATTTTCTGAAGGGAAACTTGATGGCTATGCTGCTTTAAGACCAGTTGACAAATTTTTTTCAAATGGTTCTTCACTTATTTTTACGCTGTGTCAAAAGTGCGGCGAAGTAGCCTCAATTAAAGCTGAAAAACCCTATAAGTTCACTAGTTCCATATAGTTTTGTTCAGGGTCACTTGAATAGTGACCCTTTCATGTGTTCGGCTTCAAATACTATTGCGCGCACATGAAAAAACGGCGTTTAATCGAGATGATTATAGCCGTTTTGTTTTTAATCTACTTCTTTTAAATTTTTTTCGATATCACTTAGTCGATTGTTCATTCCATCCATTTGTCTTGTCTCTACAATAGGATGGAATTTTGTTTTCCGATTTCTAGCAATTCATCTTTTCGTTTCTCATTCCTTATAACGGAGAGGCTAATCATTTTCAATCCGCATACTCCAAAAGACCAGGCTTGATTTAATTAAGTACTCATCATCGCTTAACCTTTAAACCTAGCAATTCAGCAAAGCCAATTGCTTGTTCAGTAGAAATCACACAGCCACTTAAATTTTTTATCGTTACATTTAAGCGTTCAAATGTACACGTACTAATATCCACATCATTAAGCGGTGTATCGCTAAAATCAACTTCATCTATGTTACAATGTTTAAATTTCACTTTTTTAAATTGACAGTCGTAAAAGTTTGTACTACGTAATGATGACTGATCGAAACAAATTTGTTTCAATCTTGCTAAGCCAAAGTTACATAAATTCATGATACATCCTTCAAAAGAAACGTTTCCTAAATGGGCCTCTGAGAAATCAACACCTAACAGTTTGCAGTTTTTAAACGTAACTCGATGGATAATCCCTTCGTTAAATGTTGAGTTAGATAAGTCACAGTTTTCAAAGATTACATCCATCATATCAATTTTATTGAAATTCGAGTGAATCAGAGATACTTTTTGAAACCGTACTTTGGAAACAATTAAACGGGCAATATGATCATTCTCTCTACTTGTATTCGTGATCAATTGATGCGATAGATAAGGTTCTTCATCATAAAAAACGTCTTCAAAAGTTCCTTGAGGCAATTCATTTGGAATAAGCGGGCGTTCAATTTTAAATTTAGTTGGCATACTATTTGTCCTTTCTTCCTTTTATTGTGTTTTATCCCCTCTTAAATTTTCCCCAGCTATGTATATGAATGAATGCAAAATTACCACAACCAAAAGATTGTGGTAGAAAATTATATGCGTCTTCTTTATTTTTTATTACTTCTTTGGGAAGTGTTTTCTTGTTGTTGTTTTTCATGATTTGCATTGTTCATTTGCTCTTTAGTTAGTTCATTTTCTTCACGCACATCTAAATCGTCAGGGCTTAAATCTGCTCCAAATTCTACTTCTTCTTCACTTGTATTGCGCTTTTTGTTAGTCAAAATTATCACCTCCGATATATAAATTATCCATTTTGTCGCAAATTATACTTGTGCGAATGAAAGCTAAATGTTACGCTATTTCTTCAGTAATAAGCAATTTTGGTATCATTTAGCAATAACTGATTGATAGAGCAGCTTCAATAAAAGGAGAAGTACTTTATGGTTGAAAAATATGTGCATCACATTTGCATCCAAACGAATACATATGTAGAATCTTTAAATTTTTACACAGAAGTAATAGGTTTTGAAATAGTACAGGAGTCGCCGGATTTCCACGATAGACATTTTAATACATGGTTAAAGCTTGGAACCTTTTATATAGAACTCCAAACTGGGAAATTTGATGAAGATCTTGAAGCATGCAATTCAAATGCTCAAGGTATTGTACATTTTTGTTTATGGGTTGATAATCTTCTTCAAGAAGTAGCACGATTAAAGGAAATGAACGTTCGTTTTATTCGTAAAAATGGTGAAATTATTTATAAAGTTGAAAATGGTCAGCTTTGTAAATTAAAAGCACCTGAAGGAACCATTATAGAAATTCGCGATAATAAAGGAATATAACCTTCCGCTTTACTTTTTTACATTATTGCGGGATATAATATTTTCCACACACGCCCAGGTCTCATTATAGAAATGAGTCCTGGTCTTTTATTTTAAAGGCTAATTGCAGCTATCCTAAGTTTTTCATTACTTATAATCCTCTAATTTTTTGTCCAAACTATAAACAAAACTTCTTAAGTCCTCAAAATTACACAGGAATTTCTAAAAGTAGGGATCAAAAAATGAAAAAAAAAATTACGTTAATCGTAAGCTTAGCAACTGTACTATTGCTTTCTGGATGTTGGGATGTTAAAGAACCGCAAAGAATGTATTATGTTGATGGAATTGGTATCGATTATAAAGATGGTCAATATGAAGTATATATGCAAATTGTCAATTTTGCGAATGTAGCTAAATCGGAAGGACCTACTCCTCAAGCTGCACCTACAGAGATTGGCTTTGCTAAAGGTAAAACGATGGAAGAAGCCTTTTTCAAATTATATCGCTCTATCGACCAAAAAGTATTCTGGGGACATATGACTTTTATTCTGTTCTCAGAGGACGCCTTAAAAGATGCGAATTCTATTCCTGTTGTTGACAGCTTTTTACGTCATCGGGAAACACGATATCAAATATTAGCTTTTAGTACAAAGGAACCTATTAAAGATATTCTTTTAATCACACCGGTTTTAAATAAAGCACCAACAGCTTCGAAACTAAGTAATCCACTGCATACAAAAGAACTACAAACTTATGTAGAGCCTGTTGATTTACGAAGATTAATTATCCAATTAAATGAACCGGGTCATGAAGTGAATATTCCATTAGTTACAATCAACAAAAACTGGGAGACGGCCAATGAGCCAACAACGGAAACTGCATTATCAGGTTTCGCGGTAGTTTCAAAGGATGGTTTTAAAGGTTTTCTAAATGATGGGGATGCGAGAGGGATCCAATGGATGTTTCCTAAAACAACTCGAGGAGATGTAACCTTTAAATTAGACAATAAAGAAAAAGAGTACTTAACAGTTGATTTAGAAAAGTTAAGTACGGAAATTAAACCAATTGTAAAAAACAATGAAGTAACATTTGAAGTCGATATAAAATTAAATGCAATCATTAATGGTTTCAAAGGAAAGATAAATACTGAAGAAATAAGAAAAGGTATTATTAGTTCGGTAAAAACAGATATAAAAAAATCATATGCAGAGGGCTTAAAATTAAATGTAGATGTTTTCCGTTTATCAGAGCATGTATATCGAAAAGACGTGAAAATGTGGAAAAAAATACAGAAAGATGGAAAGATTCCTTTAACAGAAAATACAATCAGTAAATTAAATGTTACCGTAAATAAAGTGAATCCTGGTCGAAAAAATTTTACTGAAACAATAATAGAGTAGCTATTTAAAACTCAATTGTGTCAGCTATCCAACGTTGTATTCAATTCATTGAAATAAATTCTCATTAGAACTTTGATTTATCGTACGTTGTGTTATAATGCTGTTAATGGCTCAGCCATTATCAGGGCAAGACCAATTCTGTGCTGTAGCGTTGTCATACGCTACAGCTTTTTATGTTGTAAAGTAAATTAATTGGCGAAGAATAACGATGCATGCCTTAAATTATTATGCAGACTGCCGAAGATTGGATAGCTTTTTAATAATTGGACTCAACATTCAATAGTGTATATTTAAAAATATCGATATGGTCGCCTTGTTCATCTAACACTGTTTCAATACGCTTCCAGCCCCTTTTTTCATAATAGACTGCGGCATTTTCTGTTTTTAAAATTACTTTTGTATAACCTATTTTTTTCATATATTCTAGCAAAGCTTTGATTAAATAAAAACCTATTTTTTGACTTCGATATGAAGGTTCTACAAATAAAGATGCTAACCAAGGTTTAAATTGAGGTCTTTCTTTCCAATCATTTTCAAATACAGAGACTGTTCCTACACATTGACCATCTACACTTGCTATAAAAGTAATTGGAAATTCATCTACATATGTTCTTTTAAAAAATTCGACAACTTCTTCATATGTCTTTTTACTGCTAGTTGGTACAACAAATTCCTTGTAGACCATTTCTGCAACATCTTCTATATGCTGTGGCTTACTTACTAATAAATCAATTTCCATAAATCGCTCCCCTTTTTTCCTTAAAATTCGTTCTTTACAACATTGAACCCTAACATTTCAGCTTCTTGACGGTCAAAGCCCTCATCTAAATGCATACACCAAAATGTTGGACGTAAATCGGAACGAACTAACTCGCTAAGTTTTCGTAATGATAAATGTACATTGCCTTCATAATCAGCTTTACAAGTATCAACGTAAACATAATCGTAGATCTTACCCGATTTATGCGGAGTTCGTAAAGATGCTTTTAGGCTATTTGTATCTCCCGAATAATAGATAAGTTTGTCATCTATACATAATTCAATGGAATAAGAAGGGATCTCTTTCACATGACTAGATCTTTCAAAAAGTACGTTACAGAAATTCAGTGAGTACTTTGTGTCTGATTGAAATTTTTTTGTGAAACAATGAACTTCTGGGCTAATACCATTCATGGTCAACAATTCTTCAATTTTCACATCATGAACGGCATAAACAGAAACATTCGGTTTTGCCATTTCGCCATGGCAATAATAGCTATAAAATATTAAATCAGCAAGGCTACCAACATGGTCTGCATGAGTATGCGTGATCAATACATGGATGTGTTCTATACCTTCCAGTAAATTATTTTCCTTAATGCGGTGAAAAATATTGCTACCACAATCAATCAGCAACATCTGATTCCCTGCTTTAAAATAAGCTGAATTATTACCTAATTTCGTATTAAACGCACTTCCAGAGCCGATAAATTTCAGCATAACGTGCACCCCATTTCCATTAAGATTAAAGCTAAATTTTAACCTCAAGTAAGTAGTCCATACTTGAGGTTAAATGTAAAAACAATATTAAATCAACAGGGCTATAAATTACAGATAGTCCCTTTTCAAAATGGAAAAATTAATTAAATCTACATACTTTCCTTTTTCAAATTCATGCTCATCGACTTTTGCTTCTATTTTATTCATGTTCATCTTAGTAAAAGCAAAATGGATGATACTACTTAACGTCTCTTTCATTATACCCTTCCCCCAGTAAGAAGGAATTAAATCATACCCAATCTCTATACGATTATGAGCCTTTTCATAATTTAAAAAACCACATGTTCCGATTACTTTTTTAGTTGTAGGTTCTTCTATAAGCCATCGTAAGCCACTCTTGTCTTCGTAAATTTTTTCATACCAATTCATTTCATTTTTTGAATCCTCCACTGAATTAAAAGGTTCCAATGGTATGTATTTCACAACACTTTCATTTGAATAAAGCTCCAAAAGATCAAAACAATCACTTTCCTGTGCTTTTCGCAATATAAAACGTCCCGTTGCTAATACGGGGAAATCCGTAAAATTAAAATGTGCGTTCATAAGTATGCCCCTTTGCATATAGTAACCTTCCATTTCATAGTACCATATGACGCAAAATCAGGTATTCATCTATATATGAAAGGACCTGCTCAAACGATATAAGTCAGGTCCCTCTTTTTGAGTTGTCCTCATTTCTCGCTTAAAAAATTGGATTTAACTCCTATTAAATTTCTCTTTAATATTTTTTGGCAACTCATTCCCATGCATTACTTGGGGTTCCCCCGTGTATCCTTCTAAGCTTCTTGGGACACGTAAGATAGTTCCTTTTGCAAAAGGTTTTTCAGCAAAAAAACTTACCACTTTTTCATTTCCATCCTTATCATATCCTTCTATTGTATATACGTATTGTCCATTACTATTAGGCGTTTTTTGTTCCTCGTTAATTTGGACATAGTAGTCTTTTTCTATCAAAGCTCCCTTTTCACCACAACCAACTAAGAAAGTAGCGAATAATATTGTCATCACCATGAATTTCATCTTCTTCATTTCTTCTGCCTCCTCTTTTCTAACGAAATCGTATCGTTACAAAAGAGTATAGATCACCACTTCACTACCTTAAATCTCGGGACATGACAGTTAGCTGACAAAATTGTCATCTTACAGCGATGAACTTGATTTACATTATTTACTTTGCACTCGCTGTTAAGTTCTTTAATGTTTCTAAGATTTTTTGACGCTCAGCTTCAAAATCAATAGCTTGATCATCTTCTAGATCACTGTCATTTTGACGTCGTTGATGGAACCATTCAGGGACAATTTCTTTATATTTTTGATGGGTAGATCGATTAGTAGGCTTTTGTCGTTGTTGTTTTTGAGCTGCAAATTGCAGATTGTCCGCTTCTACTTCCTCAATGGATGTAACGTTCTTATTATTCCAATCTTGTAGAATCTTTTCTACGTAATTCCAACGAAGCACATTGTTTTCTACTGCTAACTTCATGGCATGTATAACAAGGTCTTCTGACAGATCATTAATCCAATGATCGATTTTATTTGTGACATGAACGACTAGAGAACCAAACCCATTTTGCTCATAAAACTCGAATGCCGTTTGTGTTTTTACAAGGTTTTCACCTTTGGAATGACCCCTTTTATCATTATCATTATTATTTAGTACATTATTATTTAATGAATTATTATTACTTAGTAGTGGCGATTTTTCCGTCATCGGTTTTTCCGGTGACGGATTAACCGTTATTGGCTTTTTACTATACGGTTCAGCTCTTGGTGTTTCGAACACGGACAGCTCCAATTCCCCGAATTTTCCGTGGTTTGTTCTGATCTGCATCTTATGAATATAGCCCGCTTTCGTTAACTCCTTTATAGTGTTAGCCGTGGATTCACGACTGCATTTGCTCTTAGTAGCTAAATTAGAAATACTAAATGACCAATCATCTGGCAATGACAACATATAAGCAAGCAAACCCTTTGCTTTCCAGCTTAAACGGATGTCATTCAAAAATCCTTTGTCTAACACAACAAAATTCTCCTTTTTACGAACCCTGAATATAGCCATGATGCCCCTCCTGTTCTTTGAATTTTTAAAAAAATGAGATACCTCTCTCATTTATATACAGGTTTTTCACATAATAAGGGACAAATATTTTCTTTATAATCACTTTAGAAAGCAAAAAAATAGGACATGCAACAATTGCATGTCCTGTAGTTTTACTTTTTATAGTCTGTAAACGTTTTATTTATATAATTCTTTATAGACGATTACTTTTAGTGCCAAAATTTCTTCGTCTGTTAATTTCCCTTCCATCTCTTGAATAATCTGTTCTTTCGTCATTGAACCATTTTGTACTTTTGTTCTTATATTATTAAGCTCCGAAATGCCAACTTTTTGAATGATTACTTTTGTCGCCTCTTCTTTTGTTGAAAACGGTAACTTGCTACTATCTGCAGTTTTAGCCTCTTCCATAAATGATTTTAATTGAGGGTCGCTTTCAATCGTATTTTTAATTTCATCCATTTGACCACTTTCCTCTAATTCTGAAGAAATTGTATCAGCGACTTTTTCGGAAGCAAACTTCACACCATAATGATAAACCCCATAGCCAATAGCACCGAGGACAATGACAATAACCAGAAGGAATTTAATGAATCTCATATTCTCACGCTCCTTAATTCTACACTTTATCATACTATATAGTGTGGAGAGATGAGAAATGATATCCTTTCGACCTTTTTACAAACCTAAGAGGCTGTGCATGTTCAAAGTCGAGATACCTACCTGTCGTTCAAGAGAATCAACAACCAAATAAAATCTCCCGGGTTAATTTTTATGACCGGGAGATTTTGATTTATTTAACATACTTCAAATACTTTTTCACAAAATCTACGATATAAACAACTTCTTCTTCTGAAATAGAAAATCGACTGCTCACTATTCGTAGCTTCGCTGTTGATTTTAATTGTTCACGCACTTGATCAATCCTCATATATCTACATTTACGAGGATTTACACTGTCTCGAATTTGCTTGTATCGAAGGTAGGCATAACGTGCAAAAGCATTTACCATCTCTCGCTCCTGCTCATCTCGTTGTATTTTGTTCGCAATTTCATCGATCACCTCAGAATCAAAAATCCATTTACCATCTGTTATTTGCATAGTACCACCTCTTTCGTTGCGTATAGTTGATGTCAAATATCGCTGCACCCTAGTGCTCTGGCATTAAGTTGACTTCCATTGTTTCTTTTTATAGCTATTAGATGCATAAGAAAAAGCCACACCTAGTTAAATGTGACTCTTTTTGTATTTTGTTTAGTTGATGAACCCCCATCATCACTCGCCGGCTTTTGTGCTTTATTTCCAGATTGACCCTGGCCCTTAAAACTTGTATTTTTCTTTATTAAAGGGTGATACATATATATTTTTATTAACTAAAATGGAAATATAATGATTTCCTACATAAAAAGGAGGCAACATATGAACAACCAACCTTATGTGGACTGGGGCGGACATTATCATAAACTTACGTGGTTACCAAATAAAAATATTCATGATTATAGCAAAGCAACAAGTGTACATGGAGTTTGTTTTTATAATGGGAATGTTTTGTTAGTTCATGTAGACGGGCGAGGATTTAACTTTCCTGGCGGTCATATAGAAAATGGAGAAACACCTGAAGAAGCATTTCATAGAGAGGCATTTGAAGAAGGCTATGTAAAGGGTCCTATCAACTATATAGGAGCAATTGAAGTTAGCCACGAAGAGAATCCTTTATTCAAAGCTGATGGAAAGTACCCGTTAATCGGTTATCAAATGTTTTATTGTATGGAAGTTCAAGACTGTCTCCCGTTTCTTCGAGAACATGAAACGATTTCGCGCATTTGGGTTGAGCCGGACGAAGTACTTTATGTTATCAATGATCATGAGTTTGCAAATGTAGTATTACAAGCGGCTTTAAGTAACAAACTTTCTTAATTGTTTTTAGTAGATATACCTCTATGCTTTTTACATATATGTCCATAAAAAGTACATGTAGAAAAAGTGACAGAGATACAATTTTGAAACATCACCCATAGATTTTATTTTTTAATCTAATTCACGGCATTTCACTATACAAACATAGCTACCAAATCATATTAATAGTAGTGTAAAGCTAACTTAGCTTTGCCCTCCTAGTTTGTGGTTTAGGGTCACTTTGGTTCGAGTGACCCTTTTTTACTTCTCTTTCATTGTTATTTTATTCCCTTAATATTTTTATACTTATACTTAGTGAGAGTCATTACAGTTTAATATGATGAAATACCTTCGAAATAGATTACCTTCAGTAATAATTTGGAAAACTCATTTTTGTTTTTTTCGTATATTTATTAGTCTTAAAATAAGCGAGGTGGCGAAAATGATTGCTGGATATATTATATGTATAGTTCTTGCTTTAATCTTTGTTATTATGGGTTACCTTACCCATATAAAAAAGAAACTGTGGCTTATTGCGGGTTACCAAGAAGAAAGTTTTTTGGGTGATAAAGATAAACTAGCGAAGCTATTTGGACTATTCTCATACATAGTAGGTATTGCTACTTTTCTTTTACCTTTTGGTTTAGATTTTTTTGGTATCATTAGCGGTATTATTTATGCAGTTTGTATATGTATAGGCACAGTAGCAACTTTGGTCTTGAAACAAATAATGAATAAACCACTTTAGAAAGAGTCTTTCTTAGGCTCCTTTTATGTTAACCTTAGAATATAGTTTATTAACATAAAAAGGAGGAAATGAAATGTTTCGTAAATTACACCTTTATTCCCCCATTGTTTCTGCTATTTTATTTGTCATCCTTGTATTTATGAATTATTTAGGCTATTGGACAGCAGATAGGTTCATTCAAATTCTATTTTTCTTTATTATGATAGTGTCTGTTTTCAACGCGGGTATTAGAACAGAAACAATTTTAAAAAGCAGAGGTAAAATCGAATCCTCTAGATAGCGAAGAACTTTCAAGATTTTTTAAATATCCCCTTGAATTAGTCTACATTCAAGGGAATACTTTTTTGTGTACTGTAGCAATATTTTTTTCAAACGTTTCGCTAATCATTCCATCGCTTTTCTTTTATCTTGCCGAACGATGAAGAACATGTATAAGCTCGATAATAAAATGATAATGACTATTACTGCCAAGAAATATGTATCTTTCATCTTAAACAAAAATAAATTCAATGGATTTAATAATCCAGCTATCATTAAAAATAACCAATAGTTATTTTTTCTTTTTGATTGATCACCATTTCTAAGATAACTAGCAGAAAGCCATATAAAAAAAGGTAAGTAACATACAATTGAAAAAGTTAGTATAGCCCATCCGATAAATGTCATAGTACAAACACCTCCGAAAATCTTCCTTAATATATACGGTTGAAATTTGTAATGGTTTCAATTTTATTATTCTATAAAAATGTTTTTTATTTAAATATCATATGTAATGTGCAAAAAACGTCAAAAATCCGAGGAACCTTTAGCGTTGGTGGCCCTTTTTCTGGAGTAATTCCTCATGATAAATTTTCCTATTTTTAAAACGAATTTGAGTAAAATCTAGATGAATACCTCCCCTCCTTTCTACACATGAACATATTATAGGTTGTAGAAGGGAGGGATATTTTATGGGATACTACCAAGGTGGAAATTATGGTAACTGTGGCTGTTACGGAGGATATGGCGGTGGTTACGGCGGATACGGCTGCGGTGGCGGCGGTGGTTACGGCGGCGGCTCAGCATTCGCACTAATTGTTGTCCTCTTTATTCTTTTAATTATTGTCGGAGCAACATTCATGAATTATTAATGAAGTTTTCTACTACTAATCTGATTTTTAATAATAAAAGTTAATGCTAATTATCATTGTTACATTCAATCATTCCATACTCTCTATTGCTAAATAACATCAATAGTAATAGTAGGATAACTTACCAGCCTAACATACTACAGTTTAAACAAAAAGGTCACTTTTGTCCGAGTGACCTTTTATTTTTGATTTACAACTTCATTAGAGGCTTTTTTCATATTACTAAAGGTTCCAAAAATCTTGATCATTAATTTAAATAATAAAATAAAACCGCAACAATAATATTTGGTAAAGCCATGTATAAGGAATTTATCGTGATTTTATGACGTTCGTCTCGATGTTCTGTAGTTTCGGTAGCAAAATTTGCCCTCATCCGATCCCCACTGGCCATGGAGCCTGAAAAAACCATTGAAATTACAATGAAAATACAGCCAACTATACCTGGAACTAAATACATTTTTTCCATTCCCCACAAAATCATCTATATGAAAACACCGCACAATGTTAAGAAAACACCGATTAATACATATTTCATTCAAATCCCCCCTCTTCTTATTTTACGTTTGATTACCCTATTTTGTTTCGAATAAAAATTAAAATTTCAGAAAAGTAAGAATAATATCTTCGAAAAATAGGCTTATTCTTTGAAATGATCTTTGAAAGTATTATACTATTTATCTAAATTTCCTAGATATTCTACATTTAACTCTTCCTCATTGATACCCTTATCCAACGAGACCTTATATGCTTTACCATTTGGTTTTGAAGTAACGATTTTATGAATTTCTCGATCGATAAAATGAACGGCTACTCCATCATCAACGGCAATTCCAGATGAGAGTTTATTCGCTTTCACCAAATTATGATAAGCTGGTCTTCGATTGATTTC
Organism: Lysinibacillus sp. KCTC 33748; assembly: GCF_002237755.1. Taxonomy (GTDB): domain Bacteria; phylum Bacillota; class Bacilli; order Bacillales_A; family Planococcaceae; genus Lysinibacillus. Next base: position 87,239 of record NZ_MWSJ01000004.1, on the reverse strand, counting down.
TCCATCATAATGAGGACAATTACTACCTGGAAGAAACCCTAAACATTTTATCGGCTCTAACTCTCCACCGAATGAATCTGTTATTCCTTCCTCAAACCAACAAATTGAGCCAGCACTAATACCTGTTAAAAGAATTCCCTCATGCCAAGCAGTTTTAAAAATGCTAGCTAACGACCATTCCTTCCATAAAGCTAAAAGATTTTTAGTATTTCCTCCCCCAACATAAATGATATCCTTTTCCATAATAAAACTTTCTAAATCTCGCGTAGGTGGAGAAAAAAGTGATAGGTGCGTCGGAATACATGGTTGTGAGTCAAAAAAAGAATAAAAACTTGCAATATAGTTTTCCGAGTCTCCGCTTGCAGTAGGGACAAAGCAAATTTTAGGATTAGCTTTGTTAGACTGCCGTAAAATATATGTATCTAATAAAGGATTTTGAGGCACCATTGAAAAGCCTCCTCCTCCTAATGCAATAATTTGTTTCATTTCTTCCCACTTCCGCTCTGTTTAGTTTTTACTTAATTATACAACGCCACAAATATTTTAACCATTTTTTTACAATAAATTTATTTGTTGAGGCTAAAACTAATGCTTTAATTTTTGCCCTTTTAGCAGTATACAAAACTAATAACAATCCAAAATGTATGTAAATAACGCTGCACATTCCAATGCCATAATGTTATATTATTTGGAAGGAGTGTGATTATTTTGATAATAAAGGTAAAGGAAGAGGATTTTGATTTCAATTGCTCCACTTTATGTGAAAGGTGCTTCGAGCCACTTATTAATAATTTTAAGGTAAGAATGTCCGACGAAGCGAATATCGGTGTGAAAGAACATTTTTATGAGGAACTCACAGAAGGCCAACGAGCATTATTTATGTTTAATGTTTATTATACCCATATTAGTGAATCTCTTATCGAATTTTATTGGTGGAGTGCTTATTTCATGGCTCAACCTAAAAGTTGGGCAGCTATCAAAACATGTTTTAAGTATTTTGATGATGAACCCTTTATTTTACTCCTTGAGAGAATAGAACAAGAACTAAAACGACATAATCACCCTATTACATTAGAGAATTTTTCTATTACTCGTGATGAATTAAATCATAACAAAGAGCTCCATGCATCATTTGAATCGCTTTATGTAATATTCGAAAATATTTATCCAACTACTATAGAAAAAATAAATAATTTCATTCAAAAGAATTTACAAGAATTTATACAAATTGAAAATTAAATAAAGGAGTATTTTTTATGGCCACTATAGAAGACTTTATGAATCTTGATATTAGAATTGGTACTGTGATCCAAGCTGAGGAACTTCAGAAAGCAAGGGTACCTGCCATTAAAATGAAAATTGATTTTGGGGAAGAAATCGGCATCAAGCAATCTTCTGCACAAATTACTAAACACTATACACCAGAAGGAATTATTCATAAGCAAGTAGTAGCAATCGTTAATTTTCCTCCACGTCGTGTAGCAGGTTTTAAATCTGAAGTTTTAGTAATTGGTGGCGTTCCGGTAGAAGGAGATGTGATTTTATTAACGCCTGACCAATCTGTACCAAACGGAACTAAAATTAGTTAAGTCTAGGATTTTGTGATAGTGGTATCCTATCAATTATGCCTCACCCAATTGCGTCCGGAATCAGCTTTGTGCTAGGCCGACACGATTTCGATAATGCACAGGACGTGTCGCCCTTTGATTGAGTTCCTCTATTTCAATGGGTGTTTGGACATCTGCTGAAATAAGTTTAAAAATAAATCTAGCTTGCAGGCACAAAACTAACTTTAATTTCCGCTACATCATATAAATAGTAGTGTAAAGCTAATTTAGCCTTACACCTCCTGACTTGATACTAAGGGTCACTACTATTGTGGTGGCCCTTTTATATTTTTTGTTTCTGCTATTACCATACGTTACAATTTTCGTTACATAAAATTATAAGAATAAACCCCAAAATTTGGGAGGAGATTTAAAAATGAAATTTTATATAGATTGGTGCTATATCGTTAAAATCTTCAAATAATAAAGAGAAAGGAGCGTGGTACTTGAAGAGAAAAAGGAGAGAACATTATGAAAAACAAACAAGCAACAACTAATGACTATGAAACTATTATAAATCTTTGGGATAGATCCGTTATCAAAACCCATGATTTTTTAAGTTTTAAAGATAAGGAAGACATTAAAAAGGAAATCCCTATGTATTTCCCACATCTTGATGTAAGACTTTGGTTTGTGGAAAATGAATTGATAGGTTTTTCAGGTACCAATCATCAGCATTTAGAAATGCTATTTTTAGAACCTGCTGAAATTGGAAAAGGCTATGGAAAACAAATAATACAACAACTTATTAGAGATTTTAATGTAAGGTCTGTTGATGTTAATAAAGACAATGAAAATGCAAAGATGTTTTATTTCAAAAATGGTTTCACAATTGTCAGTGAAGATCCAACAGATAGTTCAGGTCGCCCTTATCCAATAGTACATTTAAGATTGAATTAAATAAGAGAGGCCCCCCTCTGCTTTAAGCATACTATCAAATACGTTAATTTCATATTAGACTGCAATCAAGCTTAAGTTGATTGCAGTCTTTTTTTATTGAAACCCTAACTTATCGTAGCTCCCCTTTTTTATACACTATTGATAATATCCAAATTAAATCATGTATTTTCAATAAAACATTCCAATAAAATGTATATATACATAACACGAAAAGAGGAATGTGTATGGACACTGAAAAGAACTATAAATCCCTACTCATACTAATTGGTTGGTTAAACGCTTCGTTTGCACTTGTCTTTTTTCAATTGTTTTGTGGTATTATGGCCATTTGTATGGGCGTTGTTTTAAGAAGTGATTATCATGAGAAAAAGCATGGGCTTATTTTAATTATAGTTGGAATTATTACTGGGATTGCCGGGTGGATACTCAATTATTTATACTTGTAGATTAGTAAAATTATAAAACAATAAAAGCACTAACATGTAGTACGTCAGTGCCTTCGAAACAAAATGGTGCTTACTTCTTCACTTTTGAAAGTGTCATACCATCACCGATTGGAATAATAATCGACTCTAATTGAGGGTGGTTTGCTACTGCAATATTGAATTTCTTCATTAATTCCGTATAGCGTTTTGGTTGGGCATTTGGGTCTGCCACACTTCCATTAGCAAGGACATTATCCGAAACGATAATCGCATCCGGTTTTGCTAACTTCACACAGTAATTTAAATAATTTTCATAATTATCCTTATCAGCATCGATGAAGAAAAAATCGAATCGCTCATTGCCCTGCTCTAGCTTTTCGAGGCTTTGCAATGCAGGTCCCGTCTTATAGGTCACTTGTTCAGCAAAACCTGCTTTCGATAAATTACTGTAAGCTAACTGCGCGTATTTTTCCTCTAGTTCTAGCGAAGTTAATTTCCCATCACTGCCGAACCCTCTAGCAAGACAAATACCACTATAGCCCCCGAGAGCTCCTACTTCAAGAATGTTTTTAGCGCCAGTCATCGAGACAAGCATTGTTAAAAGTTTTCCAGAAGAAGCAGAGACAGAAATGGCGGGCATCTCGTTTTCTTCAATGGATGTAATAACCTCCTCTAAAATAGAGTCCTGCGTTTGAAACACTGAATCAATGTAAGTATTAATTGTTTTCATTTAGGTTATTCCCTTCTTCATCATGGTTTATAGATTTTTCATCCTGTTGATTGTCGGGTGTATCCAGCGTTTCACTTTCATGTATTTCAAATAATTGACTGAATTCATTGATGACCATATCAATGGCTTTTAATTCTCCCACTAATATTGGCTGAATCGATTGAAACTCTGGTTGCTCTATTTGTTGCTTAATCGTTGCACGCTTTAAATTCATCATCTCTAAAAAGGCAATAGCTCTTCCACGACGGAAAGTTTTAGGACCATGGTGATGAGAGCCATCTCTTCCTCTGTGACGTCCCCCTCGATGACGTCCCTCTTCTCTAAACTCCTTCATTTTTTCACTTCTCAAATTTATTCTCCTCTCTTTGTATACATTTGTATACAATCTCGACTACATTTAAAGTGTATACAAATGTATACAACATGTCAATTAACCTTCTCTATTCATCTCCCGTTTCCTAATTTCATACTTTAACAACAGAAACATTTAACGTTTTAAGGAATTATGTAATATGTACTTCCCTCTGTTCTTCCATTAAACTGTAAATAATAGCCATCACCATGAAACGGTAATTAATAGTTGTGTGACTTCTAGGTGTAAAGGATTCATTGGTATTGATGTAGAGAACTTCATGTTCAAAAGAAGGAGCGATAAAATGAAAAGGCCATTTTTAAAAATTGGTCTATTACTTGTTTTTGGCGTAGTGTTTTTAACTGGGGTGCAATCATATTTTAATCAACAGGAAATTAATTTGGCTAGTGAAAGGTGTCTAAAAGCAGGTGGAGAACCCATTGTAGAAAGAGATCTTCTTTCATTAAATTACACCATTGCATGCCATATCAAATAATTGTTCGTATGAGTAATTTTGAATAAAGTTGTGGATTTCCTCCGACTGAATGAAGTGGGTGATATATCGAAGAAGAAAGACTCTTTATTAATTGTAGTATTGTTTAGTTTATTTTTAGTTGCTTGTAATGAAACAGGCACAGAAGATACTTCTACTTCTGAAAAACCTGACGCAGCTGAAGCTTTAAGATTGAACAACCAAGCAGATATTTTTCAATGGGAAGGTAATATTTTTCAGACTGAAATAGAATGGATCGATGAACTTGAAATGAATGAAGATCAATATATTGGTGACATACAATTTAGTGCCACTAAAGCTGAGGATTTTAAAAATGGTACAGCTAACCATTTACCGATTGGCGCAAAGCAAAAGAACGTGATGATATTTTAATTGTGAAATATGACAATGTGGTAAAAAGGTATTTAGTTCTATCTGAGGGCTGATTTACTAGAAAGGAGATGAATCATGTTCATTCATGATACAGTTACCGATTTCACTGAAAACTATCTACCTACTATTGATCATTTAAAGAAATACCTTTTTAGGTCACCTTTCTATTATTAAAGGTGACCTTAATTCATAACTTGAAACCATAGAGATCGTTGACGTTTAGTTTTCATTTCATAGATAATTAACGGAAAAATACGATATTTGTTTTTTTACTCATATAACCAGAAAAATAGTATTATTGCTTATTTAGAGTTATGATCTTTTCCATTCATTTATTTTTACCATTCATCTCATTTATTAGTTGGACAGCTTCATCGATATGAGACACATGCAAAATTTTTACGTTGCTTTTTTGCTCCTCTTGAATTTGTGCTGCCTCTTCTGCATTTTTAGTGGGAATAATCAGATAAGGTAAACCGTATTTTTCTGCGATTAGAATTTTTTCTTTTAGTACCCCTATCGGTAATACGTCACCGTTCTCGCTTATTGCGCCTGTCACTGCAATTGCTACGTTGTTTTGGAAATCGCCTCGCAAAATGAGTCCTGTTAGTGCTAGCCCCAAGCCAGCACTATTTCCACCAATATTATCCTGATTAAAAAAATCATTAATATGTTCATCTTCTTTACCTAGATAATGAATCACGTTTTCTTTCATTTCATCTACTTCATTTTTCTGAAGATGAAGCCACTTTAATATTTGCTTATTTTTGCTCGCGTATATTTCTAAATTCGTAATTTCAGCAACATCAAAAAAAGGAACTTGTTGTTTAATTAACAGATTTTCAACAGATTGAATGCTCTCCATATATTGAAAATCTACTCTCTCTACCCCTATTAAATAGATTTCAGTATCCCTGGCATGTAATGGCTCTTTGTATATGTATGCAACATGCAAAGTTCCTTCATAAAATATAAGTGGTAATTCGAAACAAAACAGCAAGAACATCATGGAAATTGCAAGCGTGATGTTTCTTTTATATATTTTTTTTCTAAGTAAAATGCGAACAATTAATAAGATGATCAAATTAATCAATAGTATAGCAACAAAAGAAATTCCACCAATTACACCTTGAAGATACAATAATAAAAACACACCATAATAGAGAAAAATTAAAAAGATAGTCACAATATTAGGCAATCTTCTTTTTTGATTAGAAATATTTTTCACTCCTTATTGTCTTCCATACATCGCATTTCTAAGTGTACATATTCCAGAAACATCCTAAAAATCCTTCTTAATCGATCATCTTATATGTGCAATTGTTTTCAACAGATTTCAAGTTCATACCAAAAACATTACCTTAACAACAAAAAAGCGTTAATCCTACTTCGATTAACGCATATCCACACCTATTGACTTTTTAAAACTCTTTTTATCTACTTCTTACAATAATCAGTACGCAATACCTACACGTGATTTTACATATTCCTTACTCAGAATTTGTTGATAGGCAAACTCTGCCGTATCTGCTACAGATATTTCTCCCCCACCATCCGGTAAAAAGTCCTGTTCAATGCGATAGGTACCCGTGTATTCACCGTCAGGTAAGTATGTAGGACAGACGATTGTCCAATCAGTGTCTGATTTCTTCAATAACTGATAGACCTTATGGTGCTCCTCTGCTGCAAAGGTCGTTTTTCTTTTGGACTCACTCGATTGGTAACGTAATACACTAGGTGTCAGACGACTTTGTAGAATTCCCGCCGTTCCAATCGTTATAATTCTTTTTACATGCAGCTCTTCCATTGCTTCAAGAACTAGCGGCAAACTTTTGGTTAATGTATGGGTGCCATCCGTGTTTAATGCACTGATCACAATATCAACATTCGCCATGACATTTTCGATATCTTGTTTTTCTAATACATTTCCTTGTACAATCTGTAAATTTTCATCATTTAGGTTTAGCTTATTCGGGGTACGAACTAAAGCTGTAACGCTATGTTCATCACGTAAAGCTAGGGAAACAATGTGGCTACCAACGCGTCCAGTGGCGCCTAAAACTAAAATTCTCAGAATAATCACCTCTTTTCTTGATTATAGCACACAATTTTTCTGTAACTTGTTAGAGGTCTTTAACCATTCTTACTTGTTGTTAATGAATTATCAATCAGTCTGACATTAACGATAAACAGCTGAAGATCATTTGTTTCCGCAATACTATTGACGATATGTTGGATTTCGCTTTCTGTACTCTTTTCTAATTTATCTAAATTATGTAATGGTATAGTGATTACTTGATTGTTTGGTGATTCAATTAAATAGCCAATCATACTATCTGGATAATAGCCTGCTGCTCGTAACGCTACTATAATTTTTTTTGTAAAATTCGTATTTTGTAATTTTTCACCAATTTCTTCATTATAATTTGTATTGGGATATTTTTGAATGGATCTTTCAATTGAAGGTTGATTATACTTAATCAAGGCAGCAGCTATTACGATCACGGAAAATAAAATAAAAAGACTTTTTATGAACCCTCTCATATATTGTCTCCATTTCATCTTTTTAATAGAATACGCTTCTCTTTTTAAATCATGAATTTATCCCATTTTCCTGTTATGCACAGCACTTATCGAAATGATATTTATCAATTTGCCAGGCTACCATTTAATTTACCTGGCAAATTTGTTGTAAAGGATAAAAATCACCTAAAAATTTATTTATTAACGATAACTTTCACAACTGGTTCTAGTTTTCCTACATATGCATCTCCTAGATAATCTACATCTATAACGATAACTTGTGGCACAAAACGTTGAATGCTTTCTAAAAGACGTGCAGTATTTCGTCTTATGGCAAGCTGGAAAGGTGGAAGAGTGTCTAGTCTAAAACCAAAATCTCTGTACAAAGGGCAAGAAATTACGAAAGTAGATAATATATACGCTACATTTTGTAATATTTCATCAACGCCAGAAGCATTAAAATCAAAATTGCTTTTGGCGGTTACTTGATGTGTCATCCTATCAACCTTTCTTCTACGATACATGGAAAGATGTTAGTAATCTTTCTGAATATGAGCTTTTCATCAAAAAAAGAGCACTTAGTTATTTATGCTAAATGCTCCAAAGTTATGAACGAGGTACACATTCGTTATTGTATGTATACAATGCAATGTATCGATAAACAATTGCACAGTGTCAGGTTCCGTATTTGCGCTTCTTTGATTGGATTCTATCTAAATATCGCGTAATAAATGACATATAGCCAGCTTAAACAACCATGTATGATGGCCCAAATGATCGAATGATTGACACTCCAAGAAATAGTAATCGCCAATACCGAGCCAAAACTAATACCACTCTTAATGACTGTTTTGTTTTCCATTTTTCTCACCTTCTTTACTTTTCTAACTTCTGAAGTATGTCTCCTCATCTTCATTCCTCCTCATCATGCCAGCACTGTAGCATTGCTGTTTGTACGTGAAAATAATTTTACCGCTAATAAAAATCGCAATGTACACGCCATTCATTTAACTCACGATTAAAAAAGAAATAGAAATTCCCATTATCGACGATATTAAAATACGCCTTTTCGTCTGAGGCAATTTGGAGTACAAACGGAAATTCCTCACCGTAATCACGACCACTTTGGCAAAAAGCTGGATAGCCACCAATTTTATGGACGGCGTATATTTCTTCAACGATATCATCGAAGTACTCAACATCCTCCTCGTGTTCTAGCCTCAAAATTTCATCCTCCACATCAGACGGAATCCCTCCCCCATCCCATGTCGGATAATCATTGATAATCCATTTCGGAATAAGTGGGAAAGCTCGAATTCGGTCATGCTGCCAATTTTGCTGGACTAAACCTTCTAGAGAAGTATATGCTCTTATTTCAAAAAAACAGCTAAGATCATCTTCTATCAGGTGATCAAATATTTCTTCATTCATAAATAACGTTAGCAGCTCAATATGTTGAAGCGATGTCGGTACATAAGGAAGCTCCTTTAAAAATAATGTAGCAAGTGGCTGAAACCCTTGTGGACACTCCTCTGCAGGCAATGACCATCCCACAAAGCCAATCCAACTTTCTAGCAGGTCATGTGTAGGTCTAATACCACCCGTTTCAAAGATCGTTGCTTGCCTTACTAATTGAGCCTTAATATCCTCAACTTTCATCAGTTATCACCTTCACTGCGACAAAAACAATCGACGACATGGTCATTTACCATTCCTGTTGCCTGCATAAATGAATAGCAAATCGTACTACCAACAAATTTAAAACCATCTTTTTTTAATTGCTTGCTCATACGTTCGCTAATTTCTGTTGTAGCAGGTACGTCTGCAATGGACGACCATTCATTGATAATCGGCTGATGGTCTACAAAGTCCCAAATATATTGAGAGAAGGAACCATACTGCTCCTGTATACGTAGAAAGGCTTGAGCATTCGTTACAACACTAGCAATTTTAAGCTTATTTCGTACAATGCGAGAATCCTGTCTAAGCTCCTGTAGCTTGTCCTCCGTATAGAGAATGATTTTCGATGCATCAAATTGGTCGAAAGCTGCCCGGTAGCCCTCTCTCTTTTGTAAAATCGTCCACCAGCTAAGACCCGCCTGTGCCCCTTCTAGACAGAGCATCTCAAATAAATGCTGATCATCATGGACAGGGATACCCCATTCCTTATCATGGTATTCAACATATAAAGGCTCATCTTGCTTGACCCATTCACATCTTTTCATTGATATATCCTCCATTTACTACGATTCATTTAATTCCTGTAATACAAAGCCAACCTTTTTGCGTGTTTTCTCGTATAGTAACAGTTTGAAACCCAACACTTTCAAACAACTGCTTGATTTCAGGCTTAGTTTTATAAGCTTTCATATGATAATTAATTTTATAGAGCTCCGAAATGATGATAAACTTCCCATCGTCATTCAACACTCTAAATACTTCCTTCACATCATTTGCTAAATCCGGCCAAAAATAATGCGTTTGGAACGCTGTAATCGTATCGAAAAACTTATCCTTGTGCGGAATGCTTGAAACACTTGCTTGCGTTACGATCACTTTTCCATTGGCCACATCCATTTGATTGGATTTCGTAGAATCTTTAACCGCCTGCGCGGAAAAGTCTATACCATAGATTTTACCACTTGGATTCATTTTCGATAAGGATTGAAGTGTTTTTCCACCTCCACATCCAATATCTAGCACAATATCACCATCATTTACAGCTTCCTGTTTCATGAGCCAAGTATTCATACCGCTATGTGCCTTATTCATAATTCGTAACATCAATGAGCCTACGAATCCTCGTGGTTGTTTAGCTTGTTCGATTAATCGTTGTAAAAGAGTCATTTTAAAATTCCCCCTTGTCATCTTTCAAATACGTGCTGTGAAGTAAGGATTAAGAGGTCTTGTGTAGCTAGCTTTGTTAAGGCCGCTTCCTTACTTTGATCTGTAGCTCCTGCTACTGCATCGCTCACAACAGTTACAGCAAAATTTCTAGCTAGAGCCCCTTTCACCGTTGCTGTGACACAGCCTTCTATCAATTTCGCCTTGGCGTAATTGCGTCCGGATTTTGAATTGTGTACGCACAATTCACTCCTTTCAAAATCCGTGACATCCGCCGGAGGCTTTATCTTTATTTAGTAGGTGTTTGAACACCTACTGAATAAAGATAAAATCCTCGTTCCTATACATTCGTTTATTTCATTATTTTTTAAATAAGTTACTAAGCTGGGATTATTAAATGCATCCGCTTTATTTTTTGAAAAGTACATACCCTCAACTCTTAATAATCGTTCATCCAATTCAGCACCCTTACTTTCTTTTAAAGCTGTGAATTTTCTTAAAAGATTCGAAAGTACATGCGTTCGCTCAAACTCATTACTAATATAGATAACTGGAACATTTGATTTTTCAGCATCTTTTATAAGACCATTTATGCTATTTAAAGTTGGCTCAATTTGATGCTTTGCTACAGGTATTCTCGCTTGGTCACTAAAGTAATCATTTTGAATATCAAGTATCATTAACGCTTGCTTCAAACTACTCCCCTCCCCGTTCTTTTCTATCTAATCTCTTTACGTTCTGAAAAATAAAAAAGTTTCAAATTTTACCATTCATAACGGAGATTAATGTTAAAAAAAATCACAAGTGCTTTTATGAAATAGCACTTGTGATTTTATTCATCTATAAGTAGGATAATATAATTGTATTAAAGGTTTATTATTTTTCACACAGCTTGTCATTCGATTACAAACTATATGGTTTATGTAAAAAAGATAGCTACTTATCCTACAACATTTTCTAATTTAAATATGTATTGTTAGCAATACTTCTTTCGCGCTCGTCCATTACTAAATGGATAATAAATGCAAGTTGTTGCTCGATTCGCAAATTGTTAAGATGCAGGATGTCCGCAATTGCATTTTTTTGTATCTCCTCTAATCCTGCCTTCTCAAGCATTAACATAATCTCTTCTTTTGTCAGCCCAAACATTCCTTTTCCACCTCTACTTCATCCAATTATTATTTTACAATCATTATTCATATTTCTAAAACAACGAACTAGTAAAGCATTCCATGAACTTTTTCCCCTGATTATAAGATAACATATACAAATTAAACAATCCAAAATCTACTTAAATATAATAAAATTTTAACCTCTGCAAAAAAACATTGTTATTTAATAATAATTTCAATACAATACCTAGATCGATACTTGTTATTCACTAATTCTATTATAAAAATAACAAGTGCTTTTGTCGAATTTTATAATTCGGCGCTACAGTGTAAAAAACATTATAAAGAAACCGTTTACATGCAAATATAAATGGCTCTGAACAATGAAGAAGTGTCTTTATACGTATCCATCATATTTAATTACCTCATTATTACAGTACTTTTACCCCAGAAAAAAAAGTAATTTCAAAATAATTGAAACTACTTATCCTACTTTTTTATTCGGTTACTATACTGTTTTATTAACATTATTCGTCGAGGTAATAATGTTAAGTTTTTGTAAATTTTCAACTTGTATTCGTAATCTTTCGTCCAGTATTTGCATGTCGGTTGCTTCTGCTTGATTTATTACACTGTGCTTTGTTTTAGTATTGGCTGCCAAATAAACTATTCTCGACGATGAATCACTCTTCCACAATGTCTTGTTCGTATACCCTTCGATAAATAATTGACTTTTCCCCTGTACAATAGAGGGAATATTAACAGTAACTAGATCTGTATACACCATCTCAAGTAAAGATTGATTGGACACCGCTAAAAATGGACGATCTGCTTCATCAATCGTACAATGCTTAAAACGGCCCATTGACTGATCAGACCAAACGATTGCATACGGACCTTCATAACAGTTTTTAAATTTACTATTTGCTATTTCAAAAATTGCATCAATACAAGTAATCGCATTCGCACGAATATGTTCAAAAGTACAATTATCAGTAAAGAGCCGAGCATTGTTAATATAAATATGGTGACTTTCGAGCTCTCGAATTATGGTATTCTGGAGCGTAATCTTAGCGTGATCATTGCCATAAATACCACCTGCCTGCCCAATTTGAATCATGCACTGATTGAGCATTAGCCCGCTGGCGTCAACAATCATTTGAAATTGCGGGTGTTCTTGGATATTACATTCTGTCATCGATACATCTGCTTCATTAACAACCGTTACTCCCGTCGCCTCTCCTTTTTCTATTCTACATGTACGAAACTCCACTTTACTATTTTCAATTAACAACTGAGATTTAACATGCCGATGAATCTTACAATCGTACAATATCGCCTTTGATTTCTCGCCAATAAAAAGGCCATTTCCCACTCCATCAGAAAAGATAGAATCCGTCACGAATAACTCACTTTGATGAACAACTAGATGCGTGTCTTGATGTTGCTTGATTTCACAGCCATCCATCGATAGCTTCGTGTTCTCAAAAACTTGGATCCCTATACTTTCCCCTTGGTGAATAAGTGTATTCATCATTGAAATTGAACTGGAGGCTGCAACAATTTGGGCCTTTTGATGTCCATGAATTTCACAATCCACCAACTCCATTTTCACATTTCGTATTGCATAAATGCCATTCGCTCGCCCTTCCAACAGCATGCAATTCGTCAAAGTGATTTCACTATTTTGCACCATAATTTGAGCCTTCTTATGATGCTGGATAGTCGTATCCACAAGAATAACACTCGAACCATTATCAATACGTAAGCCAACATGATTGATAGGACTCGCTAAAACATCAACATTTTTCATCATTAAACTTCCGAAGCTCACAGTTACTTGTGTTTGCACCATTTGCTGCTCAATGACACAGTGTTCTAGCTGTAAATCTCCCTTTACATAAATACCCTGCCCTTGCGTAAAACGCAAATTTCGCATATTCACAAGTGTTTGATAACGTATAAACACGCCACCTTTAATGATTACATTTCCTACTCCATACAATGTAAGCCTTTGGGAAATTTCAAAGCTTTCTTCATAAATCCCCTCCCGGATTTCAATAAAATCTCCCGGCTTTGCTTCTTGAATCGCCTGCCCAATGCTTTGGTATTTGTACATAATACCTCTCTTTACAACAAGTGTCGCCATCTCCACACTCCTTATCGAAGCTTATTCATGAACACATGAAATTAATTGTCGGTTTTATATTATTTATAGCCTCATTGAACTTCCTGTTATTCAATTTTTGGATAAATAATTTATGACCAGCTTTTATTTATTGCGACAATACTATATTTGATAAAGGTATTTACTCTTTTAATTTCACCCTTCTTCCTAAACCACATAATAAAATAAAACCAGCAATCACACGATTTTCTCGTCGATTGCTGGTTTAACCGATTTACATAATTCAATTGCTACAAAATACAATACATTTAATTACAATTTAAACTTCCTAACAAGGTCATTTAAATTTTCTGCCATACCCGCTAAATTGGCTGAACTATTTTTGATTTCGTCCATAGAGCTTGATGCTTGTTCGATTGTTGCTGAAGTTTCTTGGATGCCTGCAGCAGATTGTTCTGATACAGCGGCAATTTCGTCCACTGATTTATTAATCGTAACGGTATTTTGTACTACCTCTTCTAGCTTGGTCATCACGCCATCAATATTCGTTGACATGGCGTAAACGGCCTCTGCAATCTGGTTGAACGTTTCATTTGTAGTTGCGATTTGCGCCGTGCCTTTTTCGACCTCATGATAGCCAGTTTCTAGTGAGGATGTTACCGTGTTAGAATCTTGTTGGATTTTTTGAACAATGCCTGTTATATCATCTACGGAGACGGCTACTTGTTCTGCAAGTTTACGCACCTCGTCTGCAACGACCGCAAACCCTTTACCATGCTCCCCTGCGCGAGCCGCTTCGATTGCTGCATTTAGTGCTAGTAAATTCGTTTGTGCAGCAATATCCTGTATGACAGCTACGATTTTTGAAATTTCCTGTGTTTGTTTACTCAGTTCATCCACTTTATAAACAGAATCTTTCACAATATGATGAATGGAACTCATTTGTGCAGTTGAGGCGTCCATTAAACTTTGGCCCTCTTTTGTTAAGGCCATAACATGTTGGGAATATTGCTGAACATCTGTACTACTATTGTTGACATCTGTCACCTTTAAGGTGAATTCTGTCATGGTTGTCGCTACATCTGATGCATTGCTCGCCTGCACTTCTGTGCCACTTGCAATTTCAGTAACTGTATCAACAATTTGTTCCGTACCTGTTTTCACTTCTGTCGACGATTGCATAAGCTCTTCACTATGCGCAGCTACGTCATTAGATACGGTTTGAATTTGCTTTAATAATCGATTCAAAATATCGGACATCTTATTAGTCGCTTCTGTAAGCAGTCCTACCTCATCTTTGGATTTCACAACAAGTGCAGGCTCACTTAAGTCACCTTCAGTAATTCGTTGCATACGATTTGTCACAGCGATGATTGGTCTAGAAATCAGTCGAGCACTTAACAATGCAATCAGGATAGAAACGATAACAATCATAACACCAACGATGATACCAATCAGCTGCTTAGTGTTTCCTGCACTGATAATGTCTGCGCCAGTCGCATTAATCGATTGCTTACGATGCTCGGCTAATCCTTCATAGCCTTCACGTATTTCCGTCACTTTTTCATTCATAGAAGCTAAATTTTTCGTTGCTAGTTCCTTCTGACCTCGATCATAAACATCAAATACCTCTTTTTCAACATAGCTATTCCATTCCTTCGCCATTTCCGCAATTTTGCCGAAATCTCCTGACTTTGTAATTTCTAAACGCTTTTGTTCGTTCTCAACAGCATGCTTTACAGTATCTTCAAAAATCTTCTTATACTTTTCTTCGCCAGAAAGTACATACCCTCTAGCTGCAGCAATTCTGAGCGAAATCGTTTGAGCTTGTTCATAATCTGCAATTAGTAATTGCAATTCTTCATCAACGATTTCTTCCGTCGCGCTGTTGCTTTGTTTTATTGCATAGTAATTGTAGCCAATGTATAAAACGACGATTGCTATAACAATGCTGAAGGAAAAAACAATTCTTTTACTAATAGACTTAAAATTCATTTCAAATTCTCCTTATTTTCCAATACAAATATGTACTTTATCAAAATTTGAATACCAATAGTAATCTACCACTTTAAAGACGAACTTGGATGAATCAGGAATTTTTTATATATTAAATGAAATAACTAGTTAATTTTTATGTAATTTATAGCAGATTATAGAATTGAAAAATAAATCAGATGGACTACTATAACGATAAAAGTAGTACTTTTAACACACATAAAAAGAACAGCATTAAAAATCAAGCTGTTCCTTCTAATAAAAAATTAATCCCAATAGTTAAAAATAACATCCCCTATAGTTTTGCTGTCAAAGTGTGAAATATAGTTCCATTCCACCTCAGATAAACTGTGCAAATCCTTATCTTGCGTCAATAATGTGTTTAATGTATCAGATGTAAGACATTTACGCATCGGAAAATATTTGTGTAAGTGAGTTTTTGTTAAAAATTGAAAGCTTAGCTCTTCATCAAACTTAGCAAATGCAATATAAGGCATCAACCTATGATGGAGAATTGTCAAACGCTCATCCTCCAGTTGAATCACCGCTTGCATATAAACAACATGAGGCTGATCGATAAATTGCACAGCCTTTGCTCGTTGTTCGCTTGTCACTAAATGATAAACCATCGACTGGAAAGTACGCATATCTTGTTCGATTAGATGATCTGCATCAAAACCAGAAATCCCTTTCGTTAATCGCAACGAATCACCCCTTTATGATTGTGTATATATGACCTTCTAGTAAAGGTAGGTAGATTCCTTCTATATGTATCTATTTTCTTGTTGCTAAACAAAGCAGATTGAAAATACGCATCTTATGTACAGCAATTTTTATCACCTTGTACCTTTATTCTAAAATGCTTCTAGCTAGTTATTTTTCGTTTTTCTTTTTAAAACTCCATCCCTTCCACCTATTAATGGTATTATAGCGAAATTAGAACAAAACCAAAATTTAGGGAATCGTTGATTAAAACTTATGCTATGTATATAAGTGATCTTCGTTCAAGACTTGGAGATTAGCATTAGAGGAATGGAAATCAACCCTAAGTTATGGTGATAATCCACTAAATTTCCAATAAAATAAAAAAACTTGAATCGAAATGATGATTTGCCAAGTCTAATAGTCGGAAGGAGGCGATTTTCATTACTACAAAGCAACAATCTTTAGTACAGTTAGCACAAAACGGAGATGAGCAAGCTTTCTATCAACTCATTGAACAAGAGCAACATAAGCTATATCGAATGGCTTATGTTTATGTCCAAAATGAAAATGACGCCGTAGAAGTTTTTCAACAGACCATTATCCGTGCGTATGAGGGCCTACCTCAATTAAAGGATCCTCAATATTTTTCTACCTGGCTAACGCGCATTATTATTAATTGCTGTAAAACCTATCTTGCCAAGAAAAACTCTGTACAACTTGTCGAACCACATACATTAGAAGATCTCAATAGTACATCACCTACATATATCGAAGAAGAACTAGATTTATGGCATGCACTCTGCAAGCTAGAGGAAAAATATAAAACGGTTTTACTATTACGCTTTTATCAAGACTACTCGGTAAAGGATATTGCTGTGATTTTACAATGTCCTGAGGGCACAGTGAAAACTCATATTCGCCGAGGTTTACAAGCTTTACGACAACAATTAAAGGGGGCATATATAGATGAATGGGTTCAATCCGTTGAAAGGAGTTATTAATACGATTCCAATCCCTGAAGGACGTTTAACCGAAGTGTTACGTATTGAGGGAATGTCAAAAATCTTTCAACAAAAGCATCATACGGTTAATGCATTGAAAAATATCCATTGTACGATTTATCAAGGTGAAATGGTGGCCATTATGGGGACAAGCGGTTCGGGTAAAAGTACACTACTAAATATGATTAGTGCCATCGATGAACCGACTGAAGGTGCATTATTCTTATTTGGACAGGAAGCGCATGATATTTTTAAAGAGCCAAAAGCATCGAAATTCCGTAAAGAGAATATCGGCTTTATCTTTCAATCATTCCATCTGTTGAAGGATTTATCAGTTGAAGATAATATTGCGCTCCCCCTTATCCTTAATGATGTGCCAAGTAAAGAGATTAAAGTGCGTGTACAGCAAATAATGGAAAAACTCAATATTGCCGCATGGGCAAAGCATCGACCTAATGAGCTTTCTGGTGGTCAAAAGCAACGAGTAGCTATAGCACGCGCCATTATTGCAAATCCGCCAATTTTATTGGCCGATGAACCGACTGGTGCATTAGATGTGAATACGACAGATGAAATTTTAGAGCTGTTAGTAAACTTGCAAAACAATATGAATCAAACTATTTTACTCGTGACACATGACCCTTATGTCGCTACTTATGCAAACCGTGTATTATTTTTCCATGATGGTGCCATTGTGGATTCCTATCAAAATAAGCAAACAGCAGAGGATTTAGATTGCATTTTATCAAAGTTCAAGCTGATTACTAGAGGTGATGTGTAATGTTTACGATGCGTACCATTGCTCTGAAGCTATTTCGTGCAGCGTGGGCCAATGTATTAACGAGTATAAGTATTATTACCATTTCTATTTGCCTTGTCATGACAATGAGTGTTTACATATGGAATGCTAATAGTCAAATGAAGGAAGAAATACAAGCATTATATGGCGAAATGGATTTGCTGGCCGGTTATAATCCTGATCAGCATAAGCTGTTAACTTCACAGCTTATCGAAAATTTCGAATCAATGCCTGGAATAACAAAAGTTTCTAGTGTGTCATTAGCTCATACAAATATTGAAAATGAAAAAAACACATCATTTTATACTGTTGGTGTTGAAAACGATGACTTAGTGAAAAGCCGCTATCATTTTAATGTGAATCTTGAACCGGAAGATGTTGT
The DNA here is from genome assembly GCF_002237755.1 of Lysinibacillus sp. KCTC 33748. GTDB lineage: Bacteria > Bacillota > Bacilli > Bacillales_A > Planococcaceae > Lysinibacillus. The sequence goes on along the minus strand of NZ_MWSJ01000004.1, from coordinate 68,850 downwards.
GATTACCGAAAATATGGCCCGTCTCTTCCACAAGGATGTCGGAGATACATTAAACGTTACGTTCAATAAAACAGTCGGAAACTCCGCTGAAGCAGAAACAGGTACCTTTACGATCCAAGAAATCCTTCCACCTCTAAAAGGCACAGATAGTCCTAATTTAATCCTGATTCAAAATGATGTGTTGAAAACGTGGATGGATAATAGTGATGCACAAACTGCAGGGATGTTTGCCCTCATTAAAACGGAAAACGACAATATTACAACCGCAGTTGGTGCGGATTTGAAACAGTTAGATGACACATTACGTGTTGATATCATGAGCGACTACGATGAAATTAAGAAAAATTTACAAGCATTAATAATTTTTATAATTGTATTGTCATTCTTTATCTTACTTATTTCTAGTGTCTTACTACTATCAACGTTCCAGCTATTATTTTACAAAATTAAAGAACAGCTTATGGTATTACGTGCACTTGGCGCATCCACTAAGCAAGTAAGACGCATAGTACAATTGCAATTATCTAGCATCATTGGCTTTGGCGTATTGCTGGGGATATCTGTCAGTTTATTAGTGATAAAAAGTTGGCTACCACAGCTAATTACCCTGATGAAAATGCCAGACGCAAAAACTGACTTACCGATGATCTTTGTTATCGTGATTGCAGTTGCCAGTTTTTTCTTGCTGCAACTAATCACACAATGGCAAGTTCATAAAAGCGCTAGTCTATTACCTTTACAAATCGCCATAGAAAATGAAAATTTAAGTTTACGCTGGACAAAATGGAAAACGATTGTTGTGGGCATCGTTGCATTCATATCCCTATTCTTATTTGCGAATGCTTATCAAGTCGGGACAAGTACTGGCAAAGGGGCACTCATGATTTTAATCGGCACATTGCTCGTCTGTGGGATTTTACTCTATATCATGCCGTATCTCTTTACAGTACTATTCAAAATTTCCTTGAAGCCCGTTCGTGCTGTACTTGGCAAAGAAGCATACTTAGCGTGTCAGCAGCTCATGCCACAGGTGCGAAAAAATATGCCCATTGTGCTTAGTATTGTTGGATTAATGGTCATTTTAATATTCGGTAGCTCTTTATTTAAAACGAATCAGCAAAACTCATATCGATATATAAACTCTCAATATGAAACATCTATTAAAATTGATAATGAATTAGAAGATCCAACTATTACACCAGCTTTGATTAAAGAAATTGAGGCATTGCCTAGCGTGTCCTATGCCTATGAACGAAGTAACGCACCTTATATAGTGCTTGAAGGTGACAATGGCTGGGAAGGTAGTAATTTCGAGGCCATTGATGTTGAAAAATACGTCCAATTAGAAAAGCTTGATGCTTTTGAAGGAGATTTAAAAAATGGGGTGATCATTACAGAACGACTTGCCAAAAAACATCAATTAGCTGTTGGTGATTATATAATGGCAGGGACATTTAATGAAACACTTCAACAGGAAGCGCCAATTGGTGAATTAATAGTCGTTGATATAGCCCTTGATTCTTATAAAGAATATATAGATTTGTTTGTCGATTGGTCCTCTTTTATAGTATCAGATTCAACTATAATTACAGACATCATGGTGGAAGCAGATGATACAGAGCAGGCATTAGCAGACCTTGCTTTCTTACAGGAGCGCTGGCCTGCGTTAAAAATTACTGATAAAGAGACATTTATCGAGCAAAACGATGAAATGATCTTCCAGCGCTGGAGCCTTTTTGTTGGCGTCTTCGTTATTTTAATTACCGCTACTTGCCTTGGCGTATTGCAAACATTGCTTCACTCCATTTATTCAAAACGTGGCGATTATGCGATTCAACGACTGATTGGTCTTTCCCCGAGCGGATTAGTCAAGCTGATTTTAACGCAAGTGTTATCTTTTGTGTTATACGGGCTAGTAGTTGGAACAATTCTTGGATTAGCGTTAACGAGAATGTTGAGCTTTATTGACGAAGGAGCTCCGACGTACTACGACTTCTTCACATTAAGTGTGACGAGCATCGTCTTTTTAGCCGCGACACTCATTGTCTTTACGCTGCAAGGATACTGGATTAGTCGGAAGAAATTAGCGAATGAAATGATTGATATTTGAATGACAACAGACCCTCTAAAATAGTAGAGGGTCTGCTTTCATTTATCGCATTATATTTTTGTTTTATCGCTCAACTTTCTCATTTTATCACCCAACTATTTCAGTTTATCGGACACTTTTTCAAATTTATCGACATCTGCCAACAATTACGCTCCTACAAACAACACGGCCTGTCCAATCGCAATAAAAAAGGCTTCATGCTGTATAGGGCTGTTATCTTCTATTTGCAGCGTAATCTCAAAATGTGTCTCACAAAAAACTGCCTGCCAACGAGCAATCGGTTGATCATCAAGAGTAAATACTGACCAATCCTCCATTTCCTTGTTCAGTTTTATTTGTTGAGCTCCATCCGTGATGATTAAATCAGGAATCATAATTTGCCAGCCATCATAGGCAACCATATAATCTTTGCCTGTAACAAAATCCTTCCCTCGAAAATGCACTCGACCACGTCGCGACATCTTCTTACATGTAAAAAGAGCCTGACCAGCGACATCGCTCACATCAAAACGTACAAAATAACGATAGTCCATCGTGCGGTCAAACGCCTTTTTCAATCCGTTTGAATAAACACGTTGCACAGTAGACGATACTTCCCCCGCTTCATTAACGATTGCTACTAACTCTGTTGATTCGATTGCCGCTGGTTGCTTGTATGTAAAAATCTTCAATATATTCGCTCCTTCATTACACTTGCTCCCTATAACCTAACATAAAATAAACGCCAAATACAAAGGTTGTATTTGGCGCTTGACTGTTTATTTAGTTTGCTTTGGTACTTCTACGGAAAATGGTTGGAACTTCACTTCTTTTAGTGATGACGGATCAAATGGTATTTCAGTTTCTACACCATCCTTATCAATTTCAACACCACCTCCGCCTGAAGGAAGTGATAAATAAGGGGTAATCGTTAATTTTTGAACACCGTCTGAAATCGGGTCAAAGGACTTGGTGCTACTAAAGTTCCATACTCCATTATCGAAATGACCTTCTCCCCCACCTGAATGCGATGTAATTTCCTTGCCATTCTGATCGGTAATACGGAATTCTATAAACGATGCGCCTACTTGAGCATTATCAATTGTACCCTTTTCGGTAGCTTTATAGTCAAGGGCTATACCTGATGGGCTGAATGAAATTTTGGACACATCTAGTTGAATGTCTTCTGCTTGTTGCTGATGATTAATCGGAACATAAATAATATCCGCAATCTTTTTGACAGGTACTGTGAATTCAAATTTCTCCCCCTCTTCCCCTTCTAGCATTAAGCCCATTTCAAATGAATCCGGCATGTCATCCTTCACTTCAAATCTTGCGATGCCTGTACGGACGGTTGAACTTAAAGCTTTTTCACCATAGCCACCAGAAGTCACTTCTGGGTTTTTTCCATTTATCGTAAAGTCTGGTCCTGCTCCGAAGTAATAATCACTTAATTTCTTTTCAGAATCAATTGTAAGTCCTACCGTAATATTCGACGCGTCATAAAGGACTTCATCTATTGTTACGGATATACCGTTAATTGTATGTTTTTCTCCAATAGAGCTTGTTAACCCTTGTTCATTTGCCTGTTCTAGCCCAAGGAAGCCAGAGTTACTGAATACCGACCCGACGATTGGTAGCTGTGATAATGTACTTGCGAATGTTGGTGATACATAAGCGGCTGAACCTACCATAATACAAAATGCTGCTGCCGCACTTGCTACATATAATAACGGTTTACGTATACTTTTTCTTTTCATTTGAATAGGGGCTTGACTCATATTTATTTGCTCCTCTGCTTGTTGGATTCCTTTTGTAATCGCTGATCGTACCTCATCTCTTGGGAATTCTGGAGGGGTACCGTTTTCATTAAATAGCTTTTTCATTCAACGTTGCACTCCTTTCTAATTCTCGCTTTAACTGTTTTTTTCCACGATGCAAATACGTTTTAATAGTGCTAACTGGCTTTTCCATTACTTCTGCTATCTCTTTAATCGGTAAATCGTGATAATAAAATAAAATGATGGCCATTTGCTGAGAATGATTTAATTGCTGTATGGATTCCGATAAATCGATTGGATTCGCAATAACATTTTCTTGCTCCTGCAAACGATTTAATAATTCACTTTCTTCATAGGGGATGATTTTATTCCCTTTTTTTAGTAACCGGTAGCACTCATGTATTAAAATTCGAAACAGCCATGTAGAAAAAAATTCTGGATGCTTTAGCTGATGAACGGTTAGAAAGGCTTTACACGCTGCTTCTTGAATCGCATCCAAAGCATCCTCTTTTTGACCAACATAAGAAAGCGCAGTATAAAATAATTTTTCTTCCTCTAGAATAAGTAGTTGCTCAAACGCTTCCTTATTCCCTGCAATAGCCTGTTTGATGATCGATAAGTCATGTTCCACGCTATTCCCTCCTTTCAATACTTAGAGTCAATAACTCTATGAAAAGGTTTCACTTTGATAAAATTCTTTTTATAAATAAAATAAGTGACTCCGGGCGGGCGCCGTCACTTCGGTTCTTCTATCGTGCATTTTATTCGTTCTATCCACGATTTTACCTCTTCTATCCACGATTTTGACTCTTCTATCCACGACTTTGACTGTTCTATCCACGATTTCGGCTCTTCTATCCACGATTTCGGCTCTTCTATGCCACGACTTTGACTGTTCTATCCATTAGTGATCGCTCTAACCACGACTTTGATTGTTCTACCCTCGATTTTGATCGCTCTATCCACGATTTTACCTCTTCTATCCACGATTTTACCTCTTCTATCCACGATTTTGACTCTTCTATCCACGACTTTGCCCTTACATCTCGCTCTTTTATCTTACTATCCGTCCCTATGTATCTACGAAAAAAATAGACTACTTCATATAAAGTAGCCTACTAAAATTTTCTTTATTTATCCAATTTAAAAGTAATGTCGCCAACTCCGATTTCCGAGTTGACCTCTATTTTTACATCTGCTTTATCATACGCTTCGTTTACATAAACCCCTTTGCCTTTTGAAATGAAACCTTCTATATTTGAACTGCCGATGCCAGCTTCCGTAGTAAGCTTTACCCCAACTTTTGATGGTAATATGACAGTAGTGTCCCCAACACCTGTTTCAATATCCGCTTCGAAGCTTTTTTTCCAATCGCCTCCTAAATTCACATCAAGATCGCCTACGCCTGTTTCAATATTTAATTTTTCCAGCTGCAACCCTTGTAAATCTAGCTCTGCATCCGACGCGCCCGTTTCGATTGAGAGATCCATAGGAATATCATCATTCAGTTCGATATCCCATATATTTTTTATTTTCCCTAAACGCACGTTAGTAGAACCTTTATGTTCAATCGTTACTTTTCCTGTCTGGCCGCGTAAATCATATTTTACTTTTGGTGCAAATTTATCAATATTGTATTGAGCATTACCTTCAACCCAATCCTTGGCACCCTTTTTAACTGTTATTTCTCCAATACCAAGTTGTAATTCAACATCCAACTTTTCTGCTTTATCCTTTTCAACTAGGATCGTTTCATCTTTGGTTTTACCCGGTATGACTGAGTTACACCCCGATAACGCAATTATTGAGGCGCTTATAACCAAACCAAGTCCCATAAATTTTTTCAATGTAATTTCCTCCTACTATATAATATTCCAATAAATTCATTATATAGGAACTGTCATATTTAAAAACGACCCTCCGCTTTATATTCGTCTAAGACCTAAGACGTAGTGAGAATTTATATAATGAATATGTCACCTTTCAAAAAAAGTGAACTAGTATTTTGAATATGGATAGGTAAAAATTTGTGAAGCATTATAAAGAATATACGTATTTCCTTCATGGTCCAATGCATGTATCACCAATTGCGAAATAGCTATTTCTGATTTAAGAGGGACTGATACTAATTGCGCATCATTCGAATCAACAGCTTTCTCAAAACGCTCGTCTCCTGTGTCTATTATTAATTTTTCGACGTTATGATTGTTAAGTAATGGGAAAACAAGATGGTGTATGTCTTTAAAATAAATAGGACTCATTGTATCCACTTCACTCTGGATATAGTGATCCAGTGCATAGCCTTTTCCATCATGTTTGAAAATGGAAATACCTTGAAAGCCATTTTCCGAAAAATAGCCCATTCTATACTGATGAATCGTTAATGTATCATTCATTTTTACCGTATTAGGATAAAATGGACCCCATTTTATAGCATTTTGAATGTCAGCTTCATTCTGTACATAAACACGATAACCGATTCGTTCAGACATATTTCCTAAAATGGCAATAATAATAATGGTACATAGTAATACACGCCAAAACCAATTTTTCATGAAAGCAAATATGGCAAAAATAAATAAGAAGACAGCACTTACTAATCCTACTACCATCCATGGTCGTGCTAATGAGCTATAGTCTTTCACCCTTCCAGACTTTTCTGGATAAAGATTTGTATCTGTAAGCACCGTCGTCATTGGTTGGCTATCATGTTGGAAGAGCATCATTTTTAAACCAATGATCAGACAAGCTGATACGACAACTGTTAGGATAATTGGGATGAATGGTGTTCGCTTCTTCGTTATTTGATTAATTTTTTGAAACGTTTTTACATGGCTTTCGCCAGAGAATTTACCTTCCTTATACATTTTATTGATGGCATTACGAATCTGATCCATATTCGAATCCCTCCTCCAATAGCGTGAAGCCAACCATTTGACGCGCTCGCCTTAACCGTGTTTTCACCGTATTTACTGGTAACTTTAGCAGCTCTGCAACGTCCTTTAAGGAAAACTCTGCGAAATGAAATAGAAGTAGTACGTCTTTGTATTTCGTCGGAAGTTTTTCAATCGATGCTACTAGCAGTGCATCCGTCTCTCCCATCAATACTTCCTCTTCAGGATTATCGGATAGGCTCTTTAATTTGCTCCAATAATCAATAACTTGTATTTTTTTATAGCGCCAGCTTGAAAGATAACTATGACACTTGTTAATGGCAATGCGATATAAGTAGGTTTTGACGGAAGCTTCTTCACGAAATTGCTCCATTTTCTCATCTAAATCAATTATGCCTCGGCATAATTGCGTCCGAAATCGGCTTTGTGCTTGCACAAAGAACTCCTCTCCGATTCCGTGACATCCGCCGGAGGCTTTAACTTCTTTCAGCGGGTGTTTTAAACACCCGCTGAAAGAAGTTAACAAATGTGTCTTGAGCCAAATCCTCTGCCACTGCCCAATCTTGAACATATGTATTGCATACTCGCAGTAAATAATCTCCGTGCATTGTCATAGCTCTAGATAAGTGAGCGTCCTTCTGTTCTTTTAACACGTTGCTCGCCCCCATAAAAGCATTTACTGTTAGTCTGCTGAACAATAAAAAAGTTTCATAAAAATCAAATTCTTCATGAAACTTATATGTTAAAGGATATCACTCTCCACTAAAGCTTTTAAGTTAGCGAGAGATGCCCCGTAACCGCTCGTATTAAAAGTGACCGTGGTGCCATTTTGTTTTTCCTCTAATAAAATAGAGATCAGTGATTCTTCTATACCTAAGTAAAACGAAAACTCTCGATATGACGTTACCTGTTTGATTGTCAACACCATCGGTAATTTCTCTGCAAGCTGATTCTGTTCATTTGGCTGTAACGTGAAAACAATCTCTTCTCCAGGCTCTAGTTTTGGGATTTCCCAAGTTGAATCTGGAGCGTACCATTGCGACAATTGCTCCTCCTCTGTAACAGCCCGCCAAACTGTAGCAATACTTGCGTCAATCCAAATTGAACTTTTTTCATTATCCATCATTGCATTCCTCCGTTTGTTGAACTTATGCCTTTTCTCTTCATTTTATCCTATTATTGGAATAATAGCTTTAGCTCCTAAGAAATAAAAAAGTGTGTTTTGACAATTAATTGCTCAAAACACACTCATTAAAGATTTTATGTTCTACGCATATACGCTTTCACTGTTAGTGGTGCAAAGATGGCGACAACTACAGCAGCACCAATAAGTGAGGTCGATAAATCCCAGCCTATTGTTCCTGAATTCGTCAGCTCTCTGACAGCCGTCACGAGATGTGAAATAGGATTAATTTTCACAAACCACTGTAGGAAATCGGGCAAAGTTTCTGCTGGGACAAAAGCATTTGAAAGAAATGTTAATGGAAACAAGACAAGCATCGAAATTCCCTGTACACTCGAAGCTGTTCGAGCAATTACACCAAAGAAGGCAAAGATCCAGCTTATGGCCCAGGCACACACAATGACTAAAAGCCCCGCAAGTACAACGTGTTCCAATCCACCTTCTGGTCGATACCCCATAATATATCCCATAGTAAAAGTAAGTACCGTTGCAATTGTATAACGAATGGTATCGGCCAATAAGGCCCCTGCCAATGGCGCAATGCGGGCGATCGGTAATGATTTAAATCGGTCGAACACTCCTTTATCCATATCTTCCCGTAATTGAACGCCTGTGACGATTGAGGTCGTGATGACAGTCTGCACGAGAATTCCTGGAATAATGACTGGCAAATAGTTTTGTACATTCCCCGAAATGGCTCCCCCAAAAATGTAGGTGAACATCAGCGTGAAAATAATCGGCTGAAGCGTTACATCAAACAACTGCTCAGGCGTACGTCGAATTTTTAAGACACCTCGGTAGGCCATTGTGAGAGAATTTTTTATCGATTGATTGATACTCGGCTTGCGTAATAATCCGCGTCCAACTAGTGGTTTTATCGTATTACTTTTCATACTCTTTCCTCCTCTAGTTGTGGACCATTTTCATTCACACTGTTACCTGTGATTGTTAAAAATACTTCATCTAAGGTCGGTTTTTGTACACTGAACTCGTCAAGCTGAATTCCTTTTTGGCGAAGGGCAATCAGTAAATCCGTAACTAGGTCAACATCTGCCATTGGGGCAGTGATTTTCCCGATATCCTGTGAAATGGTTGTTTTCACTTGAAGTATGTGTTCTACTGTTTCACGAGCAGCCAACATTTCCTGTGTATTTTGAATGCTCAAATGTAAGGATGAAGTACCGACAGATGCTTTTAGCTCATCGACTGTACCTTCTGCTACAACGCGCCCATGATCTATAACCGCAAGCCGATCTGCCAGCTCATCTACCTCTTGCAAATACTGTGTCGTTAACAGAACAGTTGACCCCGTATCTACTAAACGACGAATCGTATCCCACATTTGATTACGTGTACGTGGATCTAGCCCCGTCGTCGGCTCATCTAAGAAAATTAACGGTGGCTGTGCGATCAGACTGGCTGCCAAATCCAGACGACGACGCATACCTCCAGAGAAATTTTTCAAAGGACGTTTTGCAGCTTCTGATAATCCGAACTCTTCCAGTAATTCAGCAGCCTTATTTCGGGCATCTGTACGTCCCAATCCTAGCAAACGAGAAAAAATAATTAAATTTTCCGTTGCACTAAGTGACTCGTCAACTGAAGCATACTGACCAGTGACGCCAATTAATTGACGTATAATATGTGGTTCTTTCACTATGTCATACCCGAATATTTGTGCCGACCCAGCATCTGCTCTTAGAAGAGTCGCTAGCATTCTAATAGTCGTTGTTTTACCCGCTCCATTAGGACCAAGTACACCATAGATAGTGCCAGCGCGGACGTTTAGATTGACACCATCCACAGCCCGATTTTCTCCAAAATGTTTAACTAGGCCACGTGCTTCAATAGCCCACTCACTATTCTCTAACGGGCTTTTCATTCTATTCACATTCCCCAATACTATTCCTCCCTCATTCATTACCATCAGTTTTATAGAAATTTGTCTATAAACGGATAATACAACAAGTTTATGAACTGAATGTGAACCGAATAATATACGTTACTCATTTTATTTGTTACAGGATTTCTGAACTGATCTTTGTAGTTTTAGTTGACCTATGTAAATTAATTGCACCTAGCGCTACAAACGCTGCGACAATATCCAAGGCCAATTGATAGCTTGAAAAAATAGTGACCATGAATCCAAATAAAGTAGGAGCAATGACGATAAAAAATTGATTTAGCGTCAAAGCAGCACTTACAGTTAGACCCACATATTGTGGATTCGATTGCTCGGTCACACAAGCGATAAATAATGAATACCAGCCAAGTGCTATGAACCCTAATATGAAACTAAATAATAGCATCAACAATTTCGCATGTATCATATACGGCAATATGACTGTAAGAATAACTGCACTAACCATTACAATCATTAAAAAATATTCCCGTTTTTGCGCAAAAAATTGATCACTAATCCAAGCAATAGCTACCCTGCCAATCATCCCACCAATTAATATAAGGCTTAAATATTGCCCCGCTTCCGTTAAGGAATAACCACCCTCTTGATGTAAATAACTCATAAAATGAGCAACGAGGATCATTTGTAAAGTCATCATTACGATTCCTACAATATAAATTGGATATAAACCTTTATTATTTTTAATGGCCATGAGCTTCTCTTTAAAAGTGACAGACGTTGCAGCTACTGCTACACGTTCTTTAGGCTCCTGATAAATTAGTAAAAAGAGTAGACCACCAGCAATTGCTACTAATCCTTGCACAAGATGCACCGATGACAGGCTATAATGATGGTACATATATGTGAGAATGACTGATGCAAGCGCTCCACCAATTGGAATGCCTGTTTGCCGAATGCCAATCGCCAACCCGCGGTGTTTGTCTGGAAACCATTTCACGATGGCCGTGCTCCCCCCGGTTTGCGCACTGCCGTACCATACCCCTACGATTAATAATAAAAATAATAACACCACATAATTATTGACCAACATTAGTAGTAAAGCCGAGAGTCCTAATAATATCGAACCCCAAGCGATGATTTGTTTTTCCCCTTTTTTATCCATAAAATAGCCGAACAGAATCATCGAGAAGATTGGCCCGATATTAACCGCAGAAACAATAAAACCTGTTTGTAGCGAAGATAAATTCCATTCAATTTGATAAAATGTGGCGATTGGCCCCATGCCATACGTCACAAAAGTTGCCGCAGTTTGAGACAGCGTAGCTACTAATACGATGACCCATTTAAAATATGTATTCATTAAAATTCCTCCAATGCTCTTACGCTGATTACATATTTGAGTTTACGCTTCGCCTATGAATGCGTAAAATGGAGGAAAGTGATAGTGGCTATCAAAAAATTTTATAGGTGTGTGACAAACAAACATGAACATAGAAGAAATTGCATTAAAAATCGAGATTTTGGAGAGGCAAAACCTTAGTAAATCCGCTGAAATAACGAATTATACGCAATCCGCCTTAACCTCTAAAGTGAAGAAAATGGAGACAGAAATTGGTCAGGCAGTGTTTAAGCGTACACCGCAAGGCTTGAAGATTACAAATGTAGGGACACAATATTTAAAATTTTTAAAGCTAATGACACAGGAATACGATGAATTTTTACAAGAAATCGGTTCGGCACAAACAAATCCAAAAATTAACTTCGGCACTTCTCATACAACGATTAAAATTTATGGCGCATCCATTATGAATGTTTTACAGATCAATAATATTCCGTTAGATGTCGATTTCACTGTGGAATCAAGCACTTCCTTAAATGAAAAAATACATAATGCTGAAGCGGATTGTGCACTGACGAGTAATCCTATTAAACACTACCCTGATTTAAATTATGACAGGATTGCATCAGAAACATTCGAAGTCATTTCGAACAACTCACATATTATTAGTTTTGAGGAAGGTTCACCTATTACATTACTTGTGTTGAGCAGAGGCTGTATGTATACTCGTGCAATGGTGGAATGGTTAAATAAGAATCAAGTGCCATTTACAATGAAAGAAATAAGATCGGTAAGTAGTATCCTTGATTTCCTACAAATAGACAATACGATTGCTGTGCTGAATACAAAACTGATTGACCTTTATAACTACTCCAATATTCACTATTATGATTTACCACAGCTAAACAAAATCATCGAAACTGTCTTTATATACAAGAAGAACGAAAGTCAACAATCTTCTATTTTTCAATTAAAACATGTTATTGAATCCTTGCTAGAAGACCCTATCGAACGAAGCTAGTTCGTTTGATAGGGTCTAAAACAATTTATCGGAATCATTTCGAGATTTATCGGAAAGATTACAAGATTTATCGGAACAATTTCAGAATTTATCGGAATAACTTCAAGATTTACATTTTTATTTTAAAAAGGCAAAAATCTTTTCTTTTTCAATTACAATAAGATGTTTTACATATCACCTGGCGGACAATCCCAAGTCTTACATATCTATTGTTGAAAAACGAACCGCTTTCCCTTTCCCATTTTTCAAAATAGAAAGATTCCCCATAGTAATTCCAACTCTTTTCAATAGCTCCGTTACGTTTTGCTAACATCACATCAATAGTAACATTAATTGCCATATCATCCATCTCAAACCGTCAAATCATTTTCTGATTTTATATTAATCGCTTCTTGTAGAAGCCGTTGGAGGATAGCAGCAAAAACAGCGATAATCAACGAAGCAAAAATGATGATGAATCCCAATATTCCAATAGGAGGGTCAATTTTCCTTGCTATCAAATGGAAGATTGGCATACCTAATACATATAAACCACTGATTATGATTGCACAGCACTTTATGTTCTTTAACGCCTTTACAGATAATTCCGCGAACACTGTCTTCTCGTCAATGTACTGTAAAAGATTAAAAGCCTGATAGAGTGCAAAGTAAAAAGACACAGACGATCCATACATCACCATGAAAATGAGATATTTCATCGAGGAAATATTTGGATACAATTTTGATGCGAAATTCGCTATATGGGGTACTAAAAATATACATAAAGCAAGAACTGCCATTCCAGCCAGAAAAATAATACCCTTTAAGAAAGTTGTTGAACCTCGTTTAACCTTCATATTATGCACCTCACTTATTTAATAACATTATAAATTTAACATATAATTTATCGTTTTGCGATAAATATCTATTGTTTTTAATTATATTATCATTGTTATTTATATATCCTTTTAATTTTAATATTCATTAGAATAAAAAAACTCGACCCATAACTAATGGATCGAGTTATAAATTTATTTCTATTTATTCGACTTTCATTTATATAGTTGAAAAGCAAAAATCTATTAGAAAATAGCCTTATTTATTGATCACCTAACTATTAAGATTTATCGCCAACCGCTCAATAAAATCAAAGAATCAAGAGATTTTTTGAGTCAAACAAAATTCGGTCCCTTCTTCGTTCGAGCAAAGTGAATAGTTGACTTGTAGAATTCTAGCGATGTCATCAATGATCTTCAATCCCAGGCCTTCGCTTATACGGCTTTGGTCAAAGCCAGTACCATTGTCTGTCATGAAAACCTTTTGATCTTTAATGGTGATCTCTAGCTTTGTAGCTTTTGAATGTTTCAATGTGTTCTGGAACACATTATCAAACATTCGTTGCAGCCATAGTGCATTACTCGTCCATGTTGCATCGCTATCCTCTAGATGGTAGATTAATTCGATGTTTTGCATTCGATATAAATAGCTCCACTTTTTGATCATCGTTTCAAACAATAGCGTGAGTTGCACTTCTTCCTGGACGATATAAGAATTCTCCATTGTATCTAATGACTGCCAATTCAATTCATTTGTTAAGCTAGCGATATATTGAATTTGCTCATTCAAAGATTCCACTAATTTCGGTTGTTCCTTATAGGTATCCTCTAAATAAAATAATTGTAAACGCATCGCTGTTAATGGTGTATTAATGTCGTGTCTTAGCTTTTGTAGTAGCTCTTTTTGCAGCTCCTGCTGTTGTTGAAGCTCTAATTCCCGGTAAGTAGTTCGCTCAATTAGTATATTAACGGACTGAATTAGCTGTCCGATTTCATCCCCACTGCCAACAGCTAATGTACTCGGTGTTCGTTCATTGCTCGCTAAGTCACGAATCGTTTTGTTGAGCATATTAATTTTCGTTAGTAATGAATTGATCGATTTCGAAAATAAAAATGCTAGTAAACATAATGATAGGAAGAACACAATCAGCATCGTTGGATAGGCGAAAGATTCGTGGAACGGCGTGCCTTTATTTCTAGTTTTAAACGCGAAGTTATACATAATAGACATCGACACACTAATCCCTAACAAGACAATTGGAACACTAACGATGGCGGTGAATAATAAAAATCGATATTTTGTTTTTAATGTCATTTCTTTATGTAGGTATTTAATCGATACCCTTCTCCGTAAATATTTTGTAGGATGGTACCCGACGTATCATTCATTTTCGTTCTAATCTTTTTAATATGGACATTGATAATATTTTGATTGCGATCTTCAAGCGGCCATAAATAGTCAAAAAAATGATCCTTCGTTAACACCCTATCCTTGTTTTCATATAAATAAAAGAAGATTTTACGTTCAATCGCAGTTAATGCTATTTCATCATGTATATTATTTTTAAATAACTTACGATGCTCGCTATCAATTAATAGATGTTGGATCTGTGTAAATGTACCATACTGCTGCTCTAGCATTTTCTGCATTCTTAAAAGAAGCTCTCTCGGATCAAATGGCTTTGTCATATAATCTTCCCCAACGGTTAAGCCTTGCAGCTTGCTCTCAATATCATTGCGAGCAGATAAAAAAATAATGGGGATATTCAAGCCTAGGCTTTTAATGTTCTTTGTCAGCTGATAGCCATCTTCCCCTGGGAGCATAATGTCCATTATGACTAAATCGATTTGATGAACCATGTTCATCATTTCTCGACCATCTGTTTTCCATACAACGTCATAGCCTTCACGTTGTAGTATTTTTTGCATCAAATCGCCAATCATTGGGTCGTCTTCTACTATTAAAATCGTAAATCCTTTCATTCCCTCGACCTTTCTTTATTGTCAACTTTAGTCTTCATAAATTGTAAAGCAAGCTTATAAATCTCATCCGGTTTATATAAATAGATACTATGAGTGCCACTTAGTACTTTCACATCCGCTTTGTTAATTTGCTCGGCAAATTCCGCATATTTCTGGCTATGGTACTTCGTATATTGAGAACCTTTATTTTGTTCAGCAATCGCATCTATTAATAATATCGGTGTGTCTTTTGGTTTCGGAAGCTTTTCTGATTTCAAACTATTTTCGTACACTTGTAGTAACTCATTTCTCATATCATCATTAAAAGTTTTTTTATAGGATAGAGCTTTATAAATTTCTTTTTCTTTCTCAGTTAAAAACGATTGCTTCATTACTTCTGGATTATACACTTTCGAAGGGGTTAATCGATGTATGCCCAATTTCGTTAGCAAATTCATTCCTTTAACAGTCCAGTAGTCGACTGCCCCCATTTCATGCTCCACATATTGACTTGGCAAACCAATATCAAGCGCAATGATTCCTTTAATTTCTTCAGGATATTTTTGTGCCCAATAAATAGCTTCAATCCCCGACATAGAATGCGGTACTAATATATAAGGAGGCTTATTTCCACTTTTCAAGAGCGCTTCTCTCGTTTGTGCTAAAATTGTATCAATATCTCGTTCGTCCTTCGAGACATCGCTATACCCATACCCCGCTCTTTCTATAACAGCAATCTTATGTTGTTGTGAAAATTTACTGTACAGCCCTTTCATTTCATAAATTGGGGCCGCAACCCCTGAACCTGCCATGAATACGTAAGTGTCTTGTCCATCACCCTCCGTGTAAACATTGAGTTTTTGATGATCGACTTCAATAAGTGTTCCTTTATTGACTAGAAGTTTGGATTCTTTACTTAACTGATATCGATGATAGCTGAATATCCCCACTAGTCCAATAAGGATGACAGCTATAAAGTAGATAACTATTTTCTTTAAAAGTTTTTTCATAAAAATTCTCCTTTCAGTTGATAATGAAAGGATAAACAATAAAAATAAATTTCTAATTAATTTTTTTCTTTTTCCATAACGTTGAGTTGATTTTCGTTCCGACTGGGCGCTTTGTTGTTGCTGTCGCTACGCTTTCGCACAGAGCAAAGCTTCCTAGGGGCGTCCGGTGAGCCGCTTCACTCGCGGGGCTCGCTCCAGGGTCTCGGGCCAACACGAGGTTGGTCACGAAGGCGTTATCACAGGATGTGATGTTCTTAGCCTTCGTTCCTCTATTGCTAATCCCCAAGGAGTCGCCCAGTCTCCACTCCAATCAACAATTATATAAACTTTAACAAAAGTCATCCCCATTAAGCTAAAAAAAAGCTGTCTATAAGTGTTTTAGTCCACTTAGACAGCGCTTTAATTATTGATCGGGATAAGTCTCTTGTAAAAAGGATACAGATCGTTGGATGAGCGACTTTAATATTTCCACATCAATATCCGCTAGTTTATTTATATAAACACAAGCTTTACCTGTTGTATGTTTACCAAAATCCTTTAATAAATTGTCTCGCTCACTGTCACCTGGTGCAAAATATAAACTGATTTTAGCTTTTCGAGGTGAGAATCCAACTAAAGGTGCATCGCCTTCATGTCCAGATTTATATTTGTAATGATATTTGCCAAATCCTATAATACTTGGCCCCCACATTTTTGCTTCATAGCCTGTGACTTCAGCAAATATATCCAATAGTCGGTAAGCATCTTCACGCTTTTTTGGATGATCCACGTTTTCAATAAATTCAATGACACTCTCATCCGTTTCTTTTGTTTTTAATTCGTACATTTTTAAGCCTCACCTTCTAAAGTTGAATTTTGATGCATCATAACATTTCCAAATGCTTTCCACAATAGTAAAACAAAGCTGTCTCATAAGTTTTTTCATACTTACGAGACAGCCCTCTTTCATTTATTCCACTTGCTCCAGTAAAAGTTTTTGCTGGAGATCACTATAAATGCCTTGTTTTTGCATAAGCTGCTGGTGATTGCCCTGCTCCACAATTTCACCTTGTTGAATAACAAGGATCTGATCGGCATTTTCAATTGTTTTTAAACGGTGTGCAATGACAAAGCTTGTGCGCCCCTGCATTAAATGCTGGAGACCTTTTTGAATATCCACCTCTGTTTGAGTATCCACACTGGATGTAGCTTCATCCAAAATTAAAATATCTGAATTTTCAAGAATTTCCCGGGCAATAGCTAGTAATTGACGTTGACCTTGACTTAAGTTTACCCCGCCTGCCTGTACAGGTGTATCATATTGTGCTGGTAAATGTTTAATAAAATTATGGGCATTCGCGATTTTTGCCGCTTCTTCAACCTCTGCATCTGTAGCATCAAGTTTACCGAAACGAATATTTTCACGAATCGTTCCTGAAAATAAATACGTATCCTGTAAGACGACACCCACTCTTTGACGGATTGTTGCCATTTTATAATCCTCGATATTCTGACCATCAATCAAAATTTCACCTGCATCCACATCATAAAAACGAGTTAACAAATTGATAATCGTTGTTTTTCCTGATCCTGTTGGACCGACAAGAGCAATCGTTTCACCCTTCTTCGCTTGGAAGCTAATATTTTTCAGTACTGGCTTCTCTGGCAAATAGCTGAAGGAAACATTGCGAAATGCCACATCTCCTTTTAGGCTTTGGCAATCAATAGCATCCTTTTTATCTACTACTTCCGAAGATTCATCTAAAATTTCGAAAACTCGTTCTGCCCCTGCAATCGCCGACTGGAAAGTATTCAAAAGATTAGATAACTGATTCAAAGGACGGAAAAATTGACGTGTATACGTGACAAATGCGGCAATAACCCCAACTGAAACGATCCCTTTTACCGATAAAAATGCCCCTGTACCAATAACAACAGTTAAACCTAAGTTATTCATAAAATTATTAATGGGCCCTAGTAGACCTGAAGTAATTTCTGCTCGCTGTGCCGAGTTACGGAGATTTTCGTTCTGCTTATGGAACGTCTCAATCGTTTGCTGTTCTGTCCCAAAAAGCGTTACAACCTCTGCACCCGTAATCATTTCCTCAATATAACCGTTCAGCTTTCCTAAATCACGCTGACGAGCCGCATAGTTTTTACTACTACGTTTAACAATTTGCTTCGTCGTAAAAACAATTAAAGGAATAATAGTCAGCGTCACGATTGCTAGCTGCCAACTTAGAGAGAACATCGCAATACTAACACCGATTACCGTTAAGACCGACGATACGATTTGGGTCACGCTTTGTGCAAGTGCCGTATTTAAATTATCGATATCATTTGTTACACGGCTCATTAAATCACCAAGTGCTCGCTGATCGAAAAATCTCAGTGTTAACGTTTGTAGCTTTTTAAACAGTTCAAGACGTAATGTGCGAATTGTTTTCATCGCCACATGAATCATGACATATGTTTGTAGCCACGTAAAAATAGACGCAGCTGTATAAATAACTGCTAGCATAATACCAAGACGAATCGTACCAGCTATGTCCTTTTTCATAATGTATTCATCGACGATATGTCCGATTAAGTACGGTCCTGCTAAACTTAAAAATGTAGAAGCTATTACAAAGAATATTGAGAAATAAAGCCCTATTTTTTGCTGCTTCACATAATGCCACACACGATTGATCGTAGCCATTTGATTTTTAGCCTTTTCAGCTGGTCCAGCCATACGTGGTCCGCGTCCAAAATTGATTTGCTTTTGTTGACTTTGACTCATTGTTGAACACCAGCCTTTTGCTGTGAAGCGTAAATTGCTTGGTAGAATTTATTATTCTGTAATAATTGTTGATGTGTGCCTTGACCAACAATTTCGCCGTCATCTACTACTAAAATCAGGTCTGCCTGCTGAATAGAAGCAATTTTAGACGCTACGATAAACGTCGTTGTATCATTATATTGATTACTAATAGCTTGCTGGACATGTTTTTCAGAGGCACTATCAAGAGCAGATGTTGTATCATCCAACACTAAAATAGCAGGCTGTCTTACGAGTGCACGTGTTAACGCTAATCGCTGTTTTTGACCGCCAGAAAGATTGGTCGCCCCCTGTGAAAGTTCATGCGCTAAACCTTTATCCAGTCGACTCACAAATTCAGAAGCACATGCTGCATCTAGAGCTTGCTGTAATTCCACTGACGTTGCATCTTCCTTACCAAGACGGATATTATGGTCAATTGCACCTGAAAACAATAATGCTTTTTGAGAAGTAAAACCAATATGTTTGCGTAAAGTGGATAATGCATATTCCTTTAGAGGCTTTCCGTCCAAGAGGATTTCTCCACTCGTCGGATCAAATAAACGTGGTAATAGCTTCACTAGCGTTGATTTTCCACTACCTGTTTTTCCGATCAAACCTACTGTTTGCCCCGGCTTTACGGAAAATGTAATGTTTTTCAGGACATCTTCAGCCGATTCATAATAACGATAGCTCACATTTTGAAAGTCAATCGCCCCTTGAATTGGCTCTGTAAGTGGACTTTGCGCTTCCTTAACCGCTACTTCTTTATTTAAGACGTCCACGATTCGCTCCCCTGAAGGAATCGCACGTGCAATTTGCATCAATACCATACTAGAAGTCATCAATCCATTTAAGATAATCGTTAAATAGTTAATAAAAGCTAGAATTACTCCCACCTTTAAAGTACCGGCTTCTACCTTAATGGCCCCAAGCCAAAGTGCTGCTACAATCCCTAGATTGACAACGAACATCGTAAACGGCACGAGCACTCCAACAATTTGCTCGGCTGTAATAAAGCGCTTTGTTAGCGTATCATTTAGAGCACCAAATTGGTCAATCTGTTGCGTTTCACGACGGAACGCCTTCACAACACGAATCCCCGCTAAATTTTCCTGAAGCTTTGTATTAACACGATCAATCGCCTCCTGCACTCGACGATACAGGACACCCGAATACTTGGTGAAAAAGTACATCGCAATAATTAATAGCGGCACGATAATAAGGAGTATCGAAAATAACTCACGTGCCGTCACAAAAACAATAATAACGGCTCCAATAAATAATAAAGGACCGCGCACAAAAATACGCAACGTCATCATAAACGCGCGCTGAACACTTTCTACATCACTCGTTAAAATCGTAATAAGCTTCCCTGTTGTAAAAGTGTCACGTTCCTTTGCCGAATACGTCATCATTTTTTCATAAAGTGACTGACGAACATCCGATGCAAAATGGATTGCTGCCTTCGAACTATAATAGGAACAGCCTATCCCACCAACAAGTCCGAATACCGCACTGATCAGCATCCAGACGAACATTTTCAGCACATATGGATTATCCCCATTCGCAATACCCGTATCAATCATATGCTGCATAATCGTCGGCTGAAGTAAATCCATCGTTACCTCTAGTACCATTAATAATGGTGCAATTAAGGTAAAAAATTTATAGGGCCCTAAAAACCCTCCTAACTGTTTTATTGCCTGCATTCCTTCGACTCCGTTCCATTTAAATCACATTCTCTATAATTATAACTGAAAATCATTCTCAAGTGGTAATTAATTTTTCGGGTCTCGTAATATTTGGGACACGATTAATTTTTTATGTAGGTTTTGGTAACTGTAGTGCCGTTCTCATTGCAACCCGAGAGCGAATTCCCTCTCTACCTGAGTATTTCCACCTTGACTCGGTTACCCTCAAAAAAATACACCGCAATGTTATTTCAACATCGCGGTGTATTTAGTATTACAAATCATCAAAGCCGTTATCTTCTACATTGACCTTCACATATTGGCGAGAACGTTGCTCGAAGAAATCTGTTTTTCCTAAGTCAACATCCTCATACGCTTTTACCCACTTTAATGGATTTTTGCGATAGCCTTCAAATGGACGCTCAACGCCAAGCTGATTACAGCGTACG
The DNA here is from genome assembly GCF_002237755.1 of Lysinibacillus sp. KCTC 33748. Lineage (GTDB taxonomy): Bacteria > Bacillota > Bacilli > Bacillales_A > Planococcaceae > Lysinibacillus. Next base: position 47,970 of record NZ_MWSJ01000004.1, on the reverse strand, counting down.
TTCGCATAGAAGTGTACATAATCATGCACATCTTCCACATCGAGGCCATCAATTTTATTGCCAATTACTTCATTAGCCCAATCGACTTCTAGCTGAACTGCTTCACGGAAGATTTCCTGTACACGAGCCGCTCGTTCTGGTGTATCGTACTCAGGATATTCCTCTAGTAGCTCCTGATAGATTTTCACAAACAAATCGACATGTAGCTGCTCATCGCGATTAATATAATTAATCATCGTTGACGAGGCCACCATTTTTTGATTGCGTGCTAAATGATAGAAGAACGCGAAGCCAGAATAGAAGAATAAACCTTCTAAAATCACATCATAGACAATTGCTTCTAGCATATTTTCAACAGTTGGCTCCTCTGAAAATGCTTGGTAGCCCTTAATAACGAACTCATTACGTCGCTCTAACACTGGCTCTGTACGCCAAAAATCAAACGTACGATCCTGCTCATCTTTGTTCACAATACTTGATAGCACGTAAGAATAAGAGTGATTATGAATTACCTCTTGTTGCGCTAAAATAATCATTAATGCATTTAAGCTTGAATCTGTTAAATAATCCGCTACTTTCCCCGCAAAATCAGTTTGCACACTGTCTAATAGTGCTAGTAAGCCAATAATTTTTAAAAAGGATTCCTGTTCATCTGCTGATAGCTGTGGAAACTGCTTAACATCATTGCTCATATTAATTTCAAACGGAGTCCAGAAGTTACCTAGCATTTTTTTATACTTAGGATAAGCCCAGCTAAAACGCACATCGTCCCAGTTTAAAATGTTAGAAGAGCGTCCGTTCACAATACCTGTTGAACGGTTTGGTGCTTCTTTATCCATAATTTGTCGTTTTGTAATAGTTGTCATTGTTATTTCCTCCTAGCTCGCGCAAGACTCACATTCTAGCAATTCTACAGATGTTGAGCGTACATAATATGTCGTTTTCACACCGCTCGCCCATGCATTCATATGCAATGCTAGTAATTCTTTTGCCTTAATCGTATTTTGAACGTATAAATTAAGTGAAATGCCTTGGTCGATATGACGTGCTCGTGCAGCATTTTGCTTGATTGTCCAATTTTGATCGATGAAATAAGCAGATTTATAATACCAAGTCGTCACAGGTGATAGATCTGGTACTGTTACTGGAATTTTGTAATCCTTCTTCTCTTCTGAATAACTCTTTTGGAAAATAGGATCAATCGTAGCCGTACTACCCGCTAAAATAGATGTTGATGAGTTCGGTGCAACCGCCATGACATAGCCGTTACGCATTCCTTTTTCAGCAACCGCCGCGCGTAACTCATTCCATTTATGACTGTCGTAGCCACGTTTGTCAAAATACGCACCAGTATGCCAATCCGAGCCTTCAAATAATGGGTAGGCTCCTTTTTCACATGCTAAATTGTTAGAAGCGCGAATTGTTAAATACGCAATTTCCTCATATAGCTTGTCCGCAAATTCTACAGCTTCCTCAGACTCCCATTGAATTTCTTTCAAAGCTAATAAATGATGCCAGCCAAATGTTCCAAGTCCAATGCCACGGTAGCGTAAGTTCGTACGCTCTGCTTGTTTAACTGGAATTGTATTTAAAGCAATAACATTATCTAACATACGTACTTGAACCGGGATTAATCGTTCTAAAACACCAGCCGGTACAGCTCTGCCTAGATTGATAGATGATAAGTTACATACAACGAAATCGCCAGGTTTGCGACGTGTTACGATGACATCATCTTCTAGAGTAATAGACTCGAACTCAGTTGCTGACATATTTTGGAAAATCTCTGTGCACAGGTTCGAACTATAAATCATTCCCTCATGCTTATTCGGATTCATACGATTTACTTCATCTCGATAGAACATAAACGGTACGCCTGTTTCAAGCTGCGAGCGCATAATACGCTTCATAATATCAATCGCTGGCACGACTTCACGACTTAATAATGGATTCGCAATACATTCTGCATATTTAGTACGGAAAGTGCCATCACCCTTTTTCTCATCGTAGAAATCCTCTAGTGAAAAGCCCATAACTTCTCGTACTTCATGTGGGTCAAATAAATGCCATTCCCCACGTTCTTCAACCGTTTCCATAAATAAATCCGGTAAGCATAGCCCTGTGAAAATATCATGGGCACGTAAACGCTCATCACCATTGTTTAAGCGTAAATCTAAAAACGTAAAGACGTCTTTGTGCCAAACATCTAAATAAACAGCAATAGCTCCTTGACGTTGACCTAGCTGATCGACTGAAACCGCCGTATTATTAAGCTGTTTAATCCATGGTAAAACACCACTTGATGCACCTTTAAAGCCTTTAATGGATGAGCCTCGGCTACGAATTTTGCCCATGTAAACACCAATACCACCACCGTATTTCGATAATGTAGCGACATCTGTATTCGTGTCATAAATACTTTGTAAACTATCATCTACTGTATCGATAAAGCAGCTAGATAGCTGGCCATGTGTTTTACCTGCATTCGATAATGTAGGTGTTGCCACAGTCATATATAAATTACTCATTGCCCAGTAAGATTCACGTACTTTTTCTAAACGATTTTCTGTTTCATCTTGCATAAGGGTCATCGCAATGACCATCCATCGTTCCTGTGGTAGCTCTACTGGTGTTTTTGTGTAATCACGGACTACATAGCGGTCCATTAATGTTTTTAAGCCAATATACGTAAACAATTCATCTCGACTTGATTCTAAATAGGAAGCGAGTTCTTGAAGATCCTGCTCACTATATTTTGTTGTTAAACTTTCATGATACAAACCAGCTTCTGTATAGCGTGCTAATTGTTCTGGGAAACCTTTATAAACATCTTGCACTGAAACGCCACGGCGCATTGCAAATTGATCATACAGTTTTTCTAAATAAATTTGAGCTGCGACAAATGTCCAGTATGGCTCCTCTTCATCAATCAGGCTAAGCGTTTGTAAAATCATCGCATCCGCCCATGCTTCAAATGTTGCATTGTCGTTTTTTCGTAGCCATCGATCCGATAATCTTACAAAACTTTCGATTTCTTCCTCCGTATAACTTTTCTTGAGCTTAGCAATTTGCTGTTCGATTTGAATTGTCATGTATACATTCTCTCCCTTTCTTTCTCCACCAACACAAAAAGCGATCACGCAACATTTATCGGTTACGTGATCGCAGTAAAATCGGAAATGGAAATGAAGGACATGCACACTAAGAAGTGGACAAATCTCTCGCCTCCACTTCTCAATCCCCGAAGAATGTGTTGCTGTCTTGAACAAATCGGCAGGTCTCCTGGCTCATGCTTCCTCCAAATGATGGCCTTCCCGTTCTTTACAGTGGCCTATTCATCATTTGTCAGCACTTACAGTTGCGGGGACAGCTTCGGCCTAAGATGACTCTTTTCCGAATTCCCTTTTAAACCACATTTGGTACCGCTCGTCCAAAATACTATATATTGTGTTTTAACTCCTAAACAAATCTAACATATAGTGTTTATAGTTGCAATAGGCGTTTTGCCCCTTGAATTTTTTTAAGTGTTACTTTTTCTCGAAGCAAGCCCGATTACAATGCAGTTTTACGTAGTTTTTCAAAATTTCTAGGAAAATATTTTTGTACTTGCTGCTCTTTTTCTGGATCAATTCCTAGCAAAACTACTGCACATGGACCAGCCGATTTCTCAACATCTAATGAACTTTTGACCTGTTGCTCGCCAAAAAGTCGGGTAAATTCTGCTTGTAGACCTTTTGATCCAACTGGCCATACTTGCTGCACGATTCCCTCTTTCCACGCTTGAAAAATAGGGTCCAGCTGTGCGACATCTTCAGGCTGTGCAAGGATTTCATTGCCTACAAGCGGCAGACCATATGTGTACCAACTTAGCTGCTCATGCTTAGTAGCTGTCCGTTTCTGCTGCTCCCCAAGCATCGTTATTGACAAACCTGATTGTAAAGTTGGCATATTGGTCTCTGAACTACCGTCTATTTGCGGACAAAAAAGACCAGCCTCATCAAAAACCTGCTGAATGCCTGCAACATAACGAGACCATGCAGCATCCCCTGAAAAATTAGCAAGTAAAATATGCCTTGGTAAAGCATTTGCAGCAAGCTGCTCTAAAAATGTAACACGTGCAGTAAAATATGCCGTAAGCTGATCTGGAGCAGACACAACATCTTGTAGCTTTTCGCCAATTGCAGCGGCATTATCGGTTGTCGCAATGAGCTCGCCTATTTTTATTGCATTTCTCAATGTACTCGACCTTCCTTACGCACAAATACCTTCGACAGAACTGGCATCGCCACCGCAACGATCACTAGATTAACTAGTGTTGCCAGTGGAAGACTAGTCAATGACGTCCAATAAAATGCCGGACTAATAATAAAGTAAAATGGTATAGGTGCCACAACACCATTTAAAACAAGTGCCACAGGCCATTTCCAGAAATGCATTCCTTTTTTATGCATAACCCCAAAGATCCATACAACGATAAACATTTCCACAGCGATAATTATATGTAGTGGTCCAAAAGGGAAGCCAGTAGTTAAGGCTGAAATAAAATGCCCAATGACTCCTGCAGCACCAGCTAATACTGGCGATAAAAATACAACGCTCAAAAATGCCGGTGCAGAGTCAAGCGCAGCAGTTGTAATAAATGTTGGAATTTTAATGACTGCACCTACTGCACAAATTGCCGCTACCATGGCAGTGAGCGTTAATTTCATTAGTTTTTGTCGATCCATCCCATTTCCTCTTTCCGTGAAATTTTTTCATTATAGCGTGTGGGGTTTATTTCCGTTGCGGCTGTGCGCTTTGTAGCTGCCGCTTCGCTTTCGCACAGAGCAGAGCTTCCTGGGGGCGTCCGATGAGCCGCTTCGCTTCGCTGCAGGGTCTCGGGCGAACAGAACGTTCGAAGGCGTTATCACCGGACGTGATGCTATTAGCCTTCGTTCCTTTATATCGCTATTCCCCAAGAAGTCGTCTAGCCGTAACGAAGATCAACTTATATACAAAGTATGCGTCTTTGCAAATGTCATCCCCACTTTTTTAAAGAGCCATCTAAATTCTGCAAGACACTAAATCATTTAATTTGTTCCCCAATACCGTACCAAATGCGTACGACTTGTTCGGCTTCAGCAAATAATGCCTGGTACAAACGCCCACATGTATCACGCAACAATCGTGCCTGTTTTTCCATCGGCACAACGCCACGTCCCATATCGGTCACTATTATATACAAGGAACAATTTTCTTCAAGCGACTTTAGTCTTGTTAAAATAGTTCTGACAAGAGGTTCATCATCCTCAAGATTTTGTATTACGAGCCACTTTTCTATGTTTTTTATAACTAGTACATCACAAGTAGGAGCGCCATCAGGTAGAGTACCATCCACTAGCTCAACGTTTTGACCTGCAAGTAATTTCATGACATAGTCGGTTTTTCCACTATAGGCTCCTCCGATAAAGACATGCATCTTGCTCCCTCCTCCCAAGCCTTTCTTGAAAACGTTAAAGAAAACATTTTATCATGCGGTGTTTGATAAGACCAAAAAGGTTGCTCAGTTGGAGCAAAGGCTACGAGAAGCGCTCGAATAACCCCACCATGGACAACGAGATGATACACATCTCCCCCTTTTGGTAATGCAGTGAACCCTTCCAAAACACGCGCACAAAACATATCAAAGCCTTCTCCCCTTGGAGGTGGAGACTGTACAGGATCATCTAACCATGCACAATATCGATGATCGGATTGTAAGTCCTCATATGTGAGCCCTTCAAATTCACCGAAATTCGACTCTCGAAATCTCTGATCAGACACGTAAGTTGCATTCGGAAAATAACGGTCAGCTGTTTCCCTACAGCGTAGTAAATCACTACCATACACCTTCGTGACCTCTTGATCTACAATAGGGAGTAAAGATGCATCAGCTAATGAAGAATCTGTCCAGCCGATATAACGCTTCTCTAAATTTTCCTTTGTTGGTGCATGTCTCATTAAGTGCACAGTAACAACGTCACCCACAGTACAACCTCCATTCCTTCAATTGATGCACCGAGTAAATCCCCAGAAACACCGCCAAAGTTACGCACTGTAAATTGCCGAAAAACTAAAAAGGCAATCGCTAATACAGCCATTAACACGAACGGAACAATTGTGAATCCCGTTATAAACAACAAGCTACTGTATGCTACAACTAATGTTAAAAGCATAAAGCAGATTAGTAAACCCGGCTTAATATGTGTTTTAAAAAAGTAGGCAAGCCCCTTTTCCTTTGAGCAATTAAGCGACATAAAATAAAAGCTCATACCAACTCGTGTACATAACGGAATAAATACAAGCATCCACAGAGCAAACTTTTGCTGTACGAATAATTCGTGAAGTATGACAAATTTACCAAGCACTAAAAATAGCACTGATAGCACACCAAATGCGCCAACACGTGGATCATCTAAAATTTCAAGTCGCTTCTCTCGATCTCGATAGGAAAAATAAGCATCCCCCATATCAATAAAACCATCTAAATGTAATCCACCAGTAAATAAGGCAAATAATCCGATAATCACAAAGGCAAGTAAGACCTCGCTACTTGCCGTCCATTCCGTTAAACCATAGATCACCGCAGCCACTGCGGTACCCATGAGTGCCCCTATCCATGGCAAAAAGGCGAACATCCCTGTAATCGTTGCCTTCGTTAAAGGAATTTCTTTATGTACTGGCAAAACCGTAAAAAATTGAAACGCAAGTTGTATGCTATGCCAGATATTTTTCATCGTCTTGCCTACCTTCTTTTTATTTTCAAATCGTCATTCATTATTTCCATTTCTTTACGACACCATAATTGATTTCATACGCCTCATTTGCTTTAGACACGAACCATTGATGTAATTCCCCAAGCATTTGCCGGTATAACTCTACTTCCTCGTTCGTATACGGTGGCTCATCAAATAATTCGTTTGAGACGATAAAAAACGTCACCCTTTTCTCAAGTAACGTCTCTACCGCCTCTTTTAAAACCTCAAGTTTCTTTTCTAAACATCCAGGTTGTTCCACACAGGGAGTTCCCGCGTCAAAACCTTCATAAAACGCATTTGTTAACCACGTCGTAATACAGTCCCATAACACGACATCTCCATCAGTCAGTTTATGCAAAGTATCTGCGATTTCATAAGGTGCTTCTATCGTCAGCCACTCGATATTTTGTGCTTGTCTGTCTGCCTGATGGCGAATGATCCGCTTCTCCATTTCACGATCCAACGCTACGCCGGAAGCAATATAAATAAGTCGCTGTGCTTGCATAAACTCTGTTTGATAGTGAGTAACAGCCGCTTTTTCAGCAAAGTGGGATTTACCACTGCGTACTCCCCCAGTAATGAAAATCAGTGGCAATGGTTTCCCCTCCTATTGTAAATGTTGAATGTTACCGATCTCTTGAACGAGCCATTGTTGATCAACTTTTTCAATAATCGTTACACTTGTACCATTAATAAATGGCTCTGCCCACAGCTGATCGACACTTCGCCCTAAAATAGCGTTAATGATACATTTAATCGTTACAGCATGGGATACAATTAAAACATGATTCTCGGGATATTTTTCTGCTATTTTCTTTAACGTAAATATCGCTCGTTCTGTTACCGTACCGAAGCTTTCCGTATGCGTTGCGACGAATTGTCCAGGATAATCAGTATATAATTCATAATCCGGAAAAGAAATCACGATGTCCTCGACTGTTTTTCCTTGCCAATCTCCTAAAAAAATCTCCCTTAAATTATCCTCATCATAGATTGGAAGCTGTCGATCAGCTAGAAGGATTTGCATCGTTTCCTTCGCACGACCACTTGAACTGCTATATGCCGCTGTAAAATTAATATTTTTCAAATGATCTCGAAGTTTTTCTGCATGTAAAATACCATTTTTGGATAACGGCGAATCTAGCCATCCTTGTAATCGTTGCTCTTTATTCCACATCGTTTCGCCATGTCTTACTAAATAAAAAGTCGTCAGCTTTCTCACCCCTTATTTGCAATCAATTATGCCCCGGCATAATTGCGTCCGGAATCAGTTTTGTGCTAGCACAAAGGATTCCTTTCCGATTCTGTGACATCCGCCGGAGGCTTTGGACCAACGTGATGTTGGTCACTCAGTCGTTACCACCACAGGACGTGGCGCTTTGACTGAGTTCCTCTATTTCAGCAAATGTTTTTTGTACCGAAAGCGTAGCGACAGGTACAAGTGTTTAGATACCCGTTGAAAAGTAGCTTAAATCTGTATTCATATTACCATCTATAGAGGTGGAAGACTTCTGCTGAAGGAAGTTAAACCACGCCTGCAAACAATTCTGTAAATACGTCATGGCTACAATATCTTTAATCCCAATCCGGAACCATTCGCCATTTAAGCCCATAAAGTTTTTTGTATGACGCAGTACGACACCCTTTGATAAACAATATGTAAAAAATGTATCTGCTTGCTGATTTTTCGGTAATGCAAAACATACATAATTCGTTACACTATTTGTCACCTGGCAACCATGTTCCTGTAAATACCTCTGTAGCGATTGTCGTTGATTTTTAGCATAGGCAATGGCTTGCTCACAATATGCGCGTTCATCTAAACAACCTGTCCCGATAACGAGGGCAAAGGCATTCAAGTTCCAATGAGGTAGAATATCCTTTAGCTCAGTAACAACTACTGGGCTCGCCACTAAATAGCCTAGGCGCAATCCTGGAATCGCATACATTTTTGTCATCGAACGAACGACAATCAAATGAGGATTTTCTGCCACATACTGAATTAATGAATAAGCCTCATCTACCCAGTCAATAAATGCCTCATCAATGACAAGCTCGCAATTGACCTTTGCACCGTGAGAAATTAATTCGAGAAGCTCCTCTTTCTTTGGAAGCACCCCTGTTGGATTGTTCGGTGTACAAATATATAAAGCATCCGCGCTCACCATTTCACGCTTCAGATGCTCCATTGGCAATGTATAGTGAACAATATCCTCTACAATAATCGGCACAATTTCAGCGCCTGCAGCTGTTAATGTTCGTTCATATTCTGAAAAAGTTGGATGCACGATAATAACACGCTTATTGGCGTAGCGTCTAACTAAAACACTAAATAGCTCAGATGCACCATTACCTAGTAATATAGAATCTTTCTGAACAGCATGAAAAGCTGCCACCTTTGATAAAAACGGCTCACCGTCCGGATCTGGATAACGTTGAATGAGCGGATAAAATGTCCGCCAACGTGCCTCAACAAACGGTGGTGGCCCTGCCGAATTCACATTTTCGCTAAAATCATACACCTCTTCGGGCATATTAAGTCCTAGCTGATGATAAACATTTTGCGGATTTGCTCCGTGATTAGGTAATTGCAAAAATTAACACCTCCACTGATATCATTACTAGCGTAAAGAGCAAGGTAGCGATGCGCATATGTATCACTGACGTTGCAATATGCTCTTTTGTTAATGGCACTAATTTCTCGCCCATTATCGCTCGATTAGAAACGACACCCTTATATGTATTTTTTCCACCAAGTTGTACACCCAATTGAACAGCTGTAGCTGCTTCTAAATAACCACTGTTAGGACTTGGATGCTTTTTGGCATCTTGTGCCCACCGTTTTAAGCGCTTCCCGAGAGATACATTCGTTTCATTTTTCGTCCCTAGCACCATAAGTAAACCTGTTAATCGACTTGGAATAAAATTAAGTACATCATCTAGCTTTGCAGCAAACATACCAAAATCTTTATACTGTTCGTTTTTATAGCCAATCATAGAGTCTAACGTATTAACAGCTTTATAGCCCCATAACCCTATAGCGCCAAATAAAAAGGCATAAAATAATGGAGCTGTTACGCCATCACTCGTATTTTCTGAGACCGTTTCCACAACACCACGAACAATTTCATCCTCGCCAAGTTTCTCCGTATCACGGCCTACTATCCAGGAAAGCCTCACACGAGCTTCAGCAAAATCGCCTTTGACGAGCGGTTCATAGACAGCCATCGCCGCTTCCTTCAAGCTACGCTGTGCTAGTCCAATTCCAATAAGCAAGCCCTCAATCACTATGCCAAATAGTAGGCTAACCTTATAGCTTAGTAGCATAATGGCCGTCACAACAAACATCGTTGTACCAACTACAGCGAGCGCCATCACCATGCCACGGAATTTTCTCATTCTTCCTTTATTCCATAACTCAGTTTGCGATTGAATGAGCTTTCCAATCCAGCGCACTGGATGAGGCATTTTAGGAGGATCACCCACTATTAAGTCAAAAACAAGCCCAATGATACAGGCAATCACCAGTGCCATCATAACGGATTCTCCTCCTTATCTTTTTTATATTTCTGAATGGCCTCGCGCATCGTTTCATAAACACCGTGGCCAATGACTTTTCCAAGCATCGTAATCGGCCCAGCATATTGATGGTAGTCACCTTCCTCTGTAGAAGCAATCAACAAGCTATCCGTTGAAGTACCTGTAGCTTGTGTACCCGTTGTTGGATCTGTGATGCCTTCATCAATAAGTGCCTTAACCTTTGCCTCTGTCGTAGAAATCATCGCTTGAAATAATGCTTCATCCGACAATCTCCCATTTATTAGTACCCACGTATTAATAGTCCCCGCATGATACTGCTCCTGACGATGAAAAGCACGCGTAATATCAACGGCATTGCCAAGACCAGCAGTAATCATGATGACTAGATGAATTCCTTCATATGTAAACTCACGGACAGTTGCATACCGAGCATAGACTGCCGTCATCATCGCCACCGTATTGTCAATGGGAAAGCCCTCAGACTGTAAAAACCGTTGCAATTCTAGCTGTGGTTTTCGCTCATCATACGTATAGGGCACTGAACGATTCATCAAATGCGTATAAAAGCCAAAGCCCGGATTATGTACGGCAGAGGAAACGACCTTCATCGGTGAGTCTGTTTGGACGGCAACATAATGGTCAGAAATATGAATATCGCCCCTGCGAAGAACTGACATGATCTCGCCTCCTATTCAATGCGTTGGACATTGTTTACGAAAATAAAAAAACAAATTCTTACAAAGAAGAATTTGTACTGTTGATCTTAAATTAATCATCTTTCCCCAATTTAAAACTTTTGAATTTTCGCACAGCATCGCAACTTCATAATACTCGAATTATTTATTTTTTTGAAATTGTATCATAAATTCACAGGTTGCCACAATTCAATTTCGCAATATTTCGTTATTGTCTTTGTTTTAAAGTTTTAAAACGAACGACGGATCCCGCAATAATAAATATCCAACCAATACCGATATAGACAATTTTCATTGTTTTAGTCGAGGACGGTAAAATATCCATGATCGTTAAACAAACAAATAGTATGCCAATCATTGATAGAAGCATACCAATCGATAATTTTTTCAAAAGAAAAACCTCCAATCTGTGTACGCCCTCGATTTTACCGTATTCTCGTCAAAAAGAAAACACTAATCCGTTTCAAGGATTAGCGTTTATAACCGCATTAACGAGCAGTATTTTTTCTGTACCACCTCTACCCATTCATTAAGCGAAGGCTAACTGCCCGTGAACACTAATTAATAAGTGGGGATGAAGAACTCCCCACTTTTAAAAGTTTCACTATATATCCTTACACTCTCACATGTGCAAAAAATTCCTCATAAAGTGCTTGTAAAATTTGGTTTTCAAACTCTTGTTGCACTCCGAATACTAGACTAACTTCAGATGAACCTTGATTAATCATCTCTATATTTGCACCTGTTTTAGAAATCGCAGTTGCAGCACGTGCCGCTAAACCTGTATTATTACGCATGCCTTCACCTACGATAACAATCATCGAGAAGCCATGACGCATTTGCACATCATCTGCATGTAACTCATTTTTCACACGAGAAAGAATTCGTTCTTCATTTTCTAGTGTAATTTGGTTTGAACGCATAATGACAGAAATATCGTCTAAACCAGACGGTGTATGTTCATAAGAAATATTTTCATCTTCCAAAATTTGAAGAAGCTTACGTCCAAAGCCTACTTCACGATTCATCAAATATTTTGACACATATAAAGTTGAAAAGCCACTGTCTGCCGAGATACCTGTAACTGGACGTCCTGTAACAGAGCGTCTTGGTACGATACGAGTACCTGGGGCTGATGGATTATTTGTATTTTTTATGTTAACGGGCACCCCAATCTTGTAAACAGGCATTAACGCTTCATCATGAAAAACCGAAAAGCCTGCATAGGATAATTCGCGCATTTCGCGATACGTAATTTCTTTAATTTCCACTGGATCATTCACAACTTTCGGATTCGCGGAGAACACACAGTCCACATCCGTAAAGTTTTCATAAAGCTCTGCTTCAACAGCAGCTGCTAAAATAGAGCCTGTAATATCAGAACCACCGCGATCAAATGTACGCAGTATGCCGGCTTTAGTGTAACCGAAGAAACCAGGGAATACAATAATTTCCTTGGTATTTTTTAGTGGCGCTAAATTGGCATAAGCCTCTGGTAATGCATACGTGCGTTCAGGTAAATCATTGACGACCAAACCTTCTTTTGGACTTACATAGCGTGCCGGCATACCGATGGAATTAAAATAAGCTGCGATTAGCTTCGCGTTATTGTCTTCCCCTGCCGCTTTGATGCTATCGATAAATAATTCCTCATTCGATTTATCACCCTGTACACGTTCACGTAAATCTTCAGCGATCACATCACAAATTGTATAATCTAACTCCAAACCATCCGCAATCGCCATAAAGCGATTTACAACGATTTGCAATTCTTTCTCAATTTCTTCATTTTTTAATGCTGCCATTGCTAAGTTAATTAATAAATCAGTTACCTTTATATCGTCACCAGAACGCTTCCCTGGTGCAGAAACGGCTACGATTTTACGTGCCGGATTAGATTTTACAATGTTTGCTACTTTTTGAATTTGTTCTGCACTTGCTACAGATGTTCCACCAAATTTACATACGATCATAACCATCAAATCCTAACTTTTTAAATTAAATGTATTCCTCCAAAAAACAATTGATTGTACACAGTGTACAAATTATCATTCCCCACGTCAATACAATTTAAAAAATTCACGCAATTAATCGACGGAAAATGGACAATTTTCACACTGTTTGATTTATTATACGGATTTCGTATGAAATAGTTAAGGTTTTTGCAAAACTTTTTCGTAAAATTCCAATATTCGTACAAATATTTGTCTGAACTAGCTGAATTCATCTAATTTATAGAATTTTTAATGGTGTATCTGACATGTCAAAACGAACCACGTCTTTTCGAATTTATATGGATATCAAGATGAACAATTTTAATAGTATAAAGTTGTATCACTTCAACAGCAGGATGTTGATTTATTACAACGACAGGTCGAAACTCTTCGCATATGACTTACCCATTTAGAGACATTATTTTCAATCGTCGTAATAAAATCAAGTGACGAAATGTACCTCAATCAAGAACTCTTTTATACTTACTTATATTTAACATTTGTAATAAAGTATTTTGCAGCAAACTTGATTGAATTGTAGTGACTTTCTTCTATATTAATTGAAGAAAACGCTTTCTCCATTATGATATGCTGAAAAAATTGTGATGTTTGTGCTATTAATGAATGATGTCAAGCTATTCTTTTTTTGTTTTTTTATCTGTTTTAAACAGGGATTGCTTTGATTTGCGAATGTTTGTGCTTTTCTGTGGAGGGCTGTATTCGTAGGAATCGGAGCAGTTCTTTAGGTGACCTAATTTTATAATGAAAAGGCCCTAACATAACGATATGCTAGGGCCTTCTGTATGTTAAATCACGCCAATTACATTTAAAAATACGATAATAATTGCAATCGGTGCTATATAGCGAAGTAAGAATAACCATAATACAAATAATTTATAGCCTTTATTTTTACTTACACCCAGTTCATTCATTAATACATCTTTCTTCATTTTAAACGGTACGAAGATCGCAACTAATAATACACCGAGCGGCATTAGAATATTACTTACTGAATAATCTGCCAAATCAAAGATTGTTTTTCCAAATAGCGTCACATCACTTAGTACGCCATATGATAAAGCCGATGGAATCCCTACAACAAAGATTAGTAATCCTACAATCAATGCCATTTTTTCGCGTTTCCCTTTACCTTTTGTCGTTAAAGAAGCCACGCTAATTTCCAACATGGAAATGGCTGATGTAATCGTTGCAAAGAAAAATAGTAACAAGAAAATAATGAAGAACACTTTTCCAAATGCCATTTTACTGAAAATTGCTGGCAAGACAATAAATAATAGACCCGGTCCTTGAGACGGTTCCATTCCAAATGCGAATACTACCGGGAAAATAGCAAGCCCTGCAAGCAATGTAATAACAAGCGTTAAACCGACAATAGAAAATGCTGAACGTGGTAAACTTTCTTCTTTCGGTAAGTATGAGCTATACGTTACCATTACGCCTACGCCGACAGATAACGAGAAGAACGATTGCCCCATCGCATATAAAATAATTTCAGATGTAACATTTGAGAAATCAGGCTGTAAGAAGAAACGAACCCCTTCTCCTGCTCCATCTAGTGTAAGAGCACGAATAATTAATACAAAGAATAAAACAAATAGTGCTGGCATGAAATACTTATTCACTTTTTCAACACCGTTTTGTACACCTTTACTTACGATAAAAATAGTCATAAGAATAAATAATAGCTGTGATCCAACTGCTAAAAATGGATTAGCAATGATTTCAGTAAAAGTTGCTTCGTAAGAGCCATTGCCTTCCCACAGTCTACCTGTAATCGCATTCCATAAATATAATAAAATCCATCCTCCAACAACACTGTAGAATGATAGCAATATGAAACAAGTGACAATCCCTAATTTACCTACCCACGGCCATTGCGTTTTTGGAGCAATAGTTCTATATGCTTCAACAGCCTCTTTTTGTGTACTTCTTCCAATAACAAATTCCGCCAATAATAACGGTAAACCAATTAGTAAGGTAAAACCGATGAAAATAAGGAAGAACGCACCGCCACCTCCAATACCGGCCATATACGGGAACTTCCAAATCGCACCAAGACCTATCGCTGAGCCCGCTGCAGCTAAAATGAAACCTAATTTCGATGTCCATTGCTGTGAATTCATCTCTTTATCTCCTCTCTACTTCTATTTCTTTGTTTATAACAATTCGGTTTTTATTTATATTGGTTTAGCGTGACTCCTTTCTCTTTCAACCACTTCCTTCAAAGCTAGCGATGATAAAAATATCGCGGTACCACCCTAGTTATGAAGTTACAACAGGAATAATGCCTTAATAAAAAACGCCCCTACGCAGATACGTAGGGACGATTTAATATCGCGGTACCACCCTAGTTATGAAGTTACAACAAGAATAAATCCTTAATAAAAAACGCCCCTACGCAAATACGTAGGGACGATTTAATATCGCGGTACCACCCTAGTTATGAAAATACAACAAGAATAAGACCTAAATAAAAAACGTCCCTACGTAAGTACGTAGGGACGATATATATCGCGGTACCACCCTAGTTGTGAAAAATTCTTCACCACTTTATTTGATAACGGTATTCACTACCGTCTTCCACTTCCTCACAACATGTGATTTATGAAAGATGCTCCAGGTCGAAATTCATGATCATCTATATACTGATTCGCACCAACCATCAGCTCTCTGAAATAGGGAGATTTTCACTACTTAATCCTATCATTGCCCAAATATTAATTTTCCGAATTGATACTATCATTTTTATCACACATAAAAAAAAGAGTCAATAATTTTTTGAATTTTTATGTATTATCCTCTTATTTTTTGCTATAAAAATTCAAAATATGACTTTTGAATGAATTGTGTTTAAATTTTTATATTTTAAAGTTAAACTATTTGATCATTAATCCTATAAACCCACAAAGGTATTTTTACTACCTTTATCGGGAAAATCGCATGGAGATATAGAGCAATACGACCAATTAATACATCATGGAGAAATCCAGGACATAGCGCCGTTATACTCAAAATAATCATCCTACCAAAATAGCCCAATCACCGTGAGTATTGATAACATTTTTTTCCTATAGATCCTATTCTACTAAGGATTCTGTTATTTTCCCATTTAGATTTTTAATCGCCAACATTGAATTATCCTGAATGATTCCTGTATCTACGAAACCAAATGAAGCGTATAATGTTTTAGCTATGACATTACTTGTTCGATAAAAGAGGGTCACATATTCTGCTTCCCCATATGGCATATTTTCAATATCCATCAACATTTTTTCAAAGGCAAGTCTGCCATATCCTTTCCCCTGGTAACTCTTATCAATCATCATATGCCAAATAAAATAGCTCTTCTTCCCGTAAAAAACTTCATTTTCAAATGATTCATGATCCAACGTATCATAAATATACATCAAAAATCCAATCGCAACTCCATTGGCATAAATGGCAATGGGAGTCGCTGGTATCCCGTCTACGTTCAACATATGAGCGTCTGCAAAGCTTCTGAGGTTAGTAGTTTGTACAAAGTCTTTCTGATTTTCTCCAACTTCAAGTGCTATTACCTCATCAATGTTATCCCCGGTTATTTTTCGAAATTCAATCACTTTTTTATCTCCTCCCCTAAGACAAACCACTTTCTCTTCATTTGCTTTCTCTTGGTTGATATCGTCGTTATATTTGTACCTTCTTAAAGCCTTTTGAATAAGTTGATGTTTGTATTGTTATATTTGAACTTAATCTTTCCACTCCCCTTGTAACTTATGATAAAACCCCTTTTTATCTTTATTCTACCATAAATTTCAAGTTCTTCCACTCTGACTATAACTCTACCTAATCATTTCTTTGGTTTTCTTGTTTTCCATTTAACACTAGAAACTACTTTCCTTCACAAACGCACATTCACGTCCCTTTACAACCACCATCAATAACCAATTCTGTACCTGTCAGAAAGAGTAATTCGTGAGATGACAATTAACAACAATTAGAAAAATAATTTATAGTAATTTTATATTTTTTTTGATATCTTTTTTAGGATGATACTTTCAAGGAATGGCCTATATGAAACTAATTAAACGATTTATTTTAAAGCGTCCTGCAGAAAAGCGACTTGCCTATTTTTATGG
Organism: Lysinibacillus sp. KCTC 33748; assembly: GCF_002237755.1. Classification (GTDB taxonomy): domain Bacteria; phylum Bacillota; class Bacilli; order Bacillales_A; family Planococcaceae; genus Lysinibacillus. The sequence goes on along the minus strand of NZ_MWSJ01000004.1, from coordinate 30,826 downwards.
GATGGTAGCAACGGATGAACAAGTATGGTTACTACGTGACGAAAATGGCGACATGTTATTATTCGAAGACGAAGACGGCTATCCATTTGTACTTCCTGTTTGGCCAACCCGAAGCTTTGCTGAAATGATGGCTGCTAATTTAGACGAGACATTTGAAGCATTCAACCTACCACTTTCGATTTTTCTAGACGATTTAATTGTTGATATTGAAAATGACAGTGGTGCCATATCGATTTTCCCAAACGAAAACGATACAATTATTCAAACTAGGGATGAAATAAAGGAAATGATTCGTATTTTATATCAAGCCGAATACTTCATGTTAAATGGAGAACTCTATCATAAGAGAAATAGAATTTTTATTGAACTACCTGAGCAGTTCTGTCCAATTATGAGTAATAACAATTAGGAGGAAACTAATATGACAAATGAAAATAAAGAGTTGTTACTAGAACAACGTGAGGAACTACTCAGAACTTTGAAAGCGCGTTTTGAGAAAAATATGAACCGCCATAAAGATTTTGAATGGACTGAAGTACAAGCTAAGCTCGAAGCTAATACTGAAAAACTGTGGTCACTTAATGAAATGGAAGGAACGGGCGGTGAACCGGATGTTGTTGGCCATGATGAAAAGACGGGCGAATACATTTTTTATGATTGTTCAGCGGAAAGCCCTAAAGGTCGCAGAAGTGTTTGTTACGACCGTGAAGCACTGGAGTCAAGGAAAAAGCACAAACCAGAAAATAGCGCTATTGATATGGCGACTGCCATGGGCATTGAACTTTTAACGGAAGAACAATACCGAGAGCTGCAGAAACTTGACCATTTCGATATGAAAACGTCGAGCTGGGTGCAAACACCTGCTAATATTAGAAAGCTCGGCGGGGCCATCTTTTGCGATTATCGCTACGACACTGTTTTTGTGTACCACAATGGTGCAGATTCTTACTATGCCGCAAGGGGCTTCCGCGGCTCGCTAAGAGTCTAAATTTTTGTTCTCATAACATTAGGACTAACCAAAATTGGTGAGTCCTAATGTTTCTCTGCTTATTGGGGAAATGAAGGTCAAGTTTGGACACGAAACATGGATTCATATTTAAGTGCTATTTCGTATTGGTATCCCCCTATTTAATAACCAATACGAAATCAATTTTTTCTTCAAAACTATTTAATCTTTACGAGATAAAGAAAAGGTTTCTAGCTCAATTACGCCCTCATTTGTAAAGAATTTGTTGGCTATTGCTTAAACGTCTTTGTCACTTTTGTATTCTAAAATATCTCCAGGCTGACATTCTAAAGCCTTACAAATCGCCTCTAAAGTTGAGAATCGAATCGCTTTTGCCTTTCCATTCTTCAATATAGAAAGATTAGCCATTGTTATTCCAACTCTCTCCGAAAGTTCTGTCACACTCATTTTCCTTTTGGCCAACATCACATCAATATTGATTATTATTGACAAATTGAACACCTCAAATCATTAAATCATTTTCTAATTTTAGATCGATGGCTTCTTTTAAAAGCTTTTGAAGAACAGCAGAAAAGACTGCGATTATCATTGAAGCGAAGATAGGGACCATTCCGATAATTATGAGACCTGGAGCATCATCTGTCTCTGCTGCAAGATAAACAAATGGCATCATTACCACATATAAGGCACTAATTGTGAGTGCACAGTATTTTATTTTCTTTAAAGCTCTTACAGAAATATTAGAGAACGCTTTGTTCTTATCAATGTAGCTTAGAAGTAGGAAAGCCTGATATAACGCCATGAAATACGGTATTACTGATACATACATAATAATTATACCAGGATATAGTATATACCAGTAATCTGGATTTGCTAGATTATTAGCTAACCAAGATAAGCCAAATATACCCAAAGCAAGAACAGGAGCTCCCATAAGAAAAACAGCTATTTTTAAAAAGAGTGTTGAACCTCGTTTCATAAAAAGCACCTCGCTTATTTAATGTACGTTTGATTTTAAAACACTATTTATCGCTTTTCAATAAAAAAATATCAAAATTCATTATTTCTTTATTGAAAACGCATCATTTAATCCTCAACTCTGCTCCTGTAAGTAATTAACTACAATAAAAAGGGAGTTCAATCCATTTTGGATTAGCTCCCTTAATCAATAAATATTATTCATGATGTGTGGCTATTGTTTAAAGGATGGTTTGTTGGCTTTACCGTCGTTGAACATCATCCTTATGTTTTTACGATTGTTCTTTGAGCCTTTTTAATGACTCTCTCAGTCGCTTTAGTTGGAGATGCTTTTTGCCATTCTTCACAAAGGTTTTCTACCCACTCTGGTTGAGTTTTACTAGCATCATTTAACCAGTTGCCAACAGAATCTTGAACATACTTTGACGGATCTGATTTAAGTAACTGTAGAATAGGAAGTGCGATTTGCGGCTCTTCTTTTAATCTTTCAATATGCTTTGTCCATACCCCGCGAGGACGGATTGATTCTAAACTAAACCTACGAATGTTTTCATCTTCACTTTTCGCCCATTCCGTTAACAAATCGACACTACTCTCAATATTAGCTGAAAGATTCTCCCTAATTGACATCCAAGCAATTTCACGGACACCAAAATGATGATCTGCTGCGAAAGAACGGATATACAATAATTGCTCTTCTAAAGAATGATCGTTGTTTTTATTCATAAACGCTGCCCAACATCGGACACTATCAGATACATGAGTGGAACATATTTTGATTAGCTCCTCTTTTTTTGTCTCACTTTCACCCATCATGACTGTATCTAATAAACTCCCTATTAAACGTATAGCCTTCATGCCCCTTTCTACTTTTTGCTTCTCTATCTCCGTTAGTATAAATTCTAATTTTTCCTCTAGCCCAATTGACGGTAGCACATTTTTTACTAAAGTAATATGGTGAACAGCTTGCCATTCCGTTAAATTAACACTCTCTATTTTCCCTTGATTCAACAACATTAAAACTTCACTCGGGATATCGCTAGCCTTTCTAGCTCCCTTTCTATTTAAAACGTCTTCTTTTACAATCATTTAACACCCTCCTGTTGTTGTGGTTATTAAATCCGACCTACTCAAAATAAATGTCTATTTTTATATTATTTTTTCTTACAAATTATTTCCACTATTCTCTCTAATTAATTATGCCTCGTCATAATTGCGAATCAATATTGATATTGAGTGGCTTGATAGAGACACCTATGATACGATTACCAAATAACAACTTCATTTGTTTTTTATGAACATTAGTGAAATCAAGTGAACAACAACTTAAAAGGATGATAATCAATTGAGTAACGAACAAAATAACAGTAAATTTATATACACATATGTACATCATGTTGATGAATACGATCTGTGCAGAATGGAGATGCGTTCATTTTTTAATCTTGATTCCCAATCAAACTATATAATAAGCCCTATTAAAATTAATCCAAGCCGTAGCCCATTTATGCAGGACAGACTTGAAGTACTATTTGAAGATAACAGTATAGAAAACATCAAGACATTGGTGAAGGATTTAAAAGTAAAGGAAGCAACTTATAAAGTTGTTTGTTTAAATAGTATGGATATAGGTGAAGAGAAGAAAATTCATCTGCCAGAGCGTCGATTAATAGAACGCGAAGTAGGATTATGCATCGATGGCGAACCAGAACTAAATGAGCCTGAAGTTGTATTTGGTCTTATTTTAATAGATGGAAGATGGTATTTTGGAAAGCATATGAAGAGTGAATCCATTTGGCATAATCATTTACACAAGCCACACAGTTATTCAACGGCACTTAGTACTAGAGTAGCTCGTACTGTTGCAAATATCGCAGTTCCTCAGCCTCAAAATATTCGTGCGATTGATCCTTGTTGTGGTATAGGGACAGTAGTAATTGAAGCCCTTTCTATGGGAATTAATATTGAAGGGCGAGATATTAATTACAATGTTTGTCAAGGCTCCAGAAAAAACATTACTTATTTTGGGTTAACAGGCAACATTACATTAGGTCCAATCTCCGAGGTTAAGGAACATTATGATGTCGCGATAATTGATTTACCTTATAACTTATTTACGCATATTTCAACCGAGGATCAATTTAATATTCTACAACATGCTCGACGCATTGCCGATAAAGTAGTTGTCGTTACAATTGAAACAATTGATGACTTGATAGAAGACGCAGGTTTTGTTATATCTGATCGTTGTGTTGCTAAAAAACAATCGTTTTTACGTCAAATTTTATTATGTGAGTAAAAACCATTATATCTGCTAGCTTGGAAATAATATGCCCATTAGCTTCCAATCATCTCTAACAATAAAACAGCTACATAAAACAGACAACTATCTAGATTTCTGTTTTCCGCCTGTCGAATTAGTTATATTCTTGTGAATCTGCGTGTTATAATTAATATTGAAGATGTATATAAAATATATAAGACGCATCGCTTCAAAGGCGATTTGCAAATTGATCAAGTAAACCGACTCACATGCTTGGGAGGCAAGGGCGGTTTACTTTTTTTGTGTAAAAGTAAACGACAATGCAATTACTGAAACTATAAGCGATGAAAAACTTATAGCAAACACATTCCTCACTCCAAAATTCAAATGAGAGTTACTCGATATCGATATTATCATGCGCTTTTGAAACTGTTCCCTCATTCATTTTAATTACAGTGTTTCATCGAATAACTAAAATATATTACTACCCCAAAGATTATCCATATACTTTGTCAAAGCCATTTTTATATACAAATAGACCGAGCATAGAAGATGAATGCCCGGTCTGACTACATGCTTCATATAAGTGATTGTAAATAATACTATCACTACTTTTAATAAAATAACCATTCAGTGTATAAGAGAATTAATTAAATGAAACAGGTAATACATCTATACAACGTACAGTAGCCGTATTGCGTCGCTTAGGTTCCGATACCAGTTCTAAACGTCTAGGCGATTCGAGTAAACATACTATTAATTGTTGAATTGCTAGTTTACCAAACAAAGTCCCTACACAAGAATGCGGACCCCAACCGAAACCAAGATTTGGTTTTGCAGAACGATTAAGAATAATTCTATCTGGGTCGGGATATACTTCAGGATCTCTATTAGCAGCAGCAAGTAAAGTTAAAACAATTTCACCAGGCTTAATGATAGTATCCCCAATTTTTGTTTCCTCAACTGCAAAACGACTTGTTCCAGTTGCTGGTCCATCATATCTAATTAATTCATCAACTCCAGAGTCAAGTAACTCTTGATTTTTAAATTGATCAAGAATATTTGGGTGTTCTAACAGTACAAGTAGAGCATTACCAAAAGATGCATATAGCGTACCAAAGCTTGCAGTAAACATTGTGCCTGTAGTATTACGCACATAATGTTCTGGTACATTAGCTTTCTGACTATTTTTTCTTATATAAGATAAAATTCCAGGCTGTTCTTCTGCTGCCAGCCATCCTTCAACAAGTTCGTTGAGTTTTTTTCTTGCTGAATTACCGAGTTCCGCATTCTCTGGTACTAATCCGGAGTCCATCTGATAAGCAATAGCATCAGATATTTCTACAATAGATTCTAAGTCTGGTTCTTCTATGCCTAGCAAAATACACGTTAAACTTAATGAAAGCGGAGCTGAAACTTCTTTCATAAAATCAAATTCTTTATTAGACGCTTGTTTTTTGTAAATATCCTCAATTAAATCATGAACTCTGCGTCTAATACTTTCAATATCCTGAGAATTAAAAGCTTTTATCATTAGATTACGTAACGGCATATTCGCGGGCGGATCTAAAGTTTGAAGGTTATTTTTTATATCAGGAATTTCAACACCAATACGTCGCAAATCCCTAGCAAACAATTCGTGATTACGAAGAACTTCTCTACAATCTTCATATCTGGTTAGAACCCAAGATTTCATACCTTCATGCCAGAAAACCGGGGAATTTTCACGAAGTTGATGGTAGATCGGATATGGGTTATTTAATGTTTCCGGATCCAAGGGATTATACTGTAATTCTGTTTTTGTCATAGCGGTTCCTCCTACATTTTTATGGTAATATCAGTAAATTTTTTGTAATGTAAGTGTAACTTATATATACAAAAAATGGAAGTATATTTTCTGAATTAATATTATTTTTAGAATTATTAAATATTGTATTTGAAAATTTGTAAATATCATTTTCGTAATTATATACTTCTTCAAATTGGGTATTTTTAAATCTAGCATATAGAGGACGAATAACAGTTGAATTTTTTAATTAAAAATGAATCGTAATCTTTAAAGCTCTAAAAGCATTTATCATATTATCACCTGTTTTACATTATAAAAAGACAGGGAATAGCCCTGTCTTTTTGTAATCATAATTGTTAGCATGTACAACCGTAATAATTAATAAGTTGAATTACATTTTTCTTTACTAAGTATTAATAATTCCATTGCATATAAATTACCTCCTTTCAATGTATTTTTAATCTGCTTTTAATAATTCCATTGCATATAAATCACCCTCCTTTCAGTGTATTTTTTAGGCTGCTTTTAATAATTCCATTGCATATAAATCACCTCCTTTCAGTGTATTTTTTAGGCTGCATTTTGGTTTGTTATTTAATAATCCTATATTCAAGATGTGATTTATCAGCTGTTACTTCACCTTTGGCTAAAACATCAAGTAAGAATATTTACATTAAAAACCTATTTATCACATCGTTTGTTTAAAGGATTGGAAGCTTAAATTTCGAAAAGGTACAATTAAAAAGTTTAAAAGAAGAAATTTACAATCTAACATCCTAATAATTCTTTATTTTCTATAATATTACATATTACACACTTCTTTTGAAACTCCTTCTATTTTTGGAATTTTTTTATTTTTTAAATCTTTAATTGATATAGAGGTTTAAAGACAAATTAGATTGTAGTATTGCATAGCAGGACGGAATAAATTAAAAACTTATTAATGGTTTGCGAATTTGAAATTGCAGAAAGATTGATTTTATCTTCATTTCATCATTAAATATTTCATAAAATTACCAAAGCTAATACTGACAGGATTTGAAAACAAAGGATTAAGGCAAAATTAAAAGGCATGAGTCCGATACATATCGAACCCATACCCTAAACGCTGCCTAATGAAATAACCGTACCTAACTTTTAGGGGTCACTTCATTCTCATAAAAAAGCATGCTTTTTGTTATTTTTCTATTCAATTTTAACCCTCTGGCATGTAATACTAGGAATTACTGTTTCTCCATGTAATAATTTTTATTAGGGATTATATGACTGAAGATCAAAAAGCAATGATTGCAATGGTAAAACACGAAGATTACGAGAGAAAAGATGAGCTATTAGCAATTCTTATGAACTCTTTAATAAAGTTTGATAAAAAATGTGACTCTGCTAATAAACCAAACTACCATCAAGAACCCATTCCCATGAGGAAAAATGCTGAAGAGTTAGAACCTGTCTTATCAAATTCTCAGATTTGTAAGTCATAAGAAAGCCATTTTGAGGACTTCCTCTCCTTCAACTTCATTCATTGCCCATTGGTTAAATATACTCCAACATTCCCCTTTTGAACCGGCACATAATTGATTAAAGGTTTTGGAGTAAGGACGACACCTGCAGTATGAGTTGACTTATTACGGACCAATCCTTCTAATCAGCAACATGTGAAGAAAAGTAAATGACAAGGCAATTACTGAAACTATAAGTGTGGAGTAACTTATAGCAACCATAATTGCTTCAAAAATAGTCATTGGTATCAACTCTCCTTACTCTTCAATAGTTTGAAGAAAATAGGTGGAAATTTGGATTACCAATCGCCCAAAAATCTCTTTCTAGTTACCCTCTTATTAAAGTATAACTCCTTACCTGACTGGCTAATAAACTCAATAACTTCAAAATAAAAGCGTCAATCCTTCTCGGATTAACGCCCTGATTTATTTTAATCTTCTTTTTCCTGATCAAACCACAGTAGCTCTTTATCATCAACGTCGCCATTATAATTGATTAGAATTTCATCTCCGGCTTTAATGTCCGTATAAGCAAAGAAGTCAAAAGTTTGGTTTTTAAAATTAATCTCATAAGTTGCATTAGGTTCATAAGAATGGTTAAACAACATACCGTAACCAAGCAGGATAGCAGTTCGACCGATCCCATACTCAAAAGCGTAGTCAGCGAGTAATGTTTGCTCAATGTATTCATGTTGTTCATTTGGGTAAGAAATGACAGGGGCTTCGTGCAAAAGCTGTCCTTTTTTGATATCACACGTTGCAAATACCCCTCTATTGAATTCTCCATCACTTAATGGAGATGTTTTGATCTCTATCATGTTTGTTCTCCTACTCACTTTTAAAATATTCTTTGCAGCTGTAAACATTAGCTAGTTCATTTAAACACTTCGTTTATATTGATTAGCGTGATTCTTTTGGCGGTTGGCAAACGTCACATTTACGTTGATGTTTATTTTTAAACTTTGTAAATGTTTTTTCATACTTGCTACCACACGCACATTTTAATAATAATTTTTGAGAAAAACCGTGATATTCAGTCGTTAGCAACTTACTTTCCGAATTAGTCTCAACAAATTCTTTAATTTTTTCAATCGTCCATTTTTTATTCAATCTTTTACACCTCTATATTTTATCTCTATGCGGAGGCTCTCATGGCATCCGTTCAGTTATAAGGAACGTCTTAATTACCTTAAGTTACTCATTATAACACGAGCTGGTATATAATCAAAACTGATTAAAAAATTCATATTTGACTAACAAACATTTATGTATATCCCCCTGTTTTTTTTACGGTACTTTTAATGATACAAGCGCCATCTTCGCGGAATTCCAAAAGACTTCATACACGCTATTGGAATACACATTTACTCCACCATTATTCCTTTTGGAAATTTATAACATATATACTACCACTCATTTTAATTAAAATTATTACGGTATTCCTGATTATGTGAAACCTATTTTTGTTTATGAATATATAATATTTTTCGGAGTATATTGATTACATCCATCTACTATACTGCCACGTTTTCGATTATATTTTCTACTATAATGTTCGTTGCAATTAGTTTCTCATTATATTTAGAAATCAAGTCAAACAAGCAAGAAGAGTAATCTATTTTGCTTGTCTGGCTTGATGATTATTATCGTAAAACATTCACCACGTTAATTTTTATTTTTAGATGTTCATCCAAAAGTTGTACTGCTGTTTAACAAATCATACTCCAATCATTTGCTTTAGTTGTTCAAACGGCACATATCCAATAATTGGTTCACGTAATTTATTATGAATAATCAATCGAGAATGAGGAATTCCCATTACCTTATATTCTGCTGCAATATCTGGGCTTTTTTCAACATTCACCCGTATAATTTTCACCTTACCACTGAATTTTTCATTCAGTTCTTTAAGCACCCCTTTGAACATTTTACATGGGCCACACCACTCAGCCCAAAAATTTATTAACACGATCTTTTTAGTTTTTAAGTGTTCTCTTAATTCTTCCTTTGTTGTTACTTGAACAATTGACATCATTCTTTTCCTCCTTTGTGAAAATAAAAATCTTGAAGTTATAATATGCTTATTATTATGATTAGACCCTACTCTTTCCCTTTAACACACAATAAAGCCCTTTAATAGGATCAATGTCCACGTCCCGTAAGTTCTACCCCTGGCTACTGATAGATTAAATCTAAATAAAAAAAGTTCAACCAGAAAAATCTGATTGAACTATATAATACGAATTCCTCCGTAAATTGAATTACATCCCAATTCATAGACTTTCATCCAGTTAAATACATCTAATACACAATAGTTATATTTTCTACATATTTCTCATCTCATAGATTTTTTGCAAAGTACTAAGGTGCATTGATTTATCTTCGGGAGACGTAGCGAATTTATACCACTCCACAAGCCTGTACCCGAACATAACAAGGATTAGTTCATAGATACAATGATCGGATACATTGGACATATCCGCATATTTCGAAAAACCTCTGTAATATGCTGGAATGCATTTTTGGTAGTATTCAATCATATGACTGACGTCCGCTTCATCAGTTATTAAACTCGCGATATCCTCACCCATGTGCCCCCATCCGGCGGTATCCCAATCGATAAGTACGATTTTACTGTCCGAATAGAATATGTTTGCCACCCAAAAATCTCTGTGGCAAAGCACTATTGGTAGCTTTTCAATTCGACTGAATATTTCGTCCGCATTGTTATCTATGTCTATGAGCATTTTACATAGATGCTTCGGGATTTCACAGTCATCTGAGCGTATATAATCATACAAAACATTCCATGACCGATAATGCAGATAGTAGTTTTTCGTATATTCAACCTTGCTTAAATTGGGCAAATTATGCAATACGTTTGGTCGTTCAGTATACAACCTGCCTTGAAATCTCCCCAATTCTTCGGCTATACGTTCATACATTTCCACGGTTAGATCTATGCCTGACACACCATCAATATATTCCATCCACAGTTGAATCTCATCGCCATTTATTTCGGTGTGATAACACTCCGGCCAACGGAACGAATCGAAGAAAACCTTTTTGAAATCAGATGCATAGAGGTCGTATTCCCTACGCCATGAATCCGGATCACTATAACGCTCAAATTTTTTCTGTGTTTTCCAAATCATCTTATACGGCAGACTTTCACCTTCAGAAGTTTCAGCTATACCTGTTACAAGGCGAACAACCCCTATTGTCCCACCTTGCAACTCTTTAAGTTGATAATCTGCGCGGATTATCGTCTTGCCTAGCATTTTACTCAAAACAAGCGCCAGTATTTCGGGCTTTACAACCTGTTCATCACATTTGTTCATTTCTTGTATCCTCCCTTTTTCCCCTTTTGTCGCATAGCAATAGACTTTTGCCACGCCCGTTTTTCGATGAGATACCTCGATTTATCATCTACAAACCTGTTTTCCCGCATCTGTACAAGGTAACGCTCCCATTGCTCTGTTGCCAATGATCCATCAGCAAGGGCAGCAAGAACAGCGCAGCCCGGCTCCGTCTGATGGCGGCAGTCATTAAAACGACACTGTTTGAATAATTCCTCCACATCGTTAAATCCTGCACTGATCCCGTCGTCCGCACCGAACAGCCCAAGTTCACGCATACCAGGCGTATCAATAACCATCGCACCGGTCGGAAGCATAAAAAGCTGACGATGCGCTGTTGTGTGCCGGCCCCGACTGTCTGCCTCTCGGATAGCCTTGACAGTCATCACTTCCTGATTCATTAAGGCGTTTAGTAACGAGGATTTTCCCACACCGGACATGCCGAGTAATACAACGGTTTTTCCTGGTCGCAAATATTCACTCAACTCGTCTAAACCACTCCCAGTGTGGCTGGAAACTGCGTGTACTGGGACATCAGGAGCGGCTTTTTGAACTTCAGCTAACGGTACGCTGAAATCCGGCACAAGGTCAGCTTTTGTTAAGATTACGACTGGCTGGCTGCTGCTCTGTCGTGCTTGTGTCAGATAGCGCATGATGCGGCTGACTTTGAAATCCCAGTTTAGGGATGACACGATAAATACGTAATCAAAATTCGTTGCTACGACTTGCTCCAGTATAGTTTTGACATACCCTGCTGCATGTCCCGAATAGTCAGCGCGGGAAAATTTCGAGCGGCGAGGCAGCAAATTGGCAATGCGTGAAGCACCATTTTCGTTGAATTGCAGAAATACAAAATCGCCAACGCATGGAAAATCCTCCCGAGTCACCGCAGTATGGTAGAAAGTGCCCTTTAATACAGCCGTCACTTCTCCTTGTTCGGTGATGACGGTATATTGGTCTCGCTGTAGTTCCGTAACCCTTCCAGGTATTAAACCTATCGGCGGTGTTTCGACTGCGATATAGCCGTATTGTTTCAAATCAATCAATGAACCGCCCCTCTCCAAAAAATTAAAATTGTTTTTGGGCATAAAAATACCGCGAACAAGCAGCCTCCTAAGAAGCTGCTGTTTCGCGGAGAATAGCCAGAAGTCGACTATAATTAAAAAGGAATACGACTTTCATCGTATCCCGCTAACAGCAGTATTCACGAAAGGTTACTGTTTACGGCATAGCAAAAAAACACGGGTGATATTCCCGCTTGCTCTTATGCCAAGCTATAATAAAAGATTGGCATTCACTATGCTCGATATTCGGTTAAGTTAAAACCACCAATATGATATAAGTTGTCATTAATAACATCCCCTTTCATAGGAAAAATTTGGAATATAATTCACTTCTACAGTGTGCCATAACCCTTTACTAGAAATCAACAGAAAATTTTGATTTTATAGAATTTTGTCGGTCAGCTACCTCCCCAACTCAATGCCACAACTACCGCATATAACATGCGAAAAGCCACCTTCGTTCTCGATTTGAAGGTGGCCACTCGTGCCGAAGTTACTCGGGAATCCCACCGCTATTAGTCACCTTGTCCCTTTAGGGGTTGGAGTCTAAAGTTTGTCTCTTTCTGTCCATACAGTACATTCTTTGGATTAATAATGATGAAAAAAACCGCTACAACAAAATATAAAATGGCGTTATACATGATTAAATCGAGTAAGTTTCCGTCTATTAGCCCTATAAAAAAATTAAATAATTGATGGATTATGATTGGGATGACTAGATTCTTATTTAAGTTATAAAATGCTGTCATGACGATTTTTATGGAAATGAGTGCGATCATAAAAAATAGAATATATTTGATTAAATCTAGTCCCATAAGCCCTGATGTAAACCATATTGGTAAATGCCACATCCCCCACCAAAACCCTATAATAATTGAAGCCATTAAAGGGGTATGCCTCTTTTGAAGCTCAATTTGAGCAAAACCTCTCCATCCAAGTTCTTCTCCTAGTGGCCCTGCAAAAAGGTTTCTAAAAAAGAAATAAATCAGCATCCACGAAGATGAGATAGTAATAATAGAGTCTACTTCACTATTTTTCGATACGAGAAACAATATGATCAAAAATATCAATGCTTGAATCATAACCACGGTTAGAATCACAGAAAATTTAAGTTTACTGTTAAATTTATCTTTTACAAATCGAATTATACTCTGTCCAGGATAGATTTTTTTGAATAATAGTACAAAAGCAAACGTTGAGGACCAAGCTGATACACAGAGCATGACATCAAAAATCCATTTAGGGAGTTCCATCATGCTGATGACTCCTACATTACAAAAAAGTGGCAAAAAAATGATATTGGTTAGTAGAATAAAACTGGCTACTGGTTTTTTTAGTTTCTTTTCTTTATTCATGCATATTCCCCGCTTCAAACTAGAATATCTTTAGCTTAAACCTAGGGGTTGCTCACAGGTCAATACTTTTACCACCAAAAAATTCGACGAAAAAAATACCCTTCAAAAACATGAAGGGTAAAAAATATATTCTTTCTATTCATCAAAATATGTAGTTTTTATATTTTTCTCGTCTAAAAACTTTTCAATTTTTAATTGCTGCCTTCCATTCGCTTTAGAAAAATGCTCTGAAGCAAAATCTGATATCTCTGTCAAACTACCATTTTCAACCGCTCCAACAATTTCCTCTTCAAATTGAGTTAAAGTTTCCCTGATGGATGAAACAAATTCGTAAATTGTCTTTGAAGGTTCTTTATAATCTTCAGGGATCGTATTATTACTTAAAAAATCATTGAAATTTGCATCATTCTTTTTTCCTTCATCCATTAATTTTTTTAATTTTTCCCGATCTGATTCATTCGCATCCTCATATTTATAAACGATTGTTTGCATTTCTTTATCGATTACATGACTATAATCCATATACTTTTTTATACTTGCTTTCATTTCATCTTCACTAATAGTTTCATTCTTTTTAGTAGAAACAAATAGATCGTCTGGAATTTTAACAGGTACATTGCTAGCGGTATTTTCCTTACTTTCTTTATTGCTTTCTTTAGGCATTGTATCGTGTGAACAAGCATACATGACCACAATTGTGAATGCCATTACTACATATAAAGTAAATCTTTTCATTATAATCTCCTTTTCAATTCATTAAATATTTCTAGTATTGTAAAGCTATTATTGCCAGCACCCTTATTCGAACATCTCGAATCGTCTATAAATGAATTAATCTAAAAAAGCCTTGCTTCGCTTCATAGTGTACTAGTTGAATAGTACACTATGACTGCCAAGTTTTCAAGTATTAAATTCAAAAAAAGGAAGAACCCCTAAATAAATGGATCTTCCTACTTGAAATTAAGTTGAATAACGTTCGCCTCTTTAGCAAATGGGCGGAAATACAATAAGGATCACTTGATCGGTGCATAAATCTCTAAAAACACCCGTTCCAGTCCATCTTCATAAGTAGTCAGTAATAGATTTATATAAACTTGCCCCAATAGTTCATACCCTTCTTCTATTGCAAACTTTCTTAAATTCGCTTCCACGAGTTGATCAATATTTTTCCCACCAGTTGACCATCTTCCATCTTCAATAATTGTATAAACACATGTTGGATGAGATAGAATTTTGCCTTCAATTTCTTCATCTAGGCCTTCCACTTTTCGTACAATTATAAACTTATCTTCTAAAATACCTTCTTCGTTGAATTGGATAACTCTTCTTAAAGATGTAAGCGTAACTGCTTTTTTTAAGCTGTCTGCATTCTTTTTTAAAGTGTCATATTCTTCATACGCAGTAAAATGTTCAATCTCTCCCTTTAGTGCTAAAGGTTTCATTTCCTTAACTATGTATTCTCCTAAAAATTGTTTGATTTTCTTACAATCTTCTTTTACTATTTGAATCTTTTTCAATAGCAGTTTTTTATATTCTATTTCCAGTAAAACCTCTTGTTCTTTTTCTTCTAATAATGACTGAATTCCATCGATACTCTTACTCTTTCTTAATTCCTGGATTTTTTTAATTTCAATATCAATTTCTCGATAGAAATTTACTGTTGTAATGTCATAAATATCAAAATGACTATATTTTCTATACCCATTCTCAATATTTTGCTTTGGCTTTACTAAATCCTTTTCCTCAT
Source organism: Lysinibacillus sp. KCTC 33748 (assembly GCF_002237755.1). Lineage (GTDB taxonomy): Bacteria > Bacillota > Bacilli > Bacillales_A > Planococcaceae > Lysinibacillus. Next base: position 15,805 of record NZ_MWSJ01000004.1, on the reverse strand, counting down.
AAAATTTCAAGGTATCTCTAGATACGCCTAAAAAATTAGCTACTTGCCCAATTGTGTACATTTTCCCATCCTTTAACATTCTATATACGTTATGACCTAAAACATACGATACTACAACTTCTATAATCAATAAACCTATTTTTCCCATCACAGAAAAAATAGGTTTAACTATCAACTGGTCTACTCCAAGGAAATTCCTGTAGATTCTATCCTACCGCGACTTTCCGACAGTACAATCAGGAGAAATGACATCCCACTTTCCAAACAGCGTCAAACCAGCGGCTTTAGCTAGAAACGTTGAAGCCTCGTTATCTAGCTGGCATCTGTACTGTGTTTCGTAACCCTGCTCAAAGGCGTACTTACTAATTGAACGCACTACTTTGCGAGCATGACCTTTTCCTCTAAAAGATCTCAAAGTCAGTACGCCGAGGTCTGCAATTTGCGCTCCTTCTTTCCAAGGATACATGCTGGCAGCACAAACTAATCGGTCATGCTCAAAAGAACCGTACACGGCCCAATGATTCAACTCCACATAAGCATCATCCAAGTCTTGTTCCGACGCGGAGGACTCGAACTCAGAGAATACTGCATCATCTTGCTCTGTTAATTGGCGCAATGTGCCTTCCAAACTTTCTTGCTGCAAAACGTTCTTTTCGGCCACTGAAAAATAAAAAATATAATCTGCACCATGTAGCATGACTCCCGCTTCCACTAATTTCCGATGGAAGACATGACCAGTCAGTTTTTGTTCTTTAGAAAGGGCTAACTTATCAGCCATCTCAGGCGTCAAAACTGCCCAAAACTGGCCGTCAGTCGTTTCCAGCGTCATGAGCCGATTGTCTTCGCTTAGATCAGGGTTGATAGTAATCGTAAAGTTTTCATCATTATAGATAATGTCTCCGTATAAAAATTGCGACTTCCAATAGTCAGTTATCGTCTGTGAAAATAAAGGCATACTTATCCCCCCTCTATAATTTTAATTATATACAAAAATACCATATTCCCCCTACACCTTTCTAATCTTTTTGGTTTTCTCCCCTCCCTTTCATAGTGCCTTCACATGCCCACTTCCGAAAAAAGGCCGATTCAGTGTTTTAAATGAACCTCTGAATTCGACCTTTCCCACTTCTATCCGATTTATATATGGTGGCAGAGAAATAAATCGTTTACACCTGTACATTCGGGATATTTCATTTGCTATTATCTAGACTCATTTTTAATACGCTTCTTGCCAATTCGATAAAGGCTCTTATCGATGGTGACATCCATTTTTCTTGATGCCACAGCATTTGAGTAGCAAATCGTATTTCCGATAAATCCCAAGGTAAAGCAATCAGTTCTCCCCGCTCCACCTCTCCCTTTATAGCCATTTCCGGTAGTAAGGCAATGCCAAGCCCAACCATAGCGCATTGTTTAATGGCCTCTGCACTATTAAACTCTAGTTCAGTTAAGCTGTCGGCACCCTTTCTCAGTAACGTTCGATAGAAGAAAGTCCGATAAGAGCAACCTTTTTCACTTAATAAAATTTGCTCTCTATTAAAGTCTTCAATGCTTAATGTAGACCGTGTAGCTAATGGATGGTCGGGTGAAACTACCATAAGAAATAGTTCGTCCATTAAAAGCTCTGTATGAAGATCTGTAGATTTGACAGGTTCATCCAGCATAAAGACCACATCAACATTACCTTCTCTCAGACTCTGTTTCAAATTATCACTAGACAAGGGTCTAAATAAAAGACGAACGTGCGGATATTGTTCACGAAAAAGCCGGAGCAAAGCGGGTAAGCGATATGTACAGAGCACTTCGTCTGCACCGATTATCACCGTACCAGTTATTTCTCCGCTCTGACTTGAGACATACCGAGCTTCCTCAACATCATTTAAAATTTTGTTAGCATAGGGCAACAACTGGTGCCCCGCATCTGTTAATACAACACTCTTGCCCAAGCGATCCAATAGTTTTACACCCAATTCTTCCTCTAAAGCCTTGATTTGCATAGTTACAGTAGACGGAACATAGTTCAAAACTTCGGCAGTGCGGCTAAAACTGCATGTGGAAGCAAGCGTCCAAAATGTTTTAAGCTGGCGGATTTCCATTGATAACACCTCTTAAGTTCAAAAAAATTGAATGTTACAATCAAAAACGTTTCGTTGATTTGATGGTAGCAGTGTCGTAGAGTAAAAATCAAGCTTCAACACCAAATCTTGTATAACAAAGGAGATTCGACTCATGAAAGATTACGAAATTTATTCACTGGGAGATGTCATACTGCAATCGGGTCAAAAGCTACCTCAAGCCTTTCTTGCCTATAAAACCTATGGAACTTTAAATTCTGCAAAGTCCAATGTAATTGTCTATCCTACTTGGTTTGCTGGCCAACACACCGATAATGAGTGGCTTATTGGTCCCGGTAAAGCACTCGACCCTGACAAATATTTTATTATTGTGCCTAATATGCTTGGAAATGGTCTATCTTCCTCCCCAAGCAATACACCAGCCCCTTTTGACAGAGCGAATTTTCCGCTCATAACGATTTATGACAATGTCCGACTACAACATCAGCTCGTAACCAAGAAATTTGGTATTTCAAAAATTGCTCTAGTCGTTGGCTGGTCACTGGGGGCACTGCAAACCTTTCAATGGGGAACTAGTTATCCTGAGATGGTCGACCGTATTGCACCGTTTGGCGGAACAGCAAAAACGAGACCACATGCTCAAGTTGTTTTTGAGGGACTTATCGCAGCATTGCAAGTGGACTCCAATTGGAAGGAAGGCTTCTATGATAGTCAGCCTGTAGCAGGACTTGCCGCGATGGGACGCGCCTATGCTCCATGGGGGTTTTCTCAGGCTTATTATTTAGAGCAACTCTATCAGGCAGAGGGATACTCGACATTAAAAGCATATTTGGAAGACTATTGGGATCAAGTATTCCTTTCTTTTGATGCCAACGATTTGATCGCTATGCTCCGTACAGGAATCACCGGAGATATTAGCGCTAACACCGAAGACAACAGAAATTTTGAACAGGCATTAAACAAGATCACTGCTCATGCTCTTGTTATGCCAGGATCGACTGATCTGTTCTTCCCTCCTGAGGATAATGAATATGAAGTGAAACATATGCCTAATGCTATTTATCAGCGAATCGAATCCAAATGGGGACATTGCTTTGGAATCGGACAAAACGAACAAGATTCCCTTGTGATAGACAACTATCTGAATCAATTTTTGCAGTTGGGATGAGTAACTTTACGTATTCTAGTAACAGAGAAGTAGATAACGCCCTCCATAATTTGTTCGCTTACCATAATAAAGTGAAACTTTAAACAGTGCGGGATTTACTTCTTCCCCCACTAATTATTAGTCTTCACCAATTGGGCATTTACTGGCAGTTCATCTTCCACCTATCTTCTTTGCTTTCGCCAAATTGTAAGGTAGGAATCTTGTACCTGACGCTTCGTTTTCGGTACAAATAAAATACTGCCTTTAATGCATAGGCTAATCATCTAAAAAGATACACAATCAAACTTGCTAAAAGAACTCACTGTGTTTTACCATGGTTAAGCAATGATAAGGGACAGCATCTCTTACTCTTACACCATCTTGAATATACCTTTACCTAAGGAGTGGTAAAATTGGCACGTGTTTTATTTATTAACGCTGGATCAGAAGGACATATCAATCCAACGATTGGCGTTGTGCAGGAGCTCATTTCGCGAGGAGAAGAGGTCGTGTTCTTTACGATAGAAGCTTTTCGAGAGCGTATTGAGAAGACAGGAGCGACTGTGCGCACATTTGATGGGCAAAAATTTATTAAAGCCTTTATCTCAGGCGGAAGAAATCATTTGCTCGAAAGGGTCAATGGACTTTTACTTACTGCAGATATCGTCATCCCTAGCGTACTTGAACAGATTAAAGGAGAACATTTTGATTACATCATCCATGATTCTATGTTTGGCTGCGGGCATTTACTTGCTAAAATCCTGAAGCTGCCAGCAATCAATTCATGTACATCTTTTGCAGAGACCAAACTATCATTCGATCAAACAATAGAACATCTTTCACAAAATGTCCCGACTGAAGTTTTAACAAGAATAAATGCTGATTTTCTAAACCTGACAACAAAAATCAAAGAAACATATGGTGTTGAAATCAGTTCACCTTATGAAGTTTTTTGTAATCCTGCACCGCTTACAATCGTTTATACAACTAGAGAATTTCAACCTACTGGAGAAGCTTTTGACCAAACATATAAATTTGTAGGCCCATCTATTTCTTCACGATTATCGCAAGAAGACTTCGACCTTACTGCATTCGAAGGAAAAAGCCCTATCTACATTTCACTCGGTACTGTTTTAAATCAAGCCATTGATTTCTATAAGCTATGTTTGAAGGCATTCGGGAATACTGAGCATACCGTTGTCATGTCGATTGGGGAACAAACCCCACTTGATGCATTAGGAGAAATCCCTGAAAACTTCATAGTGAAAAATTATGTTCCACAAACCGAATTGCTACAATACACTAAATTATTTATTACACATGGCGGCATGAATAGCACCAACGAAGCTCTCTATAATGGGGTTCCGCTAATCGTGATCCCACTAAGTGCGGATCAGCCGATCATCGCTAAGCAAGTGACTAACATCGGAGCAGGTATTCAATTACAAATGGAAAGTTTGACAGCTAATCAACTAAATGAAGCTGCCAATCATGTGTTAAACACCCCTTCCATCCATAAAGCTGTTGCAAACATTAAAGAATGCTTCCAACAATCAGGTGGGTATCACAAAGCTGTTGATGAGATTTTCAAGTTTAAAATTCAATATGATATTTAATAATTGCCATTATCGGTGGCTTTTTTTATAGCGCGGCCTCTTCAATTCCAATGAAATATTAGAAAAGGATCGATTTAAGCAAGATAAAAAGCTGGGTAAACTTCCCCAGCTTTTTGCACGTCTTTTACTAAGCGAGCAACGACGAACCAAATACTATTTGTTACTGTAATCGATTATCATACATTAATTGTATTTGGATACCAAACGGGTCTTCAAGTATACCGTATGCTTTACTAAAAACATTACTCGATAGCGGAACAATGATTCTCACTCTCCCATCTGTCGTCAAACTCTTGTAAAAATGTTCGATTTCTTCTAAGTCCGCACTTTGAATACACAATGAAGTGTTGTTTCCCACTACATATTTTTCTGATCCATCCATTGTATCTTCTGCCAACATGACCTTTGTTTTTCCGATTGTTAAAACGGAATGAGTAATATAATCTTTATTCTCTTCAGTAAGCTGCAGCGAGCTGTCACGTTTAGCCATATCTTCATAAGTAACAAGTAACAATTCCTCTGCGTTAAAATGCTTTTTGTAAAAATCGACCGCTTCTTTAGCTCTTCCGTTCATCGATAAAAAAATAGCTACTTCTAGTGTTGTACTCATAGTTCAATCTCCTATATAAAATAATTTTAGGTAAATATCTTTTCAATTGATATTACCTTGACCTTATTTTAAGATGTAAAGGTATCAAAACATGACACCTTTAAGGGGGTTCCCATGAAGAAATCAGAAAGATTAAATGACATGATTAGATACTTGAACAGTCGGGAGTACTTTAATTTAAGTGATCTAATGGCTAAATACAATATTTCCAAAAGTACAGCTCTGCGTGATATTAGTTCATTAGAACAATTGGGTATGCCCATTTTTGCAGAGCATGGCAGGCATGGACGTTATGGGATCTTAAAAAATAGATTGTTATCCCCTATTATTTTTACAATTGATGAAATATATGCTCTGTACTTCGCCATGCTGACGTTAGAATCTTATCAATCTACCCCATTCCATTTAAGTGTTCATAAACTGAATGAAAAGTTTGAAAACTGTCTATCAAACAATCAAATACAACAAATTCACAAAATGAAAAAAGTTCTGCAATTTGAAGTAAATCAGCATACTAATGTTAGCCATTTTTTAGATAAAATTTTAAAAAGCATTCTTAATGAAAGTAGCTGTAAAATACAATATTTAAAAAATAACGAGCAAAAAAGTTACAACGTTCAATTTTTCAAAATTTCCGCTAAGTTTGGTCAATGGTATGCTACTGGAATAGAGTTCGATACGCATAAATATAGAGTTTTCAGATGCGATAAAATAACCTTCATAGAAGAAGAACTTAATTCTCAATTTTCTTTTGATGAGCTTATTTGTCGGTCACTAGAAATTTATCAATCTGAGAAGAGCATTGACTTTGAGGTAGAAATTTTAGCACAAGCAAAGGATATTTTTTATAAAGAACATTATCCTTCTATGAAAATAGAAATTGGTGATAAAACAGTTGTGAAGGGCTTTTATAATCCCGGCGAAGAGGAATTTATCGCTAACTATTTTATGAGGTACGGTCATAGTGTTAAATCAGTGAAGCCTGAATCATTAAAACAAATCATTCAGGATAAAGTAGAAAGCCTCTTTAGTCACTATCAAAAATTATAATTCAATATGTAGATTTAAAAATGTAATTTGTATGTTGTATAGCTCAGTATCTACTTTACTTTATCATTCATTTTTCCTGAATTAATCATTTTGCTCACACTAAGAAAAGGAGAAAAACGAATTCACTTTTCTCCTCTTTTTTATTAAAAAACCTTTCTATTCATCATCATCAATTGCCATTAACCAATTCACAATTGCTACTATTGGGAATGTAATGATTGCCGTTAAAATAGCTATTATAGGTGCGATACTAATTGTTAGTGCAACATATATCAGATACATAATTGGCGCAAGTAATAGAATACATGGAACTGTCAAGCCTGCAACTGCTACATAATGATACAAAGCCTTCGCCCACTTCACTTTTAATATGATCGGTAAAATCAACAGCAAACTAATGATCCCTGGAATCGTAAATGCGTAACTAATACCTTTGTACGTAAAACTTGTGATCACAGCTAATACAATCCATAAAACTTGCGTACTCATTGCAAAATTCGTAGAACCATATTTTTTTGAAATCCACTTCGCAAAAAAGAAACAAAACACAATAGCGAGTAGGACCATCAACGTAAGAATCGTCGAATCATAAGTACCAAACATAATCAGGTTATCTTCAAGTATTTCTCCGTAAAATACACTTGTTGAAAGACGAATTAGAAGGAAATAGAAGATGAAAATAGTAACTAGACTACCCATCATCGCTAATAAACTAAAAACAAATCCCTTAATCTGTGTCACTCGCTTTTTAAAGCTCAAAAAGAATGTTGCTGCTGTTAAGACAAGTAAAACAATCATCAATGGCATGACTAATTTTTCGGAATACACGACTAATGTTTTTTTCATTAATGGGAAGTAAATTGCATTACTATCACTTTCCTCTAAAGCTTGAAACTCTTTTGCATCCATCATCATATACTTTTTCACTAAAGGAAAAGCATAGCTACCAAAGTGACGAAGTGTTGCCGCATCAATATTTTCCACACGATCTATCTCTGCATGATATGCCTGTACTCCATCCATATTTGCAAAATTATAGCCTGATTTTTTTGTCACTTTTAATTCCGTAAAATCTGTATCGTTCGGCATCTTTTTATACATTTCAGAAGCAAATGAGTAAGCAACGGGGTATGGTACGATTTCTTTATACAATTGCACTAAATTCAAATTATTTGAACTCGTTTCAAACATAATCGGTACTCCCGTATTGCCTCTTGCTTCGAAGTTTAACATAACGCTTACTTTATCTAATACATCCCCACGATCTTTAAAAGCACTCGCCCCAAGTAAACCTTGCTCCTCACCGTCTGTTAGAACAAAATAAATTGTATTTTTAGGTGCCGGCATTTGTTTTAATGCTCTGGCTGTTTCCATAATTGTAACTACACCATAACCATCATCTGACGCTCCAGGAGTTTCAGTTTCAGAATCATAATGAGCTGTTAATAAAACTGCATTATCATCACCGGATGTCCCTTGGATCTTTGCAATAATATTTTCAACATGTTCAGCACCTATTTCTGCAGCTTTCTTTTCATCTCTAATATCCTTCACTGGCTTCGTTTGAATTTCAACAGGAATATCGAGATTTTGAAAGTGTTTGACAATATAATCCCTTACCCTTTTATTCGCAGGAGATCCTATTGGATGTGGTTCCTTTGCTACTTCTTTTAAATACTCAAGCGCTTGTTCCGATGAAAAATCCTTTTCTGTTTTCCCCATTTCTTCTTGAGAAGGACTTAAAAATTGACTAAAACTTATAAAGAGCGTTAACAATCCTAGTAATATCGCAAAAATAAACAATTTTCTTTTTTTCATCTATTCTCTCCTTCTTAAAATTGAATTTCAAAGCTAATTAGATACATTGTATGTTTCAAATTCAATTTACTTTCTTTTCATACGTGTATACTCTAATAAGCAATTGGTTCACCTATAAACCTAACGGAACGGTCAATAATTTTAATTTAAAAAGGATGACGGCCGCCAGATTGGCTCCTTTCATTACGGAAAGAACAAATTAAAATGACCGAAATCTATATTCAATCACTTTTAGACAAGAAATAATTCAAAGGAAAATTTACAAAACATATCACACATCAAAACACGCGTTGTGTATGATAAAAAACGTCACTCAGAGTGGAAAAAAACCTTTGTTAATGCATACACAATAATTTTTATTCTGTTGCCGACAAGATGACGAATCTATTAATATTTATATTGTTAAATTCGTTCTTTATTTATAGAACTCATCACAACACGTTGGAGATACTTTAAAACGTATATCATTTATATAAGTTGATTGGAGCGCTAGCGAAACGGCAATTGTTTTAACTGTGTGAAAACGTTGCGGCAGCAACAATGCGCCCAATCAGAACCGAAATCAACCCACATTACGGTGATAAACACTTATCGCTGAAGCCAGTTCGTCTCACTCAAAAAACACAACGAATATCAAAACCCATTTCAATTCTTCACTATACTTAACTATAGGAGTGATGCATGATGAACAACATGATTCAGGAGATGATTGATTGGATTGAAGCACATCTGTTTGAGGGGTTTTCCCTGATGAAACTAAGTGAAGCAATGGGCTATTCTTCTTATTACTGTTCCTTTAAATTTCATCAAATCACTGGCATTAGCATTAAACGCTATATGACCCTTAGAAAAACCTATCTTTCTTCAATCAGTCTTAGTGAAACAGATGAAAGGATCATTGAAATAGCGATTAAACATGGCTATTCATCGCAAGAAGCATTTTCCCGAGCTTTCAAGGAAATATTCGGCGTTACCCCTAATACCTTTCGTTTATGCCCTGAACCATTGCAATCTTATGTAAAACTCACTATGAATGAAGCGAGGAGTTATTATATGGATATTTCAAAAAAATTAAGAATTGAAGATTTACAAAAACATGTGGATGAACATTTTGATCATGAAGTATTAAACATTTTAAATGGTCAATATATGTACGAAGAATTCAGTTCTCAACAATTAATGGGAAAAAGCGATTACGCACCATTTAATGAGGCGATGTGTGTACACGACACCGTTACAACCATTTTTAGCGACTCCTTCAAACAGGTTCGAGCAGCAGGACATCAAGTCTCACTTGAGCATTACGAAGCCATTACAGTTGCCCCACTTGAAAAGACCTTGTTTTCAAAAAAATATCAATGTATCGTTCTTTGGTTTGGTGAAGACATGTTTTGTCAGATGAACTTAATAACCGTGTTAGCGTATTTAGAACAAACCGCATTCAAAGGAACGATTTACTATCATGCGGTAAGAGAGCAAACATATGATGTGCAAGAAACTGACATAACATTAGGTAGCTATTACGATCTATATGAAGCAGTGTTAATAGACCACCGTATGCCAGATGTAGAGCTGATGCCTGTTATGTATCAAGGAATCAAATTGTATTTAGAACTATTGAAAAACGATAACGACATCACAAAATATATCCAAACACATCAACATCTACCTCACGATGAAATTGTACGAAACTTACTAAAACTCTTCCCTCAATATGGTTTAGGGGATTCTCAATATTTAGAATTAATTAAAGCAACGCAAATCAAAGATTGAGCATGCTTACCTCCCTCCCCTTTAGAGTGGTGAAGAGTTGCAACCCAAACTCTTCATCGCTCATTTAGCGTGTTGACTGTTTCTATACAAATGTACCACGATGTGTGTGATGGTTATCATGCAGGTTTATTCATAAATTACCTTCAGAATTTTGCCGATGAATCATATGATTGTTTATTGGATTAAATATCTAAAACCTGCTTCTTTTGTAGAAAGCGTCCCCGCTTGTTAGAGGAACGCTTTCTAATCTTCCCTTTTAATCTACTTCCCCTACTAATCTGTCATTTTTCTCATCACCCATTCAATCGGCCCTCTTTTAAATCTATTTCTCCATAAAACAGAAAAGAAAATACTCGCTACAAAAAACAATAGTGTAAATACTAATGAAAATGCTAAAGTCTGTTTTTCTAATCTATTGAATAAAGCCAATATGCCCACACCGATGAATACATGGCTTACATAATGCGTTAGTGTTAATTGTCCTGTTTGAATAAGTGCTTTTATCACCCATTGTCCAGCAAACTTTTCTACGATATAAATAGAAGCAACGATGACAATAATCGCAGAAGCTGAATTTGATAAGATATATAAAATGTTTGGTGGAATTGGTCCTGTTTGAAACAAAAATTCAGCACTATTTTCATCTAACACCAATAGCGATAGTCGTATTAATATTTTTGAAAGTACCTCTATTGCTATTAGTAGAATTATAGAAATAAACAACATCTTGTTTCTTACAGCTTTCTTCGATAAATCAAGTCTGCCAAGGATCATTCCAAGCAAAAAGAAGCAGATCCAAGGGAATACTGGATGATATCCATTAAACAAAAGATTTCTTAGAAAACCTTCGATCGTCCAAAAATCAAGATATTCCATAAACGGTTGTTCTGGATGCCATCCTTTCAAATAATTCATTGTCACTTGTAAGGCTTGCGAGGTGATTAAAAAAAGAGTAGATAGGATGATCATTAGCTTTGTAGAAGCTACGATAAGGAAGGATGCAATCAGCATATAAACACCATAATAGTGGAGAATATCTCCAGTCCAATCAGCAACATATAAAAGCAAACCAAGAATAAAGAGAAAAGCCGAACGTTTCCAGAATTTCTTCCTAATCTCTTTAATAGAAGTAAGCTCACCGCCATTTCTAGCTTTTCTTGTCATCAACGCAACTCCGATACCGGCCAACGTAACAAAAGTAGCAGACGCCCTTCCTTCGAAAAGTCCAGTAAACCATATAAGCCAATCCGGTCCTCTCCCTGCAGCTCCCATAATAATTTTAAAGTTGACGATAAGCATCCCAAACATAGCCAAGGCTCGAGCGAAATCTAGCCCATCAATCCGTTTAGATTGTAACGGTTCGGTCATAAATGTTCCTCCTTCTGTTAATACACCATCACTATAAACTATAGGGTTGACCTAATGTCAAACCAAGTTTTGTTTGTCCACCACTTCATTCATTTGCCCCAAAAAATCCGTTAGCTTTATCGCATGGAATTAATCTTTTTTTCATTCTCATTGATAACTGTTTGAGGTTTTATCTTAGGTTTATTGGTTGACATTAGGCTAGCCCTAGAGTTTATATTTATCTAGAGAAGAGGGATATTATGGATGAAACAATTACAATAAATCAATTGGCTAAAATATTTGATATCAGTCATCATCAAATTCGATATTACGAAGAAAAGGGGCTCTTATTTCCATCCTACACGGATCATAATAGGTATCGAAAATATTCTCTGAAGGAAATTTATCAACTTGCGCAAATATTAATGTTAAGAAACTTAAATCTTTCAATCGCACAAATTAAAAAGGTTTTAACTTCGTATGATAAAAATGATTATTTAAAGTTATTAAACGAAAAATCAACAGCACTTTCCGACGAAATAAACAAACTACAAAAAATAAAAAAGGTAATTGATCACCATTATGAAAATATTACAAACCAAAAAGAAAATTCAATAAAATACTTAAAAAATAAACATTTAGAAAAAATAATCACTTTAAAAACAAATGAAACTTTATCCGCCAAAGATATGTTTAAGTTTCAATTATCAAAGCAATTTTTTTATAATGATATTATTTATGTTTTTGAAGAAGATGAATATCATATATGTATAGAAACAGAACGGAAAGCTGACTTTATCATGAATGAAGGTAAATATAGTTCAATATTTATTTTTGGTGAATCTGATGAAGAATTTGAGGAACAAATAGTATCCATTATCGACAAGAAAAATACCCCTATCTATGTATTGGAGCTCTCAAGCGGCATTTTTACTAATAGTAATGTTCTTGAGTTAGAAGTTTTAATTCCCGAAAAAAATGAGGGTTAAATTGATTAGAATAGTAACTACACGATAGAGAATGTTATATTTGTTCATTCCAGAATATAAAAGCAAAGGAGTTCGAAAGCTGTTATGGCAGTAGGCTAGGAGTTTTTGCTCGAACTAAACAACTTTACGGGCTCCATCATTCACAATAATAAAGGCTCACATGTTGACCAGAATCGTTCAACATGTGAGCCGTTTTTTTATACATTCATATCTGTAATAGCAGGAATATTTATTTCCTTTACACATGAAACTGGTGATAAATTAATCACACATTGGACAATGGCTACAATATCTTGTACAGGAATACGTGTACCTTCATACAACTTAATTGCTTTTTCAGCTCCTTCTTCAAAAGGTACTTCAGCTGCCATTTCTCCTGGATTAATACACGTTACAGTGATCTTATCTTTTCTCAAATGCTCGCGTAAAGCATTTGTAATACCTCGCAAGCCAAATTTAGATGTAACAAACGAAACTTGCGCATTATTCGTATGATCTAAACCTGCTGTCGATCCTATTAAAATTATTTTTCCATTTTCGGCCTGTCTTAAATTAGGTAATAGCGCCTGAATATATGTAATTGTGGAAGTTAAATTAATATTAATTAAATTTGCTATATCCCCAATCTCATCGCTATCAAACGTATAGTCATCTTCAAAACCACGCTTTTCCCAAACGCCAACATTATAAATTAATACATCAATAGCAACGCCTTGTAAAGTTTCTTTTAAAGCAGGAATATGTTGTTGACTAGATAAATCAATAGCCAGCCATTTACGATTTACGCCATCATTTATATCTAAACTACTTGGTCGTGTTCGAGACACCACCCATACTGTATCCCCTTTTGATGGTAACCCCTTTACAAATGCGTCACCTAATCCTTGGCTTGCTCCAAATATAATAAAGTTCTTACTCATCCAATCACCCTTTCTATATGACTACAACGTAAGTATAGTTAATATAAAAATCAGTGACAACTAATGTGATTTATGGAAATATTAAGATACCTAAAATTATTTACGCTCGTTGATTTTAAAATTTCATTGATTTCTTTTTCGTTATATTTACGCCCTACCTCAAACTTCGGTACAATGTATTGCAGTAAAAAAATTTTTCGTTTTGAATAATGTTACTTCAAAACATTGGCTTTTCTTTCATTTTTCATAAGCTTTTGTCACGGTAAGTACTAATGAAGATAATTCCTCCATTCCTCCCATGCTTCCATATAACCATTAAGATCGTGCGGATGAACTTTTATACACACGCCAATACGTGTATATAATTGAAAAACAACTTCATTCAAAAGTCGTTCTTTCGTAAAAGTTGCATTTCCGTCCCACAACGAAAACGATGAAAAAAGTGTATGTAAGTCTAAACTATCTGGCGAAGAACAAAACGCATAGGTGAAATCGTAAAGTTTTGGTCCGATTAAAGGTGATGGGTCAATAACGCCTTTTAACTGATTATAAGAATATACAAAATTATGAACACCCGTATCACCGTGAAGGTAATACTTCTCCTCTTGCTCGTGATAAGTATTTAATATATTTACCAATAACTCTACTCTTTTATGATCCTCGCTCGGTAATAGCTTACCTATATTCATTTTGGAAGACTCAAAACTACTATGATTAAAGTCTGACCAGGAGATTCTATGAATCCCGTTTACTCTTCCCCAAGGAATGTCTTTGTCCACCTTTTCATAATGATTGAATAACTCTTTCGTTAAAATGTTCATCCATTCTACTTTCGATCCTCGATTATAGTGAGTTTCTCCGGGTATAAAAGAGTACACAATAAATTCTTTTTTATGATCCGTGTAAAGAACATCCGGCAACAATTTCACTTTTTTATATGCAAGCAGGAATTCCTCAGTGGCAGATATTATCATAGGATCGTCGATCTTTATCACGTAGATTGGCATATTTTTGCACAGGATCGTGTATAAAATGCCCTCAGTTGTACCACTTTTTAACCTCTTCACTTCTAAATTATCATTTATGACTAAGCCTTTATTAATGAGTAAATCCATGATTTCATTTATTTTTTCCATTTTTCAATCCTCTTCAGACGTTTTAGTTAACTAGCTTAATAAGTTCGCTATCTTTTTCAACAATCCTGCTCATCAATAAGAAAAGTTGCCTTTGACTTGGGTAGCTTTTACTCTTGAATCGTTAAGTTAAAAAAATTCTTTGTTCACCTATACCCACCCGATATTAACAGTATCATCATGAAAGAATTCAATTACATATTTCTGAGTTAGGCAATAAATATATAAGTCACTTCCTAACCAGACAATCTCCTCAATATTACTTAATAATTCATTAGTCAATTTAGTTTTTATACATGGATGACTATCGTATCCCCAAAAGATATATATAGGAATTGATGTATCTAATCCTTTAGAAATTAAAAGTGACGGAATACTTGTTATTTCTTGGTCAACCACTTCGATTTGGTTAATATTAACATTTTTCCAGTCAATTCGATTCCAAAATGTAAATGGGAAATTTGCAGAAAAATCTTCTACAATTAAATCACTTTTATTAGAATCTTGTATTTCAAATACTTCCGATTCGCCGAACACTTCTTGAAGCAAAGCCTTTACTTCATTCTCTTTTTCAATTCTTTCTTGGATAATTTCTTTTTGTCTTCGTACCTCTAAAATTTCCTTTAATCTCTTCTGTCTCTCTTCTCTGTTCACCCAAATGTTAAACTCCTTATCATATTGTTATTGAACCTAAACACAATTTAAAAGAGCGTTTCATTTTATTATTGAAACGCACCCAGTTAGTTGAATAGGATAGAAAGCTTTAAAAGGACTTACTTTTGAACTTCTTTTACTGAAACCCCTTCTGTTGTTACAAGAAAGGTTAATGTAATAGGACCTTCAGGTGGGTTAAAAGGACCTGTATACGTATCATATTTTACTTTCACTGTAAAATCATACTGAGAATATCCACCAGTTAGTCGTTTAATTTCTAATATTTCTGCATCCCAAAGTGCATAACTACGACTTGGATATTCCTTATTAATCACGTTCCTTGCATATGGGTCTAATAATACCAATAATACATCATAAAAATCGGAATGTATTTCTTCAGCACTGACATTCTCTGCTATCTGTGGTCTTTTCCAAGTTAAAACAGATGTTAAACTAATTAATAACAATAAAAATATTACTGATATCTTTTTCATCTAATCACCTACCTTTTTAAAAGGTAGTATTCACTTTAGGTAAAACAATATTCTTGTTCAACTAAACTGCGCTGTTAGATCAATAAAAACATACTAAGATTAGTAGTGCAGACCAAGGCATTGGTTCGTACTACTATTTTTTTATATAGTAGAGGTGAAGAATAGGTCGGGCAGCTCTT
>NZ_MWSJ01000049.1 GCF_002237755.1 Lysinibacillus sp. KCTC 33748 | reverse complement strand
AATAGATTATTCGGTATTAGCCCCGGTTTCCCGGAGTTATCCCAAACTATAAGGTAGGTTGCCCACGTGTTACTCACCCGTCCGCCGCTAACGTCAAAGGAGCAAGCTCCTTCTCTGTTCGCTCGACTTGCATGTATTAGGCACGCCGCCAGCGTTCGTCCTGAGCCAGGATCAAACTCTCCATAAAAGAAATTTGATTAGCTCAAATTGTTTTGCTGGCATCATGTTTGATGTCCAAAATTTTGTTTCGTTCACTAACTCAAGGTTAGCTACTAAAAACTTTATTGATTACGTTTTGCTTGTTCAGTTTTCAAGGTTCATTTATAATTATTATCTCTTTTGTTAAGAGTTAACTTTTATATAATAACATGTTTTATACATAATGTCAAACAGTTATTTTATTTTTGTATTGTTCTAGTTGCATGTTCATCAGCAACTTTTATATAATATCATCTATCTCATAGGACGTCAATAGTATTAATACATTTTTTTAAAAGTTTTATAGCTTATATCTCGGCCATGCTTTTAAAAATTGAATCGTACGGTTTCTTCCGATTTCTAAAAGTGTTTCTTTAGTCTCTTCGTCTAAATCAAATTGTGTGGCGCTATAATCATCAACGGGAATAAAAATAATATCTCTTTCATGTCGTCTTGAAATATATCTTTCATCATGAGCATCTTTCATAGTAGAAAATAAAGCTTCAAATAAATTTAATCCATTTTTAATTTCATGTGGGTGTTGCTCTTCTCTACGTCTACTCAATTTAAGTCCAATAATCGGTCGCACTTTACGTCTTTCTCTATCATCAAATACCCACAATGGAAAATTACTCAATACACCGCCATCTACAATAACTGAATCTCCTTTTCCTGTTTTTAATGTAACGGGTTCAAAGAAAAATGGTATGCCACAACTCATACGTAAAGCACACGCAACCGAAAAATTTTTAGCATCAATATGATATTTTTGTAAATCATCCGGTAACACAATCATTCTGCCATTTGTTAAATCTGAGGCCACTAACTTTAATGAATCTCTAGGTAAGTCTCCGAATGTATAAACTCCTTTTGCTGCTAATTTCTGAAAAAACCATTTTTCTAATGCTTTTCCTTTATATAAACCTAAATGGTGATAAACATTAACCCACTTCATAAATGGTAATGGTAAGATTGTTTTTCTTGGATCTAATAATGAAGGTACATCCAACTCTTCTAACATAGTCTGGATTTCTTTTCCGCTATACCCGGCAGCAATAAAAGCAGCCAATATAGCCCCGGCACTCGTTCCAGCTACCCGTTTAAAGCGAAAATTTTCAGCTTCTAGTACTTGATACGCCCCAACAAGTGCAAACCCCTTCAAACCGCCACCAGAAAAAACACCATCAATCCACAAAATTTCCTCTCCTTTTTAAAGTAATCGTTACATTATATAAAGAGTTATATACAATTAGAACGAACTCAATGAGTATTTTGTCGAATTTACAAATGACTTTGATAGTTGGCATACGGATTTAAAAATAGTAAAAGGATTAGCTCTGTTCAAGTTAGAGCTAATCCTTTTAACTTAGTTAATGTTATTGCTTAGATTACTTAATTTTAAAATGTGCAATTTGACCTTTCAAATTTTCCACCATATCATTTACTTGATTAGCTGTTCCTAGCATTTCTTCCATAAAAGCAGATTGCTCCTGCATAGTTGAAGCAATATTTTGGGTACCTGCTGATGTTTGCTCCAGTGATTGCACAGTTGTCTCAGTAGTCCCTAATACTTGTTCAGAGCTTGCTGATATTTGTTCTACTGTTGAAGCAATTGATTGAGTTCGCATACTAATGTTTGAAATTAGAGATGAGATTTTTTGGAAAGTATCTCCAGCCAATCTTATTGCGACAGTCTCTTGATCAATTTCATCTACTACTCTCGTAATAGCTTCAACCGATTCATTAGAATTGTTTTGCATTTCAGAGATTAATTTAGTTATGTCATTAGCAGATTGGGCAGATTGTTCTGCTAAATGTCTTATTTCATCTGCAACAACAGCAAACCCTTTTCCATATTCACCTGCACGAGCAGCCTCAATAGCTGCATTTAGTGCTAGTAAATTAATTTGATCTGAAATACTTGTAATTACATTTGTAATTTGTCCTACTTCTTTAGATCGTTGATGCATTTGTTCTGTCATTTGCATAGAGGCTTTTGAAAGCTCGTTAATTGAATCAATTCCTTGTACGGATTGTTGAATGACATTATTACCTTGATTGGATTCTTCAGAAGTCTTAATAGATTCATCAGAGACGTTTGTAGTAGATTCTGTAATTTCTACTATCCCCTCTGATATTTCCCTAATCGCAATTTGATTTTGAATAGCCCCAGTTGTTACCATTTCACTACTTACTGAAACTTCCTGAATTGCTGCTGATACCTGATTAGCCATTTCTGTCACTTGCTCTATACTTTGAGTCAATTCTTTAGACCCGTTTGCTACATAGTCTGCTGTTGAGGATACATGACCTATAACTTCTTTTAGCTGTACTTGCATACTATTAAAACTTGATGCCAGCTGACCAATTTCATCATTACTGGTATTTTTAATTTCCTGTGTTAAATCACCAGCTGCAATTACTTTAGTATAATCTACAAGTTCATTTAACGGTTTAGAAATTCTTTTAGCAGTGAAATATGCTAGTATACCACTTACCACAATAAATATAAGTGCTAATAATACACATACTTTTATTAATAAACTTTCTAGATCAACTATAAAATCTGCATCTTCATCTAATCCTAAGACAGAATCTGTTCCTTGAACTTGTAAAAATGTAGACTTATGAGCGCCGTATTCATCTTTATAAATATCACTTGTAACCATTTTAGTTGTACCTAACGCTGCTTTTTGTTCATCTGTAAACGCTAGTGGTGATAAATACTTATCGTCATTACCTAAAAATAAAATGACTTCTTTATTATCTACTTTACTCATAATATACACATTTTCTAATTCATGCTCTTCTTGAAATGCATTTCCTCTAGACAATAGTTCTTGATATGCACTTTTGTTTGTTTTAGCACTATTGATTAATTCTTTATCAAATAGCTCATCAAAGTCCTCCATTTTCATTGTTAAGCTCTCTTCAAACTGAGGAATAATATACCCTTCAATTAAACGATCAGCTACAATAAAAATGGCTAAGCTAAAAATGGTGCTTATAACAACAATAGGCATTAATACGTTTAATAATATTTTCTTTCTAATTGTCATACCTTTAAACATCATTAACGCTCCTAACTGCAATAGAAAAATTAGTCATTATTAAACAATTACCAATTCTTCTAAAGATATATATTGATTCAAATCTAAATTCAATAACCTTATATTTTCATTTAAATCCGGTGACTTATGGAAGATTACAGCAAATGTAGAACTTTCATTTACTTTCATTGGTCGATATTCTAAAATTTCATCAAAGTTTAGTTTAAACGCTTCATGATTAATAGATACAACTTGCTTACAATCAATAGAAGCATCTAATTCAGCACAACAAAAACTATAAATTGAATCATCCATTTGATTAACTATATTTCCCCAATCAGGCTTTTCTTGTTTGAAAAAGTATTCACATGCGTTTACACCATATGCATGAACGCCAAGTTCATTTGTACCGATACCAGCAAATCTAAGTGGATTTACTTCAATAGGAACAATCTGTTCATCATTATCGATGCGAATTTCAATATGTATTGGGGCAGACTTTAAAGCGAAGAACGATGAAATAGTTCTTAAAAACTCTTGAATTTTACTGAGGGACTCATTTATTACTTGCTTACTCGTATAGTAAATCCTATCGCTCATGTCTTTCTCATGCCTAAACATTCTTTTAAAAAGATTTAGGATAACAGGTTCCCCGTCTTCTGTAAAATATACGTCAACAGCGTATTCATCGCCTTCAATTAATTTTTCAATTATAAATGATTGGCTATTAATAACTTCGATTGGATACTCTGAACTCATAACTTCCATTTCAACCTTAAGTTGTTTAATAGTTTCTTTATATTCTTCTACCTTATCAATACGATGTACACCTATACTTGAATATCCTATAACAGGCTTAACAATAATAGGGAAAGGTAGAGCACTAGGATCTAATTCTTCTAATTCTTTTAGAGAAACTTCTGTGAAAAAGAAATCTTTATAATGTCTACTTAATGTTTTCCTGAAAGTAACTTTATTTTTCAAAATATCTGTAACAGTTGTTAAATAGTGATTAGGCGCATATTTTGATAAAATATTAAGTCCATTTTCAGAGTTAAAGAGAATTGGAGAATTCCCCTTCTCTAATTCAATTAACAAATCGTCTACCTTTTTGAAATTTATAGTAGATTCGTTTGGTATAAAAACTTCATTTAATCTGATTACCGGAATTTTATTCTTACTAATTGTGTCCGCTAATAAGCCCGAAACATAAGGTCTATCTAGTATTATCAATATTTACACTCCTATCTATATATTTTTTACATATCTATATCCTAATAGTATGTAAAAATAACTATTACCTATTTTAATATATAATACCTATAAAAGCCATAATATTACCTTTTAATACTATGGGTAATATTACATCGAAATTAATATGAAAGCATACTGAAATATATAAACACCAATGAGTATATTTAACTATATAAAGATTAACTTTTGCTAAAGTAAATAATTAAAAAAATCGAGAAGCTTAAATTAGCTTCTCGATTTTTTACTATTGGTTAAATACTATTTGTATAATTTTATAAAAAAACAGCCAGCACACAGCTGACTGTTTACATTGCCTAGCGACGTCCTACTCTCACAGGGGGAAGCCCCCAACTACCATCGGCGCTAAAGAGCTTAACTTCCGTGTTCGGTATGGGAACGGGTGTGACCTCTTTGCCATCATCACTAGAC
>NZ_MWSJ01000048.1 GCF_002237755.1 Lysinibacillus sp. KCTC 33748 | reverse complement strand
CTGTTTCTTGAAACGCTTGTTGGTCTAAATGTTCCTCTGATTTAATGGCAACAGAATAGGTTTTAGTTTTTGCACCTTCTTTAAAACATCCTTCTCGGAGTGGACAGACCTTACATTTTTCAATGTCAAAAAAATAAACCATTCTTGCACTTGCTCCTGGATGCGAATCTGGTTTTTTACTTTTTCTATTTGCTAAATGTCCTGCTGGACATACAAATAAACCTGCATCTTTATTAAAGTCAAATCCTTTTCCGTTTGCTCGCCCATTTTGAGTAATCATTGGATTTAACTTAGAAATCAGTTGAATGCTTTGTTCTTTTGTATAAAGTAAATTGTTTTTCCCTGAATAAGCCGTGTCAGCGATGACTGTTTCAACTTCCATTCCTGTTACTTTACTTTTTTCAATCAGTTCTTGTAGATAATGTCCATCTGATTTTTCACCTGTTGTAACGACTGCTGCTGTAATAATACGTTCATCACTAATTGCTACATGTGTTTTATAACCAAAGAAAGAACTGTCTGCTGTTTTATGTCCTACTCGTGCATCGGTGTCTGTTGAATAATTTAGATGTTCTTGCGTATCTTCTACAGCTTCTTTTAACACGTTCAATTTTTCCTTTACAGCTGGTAGATGAGCGATTTGTGGTTTATTTTCAATAATGGCAATCAATCTTTCACAGTAAGTTAATTCATCTTTTACTTCGTTAGAAGTATTCTTCTTTGGAAATTTTTCTTTCATGGATTTATCAAATTGATACACTGCTTTGCGGGTATGTCTTGATTTTTCTAACGAGATTTACGAACGAATTTACACACTTTAAGTCCAATTCCTTCATGATTCGCTGTACTTTTTTGTGATTGATGACGTATCCGTATTCCCTGGATGAAGAGAAATCCTGCCCAAAAATCATTTGTAGTGCTGGTCGGGGAGGCTGATGCCATTCCACCCATAAATAAAGCCAATGGAGTTGCGATTACATTCAATCCCAAACTAATCATAACAAATGATAATTTTTTACTTTTAATCTTCGGTAATCCAGCCGACCAAAATAAAATTGGGAAATTTCAATATTTTATAGCTTCAGTAAGCCTTTTTGTAAAGATAATGCGTAATACAAACAAAACCAGCAAAACACCTTTTCGGTGTCGTACTGGTTTTATTGAAATCCTTCTTGAATTGTAGCTAGTTCAACGTGATTGCAAATTCCGAATTCGGCGCTCCAGCAAATACAACCATTCCGTTCTTCGGTAGTTTTACTTTGTTATTGCCACTCACAACAGTAAAATTGACACATACACCATTCTCATCATACACCGCGAACGAACTCTTCGATGGCAACGCCACAGTCATCGTTTTCCCGGTTACCGCTTGTGGGATCGTAAACCATCTCGCATGCCCATTTGCTTGTAGCGTAACTTTGGACGATTGGCCTATATCAAGTGGCTTTATGTTGGATCCACTTACGTATAACAATCCGGACATCTCCATATATTCATTACCGCCTTCTGTATAGAAACGAGATTCCGTCGTATCTCGGCCTGTCATCACAGGGATCTGGAGCTGATGCGCAGCCGTGTTTGGGCCTGTAATTTTTCTACCGTCCCAATAACCCTCTAAACCCTCATTGCGATTAATTTGTGTTGTAAGCATCATTGGTAGGAAATATTGAGCTGAACTATATTTCTCGTTTATGAGATAGAACTTAACGCCTTCCCGCTTCGCCCATGCGGCAGCGGTTTCCTTCGATAGCACATTGTCTTCTAGTTTCTCGGCTAAATATTGAGTAGCCGCTGCTTGCCCTAAACCTGGCAACGATATAAATGTGCTCTCCTTCAAATATGTTCGTCTATTCTTCTCTGTAACGAAGTTGAGCTTGGAGGTACCTGTCTCATTAATAAAGCTTCCATTCGCAGTATATACATATTTTTCTTCTGGATTAGATGGTAAGATCAGTTCTCCATTCTTCGTAATTTCTATTTTGAAATGACTGAAACTATTGCCGTAAAAACCCGCTTTCTTTTCTACTTCTTGAGGCATTTTGGCCTTGACCGGCTTGCCAAAGGATTTGTTCGGCTTGATATCCTTAATTGTGCCCTTCTCTTTAAGGGCTGCGAGCAATAATTCAGTCGCCATCAGTTGATTTGTAGAGCTGCTACCGCCTGATGACAACACAGCCACTGCCATCTTCTGTTCAGGAAGGACTACCAGTGAAGCATGTTGCAGTCCCGTGTCGCCGCCTTTAGCCAAGCCCTTTATCCCATATTCACTAAATGGATATAGTTTCACACTATCCCAGCCAAGACCATAGTTGAAGGTATTATCTCCATCCCCTGGCCACATTCCTTTTTTATATTCCTCTTGCTCCATCGCCTTGACTGCCTTATCAGAGAGGATTCCTTTTCCCTGTCTCATAAATATTTGTGAGAATCGCACCATATCTTCTGCTGTGGAAGAGATCCCTCCCGTACCAATCACATTCACCAATTCAGTAGGAAGCTGCCCTTGGTACGTTGGAAAATAAAGTCCAGCCCGTTTATCGTTTTCCCATTTGTCCTGCGGAGTTTTCGTATGATTTAGCTTTAAGGGTTCTGTAAACCGTTGATGTATAAATTCGGTAAAGCTCATACCGCTTACTTTTTCCACCATTATCTCAGCCAGCGTAAAGCCGTCGTTGCAGTATACCGAGAACGCGCCAGGGTCCGCCTTCAAGCTCTGGTTGGACAATTGTCGCAACAAGTTATCATGGGCATAGGTATCATTATCTTTGAATAAAAATGAATTACCATACTCAGTACCTTGCAAGCCGGAGGAGTGGTTCAACAGCATACGCGGCGTAATACGTTTATACCGTTCATCCTTCATCTTGAAATCAGGAACATAGTGGACGACAGGACCATCCAAATCAACTTTTCCTTCGTCTACTAATTTCATCACAGCCGCCGCTGCATACATTTTACTGACTGAACCAATCCCGTATAGGGTATCTTTGGTCAGTGGTTGTTTCCCATTCATATCGTTCTTACCTGTCTGACCCGACAAAATAAGTTTGTCATTATCAATTAGCGCATACTGCACGCTAGTCGTTTCATACGACTTCGTGAGTAGCGCAGCCTTCTCTGCCGCAATCTTCTTCAGTTCTTGGCTAGCAACTTCTTGGTTAGCTACTACAACCGTATTCTGACTGCTAGAAAACGCCATCGCCCCTGTTGGTAGGCTCATCGTTAACGCTAATGTAGCAGCTAACACCCCAGATAGTTTATTTTTCATAAAAGAATTGCCTCCTTAGATAAGTAATCGATTTCATTGCTTATTTCGAACAAAGGTGCCCCTTGTAGTCCTTGTTTAGCAGTATACATAAGCAAAAGTCAGCAGATTTGTTTTTAATATATAACTCATTTAATACCTCCTTTTATCTTATACTTTAATTGTACGAATCTATCTTCTCTTTTTTCTTACTCATTTCTTACAAATTTATTAATTGTAAAAAAGATCGTCTCTTACGGCCTTTGAGGGAATCATTCACTATTTATGCAGCTGGAGAAGGAAGAAGGAATTATATGATGTAATGCTACAGCCCAATCAAGTTCGTTGAATTTCATCTCTCCAAATTTTTAAAAAACTCATGTTGCCTTTTAGTCTTCCAAGCATTTAATCTAGTCACATTTCGAACTTCCACTGCGTCTTCTGGAGAGTTCAAAGAGGGATTCTAGTAGGTGTTGACCCATCAAGAGGAATTTTTATGCGGTCAGGCATTAGAATCGTTTTCATTCCCTTCTTCTTTATTGCAGCTATTTTCGTAATAGGAATTGGAATACGTATATTCTAAGAATGAACACTTGAACAGATGAATATATAGATACCAAAATAATAGAAGTACATCGTTATGTCCAAAATTCCCACGTAAAAATGTCTGCTTTACCCCATAAGCAGACATTTTTTATATTAATTTTACTTTGTTTGAGATATGTAAATCTTTATTTTCTAAATGACTGTTTGAAATGGTTTCATTTGAAGCAGCTCCTTAAGGTCTCAATAAATAATCTATCCACAGCTCTGCTTACAACATCGTAAAAATGAGCTATTCAACTATAGAACCACACTACAATGAATAATAAATTTATATCACACCGAAATTGAATACACTTTATTTTACATAACAGTACTTTAAATCTTCCTTTCCAAAGATCCCAAATTTGTGTCTTAGTCTAAGCCACTTCATTGATTGAACATAGCCTATACTATATTAATTGAATGGAGTTAAAAAATGGTAAATCCATTGCGCTTTCCAATGCGTTTTAATGAAGGGCGTCGATTTTCCCCAGGTATGAGCCCGTTTTTCCCAGTTGGGAGACCATTTCCCCCTGGTATGGGTCCGTTTAGAATTAGGATTGAAAATGCTTTTGTAGATGTTAACAACCTTACGAGGCTAGAAAGTATTCCTATTATCTAAACATAAAAGGCATAGTTCTTATAGCTTTTATTAGATTTTTATAATTCACTACCAATCTTAAAACATAGAAAAAAAGACTAGCTAGGCTAAATTAGCTTGGCTAGTCTTCTTCAATTATGAAGCTATTGGATTGGCAACGCGCGCAAGTTTAGTTTCAATCCTTTTATAATCTAAGTCTATTAATTTACAGGTAGCTGTTGCAATTTAACCATAATAAATCTCCTCAATTTTATTTCAAATAATCTTTTGACTTATACTATATAAAAGTCAAACAAAACTAACTCACTTACACCTTTGTATACCAGGGATTGTAAGGATATTAGAAGTATATTTATTATTGCTTGACCAACCTTATCCATATAACAAAATGGCGATTTTCCCCATTAATCATCACATCTTCTTTAAAAGGGACAATTCTTTAATTGTATTGAAAAATGCACAAAAAATCGCTATGTACCTATTGGAACATAGCGATTTTCGTACGTGGGGAATATTTCATCAGCTATTAGTAGTGTAGTTTTTTCTC
>NZ_MWSJ01000047.1 GCF_002237755.1 Lysinibacillus sp. KCTC 33748 | reverse complement strand
TGGTGGAGGATGACGGGCTCGAACCGCCGACCCCCTGCTTGTAAGGCAGGTGCTCTCCCAGCTGAGCTAATCCTCCTGGGTATAATGCCTAGCGACGTCCTACTCTCACAGGGGGAAGCCCCCAACTACCATCGGCGCTAAAGAGCTTAACTTCCGTGTTCGGTATGGGAACGGGTGTGACCTCTTTGCCATCATCACTAGACTATTAGGTTTTCGATATACGTCGTATTTTTTCGTTAGCCTCTGTCGTTCAGTCAGTCATGTACTTAAGTACGTTCTTCCCTTGCTTCATCGCTTACTCGAACTACTCGTATGTTTAAACCTTTATGTATTTCGTTTTGAAGTTTATTACCTGTCCTTCAAGACAAGAATTATTGTATAACGTTTTCTAGCATTGTGCAATACTTTTTTATAAAAAAAAGAAATTATTACTTTTTAGAGATATTTTTTGTTATGTAAGAGAAATTATCACTCTACTATTTATTATAGCAATTGTTTAATTAAAAGAAAACTATTAATTTAATAGATGAGAATTAATCAACTATTTATATCCATTTTATAAATAAAAGGCACTAATTTTCGCTACAAGCTACTTCTTCCCCCAAAATCAATGCTCTACGACAGGAGTACTTGAGTAGCTCTTCGCTCCAATCATCCACCCAAAATAAGTATACTTAGAAAAATATTAACCAAAGATTATTTTTATAGACTACTTAACATATACGTAAATTATCATTTCAAAATTATTTAATCATAGTTTTTCAGTTTTAATCTTATCCTCAATATTTATTGAGCCTTTCATTTAATTGCTTAGAAAGCATTTAATATATTTCACATGATAAACATTAAAGACTTGAAAGTGCCCTTTGTAATCGATTAATTTCCTCAAATGTAGTTGCTGGACCAAAGGATATTCTAAAAAATTGGCGAGCCGCTTCCATAGAATAGCCCATAGATAAAATTGCTTTAGTACCAGATTCACTATGAATATCACAGGCGCTTCCTGTAGAAATACATATCCCCGCTTCATTTAATTTTAACAAAACGTATTGCCCTTCTACTCTTTTCATCAGCACACCACAAATATTAGGCAATTGATTCTTACACTCAATGAGCTGACACGTCTCTGGTAAATTCTCCTTAAAGTATTGACGTAATGCTGCATAATGCTGACGCTCATATTGATAATCTTCAATCGCCGTAGCAAAAGCGACAATAGCTGGGGTATCTAGTGTTCCTCCCCTTAGCCCGCGCTCATGTGTGACACCTGGAGCTAATGCAGGAACACGGAGCTCAGGATTCATATATATAGCACCACACCCTTTTGGCCCACCTATTTTATGTGCTGAAACAGTAATAGCATCTACTTGCTGTTTTAACGAGAGTTTACAAAAGGATTGTACACAATCGACGTGCATAAGCACATTTGTTTGTTTCGCAATTTTGGAAATTTCTTCTATAGGTTGAATAGAACCTATCTCTGAATTTACATGCTGAATAGTGATTAAAGCCGTATCTTCTTGAATTGCTTCCCGTAGTTGCTCTACACGAATACAACCGTCTTGCTGTAAGGGTAACTTCGTGACCGTAAAACCCATTTTTTCAAGTGTATTTAAAGCCGCATGTACCGATGTGTGTTCAGCTTGGGATGATATAATGTGCTTCCCTTTATTTGAAGAAAAAGCTAATGACAAAATCGCAATTAAATTGCCCTCCGTGCCACTTCCCGTAAAAATGACACCATCACTGTTTACTCCAAGTGACCTTGCTACAACAGCTCTTGCCTGTTCAACAAAATAATGTGCTTGCCCTCCTAGGTCATGTAAGCTTGCACTATTTCCATAATACTGCTTTGCTACCTCGCAATATGCTTTAAGGGCTTTTGGCGTCATTGGAGCGGTTGCAGCGTAATCCATATAAATCATCTTATTCTTCCTTTCTAATTCATTCGGTCTTGTTTTCTTTTTTATTTTATGCAAAGATAAGTGTCAAGACAACTGTAAAGAAGGTAAATGTATGGATGTAAAGACAGATGTACTTATTATTGGTAGTGGTATTGCCGCACTTCAAACTGCTCGGCTTCTCGAAGAACATTTTCAAGTACAGCTAGTGACAAAGTGTTCAGTTAAAATGAGTAGTTCTTATCGTGCTCAAGGCGGTATTGCTGCCGTTACAAGTCAAGAAGATCATCCAAAGCTTCACATTACTGATACGTTGACTGCTGGTGAATATCATCATGAAAGAAGGAATGTTGAAGTACTAATAGAAAATGGCACAGAAATTATGCGTAATTTTTTAAATGAGGGCTTCCCAGTTGATCGACAAGTTGACGGGTCCCCCGCTCTTGGCTTAGAGGGAGCACATAGTCATCATCGCATTTTACATGCAGGCGGTGATCGTACTGGTCAAGTAATGATTGATTATTTGCTCAATCAACTCACATCTAATATCGTCGTGAATTGCTATGAGATGGCTTATGAGCTCTTATTAAACACAAATGGGGATTGTGTTGGTGTTCTAACAAAAGGCGCAAAGGGAACGAAGCGCTACCTTGCCCACCACGTCATTCTCGCGACAGGAGGTGCAGGTGCTCTTTATTCTTGTACGTCTAACTTTGCTACGAATACTGGTGATGGGATCGCATTAGCCTATCGTGCTGGAGCTGCCATCAGTGATATGGAATTTATGCAATTCCATCCAAGCTTACTTTGGTCTGGAGGCCAGGCCAAAGGGTTAGTCTCTGAAGCTGTTCGTGGCGCCGGAGGAATATTTGTAGATGCGTATCGTCAGCCTATAATGGAAGGCGTACATAAACAGCTGGACTTAGCACCGCGCCATGTTACAGCACATGCATTATTTCATAAACGTGCTGCTGGGCAGGAAACATTTATTGATATTACAAAGATTAAGCACTTTGAAGAAAGATTCCCTACGATTACTCAACTTTGCTCTGACAATAATGTTAAGTTACAGGATGGCTTAATTCCTGTAGCACCAGGTAGCCATTTCTTAATGGGCGGGGTTGTTGCTGATGACAAAGGAAGGACATCTATTCCTAATCTCTATGCAATTGGAGAAGTTGCTTGTACAGGAGTGCATGGCGCCAATCGTTTAGCTAGTAACTCTCTATTAGAAGGAATTACGTTTGGACAAAGAACAGCCCAATACATTATTCAAACAGGTTGTACACAAAAGAATTTCTTGATTAGTGACAAACATCACCAACAAACAATGCCATCGTTATTTACAAAAGATCAATTACGGCAAATGATGATGCACACATTAGGCATTGTGCGAAATCCTATCGATATGCAACAATTCATACAACAATTGCCCTCATTGCAATCACTTCTTCATGTTAATTTAAATGACCTGAGTCAACAGGAAATTGAACTTTACATGATGCATATTGTCGCTACATTAATGGCGCTCGCAGCCATTACACGAAAAGAAACTCGCGGAGCACATATTCGCGTTGATCAACCAGAAAATGATAACCAGTGGGCAAACCGTTGGATTATTTTTCAACAAGGACAGATGAAAGTGAGGAATTCATTATATGAATATCATCAAACTCGAGGAATTGTTAAAGCAATTTTTTAATGAGGATATAGGCGATGGCGATTTATCAAGTGAATTAATATTTTCCCCTGAACAACAGGGATCTTTTTCTTTTTATGCGAAAGAAGACGGCATTTTTTGTGGAGCTCTCATCATTAAGCATGGATTTCTTCTACTTGATCGATCGATGGATATTACCCTTTATAAAAAAGATGGGGAAAAAGTAAATGCTGGTGATGTTCTTGCTGTTATTCAAGGACCTCTTCAAAAGTTATTAATAGGTGAGCGTGTAATTTTGAATCTTATCCAGCGTATGTCTGCTATTGCCACAACAACAAATTTAGCGGTGCGAGAAACTGCAGGTACTAATGCGAAAATATGCGATACGCGCAAAACGATGCCTGGATTGCGTATGTTAGATAAATACGCTGTTAGAATCGGTGGTGCCTATAATCATCGCAATGGTTTATTCGATGCGATCATGCTAAAGGATAATCATATTGCTTTTGCGGGTAGTATTACTAATGCAGTACAGGCGGCCCGTGAGAAAATCGGTCACACTATTAAGATCGAAGTCGAAATCGAAACAAAATCACAATTAGATGAAGCAATTGCAGCTGGTGCAGATATCATTATGTTTGATAATCGTAGCCCTAAAGAAATACGTGAATGGCTTCCTGCTGTTCCTCCACATATCGCTACAGAAGCTTCGGGCGGCATTACACTTCAAAACTTAAATAGCTATGCGATAACAGGTATTCACTGGATTTCACTAGGAGCGCTAACACATTCAGTAAAAGCTTTTGATATTAGTGCACTTGTAAAACCGAAAGGAGCTAGTTTCATTGTCCATCACTAATCTATTTCAACAAATGTCACTACTACCCGAGCATTATCGTGCTTTATCTAAAAATGACATGGAATCTCGCATTCTAGCCATAAAAGAGGAACTAGGTAGTAAGCTCTTCATTCCTGGGCATCACTATCAAAAAGATGAAGTGATTCAATTTGCCGATGCAACAGGGGATTCCTTGCAACTTGCTCAAATATCAGCAGCTAATACGGAAGCTGAACATATAGTATTTTGTGGCGTACACTTTATGGCTGAAACAGCTGATATGCTTACAACTAAACAGCAGCATGTATACTTACCTGATATGCGTGCAGGCTGTTCAATGGCAGATATGGCAGACATTTATCAAACAGAACAAGCATGGCCAATTTTACAGGAGCTTTTTGGTGATACCATTATCCCTCTAACATATGTTAATTCTACTGCTGCCATTAAAGCATTTACGGGACGACATGGTGGAGCATGCGTAACATCATCCAATGCAAAAGAAATGGTTGAATGGGCATTTACGCAAAAACAACGTATTTTCTTTTTACCCGATCAACATTTAGGTAGAAATACTGCGTACGATTTAGGAATACCGCTTGAAAATATGGCCGTTTGGAATCCCCATACAAATAAGCTTGAAACGGATCAGTCCCCAGAAAACATTCAAGTTATCTTATGGAAGGGATACTGCTCTGTACACGAAGGCTTTTCGGTTCAGCATACGGAGCTTATACGTAAAGCTCATCCAAATATGCGGATCATTGTTCATCCTGAATGTAGTCGTGAAGTTGTTGCTGCTGCAGATGATGCAGGTTCTACAAAATACATTATTGATACGATTAATAAAGCACCAAGTGATTCAGCATGGGCAATCGGTACTGAAATGAATCTCGTCAATCGTCTGATCAAGCAGCACCCTGATAAGCAGATTATCTCTTTAAATGAAAATTTCTGTCCTTGTCTTACAATGAATCGTATTGACCTTCCCCATCTACTTTGGTCTTTAGAAAGTATACAAAAGGGGCAACCACATAATCGTATTCAAGTAGATGCTCACACTGCTGAAGAAGCACGTAGCTCGCTTGAACGAATGCTATTAAGAGCGTAAAGAGCAAAACGTCTACCCAAAATGAGTAGACGTTTTCTTTTAGTTGCTTAAGTTCTCTAATGAGAATATGTAGTAATGTTCAAATATATTTCAACTAATCATAATCGAGTAAGACAATTAGTAGAATCTTAAAAGCTATCTTTATACAAAAAAAATACAGTAGATGTAAATTACATCTACTGTATTTTAGTATGACCCGTACGGGATTCGAACCCGTGTTACCGCCGTGAAAGGGCGGTGTCTTAACCACTTGACCAACGGGCCAATGGCGGAGAAGGAGGGA
>NZ_MWSJ01000046.1 GCF_002237755.1 Lysinibacillus sp. KCTC 33748 | reverse complement strand
GACTACAGGTTGGCTCCCTAGTACAGTCGTAGCATCAGTTTAACATACTAAAGCCTTATGAAAAATCGAAGAATCACTAGGCTTATTCGGCATGGCCCAATTTATCAAAATAATATCAGAGAGTTAAGAAAGTTATTATAGATACTTGACTAATCGTAAGAAAAGAGCTGCATATGCAACTCTTTAATCTTTTATTAAAGACTTCTTTAGTTTAATAGGCCTTTTGATTCCTGATCCCATTTTGTAATTGCGTAAAATATTTCTTTTGGATTTGGATCGTGTTTTAAATATCCTAAATAACGAGAAACGAGAATGCCAAAGCTAAAATCTTGACTAATAATCCATATAGGATAATTGTTGATATGTTCCCATAGAATGCTAAAGTTCATTAATGCCCACTTTCCGTCAACAATAAATATTGGACAATCACCTATCCCAAAAAACAAGTACACTAATTTATTTTCAAAATCAATTCTTTGTACATAGTCAATAACCTCATGTTCCCAACTAAATTCTTTTCTGAAATCACGATATTTAATCGCAAAATCCACTTTATGTAATTCATAATTCCATTTCTCGTGAACTTTATTTAATATTCTTTCTAATTCTGGAGACGTAATCAACTCGCTTTTTTCTATCACACTAGAAATATGTTTTGGAAATAAATTCATTAGATTAGTTCTCTGATTTTTTTGTTTGACAACTTGTATTTTTTGCTGCATTCGTCTTTTTCGTTCATCCATAATCTCACCTCTTTGCATTCAAGCACCCTTATAATACCATTAATTTAGTAATAAAAGGATTTATCTAATCCAACTAACCCGCGACGTTAGTTGAAGATGAAAAAGATGGGATCCCTGAGGAATCCCATCTTGAAGTAAAGCACCCGTATGAAATAAGTTAGTTTGTTTATAACTGCAAACTCATAGTAACTGTCCTAATGCTAAATCCCAATTTTTCATACAGTTTAATTGCTTGATTCCCCGCAAATGCACTTAGACGGATTTCTGAATATCCATCTTGTTTTAGATGATCAATTCCTGCTCTCATTAACATTTTGGAGATCCCATTCCCCCTAAATTCTTCTATAACAAATAGTTCGTAGATAAATCCATTCATCCTATCCGTAAATTGGTCTTTACTAGCCCCTATAAGAATCCAGCCAATTAATTTATCATTTTCTTTTGCTATTAAATAGTAGCTTCCCTTTTCCAAAAGTGGCTTAACAAGTTGGTCAATTTTTTCTTTCGTAGGTTCTACCTCACCTAATGTACCATCAAAAACGGCTTGTGGAGAAAGAGATATTACCTTTTTTAGTTCCAAATCGTTAGGTTTTCTAATATCCATTAATTGAATCAGTCCTTAATTTCCTTTTTATCAGTTTAGCATAGTATCCCAATAATTCCTCTCTACAGGCTATTATTTACTTGAATTCTCCTTGTACTAAACTATACAGTTTGAATCACGTATAGAAAAATTCACATATACTTTACTTTATTAATATTTTCAGACTATACCTTTAAACACAAATAAGAGCTGAACTACTTTCAAAATTAGTTCAGCTTAAAAATAACGAATGTTACACATTGTATATAGTGATAATGATCTATAGTGCATTACTTTAATTTTTGACTATTAATAAAATACTTGTGCTGAGCTTACCTGATCACTTCCTCTGTATACCCGATTATTACAGAATTTACAGTATAAAATAAACAGAAACTTTTTCATCAAACATTTCTGTCTCTATATTCCGTTCAACATGGTCGGCACTCACATAATGAATATCATGTAACAACACATTTGCCTTTAATAATGCTTCGTGCTGCTGGATAATCGTTTTTGCTTTGGCACTTCCAGCAATCGAAATCGATATATATTGCTCAACAGGAAGTTGCCATTTTTTTCGTGTATCTTGGATTGTGCGAATAAGTTCCCTAATTTGCCCTTCCTCAAGTAAACTAGTTGTCAGCTGAACATTCAAAAGGACTCGACAAGAAGCTTCTTCGGCTAAGATGTATTGGTCCTTTACAATGGATTCAGTTAATACGTGAGCTTTTAGCAATGTTAGTTGTTCTCCATCAATCGTTAATGCAACTGAACCTGTTTGTTGTAAGTTAGTTTTCTCCTTATCACTTAAATTCACTACGTACTCTTTTACGCTGTTCACTTTTGCTCCAAATGCTGCACCTGCTGTTTTAAAATTAAGCTTATAATGAACCGTTTCATATGCAGAGAAATCATTTGTCCAGAGGCATTCTTTTATGTTTAATTCATCTTTCACGAGCTCGCTATATGGTTGATAATCCGTTAGCTCACCGTCAACTGAGACAATCATTTCACTTAAAGGTTGCTTTACTTTGATGCTTTGACTATTACGGATGCTACGGCCAAGTTCTACTATTGTTAAAATATTCCCCATCTCTTTTTCAAGTTTCGTATTCACAAGCGCTTCATTGAATGTTGGGTAGTTTTGCAAATGAACGCTTTGTCCGCATAATTGTCGATATAAATCTTCTGCGATAAATGGCGTGAAAGGCGCTAGTAATTGACAAATTGTCGTGAGTAGCTCATACAGTGTACTGTAGGCACCATGCTTATCTTCTGACAATCCGTTAGCCCAAAATCTTGCTCGTGAGCGACGGATATACCAGTTACTTAGCTCCTCCACAAGCTTTCCAATTTCACGTGTTGCTTGTGTAAATTGATAATCGTCCATCGATTTTGTCACTAGCTGAATCGTATGTTGTAATCGAGATAGTATCCAATGATCTAATTTTGTACGAGTACCTGTATTATTGGCATCGTATTGGAAGCCATCTATTTCTGCATATAGCTGATAAAATTTGAACGTATTATCTAGTGTATCGACTAGTTTTGATTTTGCATCCATCACAATTTTCTTTGAAAAGCGTTTAGGATTCCAAGGAGAACTGTCAACTAAAAACGCCCATCTTAATGCGTCTGCTCCGTACTGCTGAATTAGTTCAACTGGCTCTAATGCATTGCCTTTACTTTTCGACATTTTCTGTCCATGCTCATCTAAAACATGCCCTAAAGATAGTACATTTTTATAAGGTGCTTTACCTGTAAATAAAGTCGATACGGCTAATAAACTATAGAAAAATCCACGTGTCTGGTCGATACCTTCAATGACAACATCAGCTGGGAATTGATTGTTAAACGTATCGAGGTTTCCAAAAGGATAATGATGCTGAGCAAATGGCATTGAACCACTATCAAACCATACATCAATCACTTCAGGTGTGCGTTCCATGTCCCCATTACATGTTGGACAAGAACATATAACCTCATCAATATACGGCTTATGGAGCTCTATATCTTGTAAAGTACTCTTCGATAACATTTTTAAGGCTGCAATACTATTTGGTGCCTCTTCATGACCACAATCCTTACAAACCCACACATTGAGTGGCGTTCCCCAATAGCGATTTCGGCTAATATTCCAGTCCACTAAGTTTTCTAAAAAGTTTCCAAATCTACCGTGTTTAATATGATCGGGATACCAAGTTACTTGTTCATTATTTTGTAAAAGCTTATCTTTCAATGTCGACATGTTGATAAACCAACTATCAGTTGCGTAGTAAAGCAAAGGTGAATCACAGCGCCAGCAATGAGGATAGCTATGCTCATATTTTTCCTTATCAAACAATAGCTCATCTTTAGCGAGCATTTTAATAATGTCGACATCACACTCTTTCACAAATTTACCGACAAGCTCTGGAACATCTTCTGTATAACAGCCTTTTAAATCAACAACATTAACAAATGATAGGCCATTTTGCTGAACCGTTTTATAATCGTCCTCCCCATATGCAGGCGCGATATGAACAATTCCAGTTCCACTATGCTCTGTGACATAATCGGCCAGCACAACGACATGACCTTTATCAACGGTTACGTATGAAAAAGGTGGAATGTACGATACACCTTCAAATTCATGCCCATTATGCTCACTTAATATTTCAACGGGTTCAGTAAAAACCTTTTCCACTAATGATTTTGCCAAGATATATACTTTATCGTGCTGCTTCACTCGAACATACACGAGCTTAGAATTCATCGCCAAGGCAACATTAGCAGGTAATGTCCATGGTGTCGTTGTCCAGCCAAGAAAATACTCATCTTTGTCCTTCAACTTAAACATTGCCGTTACCGATAAATCTTTGACATCCTTATAGCCTTGCGCAACCTCATGAGAGCTTAATGATGTTTGACAGCTAGGGCAATATGGCGAAACACGATGCCCCCTGTATAAAAGTTTTTCCTTATGCACATGGCTTAAAATATTCCATACGGACTCAATGTAATCATTACTTAGCGTTAAATAAGGGTCATCCATATCAATCCAATAACCGAGTTGCTCTGTAAAGGAGCGCCACTTCTTCTCATAAGTAAAGACACTTCCCTTACACTCTTGAATAAATTCCTCAACACCATATTTCTCAATTTCTTGCTTGCCAGAGATGCCTAGCTTTTTTTCCACGCCTAACTCTACAGGCAAGCCATGTGTATCCCAACCAGCTTTACGTTCAACTAAATAGCCTTGCATCGTTTTATAACGAGCTACTACATCTTTAATCGTTCTACCAAATGCGTGACCTACGTGTGGTAAACCATTTGCTGTTGGCGGTCCTTCATAAAATACAAAAGGCTGTTGTCCAACACGATTTGTCACGGATGTTGCAAACGTGCCTTCTTGCTCCCACAATGCTCGGATCCGTGTTTCTCGTTCAACTGTAGTTTCCTTCTTTTGTTCTGCTTGCATATTAGTTCCTCCTATACAATTAATTTTGTATAAAAGGCATACAAAAAACCCCGTCCCAAGTAAGGGACGGGGTTAACCGCGAATACCACCCTAATTCTATTGAAGTAACGTTCAATAGCACTCAGCAACGTACAATCATACGTGTTCTTTTTAACGGTAGACACCCGAATCAGCTTACTATGTTCAGCTAATCTTCTCAGAGAGGATCTTCATGTATCACTTGCACACCGACTTCCACCAATATGTCGGCTCTCTGTAGAACAAAATGAAACACTACTCTTTCTCATCAACGAATTTGTATGCTTTTATTGTCACTCATCGTAACAGACTATTTTTCGTCTGTCAATAATTTCAAAGTACTACTATTGGTAGTAATTTTCCTATAATTCATCAAGACATGTTTCGATGCTTTTATGAAGAGCTGCGAACTTAGGCTTCCCATTTGTTATAATATAAAAGCTTTTCACAAAGGATTTACAGTTAAAAACTAAAATTCTGTGATGCTGTACATCAAGCTGTTCTTTTTTTACTTTTAAAGTAGCAGGTAATTGTTGCAGCAACTTAATGATCTCATGCTCCTCTAGACCTTTCTCAAGCATAGTGAAAATAGGAACTAAAATCCGCTCATCTTCATTATGAATGAAAGCATAATTTTCTTGCAAAATGGCGTTCCACAATGCGTTTACAATTTGACTATAAAAAGCTTTATCTAATTTTGGATTTTTCACCAACTCATCGATTGCATCAGCCATATGGGCAACACTATGAGCCCACCCTTTTTCCGGCACGTAGCCCCTTGCATCCTTTTCTACTGCTAAATAAGCTAGTACTTTATCTTTACAATCAGCGATTTTTTGTTGGGATAAAAAATCGTCTGCGTTATCTCTAAATAATATTAGGGCAATCAATAGCGACGTAAATGTACGGGTAAAAACTAAATCTGATTCGCCCTCTTCTATACCCTTACATAATAAATTATTCAAGCATTCCTCTAAAAGCTCCGTTAAAAGTGAATGCTCTAGTAAGTTTTTTTCACGGATCAATTCATAAAACGATCCATAAATTAAGTTATCTCGTAGTTCACTATCTAATGAGCCGATATGTATCATCATTGATTGTATGAGTTGAGTTTGGTCCTCTTGCTGCCAGCTTCTATCTCCACTATTTAATTCTCTGAGAATTCCTTTTAAGTCGTTTTCCTTTAATAAGGTTTTATTTTTTAACATACGCATTATTGCTCTCCTTTTCACGGTTGCTTTTATTCTAAATACTCAAAACTACTTTCGTGGTAAATGCCATCAAGCTTCCATCCCTTATTAAACCGAACGTAAGTAAACTCCTTCTGCTGGTCGTTGTCCATTACAACAATTACCTTGCTTTTCCAAGGGAAGGTTGCCGCACGCACTTTTCCATTTCTGACCTCATTAATTTGCTCGGACAAAGAAAGCAGAGTAGATGGCGTAACACTATTTTGTATCAAATATTGCGGACGGTCAGAGCTATCTTCAAACTCCTTCATTACTTGTTCATGAAAGGCAATTACTTTTTTGTTTGTATCATACATACAAATCCCTAGTGAACTAATGCATAAAACGATTAAGCTTCCGAAAAAAATAACATGCTTTTTCTTTAACCCTATATAAAATTCCCATTTATATTCCTTTTTGTATAAGTAATAATATATACCTATACATATTGGCCAAATAAAAAGAAATTGCCACATTAACACCACCCAAAAGATATCACCAAAAGACACAAAATATCTAATCATATTGTGGTTTAAAAACCAAAAGGGTAAAATCCAACGCCAAGCTAAATTTTCCTGAGAAACGCTTTTAAAATAGATAAGTATGAGTGGAGAAGATAGAATAAATGCTAATGCATTGTCCATTATTGCAATTATCAATGATTTATTCACTTCCCTGCACCTTTTTTTCGAGAATTCAAATACTTACAATAATTGTACCTTATTCCAAATATAAAAAACAGCTAATAAAAAGCTAGACATTCTTGAATTTTTGAATGTCTAGCCTTCTTATTTTAAAATCATCTTTTTCTCCTGCTACATCTGCAATCGATATTGTTGTAGGAACATTAGTCTAAATTTTCATCAAAAGAAGTCTCAATGACCGCTTTTTTTGTTGAAGAAAGCACAATATTCGTTGAAGGCGTACCATAAGGCATTGCGTCGTCAATAAACTGCTCTAATGTTTCTACTGAATTGGTTGCAATTTTTACAATGTAACTGATTTCACCCGCGACACGATAGCATTCAAGGACATCGGGGTGTGCGTTACAAAAATCCGAAAGACTTTTACAATCAATGGATTTAAATAAAATAATGGCTTGAATGTCGCGATTAATCCTTTTTAAATTAACGCTAGCACCGTAACCTTCAATAATCCCCTGCTCTTCCAGTTTTCTTACACGTTCAATAACAGCCGGAGAAGATAAATGAACCGTAGCCGCTAATTCTTTCATCGACATTTTTGCATTTCGTTGTAATTGCTGTAAAATTTCATGATCTATTTGATCCATAAGTATCCACCTTTTTTTATAAACTAGATTTAATGAATTTCCTTTCATTATAAAGCAAATCTTCTAAATTACATTATACAGATTCTGTTATTGAATATCATTATTCATTACAATTATACGTATAAAGGAGGCATTAACAACATGAAAAACATATTATTACTATTAGCAAATGGTTTTGAGGCTGTTGAAGCAAGTGTTTTTACAGATGTACTTGGCTGGAATAAATGGGAGGGCGACGGCACTACAGAGGTCGTGACTGTAGGATTACATCAGCAGCTGCAATGTACATGGAATTTTAACGTAGCTCCTGAAAAATTGCTACATGAAATATCATTAGAGGATTTTGATGCACTTGCGATTCCTGGAGGCTTTGAAGAGGCTGGATTTTATGAGGATGCTTTTAGCGAGGAGTTCCAGGCGGTTGTTCGTCATTTCGATGAACACAAAAAACCTATTGCGACGATTTGTGTAGCTTCCCTCATTTTAGGTCATAGCGGAGTGCTTCATAATCGAAAAGCTACAACTTATAATCACCCAACAAGTAAACGAATAGCACAGCTGCAATCCTATGGTGCAGACATCGTCAACGAACGAGTTGTTCGAACTGAACATATTATTACATCCTCCAATCCCGGCACTGCATTCGATGTTGCATTTAG
This sequence comes from Lysinibacillus sp. KCTC 33748, assembly GCF_002237755.1. GTDB lineage: Bacteria > Bacillota > Bacilli > Bacillales_A > Planococcaceae > Lysinibacillus. The sequence continues at coordinate 210 of NZ_MWSJ01000046.1, read as the reverse complement.
CTTATTAGAAATGTTGACAACAGTGGAAAATACAAAAAAGGTCAAGGATTTAATGGGGTTTAATTAATTTAATGAAGCTGTCTTCACGAAACGCTTGGAGACAGCTTCATTTAATGGTTCTATAATATTTTTTGGGGTATTCGCACAATTCCACGCATAAAAAAAGCACAGATTCACCGATTTATATATACTTGAATTGTCGAGAAACAA
>NZ_MWSJ01000045.1 GCF_002237755.1 Lysinibacillus sp. KCTC 33748 | reverse complement strand
CTTGATTTTGGTATCATTATTGCAGGTCAAACTACACTTGAACATGAGATTGTACTGAAAAACCAATATGGATATGATGTTAAAGATATTCATTTGTATGCTAATACAGCAAACTTCCCGACAGGAATGACTTGTGAATTTAGTACAAGCCAATCTCCTTTTACACCTCAGCCTGATTTAAGACTAAGTGGTGTGCTAAAAAACAACGAAGAAATACCATTCTTCATTCGACTAAAATCTGAATTAGGCGCAACACCTGACGCAAACGGTTCTTTTGATATTATCGTGAGAGCAGATAAAGCCTAATCACAAAAGGTTACGCAAAACAAACTTGCCAACATTGATTACATCACAATCAAAGAAGACAAAGATAAGTTCTACTTCTAAACATGCACATATGCAAACGAAGCTTCCGCTAAACAAAAGATGAAAGACTTGAAAGTTCTTTGGGTTGGCTCAGTAAAAAGCATAAATTAATTAAATTTTAAACATCTCCTTAGCGTTTTTGTTAAGGAGAATTTTTTTGTTTATTTGACAGAACCACTTGGAAGTAACATTCGCAACTGGTGACCGCAATGGTGGTGATAGAAACATAACAGGAAATATTGAAGCTGTTAAAGATAAAAACAAGTCAGTTGTTAAATTGCCACGGCGTCAGCAGGTAAAAAAACTGTTAATGCAACTTGTCTCATATTGTTACACACAAAAGTGATATAATTGTATCAAAAGGATAAAACATTGATTTTATAGGGTAAGGGGCTTTCTCCCCTACCCTATTTTTTATGTTTTTCTAGAATACTTCAATACAAAGAAGGAGATTGATAAAAATGTTATTCACAAAATCAGGAAACAATCAAGCAATCAGTATTCCCTATAACTGGGACGCTAATTATGCAAATGGTAAAAACTTTTGCTGAGTACAACCTACTTACGCAAAAGAAAAGCGATTTCTATTTAATACAGAAAATTCAGGTCATATGTTTTGATTTGTTCGGTCAAGGGATGAAACTATTCTTCGCAATGTCCGATGGTTCCTTTAACTTAAATGGTAGAAGAATTGAAATTGAGTACATTGATGATGAAGATGGAAAAACATATCATTTAACAACAAACACTTTGAAATCAAAGACCTTATCACATATAAAGAAACCTTTACAGATTTCAATAATGTACAAGGGCTACAAAAATCTAATTTAAAGACAATTAACTTTGGTTACAAGGCAACTTAAACGAAAGATGATACTCAATTATTCTTATTATTCTTTCAGCCTGTTGTTTCACTTCCCTTTAATGAGAGTGCTTTTATTGAAGTTAAAATAACTTCTAACAAATCAATGAATGGTCATTTGGAATTCAAATCAAGAGGGATTGAAATAGAACGCTTCTATGCCCCTTTAGAAGCCCATAGAGCAGGTCAAATGAATTTGGTAATCATTAGTTAACTAAGAAAGGAAAATCTCTATGAAAAGATTTTGGTTACATCTACCTGATAAAAATGATTCCTTAGAAATAACTACCACTAATAACAAGTTATCTTTATTTGAGTCTTTCAATGAGAAAGTCTACACAATAGACATAGGAAAATACTCACTTGAAAAATTAGTAGACAACCTTGTTAGCAAAGGCTTAAATGCCAAAATTGGAGAGATTAAATCTCCTAAAAACTCAAAATTAATTGTGTTGTTTTTAGAAAGTTCATTCACAAACGTAAATGGTAATTTTGTTACCTTTATTGGTGGCGTTGAATCTATTGATACAGGAGGTAGACAAGAAGGTAATATAATCCATACTTAATACTAGGAAAGGAAAATACAATTATGGCTCTTATAGGCGGTAATACAGAGAAGAAAGAAATAGGTTTATCTATTGGTGTCTCAGGAACACATGATAAAACTAAAATTAACAAAGACACAGGTTTTTTAGAGTTAGTTGATATAGATGAAGATGGTGAAGGAAGACCTATCTATGTAGAGCAAGGTTCTTGGACTTCTGATGTTATTGATTTGGGCGATATTTTTCAAGACTTTGAGAAAGTATTCTCAGACAGCACAGTAAATGGAGCAAGCTCATTCATTGTATTAACAAGGGTTTCTTCAAATGATTATGATTGGTCTGATTGGGTTCCTATTGCGGAAGATGGAACAATTCAGTCTGAAACTAAACAATATATTCAGGTGAGAATAGACTTATTTGCAGGGTTTGTGTCTGATGTTTTTCTTATAACTAAAAGCGATTTTAATATCAACGAGTTTCTTGAAGAAAATGAAGTAAAAGCAGGTAGCTATATAGTACCTAAATTAACATCAAACACATCTTCCACAGAAGGATTCCCCTTTTCCTCAGGATTTTTCAGTGCAAGTTATAGTAATTGGCACGCTTTTGATAAAAGTACATCAACTTACTTTTGCACTATTGCAGGTCAAACAAGTGGATTTTTAGGATTTAATTTTAACAGTAAAAAAAGAATAACTAAATACAAACTTACAAGCCCTAGTGCTAGTGGTCAAATCAATTATATGCCTAAGAATTGGGTTCTTCAAGGGAGCAATGATACAACAGATGGTGTTAATGGCAATTGGAAAGACTTAGATAAACAGACTAATCAAATATGGACTACAATAAGCACAGAAAAAGTATATGTATTATCAAATAAAACTAAATATCATGCCTACAGAATTAAGTGGTCTGAAAATAATGGAAATGTAACTTATTCAGGCATTGGAGAACTAGACTTTTACGAGGATGGAACAACTTCACTAAAGCTCAGACGTGATTACACATATGATATGAAAATAGATACCAAATGGTCAGATGAAGGAAGTTTGCACAGGATGAAAATTACTCGTAGCCAATGGCAAAGAATTGACAGAATTGAGGTGTTGTAAATGGACATTGTGACAAGCTATGACAATTGGGGTGGAAAAGGCGATAGAAGGAAAATACTTAGTGGTAACCCAGAAGTATTTGATGGAACCGAATCTACCTATATGTATTATGGCAACCTTGCACAAATTAATATAGACATTATTTTTAGTGGTCTAGAAGGAAAATTGTATATTGATGGCATTAAGGTGATTAGAACCAACTATGGTTTTATTAATAAAGAAATACTATTGAATGGTAAATATATAGGAACTTTTAATGATAATGTAGACTCTCCACTACCAATGTTAACAATACGGAAAAACGATAAGTTAACTATCAGAGGGAAAAACAATCAAACAGGTGGAGGAACATACCCTACCTATATCAGAGAAATAGAACTCAAAACATATTTTGTTCCTGATAAGTCTTTTATTTATCATGAAGGAGAGTACAAAAAAGTTAAACGAGAAGAAGTTAACTCAGTGTTCTACAATGGTACAAGTTCTTATATGAGAACAACAAAAGTTCACAAATATAACATAGTGACATTAGAAACTTGGGTTAAACCATATGTAATTTCTAGCTCATATCAAGATATTATGTCAAACGTTGAAAATGGAGGACACTCTATAGGTCTTCTAAATGGAAAACCTTATTCAAGATTTTATTTAAATGGTGCATATAGATATTGTTATGGAAACGAGCTTCCATTAAACCAATGGTCACATATAGCAACGACATTTGATGGCAACACCATACTATTTTATATAAATGGTGTTAAGGTGAGTGAGCTAAAATATAGTGGAGAAGTTTCAAACACATCTGCTATATTCTCAATAGGAGCTAATCCTGCTGTTACTTCGGGTTATATAGAGTATTTTAAAGGAGAAATAAAAGATTCAAGAATTTGGGATGTTGCAAGAACAGAATTACAAATATCAACAAACATGTATCAACTCTCTGAAAAAGATAGTATGTCTGATAATTTAGTAGCATGGTATCCACAAGACGAAACATTTGGTACAGTGTGTAAAGATAAAAGTAAGTATGCTGGTGATGGAACTTATTCAAACACTACTGTTTTATCTGAATACCTCCCTAAAAGAATAGTATCATTTTCTAACACTCTCCCTAGCTCTACCCAATTTTTAGAACATGGTATATCCCTCCCCCCCCTATTTGACAGAGAGGTAACAGAATTAGAACCTACTGAAATGACACTAAAAAAAGACATCTTAGTGTCAGGAGAAGTTGGAAAAGTGTTCAGCAAGCCAATTGACTTAAAAAAGCATTTCGATATTAGAGCTATCCGAACTGAGGTGAGGTAATGAATGATAGAGTTATATGGGATATAAATAATATGTATATAAGAAGTATTAAAGTAGAGGTGAAATAAATGGTAATTACAATAGATGGGAATTGGAGCAACGGAAGTTTAAGAACAGGCGTTTCTAACCTTGGAGGGGTCACTACCAATGGGCTTAGAAGACTAGGAGATGGTATGTTTTATTGTGAAATTCTTTCTGAAAACACAGTGAGTTATAAACATATAGGTGTTGCAACCCCTCTTAATCAAAGTTGGATTAGCTACGGAAAGTTCATGAATGCCCTATATCCACTTGGCTCAGCAGTTGCCGGTGCAACATATGGTATTCTCCTGGACTTAACAGGTACAGTTGGAAAGTTCAGTTGGAACAAAGATGGTGGTGAATTTTCTAGTTGGACAAACTTAATTGATTCACAAGGAAACACGATTAAAGATTTTAGATTAGGTATAGTCGGAAGTTCTTCAGGTGGAGGCACACAATATTTTACCCTCAACTATAAAGCAAAAACATTTAAAACAAAACATAGTGATATTTTAGGTGTGGCTAAAGGAGAAGTTTACACTTTTGATGGCTCTGAGAAACTTCGGTTAGAAAAATCTCTGTTTAAATCTAAAAATAAGACATATTCACTAAAATTAACTGACACTTGGTACAATCTTAAAATGACCTCTAATGATACCCCTTCTCCTTTGGTAGCTAGTGCTAGTAGCATTTGGAGTGCCACTTTCCCTGCTTGGAAAGCATTTAATGGAACAAATAATGATAGTAATGATTGTTGGGTAACAGTTGGTGGCTCAATAGCAGGTTGGGTTCAACTAGATTTCGGTTCCCCTAAATACTGTAATCAAATAAAACTTACTTCCAGGTCAGGAAGTACAGCAAATGCTTGCCCAAAAGATTTCACAATAACTGCATCAAATGATGGTATAGTTTTTGACGAGATAGCAAATATCACAGGACAAACAAAGTGGGCATTAAATGAAACCCGTATGTTTACATTTAAAAATGCTAAAAAATATCGTATTTATAGATTAACAATAATTTCTAATGATGGATATAGTAGTTATAGTGCTATTGGGCAATTACAATTTGGATATAAAGGCAACACTATGATTGGCTTACCTAAAAGTTCACAAGATAACTTTATTAAATATGGTCAAATAGAGCTATTAAAACTAAATGAGCCTATACCAATTAAAAACTACCTTTTACAACGTGAAGTTTCAGAAAATTCAGAAGAAATACGAGCGACACAGTTAGATAGAAAACCTTTAAGTATAGGTTTTAATTAGAGAATTGAGGTGAAGTAATGACGGTAAAACAAATATCCTTCAAGTGTACTAAAGCGAGCTCTTATTACACTATAGGAGGTGTTAGATTCTATGATAGAGAAGGAAACATTTATCCTATAAAATTTTCTACAAAAAATAGCTCAACATCAAATGTATTCTATATTAAAGGAACTGACATAACAGGAACAGTAAATACTACAAATAGTTGGGGTACTTATTATTATGTAGATTCTCCATTTGATACTGATAAATCAATTGTTACTAATTATCCAAGCATTAATTATTGGCTAAGTAACTCCGCAGATACTATAAAAATATCCTTTAATACACCTATAGCTATAAGTAAAATTGACTTTGTTCCATATTGTGCTAATGGCACAGATAGAAAACAAAACTCAGTTGAAGTTGTAGCTATAGATGTAGATGATAGCATAGTACTACAAGAAATGCACAATACTTCAACGTATGTAGAAAACCAAGTCTACTCTATTCAAACACCAAATCTAACTTATTACGACAATGTTTTGTTAAAATCTAACAATAAGATATATTCTTTTAAATCAACCAATACTATATATGAAACAAAAATGACATCTAACACTGTACCTTCCCCATTCGTTGCTAGTGCAAGTAGTGAATATAATTCAAATTATTCTGCTTGGAAAGCTTTTAACGGGACAATAAATACAAACCAATATGACTATTGGTGTACAAACAATATTGCGACAGGGTGGGTTCAAATAAAATATGACTCTAAAAAAATTGTAAATAGAATAAGATTAACAAGTTCAGGAACTACCGCTGAGGTTACAAAAGGAACACCTAAAGACTTTAATATACTAGCTTCTAACGATGGTACGAATTTTGTCAAACTAGGAAAATTTAGTGATCAAACAAATTGGGGCATAGCAGAAACAAGGGAATTTACTTTTTTTAATATGACAGCTTATCAATATTACAGACTGGAAGCCCTTAGTAGCAATGGAGCAACCTATGTTAGCATAGGAGAGATTCTATTTGGATACAACTTAAACTTGTTATATTCATTACCAACTATATCTCAACAAATTTTTGTTGATTATGGTTATACTTCATTAACAAACATAAGTAGACCAATATTTAATGAAATATATATTTTACAAAACCATGTATCAAAAAACGAGGAAGGTCTTTGGGCAACTCAATTAGATAAAAAACCACTCACTATTAGTTTTAAATAGTTTTAAACTATTTAAAATAATGCTGAGTTTTTTTGACTTCTTAATACAATAAGAAAGGAATAATTTTTAATGGCAACAATTGGACAAGCCTTAACTGCTCCTGAGAACGGTTGGAAAAGATATAATGACAACGATATTTTATTTACTTACTCAGGTATACTTATGGAGCAAACTCTAATTATTATAAATCAAATAGAACTCTTTTAAACGAAAACGGTATGATAGCTTTCAATTTCACAGGAAATAAATTGAGAATTATAGGAGTTTCGGGAAGTTCTTCTGATTCTACTAGTGTTAGTATTTTTATAGATGGACGAGAGCATATCATAAACCCAGTAGCACAAAGCTCTATTATGGTTTTTCAATCTTTAGTTTTTGAGAAAAGCTCTCTATCAAATGAAGAGCATAATGTACAAATAAAAAATAATCAATCGAAGTATTTCGCATTTGACTGTATAGATATAGATTCAAATGGAGAATTGAAGCAATTTAAGAAATACATCAAGAAACTAGCACTTAAAAATCCTAGCGATTGTGATAAGATATATTCCCTATCAGAAAACACCCTAATCCACCTTCTAGATAGCTCAGATAAGAACATGATTTTACATGGTATTGAACAGGGTAAAGAGATTCAATTAGATATACCATTTGATAAACATAGACACTTTAATGACACACCTGTTGCTAATGTGAGTGGTAAAGTGTTTACACATGACATTGGTAAGGTTAATACTTTGAACATCATAGAGATTGGAGAGAAAAAGAAATTTGAGCCTATCTATACATGGTACAACACAAACATGACTTCTGATACTGCTCCTGCCCCACTTGTTGCGAGTGCTAGTAGTGTTAACTCAAGTATATATGGGGCATCTAAAGCTTTTGATGGTAACACAGTAGATAGTTCATAATATAACACGTGGGCTTCTGCATCTGGTCAACACCTAGAGTCATGGTTAAAACTAGATTTTGGAACAGAGAAGAAAGTGAACCGTATAGCTCTAACAGCTCGTAGAATTGAAAATATTGACCAAATGCCAAAGACCTTTACTATAGAAGGCTCAAATGATGACACACAATGGGCAGAACTAGGCAGCTTTAGTAAAGATGATTGGCAAGGAATAACAACATATATATTCAATCTAAAATATGGTAGTTATAGATATTTCAGAATAGTAAACCATACAACAAACGGTAGTAACGTAGCGTCATGGTGCGAAGTTAAATTTGGATATAAAAGAGAGGTGAAGTAAATGGCAACAACAGAGCAATTAATGAAACATTATGGTGTCGCATGGTTTGGATTTGATGAAGCAAGTGGAAACGTTGTAGACAAGCTAGGTAATGGCTATACAGGCACAGTTACAGGAGCTACTAGAGTTAGTGGTTGGAATGATGAAGGTCACGCAATGGATTTTAACGGTAGCAATCAATATATTACTACTAATTTAAAACCGCCAACAGGCGAATTAACCGTCAGATTCAAAATTAAAGTAAGAGGAGACTTTTCTCAGCAATACAATGTTTTTTCAACGCAAGGATGGACTACAACAGGTAACGGTATTGATATAGCTATAAGAGGTACTGACCCTATCAATAATGGAAAGGTAGTAGTAAGGGTTAATAACACATCAAACCCAGTATTCTCTGATAAGAAATTAGAGACTGATAGATGGTATGATATTATGGTTTCAGTCAATTTTTCAAAACAGGTTTGCCATATTTATATTAATGATAGTATATCATCTATTGGATTCTTAGACCAATTAGTTACTAGTCATACTAATAATCTTGTAATAGGGCGAACATCTATCAGTAATGCTAATCAATATCTTAATGGGCAATTAGATGATTTACAAATCTACAACAAAGCTCTCTCCCCTTCTGACTTCACACAAAAACGTTTAGTAGTTAAAACAACAGACAATAAAAACCTTGTTTTATCCCCTAACACAGCTCGTGTAAAAGAGATTCCAAACACAGCAGAATATATGATGTTAGCTCAAGGTGGAGTTATAAAAGAGATTGATTCATCAGTTAAAACACCACCTATTGATTTTACTAAAACCACAACTGAATATGAGATTGTGACTAATAACAGAACACCACTAGGTAAAGGCAGAATGTTTACTATTCCTATCAGCAATGATTTTAAAACTGCAATGATTGAGGTCAACTATTAAACTAGTTGTCCTTTTAATATGGAAAAATACTGGAGGTCAATACAATGGCTAATAGTAAAGATAATTTAAACAAGTATATTAGGAACGACCTGTGAGTTTAGTACAAACCGATCTCCTTTCACACCTCAGCCTGATTTAAGACTAATTGGTGTGCTAAAAAAACAACAAAGAAATGCCATTCTTCATTCGACTAAAATCTGAATTAGGCTCAACACCTGACGCTAACGGTTCTTTTGATATTATCGTGAGAGCAGATAAAGCC
>NZ_MWSJ01000044.1 GCF_002237755.1 Lysinibacillus sp. KCTC 33748 | reverse complement strand
CATAAATTAATTGAAATTTAAAGATCTCCTTAACGCTTCTGTTAAGGAGAATTTTTTTGTTTATTTGACAGAACCACTTGGAAGTAACATTCGCAGTAATGACCGCATTGGTGGTGACAGAAACATAATAGGAAACATTGTTGAGGTTATAGACTGTTGGTTTAATGTTCGTGTAGATAGTTTGGGAGAAGAGCCTTTCACTTCAGTTGGTAGAAGTGGAATTAAAGATAAAAACAAATCAGTTGTTAAATTGCCACAGCATCAGCAGGTAAAAACTCGTTAGTGCAACGTGTTTCTTACCGTTACATGGAAAAGCAACATAATTATATTCAAGATATAAAATGAAGAAAAGATGGTACGTGATGGTAGCGCTTTAATGCCCACTTTAACATCAAATACATCTTCCCCACTTGGTTTTGCTTTTGCTTCTAGTGAATATAGCGCTTCATATTCACCTTGGAAAGCTTTCTCTGATTCAGGCTATTATAGTTCATCAACTAATATTATAAGTGGTTTTTTAGGATTTTATTTCAAAAGTGAAGTAAGAATTACTAAATACAGGCTCAGAAGTCATAGTGGAAGCGCAACCTATTTAAACTCCATGCCTAAGAACTGGGTTCTTCAAGGAAGTAATGATACTACAAATGGTATTAACGGTACTTGGATAAATTTAGACACACAAGCTAACCAAATTTGGACGACAAGAGACACCGATAAAATATATAGCATACAAATAAAAAATAAATATAATGCTTATAGAATTAATTGGTCTGCAAACAATGGTAATTCAAGTTACACAACTTTTGGAGAGCTAGATTTTTATGAGGATGATACAACATTACTAAGCCTTAAACGTGACTATCAATATGACATGACATTAGATAAAATTTGGTCAGACACAGGAAGTTTACACAGGCAAAAAATCACTCGTGATGATTGGGTGAAGATTGATGAATTGAACGTGGTGAAATAAGTGATTAACAATATTTTATTAGAGAATATAAAAACACAGATAGCTATGGATAAGTATGGATTGTATTGGTATCAATTTAATGAAGTGTCAGGAAACGCTACAGATTCAAAAGGAAGCCCATATATTGGAACATTATCTAATGCAACTCGTGTAACTGGATGGAATGGTGAAGGGAATGCTATTGACTTCAATGGTAGTTCTTTAGTAACTTTTAACAACAGCTTAATGACATATGGTGAGAAAACTATTGTTCTAAGATTCAAAACGTCATCTCTCAATAATATGTATATTTTTGAAAATTATGCAACAAACACAGTAAATCAGACTGGCTATAATTTAGGTATAAAAGAAGGAAAACTTCTTATGAGGCGTTTTACATCAACTGGTGCAGGGGCTACATATGCTTTTGATATAAGGTCTACTGAGACATACAATGACAACCAATGGCATAAAGTCATGTTTACTTGGAATGGAAATATAAATCAAGAGGCGAAACTTTATGTTGATGATATGTTAGTTGGTTCTCAAAAGTCAACAGCGAATGAAACCAGTGTAAACTTCGCCACTCAGAACCTTGTTATGGGAGGCTGTAAATTAACAACATATAGACAATATTTCACTGGTCAAATAGATGATTTTCAAGTGTATAACAAAGTTCTTACTCCTAGTGATTTTACTATAGATAAAACTTTTATTTTACATGATGGTGAATATAAGAAACTAAATCCAAAGAAGCCTGCCAAAGAAAGCATAAATATCTTACCAAAGATGGTTGACACCAATGAAAATGACTTAATGAAGGTGTATACTAACAGGACTATGTACAACCCTACTTATGTAGCTTTTGATGATTCTAACAGAGAGGCAAGAACTGTAAATCGCTCAGGAACAACTAGTATCATATTTACTATGGAACTAAAAAAAATAAAGCCTATTATAGATAGTATTATATTAAATTTTTACTATGTTAGGGATATTATTTTCTATGGTGTAAGAGATAATGGAGAGAGTGTTGAACTGTGTAGTTCTGATAGTATTACTTTCTCAAATAGTTTCATAAAAGAATTTAAGTTTAACAATACAGAAGCTTTTTCAAAATATGAAATACATCTAAATGGTGGAGAAAGTGGTGAAATAGGACTTAAAAGCGTAAAGTTAATATATTCCTGCTTATTGGTCAACAATATCTAACACTATTCCTACTTCAACACAATTCCTTGAGAAAGGAATGAACACCATCTCTCCCCTATTAGACAGAGAGGTAGCAGAACTAGAACCACTCCAAATGATACAGAGAAATGATGTTTTAGAAAATGATGAAATTGGTAAGGTGTTTAGTAAGCAAATAGATTTAAAAAAGTATTTTGACATAAGAAGTAGTAGAACTGAGGTGAGATAAGTGAACGAAAAAATTTGGTATGATATTAAAATGACATCTGCTAACACCCCTTCTCCTTTTGTTGTGAGTGCTAGTAGCACGTTCAGCTCTGCCTATGATGGTTGGAAAGCATTTGATGGGCTGTTAGTTAACGATGGTGGCAATGCTAGATGGCTTACATCAAATGGTACAAAGACTGGTCATATAACTATTAAGCTAGACCAATTGAGAATAATAAATTTAATTCGAATAGATATGTCTCAAAGTGGTGCTACCTTATTTCCAACTCAAATGGCTATTCATGGCTCTAATGATGGTGCAACATTTAAAAAGATAGCAAGTTTTAACAGACCAATAGAGAACATATCAGAACAAGAGTTTAATAATAACACACCATATTTATATTACAGAATAGAAATACTAGCGAATAATGGTGGTGCTTACACAGGTTTAACAGAAGTTAAACTAGGGTATGTAAATCAAAAGAAATCGATAAATAAAACACTTATTTTACATGATGGTGAGTATAAAAAGTGCGTTCCACTTTCTCCTGAGAAGCAAGAAGTGTGGTCTGATGATTCAGTTAATATAGTTCAGAAAATGACATCTAACAATTCTGCTAATCAGATTGCTTATATGTCATATGGTGGTGGTAGCGTTAACACTAGAGTTGGCTCTGCGTTCAATGCTTTCGACTATGCTTCAAACAGTAATATAGTTAGAACAAGTGTAAGTCCAAAAGGATTTTTGTCTATAGTATTTAATGAAGGTAAAGAGATTGGAGCTTATTCTTTATATGGCGAAGTAAGAAGTAGTGCAGACCCTAGAGATTTCACTTTAGAGGGTTCTAATGACACAACAAATGGTGAAGATGGTAACTGGACAGTAGTTGATACAAGAGTCAATGTATCTTATCAAATGAATATATGGAAGAGATTCGAACTAAATGAATCAGTTTCCTATAAAGCCTATAGATTAAACATTACAAGAACTTATTCTCCTAATTCAGATGCAGTAATAATAAGTGAGATAATGTTTCATCCACCTAAAAAACTACTATCTCCATATGAACCTGAAAAAAAATCTCATTGGAAAGTTGTTTCTGATGCTTTACCTAATGAAGATTTATTTATATCAGAAGGAATGGACAATCTATCTCCCCTACTTGACCGAAAAGTAACAGAATTAGAACCATTACCAATGACAAATAAAAGTGAGATTTCAAATGGTGATGTAGGGAAAGTATTTAGTAAGACACTCGATTTAAAGAAGTATTTTGACATAAGAAGTATAAGAATAGAGGTGAAATAATGATAGATATTTATAAAGTCACATGGGATAGCGCAAAAATTAATCATAGCGCTACAGTATTTAGCAATAATGACTTGACAGCTTATATAAAACATTCAGACCAAACTGTTGTGACAAATTATCCTAAAAGTAGTGGAAAGTGGTACTTTGAGCTAAAGATGGGTTCTATATTAAATGCTATGGTAGGAATTGTATCAGTAAAAAGTGGGTATGGAAGTACCCATAACTCTACTCTAAGTAGATATTATGCAATAAATGGCAGTAAAATTGAAGGCAATACATCACAGTCATATGGATTAGCATATTCTAATAACGATACTATTGGTATCGCACTGAATCTAGATGATGGCACTATTGAATTTTATAAAAATGGTGTCTCTCAAGGTATAGCATTTAGGAATCTTTCTGAACTAGGAGAAGTGTACCCTGCATTTACAACAAATGGCACAAGTAGTAGTATCACAGTGACCGCAATCTTTGAGGAACAATTATTCAATTACCCTATTCCAAATGGATATAAACCTTATGGGCTTCTTCCTTATTCAAAAATACTTCTTAAATCAAACAATAAGATTTATTCAATTGAATCAAATAATTCCTTATACAAAACATATATGACCTCTGATACTGTCCCTGCTCCATTAAGGTCGAGCGCAAGTAGTGTTTATATAAATGCTTCTTCATATCAAGCATGGAGAGCATTTAGTGAATCAACAAATAATTGGATGGCAGACAACGTTCCACAATGGGTACAACTAGATTTTGGTAGTAAAAATATCTTTAATAGAGTGAGGATAAAAAGCTCTAATGAAGCAAATCAATCACCAAAGAGATTTCAGGTGCTTGGCTCAAATGATGGTAGCAACTATCATGTTATACAAGAGTTTTCAGTAAACACGTGGGAAGCCAATACATGGAAAGAGTTTTACTTTAAAAAGAGTGATTATACTGTATACAGAATCAATGTTCTAGAAGTTTATTCTCCTAACACTTATAACAGGGTCTCAATAAATCAAATAATATTTGGCTTAGATAATAATGTGTTAATAGAGCTTCCAACATTAGATATTGAATATGGTCAACAATCATTATTAGAACTAAATAAAACAATGATTAATAAAAACTACATTTTACAAGTTGAAGTTTCTGAAATTTCAGATAATACATGAGCAAAGCAGTTGGATAGAAAACCATTGAGTATAGGATTTAATTAAAGAATTGAGGTGAAGTGAATATGGTGAATTTCTTAAATGTAAAAAGTGAGACAAATAGCATTGACCAAGATTTGTCTAACGTATTCAAAAAAGGTACACTTGATTTCTTTAATACTACCTTCAATATGTTACCTCCAAAATCTTGGTTAGAGATAAATGTATCATTCAACACAAGATTTGATATGGTTTTAGAATATATAGAAGTTTATGTTGGTGATGGCTCTTTCGCTACTCAGCCTTATGCTTTTGAGGTGTATTGTGATGGAATAAAAATAGCTGAAAGGGTAGGAGTAAATTGGGCTAAGTCAGAAAACACAAGAATAGTTCCAACCAATAAGTCTGTAAAGAATGGTCAACTAAAGATTATGATACAGAACTACGACAATCGTTCATATCCTCTTATTATCCCTCATATTTCTTTTTACGGAGATAATGTTATTCAAGAAGGATATTTATTACAATCAAACAATAAAACTTACTCATTAGAATCTCTTTACACAAAATATGAGACAAAAATGACCTCTAATACAGCTCCTGCGCCTTTTGTTGCTAGTGCTAGTTCAATTTATTCAACTAGCTACCCTGCTTGGAGAGCTTTTGCTAGTTCTAATCCAACAGGTGCTTTTTGGTCGACTAGCGCCTATCAAAAAGGGTGGATTCAGATAGACTATGGAACACTAAAAAAGTAAACATTCTATCTTTATTTTCTACAAATGAATCAGACATTAATGCACGTATAAGAGCGCCCAAAAAAATAGAGATACAAGCTTCCAATGATGGTACTACTTTTGAATCACTAGCTGTTTTTGATAACATTCTATATACACAAGCTAACGAACAAAAAGATTTTAAGTTTGATAACGAAAGAGAATATAGATATTACAGATTAAATGTTGATAACAAATCTAGTGGCAGTTATGTTGGTGTTGGTAAGATACTATATGGCTATAAGAAATCATTGCTCACAGAAATACCTAGTGTTAGTGCAGATAACTTTATTGAATATGGTGCAGATGCAATTAGAGATTTTGATTATATTCTAATTAATAAAAACTACATTTTACAAGATGATGCTTCAAAAAATTCAGATGGGTTGTGGACAACACAGTTGGATAGAAAACCTTTAAGTATAAGTTTCAAATAAAGAATTGAGGTGAGGAAAAACACTATGGGAACAACTATAGTAGAAGATAGCAATTGGGGCTGGGGTACAAGAACAGGAACGTTGAACTATTCAGTCATGTATCTTTATGATAAATTATTTGATTTTACTAATTGCACTGTAAAAACTATACAATTAGATTTAAGTAGCACCGTTAATAAATCAATGAATATGTACTTTGTCTCAGAAGATTTGAAGACAGTTGTAAAATACCACTATGTTAGTAGTTTTACAAATAATGGTACTATTGATTTAGACATTGATATAGAAAATGACCCTGTTTTTCAAAATAATAAGAGACTTTATATCGCTTTTACGCTTCCAAATGGCGTGTCTAGTAACGCTTTTGTAAACAACGCTCAGACACAAACGAGAAGTATAACTGCTTGGAGTTCAATATATGGTTATGTATATAACAAAGATGGAGCAGTATTTTCAGGAAATTTCACTAATCCAACAACGCTTGGTTTCAGACTTAAACTAGTTTATGAAAATTCATTGAGCAATAAAATATTATTACACTCTAATGACGAGACTTACTCAATAGAATCAATCAACACTCAATTTGAAATTCAAATGACCTCTAACACTACTCCTTCTCCTCTGTCGGTTGGCACTAGTAGCCAAAATTCTTCCTACCCTGCTTGGAAAGCCTTCGATGGAAAGTCAGATACTTTTTGGCAAATGAATAATGGTACAGCTACAGGATATATATACACTAACTTTGGTGAAGAGATTGTAGCAAACACTCTAACTCTTACTGCTAAAGATAATGCAGTAGATACAATGATAAAAGAATTTAGAATATCAGGAACAAATGACAACACAAATTTTGATACATTAAAAACCATAAAAAATGAAATTAATTGGGTTGACGGTGAAACAAGGAAATACCATTTTAATAATGAAAAAACATATAGATACTACAGGATTGATATAGAATCTAACAATGGTAACACTGTTGCAAGTGCGATAGCAGAGATTCAATATAGCTATGAAAAAGATAATATTATTAAATTACCTTCTTTAACTAAGAAGAATTTTATTAGTTATGGACAAGAAGAATTTAATAATTCAAGTGTTGTTTATAAGAACAAAAATTATGTTCTTCAAGAAAATAACAATAGTTTTCTGACAAGTAAACTAGATAGAAAACCACTCAGCATTAGTTTTAAATAGTGCTGAGTTTTTATTTTGACTTCTTAATACAATAAGAAAGGAATGATATTATGAGCAATATAATTTGGCATGAAACAAATATGTCAAACTACAACTATCCTTCTCCATATGTTATTACTACCAATAACGAAAGAGCTGTCATGAAGCATGGAAAGCTTTTGATAATATATTGAATAATAATCAATGGTCACCTAATTCACCTTCCAATGGTTGGGTAATGATAGATTTCGGCAAGGCTTATCCATTCACTAAGCTAAAATTAAAAAATGGGAACACCAATACAACTGCTACACCAAAAGATGTTAGAATAGAAGCTTCTCATGATGGAATAATTTTTAACGTAGTAGGTAGTTTTACATTACCTCAAATTGCTAGCGACACTATATGGGACACTTTAGATATAAATTCAAATGAACTAAGCTACAGATTTTATAAGATTTATTTATTATCTAATTATGGTCATAGTAGCGTCACTCAACTTAGTGAAGCTGTGTTTGGAGCGATAGATTACAGAAGGGTCATTGTTAAAAACCCAACAACAAATCAACATTACTCTCTATCAGATAACACTCTTATTCATCTTCCTGATAACTCAGCTAAAAACATGATTTTACATGGTATTGAACAAGGTAAGGAAATTCAATTAGATGTACCTTTTGGCAAACATAGATACTTAAATGACAAACCTGTTGCTAACGTAAGTGGAAAAGTGTTCACACATGATATTGGGAAAATCAATACATTGAATATCAAGGAATTTTTAGAGAATAAAAGTATAGTAACTACTTGGTATGAAACAAACATGACCTCTAATAATACCCCTTCTCCATTGGTAGCTAGTGCTAGTAGTGAATACAGTGGATACAGTGCATGTCTAGCTTTCGATGGAAATGCTGAAAGTGATGGTGGTATGATATGGGCTTCTGCCACAGGTCAGGCAATCAACTCATGGATTAAATTAGATTATGGTGAAAATAGAGAAATAAACACTGTATCTATAGTACCTAGAGCTGAAAAATACCTCTCTCAACAAACACCAAAAGATTTTATCGTTGAAAGTTCTAATAATGATAGTAATTGGTCTACACTAGGTAAATTCTCTGTCACTAGTTGGAAACCATCTACTGAATTAACATTGCCTTTAACTCACTCTAATAGTAGATACTATAAAATAACAGTTTTAAGTGTATTAGATGGAACAAATAACAATGCTTCGCTTGCAGATATTAAATTTGGATTAAGAGAGGTGAAATAATATGGCAACAACAGAGCAATTAATGGCACAACATGGTGTCGCATGGTTTGGTTTTGATGAAGTAAGTGGGAATGTTACAGACAAGCTAGGTAATGGCTATACAGGCACAGTTACAGGCGCAACTAGAGTTGAAGGTTGGAATGGTGAAGGCTCTGCTATGGATTTTAATGGAGTCAATCAGTATGTTACTTTTAATAGCCCCATTCTTCCACTGGGTGCAAAAACCATTAGGTTTAAAATGTTAAACAGACAGAATAAAACAACTAGTAGAATTATTTGTACTTCTTCTAGTACTACTGTAGGAGATTTAAGTATAACTCTTACTGATAATCTCCTTCAATTATCTATAAGACACTCTGTAGGTTCTGTCCATAACTTTATTGAAGCGATAGACTTAAATAAATGGTATGATATTATGATAACTTTTGATGGTGCAACAATAGGTAGCAATATAAGAATGTATGTAAATGATAAAGAAAAATTTCATGGATTATTAACATCTAATGAGCAATCAGGTATTAATATGAGATTAGGTAATATTGCTAGTACTTTAATTGCAACAGACTATTTTAATGGTCAACTAGATGATTTTCAAATCTACAATAAAGCTCTCTCCCCTTCTGACTTCACTCAAAAACGTTTAGTAGTTAAAACCTCAGACAATAAAAATCTTGTTTTATCCCCTGACACAGCTCGTGTAAAAGAGATTCCTAACATAGCAGAATATATGATGTTAGCTCAAGGTGGAATAGTAAAAGAGATTGACTTAGCAGTCGATAGACCACCTATTGATTTTACTAAACTTACAACTGAATATGAAATTGTGACTAATAATCGAACACCATTAGGGAAAGGTAGAATGTTTACTGCTCCTATTGGCAGTGATTTTAAAACAGCAATGATTGAGGACAACTATTAAACTAGTTGTCCTTTTAATATGGAAAAATATTGGAGGTCAATACAATGGCTAATAGTAAAGATAATTTAAGTAAATATGGTAAAGCATTTATCGGTTTTGATGAACCTAGTGGAAATGTTATGGATTCTATTGGTGGATATACAGGAGCGCTAGTCAATACTCCTACTCGTGTAACAGGTTGGAATGGTAAAGGTTCTGCTATGTCATTTAATGGTACTAATCAATATATTACTATGAATAATAAAATTATACCTAACGGAACTTTTACAATAAGATTGAAAATAAAATTTTTACAGTTAAATAGAGTGCAATATATTTTCGGAACAAATGACAACAATACTACTGAGTCAAATACAGGGGTCTATTTAACACTCATGCCAAATGACACCCTAAGAGCTTCCATAAGAAGCAGTACTACTGTTGTAGATTGTTTGGGTACAGAGCAAATGGAGCTAAATAAGTGGTATGATATATTATTCGTGTTAGACGAGAGTAAAAATAATGACAATGCTTTGTTGTATGTAAATAATTCCCAAATTCCTTATACTAAGGCTTCCATTGCCACTAAAGGGGTAAGACATTTCAGAGACTTAGTAATTGGAAACTTATGGTCAAACACAGCACCAACAGCAGATTTCTATTTTAAAGGTGAATTAGACCAAATGGAAATCTACGATAGAGTAATCTCCCTTATTCCTGATAAATACTTAGTTCAACACAACTCAGATTACAAATACCACAATGGTACTGATTGGCAATCAACTACACCAACAGAAGAAAACTTCATTGAATATGGAATGAACAATCTTAACCATATCAAAGAGAATCAATGGAAAGAACTATCAGGAGATAAATCAGTGGCTATGTGGTCTGATTTTGAAGATAAACAATTTACTTCTATTGTATTAAATAAAAATGAGTTCAAGCCACAGGATTTACTAGGTGACAAACCTCAAGCTATTTACTA
>NZ_MWSJ01000043.1 GCF_002237755.1 Lysinibacillus sp. KCTC 33748 | reverse complement strand
CTTGATTTTGGCATTATCATTGCAGGTCAAACTACACTTGAACATGAGATTGTACTGAAAAACCAATATGGATATGATGTTAAAGATATTCATTTGTATGCTAATACAGCAAACTTCCCGACAGGAATGACTTGTGAGTTTAGTACAAGCTCTTCCCCTTTCATTCCTCAACCTGATTTAAGACTGGGTGGTGTGCTAAAAAACAACGAAGAAATACCATTCTTCATTCGACTAAAAACTGAATTAGGCGCAACACCTGACGCTAACGGTTCTTTTGACATTATCGTGAGAGCAGATAAAGCCTAATCCCGAAAGGTTACGTAAAACAAACTTGCCAACAATGATTACATCACAATCAATGAAGACAAAGGTAAGTTCTGCTTCTAAAAATGCACATATGTAAACGAAGCTTTCGCTAAACAAAAGATTAAAGACTTGAAAGCTCTTTGGGTTGGCTTAGTTAAAAAGCATAAATTAATTAAATTTTAAACTTCTCCTTAACGTTTTTGTTAAGGAGAAGTTTTTTGTTTATTTGACAGAACCACTTGGAAGTAACATTCGCAACTGGTGACCGCAATGGTGGTGATAGAAACATAACAGGAAATATTGTTGAAGCTGTTAAAGATAAAAACAAATCAGTTGTTAAATTGCCACGGCGTCAGCAGGTAAAAACTCGTTAGTGCAACGTGTTTCTTACCATTACGTGTAAAAGTGACATAATTATATTTAAGAGATAAAACATTGATTTTACTAGGTAAGGGGCTTTCTCCCCTACTCTATTTTTTATGTTTTTTTTTAACACTTCAATACAATGAAAGATTGATAAAAATGTTATTCACAAATTCAGGAAACAATCAGAATTCCCTATAACTGGAACACTGATTATGCAAGGTAAAAACTATGCTGAGTATGACCTACTCATAGGTCATACGTTTTGGTTTGTTTGTCAATCAATGAAGTTTTTCTTTGAAATGTCCGATGGTTCTTTGAACTTAAATGATAGAAGAATTGAGATTGAGTACATTATTGATGAAGATGGAAAAACATATCATTTAACAACATACTTTGAAAACAAAGACCTTATCACATATAAAGAAGCCTTTACTGATTTTAACAATATAGAAGATATTCAAAAAAATCGAACTTAAAGTCAATTAATTTTGGCTACAAGAAAACTTACACGAAAGATAGTACTCAACTATTCTTTCAACCCGTTGTTTTACTTCCATTTTCTTCCTATAAGAGGAATTTCATTAAAGTTAAAATCACTTCCAACAAATCAGTAGGGATTGAAGTAGAACGCTTCTATGCCCCTTTAGAAGCCGATAGATCAGGTCAAATTAATTGAATTATTAAAAATCTAACATAAGAAAGGAAATACATTATGAAAAGATTTTGGTTAAATCTCCCCGATATAAATGACCACTTAGAAATAACAACATCTAACAACAAGCTTTCTTTATTGGAGTCTTCAAATGAGAAAGTATATACAATAGACGTAGGAAAATATTCACTAGAAAAACTAAAAGACAATCTAGTTAACAAAGGTTTAGACGCTAGAATAGGAGAAATAAAATCACCTAAAAACACTAAATTAATAGTGTTGTTTTTAGACAATTCATTCACAAACGTAAATGGTAGCTTTATTACTTTTATTGGTGGTATAGAGTCTATTGATACAGGGGATAGACAAGAAGAAAGCATAATTCATATTTAATGAATAAGAAAGGAAAATGCTCATATGGCTATTGTAGGCGGTAATACAGAGAAGAAAAAAATAGGCTTGTCTATTGGTGTCTCAGGAACGCATGACAAAACTATGATTGATAAAACAACAGGATCTTTACAGTTAGTTGATATTGATGTTGATGGTGATGGAAGAACTATATATGTAGACCAAGGTTCTTGGACTTCTGATGTAATTGATTTAGGAGATATTTTTCAAGATTTTGAGAAAGTATTTACAGACAACGAAATCAATGGTGGAAGCACATTCACTGTGCTAACAAGAGTATCAGACAATGGTAGAGATTGGTCTGATTGGGTTACTACTGCGGAAGATGGAAGCATACTATCTGATACTAAACAGTACATTCAAGTGAGAATTGATTTATTTGCAGGCTTTTTATCTGATGTTTTTATTATATCTAAAAGTGATTTTAATATTAATGAATTTCTTGAAGAAAAAGAAGTTAAAGCAGGTAGCTATATTGTTCCTAAACTAACATCAAATACATCTTCCTCAGAAGGTTTTGCTTTTGCTGAGACTGAGTATAATGGCACTTATTCACCTTGGAAAGCTTTTGATAAAGTAGATTCAAGTGAAGGTTATTGCTCAAAAAATGGAGTTACACAAGGTATTCTTGGATTTCGTTTTAAAAATGACAAAAGGGTCACAAAGTACAAAATCAGAAGTATGACAAATAGTAGTGTTTTAAAATCAATGCCTAAGAGTTGGGTTCTTCAAGGAAGCAATGATACTACAGATGGTATTAATGGCAGTTGGTATGATTTAGACACTCAGAGCAATCAAATTTGGACTACAGCGAATACCGATAATGTCTATGAAATATCAAACAAAGGCAGATACTATGCCTATAGAATAAAATTCTCCGAGAACAATGGTCATGCATATTCAGGCATAGGAGA
Source organism: Lysinibacillus sp. KCTC 33748 (assembly GCF_002237755.1). Lineage (GTDB taxonomy): Bacteria > Bacillota > Bacilli > Bacillales_A > Planococcaceae > Lysinibacillus. Next base: position 8,612 of record NZ_MWSJ01000043.1, on the reverse strand, counting down.
AATGGATTTCTATGAAGAGGGAGCAACTACACTAAGTCTTAAACGTGATTACGAGTATGATATGACATTAGATTCATATTGGACAGATACAGGAAGTTTACACAGACAGAAGGTTAATAGAAGTGATTTTATAAAAATTGATAAACTTTATATTTTTGATAAATAAAGGGTGAGAAAAATAGAAACAAGAGCTATAACAGGTGGAACTATTAATTATGATGTATCCACACCTAGCGTAAACACAATTGAATTTTGGTTAAAACTAAAAAGCAACTTCAATAAAACAATGAAATTATTCTATAATGGAACACTCTCTGAAATGATGATAGATGCTAGGGGTTCAATTGGTGTGAGACATGCTGTGAATAATTATGGAAATCCGGGTAGTATTGTATATGGAAATATTCTTTTAGAGAAAGATAAATCTAATCACATAGCAATAACTATAGGAAACTCAGGTTGCAGAATATATATTAATGGAGAGCTTAGTCTATCTACTACATCTATCAGCTCATATAGTAGAAGTTTTAAAATGATTTCTTTTACTGAAAAAGATGGTGTTATTCTTGAGTTTCCAAAATTTTGGAGCAGGGAACTTAGTAAAGCAGAAATCCTAGAAAGCTATGAGAAAAAAAGAGTCCTTATTTCCAATATAGATGGTTTAATTATGTATGATTTATTTGCAGACACAGGCTCTATAAATGAAGTATCCAATATACCCACAACATCATCTAATATCACTTATCACTCTAAAAAGACAATACTTTATATTACTAAATCACTTATTTTACATGATGGAAAATACAAAAAGATTGAGCGAAAAGAGATTAGCTCAGTATTTTATAACGGTACAAGTTCTTATATGAGGACAACAAAAGTCCACAAATATAACTTGGTAACATTAGAAACTTGGGTCAGACCACATGCAATAACTAGTACACATCAAGATATTATGTCAAACGTTGAAACAGGAGGACACTCTATAGGTCTTCTAAATGGAAAACCTTATTCAAGATTTTATTTAAATGGTGCATATAGATATTGTTATGGAAGTGAGCTTCCATTAAATCAATGGGCGCATATAGCAACAACATTTGATGGCAACACCATTTTATTTTATATAAATGGTGTTAAGGTCGGTGAGTTAAAATATAGTGGAGCAGTTGGAAGCACATCTGCTATATTCTCATTAGGAGCTAACCCTGCTGTTACTTCGGGTTATATAGAGTATTTTAAAGGAGAAATAAAAGATTCAAGAATTTGGAATGTTGCTAGAACAGAGTTGCAAATATCAACAAACATGTATCAACTCTCTGAAAAAGATAGTATGTCGGATAATTTAGTAGCATGGTATCCACAAGACGAGACTTTTGGCACAGTATGTATAGATAAAAGTAAATATGCTAGTGATGGAACTTATTCACAAGCTACCATTTTAACTGAATATTCCCCCAAAAAAACACTAACAGTTTCCTCTATTCTTCCTACTTCAAATCAATTCTTAGAGCAAGGAATGGACAATCTATCTCCCCTATTTGACCGCGAAGTAACAGAATTAGAGCCAATTACAATGACAGATAAAAATGAGGTTTTAAATAGCGAGATTGGTAAGGTTTTTAGTAAGACAATTGATTTAAAAAAATATTTTGACATTAGAAGTATTAGAACTGAGGTGAGATAAATGACTAGAGTTAACGTACCCTCTAATTACAAAGGAGAAGAAATTTCATTTGATTATTTGAATCCTAAGGCTGTTGTTAGTAATGGAACTTCTTCATATACACCCACTGCATTATTCAATGACATTATAACAAAAGAAGGTACTTATGGTGCTGTCTTACTTAGATATACAACAGACTATTTAGAGTTCTTCATACCTGATGATTATATAAATGTTGAGATATGGTTTTCTAGTGGAGCTTACAGTGATTCAGCAGGAGGTACAGGAAATGCTACAACACTAAAAAAATATAATGATATTTTAGGTGTATTTGAGAATATAAATTCAAATATACAAACTACAAGTACATCTGTTTGGTATAAATATTATGATAATTTAGATACAGGTAGATATAGAATATCACCAAATAGAGCATATGTTCAATTCAATGAAATCTTTGTGAGTGGAAGGAAAAGAGATTATTGTCTTCTTCAATCACCCGATAAAACAACAGATAAAATATACTCATTAGAATCCAATAATGCCTCATTATATGAGACTAAAATGGCATCTAATACTACCCCTTCTCCACTAGTTGCTAGTGCTAGTAGTGTTTGGAGTTCTTCTTATGAGGCTTGGAGAGTATTTAATGGCACAAATAATAATAGTGGAGATTGTTGGGCTTCTGCTAATTATAAATCAGGATGGATTCAAATTGATTTTGGAGCAATGTATTCATTTAATAGAATGAGGTTGTCAGCAAGAAATGATTTAGGAAGCATAACAGCGTCACCAAAACACTTTCAAATATTAGCTTCTAAAGATGGTGTAACATATAGTATATTATTTGAAACTAAAAACGAAATAAACTGGGCTGTAAAAGAAACAAGAGAATATACTTTTAAAAGCACAAAAAAATATAGATATTATAAGTTAAATATCATAGATAATAATGGTTTTTCTTATATAGCTATAGGTAAAATTGAATTTTTCAATACTGGTGGAGTGTTAACAGAAATACCATCTAATTCATCTGATAACTTTCTTAAATATGGTCAATCATCTTTAGGAAGTTTTTCTAACCAAATCCATTCAAAGAACTACATTTTACAAAATGTAGTATCAAAAAACGAAGAAGGACTTTGGACAGCTAGAATAGATAGAAAACCATTGAGTATTAATTTTGAATAATATTGAGAGGTGAACAAAATGGCAAAAACAACAATACCTGAAAAAACAAATCCCTCAGTTGAATTTGAATATATATCTTCGTATAACTTAGCTACCCCTTTTGGTAACGCTGTACAAATAACACCTTCTCAACTACAAGGTCTTCTACATGATGGCATCACATCTAAACAAGGAACTTATGGAGCCGTGTTGCTTAGAGAATCTACTTCACACATTGAGTTTGAAGTTAAAAATGACTGCGTATTTTGGGCTACAAGTGGAGCTTATAGCGATAGTGGTGGAGGAACAGGTAAAGAGATAATCATCTACAAATTAGATGAAAATGGTATTTACCAAATATACGAAGAAACAAAAACAAACAATTTAGAAGATTGGTATATTGTATCTCCCCTTCTAAAAAGAGGTCGATATAAGATACATCTTAAAGCAATGTATGTTCAGTTCAATGAGTTTTATTTTGAATCTGTTATACAAAATAAAACATTTATTCTACATGATGGTGAGTATAAGAAATTCACCCCTAAATTATTAGGTAAAGACCCAACTATTAATGTAGTACCCAATATGACAAGCGACACTAGCCCAGTAGGGAAGGCAACAGCAAGGGGCGCTTATGACCCTGCATGGAGAGCATTTGATAAAAATGACTCAACATATTGGTATGATAATGGCTCCAATGCAAGCGCTCCATCATGGCTTCAATACCAATTTGAAGCTCCAAAAATGGTAAATAAAATCACATTGGCATCCTTACCAATTTCAGGTGGCGTATATGGATTAAAAGAATTTTCTTTTTTGGGTAGTTATGATAGTTTAAACTATGACAACCTTCTATCTATTAACAATCATCCTAATAGTAATGCTAAAGTAACCTATAATTTCAATAATAGTAATGAGTATTTATTCTATAAGCTACAATTTGGATTAAGTCATCATAGTTACTATACATTAGTCAGTTCATTTGAGATGTATGAAAAAGATTCTCCTGATATTCCTGCTTATTGGTCAACAATATCGCATACTCTACCTAATTCAACTCAATTTTTAGAAGAAGGAATGGATATCATATCTCCCCCGGTTGACCGCACAATTACAACTTTAGAACCTATGGCAATGACAGATAAAAGTGAGATTTTAGGTGTTGGTGAAGTTGGAAAAATATTTAGTAAAACTATTGCCTTAAAAAAGTATTTCGATATTAGAAGTATTAGAACTGAGGTGAAATAGATGGTCGTCAAGAAATTAGTTTTCAGAAATTTAACAAGAGGTAGTTATTCAGCACTTGGCGGAATAAGGCTATATAATAAAAACAAACAAATCATAGAGTTTAAGAATCCAACTACAGATACTTTGACAAATGCTGTGCTTAGTAACGCAACTACAAAAAACAGAAAATTCTATTATTTCTGACTGTGCGCCATTTAAAGCATTTGATACAACCAAATCCCAATTTAGTACAGCTACATCACAAAATTATTGGATGTCTCCTGCCAACACCAGTTCTCCTAGTACTTTAACAATAGAGTTTACCAACCCACAGCAAATTAGGTATATTAGTACAATTCCAAGACCAACATCCGACAGAACAGATAAAGGTGTTGCAGGAACATACTATATTGATGGATATTACAAATTTGGGAATCGTTTATAAAAACTACCTTTTACAAGACAATGTCTCGAAGAACGATGAAGATTTATGGACAACTAAAATAGATAAAAAGCCTTTGAGTATAGTATTTAATTAGAGAAACGAGGTGAAAAGATTAAAATGGTAAATTACACCGATAATATTATACCAAAAATGACAAGTAACAGTACAAATGGATTTATCGCTACAGCTAGTAGTGAATATAGTATCAATTACCAACCTTGGGGTGCATTTGATAGAGGAGATAACTATTGGGCTTCCTCAAGTGGTTCTTCTAGTGGTTGGATTTCATGCGAGTTTCCAACACCTAGAAAGATAATAAAATTTACTATTAAAAATAGAATTGATAGAACTTCTCCCAAAATTTTTTCATTCGATGGATTTGATGGTGTTAATTGGATAGTTTTATTCAAAGAAGACAGCTCTCCAAACTGGAAAGATGGTGAAAAAAGAGAATACTACATTAATAATACTAATGAGTATAAAAGGTATAGAATTAATATTTCTCAGTCTCAATCTGTTGGAACATATCCAGAAATAGCTGAAATAGAAATGATGGAAGAGTTAATTTATAAAAAGACCCTTCTTCAATCAAATAATAAAACATATTCATTAGAATCAATCGATACTTGGTCTACAACGAGAATGACTTCAAATACTGCTCCTTCCCCTTTAATTGCAAGTGCTAGTAGTGAATATAGTACAGTCATGCAAGCTTGGAGAGCTTTTGATGGCACAATCTCTAGATGGGAGTCTAAAGGCAATGGAGAAGCTTGGATTCAAATTAACTTTGGCAAAATAATCAAGGTAAATAAAATGACACTAAGGGCAGATGGAACATATCCTGAAAGAGCACCAAAAATATTTGAAATTCAATGTTCAAATGATGGTGTTTCTTTTGACACAATATCATCAATAACAGATGAAAAATCTTGGAGCAAAGGTGAATCTAAAGAATATCATTTTAACAACAATAAAGGGTATTCAATCTATAGACTAAGAATTATTTCTAACTTCAATAATGCTACTAATATGGTAGATGAAATTGTTTTTGGTTATGAAACTATGATAATACAAACTATTCCATTTACTTCAAAAGAAAACTTTATTAAATATGGTAAAAATCCACTATTTAACATTAATAAAATTATTACTAATAAAAACTACCTTTTACAAGATGAAGTCTCAAAAAATGAAGAAGGTCTTTTAACAACTAAATTAGATAGAAAACCACTCAGCATTAGTTTTAACTAGTGCTGTTTTTATTTTAACTTCTTAATACAATTAGAAAAGGAATGATTTAATGAGTAGAAATTCTATAAATTTCAAGGCAGGTTCTTATATCGAAGGGGGGACTATTGTCTCTCCTAGTAACATTGTAACTGTGTCTTTTTTTATTAAAGGAGATATGGCTAATGCCAATAGCAGACACACTATTCTAGGGTTTAATGATGGAAGATATAACCTATATTTGATGAATGATACTATCAAAGGCTTTGGTTTTAATACATGGGGTTCTGATATTAGAGGTATTAGTGATGTATCACAAATTTTAGATAATAGGGTTCATCATATTTTAGCGGTCTTTACTAGCAATACCGCAACTGATGAACTATGGATAGATGGTAAGAAACAGACTATAAGTTTAATCACAGGAACAACAGACACAGCAAATATGACTGTAAACAATACTAAGTTATTTATTTCAAGGGGTTATAATCTTTCTACAGCAAGTTACAACGGTCAACATTTCAATGGCAATATTGACGATATTTCTATATGGAGTGGAAAAGTCAGTGTAGAAGAAGCACTATCTCAGAAAGGGAAAGTGGGAAATAAAATTGCTTATTACAATATGGATAATATGAGCAATAGCAATAATGTTGTAGAGTTGGTATCTAAATCATCATACAGTATCACTGGAAGTACATGGTCTTGGGATAAAGAGTTTGTAATTTTTGACTATTTAGCTATTAAAAATCCAACAACAGATGAACACTATTCTCTTGCAGAAAATACTCTCATTCATATACCTGACAACTCTCCTAAAAACATGATTTTACATGGTATTGAACAAGGTAAGGAAATTCAATTAGATGTACCTTTTGACAAGCATAGATACTTTAATGACAAACCTGTTGATGGTGCTAGTGGAAAAGTGTTCACACACTCTATTGGTAAAATTAATACTTTGAATATAACAGAGGCGGAATAAAATGGCAACAATAGGACAATCATTACCAAATCCTGAAAGTGGTTGGAGAAGATATGATGATACTGTTGGTTCGATTGATTATACAGGAACATGGGGTATTGATACTAACGCAGGTTACTATGGGGGCTCTTATCGTGCTTCAAACATAGTTGATAATAAGATTCAAATATGTTTTTTAGGTACGAAGTTTAGAATAATTGCTGATTATTTTACAAACAAACCTAAGGATGTTTCGATAACTGTTGATGGTGTTGAATCAACTTATAGTCAATATAGTACAAGTGCAGTTCAAAAGGCCCTAGTCTACGAAAAAACAGGTCTTAATAGAGAATATCACATTATCACAATCACAGTAAAAGAACCTACAGTATGGACTTCTTTTGACGCAATTGATATTGATGATGATGGTGAATTAATTAGATATAACTATCTTACATCTGATTGGGCAGAACCTATGAAAAAATATGGTGTCGCATCGTTTGGTTTTGATGAAGCAAGTGGAAACACTATAGACAAGCTAGGAAATGGATATGTAGGTACAGTTACAGGCGCTACAAGAGTTATTGGTTGGAATGGTGAAGGCTCTGCTATGAATGGAAATACTACTTCCTCTACAACAGTAAAATTCAATGCTCCTGTAATACCTAATGGCGCAAAAACAATCAGGTTTAAATTAAAAGTAACTTCTAATAAAGAAGGTGTTGTTGTAACAAGAACTCAAGGTTCAGCAGGAAATGGATTACAAATAGGTTTATATAATAGTTATTTATATGTAAACTTATATGAAAAAAATACTTTGATATTTGGTACAGGACTAAGCAAAATACTAGATTTAAACAAATGGTATGACATTATGTTTTCTTGGGATGGAACAACTAGTACTGGCGCAGTAAAACTATATTTAAATGAAGAATTGGTTTCAAAGACAACTGCAATATCCAACGAAACAGCAGTTAGTATACACAATATGTCTGTATTAGGACATTACTCAGCTACAGGGTTCTCATTTGATGGTCAATTAGATGATTTACAAATCTATAATAAAGCTCTCTCCCCTTCTGATTTCACTCAAAAACGTTTAGTAGTTAAAACAACAGATAATAAAAACCTTGTTTTATCCCCTACTTCAACTCGTGTGAAAGAGATTCCTAACACAGCAGAATATATGATGTTAGCTCAAGGTGGCATAGTTAAAGAGATTGATTCAGCAGTTGATAGTCAACCAATTGATTTTACTAAAACTACAACTGAATATGAGATTGTGACTAATAACAAAACACCACTAGGTAAAGGTAGAATTTTTACTATTCCTATTGATAGTGATTTTAAAACAGCAATGATTGAGGACAACTATTAAACTAGTTGTCCTTATAATATGGAAAAATATTAGAGGTCCATACAATGGCTAATACAAAAGATAACTTAAACAAGTATGGTAAACCATTTATTGGTTTTGATGAACCTAGTAGTAATGCTATGGATTCAATTAGTGGATATACAGGAATACTTGTCAACTCCCCTACTCGTGTAACAGGTTGGAATGATAAAGGCTATGCTATGAGTTTTAATGGTAGTAATCAGTATGTACAGTTTAATAATAAACTAATTGATTCAAACACTTTCACTATTAGATTTAAATAAAAGTTAATGCTTTCTGTAACGCATAATAACATAGCAATTCTTTTCATGAATTCTGCTACTACTGACGAGGAAACAGGAAAATGACTTGTCAGTTTAGTACAAGCCTTTCCCCTATCACACCTCAGCCTGATTTAAGACTACGTGGTGTGCTAAAAAACAACGAAGAAATGCCATTCTTCATTCGACTAAAATCTGAATTAGGCTCAACACCTGACGCTAACGGTTCTTTTGATATTATCGTGAGAGCAGATAAAGCC
>NZ_MWSJ01000042.1 GCF_002237755.1 Lysinibacillus sp. KCTC 33748 | reverse complement strand
TTGACGAACACATCATCTAAAGAACCGTAAACACGCTTAGGATTGAGTAGTTTGATGAATTGAGGTTGTGGGATAGCTTTCATCTCAAGTACTCTTTGAGCAGTCTCAGGGGCTTCATCCGTCCATGTCGTAACTTCAAAGTCACCTTCTAGTTCATCAATAGGCGACCAATTAGCTTCTAGGATTAAATCGGCTTCATTTACAGCTTCATCATCTGTGTAGTAAAGAACCTCAACACTATCACCAAACTCCTCGTAGATGTCGAATGGCTCGGTAGTAGTTGATACAATAATATCGTCTGTAGACTCTGTATAAGCCACTACAGTAGGTAGTTCACCAATGTAGTCATAAACACTGTAAGGGTCAACACCTGTCTCTACAGTGATTAGAGAGGTGTCTGAGTCGGTGTAGTAAATAGCTTGAGGTTTGTCACCTAGTAAATCCTGTGGCTTGAACTCATTTTTATTTAATACAATAGAAGTAAATTGTTTATCTTCAAAATCGGACCACATAGCCACTGATTTATCTCCTGATAATTCTTTCCAATGTTTCTCTTTGATATGGTCAAGATTGTTCATTCCATATTTAATGAAGTTTTCCTCTGTTGGTGTAATTGATTGCCATGAAGTACCATCGTGGTGTTTATATTCTGAATTGTGTTGAACTAGATATTTGTCAGAAATAGGGGAAATTACTATATCATAAAATTCAATATAATCCAATTGTCCGTTAAAATAAAGTGAATTATCAGGACTTCCTCCAACAGATAAATTGAAAGTAGGTTTCATTCCTATTTCATTAAAGTCACCCAAACCGGTTAAGACTAAAGTTCCGTTTATGTATATGTTGACCGAGTTGTCTTTTAATAATCCATCATCAGTTATCACAATATCATGCCACAAACCAACTGTTATATTTTCTGGAGGTACAACTAAATAAGTTGGTATTGAAGTTGGACTACCTCCATATACTTGATAGACTAATCCACTTTGATGCCAAACTAATCTATACCCATAAGGATTATTACCACTTGTAGAACTAATTAATACTTGAGAAGTTGTTGCTTGAGTCATTGGCTTAAACTTTAATCTAATAGTTTTTTTACCTTGTGGAATAATGGTGTTATTAAATTGCACTCGCTGATTAGTCCCATTAAAACTCATAGCAAAACCATTACCATTCCAACCTGCTACACGAGTAGGAGCATTAACTAGTGTTCCTGTATAACCACCAATAGAATCCATAACATCACCACTAGGTTCATCAAAACCAATAAATGCTTTACCATATTTACTTAAATTATCTTTACTATTAGCCACTGTATTGACCTCCCGTTTTTTTCATATTAAAAGGACAACTAGTTTAATAGTTGTCCTCAATCATTGCTGTTTTAAAATCACTACCGATAGGAATAGTAAACATTCTGCCTTTCCCTAATGGTGTTCTGTTATTAGTCACAATCTCATATTCAGTTGTAGTTTTAGTAAAATCAATAGGTGGTCTATCGACTGCTGAATCAATCTCTTTTATTATTCCACCTTGAGCTAACATCATATATTCTGTTGTGTTAGGAATCTCTTTTACACGAGCTGTGTCAGGGGATAAAACAAGGTTTTTACTGTCTGTTGTTTTTACTACTAAACGCTTTTGAATGAAGTCAGAAGGGGAGAGAGCCTTATTGTAGATTTGTAAATCATCTAGTTGCCCATCAAATGAGAACCCTGTAGCTGAGTAATGTCCTAATACAGACATGTTGTGTATACTAACTGCTGTTTCATTGGATATTGCTGTTGTCTTTGAAACCAATTCTTCATCTAAATATAATTTTACTGCACTTGTACTAGTTGTTCCATCCCAAGAAAACATAATGTCATACCATTTGTTTATATCTAATATTTTGCTTAGTCCTGTGCCAAATATTAAATTGTTTTTTTCATATAAATTTATATATAAATAACTATTATATAAACCTATTTGTAATCCATTTCCTGCTGAACCTTGAGTTCTTGTTACAATAACACCTTCTTTATTAGAAGTTACTTTTAATTTAAACCTGATAGTTTTTGCACCATTAGGTATTATAGGAGAATTGAATTTTACTACTGTAGAGGCAATGGTATTTCCACTCATTGCAGATCCTTCACCATTCCAACCACTAACTCTAGTAGCTCCTGTAATTGTGTCTGTATAGTAATTGCCTAGTTTATCTAAAACATTACCACTTGCTTCATCAAAATCAAACCATGCGACACCATGTTGTGCCATTAATTGCTCTGTTGTTGCCATTTATTTCACCTCTCTTTTATATCCATATTTAATTTCGCACCATGATGCTACATTACTACCATTTGTTGTGTGGTTGATTATTCTTAAATACCTATAACTACCATTTTTTAGACTGAATGTATATGTAGTTATAGCTTGCCAATCATCTTTGCTAAAGTTTCCAAGCTCTGTCCATTGTGTGTTATCGTTAGAGCCTTCAATTGTAAAGGTCTTTGGCATTTGGTCTATATTTTCAATTCTACGAGCTGATAGAGCTACGCAATTTACTTCTTTCTCTGCTCCAAAATCTATCTTTACCCATGATTCTAAGTGCTGATTTGAAGCTGTAGCCCAAGTGTTGTAGGTTGTTCCATCTGCTGTGATTCCATCAAAAGCTCTAAATGGTTCATATAAGCTTCCATTGATACTACTAGCACTAGCTACTAGTGGAGAAGGGACATTGTTAGCTGTCATGTTAGTTTCATACCAAGTGTAAATAGGCTCAAAACTATTATTCTCTCTCAGTTCTTTGATATTTAAAGTATTAATTTTATCAATATCATGTGTGAACACTTTGCCACTCACATTAGCAACAGGTGTGTCATTAAAGTATCTATGTTTGTCAAAAGGTACATCTAATTGAATTTCCTTACCTTGCTTAATGCCATGTAAAATCATGTTTTTAGGAGAGTTGTCAGGCAGGTGAACTAGAGTGTTGTCTGATAGGGAATAATATTCATTTGTTATATCACTATAAATAGAGAAACCAAACTCATTAACTTTCACTTCAAAGTCAATAGGAGCTAAGATGTTGTTGTTTAAATTGAGTTTTTCTATTTCTTTTAAACCATCTGTTAATCTGCTATTTAATAAAGTAGAGCTATATTTACCATTCACACGAAAGATAGTTACTTCTTTTGGTATTCTCCCTTCAGGAGAGCCTAAACATATGACCATTTTAGTTATTACATCATCTGTCTCTATTGAAAACCTAGCCCAATTCCCTTGACCTGCTGTTGAGTTTAAACTATAAATGAAAAGTGTGGAAGAAGCTCCACCTGTTGAATTGTTAGTATATATTTTGTTGTTGTTTGATAGCCTATCAAATCCCCAATAAGAGGTGTCATTCCAGTAATGAGGAACTCCTTTTGTTACTGTATCGTATGCATCTAATCCACGATAATTAACTTTTTTAGAGCCATAAAAAAGCTCTATTTCAGTAATGGTTGCACCATTGTTGGAAAAGTAATCAAAAAGCTCTATCACATATGTTTCTTTCATTTTCTCACCTGTTTCTATTTTTTAAAATAAAAACTCAGCACTAATTAAAACTAATGCTGAGTGGTTTTCTATCTAATTTAGTTGTCCACAACCCATCTGAATTTTCTGACACGCCATCCTGTAAAATATAGTTTTTATCTAAGGCTATTGCTTCCAACCCATTAAACTCAAATTTAGCACCGTATTTAATGAAATTTCCTTTTGAAATGGATGGTATTTCGCAAAACGATAGATATTCACATCCATATATCACTTCACCGATAACAGGTGAAGTATCTCCATTGAAATCATATACGAAAATTTGATAATATTTAAAATAACCTTCTTTATCGAATCTATATGTCCTTTCTTCTGAATTTTTCCATCCAATTTGATTTCGAACTTCTTTTAAAGTTGTCCAATTTAATGCATCATTTGAACCTTGGAAATCAAAGTTTTTTGGCGATTCTGTCGATGCTGTCGTGCTTCTCGCTACAACAGTTACCTTATTAACCCTTGTATACTTTCCAAAATATAATCTAAGCCATTGATTAATAATTGAATTAGTCGCTGTAGACCATCCATTACTATCTTTTAACCCATCAAAAGCTCTCCAAGCAGGGAAGGTTGAGCTATATACACTACTAGCACTAGCGACTAGGGGAGAAGGAACGTTGTCAGATGTCATTTTTGTATCATACCAAGTGTCGATAGAATCTAGTGAATAGGTTTTATTGTTCGATTGAAGCAGTGTTTTTGAATAAGGAAGAAGCCCATAAGATTTATATCCATTTGGAATGGGAAAATTGAATAATTGTTCCTCAAAGATTGCGGTCACTGTGATACTACTACTTGTGCCATTTGTTGTAAATGCAGGATATACTTCTCCTAATTCATAAATATTCCTAAATGCTATACCTTGAGAGACACCATTTTTATAAAATTCAATAGTGCCATCATCTAGGTTCAATGCTATACCAATAATATCGTTATTAGAATATGCTACTCCATATGACTGTGATGTATTGCCTTCAATTCTACTTCCATTTATTGCATAATATCTACTTAGAGTAGAGTTATAGGTACTTCCATACCCACTTTTTGCTGATACAATTCCTACCATAACATTTAATATAGAACCCATCTTTAGCTCAAAGTACCACTTTCCACTACTTCTAGGATAATTTGCCACAACAGTTTGGTTTGAATGTTTTATAAAAGCTGTCAAGTCATTGTTACTAAATACTGTAGCGCTATGATTAATTTTTGCGCTATCCCATGTGACTTTATCAATATCTAACATTATTTCACCTCAGTTCTTATGCTTCTTATATCAAAATACTTTTTTAAATCAATTGTTTTGCTAAATACTTTTCCTATCTCGCCAACACCTAAAATCTCACTATTATTTGTCATTGTCAGAGGTTCTAATTCTGTTACTGTGCGGTCAAGTAGGGGATATGAATTATTCATACCTTGTTCTATAAATTGTTGAGAAGTAGGTAGTGAGTCTGATATATTTTTCCAATTGGCTGTCTCTGTTAAGACACCACTTTTTCTTTCTGCAATAAAGTCAATTTCATATACTACCCATAAAGTACTTGTAGCTGTTGAATTTGATGAAGCTATTATTCTATAGTATAGATATGGTTCTTTCACATGATTTGTTAAATCAAATATGTTTTTTTCTCCTATCCTACTAAGCGAAGGTGAGAAAAGAGTTGTCCATGTTGTCTCGTTATTAGACACTTGAATATTAATGCTTGGTATAGAGTTATTCACACTACTACCTTGTCTAAAAATAAAAGTTTTTAATTTCTCAGGTTTTCTCAGTTTTATCCCAAAATATGCGATACCTGCTACATTGTTAGACATGTTTTTTGACCAAAATGTGCCTTTTGACAGGTTGCTGTAAACCGTATCTTGATTACCACTAATGAAATAATCGAAATTTTCATCTGTTGTTGTGAAGATAGGAGAATCAATAATAGTTTCTTCGTAAATATCCTCATGATATTGTTTATACTCACCATCATGTAAAATAAGTGTTTTATTTATCGTTTTCTTCACATAGCCTAATTTTATTTCTCCGAAACCTGTGTAACTTCCACCATTACTAGATAATATTTCTATTTTGTAATAAAGATATGGTGTATTATTTTCGAACGCTTGTTCTGACGATGTTGCTATAGGTCTACCGAAAGTTCTTAAAGTTGTAAATGCTTTTCCATCATTAGAACCATGTATAGCGATAGAGGTTGGGTAATTATCCAAAACAGTTTGAGTCATGTCTGTTTGAATTATATTTACTACTCTCGTTTGGTCTAGTTTGATTGTTATGTGACCAACCTTTGCTCCACTTGTTGTAAGCCATCTAGTATCACCACCTGCGTTAGATAGAAACCCATCAAATGCTTTCCAACCACTATAGGCAGAACCCATTGTACTACTAACACTAACCACAAATGGGGAAGGTGTTGTATTAGAAGTCATTTTAATATCATACCAAACTGTTGTGTTCATTTACTTCACCTCTGTTCTTATACTTCTTAAATCAAAATATTTTTTTAAATCAATTGTTTTAATAAATACTTTACCAATTTCTCCTGACGAGAGAATATCATTTCTTTGTGTCATTTCAGTTGGTTCTAATATAGTGATTGTACGGTCAAGTAGGGGAGATAAATTATCCATTCCTTGGTCAATAAATTGCTGTGATGTTGGCAATGTGTCTGAAATATCTTCCAAATATTTTGATTCAATATATTCATATAAACTGTCATACGCAAGTGAATTAAATACTAAAGCTGAATGGTAAATTTCTAAATTTCGAATATTAGCGTTGATAAAAAGTGTATTGCTTGTTGCAGATTTTCCTATAATTGTATTGTAAGTTCCTTGAACTGTTTCTGTTGCATTGGCAGTAGTTGTGCTATCAGGCACTATTAAATCATCTATATACAGTTTTGCTCCATTGGTGTTTATTGTTCCATCCCAAGTAATAAGAACATTATGCCATTGTCCATCGTTTATTTTTTTAACTGAGTTCATGTTAAATCTAGTTGTTCCTGCTATACCTTTGCGACTAGTAACATTGATACCACCAGCACCATTAATCTGAATTATCATACCATGTTCATTAGCGCTAGAGTTTTCAGATAAAATAGTTTTAATAGTTGGTGAAGAATCTGTTGTTTTAATTTGGAAAAAGATACTCTTAGCTCCTATGGATAATATTTTCCCTGAGAATTCTACAAAATTGTTAGTTCCATTAAATTTTAATCCGTGTTCGCCTTGCCATTCTATATCACCATTAACAGTGCCAAAAATATCAGTCTTATTTGATACTAAGGTGTTCCCACTAGTTTGAGTCATAGAGTAGTGTCTTTGGTAGGTATTGTTAATAGGGTTAATTTTAGTTTCATTAATTAAATAATGTGAATCATCTACCCATTTCTTATATTTACCTCCATGAAAAATAAGTGATTTATCATCAATTCTTTCATAACCAAATAAAATCCCTGCAATAGATGTTAAATCAGTTCTCCCACTGTTATTAAAAAATTGGATTCTGTAATATCTATAAGCAGTATTTCTTTTATTATTTAGCTTATACTCTCTAACTTCTCCCGAAGTCCAATTTTTCTCTCCACGTACATTCTGTAAAGTGTCCCATGTGGCAAAGTCAGTAGAACCAAAAACATCAAAGTCTCTTATCATAGAAGAGTCTGAGCCAATTCTTGCTGTGAGTTTTAATCTATTAACTTTTTTTGGTACACCAAAATCTATTCTAATCCAACCTGTTGTGTTTCCTACGGCAGAGGGGGTCATCCAAGCGTCACTAGAGTCTGTGTTTGTACCGTTTAAAGCTCGCCAAGCTCCATATGGAGTAGAATGTTCACTACTAGCAGAAGCAACCAATGGAGAAGGAGCATTGTTAGATGTCATTTTAGTTTCATGCCAAGTTATTTCATTCATTATCTCACCTCAGTTCTAATACTTCTTATGTCAATGTATATTTTCAAATCAAATGTTTTGCTAAACACTTTACCAATTTCTCCTGACGATAGTATGTTATTTCTTTGTGTCATTTGGAGGGGTTCTAGCTCTGTTACCACTCTGTCTAATAGGGGAGTGATGTTGTCCATTCCTTTCTCAAGGTGAGTAGAGTTTGGTAGCGTAGAGGAAAATGTTGACCAATGTACTGATTCTTTAAGCTCTCCTTTGTATATCTCTAAGTCAGTGAATTGACCTTCGAAGTAATAGGGAGATAATGTTGAAGCACCTGTTTCGGAAGCTCTACAACCTATAACTAAATTATTTGTTGCAGTTGTAGACTCTTTATAAGAGTGTGCTAGATAATAGTCTAATACACCATCCACATACCATTTAATGTACTGACCATCTTTGTATTCTAATATCAGTTCATGCCACTTGTTATCACATATCATGGTTTTCCCATTCTGAGCAGAAATATCCCATGTACTAGCACCTGTAATGTTGACTGCATAATGTAATGTTCCAACGTCAGAAATACCTATAAACCAACCTCTTTTGGTGTTTTCAGATGTAGACATGAGTATTTGTGTTTTTTTTGACGAAACTTTGATTTTGTATTTTATTATCTTATCTCCGATTGGGAATAGGTTATTAACTGTTGAACGTAGGAGTTGATTGATTCCATTAAAACTAGCAACATATCCATGTTCTGAATCATATATTTGATTTGGAGTAATAGGAGAAGTAAAAACTGTTCCTTTTACACCTTTAATCTCACTACTACCGTCCAATTTTAAATTCTCTATTAAGTTAGTAGGATTCTGTGAATAAACCTTTCCTAACTTTTTATATTCACCATCATGTAAAATAAAAGTTTTATTAGTAGGATTAATCATCCTTGAGCCATCATATGATAAAGTTTTGTATTTAATATCGGTAGGATGGTATTTAAATGGTGTTGCTCCAAAATTAAAGGTAGCAGTACAACCGCCAGTTGACGAAGCAGATGTTATGGCAGGGAATAGAGTTCCTAAAGTTTCTAAATCAGTAAATGCTACACCTTGGTTTACACCATTAACATAGAATGTCAATACACCATCATCTAGATTCAAGTTTATACCAACTGTATCTCCTGCTTTAAAAGCTGTGCCATACGGTAACGATATAGATTGTGTTCCACTCCATTTCGTTCCAGTCAAGCTATAATAGCCTCTAGATGTAGTTAAGTTGTATGTAGTTCCAACTGACGCACTAGTTATAACATTAACCATCGCATTATTAAGGCTTTCGAATGTTATTTCATAATACCACTTTCCACTACTTCTACCGATAGATGCTCTAGCAGTGCCAAACGCATCAGTAATTACAGCGGTCATATTGTCATTCTTCAAAGTCACATTACTACCTTTATTGATTAGGTCTAGAGTTACCACCATATTACTTCACCTCAAATCTATCAATCTTCAACCATTCTTCACGAGTGATTTTTTGTCTGTGTAGACTTCCTTCACCTAACCATGTATCATCCATTGTCATGTCATACTGATAATCACGTTTAAGGCTTAATGATGTTGTTCCTTCTTCATAGAAGTCTAGCTCACCAACTCCTGAGTAGGTAGTATATCCATTATTTTCAGTCCAATTGATTCTATAGGCATGGTATTTCTCATTGTTTGAGAAACTGTATTCTTTGTCTATGTTTGTAGCTGTCCAAATTTGGTTGATTTGAGTGTCTAAGTCTTTCCATGTTCCATTGATACCATCTGTAGTATCATTGCTTGCTTGAAGAACCCAACTTTTAGGCATAGCTTGGTAAGTGATCATACTTCTAATGTTGTATTTAGTTATTCTTTTCTTGTTGGTAAAATAAAAACCTAAAAAACCCTCGATTATACTTGCTTTTGTAAGGAAATAAGCACTATCAATTTTGTCGAAAGCTTTCCATTTTACATAAGTAGAAGAATATTCACTTGAAGAAAAAGGGAATCCTTCTGTAGAAGAAGTATTAGAAGTTAATTTAGGTACTACATATCTACCTTTACTCAACACCTTTTGTTCAATATATTTATTAGTATCAAAATCACTATTTGCTATAATAAATACATCACTAACAAACCCTGCAAACAAATCTATCCGCACTTGAATATATTGCTTAGTTTCAGATTGAATTGCTCCATCTTCTGCAATAGCAACCCATTTAGACCAATTTATACCATTATCGGAAACTCTTGTTAGCGCAGCGAATGAGCTTGCGCCACTAACTGTGTTATCTGTGAATACTTTTTCAAAATCTTGGAAAACATCTCCTAAATCAATAGCGTCAGAAGTCCAAGAGCCTTGTTCTATATAAACAGGATTTCCTTGACCATCAACGTCAACATCAACTAACCGTAGATACCCTGTTGTTTTGTCAATCATGGTTTTATCGTGCGTTCCTGAGACACCGATGGATAGTCCTATTTCTTTCTTCTCTGTATTACCGCCTATTGTAGCCATATGAGTATTTTCCTTTCTTAGTGAATTATGTTCTCTTCTTGTCTATTGCCTTTGTCAATAGATTCTATGCCACCGATAAAAGCAATGAAACTCCCATCTACATTTGTAAATGAGTTGTCAAAAAATAGCACCAATAGTTTAGTGTTTTTAGGGGATTTGATTTCTCCAATTCTAGCATCTAATCCTTTGCTCACTAGATTGTCTTTTAGTTTTTCAAGTGAGTATTTTCCTGTGTCTATTGTGTATACTTTCTCAGTTGAAGACTCAAATAAAGAAATCTTGTTGTTTGTTGTTGTTATTTCTAAAGAATCGTTTTTATCAGGTAGATTAAGCCAAAATCTTTTCATATGAGCATTTTCCTTCCTTAGTGTGTTAATCTAATAACCCAATTCAATTGACCTGCTCTATGAGCCTCTAAAGGGGCATAGAAGCGTTCTATTTCAATCCCACCTAACTTGAATACCAAATGACCATTCATAGACTTGTTAGAAGTCAATTTGACTTCAATAAAAGCACCTTCATCAAAAGGAATTGAAACAACAGGTTGAAAGAATAGTTGAGTATCATATTTCGTGTAAGTTGTTTTGTAGCCAAAATTAATTGACTTAATATTTGATTGCTGAATACCGTGAACTTTGCTGTAATCAGCGTAAGCTTCTTTATATGTGATAAGGTCTTTGTCTGAGAAGTTTGTTGTTAAATGATATGTTTTTCCAACTTCATCATCTATGTATTCAATCTCAATTCTTCAACCATTTAAGTTAAAAGAGCCATCAGACATTTCGAAGAATAATTTCATCCCTTGACCGAACAAACCAAAACGTATGACCTGATTTTTCTGAATTAAATAGAAATCATTTTTCTTATGCGTGAGTAGGTCATACTCAGTATTCCAGTTAAACAGAATATTGATTGCTTGATTATTTTCGAATATGTGAATAACATTTTTATCAATCTCTTCATTGTATTGAAGTATTCTATTAAAAGCCCCATAAAAAATAGGGTAGGGGAGAAAGTCCCTTACCCAGTAAAATCAATGTTTTATCTCTTGGATATCACTATGTTACTTTTGTAACGGTAAATACGTTGTACTAACGAGTTTTTAGCTGCTGACGCTGTGGCAATTTAACAACTAATTTGTTTTTATCTTTAATTCCACTTCTACCAACTGAAGTGAAAGGCTCTTCTCCCAAACTATCTACACGAACATTAAACCAACAGTCTTTAACCTCAACAATGTTTCCTGTTATGTTTCTATCACCACCAATGCGGTCATTAGTTGCGAATGTTACTTCCAAGTGGTTCTGTCAAATAAACAAAAAAATTCTCCTTAACAGAAGCGTTAAGGAGATCTTTAAATTTCAATTAATTTATG
>NZ_MWSJ01000041.1 GCF_002237755.1 Lysinibacillus sp. KCTC 33748 | reverse complement strand
GATCAAACTCTCCATAAAAAGAAATTTGATAAGCTCAAATTGTTTTGCTGGCATCATGTTTGATGTCCAAAATTTTGTTTCGTTCACTAACTCAAGGTTAGTTACTAAAAACTTTATTGATTACGTTTTGCTTGTTCAGTTTTCAAGGTTCATTTCGTTGTCGTTGTTTTTTCAGCGACTTCTTTATATTAACATTTAACTCAATTCATGTCAACAACTTTTTTAAAAAGTTTTTTCCGTTCGTTGAGTTTTTTATTATGTCTTAGCGACAATTAATATAATACAATATCAATTAATTAAAAGTCAATAACTTTTTTATAAAAAATATCGAGGTATTTTTCATACCTCGATAACTAGCATACTACAGTCCTTGCTCCATTTCTAGAGCTTCTTTATTTACCTTATAATGACGGTGGAATATCATTTCACTTTTCGCAACGATCGGTTCAATTTGAATATAACCTTTGTCCACTAGATATTCTACAAATACTTCTAAATCTACTGAGTAATTCATGAGCTCACCATGATCATGCAATTCCTGAATAGTCCAAGTATCCTTTGTTTGCATGACTTCTAAAATATGTTGGGCGCCGTCTCGAGTACGTGAATGTATTAAAAACTCACTCGCTAAAAACAATAGCTCTAATCGTTTCTCTATTGGCTCAGTACTTGTAACGAGCTCCTCGTACAATTTATAAATCGCTGGTTCTATTTTTTTCACCTGTGCCCAAACAGTTACTTCAGGATAAAGTCCACTATCAATAATGGATAAACGGCCTAAGTGATGTAACGAATCTACTACATGATTATAAGCATCAAGATAGCTACCTTTATCAAAGTATTCTTTTCCTTCTAAGTAGCGACGAATTAATTTTGAAAATTGAATGCCTGTTTTGATTTTACGACCACTAAACGGAAACTCCTGTAATTCAATTTTTAATTTATGAAGAAATTCATTACGATCAAATAATACTCTTCCAAAGAAAATCCAATCGACCACTTTTTTATTCGAGCCAATAAGCAACCATTTTCGTATTATTTTCTCGGTAACCGTATGTAAAGCTACTTTATTTCCTTCATATAGGTAATGTTTCGTAAAGACTGGCTGTTCTGCTTCTTTTACGATAATAAGTAAGATTGTATCAAATGTATCTGTAACATTACTTTGTTCCTCTCGTTTTTCCACTAAAATAACGCCTAGTGTATTCGACTGACTTGCACGTTCTTGATATATTGGACGCAAAACTTGTTCCATGTTCAGTCCCCCTCTATTTGTTTGTAACCTTTTATCTTCATTCAGTGGATGTCACGGATTTACACCGTGCTCAATTACGCCAAGGCGAAATTGATTTCGTTAAAATTTCGACATACTCTAAAAGTAATCCTTCTTTCCACGTTTTCAAAGCTAAAATACTTTGTTCTTATATGTTATAGTAGATTTTAGGTTGGGAGGCAAGATGATAAATGAAACCTTACAAAAGTAAAATTAATAAAATCCGTTCATTCGCATTAGCACTTATTTTTATCGGCTTTGTAGTTATGTATGGGGGAATTTTCTTTAAAAACTATCCTATTCTAGTCTTAATTTTCATGACCCTTGGTGTACTTTGTATTATTGGTAGTACAGTTGTTTATGCATGGATTGGACTGCTCTCAACAAAAGCTGTTCAAGTCGAATGCCCTAATTGCCATAAGCATACAAAAGTATTAGGCCGTGTAGATATGTGTATGTACTGCAATGAACCATTAACTCTGGATCCAACTCTAGAAGGAAAAGAGTTCGATCAATCTTATAATAAGACAAAAAATTCCTAGCCCTCATAGAAGAGCTAGGAATTTTTTATTGTACTTTTGCAGATACATCTTTACACGATGGACAAGTGCCGTAAATTTCTAAACGATGCGCATGCACATCAAAGCCTGTTACCTGTGATGCAAAATGTTCAATTTCGTCGAGACCAGGATAATGGAAGTCGACTATTTTTCCACAGCATTCACAAATCATATGATAATGATCGTTTGTAACGAAATCAAAGCGGCTTGAAGCATCACCGAAAGTTAGCTCTTTTACTAGACCAACTTCACGAAATACGCGAAGGTTATTATAGACAGTCGCTACACTCATATTCGGGAATTTCCCTTCAAGTGCTTTATAAATTTCATCGGCAGTTGGATGTGCCATTGTTTGAATTAAATATTCCAAAATAGCATGACGCTGAGGAGTAATACGAACACCAGTTGTTTTCAACGTGTCAAGTGCATCCTGTAAATGCATTTCAGACATCGTCATGCACCTCTTCCATAAAGATTATTAATTGATAATAGTTATAATTAGTGTATCCAATTTAACTTACTTCTGTCAACATTCATACACATTTCACTTTAACTTCAGTCAACGGGTGTCACGGAATTATGCCGAGGTATAATTGATTTAGGACCTCCGCTTCAATAACCTCTTGATAAATCTAGCCTATTTTCTACATCTGTTTCACCACGTAACCACTTCTCTAAATTCGACTTAAAAATCTCTAAGCTACGTTCAACATAGCGAGAAGAGTGACTTGAAATATGCGGAGACACAATGACATTCGGCAAAGTCCATATTGGATGATCCGCAGCTAAAGGCTCTTGTTCAAATACATCTAAAACAGCGTAACCAATTTCACCTGTTTGAATGGCATGCATCAAAACAGTCTCTTCTACTAAATTCCCACGACCAAAATTCATAAAAATGGCGTCATTTTTCATCGCTTTAAAATGGTCTGCTTTCAATAAATGTGTCGTCTCTTCTGTTTTAGGTAAAACTGAAATGACAATATCAGCCTTAGGTAAAGCTTCGGCTAATTGCTCAAAACTCACCAATTCATTCATATATGCCGCTTCGTTCCCTGAACGGTTACAGCCAATTGTTGCAACACCAAAAGCTTGCAATAAGCGACCTACTTCCGAGCCAATAGCTCCAGGTCCCAAAATAAGTGCTGTGCTATCTCGCAACTCGGTTTGTTTCGCTTTTTTTGACCACTCGCTTTTCTTCTGCTGTTCATACACCCATGGTAGTGCACGCTTAATCGCTAAAATATGAGCAAGCATTGACTCTGCCATTGGCGTTTTATGAATGCCACGCACATTCGAAACTACTATTTCTCGGTCAATAATGGCTTGAGCTGGCATTTTTTCGATCCCTGCTGAGGCTACAAAAATCCATTTAACCTTTGTCGCATACTGAATATTTTCATCATTTAAATCTTCACCATATGTCACAAGCACATCTGCTTCTTGTAGCTCATTTTTTGATAAACCATTTTCAAAAACAAAATCCACTTGTGGAAATTCTGCTATTAGTGGTTCACGTAAATCTGGTCTTGGTTCAAACGTAAAATAAATTCTCATTGCTTCGCCTCCCATCCTGCTAAATATGTATATACTTCTTCAATATGATTTTTCACACGTACTTTACGCCAAGCCTTTATCAAATTTCCTTCGGTATCAATTAAAAATGTTGAACGTTCAATCCCCATATATTCACGTCCATACATCTTCTTCAGCACCCAAACTCCATAGGCCTCTGCCACGGCATGATCCTCATCCACTAATAGTGAGAATGGTAATCCATGTTTATCTATAAATTTAATATGCCTTTTAGCTTCGTCAGGGCTAATACCAAGCACAACTGCATTTAATTTACTAAAATCCTCATGCTTATCACGGAAGTCACAAGCCTCCGTAGTACAGCCTGGTGTCATATCTTTAGGATAAAAATATAAAATAACGTTTCGTCCTTTAAAATCCGCTAACTTTACTACTTCTTCTTTTTCATTCATAAGGGAAAAATCCGGTGCTTTTTTACCTTCTATTAAAGCCATATCAATCTCCTCCTCTGTACGCTTTATTTTACTCTAAATAGCAAAACAAATCATATCCCTTAATTTCTTTGGATTTCTTGCACTGATAGGTCTACAATAGATGAAGTATAAAGATTTAGGAGGCAATATATATGAATCACACAAAATCTGAAGCAGTACACGCAGAAGCGCTACAGCATATCGTTGGTGGTGTAAATAGCCCTTCTCGTTCTTATAAAGCAGTCGGTGGAGGTTCACCTGTTGCTATGACTCGTGGGAAAGGTGCTTATTTTTGGGATGTCGATGGTAACCGTTATATCGACTATCTAGCAGCTTACGGTCCAATCGTTACTGGTCACGGTCACCCACATATCGCAAAGGCTATTACACACGCTGCTGAAAATGGCACTTTATTTGGGACTCCAACTGAATACGAGGTTACTTTTGCTAAGATGCTTAAAGAAGCAATGCCATCTATGGATAAAGTACGCTTTAATAACTCTGGTACAGAAGCTGTCATGACAACAATTCGTGTAGCACGTGCTTATACTGGCCGTACAAAAGTTATGAAATTTGCTGGATGCTACCATGGTCACTTTGACTTAGTATTAGTGGCTGCTGGTTCTGGTCCTGCGACATTAGGTACTCCAGACTCAGCGGGTGTTACAACTTCAACAGCCGAAGAAGTAATCACAGTACCATTCAACAACCCTGAAGCATTTACAGAAGCGATGGATAAATGGGGCGATCAAATCGCTGCCATTTTAATAGAGCCTATTGTTGGGAACTTCGGTATTGTAGAGCCTAACCCTGGCTTCCTAGAATTAGTGCATGCTACAGCGAAGGAAAAAGGTGCATTAACTATTTACGATGAAGTTATTACTGCTTTCCGCTTCCACTACGGCGGTGCCCAAAACTTGTTAGGTTTAACACCTGACCTAACAGCGCTAGGCAAAGTAATCGGTGGTGGTTTACCAATCGGTGCATACGGCGGCCGCAAAGAAATTATGGATACAGTTGCTCCACTTGGACCAGCCTATCAAGCGGGTACAATGGCAGGAAACCCCGCCTCTATGCAAGCTGGTATTGCCTGCCTAGAAGTATTACAAACTCCAGGTATTTATGATGAAATGGATCGTCTTGGAGCTATTTTAGAGGAAGGTATCCTAGCTGCAGCAAAAAAACACGATGTAACAATTACTGTTAATCGCCTTAAAGGTGCTCTTACTATTTACTTTACAGATGTGAAAGTAGAAAACTATGAGCAGGCTGAAAACTCAAATGGTGAAATCTTTGGACGCTTCTTTAAATTAATGCTTGAACAAGGCATTAATTTAGCACCATCAAAATATGAAGCATGGTTCTTAACAACAGAGCATACAGAAGCTGATATTCTTGAAACAATCAAAGCAGTAGATCTTGCATTTTCACAATTGTAATTTGTAATTTTAAAGGCTAAACGCCTAGTGAGAAACGCAATTTATAATAGCATCTAGATTATCTAACTTTTAAAGACGACTCCCATGCGAGTCGTCTTTTTCTTTAAATGACATACAAATCTATGTATTTTATGAGCACTTCCTTCTATAATGTAAAGAAGCATTATTTATGCAGCCTGAGTCCCTCTATTTCAGCGGATGTTTGAACACCTGCTGAATAGTAACTAAGTCTGCATCGGGAGACTTGAAGTTAAAAATTTTAGACAGAAAGGACATCCATTTTCTATGAAATTAGGTGCCCGTGTATTTAAAACTGGTGTTGCCATCGTGTTTGCACTATTTATTGCTGAGTTGCTAGAGCTTCCTTCACCTGTTTTTGCAGGAATTGCAGCAATCTTTGCGATTCAGCCATCTATTTATCGCTCCTATCAAACAATTGTGGAGCAAATACAAGCCAATATTATAGGAGCTACCATCGCGGTCATTTTTGGCTTACTTTTTAGTCACCATGTAGTAGCAATCGGCATTGCAGTCATAGTTGCTATCGGTATTATGTTGAAATTTAAACTTGAAAAATCGTTGTCTCTAGCACTTGTTACTGTTGTAGCTATTATGGAGATTCAAGGAGATGACTTTCTTACATTTGGTCTTATTCGCTTTCTTACCATATTAGTTGGGGTGTTAGCAGCATTTGTTGTCAACCTGTTCTTCCTACCGCCAAAGTATGAAGTAAAGCTATTCCGTAAGATTTACTTTTTACAGGATGATATTATTCGATGGACGCGACTTGCTGTTCGTCAAGCATCTGAGCATACTTCTACTAAAGAAGCATTAAGCAAATTTAAGTCGCGTATGCAACGCGTTGATACACTATATGATTTTTATAAGGAAGAGCGTAATTACTTTAAAAATAAAAAATTTGTAAAAGCACGTAAATTAGTTGTGTATCGTCAAATGATCACAACGTCAAAGAAAAGTTTAGAGCTTCTTCATCGTCTTCATAATCATGAAAACGAATTAGCCCAGCTTCCGACACAATTTCATTTAATGATTCAAGAGCGGCTTGATTTTCTGCTAACTTACCATGAACAGCTACTGTTAAAATACACAGGGAAGTTAAAGCCCGAACATTCGGAGTGGAGTAAAAACATCGATTATGTTCAGCGTAACGAGTTAATGGAAATATTCATCAAGCAGATCAGTTATGCGCATGAGGAAGGCGATACAGAATTTTCGAGCTATCACTTGCTTTATATTTTATCGCGTATTTTAGATTACGAAGAAAACCTAGAGCATTTGGATACGCTCATTGTGTCGTATCAAACTCATCACGGCCATGAAATCAATGTGGAATTTGAAGAGGAATTTGTTTAACAATTTAAAGAGAGCGAAGAGTTGGCATGATGTCCATCTCTTCGCCCTTTTTTATTAGCTTTTCATTTTCGGATCAAGCGCATCACGTAGGCCGTCACCCATTAGATTAAACCCGAGAACCGTTAACATAATAGCTAAGCCTGGGAAAATCATCGTCCACGGAGCCTTTAATAAATATACGCGGGCATCCGCCAGCATTTTCCCCCATTCTGGTGCGGGTGCTTGAGCTCCTAATCCAAGGAAGCCTAGTGCTGCCGCTTCAATAATCGCTGTCGCTATCGCTAGTGTTCCTTGTACGATGATTGGTGTCATCGAGTTTGGCAAAATATGCGAAAACAAAATTCGCGAGTCACGCATTCCAATCGCCTTTGCTGCTACGATATACTCCTCTTCTTTAACACTCAATACTTTCGAACGAATTAAGCGCCCAAAATTCGGTACGTTAATAATGGCAATGGCAATCAGTGCATTTTGTAATGATGGTCCAAGTACTGCTACTACCGCAATCGCTAGTAAAATACTAGGAAATGCTAACAAAATATCGAAAATTCGCGAGATTATCGTATCAACCCATCTTCCATAATACCCCGCAATAATGCCAAGGAAACTACCTACAATAACAGAAAGAATAACCGATAAAAAGCCTACTTTCAAAGAAATTTGAGCTCCATGAATAACTCTAGAGAAAATATCCCGTCCGAAGTCATCCGTTCCAAACCAATGCTCACTTGATGGTGCTAATAAACGCATCGAAAGGTTTTGTTCATTCATTCCTTCAGGAGCAATCTGTGGACCAAATATAGCAAGAAAAATAAAAAATAGTACAATACCTGCACCTACCAGGGAGATTTTACTCTTTTTAAAGCTACGCCAGCCTTCTCTCCAAGGACCTGCCGCTCGTTCACGTCTTGGTGCTACTTCTGTTTTTACATCCATGGCTCCAGTCATTAGTGCTTCTCCCCTCTATTTGTATTTAATCCGCGGATCAATCACTGTATACAGTAAATCCACAATTAAGTTAATCACGATAAAAATAAAAGCAATTACTAAAATACCTGATTGAATAACAGGGTAGTCTCGGAAGCCAATGGCATCATATATATAACGACCAATTCCAGGCCAGCTGAAAATTGTCTCTGTTAAAATAGCACCACCTAGTAGCAATCCTGTTTGCAACCCTATGACAGTTAACACTGGGATAACTGCATTTTTCAATGCATGCTTATAAACAACAATAAACATTTTTTGCCCTTTTGCTCTAGCGGTGCGTACATAGTCAGAACGCATTACTTCAAGCATAGAAGACCTAGTCATTCTTGCAATAATCGCCATTGGAATTGTCGCAAGAGCCATGCCCGGTAATACTAATCGTTTTACTACCTCGGTAAATTGATCAAAGCGGCCTTGGATGAGCGTATCTAGTAAATAAAAATGAGTAATGGCGGTTATTGGGTCTCGCACATCTTCTCGCCCGGATGTCGGGAACCAGCCAAGCTGATTACTGAAAGCCCATTGTTCCATTAAACCGAGCCAGAAAACCGGTACAGACACCCCGACTAAAGCAACTACCATTGCCACATAATCGAACCAAGAATTTTGGAACCATGCAGAAATAATGCCTGCATTTACGCCAATAATCACTGCAATAATCATGGCAAACAGCGCTAGCTCAGCTGTTGCCGCTAAATACGGGAAAATTTCCTCTGATACGGGTAATTTAGTACGTAATGATACTCCTAAATCCCCCTGAAAAATGCCACCTAAATAACTAAAATATTGTGTATACCACGGCTTATTTAATCCTAAACTTGCGTTTAACGCTTCGACCGCTTCTTTCGTTGCCTGCTGCCCTAAAATTACTTGTGCTGGATTACCAGGAATTGCACGAATTAACATGAAGACGATGAAAGTCATTCCAAGCAAAACTGGGATTAGTTGGGATAATCGTTTCCCCATATAGTGAACCATTTTTTTCACCCCTCTGTTATTTTCATAATATACTTTTGCACTAAAAGCATTGAGGTCTTTACACATACTGTAGAAAGGGTCAGCTTTCACCAACAAAAGAATCCGCTAGATTTCTACGGCTTACCCGCAGAAAGCAAGCAGATTCTTTAAAATTTCTTCTCTTCTTAAATTAAAACCTGTTGGGATAGCCGTTTAAACCTACTTCACATCTACTGTATCTAAACGGTCAGAACCTGTCGGATGTGCAACATAGTTTGTAACTTTAGTATTAGCAGCTAAAATTGGCGTAGAGTGAGCAAGCGGAACCCATGGTGCATCTTTAGAGATAATCACTTGTGCTTGCTTGTAAAGGTCATTACGCTCGTCCTCATCCATTTCAGTTTGTGCTGCAACAAATAATTCGTGCACTTCTTTGTTGTCATAGAATGTATAGTTGTTAGAATGGATATTATCTCCGTCTAATAAAGTGTAAAGGAAGTTATCTGCATCCCCGTTATCACCTGTCCAACCAAGTAAGAACGCATCTGCCTCTCCATTTTCCGCCTTTTCTAAATACGTAGCCCATTCAAACGTTACAATCTTAGATTTCATACCAACATCTGCTAAATTCTTCTGAATGGCTTCTGCAATTTTTTGACCGTCAGGCATGTACGGACGTGGTACAGGCATTGCCCATAGCTCGATTTCTTTACCATCATAGCCAGCTTCAGCTAATAATGCTTTTGCTTTTTCTGGATCATAGTCATAGCCTTCAACCTCATCGTTGTAGCCTGCAATTATTGAAGGCATCGGATTTTTTGCTGTCTCGCCTAAGCCTTCATAAAATGCATCTACTAATGCTTGCTTATCGATTGCATGATTTACTGCTTGACGAACCTTTACATTATCGAACGGTGGACGAGTTACTGTTAATCCAAGATAACCAACATTCATAGAAGGACGTTCGATTAATTGTAAATCTGCATTTGATTCGATTGAAGCTTTATCAGATGGACTTAAGCCATCAACTACATCAACCTCAGCGTTAGTTAATGCATTGAATCGTGCGGAGTTATCTGGAATAGAACGGAAAATAACTTTATCTAATTTCGGCAAATCTGCAATACGGTAATCAGGGTTTTTCTCAATAGTGATAGAATCATTTCGTTTCCACTCTACAAATTTAAATGGACCTGTACCTACTGGATGATCTTTAAGTGCCTCATCATTCTTTTCAAATGCTGTTGGTGAGGCAATAGCAAATGGTGACATCGCTAAGTTTTTCAAGAATGGTGCTTGTGGCTGAGCTAGTTTAAATATAACTTTATAATCCCCATCAGCAGTGATCGACTCAATTACTGACTTTTCATTTACCGTGAATTGAGAAGCGTAGTATGGGAATTTATCAGCACCACCAGCTTTCCAGCGCTCAAAATTTTTCACGACTGCTTCAGCATTAAAGTCAGTACCGTCATGGAACTTAACCCCTTCTTCAAGTTGCATAGTATACGTTAACCCATCTTCTGAAGATTCCCAAGATTTTGCTAGCCCTGGGTGCAACGTTACATCGTTCTCTCCAAAGTTAATTAGAGTCTCATAGATATTTACGGTAACTTTAAACGATTCACCTTCTGTTACTGTCGCTGGATCGAGAGCAGTAGAATCGCCACCACGACCATATACTAATGTTTTTGGTCCACTACTGCTAGTTGAGTCACCACCACTTGATGTATCTTTACTACCCGTATCCTTAGAATCTGAACCGCCACAAGCAGCTAAGATTGTCGAGAGAACAAGGATAAGCATTACACCCAAAGTCCAAAGCTTTTTTTTCTTCATTCAATTTCCCCCTAAGTTTTTTTATATCATTGAATGTTGGATTGCATCGTAAAGTGAAAGTTTAATAAGTGTTTTTTCATCCCCACTGTATTAGTTTTCACCAATCGGGCATTTACGGGCAGGTTACTCTCCCACCTAGCTTCTTTACTTTCATTGAATTTTTAGGAAGGAGTCTTGTACCTATCGCTAAGCTTTAGATAAATTACTGCCCCGTTAATGCTGGATAAAGATGACAAGCAACAAAATGACCCGGTTTCACCTCTTGCATTTTCGGAACTACTTGAGAACACTCTTCTTTTTTAAATGGACATCTCGTATGAAAAGTGCACCCACTTGGTGGATTCGAAGCACTCGGAATATCTCCAGAAATAACAAGCTGTTCACGTTCAAACATAGGATCTGGAACAGGTACCGAGGATAGCAACGCCTGTGTATACGGGTGAAGTGGCTCAGCATATAAATCTTCACTTGCTGTCAACTCCACTAATTTCCCTAAATACATCACACCTACACGATTACTAATATGGCGTACAACCCCTAAATCATGGGAGATAAAAATATAAGTTAGCTTTAAATCCTTTTGTAGGTTTTGCAATAAATTCAATACTTGAGCCTGTATAGATACATCGAGAGCTGAGACAGGCTCGTCCGCAATAATCAAGCGCGGATTCGTCATCAGCGCACGGGCAATGCCGATACGCTGTCTTTGACCACCACTAAATTGGTGTGGATACCGTTTCACATGATATTCATTTAACCCAACAATTTCGAGAAGCTCTAACACTTTCTTCTTCCGTTCTTTTGCATTGCCCATCCCATGAACAATAAGGGGCTCCTCCAATATCTTCCCAATATTATGTCTAGGATTAAGAGAAGCATAAGGATCTTGGAAAATCATTTGAATATCTCTACGGGCTTTGCGCATCTCATTATTGGATAATTCAGAAATTACCTTTCCTGCAAATTCAATTTTGCCCTCAGTTGGCTCAAGCAATCGCATTAAAAGTCGACCAGTCGTTGATTTACCGCACCCGGACTCACCTACAATACCTAATGTTTCTCCTTCAAAAACTTCAAAGGAAACATCATCTACTGCCTTTACGTCCCCAACTTGTTTATTAAGGACCCCCTTCCGAATGGGGAAGTACTTTTTCAAACCATCAACTTTCAATAAAGTTTTCGACATGTTGCTCCACCTCCTGTTTCTCTAGTAAAAAGCATCTTGATTTATGCTGCTCTCCTGCTTCATATAAAGGTGGCGTTTCTTGTACACAGCGTTCCATCGCAAATTCGCAACGTGCTGCAAAACGGCAGCCTACCTGAATACTTCCGGGTTTTGGTACACTGCCTGGTATAGAGTAAAGGTTGTCCTTCTTATAACGCATATCTGGTACAGACTTAATAAGTCCTTGTGTATAAGGGTGCTTTGGATTAACGAATATCTCCTGAATAGGCGCCTCCTCTACGATCTGACCTGCATACATCACAATCACTCGCTCGCATGTTTCTGCCACAACGCCTAAATCATGCGTAATTAATAAAACAGCTGTATTTAAACGTTTATTTAAATCTTTCATCAGCTGCAAGATTTGAGCTTGAATCGTAACATCTAGCGCGGTAGTCGGCTCATCAGCAATCAGCACCTTCGGATCACAGACAAGCGCCATCGCAATCATGACCCGTTGTCGCATTCCCCCAGATAGCTGATGTGGATAATCTTTTAATAATTCCTCAGCACGAGGTAAACCTACAAGCTTCATAATTTCAACTGCCCTTGCGAAGGCTTCTTTTTTCGACCATTTTGGATTATGGATTAAAATCGCTTCTTTTAGCTGATCCCCAATTGTAAACAAAGGATTCAAGGATGTCATAGGTTCTTGGAAAATCATCGCCACATCTTTCCCACGAACTTTCTGCATTTGTTTATCAGATAATGTTACGAGGTTTTTGCCATCTAACCTTATTTCCCCTCCTGTTATTTTTCCAGGTGGTGACGGTATTAAGCCCATAATGGACAGGGATGTAACACTTTTTCCACTTCCTGATTCCCCTACTATCCCTAATATTTCTCCCTCATGAACAGAAAAATCAATATCATCTACGGCAGGAATTTGTCCATCATCTGTAAAAAAGGTTGTCTTTAAGCCTTTTATTTCTAGCAGCTTTTTTCTCATGATCAATCTCCCATCGTCCTATATTTTTACTTAATCACTCTAACTATCACTCAATTCCCTATTTTCAGATAATTCTAACCAAAAAACATCGCTCTTTCAATCATAATTGTTCTGCAATAAACATAGATTTTCTACATCGTTCGAGTTTCATATTAATAATGTCTTATTAATTGATACTAATTTATAAATAAGACAAAAAAATAGCCTTCCATTTATACTTTGAAGTGACCCCTAAAAGTTAGACACGGTTATTTCATTAGGCAGCTTGAGTAAAATGAGTTCGGTATTGAACCGGACTCATTTTTAATTTTGCC
>NZ_MWSJ01000040.1 GCF_002237755.1 Lysinibacillus sp. KCTC 33748 | reverse complement strand
TAACTGTGCGAAAGCGAAGCGGCAGCAACAAATGTTTTAACTGTGCGAAAGCGAAGCGGCAGCAACAAATGTTTTAACTGTGCGAAAGCGAAGCGGCAGCAACAAATGTTTTAACTGTGCGAAAGCGAAGCGGCAGCAACAAATGTTTTAACTGTGCGAAAGCGAAGCGGCAGCAACAAATGTTTTAACTGTGCGAAAGCGAAGCGGCAGCAACAAAGCACCCTGTCGGAACGGAGATCACCCCTCGCTTTGCCGAAGAGCGATAAAGATGACACGCTAATCACATTATCTATAATAAAAGTTATTAAAAAATGGAAGTTATATTTTTCATTCAAAATATTTGAAGTCGAGACGTTCAATGAATATTCAAGGTAATTTTTCCAATACTTCACAGTGATTTTTAACTTATTTCACAACTTACCTGTAAAGTAATTATTAGTAATAGAAAAACGAAATTGGGGGAAGCAATTGTGAAAAAAATATGGTTACCTGTACTAGCTGCATCACTTTTACTCGCGGCTTGTGGTACAGACGAAGATCAAGGGAAGAAAGAAGAAACGAAGCAAGATATCACAGCAAATGAGGCAGAAGCAAAGGATAAATCTACGCAAGTCGCTTCTTTAGTGGATCCACGTTTGCAAGAGCCAAAAGAAGATACAATGTGTGAAATGTGTAATATGAAAGTATATATGAAGGACGAAGATATGGGTGAATTTTCTACTCAAGCAATAAAAGAGGACGGAACAGTTACCTTTTATGATGACATCGGCTGTTTAGTAAATGCCGAGGTTGCAAATAATGAAAAGAACGAAAAATTTGTACGTGATTTTAATACAAAAGATTGGGTAAAGGTTGATGATGCAACTATCGTCAAAACGGATCTAAAATCTCCGATGAATTGGGGATATGTTTATTTCAAAGATAAAGCTGATGCAGACAAGTATATCGCTGACAATCCAACTGCACATGTAGAGGAATTACAAAAAATTAAAGACGATGCATTAGAGCGTCGTGAAAAGAAGATGAAAGAAAAAGCTGAAAAAGAGGCCAAAGGTGAATCTGACTCCATGCATATGGAAGAAAAGAATCAAGACGGTCATAGTCATTAATCGAATGGACTAGGGGGGATTCCTCTAGTCTTTTCGTGCTGAACTGGGAGGTAAGGATTGGTGAAAAAAATAGGGATGGCCTTATTATTTTTTCTATTCATGAGTCAGACAGTGTACGCAGATTTCGATGTACAGGAGGCGATTAATGTCGCAAAGCCAGGGGAGATCGTTCATATTCCTGCTGGTCGTTACCGAGGTAATTTTATTGTGACGAAACCGATAACACTACAAGGCGAAGAGGGAACTGAACTAATCGGTGAAAGTGACAAACCAGCACTTCGAATTGAAAATACTACTAATGTCAGTGTGGAAAATATAACGTTATCAGGAAAAAGTAAAGCGATCGTTGTTAGTAATGTAGACGGACTTAAGCTACGTAAGTTACAAATGAAAGATGTTCATACAGGTGTTCATATACAACGCTGCAAAAATGTGCGCATACAGGAAATCAATGTGACTGGTATCGAGGATCATTATTCCCAAAAAGGTAATGGGTTGGCAGTTTATAAAAGTGAGGATATTACGATCGAAGGCAATACTATTGAGCAAGTACAGGATGGAATCTATGTAGAGGAGGTAAAGCGTATTGTTGTTCAACGTAATAAGGTGACGAGCAGCCGTTATGGTACGCATCTTATGTATACAAGTGATGCCAAAGCACTTTTTAATACATATGTTCACAATGTGACTGGTCTTATGATTATGATGACAACAGACATCCTCCTTGAAAATAATACAATAGCTAATCATTTTGATTTTAATGGCTACGGTATGCTGCTGTTTGATGTGCAGCAAGCAAAAATTAAACATAACACAATCAAAAATAATCGGACTGGTGTTGCAATGCAGAAAAGTTCAACTATCCAAATTGAAACAAATGATTTTCAGATGAACCAAACTGCCCTTGAAGGTACAAAGGTTAGTAACGACACTTTGGCTAGTAGTAATAACTTTACAGGGAATATTTTAACGGCGCGTTCCGATCAGCAAGGCTTTCAACTTAAAAATAATTATTATGATGATTACTCAGGGATTGATTTAAAAGACAATGGCGTCGGTGATATTCCATATGTGGCTGTGTCAAGCTTTGGTCAATGGATGGTACGCCAGCCTGTTTACCAATATTTTGTAGCATCTCCGAGCGTCCTTTTACTGACATCTCTGGATCAGCAAATTAATAAAACTGAAAAGAACATGCTTGTTGATCATACGCCGAAATTGGCGATGAAGTATGTGCAAGAAAAGAACAAGATGAACGTGGTGCAAATGCTAGTAGGTTTATTCTTGGCATTAAGTAGTTTATGGCTATGGAAAAGAGGGATCACAGAATGAAAAAATGGCTGATGAGTGTATTGCTATGTTGTGGTGTATTGGTGGGCTGTAGTGAAAAAACATATGAGCCTCGTGAAATAGTGAGTGAAACTGATGTATGTAAAATTTGTAATATGAGTATCGTTCATAATGCATATGCTGGCCAGATTGCATTGAAAAATGGCGATTATGAAATGTTTGATGATATTGGTTGTCTTATGGAATATATGAAAGCGAATGGGGAAGATGTAGTTGGAGCAGCATATATTAAAGATGCGGCAAAAAATGAATGGATTGACGTTATTAACGCTGTTTATGTGTACAACAAGGATTATTGGACTCCGATGAATTATGGGGTAGTTGCATTCGATTCGAAGGAAGCAGCACAGGAATGGATGACGACAGAGGGAGAAGGTCAGCTACTAGACTATAAGGATTTACACGATTTTAAATGGGGGATCCATAAGTGATGAATAGTATGCTTATTAAACTAGAATTGAAGCAAATGCTCAGAAGTCGATGGATGCAACTTGTAGGCTTACTTTTCACATTCGTGTTTACAGCTATCATTGTCATTCAGCAAATGGCATTACCAGATGTAGACGGTTTTACACGACAGACAGCCTCCTTTTTAAATGTATTGTTGTTTTTATTGCCGCTGTTTATATTAACGATCGGTAGTATGAGTGTAGCTGGTGATGTGGAATCAGGATGGTTTTCATTATTAAAAACATATCCAATGACACGTAGGCAATATATTGCAGGAAAGTATATTGCTTCTGTGCTTGCTTTTTTATTAGTCGTGGCCGTGGCGTTCGGCGTAATATTAGCGCTTGGTGGATTTCTTGGTGGAGTACGTTTGCCATTTATCTTCATAGTTTTAACTTTGCTATGCATTTTCATTTTTGTGTCATTGGCCATTGCAGTAGGAGCCTTTGCGAAAACAAGATTATTTGCACTGTCGTTGTCACTTGTTTTTTGGTCCATTTTTTTATTGCTAATCTCTTACGCTTTAATGGCTATCGGAACTGTCGTGGCCGGTCATATTCTTCAAAAACTGACGATTATAGCGATACATATTAATCCTGTGGAGTGGCTACGCTTTGGATACTTTATTTTTACAGATCAGGCGAGTGTTCTTGGGCCAGCATTTTATAAAGTAACGCAGTTTTATTCGTCGCCACTAGGTTATGCAGTATACGTAGCTGTGACATTACTTTGGATAGTTTGTCCGTTAGCCTACACTAGCTTACTTTTATCTTCTTTCGGTGAAAGAAGATAAAGCCTCCGGCGGATGTCACAGAATCGGAAAGGAGTGCTTTGTGCAAGCACAAAGCCGATTCTGGACGCAATTATGCCGAGGTATAATTGATAGAAAGGGGATAGAAGATGATGCTATTAGAAACAAAGAAGTTATCAAATATCTATGATAATAATAGAGGTCTTCATGAAGCCTCCTTTTCTTTACAAACGGGGCGTATTTTAGCGCTTGTAGGGGGAAATGGCGCTGGAAAGAGTACTTTAATTCGCCTGCTAACTAGACAGGAAAAGCAAAAATCAGGAGAAATAATATGGCATAAACCACAAGCCATTCGATACATGCCTGATGATGTGGACTTTCCTTCTATGTTAACAGCAGCAGAAATTTTGCAGCTACTTGCCTCATTAAAGAAGATTGGTAAAAAGGAACAGGAGGAAGTACTAAGGCGCGTTGCTTTATGGGATGTTCGAAAGCAAAAAGTGAAGCATTTCTCTAAGGGGATGCGTCAACGGCTTAATCTCGCTCAAAGTTTACTCGGTGAAGGCTCTTTGCTTATTTTAGATGAGCCGACCAATGGGCTCGATCCTTTTTGGATTGCGGAGCTGAAAAAAATGATGCTAGAGGAAAAAGCAAGGGGCTCTACGGTCATATTTTCTACGCATTTACTGTCTTTTGCGGAAGAAGTAGCGGACGATGTGTTGGTTTTACACGAAGGGAACATACTTATTTCTGGTGAATTAGAGGAAATACTTTTACAAGAAAATTCATCTTCGTTAGAGAATTTATGGTTAAAAAAATTAAATCTGTAACATTCTGATAGATAATGACGTTATACTAAAAGATAGGTTTGCTTTGATTGTATTCAGGCAGGCCTTCTTTTTCATGTTAAAGTATTATTACTTTTCTCGCTAGTGCTCGAACTATGGTGTTAAAGCAATAGGTGAACGTCTCATATAATTGTGTTACTAAACATATTTCGTTATTCTTAAATAAGTTATCATACAATTCTAATAATTGTTGGATGAAATAGGAGGTTTTTTTATTTATGAATTCACAAATACAAAGTGTATTAGAAAATATAGAAAAAGTAATGATCGGCAAAAGAGAGGTTGCAGAGCTTAGCATAGTAGCCCTACTAGCAAAGGGTCATATCTTGCTTGAGGACGTACCAGGTGTCGGTAAAACAATGATGGTTCGAGCACTGGCAAAATCCTTTGAGGCACAATTTAAAAGGATTCAATTTACACCGGATTTATTACCGTCAGATGTTGTAGGGGTGTCGATTTATAATCCGAAAACGCTGGAATTCGAATTTCGACCTGGTCCGATCATGGGAGATGTAATTTTAGCGGATGAAATTAACCGTACATCTCCAAAAACGCAATCTGCTTTACTTGAGGGGATGGAGGAAGCATCGGTCACGATTGATGGTAAAACCTTAACAATCAACCAACCATTTTTCGTTATGGCCACTCAAAATCCAATTGAGCATGAAGGAACATATCCTTTACCGGAAGCACAGCTAGATCGTTTCTTACTAAAAATAAAAATGGGCTATCCTTCAAGAGGTCAAGAAGTGGAGATTCTTCGTCGTGCTGAGCATGGTAAACCGATTGAAAAAATTGAAGCAGTACTAACAGTTACGCAATTAATTGAATTGCAGGAGCTTGTACAGGGTGTGCATGTTGAGGATTCAGTCAAAAATTATATGGTCGAATTGGCGACTCAAACGAGGGAAAATAACTATGTACATTTAGGAGTAAGTCCTCGCGCAACGATTGCTTTAATGAAGGCTTCACAAGCTTATGCATTTATAAAAGGGCGTAGTTTTGTTACACCTGATGATGTTCAATATTTAGCACCATTTGTCTTTAGCCATCGTTTAATATTAAAGCCAGATGCTCGCTATGATAACGTAACGGCAGAGGAAATTATTGAGCGAATTATTGCGAAGATACCTGTGCCAACAAAGAGGTTTGCGGAGCAATGAAGAAATGGCAAGCCTTAATAGAGAAAAGTAAACATTTCCTTTTAATTTCTTTGTTAATGATCATAACGTTTTGTTATGCCATGTTCCAAGGTGGGTTTGTCAGCTGGTTTGTATTTTTCACAGTTAGCCCGTTTTTGTTATACGCATTTATTTTCTTACTAGTGAAAGAAGATATTTTACTGGTGGAACGCAAAATTGAGCCCTCCTGCGTAGAGAGTGGACAATCTGCTAAGGTAACAATTACGGTAGAACGAAAAACACGCTTTCCGTTTGCTTATATGATGATGGAGGAACTTGTAAACAGCGAAGTCCTTATTCAATCGAGGGTGCAAGGAACGAATACCATTAAGTTCGTTGGCTTCAGGAAAAAATTTAGCTGGAATTATGTGCTGGGAAATATGTCCCGTGGCGAGCATCGTTACTTAGGTGTTAATATTGTTTTCTGTGATTTTTTTGGCTGGGCAAAAAAGCGAGTTGTGGCAGACAAGGAACAAGTCATTTTAGTATACCCGAGAGTACGCGAAATGAGGTATGCCGCGCTTCAAACAAAATTTGATGTTGGTACAATGATGTCACCTTATTCAATTGTTAAGGATACATCAATGGCTGTTGGTTTACGTGAGTATGTTCCAGGTGACCGTTTTTCGTGGATTCACTGGAAATCATTTGCGAAAACACAAACGTTGCAATCTAAAGAATTTGAAGATCGACAATCACAGGAGTTAATGCTTGTACTCCATGCCGGAAAGTCTCCCTTATTTGAAGAAAAAATTGAGCTTGTAGCATCGATGCTACAAACCATTGTCAAAGAACGTGGAGATATTTCATTTGTTTCAGCTGGTTTTAACACGAAGGTGTTTCCGATTATTCAAGGTAATAAGCAGCTAGATCAAGTAATGCATCATTTAGCTGCTATAAAACCTGCTGAAACTGTCAAATTCCAATTTCGAGATCAGCAAGTGTTTAAGCATGTTGCAACATTACTATATGTTACGAATGAAGTATCAGATGAATTAATACATTCTCTTGCCAATATGGTGAAAAGCTGTATTTGTTTTGTAGTAGCGGAGGAGCCGCCTATGCAAACAAATCTGGCAAAGCGTTATAGGCAAATTCAAGTTGTACATGTAAATCCAACAGATTATTACCATTTGTTCACGGAGGTGATGAAGCCGTGAAAAAATCACTAGGAAATTTTATCGAATTAGCAATAGCATACGTAATTATTTTTCTAATTTTACGTGAATGGCTTATTCCTGTCATGCAGCTAACAAATACAGGATTGTTTCATTTATTTTTAGTGTTCATCGGTTTATCATTGGTACTCAGTTTATTTCAAGTGCACCCAATACTGTCGGGATTAGTGAAATTTGGTTATGTTACTTGGTTTATAGTGTTTGTTTATAGTGAAAGTCCCTTTTTTTCTGGACAGACAATACCGTTTTTAATGCATGAATGGAAATGGAATATGACTGCCATCTTTTCGGGCGATTTTGGAAAAGTATCGGATTCATTTAGAACGGTGCTCTTCGTTGCCCTTATTTGGATGTTAATATACCTGATACACCACTGGATAACCGTGCGGAAAAATATATTCTATTTCTTTGCTTTAACAGTATTCTTTATTGCCACACTAGATACATTTAGTGACTATGATGGAAAGGTGGCAATTGTTAAAGTACTTGTGCTTGGATTAATAATGACAGGTTTCCTTTTTGTTAAGCGCTTATGGCTTCAAACAGATGCACCGAGCAATTTCATAGGAAAGTGGAAACTGGTTATTCCGATGATTGTTTCGGTAATGCTTGTTAGTGGAGTGGCATTCTATTTACCTAAGGCAGGGCCAACTTGGGCTGATCCAGTCCCTTTTATTAAGGGGGTGGCAGGGCAAGATGGCATTGGAACAGGGGAAAAAACAGTTGGTTACAGCGAGGATGATAGTCAATTAGGGGGACCGTTCCAAGGTGATAATACACTAATATTTACGGCATCTACCCGTGATCGTCATTATTGGCGTATCGATACAAAGGATACTTATACTTCGAAGGGCTGGATTCTTTCGGAGGGGAGCTTTGGAAAAAATGTCTATGAGACTAATACTCCTATCCAAACTTCATTACAAGTTGGATCTCCTGAAACTGAGCGACAGGTTCAAATGGACATTGCTGTACCGATGCCTTTTTTAATTCAAACATATGGCATGATATCTGTATCTACACAGGATTCACCGCTCTTTATTCAAGATGAACACACTGAAAAAATAGCAATAGAACAACAGAATGGCGACTCAAAATTATTATCTAACTATACGATCTCATATAGTGAGCCAGTATTTAGCATGGAACAGCTCCAAATGGCAGACCCTTCCACGCTAAAAACAGTAGATCATCCGTCCTTTGACCGTTTTTTACAATTGCCAGACACACTTCCACAACGTGTAGGGAATTTAGCGCAAGAAATCACACAGGATAAAGCTTCGGTCTATGATCAAATAAAAGCGGTTGAAAAATATTTTTCATCTCATGGCTTTAGATACGATAAAAAAGAAGTAGCCATCCCGTCTGAGGGTCAGGACTATGTTGACCAGTTTTTATTCGATACTAAAGTTGGCTACTGTGATAATTTCTCAACATCAATGGTTGTGCTCCTCCGTTCGGCAGGGATACCTGCACGTTGGGTGAAAGGCTTTGCACCTGGTAATCCTGGTCGAATATCAGACGGTTTACAAGAGTATCAAATTACAAATGATAATGCACACTCTTGGGTGGAAGCGTATATACCTGGAACAGGGTGGATGGAGTTTGAACCGACAATTGGATTTTCAGGAAATGTGAATATCGATTATGATATTGAG
The DNA here is from genome assembly GCF_002237755.1 of Lysinibacillus sp. KCTC 33748. Lineage (GTDB taxonomy): Bacteria > Bacillota > Bacilli > Bacillales_A > Planococcaceae > Lysinibacillus. The sequence goes on along the minus strand of NZ_MWSJ01000040.1, from coordinate 5,894 downwards.
CAAGATACTCCTCAGCAGGAGCAAGTGTTGGAGCCAGAAAAAAAGCAAGAACAACCAAAGAAGGAAGAGCAAGAGCCGAAGAAAGAATCTTCTAGCTCAACAACGTTTAGCTTTGATTCTGTGTGGACATGGGTGAAAAAGCATATTTACGTATGGATTGCTCTAGTCATTTTGATGATCATCGCTAGTATCACTTTGTTTATGCAACGTAAAACGTGGATACCTAAAATGCAAGTACGCGCTTTTCGTAAAAAAGAAGCGGACTGGACAACTTTTGATGCTTCATACCATGTTTTAACGAAGCAATTATCTCGTATTGGATTACGCAGGAAGGATGGCGAAACATTACGAGCATTTGCTACAAGAGTAGATGAGTCGCTAGAGACGGAAGAAATGCAAAAACTGACTGCTGTATATGAACAACATATTTATGGCAAAGATAAACAAGAGGTTGATTTCGCAAAACTGAAAGAAAGTTGGGAAAATTTAATCAATCGCACTATCAGTTGATTTTGATGGGTACAAAGAGTAAAATGAAAAAAATTATATATGATGAGGATTGCTTTCATATAAGTTCGATAATAGGTTCGAATGTTTCTACGAAATCACCGTAAATGATTTCTCTATGAAGGTGAATGTTTTGGTTAGGTGAGAAGGTTAGTAAATCACTTTTCTTTGCTACGCATTCGCCTTTATAAATTTAGAACTTATGAACGCGTAGGAAGTTTTTACTTCCATACGCGTTTTTCTTTGAACATATGAAAAGTCCTTTAAAAATAGTAGAAGAGGTGGAAATTTTGTCAGCTAGCCCTTTATTAGAGCAAGAAAAAATCGTTGTTCTTGACTTCGGTAGCCAATTTAACCAATTGATTACGCGTCGTATCCGTGAATTTGGTGTTTTTAGTGAGTTACATCCTCATACGATTACAGCAGAAGAAATTAAAAATATGAACGCAGCAGGGATTATCTTTTCAGGTGGTCCAAACTCAGTTTATGACGAAAATGCCTTCCATGTAGACCCAGCTATTTTCGAATTAGGCTTACCAATTTTAGGTATTTGCTATGGTATGCAATTAATGGCACATACGCAAGGTGGTAAAGTTGAAGGTGCTGAAACACGCGAATATGGTAAAGCAGAAATTAAAGTAACAGCTTCAAACAAGTTATTCGGTAGCTTACCAACTGAACAAATCGTTTGGATGAGCCACGGTGACCATGTAACAGAAGTACCAGCTGGTTTTGAAGTAATCGCAACAAGTGCTGCTTGCCCTATCTCAGCAATGGCAAATGTAGAGCGTAAACTATACGCAGTACAATTCCACCCAGAAGTACGTCACTCTGTATATGGTAACGACTTATTACGTCAGTTTGTATTCGACATTTGTGGAGCAAAAGGCGATTGGTCTATGGCAAACTTCATTGAACTTGAAATCGCAAAAATCCGCGAAACAGTAGGTGACAAAAAAGTATTATGTGCACTTTCTGGCGGTGTAGACTCATCAGTTGTTGCGGTTCTAATTCATAAAGCGATTGGCGACCAATTAACTTGTATGTTCGTAGACCACAACTTGAACCGTAAAGGTGAAGTTGAACAAGTTATGAAAACATTCACAGAAGACTTTGACATGAATCTTATTAAAATTGATGCACGTCAACGTTTCATGGATAAACTTGCAGGCGTTTCTGATCCAGAGAAAAAACGTAAAATTATCGGTAACGAGTTTATTTACGTATTTGATGAAGAAGCGGCTAAACTTGAAGGTATGGACTTCTTAGCACAAGGTACTCTTTACACAGATATCATTGAATCTGGAACATCAACTGCACAAACGATTAAATCACACCATAACGTTGGTGGTCTTCCAGAAGACATGCAATTCAAATTAATTGAGCCACTTAACACATTATTTAAAGACGAAGTGCGTGCATTAGGATTAGAGCTTGGCCTTGACGAAAAAATCGTTTGGCGTCAACCATTCCCAGGCCCTGGTCTAGGAATCCGTGTACTTGGTGAAGTAACAGAAGAAAAACTAGAAATCGTACGCGAATCTGATTTCATCTTACGTGAAGAGATCGCAAAAGCTGGTCTTGATCGCGATATCTGGCAATACTTCACGGTATTACCTGACATCCGCTCAGTTGGCGTAATGGGCGATGCACGTACGTATGACTACTCAATCGGTATCCGTGCGGTAACATCTATCGACGGTATGACTTCTGACTGGGCACGCATTCCTTGGGATGTACTAGAGAAAATCTCTGTCCGCCTAGTAAACGAAGTAAAACACGTTAACCGCGTACTGTATGATATTACATCTAAGCCACCAGCAACTATCGAGTGGGAATAATTAAATAGCAACTATAAAAAGCTTGAAGATACTCATTTAATTGGGTTTTCTTCGAGCTTTTTATTTTTCGATTCGATAGCAAAAATTTAAATAAAGGGAATATTTGTTGCTTTGTTGAATATAAAAATTAGAACTATGGCGGATCAATATCCGCAAATTAACAAGTTGGGTTTTCTTAAGAATGTATTTGGAAAGTTCAATATCGAGTTAATCCAAAGTATATTCCAGAATGGGCCCTTCGATGAAACAGATTCGTATTAAGAAATAGTTATACGATGAATCGTTCGGTATAGTAAACTAATAAATATAAATAGGACTCTATGTCGTTGTTTAGTTTTAGGGGGGGATAAGATGGGAAAAAATATAGCGATGATACATACACTTGCTATTGGTATGCCAAAAGAATGGCATTATAGTAACGAGCGCTCGATGATTACAGGGATTGAAAAACGAAAAGTGCAAGAGGTTTATTTGTCCGCTCGTGGATTTGAGGGGGACGATGTAGCAGATAAAAAACATCATGGTGGTCCTGACCGTGCTGTTTGCTTATATCCTGCGGAGCATTACATACAATGGGAACAGGAACTGAGTAAACCGTTGCCGACAGCAGCGTTCGGTGAAAACTTAACAGTAACGAATATGTTAGAAGCTGATGTTTGTATTGGCGATATTTATAAAATAGGTGATGCTGTCATCCAAATTACACAAGGACGTGTACCATGTAGCACGATTGATAAATATACTGAGGCGAACATATTACTCAAACGTTTAATTGAAACAGGTTATACGGGCTTTCTTGCACGTGTACTGGAAGAAGGGACAATCTATGCAGATTCAAAAATTGAATTAGTGGAAAAGCATCCTGCGTGTGTTTCAGTTTTGCATTGCAACGAAGTGTATTTTAAAAACAAGGATGCACTTGCCATGAAACGCATACAAGCAGTTGATGCATTAGCAGAGGATTGGAAACAAAAATTAGAAAAAAGAATTCAGCTCTTGCAAAGTAAAGTGATGAATTAAATATATGTTGATCAAGGGAGAATCTCCTACAGTCATTGTATAAAAATCCTCTAGAATTCGAATGAATTCTAGGGGGTTTTTTATTTTATAACTATCAATAAAGCATTATGTCCTAAACAATTTCTTAAAATGTGACATCTACTGAAAGAAGTCAAATAAGTATTTTACACGAACTTTCTCGTGGTATTTATAAAAAATGTTCGGAAATGGGGTTGAAATCTAAAAAATGAAATGATATATTACGATTGTAAATTAAATAAGTCGTCGTATAATGTCGGGGATAAGGCCCGTGAGTTTCTACCAAGTTACCGTAAATAACTTGACTACGATTTTAGTTATATATATTAATGTATAGACACTAAATTAATTTCTCACAATAACGGTGATGAAATGTATCGTAGACATGCGACTAGTAGAGTAGTCAGTGTGTCTTTTTTGTTTTCGATATTGAAGACGACCATACGGAGGATTTCTTTAAAATGAAAAAGTATTTCATGTTCGATGAATTAGGAACTAATTATCGCCGCGAAATAATAGGTGGTATTACTACATTCCTTGCTATGGCTTACATTTTAGCTGTTAACCCTGGCATCTTAGAAAATGCAGGGATGGATAAAGGTGCTGTATTCGTAGCTACAGCATTAGCAGCTGCAGTCGGTTCTCTGATTATGGGTATATTCGCTAAATTCCCAATTTCCCTTGCTCCTGGTATGGGCTTAAACGCATTCTTTGCCTTCACTGTAGTTGGAGCTTACGGTATTCCTTGGCAGACTGGTTTAACAGGTGTTTTCTTCTCAGGGATTATCTTTATCATTCTTTCACTAACGGGTATTCGTGAAACAGTAATTAATGCAATTCCGGTCCAACTTAAATATGCAGTTTCAGCAGGAATTGGATTGTTTATAACATTTGTAGGTTTACAAGGAGCGGGTATCCTCGTAGATAGCCCAGCTACATTGGTTACATTAGGAACATTCACTGGTTCAACTTTACTAGCTGTATTTGGGATTGTCCTTTCAATTATTCTTATTATTAAACTACGCAGTATTGGTATTTTCTTAGGGATGGTTATAACAGCAATTGTTGGTATGATTACGGGTGTGATTGATCCACCTGCAGCAGTTGTTTCAGCTATTCCGAGCGTGGATTCTACATTTATGGTAGCTTTAGATCCAATTTTCCATGACTTCGGTTCATTATTAAACGTTAAATTTTTAGTTGTTGTCTTAACATTCTTGTTTGTGGATTTCTTTGATACAGCAGGTACTTTAATGGCAGTTGCAACACAAGCAGGATTAGTAAAAGATAATAAATTACCACGTGCAAGCCGTGCGTTGATGGCGGATGCCCTTGCAACCACAATTGGTTCTTTATTTGGTACATCAACAACTACTGCGTATGTAGAGTCAACTTCTGGTGTAGCAGCAGGTGCTCGTTCAGGCTTCTCTGCTGTTGTAACGGCAATCCTTTTCTTGATAGCATTATTCTTCTCACCGTTACTTGCTGTGGTAACTCCAGCGGTAACAGCGCCAGCTCTAGTTATTGTAGGTGTTTTGATGGTATCCTCATTACGTTTAATTGATTGGGATAAATTCGAAATTGCAGTACCTGCATTCTTTACAGTAATAATGATGCCTCTTGGTTACTCAATTGCTACTGGTATTGCTATAGGTTTTGTATTCTATCCAGTAACAATGCTTTTAGCGGGTCGTAAAAAAGAAATCCATCCTATGATGTACGGGTTGTTCTTTGTCTTCCTGGCATACTTTATCTGGGTACGCTAATTATAAATACACAATAGAATTATAAAAAGCACCTACAATTGTTAGAAACGAAACTAACAATTGTAGGTGCTTTCTTATTGGAGAATTAAAAACTATAAAAATATATAATGGTAAAAAGATTTCATCATGCACTAGAAAAGGAAAGCTACTAATATGAGAGATCAGCGGTTATAGCGTCAATGTGAAGCATATCACTTTCATGTGTAGTTGAAGTTGATTCACATATTATAGAAGAAACTCCTTTTTTATTTAATTAGAATAGTTTTACTTTAATAATCCGCTTGCAAACTTACAAGTAAGGTGATATATTTATAAACGTTGTTACGAAAGAAACAAACAACAACAAAACATTAACATTAATAGTTGACATGAAGTTAACGACATGTTAAAGTATAGAAAGTCACTTAAATGAGACAAACAAATGAACCTTGAAAACTGAACAAGCAAAACGTAATCAATAAAGTTTTCAGTAGCTAACCTTGAGTTAGTGAACGAAACAAAATTTTGGACATCAAACATGATGCCAGCAAAACAATTTGAGCTAATCAAATTTCTTTTATGGAGAGTTTGATCCTGGCTCAGGACGAACGCTGGCGGCGTGCCTAATACATGCAAGTCGAGCGAACAGAGAAGGAGCTTGCTCCTTTGACGTTAGCGGCGGACGGGTGAGTAACACGTGGGCAACCTACCTTATAGTTTGGGATAACTCCGGGAAACCGGGGCTAATACCGAATAATCTATT